>CAVPPJ010000014.1:0-121907 GCA_963707065.1 uncultured Actinomycetes bacterium
TGCTGAGCTATCGATCCGCTCTGCGGACAGCCATCGGGCCTGCGGCAATAGCGCGCTGGAGCAGCGCAGCCTCAGCGGTATCAGCCTCCTGCCGGCCGATGCAGTCGGCCAGCATCTCCGGCGCGGCGAAGACCGGAGCCTGGGTCAGGACCGCGAGGTTGAGCGCATCGCTGGACCGGGCATCCACCAGTCCCACGCCGCGCGGGCCTTCGACCTCGACAGTGGCCGCATAAGCGCCCTCCACTATCCGGTCGAGCCGGACTTCCCGCACGCGGCCGCCGAGGTTGCGCACCAGCGCCGCGGTGAACTCGTAGGTCGTGGGACGATCCCACTGCAGGCCCTGCAGGCTGGCGTCGAGGTCGCAGGCCTCGGCATCGCCGACACCGATCACGAGGTGGCGATCCCCCTCCAGTTCCTCCAGCACCATGAACGCGGAAAGGTCGTCGCCGTCCATAAGCCCAACAGCCTTACTGGCCCGCATCGGCACCGGGCCGGTATCAGTTGCGGCGATCATGACTTTCTCCCTCTGGAGACCGGGCATCACATCCATCTTGACAGCAGGAACTGGTAACACCAACCGGAGAGACACGCCTCGATCCTGCCCGAAATGCAGGGTGCCCCATGAGGTGGTGAACATGGCCAACTCACGATCACGGACAGGCCGGAATGCAATCGACCTTGAGCCCGCGGGATATACGCGGGATGATCTTGCGATTGGCTGACCAGCAGGTCATCAACAGGCCAGGTCAGCACCGCAGACGGCGAAGCGACACTAGCGATCTTGAAAACCGCTATGGGGCGTGAGTCTCATCGTGGGTTCGAATCCCACACCCTCCGCTCACCTGCATGAACTCCGGATAATTGGCCGTCTGAGCTACCGCGCCGGGGAACAGCGGCTCAAATGGCCTCCCGGGGGAACATCCGGGGAATACCCGTTCACGGTCCAGCCCCTTCGACCAGCCTGCTGCCCAGCACCTCGCTGTGGAGATCATCAGGAACATGACCCCTGGCCAGGATGTTCGCCGCCGGAGGGAGAGCCTCGGCGCGGTGGATCTGGTCGGCCAGGTCGGTCGCTTCCTCGCCGAGGGCGGGCTGATCCTGGGTGCATGCCCGCCGTGCATGCCACAGGCTGCTGATGCCCTTCCACGCCTCCCAGCCTGCAAAACGGCGGAGGCATGATGGCCACACTTTGCTAACCGGGTGCCATAACACTCGACATCGCCGACCGCACGCGCAACTCTGAATGCTCCCCGCCGATACCTCCGGGAAGGGAGACAGTAATGCGCAAGACACTCGCCGCGCTGATTGGCGCGGCCGCCACCGTCACGATGATCACGGGAGTCGGAGTGGCCGCGGCCTCAGCCAGCCACCCGGCCGCCAGCAGCCGCCCAGCCGCGGTCAGCCACCCGGCCAGCCCGCATGCGGCCATCAGCGGGAGGGAGCACTTCCAGGCCGTGTCCGCCTCGCTGTCTGGCACCAGGAGCAGGGTGGCCGCCTACGGGGCGTTCAACGCCAGCGGCATCGACACATCGACCAGCAACACCAGAGACACCTTCACGTTCCCCGGCGGCAGCTTCCGCGTCACGCACAAGGTCACCCACAGCCGCCAGCACTTCAGCAAGGTGACCTGCGCGGGCGTGGTCCACCAGCGCGGCACGTACAAGCTCAGCAAGGGCACCGGCAGGTACGCCGGCATCAGCGGCCACGGCCGCTTCAGGGTCCGCGTCCTGGTGGTCTCCCGCCACACCTCCAGCGGGTGCGGCAACAGGCCGATCGCCATCCAGACCGTCATCCGCGCACGCGGCCCGGTATCCGTGCCGTAACTGCCTCCATCGAAATGGCTGGCCCGCCGCCCGGCGGGCCAGCCATTCTCCTGCCCTGCTGCAAAATGCCGCCCGCCTCCGGCGCAGCAAGACGCCCCGCCAGTCGTAGCCAGCGGGGCATAGCCGAGGCTCCGTCTCGGTCAGGCCCCGGTTTGGCGTTCACCGCGCCGACCGGGGCCGCTGTTGTTGTCAACAGAGTAGGGACGTTTCCGCCGGTCGTCTCGGCCGCTGGAACAAGGGCCACGGCACGTATTGTTTGTTTCGCGTACTGGTTCCGCAAGCAAGCAGTCGAGATGAGGAGAGGTCTCGTGGGGCTGGAACCTCGACGGGGCTGCTTAAGGCACGACCGCGAGGTTGTCCGGCGTCGCGCCGTCCCGGCGCATGCCCCGGGACCGTGAACGACAGGAGTCCGACATGAGCGACACGCTCGACTGGAACGCGAGGATCATCGCGGATTTCCGGGCGAACGAGGGCCGGGTCGGCGGGAACTTCGAGGGCGCTCCGCTGGTCCTGGTGCATCACCGCGGCCGCCAGAGCGGGCGGGAGTACGTCAACCCGGTGATGTACCTCCCGCACGACACCGGGCCGGGCATCATCTACGTCTTCGCCACCAAGGCAGGAGCACCCGCCAGCCCCGACTGGTACCGCAACCTGACCGCCGCCGGTGACGGCAGCATCGAACGCGGAACCGGGACATACAAGGTGACCGTCCGCGAATTGACCGGTGCTGAACGCGACCGCATCTACGACGAGCAAGCGCGGCGCTACCCGGGCTTTGCCGAATACGCACGCCAGACCGCTGGAATCCGCACCATTCCGGTGCTCGAACTTACGCGAGCGTAGCCAAGAACGCCCCTGCCGACTGTGGTGCGGGGCCGCCAGCGTTCCTGGGCGGCCTCGATCAGCTTGAATGCCATGGCGATCCAGGCGGCCTTGGAGCCGAGCCCTTGGTGACCTTAGTCCGGTGCCTGACCGTGGCGAAGGTCAACTCGATGAGGTTGGACCTTCCATAAACGCGGTGGCGTGCTCGGCGACCCACTGGCGAAACGATTGCGGCGCCGATCCGAGGACGTCGAACACCGTAGAGGTGATGAACGCCGGCCTTCCCATCGTTGCGCCCCACGCGGCGAGCAGCATGTCCACGACCGGGCGCGGCCAGCTTCCCTCCGTCTCGCTTCGAAACTCGTCCGGCGACAACTCGACAAATTTGATCCGGCGCCCCAAGACGTCACCGATGATGCTCACCTGCTCTGCCTGACTCAGTGACTGGGGGCCAGTGAGGACATAGTCGCCTCCAGCATGCCCGTCCTGATACAGGGTCCGCGCCGCGACGGCTGCCACGTCGCGGTCATCGACTGGTGCTGTCTCGGCAGCGCCGTAAGGCCACCGGACAACACCGTCGGCGCGAATCGCGGTCGCCCACCAGGACAACGCGTTCGACGCGAACATCCCCGGCCGGATGATCGTCGACTCGAGCCCGGCGGCCGCGATGAGCCGCTCAATATCGGCGTGCAGCACCGCCATTGGATTCGGTTGCTGGAAGAACGGGTGCGGGGTCTGGTGCGGTGATGAGAGAAAGACGACGCGCCGCGCGTGGGCTGCGAGACGCTCGACAACTGCCGGAGCAGTCGCCGGCGGGGCGGTCCAGACGAGGAAGACGGCACTGACACCTCGCAGTCCTGCGTCGAGCGATTCGGGCACGGTGAGGTCGCCGGTGACGACTTCGACGTTCGCTGGCAGCGCCGCCGCCGCCTCGGAGCGATGCGTGAGGGCGCGGACCGGCACGCCCGCGTCTATTAGCAGGTCGACTACGACGCGCCCAACCCGGCCGGTCGCTCCGGTGACGAGCACCGGAGGCACTCGCGTCCGTGTCATGAGGACCTCGACGTCGTCCGTAGCAGGCGCACGGAGTGAATCATGCCATCTGGTGGGTGGCGTGATGGTCCGGCGCGGTGATCCGCAGCCGCGTCACAAGTCGGGTCAAGCTGCTGCCCTGCGCTCGGCCCGGGGCCTGCTAGGTGTTGCTTAGCGCGCGCCCGGCCTGATCGGCCAGCGTCACTGCGACCAGGCGCGCTTGCAGGGATGGCCTGGAGCCCGGCTTGGGCTGGAGCATGAACCGGCCGTAGAACTGGCCGTTGCCGAATGTGCGTAGCTCGATCTCATCTTCGGGCAGTCCTGCTAGCTCGACGTTCCAGCGGCGCTGACCGGCCATCACGGTGCCGTCTGGCTCCAGGCGTGGCGGATGGCCGAGCAGGGATCCGTACTCGAACCGGCATGCTTGCAGGTCCAGCAGGCCGGTGAGCTGCTGCTTAACGTGATCGACGACCGCATCGGGTGACCTGGCTGTCTGGGTCAGCTCGGCGGTGTCGTGGATCTGCGCGAGGTAGCCGGCGTCGGTTATGGCGATCACCTGCAGGCGCCGGGCGCGGGCAGCCAGCTGAGACACGGCCAGGCCCACCAGCAGCAGCAGGACGGCAGTCGTGACATCCGCCGGCTTGGCGATCGTGAACCGCTCGAACGGCCGGGTGAAGAAAAAGTCAAACCACGCGGCGGCCGACACTGCCGCCAGCGCGCCGGCGACGCGGTTCCCGAGGGCTGCGACCGCGACCACGGCCACCACCAGGAGGAGAGCAACATTGGTGTTCGACCAACTCGCGCGGAACGGGAGCAGAACCGCCACGACCACGAGCGGCGCCGCCAGCGCGGCCGCGATAGCAGCGCCGTCCCGGTTCAGATACCGAGCCATCTGTGGCACCTCCTGCGTTGTGTTACAGGCCCGGCGAAGCCAGCCACCACAGCGCCTCCCCCCGGATCTGGACCGGGCGACGGCACAAGTCAACCGCGCGGGGCACATCAGACAGCCCCCGCTAACAGGACCCAGACGGTCCCGCCCCCATTCCTAATGACATCCATGCGCCGAACGGCCAGCGGCTAGCAACGCCTCGGTCCGGCGCATGCCTGCTATTTCCGGCCTCCGCTGCGCTTCCCCGCGCAGGGCACGCGACTTACAATCGGGCGATGCCGGGTGCTCCCCAGTCCGCGCCGTCGGCGCCCGCTGGGAGGCCCGCGTGAAAAGAGGCTCCTATGTCCCATCTCCCGCCCGCGTACCGAGGTGCCCCTTATCGCCAGCCTGGCCCGCCAACCCGCAGGCACCGGGCACTGCGGATCTTCGTCGTGGCCGTGATCGTCATCGCCGTGCTGTTGCTGGTCATCATCACCGGCACCGCGCTCGCTCGCGGTGGCGTGCCGTAAGTCACCAGCAGGTGATGCTTAAGGCGCTGGCGGCTTCGTCATGAACCCCGCGGGCTCGGCCGGCGGCGGTTCGGACCGCACCGCGCCGCGCTGATCCATCCCGATGACCCGCAGGCTCCGAGCAAGCCGACTGCCTTGCGCTTGCATGAAGTCGTAGCACCCCTGCCCGGGGCCGCCGTGGATGAACAGCAGCGGCGGGGCGTTCTCCGGCGCTGAGCCTGCTACCGGGAATCCTGCGCCGTCGGCGAGATGGGCGTCGGCCGGAGGCGGAGTATCTGGAACCCAGCCAGCTCTAGCATCGCCGGGATCCCCCGGACGGCATCGCGGTCTCTGTCTTTGGCCCGGTCACTGAGCTGCTCCCAGTCCACTAGGTCGGGGTGATGCCGGGCATCCCGTTCCGGCCCGCGCACGTAGCCAAGTGCCCGCCGCTCCAGTGCCCAGCGCACATGCTCCATCTCAGCCAGTTCACCGATCTCGGCGTCGGTGAAGGCGAAGTCATGGGGCGGGTCGGATTCCGGTGTGATGACGCAGTGAATCCTGCTCAGCTTGGCGCCGAGGTGCGCGGCCTGGGCGAAGTTGGACAGCCGGAGATGATCCGGCAGATCCTCCCAGGGCCGCATGGACTCGTTGCGCTCCGGTGAGTCTCCCTGGGCCGCGCACGTCTGAAGGTAACCCTGGTGGATCGCCCGGGCGAGCCGGTCATTGAGGTCGGCCCTGATAAGGCTCGGCATGCACGCCTCCTCCAGCACGTCGAACACGGTCAGGCGTCCTTCCACATCGTCCAGCAAGGCTTTGTCGCCGGTAAGGACCGAGTCGAAGGGCGTCGGCTCGCCCATGCAGATCACCACCCGGTCAGACCGGTCGGCCACGGAATGAGCCGCGGTCAGCCCGGCACTCAGGGCCTCTTCGTTGTCGGACAAGCAGATGAGCATCAGCGTGGGCGCGTCATCGGCGAGCGCTACTGGTGTCGTCCGGTCCTCGACGCTAACCACGCAATTCTCGCGTACCGGTGCGAATCGCTTGACGAAACTGCGCGCGTCATCGGGGTTATCGTCCTGGACCAGCACGGTGACCGGCGGTCCGCCAGGCTTCCGGCGCCGTGCGATCTCGCGGAGCACGGCGTGACCCAGCCAGCCGAAGCCGACGATCACCACCCGCGCGGCGGTGTCGTTCGCGTCCGGCAGCGGGTGCTGGTCAAGCAGCTCCTTGGCGGCCACTTCCTCGATGGAGAAGAAGTCGAGGCGAAAACGCGTGTCACCCTCGGCACCGATGCGCCGAGCCCGCAGTGCCGCGCAGATCTCTGCGTCGCGGACCTGCGCGTAGGTGGCCAGCGGGCGGCGGCGTTTCCGTGAGATCTCCAGCGCCCGCAGCGCGGTTGCGGCGTTGGTAGTGCTGTGATCGGTGCAGGCGTACACCTCGTTCGCGCGGCGGAGCCCGGCCGCGCGCAGCGTGGCCGTGTCCGTCGGGTCGCCGGACACGTCGAGCAAGCGGTATAGCCGTGCCTGGGCCGCCGCGGCCTCGGTGGTGCAGACCAGCACGACTTTGCGGTGGCTGACGCGCAGTTGGCGGGATAGCTCGAGCGCAGCGGGACCATCGCCGGTCACGATCGGGTGCCCTGATGCGCTGGCGGCCTTCCAGCTGCGCAGCTGCTCGCTGAGCAGCACCCGCAGCGCCTCGACTGCGGCCAGGATCGTGACAGCTGGCGCGAGGAAGCGAGCGATCTGCAGCGAGACCGTGAACGGGCCCGGGCCATTTAATGGCGCCTGCAGCACGAACAGCTGCACGTCGGCGAACAGGATGTCCGCCCAGGAGCGGCCCAGCATCTTCCCCTGCGGAGAGAACACGTACGCGTGCAGGCCGATGTATCCGAGTATGAGCGCGGTAGCCGCGCACCCGAGCACAATCAGCCCGCGGACTAATGCCCCGCTTACGCGCACGCTCGCACCCCCATGGCTCAGCAGCCTGCGGTGGCGGCGTTGATGCCGGCCCAGAAGTCGCCGACATGCCGAGCAGGCACCGGTGACGTGACCGCGCGCTGGGTGAACAAGATCCCGGTGACGCCGCTGCTGAGGCCGGAGCGCCACGTGGTGCCGGTACCGCCGTCCCAGCCGATGCCGCACGGGAGGGGCAGGTCCGGCGAGCCGACCGCAGGCACCGCCAGGCCCAGGCCCCATCCGCCGTGCTCGCCGAGGAACAACGCGGCGGCGGCCCGTTGTGACGACGTGAGCCGGTCCGTCGTCATGAGCGCGACCGTCGCCGGCGACAGGATGCGCTCGCCCCGCCCGGTGCCTCCGGCCAGCATCATCGAGACGAATGACCAGTAGTCGTCGATGGTGGAGACGAGCCACCCGCTCCCGTCCGGGAACGAGGTCGGCGTGCTCCACCAGCTGCTGGCGGCATCGTCGAGGACCGACAGCTCGCCGCTCTCAGGATCGGGCTGGTACGCAGTGGTTAGCCGGCTCAGGTTCCCGGCCGGGACGGTGAACCCGGTGTCGGTCATCCCGAGCGGCTCGAAGATGCGCTCACGCAGCACTGACTCCAGGTCCTTGCCGCATGCCCGCGCCAGCAGCACCCCGAGCACCTGAGCGGAGGTGTTGTAGAGCCATTGCTCACCCGGCTGGCACATGAGCGGCAGCGACCCGAGGGCACCGATCCAGCTGTCGGCATCGTGAGCCACCGGGGGCCATGGCGGGCCGCCGATGCTCTGCAGCCCCAGCTCGGCCTCGGCCCGCTGGATCGGGTAGCTGCCGGGCGGAACCATCACGGAGCCGAAGCCGAGCCGGAAGCTGAGGAGGTCTTCCAGGGTGATCGGCCGGCTGGCAGGCACCGTGTCGTCGAGCTCGGCGTCAATGGCCCGCAGGACGCGGCGGCCGGCCAGTTCCGGCAGAAGCTCGTCGACCGGCTCGCCGAGGCGAAGGACGCCTTCTTCGACCAGCGACATCGTGGCGGCGGCGGTGACGGGCTTGGTGAGCGAGGCGATCCGGAAGATGGCGTCGCGGGCCATGGCAGCGTCGCTGGCGAAGGACGGCGAGCCGATGGCGTCGACGTGCACCTCACCGCCGCAGGCCACCAGCGCGACGAGCCCCGGCATGCGGCCGGCCGCGACATGAGCGGCCATCGAGTCATGCAGCCGGGCCAGGCCCTCCTTCGAGAGGTGACTGGCCGTGGGCTGGCTGGCGGCGGGCTCGTTGCTGGTCAGGGTCGGCTCCCGGATCGCGTCATCTGCTGTGAACGTCCGGCCAAGCCTAAAACCGCCCCGTTCCGCTGCCTTCACCAGGCAGGGAACGGGGCGGCCCTAGCGCGCTCAGCGGCAGGTCAGGTGCAGTCGCTCGCGTTCGGGGTCAGGATGTTGCCGTCGCCAGGCACGCTCCCGCCGCCGTTAGTGGCGGAGTCGACCCACTGGTAGGCGTCGTTCGGGCACGCCTTGTTCGACCCGAAGTTCAGCGTGTACTTCCACGACCATTTCCCCAGGTCCGGCTGGCCGGCACGTTGCCGGGCCCGGCCGGGTTCGCGGCCGAGTTGAACACCGCGCCGGCGCCGAAGAACTGCTCGACCCAGTCGGTCGAGGTCTCCCGGCCGGACACCGGACCGCTGACCGTCTTCGGCACATCGGCGACGTTCGGGGTCTTCCACGAGGACCAGAACTCGATGCTCGTGCTGCCGCCCGCGAACGTCCCGGTGAGCGACTGGTCAAGCAACGCCGCGGTTCGCGGCGACGCCACGCCGGCCACCGAGGCGAACGTGCCCGAGTCCGACAGCGTGCCGGTGTAGAAATAGCATTTGCCCGTACCCGACCCAGGGCAATTGGAGACAGAGACCTCGGCCCCGCGCTTGATCGTCGCCGTGCGGGTGAAATTATCATTCGCCCAGTTGTCACCCTGGACGCCGCTGTCCGGATGCGCGGAGACCTTCGTGACCGCCGTGAAAGTGGTGGTGGTCGGCGGCAGCCGGGTGAGTGGCAGCGCTCGCAGCAGTTACGCCGGCCGTCAGGCCAAGTCCGGCAAGCGCCGTGACAGCCAGCGCAATCCTCATGGCAGGTGCTTTCATGCATTGTCCCTTTCCGGTACTTACGGACCGGCAGGCGGCAGGTCAGAATATGAGTTTTCCGACTTTGCCAGCCACTCTCCGGATATGTGGAGACACTGCCGACTATCTATAGGACGCGCCGGGCGCCGGCTGGGTTGACACGCTGCCTGCCGCCGGACGCGGCCGTGAGCGCGATTCCGCCGGTCAGATCCAGCTGCGGAACCACATCCGGGACAGCCAGGACGTATACGGCAGGACCTTGTCGGCCAGCACCGGATAGAGGTAGGCGAAGTTCACCAGGACGGCGAGCAGGTAGGCGCCGGCCGCGACGGCCCCTGCCGCCCGCCGGGCGGGCGAGGCGCGGGCCGGGCCGATGATCATCCCCAGGCACAGGGTGATGGCGATGATCAGGAACGGCTCGAAGACCACCGCGTAGTAATAGAACTCGATGCGGTGGTCATGGAAGTAAAACCAGATCCAGGGCAGCCATCCCGCGGCGAGGCCGAGCAGCGCCGCCCCGGCCCGCCAGTCCCGCCGCGTGAGCCACCAGGCCAGGCAGCCCAGTATGGCCGCGACGGCGCCCCACCAGATCACCGGCGTGCCGATCGCGAGCACCTCCTGCTCGGTGGTCCCGACTGCCCCGCATGTCCTAGTCGGCGGCAGGCACGCGGAATAGAAGGCGATCGGCTTGGTCAGCACGAGCCAGCCCAGCGGGTTCGATTTGTAGGGCTGCTGGCCCGGCTGGGCCGCCAGGCTGAGGCCGAACTGGAGCATCCACTTGTTGTAGGCCAGCCAGGCCGCGATGGTGGAGGTGTGCTGGTGGTGGCTGCTGAACGCGGTGCCGGTCCGGTTGTAGCCGTAGGGGGTCGCGAACCAGCCGGCCCACGACGCGACGTACACCGCGGCCGGGACGAGGCCGCACCATAGCGGCAGCCACCCGGCGTCGCTGCGCAGCACCCCGGACAGGCGGCGGCCGTACCCGGCCGCCCGCCGCGCGCCGAGGTCCCACGCGACGGCCAGGCCGCCGAAGGCCGGGATGAACCAGATGCCGCTCCACTTGCAGGCCGTCGCGCAGCCCAGGCATACCCCGGCCAGGATCCGCAGCCAGCGGATGCCGAGGCCGGGGCCGCCCGTGTCGTCCGGTCCGGCGGCCGGGACGGCCGCGGCCAGCCGGGCCCGCGTCCGGTCCCGGTCGATCACCAGCAGGCCGAAGGCAGCCAGCACCCAGAACATGACGAAGATGTCGAGGATCGCGGTGCGGCTCAGCACGAATTCCAGGCCGTCCAGCGCCATCAGCAGCCCGGCTACGCAGCCGAGCAGGGTGGAGCGGGTCATCCGCCGCACGATCCGGGCCAGCAGCAGGATCGACAGCGAGCCGATCAGCGCTACCGAGAACCGCCAGCCGAACGGCGTCAGCCCGAACAGCCATTCCCCGGCGGCGATCATGATCTTGCCGAGCGGCGGATGGGCGACCAGCTCGCCCTGCGTGCCGGCCAGGATGTGGGTGCTGCCCTGGACTAGCAGCGCGTTGGCGTTCTTCACGTGGTTGATCTCGACGCCGTGCTGCAGGATGGCCCAGGCGTCGCCGGCGTAGTAGGTCTCGTCGAAGATCACGGCCTTCGGCATGCCGAGCCGGCTGAACCGCAGGAACGCGCCGAACAGCGTGACCAGCAAGGGTCCGGCCCAGCCCCAGAATGCGCTGCCGGGCATCGGCGGCACCGGGCCGCCCCGGGCCGTGGCCCCCGCGGCCGGGGCATCCGGGCCGGCGCTGCCGGGTCGCGCGCCTGCAGGGACCCGGCGCCGCCGGCCGCCTACCGTCACCTCATCCGCGCTCACCCGGTCATCCTAGGATTTAGAACGAGCACGGCCCAGCCGGTCCCGCAGCATGGCCGCATGCCCGGGCCGGTCGGTCACGACCACGTCGACGCGTCGTGGTGCGTGACCAGCTGCGCGTCGGCGGTACGCCGGATATCAAACTCGACGTACTCGGCGCCGGTGCCTGCCGCCGTCCGGTACGCCTGGTACGTCCCCGCGGGCACGCCCTCGCTGCCGCCCCGGTGGGCTGAGATGGCGGCGCCGCCTGGCCGCGGCGGAGCGGAATTCCTCATTTGCGCCGCCCCTTCCGGCCGCTCTGGCTGTTGCGTCATCAGCGCAGGATTTCCACCAGCAGCACCCACACGTTGAGCAGCCCGAAGATGATCGCGGCTACCACGCTGGGCACCAGCCCCGACGCCCACGCCGGTGACGAGCGGTTCCCACCCCAGAGCGGCGCGGGGCTGAGCGGGGACAAGCAGGAAGATCCTGGCAACACAGGGTAGGGGCTATGCCGGCCGAGCTACTGCCGGGCCGGCGGTGGGAGCATCGTGACTGTGCCGCGCGAGCTGACCGGGGCGAGGCCGGGGAGGAGATTGCCGGTGCCTGACTACGACTACGACCTTGGCAGTTACGCGCGCGAGGTGACGACCTCCTCGGCGGCGGCCCGCGCCTGGTTTACCCGCGGCCTGTTGTGGACCTACGCGTTCAATCACGAGGAAGCGGTGCGCTGCTTCACCCGCGCGATCGCCGATGACCCTGACTGCGCGCTCGCCTACTGGGGACTGGCTTACGCGCTGGGCCCGAATTACAACAAGTCCTGGGAGGATTTCGACCCGGCCGACCTGTCCTCGTCCGTCTCCCGCGCCTACGACGCCGCGGCCGCGGCCGGCCAGCCGGGCGCCCGGCGCATCGGCGGTGGAACAGGCACTCGTGCATGCCCTCGCCGCCCGGTATCCGGCCGCCGAGCCCGCCGCGGACTGCTCGGCCTGGAACGTCGGGTACGCCGACGCCATGCGCGACGCTTACCGGGCGCATCCAGGCGATCCCGACGTCGCCGCGCTGTTCGCTGACGCGCTGATGAACCTGACCCCGTGGGCGCTATGGGACCTGGCGACCGGGGAGCCGGCGAACGGGGCACGCACGGTCGAGGCCAGGGAGGTGCTGGAGCGGGCACTGGCACGCGACGGCGGCGAAGCGCACCCCGGCATCCTGCACATGTACATCCACCTGATGGAGATGTCCGCCCGGCCGGAGGACGCACTGCGGGCCGGTGACCTGCTCCGCGACCTGGTGCCGGACGCCGGCCACCTACGGCACATGCCGACGCATCTCGACGTGCTCTGCGGGGATTACCGCCAGGTGGTGTCCTCCAACACCGCCGCGATCGCCGCCGACGAGAAGTTCGTCGCGCGGGAGGGCGCGATGAACCTGTACACCGTGTACCGGGCGCACAACTACCACTTCAAGATCTACGGCGCGATGTTCCTCGGGCAGGCGCAGACCGCGCTGGCGACCGCGGACCTGCTGGCAGCGGCGATCCCGGAGGAGCTGCTCCGGGTGCCGGTCCCGCCGATGGCGGACTGGCTCGAGGGATTCGTCCCGATGAAGATGCACGCGCTGATCCGGTTCGGGCGCTGGCAGGACATCATCAGCGCGCCGCTGCCAGGTGACCCGGACCTGTACTGCGTCACTACGGCGATGATGCACTACGCCAAGGGCATCGCCTGCGCGGCCACCGGGCGCATCGCGGCGGCGGCGGAGCATCGCGGGCTGCTCGCTGACGCCGCCCGGCGCGTGCCCGCGTCGCGCACCGTCTTCAATAACACCTGCGGTGACATCCTGCAGGTGGCCGCCGCCATGCTGGACGGCGAACTGGAGTACCGCAAGGGAAACTACGACGTCGCCTTCGCGCACCTGCGCCGCGCCATTGATCTCGACGACGGGCTTGCCTACGACGAGCCGTGGGCCTGGATGCAGCCGGCCCGGCATGCCTATGGCGCGCTGCTGCTCGAGCAGGGCAGGGTCGCCGACGCCGAGGCCGTCTACCGGGCCGACCTCGGGCTTGATGACACCCTGGCCCGGGCCTGCCAGCATCCGCGCAACGTCTGGAGCCTGCACGGCTACCACGAATGCCTGACGCGGCTGGGGAAGCACGAGCAGGCGGGCCTCATCGGCGAGCAGCTCAGGATCGCCGGCGCGCACGCCGACGTGCCGATCTTCTCATCCTGCTACTGCCGGCTGGCGCCCGCGGGCGGCTAAGGCCCTGGGGCCGGCCATCGCGGGCAGGCCAGGCCGATCCGGCAACTGGCCGGCGTCAGGACGCGGGCCACGCGTGCCCTCCCGCCGGGCGGCACTCGACGGCGAAGCGCCCGGACGGCAGCCGCCCGGCAGTGCTGATCTCCAGGTCTGCCTGCCGCGCGAGCGCTCCGAACTCGCGCACGGTGCGGTCCTTGCCGCCCACCAGCACCATCATCAGCAATTCCGGGGATGCCTCGCCGTGCTCGCCGGCCGAGACGCCGCCCAGGATCACGACGCGGCCCGCTGGGCGCGCCGCCTCGGCGCACCGGGTCAGCAGCGCCGTCGCTTCGCGGTCGGGCCAGTCGGCGAGCACGTTTTTCAGCAGGTACAGGTCGGCTCCGGCCGGCAGCGGGTCGAAGAAGCTCTGTCCCGCCACGGTGACCCGCGCGGCGACGCCGGCCGCCTGGAATACGTCGGCCGACCGGGTCACCGTGCTGGGCAGGTCCACCAGGATGCCGCGTATCCCCGGCCGGGCCCGGAGAATCTCGGCCAGCAGCGCGCCCGTTCCGCCGCCGACGTCGACCACGGACCGCACTGGCGCCCAGTCATCGTTGAGGAGGATCCGCGGGTCAGGCGGGCCATGGCCGGCCACCCCCATCAGCTGGTCGAAGCTTGCCGCGACGTCGGGGTGGGCGTTCAGGTCCTCCCAGAATGGCAGGCCGAAGATCTCGTGATAGGCGGGCCGCCCGGTCCGCACGGCGCCGAGCAGGCTGCCCCACGCATGCGCCATCCGGCCGCCGATGCCATCCAGGTCGTAGCCAAGGGATATGCCCCGCAGCTCCTCGGCAGCCTCGTTGAGCCCGAACGTCCCCGGGGCGGACTGCTCGAACACGCCCTTGCTCACCAGGTGCCTGAGCACCCTGTCCAGGGCGTCCGCATCGCAGCCGGCGCGGGCGGCGAGGTCCCGCACGTCGGCTGTGCCCACCCCGATCAGGTCGGCGATCCGCAGGGTCGCGGCTACCCGGATGCACCAGGGCGTGCAGAGATCGGCGAGCGCCGTGAGGTCGGCGACCTGGCGGTCCGGCATGGCAGCTCCCCGGGCTCCTCTCGGCGGAAAAGCAGGTCAGCTGATCCAGGCCGAGCGGGCCATGACGTTAGCCGCCACCTGCACGGCAATTTCCCTGACCGGGCCGCCGAGCAGCGCCCCGGCGTGCCGGAGCTGGTCCTGCCGGACGGGATCCGGCTCGCGCCGGGCGGCGTCGCCAAAGGCCGCCGCCAGCCGGTCGATCAGGCTCGCGGGCGCCGGCCACTGGCCGACCTCTTCACGGGCCGCCGGAGTTACCTTGAGCACGTACCAGAACCGGGGGTCTCCGCCGGTCATCGTCTTACGGAAATCGACGTAAGTCGGGTCCATCGCATCCAGCGACCGGGCCACCACGGGCAGCTCCAGGCCGGTCCGTTCAGCGATGTCGCTGACCGTGACCATGTAGCTTTCTTCGAGCAGCGCCACTGCCGCGGTCAGCACCGGGAGCTCCCGTGTCGCCCACGTGTCTTCCAATGCTTCCCCGCCTTACCGTCTCGGGCTGTGGCTCGCCGGCCAAAGGCTGTCGTCGCGCTCAGGGCCTCCAGGCCGCGCCTGCGCGCCACCCGCAGGCTCCGCTCCTAGTCTCGCCTGGAGCGGCCTCCGCTGCATCACTAAGCGCGTATTTGCGGACAATACCTGCTGCTATGCAGGTAGCACCATGTTTCCGGCCGCTCCGCTCAGCCCGCCGGGTAGTGGCGGAAACTCACCGCGTACTCGCAGCCGGCGATGCCGCCGGTGGCGCTGGCCGCGTCGCGGAGGAACTTGTCGGCATCGAACTCGCCGCCGAGACCAGCCAGGTATGCCCGGTGCGCGCGCAGGGACGCGACCCCTGCGTCGATCGTGGCGCTCACGTCAGTGAAGTGGGTGGGCCTGCTGCTGCCGCCGACGTAGATATGCCGGATGCCGGGCCAGGACGGTCCGGCCTCGGGGAATACCCATTCGTTGGCGGTGTCGCGGGCGGCGTCCAGCACCGCCAGCCCGATCGCGCGGTGGTCGGAGTGATTGACCGGGCCGTCGTCGCCCCAGGTCAGGTCAAAGCTCATGGTGAGGACGACCTGCGGCCGCAGCCTGCGGAACGCTGCGGTCAGATCGCCGCGCAGCGGCAGTCCGTATTCCAGCAGGCCGTCGGCGTGATCGAGGAACACGACCTCGCTGACGCCGACCGTGGCGGCGGCGCGGCGCTCCTCTTCCGCGCGGAGCGGGCCGGCCTGGCCAGGTGGCATGCCCGCGATACCAGCCTCGCCGCGAGTGGCCAGCAGATAGGTAACCTGCCGGCCCTGGCCGGTCCACCGGGCCACCGCGGCGGCCGCGCCGTACTCAAGGTCATCCGGGTGCGCGACGACGGCGACGGCCCGGTCCCAGTCTTCGGCCAGCGGCTCCATCGACTCCTCTTCCAGCCGGAAACGCGGTGCCGATCACGCTAGCGCAGGATTCTGCGTTCTGGGCTACCGGTGCCTGCCGTCCCGGCTTCCGGGGCCGCGGACTACGGTGCCTGCCGTCCCGGCTTCCGGGGCCAGGCGAGCCCGTCGCCGACGATGGCCGCGAGCGCGAGATATGCCTCGGCAGCCGGCCGGCTCAGCTGGTCAAGCTCGACCTCGGCCCCTTCCTCCAGGTGTGCGTCGTACGGGATCCTGGTTACCGCCCGGCACCGGGCCGCGAAATGCTGCTCCAGGCGGTCCAGGTCCACCGTGCTCCTGCTGCTCGGGCGCACGATCGAGAGCACGACTACGGCACCCTTGACCAGATCGCCGTAGTCGTGCGCGGCGAGCCAGTCGAGCGTGGCGCTCGCGCTCCGCGCGCCGTCCACCGACGGCGAGCTGACCAGCACGATCTGGTCCGTGAGGCGCAGCACGCCGGTCATCGCCGAGTGCAGCAGGCCGGTCCCGCAGTCGGTCAGGCTGATCGAGTAGTAGTGCTCGAGCACCCTGGAGACCTCGGCGTAGTCATCCTCGCTGAACGCGACGGAGACGGTCGGGTCGCGGTCCGAGGCCAGCACTTCGAGCCTGCTTGGCGCTTGGGAGGTGAATGCCCGCACGTCCGCGTACCGTTCGATCTGGCCGCGCTCGTTCAGCAGGTCGCGGACCGTCGCCGCGGTCTCGAGCCTGACCTTGTCGGACAGGGTGCCGCGATCCGGATTGGCGTCCACCGCGATGACCCGGTCGCCGCGCAGCGACGCGAGCGTCGCGCCGAGCCCGACGGTCGTGGTGGTCTTGCCCACGCCGCCCTTCAGGCTCAGCACTGCGACCCGGTGATGGCCGCCCGCCACGGGAGTACGGATCCGGCTGATCATGTCCCGGCGGCGCAGTTCCGCGGCTGACTCGGGCACCCGCAGCAGCCCGGCGGTGGCCTGGTACAGGACCCGGCGCCAGCCCGGCGATGGTGCCCGCCGCCTGCTCGGCAGCAGGAACTCAGGGGTCAGGCTCTCGGTTGACTCGGCGACCGGATCCGGGTGGGTTGCATCACCCTGGCTTGCCGCCGGGCCGGGCGGCGCGCCGTAACCACCCGCAATGCCGTACCCCGCCGTCGTGCCGTGCTCGGCCGTCGTGCCGTGCTCGGCCGTCGTGCCGTGCGCGGCGGCCGTCGTGCCTTGCGCAGCTGAGACGTGCACGGTTGTTGACTGATGCATGGGCGCCTCGGGGAGCGGCGAAAGCGGTGCGCCCGGCGCAGGCTCGCCACCAGTACCTGGCGGCGATGCGGCAGGGTCGGCCGCGGGAGCCTGAACCGCCGCATGCGAGCCACGTGACGCCGCCGGGTCCGGCGGACCGAGTTGCCCGGACGAACCGGCCTGGCCGGGCGAACCGGCCTGGCCGGGCGAACCGGACACATCTAGCGGGTCCGCGACGGCGGGCTGGCCCGGCGAACCGGGCTGACCCGGAGAGCCAGCCGGACCATACGAGTCAGCCGGACCCGATGGTCCGGGCGAGCCGTACGGGTCAGCCGAGCCGTACGGATCAGCCGAGCTATACGGATCAGCCGAGCTATACGGATCAGCCGAGTCGTACAGATCTGGCGGGAAATAGGGCTGCTCGGAGAGGTAAGGATCTGGCGGCGGGTGCGCATTGCCCGGCCCGTACCCGTGGCCGGGACCGTACCCTCCGGGCGGTCCGTATGCCTCCGGCCCCTGTGCCGCTCCGTACTGCTCCGGCGGCAGGCCATCCCCGGCCGGCCCGCGCGGCTCGCCGGGATCGTAACCACGGGGCTGATCATAAGGACCTGGCTGGTCATAAGAACCCGGCTGGTCGTACGGCCCTGGCTGGTCGGACGGACCCGGCGGATCGGGCCGGTCTGGCTGGTCGTACGGGCCTGGCTGAGTAGGCGGTGCTGGCTGGGCCGTCCCGAAGCCTCCCGGCGGACCGAACCCGGGCGGCGGCCCGTAGGCGCCTGCGGTTCCGTCCGGATCGGGCTGTGCCTGCGCCTCAGCGCCGCGCTCGTCCCGTTCGTCTCGCTGGGCAGCTGCCAGCGGCGGGTCGGGAGCAGGCTGGCCGCCGGGCGATTCCGGTTCTAAGGAGTCACGGAGGGTAAAGGGAGGCTGCTGCCCGTACAGGTGGCGGCCGCGCAGTGACGGCGGGGCCGCATCCGAGGACAGCGCCGGCGGTGCGGGATCCGCGCCCGGCGCGGTCGGCCTGGCTCCCGCCTCATCCCCATGCTCAGGAACTGCCTGGAGTCCTGGCTCTGCTAGCCGAACAGGCCTAGCAGGTCCCGCGGGCTCAGCAGGGCCATCGGACCCGGCCGCACCGGATGACTGGGCAGAGCCCGGCGACTGGGCCGGACCTGACGACTCGGCCGGACCTGACGACTCGGAGGGACCTGACGACTCGGAGGGACCTGACGACTCGGCTGCGGCGGGCAAGGATCCCGGCCCGCCGCCTTCGCCCTCGGCACCGAGCGCGTCGCGGTCCGGCCGGTCACGCTCGTCACCGGCCGCCCGGTCCTGATACTCATTGGCCAAGGTCACTCGCCTCACGCCTCAGGGGAGAATGGCGTGTCCGCGGACACCGAACAGTGCATTAGGGCCGAGCCTAGGCCAGACCATCGCCGGCGGCACATCCGGCGACCGTTTTTCCACCGGGCGGATCACCGCTTGCGCGTGGGTGCTGTCGCCGCGCGCGGCGACACCGGCGGGCTGAGATTGCCGAGATCCGGGATCCGTATTCAGGCCGCCGGGGGCCCGCGGATGTCGCTGCCCGGCGCGGGCGATGCCGGATCCCGGCCCCTGAGTGCGGCGCAGCCGGGAAATCGGACAGACTAGGCACATGAGCGACCAGATGAACTCTGAACGGGAACAGCAGGGCAGGGTGGTCGTGGTGGGCCCCGACGGCGTGGCCGTCGAGACCGACGCCGCCCAGGCAGGCGCGGAGCGCCCGGTCACCGAGATGGTCGAGCAGCCCGCCAAGGTGATGCGGATCGGCAGCATGATCCGCCAGCTCCTTGAAGAGGTCAGGGCAGCCCCGCTGGATGAGAAGAGCAGGGCGCGCCTGAAGCAGATCCACAAGAGCTCGATCAAGGAACTCGAAGACGGCCTGGCCCCGGAGCTGATCGAGGAGCTTGAGCGGCTGTCGCTGCCCTTCGCCGACGACAGCCTGCCGAGCGAGGCCGAGCTGCGGGTGGCCCAGGCACAGCTTGTCGGCTGGCTGGAAGGCCTGTTCCACGGGATCCAGACCACCTTGTTCGCCCAGCAGATGGCGGCCCGCGCCCAGCTGGAGCAGATGCGCCGCGCGCTGCCTCCTGGCATGGCCCCCGGCATGGTGCCCGGTCAGGAAGAGGCGCAGCAGCCGCACGGCTCCGGCCCCTACCTGTAGCGGGTGGCGCTACCGGAGCGTGCCGAGCCAGGCCAGCGCTTCGGCGAACTCGGCGTCGGAGGTACCCGGCCGTACCACCGTGCGACCGCCATCCCCGCGCGGGTAGCTGCCAAGGAAGCGCACGTCACTGCAGACCCGGCGCAGGCCCATCAGCGCCTCGCCGACTCGCGCCTCGGTCACGTGCCCCTCGCAGTCGATGGAGAAGCAGTACCTGCCGAGCCCTTCGCCGGTGGGGCGTGACTCGATCCGGGTCAGGTTGACCCAGCGCGCGGCGAACTGGCTGAGTATTTCCATCAGCGCGCCCGGATGGTCGTCAGAGAGGAACGCGACTACCGAGGTACGGTCCGCGCCGGTCGGCGCCGGCGGCGGGCCGGGCAGGCTGACGGCGACGAACCTGGTGACCGCGCCCGCCCGGTCATGGATGTCGCGGTCCAGCACCGCAAGCCCGTACACCTGGGCGGCGAACTCCCCGGCCAGGGCGGCATCGATCTGCCCCTCGGCGGCCTGCCGCGCCGCCTCGGCGTTGGACGAAGCAGGCTGCCATTCGGCATCGGGCAGCTGGGCCGCCAGCCATTGCCTGCACTGCGCCTGGGCCTGCGGGTGCCCGCTGACCACCTTGATGTCGGCGAGCCGGGTGCCGGGCCGGGCGAGCAGCGCGAAGGCAACCGGCAGCAGCACCTCAGCCCGGATGATCAGGTTCTGGCCGGTGGCGAGCTCGTCCAGGGTCGCGGTCACCGCGCCCTCTACCGAGTTCTCCAGCGGCACGACAGCGCGCTCAGCCGCACCGGTCCTGACCGCGTCCAGCGTGGCACCGATGGTCTGGCACGGCACAGCCACCGCGTTCGCACCCGCGTCGAGCGCGCGGAGCGCGGCCTCGGTGAAGGTACCAGCGGGACCCAGGTAAGCGCACCGGTAGGACATGTCGCTCATTTTCGCTGCAGATTCAAGTCTCTGACCTGGGACAACTTACCAGGTAATGATCCGCGCGGGCATCGTCTCGGCGGGATCACCTTCGGCTGGCGGCCGCAGCACGGCGGGCCGGGACGGCCACAGCATCACTATCAGCGCCACGACGACGGCCAGCAGGATCACCGGGGTGATGCCCGTCCTGACCACGGAGCGCAGCCAGCCCAGCCCGGCCGGCAGGGCAATCCCGCGGGCGGGCAGGTAACCGAAGGCAAGCGCCGAGGTGCGGGCGAGCAGCAGCCAGTCGAGCCGTGACCATGGCAGCAGCGCGAGCAGCGCCCAGCCCAGCCCGTCGTACCAGGGCAGCACGTACGGCCAGGCGAGCAGCCAGGCGAAGGCGACGGCGAATACCGCGGCCCAGGCAAGCGTGCCGGGCACCGCGCCCGGCCGGCCGGCCGGATCAGCCGCGGCGCGGAGGGCAGCCGGCCCGGCGGCGGGCTCCAGCCCGCGGATCGCGCGCACCAGCAGTGCCAGCAGCACCAGGGCCAGCACGATCGCCGCGGCCTTGACCGCGTCCTCGGCGACCGACTCGCCGGTCGCGAGGCTGAGTGCGGCGCGGACCCCGCGCCACGGCGAGCCGATGGACACGAAGCTCCCGGCCCGCAGGCCAGGGCGCAGCGACGAGATCCCCCAGACCGCGATGGAGGCGCCCGCGGTGAGGCCGAACCCGACGGCCAGGCCGCCAAGCAGCAACGCAGGCTCACGCCAGGCGGGCGGCCCGCCGGCGGCTGGCTGGTGACTCTGCTGCTGACGGCGCCAGCCCGCCACGCAGGCAATCACCAGCCCCGCGCCGATCAGCACCATCGTGGGCTTGACCGCGAACCCGAGACCGACCAGGGCACCGGCCCCGGCGGCGGCCAGCACCAGCCGGGCGGGACTGGCCGGCCGGGATCCGTTCGGAATTCTCAGCGCGAAGACAGCGAGGGCGCCGACGCCGAAGACGATCGCCTGGCTGTCCACGTGCGCGCCGGCCACCAGCACCTGCAGCAGTAGCGGGTTGGCGGTCCACAGCAGGCCTGCGCGCAGTTGCCTGGCCCGGTCGCCGCGGGCCAGCCGGTGCAGCAGCAGCCCGGTCACCGCGAACGCGGTCACGTTCAGCACGGAGAGCAGGAACACGGTGAGGCGGACCGACGTGCCGCCAATCAGGGATGCGAGCGCCTGGCCGGCCGTGGCCAGGCTGCCGTAGTCGGACGGGCTTGTCCGCCAGTCCTGCACCGCCCGCGCGATCGGATCGCCCAGCCTGGCCAGCGCGGCCGGGGTGGTCGTGTAGGGGTCGTGACCGGTGATCACCATCCGGCCGTAGGCGGCATAGCTCAGGTGATCAGAGGAGCCGAACGGGGGCACAAGCGCCAGTGCCACCGCCGCGATGATGCCCGCTGCCAGGATCAGCCGGGGCGGCACCGACCAGCCCCGGCGGGCCGCGCTCATAGTCAGCGCCAGCCCCGCGGTTCCGGCGGCCAGGGCCGCTGCCGCCATGGCGACTACCAGGTACGGCCACGGGCTGGCGGCGAAGGCCCACGGCGGCTGGCCAGGCCGGCCAGGCAGCGCCGGTTCCATGACTGACGGGCCTGCCGCCGCGACGGCGAACGTCAGGGCGATGCTGGCCGCGCTGAAGGCGAGCCCGAGCCGGCCCGCGCGCTCGGGGGGCAGGCGGGGGACGCCGCGCCCACCGGGGCCGGCGGCCTGGCTGATCATCCCCGGGCTGACCGCGCCGCGCGCGAGCCAGGCTGCCGGGCGGCCAGCGCCCAGGCGACATCGGCGAGCTGGCGGGCCCGGTGCAGCTGCGAGCGCCAGTCGGTGCCGGTGGCCCGGTGCGCGAGCGGGACCTCGACCTCGGTGACGCGCAGGCCCTTGCGGAGCAGGTCGATGGTGAGCCCGGTCTCCGCTCCCCAGCGCGGTGCGAGCGGCCGTGCTGCCTCGAAGGCTGCCCGGGTGAGGCAGCGCTGGCCGTTCAGCGGCTGGGCGGGCCGCCACCCGGTCGCCCGCATGATCCCGGAGCCGGACAGCCCGACGACAAGGCCGTGCCCGCCGTGGCGCGCCCGGTCGCTGAATACCGCGATCGTCATGTCCGCCTGGCCTGCCTGGACGGGCCCGGTCAGCGGCGCCGCCTCGGCGGCGGTCTCCGCCAGGTCGGCATCGAGGAACAGCAGATGCCGCGGGCAGGCCCGGCGCTGGCCGGCCTCAAGCAGCCGGATGACCTCGGCTCCCGTCTCCATCGCCGCGGCCTTTCCCCGGTTACGGGCATGCCGCATCACCGACGCGCCCGCGCGCTCGGCGGCGGCGGCGGTCCCGTCATCGGATCCGTCGTCGACTACGACAACGATGTCCACCCCGGGCAGCCCCGCGGCCGCGGCCACGGTCGCGCCGATCCGGTCAGACTCGTTCCTTGCTGGTATGACCACGGCAACATCACCGGTCGGCGGCATAGCTGCGATCCTAGTGCCGCTGCGGACGGCATCAGTGCCATGCGGCGGCCGGCCCGAGAACCGCTGCCGCGCCGGGCTAAGGCATCAGTCGCGCCCGCCGGCCGCCGCGGCCGCGCCGGCCGGAAGCTGCGGCGCCCGCCGGAAGCTACTGGCCGACTACGGCGGCGGGGTCGTCGAGCACTGTGAAGACGGTCTCGAGTCCTGTCACCTGCAGGATCTTCCTGATCGCGGGCCGCGGGCCGGCCAGCTCAAGCTCACCGCCCCCTTCGCGGGCGTTACGCTGGGCGGCGAGCAGGACATTCATGCCGGTGGAGTCGCAGAACTCGACCCCGGACATGTCCACGACAATCCGGACGGGATCACCGCCAGCCAGCGCCGCTGCCAGCTCGGAGTGCAGCCGCGGGGCTGTGTAGAGGTCGATCTCGCCTGCTACCGACATAACGGTGTGATCGCCCTGATACCGGCACGAGACCTTTAGTTCCACGTGCCGCACCCTATCGCCCGCGGGCGCTGCCGACTAGACGGCTACGGAGAGCACCAGGTCAATTAGCTCCCAGTGAACGGCTTCGTGCGCGAAACTGTCCGGGTACCCGATGCATGAAGGAGCGGGAGCCCCTCTGATGCGCCCTCAGCCAGATCAGCCCGACCCGCAGCGGGCGCGGCCAGACCGGGTACAGCCAGACCGGGTACAGCCAGGACCGGCCCAGCCGGAACCGGGCGCGGGGGAGCTCCGGGAGCACCTGGAGACAGTCCGGCGGCACGCACAGCGCGCCTCGTCGTGGCTCGAGACGAGCAGCCACTACGCGCGGCTCGTCAACCGGGACGGGGTAGTTCCCGTCACGGCCCGGTTCAACGCGCACGACCTCGCTTTTCTCGCCGAGGCCAGGGCGCAGATGCTCGGCTTCGCCGAACTCGGGCTGCGGCTGATCGAGTTGCACCAGCCACTGGACGCGGGCGGGGTCACCAGCGATCCGTCCGCTCCTATCCTGCGGTGCCGGAGTTGCATGTGGCGCTGGCCCTGCCCGACATTCCGCACCCTCGCGGAAGTGCTGGACGGCAATCGGCCCGGGTAGCCAGGCTGACACCGGCGGCTCGTTGTGATGTCTCGCCGGTTGGCCGTACCTTGGAAGCATGGGACGACTAATCATGCTGCTCATCGCCGCTGTCTTCGCGGTCGTAGTGGTGCTGTGGATCATTCACGTGGTGGCCTTCTATTTCATGATCGCCCTGGTCGCGGTGGCCGGCTTCGGCCTCTTCCGGCTTGGCCGGTGGTCATCTTCGCGGGGCTCGCGCGCTTAGCCAGCCGGCCACCCTTGCCCGTCCTGCTAGATGCAGGGCGCGACACGACGAGCGACAATGCCCGGCGCAGCTGAGCCGGAAAACCGGCACGTGCCCCTTGAGTCCCAGCTATTTCCCCAGCTGCAGGGCCGGGCAGGGCTAGCCGGATACCATAGGCAGCCCGAAGTCGCGCCGGAAACCCTGCAGACGCGGGCCCGGCTGCCGGCCGCGGCGGGATACTGTTCGTCGCCAGGGAGACGCCAAATAATCGCCGTCCCGGCCGATCCGCCCGGACGCGCTGGACAAGGTGAGCTGATGGATCGAGCAGGCCGAAACCGGCGTCGCCCGCCGGCGTCCGCCGCGGCCTGCCCGCCGGACGCTGCCGGGCCCGGATCCGGCACGGCCTCGGCGATCTTCGAAGGCCCGGCTGCAGCTGGGGCCGGCGACAGCGCCGCCGACGCCGCGGCCGGGGGCGACGCCGCGGCAGCGAGCGGCGTCCCGGCGGCCTCCGGCACCATGGCAACCGACGGCGGCACGGCGCCGGACGGCGGCACGGCAAGCGCGGGCACCGGCGGCGGGCGGCTGCGGGCGCTGGCCGCGCGCCCGGCAATCCAGCATCTGGCCGTGCTGGCCTGCTACCTGGCCGCCGGGATCGCCCTGACCTGGCCGCGGGCGCTGTACCTGCCCAGGGGCCAGCTGCCGGAGACGACGGACGTGGCCAGCTACGTCTGGGACCTGTGGTGGGTAGCGCATCAACTCGTCCACCTGGGCAACCCGTGGTTCACCACGCATATGGCCGCGCCGGTCGGGATCCAGCTCGGCTTCGATACGACCATGCCGCTCGTCGGGCTCGTCATGTCGCCGGTCACGTTGCTCTTCGGTCCCGCGGCCGCGTTCAACCTGCTGACCATCGTCATGCCCGGCCTGCTGTGCTACGTGATGTACCGGGTGGGCCGGCTGTGGCTGCCGTCGCAGGCAGGCGCGATCGCGGCCGGCGCGTTCTTCGGCCTGTCCTCGATGCTGGGAGAGCAGGACTGGGCCCATCTCAACATCGTGGCGGGCACCTTGTTCCTGCCGATGACGGTGGAGGCCGCCGTCCGGCTGCGCCGTAGTCCTGGCCGCCGGCAGGCCATCATCCTCGGCCTGGTCCTCGGCGCCAGCCTCCTGGTCGACCAGGAGTCCGCGGTCATGGCCGCGATCCTCGCCGCCCTGCTGCTCATCCCGTGGCTTGCCCGTCACCCGGCCAGGGACCGGGCGGCAGCCCTGATCCTGGGCGCCGTGATCGCCATCGTGGTGGCGAGCCCGCAGCTCATCGCCATGATCCAGCAGGCCAGGGCGGGCGGCACCGCCGTCAGCCCGCACCTGCTCGCCGTGACCGGGACGCGTTACGGCGTGGGACTCGGCGACCTGTTCGCGCCGGCCCAGCGAGTTGGCTATTACGGGTTCCACCAGCTCGCGGCCGCGTCCGCGTCATCGAAGTACAAGGGCCCTACCGCGGAGTCCATGCCAATGTTCGGCCTGGTGCTCAGCATCATGGCGGTTATCGGCCTGGCCGTCTCCTGGCGACGGCGCAGTGCCTGGCAGCTCGCCGCCTTGTGGCTGGGCTGCGCATGGCTCGCGCTCGGCGCGTCGCTGTATGTCCTCAAGGTCCGGCATGCCCCGTTCCAGCAGATCTGGAACGGGGTATGGGTGTCGCCGGTGATGCCCTACACCTGGGTGATGCGGCTGCCGGTGCTGTCCGCGTTCCGGGAGGCCGACCGGTTCGCCATCCTCGGCCTGGTCGGCGCCGCCCTGCTGGCCGGCGCTGCCGTCGACTGGCTGCGTTACCACGCCAAGCCGCTGATCATCGTGGTGGCCGCCTTTGCCGTGCTAGAAGCGGGCTACTCGACCGGCCCGCCGAGCACGGGGATCATGCCCGCCACGCTGCCGGCCCTGGACGGCCCGATCGCGGCCGATCATTCCGGCTCGATCGTGCTCGACGTGCCGTTCGGGCTGCGCGGCGGGATACCGGTGTACGGCAAGCCACTCGCGCCGCCGGCGCTGGTCCTCGCGACCGCCGACGGCCATCCCCGGTCGATCGCTTACACCTCCTGGGTGCCGGCCACGACGCGCAACAAGATCGCCGGGCACCCGTTCTACGCCCAGCTCCTGCGAGCGCAGTCCGGTATCCCGCTCGCGCCGCAGCCGCCGAACGCGGCCGGAAACCAGGTAACCCCGGCGCAGCTCGCCGCGGCCCGCCGCGACCTGCACGGCCTCGGCATCGGCTGGGCGCTGATCTGGACCCGGCATCCGGGACTCCCGCCGGTGGCCGCCTACCTGAAGGCGACCGGCTTCCGGTTCGGCTACCGGACTGACGGCGCCATCGTGTTCCGGTTCACCGGCAACTAAGCGCACCCGGCCGCCGAGACGGCCCCGGTCGCGGAGGCGCCAGGCTGCGGAGACGGCCCCGGCTGCGGAGACGGCCGTCAGGAGCACCAGGCTGCTGACGGCGCCGTGGTGCCTGCCTCGCGTCAGCCGCCGCCCTGGCCAGCGGGGGCTGGCCCCGCCTCGCCGAGGATGCCCTCGGCGGCGAGCCCCCGCACCAGCCCGCGCAGGCCGGCCGACAGGCCCGTCCGCTCCTCCGGCGAGAGTGCGGTTAGGATGCGCTCCTGCCGCGAGTGCCATGCCTGCCATAGCCGCGCGGCGATGACGCCGCCCTCCGGCGTCAGGTACAGCCGCACGTAGCGCTGGTTGTCCTCATCCCGGCCGCGCCTGACCCAGCCTTTACGTTCCAGCCCGGCAGCTAGGCGGCTGACCGTGCTCTTTTCCAGGCCCAGCAGGCTGCCGAGTTCCCCCTGGGCGATCCCGCGCGCCGCCACCAGCTCGATGAGCGCCCGGGCCTCGGAAGCGGAAACCGCCGGGTTTGCCGCCTGCGCAGCCCCGTTCGAAGCGTTGGCTGGCGAGTTCCCGTTCGCCGCCGTGGCCGACGTGACCTGGTGCTTCTCGGTTCCGGTGCCGTCCGCATGGTTCCCAGCCGCTGGCCCGTCCGCCACGGCGGCCGGGCTGACCAGCCGGAGTAGCTGAGCGAGAAGCCGCTCAAGCTCTGTATCGTTCAGGGGCTCGTTCACAACATCAGTTGTATCGCACAACCAGACGGGGGTACAGTCGCGGACGTGACAGTTGCCTCGTACAACTTGTGGCCACGGCTCGCTTATCCGCGGCCGGCCTCCCGCCGGACCGTGCTGCGAGGCGGCCGGCGTGCTCCCGCGCGCCGGTCCGCTCATGCTGGCGCTGCCGGATGAGCGATGACAGGCGGCTGAGCGCGCCCGGCGAGCTGACCAACGCCGGCGGCCTGCCCGAGGGCGGCGACGGCGGGGTCGCCACGGCCATGATGCCGGCCGGATCACTGGCCGGGCTGGCCGCTGAGCACGGCCTGCTGCCCAGCGCCGCGCGCCCGCCGGTGCTGGCCTACCTGCGCCAGCTCTGGCGGCGGCATCAGTTCATCGTGGCCTTCGCTACCGCGCGCAACATCGCCATGTACACCGAGGCCAGGCTCGGCCAGCTCTGGCAGGTACTGACCCCGCTGCTCAACGTCGCCGTGTACTACCTGATCTTCGGCGTTCTCCTGCACACCAGCAAGGGGATCCCTAACTTCATCTCCTTCCTGGTCATCGGCGTCTTTGTCTTCAACTTCACCCAGCGGGCCTTTATCTCGGCATCAACCGTGATCACCAGCAGCCTGCCGCTGATCCGGGCGCTGCAGTTCCCGCGGGCGAGCCTGCCGCTCGCCTACGTGATAATCGAGCTGCAGCAGATGTTCCTGTCCATGGCGGTGCTGATCGTCATCGTTCTCGCCACCGGAGAACCCGTCACCTGGTACTGGCTGCTGGCCATCCCGGTCCTGCTGCTGCAGACGATCTTCAACGTCGGAGTCGGCCTGTTCGTGGCCCGGCTCGGCTCGCAGGTCAACGACTTCAGCCAGTTGCTGCCCTTCCTGCTGCGGACCTGGATGTACCTCTCCGGCGTCATGTTCAGCATCGCGAACCTGACGAACATCTCGGCCAAGTTCAAGGCGATTCTGCAGCTCAACCCGGCGGCCCTCTACATCACGCTGATGCGCAATGCGATGCTGCTGACGCAGCGGGAAAGCTTTCCCGGCTCCAAGCCGGGTAATGCACGGCTATGCGCGTTGTGGAAGCACCTTCCTGCGAAAGCTCCGAACAAACTGCTCGAGCTAAGCGCCTACTGCCCGGCAACAGCCAACCCGGCACACTACTGGTACTACGCCGTAGGCTGGGCAGTGCTAGCGCTAGTTGTCGGCTTCTTTTTCTTCTGGCGGGCGGAGGCGAAGTACGGCCGTGGCTAAGCCAATGGTGGTCGTCGACGACCTGCATATCGTCTACCGGGTCTACGGCGCGGGCGGCGACCGCGGCACGGCCGCGACCGCGCTGCTGCGGATCCTGGGCCGCAAGACCCGCGGCTCGATCCGCGAGGTGCACGCGATCCGCGGCATGTCCTTCGTCGCCTACCGCGGCGACGCCGTCGGGATCATCGGCCGGAACGGCTCGGGGAAGTCGACGCTGCTGCGGGCGATCGCCGGCCTGCTGCCGCCCGAGCAGGGCAACGTCTACACCACCGGCGAGGCGTCGCTGCTCGGCGTCAACGCCGCGCTGCTCGACGATCTCACCGGCGAGCGCAACGTGATCCTCGGCTGCCTGGCCATGGGCATGACCAAGCAGGAGGCGAAGGAGAAGTACCAGAGCATCGTGGATTTCTCCGGCGTCGGCGAGTTCATCGACCTGCCGATGAAGACGTACTCCTCCGGCATGGGCTCGCGGCTGCGGTTCGCGATCGCCGCGTCGAAGAGCCACGATGTGCTGCTCGTGGACGAGGCGCTGGCCACCGGCGACGCCGAGTTCCGGGTGAAGAGCCACGCCCGGATCGAGGAACTGCGGCAAGAGGCCGGCACCGTCTTCCTGGTCGCGCACAACCTGGAGGAGGTCGAGCAGACCTGCAACCGGGTGATCTGGATGGAGCGCGGCCAGATGGTGATGCAGGGCGAGGATGTCATCGGCATCATCGACCGCTACATCGCGGCCTCCGGCGGCGCCCGGGTCGTCCGCGACCCGGTGACCAGGGAGCGGCTCGGCGGCACCCGGGTGCCCGCGAAGACCTGACCGGCGGGTAAACGAGCAAGCCGCCGGCCGCCCAGCTCCGCCCGGTCAGCCCGCGGCGCTGGCCGCGGCAGCGCCGCCCTCCGCAGCGCCGGCACAGCGGAGCTGGACCCGCATGAGCGTGCCGCCGCCCGGACTCGCAGTGGCGGCGACCTCGCCGTCCTGGGCCCGCGCCAGCTGCCGCACGATGTACAGGCCAAGGCCGATCCCGCCGAATCTCCGGCGGTCGCCGGCCTCGCCCTGGACGAACCTCTCGAACACCCGCTCGCGGTCAGCCGGGGCGATCCCGATGCCCTCGTCCTCGACCGTCACCTCGATCCGGTCGCCCGCCAGCGCGGCCCGCACGGTGACTGCCCCGCCCTCCGGCGAGTACTTGAACGCGTTCTCGAGCAACTGGCCGACGATGATGTCCGTCGCCATCGCGTCGCCGTAGGCGGCCGGGAGTTCCGCCGGAATATCGGCCGTCAGGGTATGCAGATCCGACAGCGGGCGGAACGCGACCGCGGCCCCCCGCAGCAGCCCGGCCAGGTCAAATGGCCCGTTACTGACGGTCAGCTGGTCCGCGCCGGCCCGGGAGCCGAGCAGTAGCTGCTCAACGAGCCGGCCGAGGGACCCGGCGCGGTCGGCGATCGTCTGGACGGCGCTGCGCCGGTCGGCATCGGTGAGCTTGTCCCAGCGGCTCGCCAGCGTGCTGGCGAAGCCCTGCACCACGGTGATCGGCGTCCGCAGCTCGTGGCTGGTCGTGGCCAGGAACAGGTCCTTGGCCTCCTCAAGTTCCTTGGCCGCGGTGACATCACGGAAGTCGACAACCTTCTCGTCCCGCCCGCTCAGCCCGGTGCACAGGACGTCGAGCCAGCTGCCGTTCTGGAGCTTGTGCGCCAGCTTCGCGCCGGGCTCAGGCAGCGGGAACGGCAGCGGCTTGCCGGTCGCGTCCTCGGCGGACACGCCGGTCAGCCGGTGCGCGGCCGGGTTCCACTGGCGGACAAGGCCGTCGCCGTCCAGCACCGCGATGCCGTCAGCGCTGGCGTCGATGACCGCGCGCTCATGCGCGCGCTGCCGGACAACCTCCTCGAAGGCGGTCACGTTGGACAGCGCCACGCTGGCGTGACCGGCCAGCAATTCGAGCAACTCCAGCTCGACGTGACCGACCTGGCGCCTGCTGTAGAGCGCATAGAGCGCGCCGAACGGGCGCCCGGCCACGTGCGACAGGCTGAGCGTGATCGTGTGCAGGCCGGGCAGCGCGGACCAGATCAGCTCGTCGAAGCCGCCCGACTCGCCCGTGGCCATCATCACCGTCTTGCCGGAGCGCATCAGGTCGCCGACCATGCTGCTGGCCAGGTCGGCGGTCCGGCCGCGGAGCCTGGCCGGCAGCCCGTCCATGCTCACCAGCCGGAGTTCGTCGCCCTCGATGAGCACGAACCCGCCGGCGTCCGCCCTGGTCAGCTCACGCAGGCTGGCCGCGATCCGGTCAAGTACCGCTTCCAGGTCGAGATGGGCGTTCATGTCGGCAACCACGTCGCCGAGCCTGCGCACCACCCGGGCCCGCTCGGCCATGTAGTGCCGCACCGCGTCGTCCCCGTCAGCCCGATGACATACGTTCACCCAGCCGGCCGTCACGCCGTCGCTGACCAGCGCGCTGGCGTCGATCCGCAGGTCGAGCATGCCGCCGTCCTTGCCGATCCGGCGGGTCGCGAAAGAGATCTGGCCGCCGCCGCTGACCCGCTCAAGGACCGCGTTGTGCTCGGCCTTCAGCTCCGCCGGGATGATCTGCGGCGGCCGGCCGATGGCTTCGGCGGCAGTCCACCCGAAGAGGCGCTCGGCGGCCGGATTCCACAGCAGCACGGTGCGGTCGGCACCGAAGGCCACGATCGCGTCAGCGGCGGACTCGATGACGGCGCGCGCTGTCGCGTCCGCCCGGTCCCGCCTGCCCGTTACCGCGAATCTCAGCCCCACGACCTCATGATCGCACCACGGCGCGGCCCCAGGTCAGCGAAAACCCATGCTGGCTGCCGGGCACCGGCGCCGCCGCGGCGGGCGGCGCGGGCCGCCGTTCACCAGGCCGACTCCAGTACCCGGAGGATGTTCCCGCCGATGACAGCCTGAATATCGGCGTCCGGGTAGCCGTGCTTGACGAGCCAGCCGATGATGTTGCGGAAATTCTCCGTCGGGTTCTCCAGCCCGGCCACGTATGGCACCTTGTCGAATGCCGGCCCGGTCATGGCATGCACGCCCAGCTGGGCGGCGAACTCGCCATGGAAGCCGACGTGATCGCCGTACAAGGTATCCGGCCCGAAGGCGACGTGATCGATTCCCAGCAGGTCAGCGCAGTAGGTGAAATGGTCCATCACGGACTCGATGGAATGCAGCGGGTGATCCGCTGAGAGCGTGGTATGCGGTGCGGCCTCGATACCGATAACCCCGCCGCCGCGAGCGCAGGCAAGCAGCACGTCATCCGGCTTCATCCGCTGCGTCGGCCAGACCGACCGCGCGCCCGCGTGCGTGATGAAGACCGGCTTGCTCGACACCTCGAAGGTGTCCAGGCAGGTCCGGTCGCTGGAATGGGAGACATCGATCGCCAGGCCGAGCTTGTTCATCCGCTCCACGGCCCGGCGGCCGAAGACGGTCAGCCCGCCATCGCCCGGCTCCCGCAGCCCGCTGCCGAGCGTGTTCGATTCCGAGTACGCGATGCCGATCTGCCGGACCCCGAGGCCGTAAAGGATGTCGAGCCGGTCGACCTCGTTCTCGATCGGGGTCGCCGCCTCCATGCCCAGCACGAGAGCGAGGCGGCCGCTGTCGTGCGCCGCCCTGATGTCAGCCAGCGTGCGCGCGACCTGCACGTAATCCTGATGCGCGATATCACAGAGCCGCATCCCGAGGTCGTAGATGGTGTCATCCCATTTCCAGGCCGATTTGCTCGTCACGCAGCCGGTGCCGTCCATCATGTTGTCGAACACGGCGGTCAGGCCGGACCGGGACAGCCCTTCGTACCCGGTGTGCTGCCGCCCGGTCCTGATGTAGTCACCCGCGCGGGTGATATCGCGGGGGAACACCACGGGGTGATCGTGCAGGCTGATCACCACGCTGTCGCGCAGTAGCCGGGCGGCCCGCTCGGCCTCCGGAGCGCTGAGACCAGGCTCATAACCAGGGCCCCGGCCCAGCTCATCGTCGAGGTCGAAGACGTCGTAGTCCTCGGCCGGGGCCAGGTAGGAGTACGACTTGTAGCCGCGGTACGGAGTGTCGTCGGGCATTGCAGATCCTCGCAATCAGGTGTCGCGGGACGGGGCAGGCTGATCCGCCGGGACGAGCACGCCGGGGCTGAGCAGGCCGGCCGGGTCGAGGGCGGTCTTGATGGCGCGCATCGCGGCGATTTCGGCCGCGGACCGGCTCAGCCCGAGCCACCGGGCCTTCGCCCGGCCGATTCCGTGCTCGGCGGAGACCGACCCGCCATGTGCCGCGGCCAGCCGGTACACGGCCTCATCGGCGCGGTCGTCGCCCGGTTCCGGGCCGAGCACGTTCACGTGCAGATTCCCGACCCCGATATGGCCGAACGCGATCACCCGCCAGTCGCGGCCGCCTGCGGCCGCGCGCACTGCCCCGCCAAGTTCGGCGCGGAAGGCACCGAGTCGCGCCACCGGCACGGCCACGTCCATCTTGTGCGGGACCGCAACGGCGCCGATCGCCTCGGTGATCCGCTCCCGGTAGGCCCACAGCGCGGCGCGGCCCGGCCCGTCCAGGGCGACCGCGGTGTCTGGCGGCAGCCCGGCGGCGGCCAGCCGGTCGGCATCGCGGGCAGTTCCCGGTATCTCCGTGAGCAGGTAGGCGGCATGCGCGCGGCCAAGCGGCATCCCCAGCCCGGTCTGCTGCCTGACCAGGTCGAGCCCGGCCGCCTCGAAGTACTCCGCGGCCCGGATGGCGGGCACTGCCGTGCGGATCCGGGCGTGCAGCGCCGCGGCCGCCCCGATCCCGGCGACCCCCGCCAGGACCACGGCCGCGACCGGCTCGCCGCGCCATAGCCGCAGCCGCGCCGCGGTGATGACGGCGAGCGTGCCCTCACTTCCCGCCAGCAGCTGGGTCAGGTCATAGCCGGCGCTCTCGGTGAGCAGCCCGGACATCCGATGGATGACAGAGCCGTCGGCCAGGACCGCCGCGACGCCGAGCAGCTGGGCCCGGGTGGGGCCGTACCTGATCCCGAGGATGCCGCCGGCGTTCGTCGCGATAGTGCCGCCGACCGTCGCGGAGTCCCTGGAGGCCAGATCCACGCCGTACTCAAACCCGGCCTTCGCGGCATGCGCGCGCAGCCGGCCGATTGTCACGCCGGCCCCGGCGGTCACCTGCGCGGCGATAGTGTCGACCGGCTCAAGCCCGGTCAGCCGCGTGGCCGACAGGACCACTGCGCCGGCGCGGCGGCCGGCCGGGGCTCGCGGCGGCGGGACGGAGCCGCCCACCAGGCCGGTATTGCCGCCCTGCGGCACCAGCGTGACCGCGTGCCGGGCGCAGCACCGCACTACCTCGGCGGCCTGGCCGGCCGAGGCCGGCCGGACGACGCAGCTGGCCGTGCCGCGATAACGGCCCGTCCAGTCGGTCTCGTAGCCCGCCAGCAGCTCAGGATCAGTGAGCAGATGCTTCTCGCCGACGATCCCGGCAAGATCTTGCAGCAGGCCGTTCATGATCCAAGCGTCACATGCCGGGCCGGGCGGCGGAACCAGGCGGGGCGGGCGCGCGTCGAAAGGGCATGATGACGAACATGCTCCGGGCCCGGGCCGGCGCCCGGTCCCTCCTGATCGCCGCGGCCTGCGCGGCCACAGTCACCGCCTGCGGCAGCATGCAGGCAGCCGGCGGCAGCGCGGCCACCGGCAGCGCCGCCAGCGGCCACGCCGCCAGGGTCTCGCTCACGATCGGAGTGACCGGGGAGCCGGGCGCCAAGCCGGAGCACTGGACGCTGCGGTGCGACCCGGCCGGCGGCACTCACCCGGATCCGCAGGCAGCATGCAACGTCCTGCTGCAGGCGAAGAGCCCGTTCGCCGTGGTCCCCGGCCACCTGATGTGCCCGATGATCCCGGCCGGCACGAAGACCGCGGTGGTCAAGGGCACCTGGTTCGGCAAGCACGTCGACACCAGCTTTAACCGGAGCGCGTGCGGCATGCTCCGCTGGCGGAAGATCGGGCAGATCTTCAGCTGACGAGCAAGGCGGGCTGGCGATCGCCGCGCCGGACGGCGCGGCCGCCTTCGCCGACCCGGCGGGCCGGGACCGCGCAAGGCTGGCGCCGGTGACTCCTGTCCCGGTCTCGCTACTTGAGCAGCCGGGACATCCGGCGGTCGGCCAGCGGCTTGCCGCCGGTCTGGCAGGTCGGGCAGTACTGCAGTGCCGAGTCGGCGAAGGACACCTCGCGGACCGTGTCCCCGCACACCGGGCACGGCTGGCCGGCCCGGCCGTGCACCTGCAGGCCCGCTTTCTTCTCCTTCTTCAGGTCCGCGGCGGCCAGCCCTTCCGACCGCGAGATCGCGTCCCGCAGGGTGCCGACGATCACGGCGTGCAACGCGGCGACATCCTCGCCAGTCAGGCTGGCGGCCAGCCGGAAGGGCGACATCTTCGCGGCATGCAGGACCTCATCGGAGTAGGCGTTGCCGATGCCGGCGATGATCCGCTGGTCCCGCAGCACTCCCTTGATCTGCGTCCTGCGCCCGGCGAGTATCCCGGCCAGCACGGCGGGCGTGAAGGACGGGTCGAGCGGATCGGGCCCGAGCGCCGCGATGCCGGGGACGGCGGCCGGATCGGTGACCAGGTATACGGCAAGGCGCTTACGGGTACCTGCCTCGGTGAGGTCGAAGCCGGCCCCGTCGCGGAACCGGACCCGGAACGCCAGCGGTCCCTTGCCCGGCCGGGGCGGATCGGCCGGCAGCTTGTCCCGCCAGCGCAGCCAGCCGGCCCGGGCCAGGTGCGTGATGAGATGCAGGGCCGGGCCGCCGCCGGGATCGCGGTCCGTCACCAGGTCGAGGAACTTGCCGTACCGGGTGGTGGCCGTGATCACCCGGCCCGCCAGCGCGGTCAGCGGTGGATCGTAGGTCTTCAGCACGGCGATCTCCGCGACCGCGGCACGGTCGATGACGCGGCCCACGGCACGCTCCCGCAGATCGGCTGCGAGTGCCTCTACCTCTGGAAGTTCCGGCACGCCTCAATTCTGCCTTGCGAACGGGGTCCGCGTGACCTGGCCGGGTCCCCGGCGCTATGCAGATGCCCTGGTGAGGCGCCCGGCCAGGTTTTCCTTGATGGCCGGGCGGGAGGCGAAGACGAGCAGGAACAGCGCTTCGCGCGCCAATCGCTGGGCATGCTGCCCGGCCAGGATCGCGCGGCTGCCCTGGACCGTGACGAGGGCAGCGGCCGCGCGGATCGCCAGGTGCGAGGCGGCTGCCCGGGCGGCGGGCATCTGCTCAGGACTCGCCGCGTCGAGCGCCGCGCGCCGCATGATGAGCTCGCCGTCCAGCGGGCTCGCGCCGATGAGCGCGCAGCAGCGGCCCGCCACTCCGAGCGCCAGCGAGCCGTTGCCGCGCAGGTTCATCGCGTCGCGCGCCAGCCAGTCGCGGTGCGGCAGCACGGCGGTGACCCGGCTGGCGGCCGCGAAGTAACCGTCAAACCGGACCGCCGCGGTCCGGCTCGCGCTGACGGCCACCATCCGGAGCGGCTCAGCGGACAGGGCGGGGCCTGGAGCAGCGGACAGCAAGGCCGTCACGATGTTGCCCTGCTCGTCCCGCGCGGCGGTATAGAGCGTGTCCACCAGACCCCAGCCGGTTACCCAGGGCGATGTCCCGTCGAGCAGGTAGCCGCCGGCCGTAGGCGTCGCCCGGAGCAGCGGCGGGCCCGGCAGCGCGCCGCCGAGGGCAATCCCGCAGCGGCGGGTGCCACGGCAGAGCGGGCCCAGCCACTCCTCGCGCAGCCGGCCGCCCGCGGCATTCGCCGCCCGCACCGCGCTGTGATGCTGGAGCCAGACGAAGGTCGTGGCCAGGCAGCCGCCGGCCAGGGTCTCGATCACCCGGCAGGCCGCGGTGGCGTCCAGGCCGGCCCCGCCTTCCTCCGGCGGGCCGGCCAGGCCGTAAAAGCCCTCGGCGGCCAGCAGGTCCAGATGGCTGGCCGGCACCCGGTCCGCGGCATCGGTGTCCATCGCCGCCGGGAAGAGCACATCGGCGGCGATCCGGCTGGCCTGATCCTGCATCGCCGCTGCCCCGGTCACGTGACAATGGTGCCAGTGGGGCACCCTGCCCGGCTCCCCGGCCAGGGGTGCGGACGGCACCGGCCTGTCCAGAGATCCGGGAAAATGGGCAGGCCGGTGACAGCGGACCCGCGGGCGCTTAGGCTGCGGGCCAGCGCACCATGCGGGCGAGGAAGGGGCACTACGAGGTCAGAAGGTGTGGGCGAGGAGGGATTTGAACCCTCACGTCCTTTCGGACACACGGACCTGAACCGTGCGCGTCTGCCGTTCCGCCACCCGCCCTGGGCGAAGCAGTCAGGTTAGCACGTCCTCAAACTGCCCCACGTCGCCGATACGATCGGATGGACGCACGGAAGGAGGTGCCCCGGTGGGAGTTCTGCAGCGCTTCGAGCACAGGCTCGAGGGGATGGTCGAGGGTGCCTTCGCGCGGGCATTCAAATCCGAGCTGCAACCGGTGGAGGTTGCCAGCGCGGTACAGCGGGAGATGGATGACCGCGCAGCGATCGTCGCGCAGGGCCGGACGCTGGTGCCCAACGATTTCGTTGTCGAGCTGGCGGATACCGATCACGAGCGCCTTGATGTCTATGCCGACAGCCTGGGCATCGAGCTGGCGACGCTGGCCCGCGAGCATGCCAGGGAACAGGGATACTCCTTCGTGGGGCCGGTGCGGATGCGATTTGAAGGGGTACCCGACCTGACTACGGGCACTTTCAGGATCCGGTCGGGCGTGATCCGCGGCACGACCGTTGAGGACGGCGAGATCCGCAGGCCCGCCAGTGATCTCCCGCATCCGCCGGGCAGCTTCACCGGCGCCCCGAGGCTGCTCGTCTCCGGGCCGGAGCCCGGGGCGGAAGGGAACACGCAGCGCACCTACGAACTCAGTGCGCCGCTGACCATACTCGGCCGGGGCACGGACTGTGACCTTCGTCTCGTTGATCCGGGTGTCTCGCGCCATCACGCCGAGCTGCGCGTCGAGGACGGCGAGGTCGTGCTCGTCGACCTGGGCTCCACCAACGGCACGTTCGTTAATGGCCAGCCGGTGCGCCGCGTCTCCCTGACGGACGGCACGCGCGTCACCCTGGGCCGGACCACCCTTGTCTTCCGCCGGGATGGAATTTACTGACACCGCGCACACCAACGACCCATTCGCGCCGCGGCGCCTGCTGACGAGCAGCGGCAGCAACGGCCACCGAGGACATATGACCAGATGAATGCGCTTACCCTGACCCTCATCAGGCTGGCGTTCCTTGCCGTCCTGTGGCTCTTCGTCATCGCTGCGGTGGGTGTCGTGCGCACGGACCTGTTCGGCCCTTCCGGTGCCAGCCGCAGGCAGGGCCGGAAGCGGCAGCAGCCGCGGTCCAGGCCGGCTCAGCCGGCCAAGCCGTCCCGGTCCGGCCGGGCCGGCCGGGCGGCGCCGCAGCAGCTGGTGGTGACCGGCGGCGACCTGGCCGGGACGACTATGGGTCTCGCGGATCAGCAAATCACTATCGGTCGCGCGAATGACGCCACACTCGTGCTGACCGATGACTACGCTTCGAGCCGACATGCCCGGCTATTCCCGCAGGATGGCCGGTGGATTGTCGAGGACCTCGGCTCTACGAACGGCACCTATCTTGACCGCCAGAAGGTAACCCAGCCGACCCCGGTGCCGGTCGGCGTGCCAATCCGCATCGGTAAAACCGTTCTGGAACTGCGCAGATGACACTTGCACTCCGCTACGCGGTCCGCTCAGACGTCGGGCTCCTCCGGGAAGGCAACGAGGACTCGGCGTATGCGGGCCCGCGCCTGCTTGTCATCGCCGATGGCATGGGCGGGCATGCCGCCGGCGAGGTGGCCAGCGCGGTGGCCATCGCCGCCCTCGCCGGGCTCGATCGTCAGGTGCCGGGCCCGGATTTGCTTGATCCGCTGGCCGACGCGGTAGCAACGGCCAACACCACCCTGCACGACATGAGCGCGGCCGACCCCGCGGTCGAGGGCATGGGCACCACGCTCACCGCCATGCTCTGGCAGGATGCGCGCGTCGCGCTCTGCCACATCGGCGATTCGCGGGCTTACCTGCTGCGCGACGGCGACTTCCGTCAGATCACCCGCGACCACACGCTGGTCCAGTCGCTGGTGGACGACGGCAGGCTGACTCCCGAGGCAGCCGCCAGCCATCCGCAGCGGTCACTGCTGCTGCGGGCGCTGGACGGCCGTACCGAGGCCGAGCCTGACCTGTCCATCCTCGAGGTCAGGGCGGGCGACCGGTACATGCTCTGCTCCGACGGGCTGTCCGATGTGGTCACCGAGCAGACCCTGCACAAGACACTGATCACCTTTACCGACCCGGACGAAGCCGTCATCCAGCTGGTTGAGCTCGCCATCCGCAGCGGCGGCCCGGACAACATCACGTGCATCGTCGCTGACGTGATCGATGCCGCCGCCGATCCGGCGGCGGCCAGCCGGGAGCCGGTCATCGCGGGCGCGGCGCTGAACAGCGATGGCAGCGTCCCGGCGCGCACGCCGGCCCATACCGACAGCCCGGCCGGGCGCGCGCGCCAGCTCACGCAGGTATCACCGGCGCCCGGGTTCGCCGCCGCGGACGCCCGCGACGACGAGCTGCTCGACGACGAGGACGACGAGGACGGCGACGAGGACGACGACGGAAGGTGGGCGCGGCCGCGCTGGCCTGTCGTCACGTCCATCCTGGTGGTTCTGCTGCTGCTGATTGCGGGCGGCGGGTACGCGGCGTGGCGCTACACCCAGGGCCAGTACTACGTCGGCGCGGCCGACGGCCAGGTCGCCATCTTCCGCGGCGTCAACGAGCAGGTGGCCGGCATGAGCCTGTCCAGCGTGTACGCCAAGACCGGCATCCCGATGTCCGGCGTGCCGGCCAACGATGTCCGGCAGATCCAGGCCACCATCATGGCGACCGGGCTGGCCGATGCCCGCAGCATCGTGCTGAACATCAGGCATGGCTACCTGTGCAAGCAGGCCTTCGCCGCCACGGCGAAGTGGGAGGCGGGAAAGCCCAAGCCGCGCAAGGTCAGGACGAGGGTGCACGGCAAGACCGTCGTGCACACGGTCATCCCGAGCTACCGCGCGAAGCCGCCGGTACCCGCCTACTGCCCACCGCAAGGGGGGTCCGGATGACCGCCGTCGCCACCCATTCGGGTGCCGGGGCAGCGGCCGATCCCGGCACGCCGCCGCCGATGCCCCGCGGCAGGCGCAGCACCGAGCTGCTCATGCTGGTCTTCGCCGTGGGCGTGGTGCTGGCCGCCTACGCGAGCGCCGGCCTGGGCCTGAGCGGCAAGCTGCCGGCCGGCCTGGTCGAGTACGGCGCGGCGTTCGCCGTGCTCATGTTCGCCGCCCATCTCGCCGTCCGGCGGCTGGCGCCCTGGGCGGACCCGCTGATGCTGCCGCTCGCCGCGCTGCTGAACGGCCTGGGCATCGTCATGATCTACCGTCTGCAGGAATCAGGGCGCGGCGGGAATCCCGGCACCAAGATCAGCACGATGAGCACGTCAACGACTCTCTACCAGGTGGCGTACAGCGCGATTGGCGTCGCCGCCTTCATAGCGGTGCTCGCGGTGATCAGGGAGCCGCGGATCCTGCAGCGGTACACGTATACCCTCGGCGCTGTCGGCCTCGTGCTGCTGGCCATCCCGGCGGTGCTGCCCAGCAGCCTGAGCGTGGTGAACGGGGCGAAGGTCTGGATCAGGATCGGCGGATTCTCGATCCAGCCGGGCGAATTCGCCAAGCTGGCGCTGGCCGTCTTCTTCGCCGGCTACCTCGTCGCCAAGCGGGACGTGCTCGCCCTGGCCGGCCGCCGCGTACTCGGGATCGACCTGCCCCGCGCGCGCGACCTCGGCCCGGTGCTGATCGCCTGGGGCGCCAGCCTGCTCATCCTGATCTTCGAGACGGACATCGGCACGTCCGCGCTCTTCTTCGGGCTGTTCGTCGCGATGATCTACATCGCCACTCAGCGGACCTCCTGGCTGCTGATCGGGATCGGCCTGTTCGCCGCCGGCACATTCGCGGCCAGCCGGCTGTCCGGCCATGTCGGCGCCCGTTTCACTGCCTGGCTGCACCCGCTCACGCATGCCAACGTGTTCTGCGCGGCCGCGCAGGCCCACTGCGTCTCCTCCTACCAGCTCGCCCAGGGGCTGTACGGAATGGGCTTCGGCGGCATCCTCGGCACCGGCCTCGGCCAGGGCCAGCCGTTCGTCACGCCGCTGGCGCAGAGTGACTTCATCGTCACCGCGTTCGGCGAGGAGCTCGGCCTGACCGGGCTGATGGCGATCCTGCTGATCTTCGGCCTGCTCGTGCAGCGGGGCCTGCGGGCCGCCCTCCAGGTCCGCGATCCCTTCTCCAAGCTGCTGGCCGGCGGCCTCTCGTTCGTGCTGGCGCTGCAGGTCTTCGTGATCGTCGGCGGGGTGACCGGCCTGATCCCGCTCACCGGCGTCACCACGCCGTTCATGTCGCAGGGCGGCTCATCGCTGATCGCCAGCTGGGCGATGATCGGGCTGCTGATGCGGATCAGCGACACTGCCCGGCGCCCGGCGCCGCAGCCGATCCAGGACGAGGGCATGACCCAGATCGTGCGGGCCGGATGATCGCCGCGAGCCCACCCGCCCACCGCGCCCACCGGGCGGTGGGCGCCCGGTGAACCGCGCCATGCTCCGCCTTTCCCTTGCCTGCCTGGTGATGTTCGCGCTGCTGCTGATCAACGTGACCTACGTGCAGGCCTTCAGGTCCGCCCGCCTGGCGGCCGGGCCGGGCAACGTCCGGACCTTCAACCAGCAGTTCCAGTACAAGCGCGGCGCGATCGTGGCCGGCGGGACCGCGGGCGGGACCACCATCGCCGCGTCCCGGCTGACCAAGGGCAAGATCTACCAGCGGTACTACCCGTCCGGCCCCGTCTACGCGCCGGTGACCGGATACGACTCGATCTTCGGCGCCACCGGCATCGAGGCGGCAGAGGACAAGGCACTGGCGGGCACCGACCCCCGGCTCGCGGTGCACAACCTGATCGACCTGGTCACCGGCAAGCCCCGGCTCGGCGCCACCGTGTACCTCACCATCGACCCCAAGGCCCAGCAGGCCGCCTACGCCGGCCTGAAGTCGCTGGGCAGGCCGAGCGGGCTGGTCGCGATCGACCCGAAAACCGGCAAGATCCTGGCCATGGCGTCTTACCCGAGCTTCAACCCCAACCGGTACACCACGCTCAACGGGCACCGGCTCGACCGGATCGACCGGCGGTACCGGCATGATCCCAGCCAGCCGCTGCTCAACCGGGCCATCAACGAGACGTTCCCGCCCGGCTCCTCGTTCAAGGTCGTGACCAGCTCGGCGGCCTTCTCGACCCACAAGGTGGCGAACCCGAACAGTACCGTTTTCGCACCCCAGCCGCTGAAGCTGCCCAACGGCAACGTGCTCAACAACGACGCCGGCGAGATCTGCGGCAACGGCCACCCGCCGATCATCCAGGCATTCTGGCTCTCCTGCAACACCGCGTTCGGCAACCTCGGCATCAAGATCGGCGGTGCCACCCTGCGGCAGTACGCGGAGAAATTCGGCATGAACAACTCGCACCTGACGATCCCGCTGCCGGTCTCAGCGAGCGTTTTCCCGCGAGTCACCGATCCATCGCTGACCGCATTCTCCGCGATCGGCCAGTTCAATGATCAGGTAACGCCGCTGCAGGAGGCGATGTTCTCCGCCGCCATCGCCAACGGCGGCGTTCTGATGAAGCCGTACATGGTGGCACAGGTGCAGGCGCCCGACCTCCAGCCGATCGAGAGCGCCAGCCCGTCGGTGCTGTCCCGCGCGGTGAGCCCGCAGGTGGCATCGGACGTGCAGACGATGATGATCCAGGTGGTGGCGAACCCGGCCGGCACGGCGCACGACATCTACATGCCCAACCTCGAGATCGCCGGCAAGACCGGCACCGCGCAGAACAGCTCGACCCTGGACGATTCGGTATTCACCTGCTTCACCCCGAAAGGCGTGGGCAACCGAACGATAGCTGTCGGCGTCGTGGTAAAAGGCGGTGGTTTCGGTGCCGCCGCGGCCGCGCCGATCGCCCAGCAAGTCATCAAGGCATACCTGGGGGTCCCGTGACCGGCAGCCGGGCAGGAAATGGCGGCCGGCCCGGGGGATCGAGCACCCGGCTGGCGATAACGTGGCCTGTCCCGGCCACGAACGACGACCACGCAGGACGGTAACTTCCAGTGCGAGACATGACCCAGCCCCGGCTGCTCGGCGGCCGCTACGAGCTTGACGGGATCGTCGGGCGCGGCGGCATGGCCGAGGTCTACCGTGCCAGAGACATCCGTCTCGATCGCATCGTGGCGGTGAAGACGCTCCGCGAGGACCTGGCCAGGGACCAGACATTCCAGGCCAGGTTCCGCCGCGAGGCCCAGTCCGCGGCGTCGCTGAACCACCCGTCCATCGTGGCTGTCTACGACACCGGCGAGGACATGATGGGCCCGACCCCGGTGCCTTACATCGTGATGGAGTACGTCGACGGCCGTACCCTGCGCGACCTGCTCAGGGAAGACCGCCGGCTACTGCCGGAACGGGCCATGGAGATCACCGACGGGGTGCTGCGGGCGCTGGACTACAGCCACCGCAACGGCATCGTGCACCGGGACATCAAGCCCGGCAACGTGATGCTGACCCGGGCCGCTGACGTCAAGGTCATGGACTTCGGCATCGCCAGGGCGGTCAGCGACGCGCAGGCCACGATGACGCAGACTGCCCAGGTCATCGGCACCGCGCAGTACCTGTCGCCCGAGCAGGCCAGGGGCGAGCGGGTGGATGCCCGCAGCGACCTGTACTCGGCCGGCTGCCTGCTGTATGAGCTGCTCACCGGACGGCCGCCGTTCACCGGCGACTCCCCGGTCGCGATCGCGTACCAGCATGTCAGGGAGAACCCGATCCCGCCGTCGCAGGTCGACCCGGAGATACCGGGCTGGGCGGACGCGATCGTGCTGAAGGCCATGGCCAAGGACCCGGCCGACCGCTATCAGTCCGCTGAGGAGATGCGCACCGACATCCAGCGCGCGCTGTCCGGCATGCCGGTGGCCGCGCCGACCCGCGCGGACATGTACCAGGGCACCCGGCGGATGGGGCAGGGCACCATGGCGGCGGGCCCGACCAGCGCCATCCCGGCCTACCGCTACGGCCCGGAGGATCAGCCGCCGTCCGGTGGCCGCCGCCGGATCTGGCTGTGGGTCGTGATCGGCCTGGTCGCGCTGCTGCTGCTGGGAACGGCAGGGTACGTGCTGCACTACGCGGCCGGCAGCGGCGGGAAGATCTCGGTGCCGCCTGTCGTCGGACTGACCAAGTCGGCCGCGCAGACCAAGATCGCCAACGCGAAGCTGCTGTCCACGGCGATTCCGCAGGCAAACACCACCGTCCCTCGCGGGCAGGTGTTCAAGACCGTCCCGGCGGAAGGGGCACTGGTCGCCGCCAGCAGCACGGTCAAGCTCTACGTCTCCACCGGCCCGGCGAAGAAGCCCGTGCCTGACGTCGTCGGGCAGAAGGAAGCCCAGGCGGAAGCGATCCTGACGAACGCCGGCTTCAACGTGCCGCAGCCAACCACGGATCCCAATTCGTCGAAGCCCGCGGGCACCGTGATCAGGCAGTCGCCCCGGGGCGGCGCGCTGGCCAAGCCAGGGACGAACGTCACGATCGTGATCTCCGGCGGCGGCGTCCCCGTGCCTGACGTGAAAGGCCAGTCGCTGCAGGCCGCGGAGGCGACCCTGACCGCCGCCGGACTCAGCTACGTGATCCACATGGAGCCCGCCGGGCCCAACACTCCCGGCACCGTGGTGCTGCAGAGCCCGGGACCCGGCCAGACCGTCCAGGCAGGAAGTCAGGTGACGCTCGTCGTGGCGCAGCAGGAGACGCCAACGCCGACCCCGACCACTCCCACCCCGACCCCGACGACGCCCACCCCGACGCCGACCCCGACGAGCACCTAACTGCCGGTTCCCACGAGCATCTAACGGCCGGGACTCACGGGCAGGTAGCTGGCCAGCCACGGCCAGCGGCCCGCCTTTGGCGGCCGCGCGGACCGCGCGTACTCGCGGAAGCAACTACGCTTACCGCCAGAGGCTTACGCGCCCGCCGGGCGCTAGCGCGTGCCCGCCGGCGGCGAGACCGATCAGGAGACGACCGTGCCCAAGTCCCGCGTCAGAAGCAAGGCGGTCTACACGCCGCCGCCAAGGTCAGCCAAGGCCCAGGTCAGTCCCCGCTGGCTGGTGCCGACGATGCTCGGCTGCCTGCTGGCCGGGCTGGCCTGGATCTCGCTGTTCTACGTCACGAGCGGCAACAACCCCGTGCAGAGCGCGCTGGGCAGCTGGAACCTGGTGCTCGGGTTCGGGTTCATCATCGCGGGCGTCGCCCTCGCCACGAAGTGGCGCTAGCAGCACGCTGCTAGGCCGGCAGAGCTTCCGGAGACCTCGCGGGGAGCTTCCGGAAACCGCTGAGCCCGGTCCTGGCCGCGCTGGTCAGCCGAGTGCGGCCGCCGCCAGCTGGTGATCCCTGACCAGGACGGCGGCCGCGAGCAGCACGATGATGGCCACGGTGGCCCCGGCCTGCACCAGCGTGCGTGCCCGCGGCGGCTGCTGCGGCGCGTAGGCATAGGCGGCCGTGAGCGCCGCCCCGGCCACCAGGCCGCCGACATGCGCCTGCCAGGCGATGCCGGGCACGGCAAAGCTGATCACCAGGTTCAGCACGATCAGGACGACGATCTGCCTGTTATCCAGCCGCAGGCGCCTGGCCAGCACGAACCACGCGCCGAACAGGCCGAAGATCGCGCCTGAGGCGCCGAGCGCTTCGACGTTCGTCGGGCCGGCCAGATAGTAGAGCACGGCACCGCCGAGCGCGCTCACCAGGTACACGGCGAGGTAGCGCAGCCGGCCGAGTTGGTGCTCGAGTGCGGGGCCGATAAAGATCAGTGCCCACATGTTGAAGATGATGTGCGCCGGGCCGAGGCCGGAGAACCCCGGTTCGTGCAGGAACGCGGACGTGATGAGCCGGTACCACTGGCCGTCAGCGACACCGACCAGCGGGCCGGTGGACGTCAGCGCCGCGTTCCCGATCAGCGACAGGTCGGTGACGATCTTCGGGTAAACCCACTCGGCCAGGTAGAAGGCCACGTTGATGCCGACGAGAATCCAGGTGACCAGGGCATTGCCCGCCACCCGGCCGCCGAACGCGGTGCGCGGCTGCCGGGTGCCCCTGTTGCCTTCCCTGACGCACTCGACGCACTGCTGGCCGACCGCCGCCGAGCGAAGGCAGTCCGGGCACGCTGGCCTGCCGCATCGCACGCACGACACGTAAGTCTCGCGGCCCGGATGCCGGAAGCAGGCCGGCGGCGCGGGCTGATGGCCGGCGTCCGGAACCGGCGGGACGGCCATGGCCTATCCCGCGGATGCTGGCGTGTCGCCCTCGTGCTCGATCACGACCGACTCAAGGACGACGTCTTTGACCGGGCGGTCATTGCGTCCCGTTTCCACCTGGCTGATCTCATCAATGACCTCGGTGCCGTCGATGACCTCGCCGAAGATGGTGTGCTTCCGGTTCAGCCAGGGAGTCGGGACGCCGGTAATGAAGAACTGGGAGCCATTGGTGCCCGGGCCGGAATTGGCCATGGCCAGCAGGTACGGCCGGTCGAAGGAAAGGTCCGGGTGGAACTCGTCGGCGAACTGGTAGCCGGGACCGCCGGTGCCCTGGCCGAGGGGATCGCCGCCCTGGATCATGAAATTCGGGATCACGCGGTGGAAGATCGTCCCGTCGTAGAGCTTCCCGCCGGGCTTCCTGGTGCGCGGATCGGTCCATTCGCGCGACCCCTCGGCGAGGCCGACGAAGTTCTGTACCGTCTTCGGCGCGTGATCGGGAAAGAGGCGGACGGTAACCGTCCCGCGGTTGGTCTGTAGCTTTGCCGTGAGCGTGTTCGTCATGAAAAGAATCCTCGCATGGCCAGAGGAGTGCGGCTGCCAGTCCCCCGGCATGGGTCAGCCGCAGGCGATCTGCCACGTCGGGTGGCTGCGGCGAAGGCGGCCGGAAAGGGTTGACCGTGTCACGCTGGGGAAGTGAGTCATGCGGAAGTACTCCCTGGGAGGTAAAGATGTCGCTACTGATAAGAAAGAACGGCTCCGGAGCAGCCGAAGCCGGCCGCCCCGCGCGGCAGGAAGAGTCCAGGGCCGTGCCGGCGGCCAGGAACGCAGGCGCGGCCGTCAAGCAGCGCGCGGACGCCGCCGCCGCCAGGGCCGTGCCCGTTGCCAGGAACGTAGGAGTGGCCGTCAAGCAGCGCGCGGACGACGCTGCCGCGTGGGCCGGCCCGCACGTGCAGGACGCCCGGGCATGGGCCGCGCCGCACGTCGAGCAGGCGGGCGTCGCGGTGCAGGAGAAGCTCGCGCCGCAGGTGTCGGACATGCTGACCAAGGCGGCACGGCAGCTGGATCCGGCGCCGGTGGCTCCAGCGCCGAAGAAACGCCGCCGCTCGCCGCTGGCCGCCGGAATCGCGCTGGCTGCCGCGGCAGCCAGCGCCGCGGCCATCGTGGCCCTGCTGCGCAGGCGGGCCCGCCCGGCTGAGGCCGTCCCGGCTGACGAGAGCGCCGCGGCGGACGCAGCCGGGACGGACGAGGCGGCCGGCGCGGTAACCGACACCGCCGACGCGACCCCGGCGGACGTGAACGGGCAGGTCCGCACGACCTGATGCCGGACCTTGACGGGACGGCCCCGGTCAGCTGACCGGGGCCGTCCCGTTCCTTCCGGCCGCCCGTCCGGCACAATGCAGCTGTGCTCCTGTCTGAACTCGTGCGCACGTCAGCGGCGGTCGCCAGCACGGCGGCGCGGCGCGCCAAGGTCGAAGAGATCTCGGTGCTGCTCGCCGCGGTACCGCCGGGTGAGGTGCCCGTCGCGGTAGCCTTCCTGTCCGGCGAACTGCGCCAGCGCCAGATCGGGGTAGGCTACGCGGCGGTTGGGCACCTGTTCCGGCCGGCCGGAACGGCCCCGGACCAGCCGACCGCCGGCCAGCCCGCTGAACCATCCCTGACGCTGGCTGATACTGACGCGGTGTTCGCGGCCATCGGCGCCGTCACCGGCCAGGGCGCGCAGGCCGAGCGACGCCGGCTGCTTGCCGGGCTACTCAGCCGCGCCACCGACGGCGAGCGCTCGTTCCTGTTCCGGCTGCTGACTGGGGACCTCGGGCAGGGCGCCCAGGAGGGCATCATGACGGAGGCCATCGCGCGGGCAGCCGGGGTGCCTGCCGCCCTGGTCCGCCGTGCTCACCAGCTGGGCGGCTCGCTGCCCGAGGTAGCCCAGGCCGCGCTTGGCGAGCCCGGCGGGCCGGATGCCGACCGCGCGCTGGCCGCCCTGCGGTCCTTCACGCTGCGGGTAGGACGCCCGCTGCGGCCTATGCTGGCGGCCGCCGCGGCCACCATCGGCGCCGCCATGGAGCGGATATCGCCCGCCGCGGTGGAATGGAAGATTGACGGAATCCGGATCCAGGTGCACAAGAATGACGGCGAGGTGACGGTTTTCACCCGGACACTCGACGACATCACCACCCGGGTCCCGGAGATCGCCCATGCCGTGCGCGGCCTCGCCGCGGCGGCCGCAGTGCTCGACGGGGAAGCGGTGGCATTGTTCCCGGACGGACGGCCCCGGCCGTTTCAGGTCACCTCGGGCCGGGCGGCAAGCCACGACGCCGGCGGGCAGCAGCGGACGGACCTGCCGCTGACCCCGTTCTTCTTCGATCTCCTGCACCTCGATGGCACTGACCTGATCGACGCGCCCGGCCGCGAGCGGCACCGGCTGCTTTCCCGGCTCCTGCCGGCCGGGCTGGTGATCCCGCGCATCGTCACGGCGGATCCGGTCACCGCGGAAGAATTCTTCAGCGATGCCGTCGCCCGCGGCCACGAGGGCGTCGTCGTCAAATCGCTGGATGGCAGCTACGCGGCCGGCCGCCGGGGCAGCGAGTGGATCAAGGTAAAACCAAGGCACACCCTCGACCTGGTCGTGCTGGCGGCCGAGTGGGGTCACGGACGCCGCCGCGGCTGGCTGTCCAACCTGCACCTCGGCGCGCGCGACCCGGTCACCGGCGGCCTGGTCATGCTGGGCAAGACATTCAAGGGCCTGACCGACGAGATGCTGGCCTGGCAGACCACCAGGCTGCTTGAGCTGGCCGACCCTCCGGTGGCTGCGCCGGGCGAGGCGGCCGGCCAGCACGCAGTCGTGCGGGTCCGCCCGGAGCTGGTCGCCGAAATCGCCTTCGACGGCGTGCAGGCCAGTTCCAGGTACCCCGGCGGCGTCGCACTCCGGTTCGCCCGGGTGGTGCGGTACCGGCCGGACAAGAATGCCGCCGAGGCGGACACCATCGACGCCGTCCGCGCCGTCTGGGAGAACTGACCGCGGCGGGAACTGACCGCGGCGCGCGGGTTGCGCGCGCCGACCGTCGGCGCGCGCCTCCCGGCCTGCGCCGAGACGGTCCTGCGGTCAGGCAACCGTGACTGGCTGTGTCTCGAACCCGCGCAGGACCAGCCCCTCCCGGCGCTCAGGCTCCCCGGCCGGCCCGAGCCGGGGGAATCTGTCCAGCAGCCGCTGGAACGCGACCGAGCCCTCCAGCCGGGCCAGGGCGGCGCCCAGGCAGAAGTGCGGGCCGCCGCCGAAGCTGAGCGGCCCGCCGTCCGGGCGGAGCGGATCGAAGGCGTCCGGCGCGGCGAACCGGCGCGGGTCCCTGTTGCCTGCCCCGAGCAGCACGACCACCTCGGCGCCGGGTGGCGCGCTGACCCCGCCGACCACGACCGGATCAGCCCGCCTGCGGCTGGTGAGCTGGACCGGCGAGTCGTACCGGAGGACCTCCTCGACGAAGGCAGCCGCTGGCACCGTCCGGCTGCGGACGGCTTCGCCGGCGGCAGGATCCCGCAGAATCACCCGAAGTCCGTTGCCGAGCAGGTTGGTGGTCGTCTCGAACCCGGCGAGGAGCAGCAGGGTGAGGTTGTCGAGCAGTTCGTCGTCGCTGAGCCTGCCGTCACCGGAGTCGCTGACCTGCACCAGGGCGCTGATGAGATCATCGCGCGGGCTGGACCGGCGGTCGGCGGCCAGGTCGGTGAAGTATTCCCGCAGCCTGACCGCGGAGACATCGCCGGCGGCCAGCACCGAGAAGTCGAGGCCGAGCTCAAGGGTGGCGGCCAGATCCCTGATGAGCGGCCGGAAGCTCTCCCGGTCGGCCTCCGGGATGCCGAGCAGCTCGCAGATGACCGTAACCGGCAGCAGGAACGCGAAGTCGTGCATGAACTCGACCGGTGAGCCATCGGCGCCGCGCTCGGCCATCCCGTCCAGCAGCACGTCGGTCAGCCGCGCGATGGCCAGCTCCAGGCCGGCCACCCGGCGATGCGTGAACACCCGGGTCATCAGGCTCCGGATCCTGGAGTGAGCGGGCGGGTTCAGGTTCAGGATGGCGTCCATGCCCAGCGACGGATGCTCCCGCCACAGCGGAAACACCTGGTCGAGGCGCGCCGCATCGGTGACAAGGAAGGCGGGGTCGCGGAGTACCCCGCTGACCGCGTCGTAGCCATGCGCGACGATGACGCCTGGCATCGGCGCCACGGCCTCGCCGAGCTGGTGCAGCGCGGCGTACAGCGGGTACGGATCGGCCTTCCCGGCAGGCTCAAGCAGGGCAGTAAAGATCTCCGTCGCGTCCATCCGGCCTCTCCGCGGTTGCTCCGTGCCCTCTTCCCGACCAGTACAGCCGGCCGGGATTTTGTCACTCCTGGCGGCCTACCAGATCGGCCGCAGGCCGCGCCCGGCCCGGTGCGGCAGCTGGGCACTGAGCTGGCGGAGCGAACCGATCAGCTCGGTCATCCGCTGGTCACCGATGACGTCCCGCAGGCCGGCCTCCAGGTCGGCGAGTATTGCCTCGGTCAGCCGGATGCACTGCCAGCCGGCCTCGGTGAGCACGACGAGCTTGCCCCGGCGGTCGGTCGGATGCGGCAGCCTGCGCACGTAACCGCGCTCTTCCATCTCGTCCACCAGCTGGGACGCCGCTGACCGGGTCACGCCGAGATGGACGGCGAGCTGCTGGCCGGTAGCACCGTCCGGGGCGAGCCGGGAGAACGCGAAGCCGAAGGCGGGCCTGACATCGCTGATACCGGCCTCGCCGAGGCGCTGATGCAGCTGATCGATCATGCCGCGCAGGCCGAGGGCGAGCAGCGTCACTAGCTCGTAACTGCCGGGGGGTGCGGCCATGGACGGAGGCTGGGTGCCCGCGCTGGCGGGGACCTGGCGGCCGGGCACCGTGCTGGCGGGCACCGTGCCGGCACGGCGGCCGGGCGTCGGTTTGCTCGTGGTCCATTCTCGCCCCTGGAAAAGTTGTTAAGTTCCTGTACAGTTCATGGTAGTTAAGCAACTTTACAACTTAGCGAGGAGACGTGCCGTGCCGCTGATCAGGAAGTCCGAAGCGCCTACCTTCACCACCCCGAACGCGGTCATGGTCGGCCATGCGGGGCCGAGCCTGGGCTCAGCCGACCTCAGCATGTGGCAGGTCCGGATGGAGCCCGCTGCCGCCGGGCCGGCCCATCTCGTCGACCGTGACCAGGTGTACCTGGTCACGGCGGGCAGCCTGACCATCGTGGCCGGCCGCGAGGAAAACCTGGCGCTGGCCGGAGATGCGGTTGTCATCCCGGCCGGGACTGCCCGGCAGATCCGTAACCAGGGCGAGGTGACGGCCGCCGCGGTCGTCTGCATGACGGCGGGCGGCCGGGTGACGATGCCGGACGGGGCGGACCGCGGCCCGCTGCCGTGGGCCAGCTGAGCGGCAGGCCGGCGATTCAGCGCGGGGTGATAGCTGGCCGCAAGCGGCAGCAGAATTTCGGCTGCGCTACTGGATCCGGCGGGCCGCCGCATGGCCCGCTCCGGAGCCGCCTGGCCCCGGACGGGAGAGCACGGCAAGAGGAGACCAGATGAGGATTTCCCGACCACTGGCGGGCACGGCCATCGCGGCCGGCGTCCTGGGCGCCAGCCTGGGCCTTGGCCTGACCATGGCCAGCGCGTCCACGAGCGCACCGGCCGCGATCACGCACCCGGCGGCGGCCAGCTCCGCGCACGCGGCCAGCACGGCGGGATCACCCCGGGCGCCGGGCGCCCCGGATGCCCGGGGCAGGCCGGCCGCGCGGTCCGCCGCGCAGGCGGCCAAGCCGGCCAGGCACCAGTGCCGCAACATGCCCGGGCAGCACGGGTCAGCCGGCCGCAGCGGCAGTTCGCCGGCCGGGAGCTAGCCGGGCGGCAGGCCAGCGCGGCGCGCGGCGGGCCCCGATGGGGACCGCCCGCGCCGCGCCGCGGCGACCGAGCACAATCATGGAGACGGCACGAGCCGAGGGAGCCTCCATGAAGACGGTGTGGCGGGATGAGTCGGGAGCCTGGCGGACCACCCTGCGCGGCCGGCAGGTGCTGGCCGATCCGCGGCTCAACAAGGGCACCGCGTTCAGCGAGTCCGAGCGCAGCGAGCTGGGGATCACCGGCCTGATCCCGCCCGCCCGGGCAACCCTGCACGAGCAGACGGCCCGGATACTCGCCCAGTACAGCAGCCAGCCGACTGACCTGGCCAAGAACGTGCTGCTGACCGAGGTGCACGACCGTAACGAGGTGCTCTTCTACCACCTGCTCACCGAGCACCTGCGGGAAATGCTGCCCATCGTCTACACCCCGACCGTCGGCAAGGCGATCGAGCGCTACAGCCATGAGTACCGGCGCCCGCGCGGCGTCTACCTGTCGGTCGACCACCCGGAGGTCATCGAGGAATCACTGCTCGCGCCCGGGCTCGGCCCTGCTGAAGTAGACCTCATCGTGGCCACCGACGCGGGCGCGATCCTGGGCATCGGGGACTGGGGCGCGGGCGGCATTCATATCGCCGTCGGGAAGCTCTCCGTCTACACGGCGGCGGCCGGCATTGACCCGAATCGCGCCCTGCCGGTCATGCTCGACGTCGGCACCGACCGGCAGAGCCTGCTCGACGACCCGCTGTACGTGGGCACCCGGCACCCTCGCGTCCCCGCCGCGGAGTATGACCGCTTTATTGACGCGTTCACCGGTGCCGTCAGCCGGCTGTTCCCCGGGGCGCTGCTGCACTGGGAGGACATCGGCGTCAGCAATGCCCGCCGGCTGCTGGAGCGCTACCGGGACCGGCTGCTCACCTTCAATGACGACATCCAGGGCACCGGGGCCGTCAACCTCGCCGCCGTGCTCGCCGCCATCAGGGCAACCGGCACCAAGCTGTCCGATCAGCGGGTGATGATCTTCGGTGCCGGGACCGCGGGCACCGGCATCGCCGACCAGCTGCTCGCCGCGATGACCGCCGAGGGCATGACGGCGGACCAGGCCCGCGGGCGGTTCTGGCCGCTGGACCGGGCCGGGCTGATCCTTCGTGACATGCCGGGGCTGAGTGACGCGCAACATCGTTACGCCCGCGACCCGGCGGAGGTAAGCGGCTGGCGGCGCGATGCGGAGTCCGGCGGCATCGGCCTCGCCGAGGCCGTCCGGCGGGTGCATCCCACGATCCTGATCGGCACCTCCACCAGGCCGGGGGCCTTTACCGAGGAGATCGTCAGGGAGATGGCCGCGCACGTCGAGCGGCCCATGATCCTGCCGATGTCGAACCCGACCGAGCTCTGCGAGGCCGTGCCCGCCGATCTCATCCGGTGGACGGAAGGCCGCGGGCTCGTTGCCGCCGGAAGCCCGTTCGGCCCGGTCACCTACAACAAGATCACCTACGTGATCGGCCAGGCGAACAACGCCCTGGTCTTCCCCGGCCTCGGCCTCGGCGTGATCGCCGCGAGAGCCAGCAGGGTGACCGACAACATGCTCGCCGCCGCCGCTCGCGCGGTATCCGAGCTTGTTGACACGTCGGCCCGGGGCGCGCCGCTGCTGCCCCAGGTGGAGGAACTGCGCGAGACATCGCTGGCCGTAGCGGTCGCTGTCGTCCAGGCGGCCTGCGCGGACGGCGTGGCGGGCACCCGCATCGACGGCGATGTGCGGGCCAGGGTACGTGCCCTGATGTGGGATCCGGTCTACCGGCCGGTCCTGGCCGGCTGACCTGCCGCCCGGCAGCAGGCAGGCAGCATGAGCGACCCGGCCGCGCGCCTGGCCGACGAGCCGGACCGGCCGCCGATGACCGCCGAGCCTGGCCGAGGCGGCGGGCATCCTCGCCGGGTCGCTGCGGAGGATGCAGCCCCCCGGCCCGCTACCACCGTTGCGCCGGCTTCAGGCCGCCATCGTGCCGGGGCCCGACGCGGCGTCCGGCGCCCTCTTCGCCGGCACCGACGGCCTGGTGGACGCCGTGAATACCGCCGGCGACATCCTGCGCGCGCACCTCGCCCCCGCCGAGCCCAGCCCGGCATCCTGACCTGCGGCAGCGCACGCCGGACTGGCCCGCGCCGTTGGCTGCCGCCTGGTCCCGATGTAGCGTCCAGATCATCTTTGCCCGGCGGCCCTGCCTGGCAAGGGTGGTGACCTCGCAGAAGGAGCCGAGCAGATGAGAGCACTCCCCGTTCGAGCACGCGGCGTCCTGGCCGCCGGATTGTCCGCCGCCCTCCTCGTCTCCGTCATGGGCGCGGCCGCCGCGGACGGCTCGGCCGGCCACGCGGCCACCAGCCACGCGGCCGTCAGCGGCGCCGCCGGCACTGCCCGCGCCGCCGGGGGCGCCCGCGGGCGGCGGCTTCCGCAGCGGCTGTATGCCCCTTACTTCGAGACCTGGACGAAGAACAGCATCCCGGCGGTCGCCGGGAAGTCCGGCGCGCGCTATTTCACGCTCGCCTTCCTGCAGACGCCGGAGAAGGGCTCCTGCACCGTTGCCTGGAACGGCAGCCGCCACCAGGTCGTCCGGCCCGGCGGCCGCTATGTGCACGGGATCGCCCGGCTGCGCTCGATGGGCGGGAACGTGATCCCGTCCTTCGGCGGCTTCAGCGCTGATCAGGCCGGCACCGAGATCGCCGACTCCTGCACCAGCGTCGGAAAGATCGCGAAGGCGTATGAGAACGTGGTGACCACCTACGGGGTCACCCGGCTGGACATGGACGTCGAGGCGAGGTCGCTGAACCGGCCGGCCGCGATCACCAGGCGCTCCGAGGCGATCAGGCTGCTCCAGGAGTGGGCGGCCAGGACGCATCGCACGGTGCAGATCGTCTTCACCCTCGGCGTCGAGCCATCCGGGCTGCCCGGCAACTGCCTGGCCGTGCTCAGGAACGCGGTAGCGCACGGGGTGCGGGTCACCGCGGTGAACCTGATGGCGTTCGACTACTACAACAGCAAGTCCGACTCGGACATGGGGACCGAGGCCCTGCAGGCGCTGCAGGGCGCGCACCAGCAGCTCGCCGCGCTTTACCCGGCGGCGAGCGCCCGGCGGCTGTGGGCGATGGAGGGCGTCACGCTGCTTCCCGGCATCGATGACTTCCCCGGGAAAACCGAGGTCACTTATCTCAGCGAGGTGCAGGACATCCAGTACTTCGCCCGGGCGCACCGGCTCCCGATGATTTCCATCTGGGCAATCCAGCGCGACAACGGCCGCTGCCCGGGCACGATCGACAGCAACTCCTGCTCGGGGATCACGCAGCCGAAGTGGGCATTCAGCCACCTGCTGGCGGGCTACTCAGCGCGCTAGGCAGCGGGAATGACTCGGCTCAGGCGGATGCGGGCGGCACGGCCTCCTCGCGGCGACCAGACTCGGCCTTGCCGCCCTTTCGCAGCCCCAGTTGTTTTAAGGATCGTTGGTCCGCTGGAGCTGTTCGATGACGCTGTCTTTGCCGCGCCAGACGCTTGAGCCGTTGACGACGGTGTCATGGATCAGCTTGTACAGTACTGTACTGTCGGTTTCGGCCTTGCTGGTACACAGGGGGTTTTCGGTGACCTCGGGGTCGTAGCGGACGCCCCAGTTGGCGAGTTCTACAGGACGGGGATGAGCGCGAGGCCCGCGTCGGACAGGGAGTAGAGTTCCCGGCGCCTGTCGGCCGGGTTGCGCTGCTTGCTGAGGATGCCGCCGCTGACCAGCCGGGCCAGCCGGTCGGCCAGGACGCTCGTGGTGATGCGCTCCTCTGAGGCCAGGAACTCGCCGAAGGTGTGCTAGCCATAGAACACGATGTCGCGGACGACGAGCAGCGACCACGGGTCTCTGGTTTCTGCTGGTCATTTGGCGTGCCGTCGTTCATCCTCGCGTTCATAGGGGTGGTTGCGGAGGGTGTCATGAGCGCACGTATTGTGACGGTGAATGAGGTACTGGGCGGGCACATGGCACTGGACATCGAGTGCCTGGACCGGATCTACCTGAACGCCAATGTGCCGATCCTGCAGTGCAGCTGCCAGGTCGTCGCGTTCATGACCCAGTACCTGGACATGCCGATCCCGTCACCGGCGCTGCTGGAGAAGATCGGCCAGCGGTTCCGCCGGGCGGTAGCCTCCTTCGCCCAAGCCAACGACATCCCGTGGGTCAGGTTCGCCAAAGACGACCGCAAGGCCGATGTGATGCGGCCCTACCTGGACCGGCAGTCGGCTACCGGGCGCTCCGGGGGTGGCCGCGATCGGGGTGGCGCAGGAGTTCCAGCGAGTGTGGACCGCTTACCAGCGCGACACTCGCACAGCCGCGCCGCAGTTCACCTTCGCCAAGGCGGACCGGCGGGTGACCTGCTACTACTTCTACCTGCGAGATGAAGGCTTCGGGCCGGCGTTCATCAAGGTCTGCGCCTACTTCCCTACCTGGCCAAGATCTGGCTCAACGGCCACGAGTGGGCCAAGCGGCAGGCGGCCAGGGCCGGGATCTCTTTCACCGAACTGTCCAATGGGTTCGCCGCCTGCGACGATCCGGCCGCCTTGCAGGCGATCTGCGACCGGCTGCAGCCGGGCACCATCGAGGTTTTGCCCAGCGGTGGCTGCACCGGCTCCCGATGCCCTTCGGCCGCGCCGATCAGCGGGACGGGCTACTGGTGGGAGATCTCCATGCGCCAGGCCGGGTCTCCCGCACCCTCGTCTTCGACGCCCCCCGCCGGGCCCGCGCGTTCTTCGAGGCTCTCATCGCCGACAACCTCGACATCGGCCGCCCCGCCAATGTGGAGACCATCTTCAAGCGCCACATCCGCCGTGACACCCCCGGTGTCTACCGCACCACCATCGACCGGCCGGTCATCGGCCCCGACGCCGGCGGCGTCGTGCTCAACGTCTTCTACAAGCACTCGCGGATCAAGCAGTACCTCAAGGACGGCCGCGCGATGCGGATCGAGACCGTCATCAACGCCCCCCGCGACCTGGGATGCAACGCCCGGCTGCCTAACCTCGACGAGCTCCAGACCCGGGCCCGTGCCTGCAACCACCGCATACTGGATGCTGAACGTGCCGGCCAGGGCACTGTCCTCGCGAGCCCAGCCTTTGAGCGGATCGCGCACCCTTCCGTGGACGCGGACGGGCGGAGGACCCCGGCCCTGCGGTTTGGCGATCCTCGGGTCCAGGCCCTGGCCAGCGCCCTCTGCCAGACACTGCTCGCCGCGACCGGCATCACCAACAAGAGCCTCCGCGCCTTGATGACCGGACTCCTGCACGCCCCCTACACCCCCGGCCAGATGACCTACGACCTGCGGCGCCTCCGCCTCGCCGGGCTCATCCGCCGGATCCCCGGCACCAACCGCTACGTCCTTACCCCAGAGGGAAGCCGCACCGCGATCTTCTACACCAAGGTCCACAACCGGCTCCTGCGCCCGCTGCTCGCCGCCGACCTGCCCCAGGCACCCGCCGAACTCCGGTCAGCCCTGCGCACCATCGACCACCACATCGACGACTACATCACCCGCGCCCGGCTCAGCCAGGCCGCGTGAAACTTGACACAAACCTCCAGAAGCTAGCGACCAGGATCGCTAGGCGGCGGTCGATCACCTGCATGATCACCGCGGGCTGAGGCGGCCGAGATCGTGAGCAGGACGATCACGTGCTCACCATGATCGCGAGCAAGGCTGGCGGGGAGGCGGGCCGAGCGGGATCAGCCGGCGCGTCGGTGCCTGGGCATACGCTCTGGGCATGACCATTGAGCGGGAGACGGAGGCAGGTGCCGTCTTCGGCGGGCTGGAGCGGGCCGAGTACGAGCGGCTGGCCCGTGAGCTGACCGGGTACTGCTACCGGATGCTCGGCTCGCCGTTCGACGCCGAGGACGCGGTGCAGGACACGATGGTCCGCGCCTGGCGGGAGTTCGGCAGGTTCGAGGGCCGCTCGTCGCTGCGCACCTGGCTGCACCGGATTGCCACGAACGTGTGCATCGACATGCTGCGCAAGCGGAGCCGCCGCACCGTACCGATGGACCTGCAGCCGCCCACCCGGGCGGCGGGTGTCCAGATTCCGCCGCCGCGCAGCGAGCGCACCTGGGTGCTGCCGATCCCGGACGCCAAGCTCGCGGACGGCAATGCCGACCCGGCCGAGCAGGTGGTGTCCAGGGAGACGGTCAGGCTCGCCTTCGTGGCCGCGCTGCAGCGGTTGACGCCGCGCCAGCGCGCGGCGCTGATCCTGCGCGACGTGCTGCAGCTCTCCGCCGCCGAGACCGCGGAACTGCTCGGCACCACCGTGGCCTCGGCGAACAGTGCGCTGCAGCGTGCCCGGGCCACGGTGCCGTCCATCGACGAGGATGACCCGGCGCTGGGCCGGGCCGACCCCGCCCTGCTGGAGGAGTACGTCGCCGCCTTCGAGGCCTACGACGTGCCCCGGCTGACTGCGCTGCTGCGCAGCGACGCGGTGAACTCGATGCCGCCGCTGCCGCTGTGGCTGCTCGGCCGGGACGAGATCCGGCTGTGGATGCTGGGGCCAGGCTCGGAGTGCCGCGGCTCCCGGCTGCTGCCCGCCGCGGCGAACGGCTGCGCTGCCTTCGCGCAATACCGCCCGGACGGCCGCGGCGGCTACCACCCGTGGGCGATACAGGTGCTGGAGACCGATGGCAGCCTCATCACCGGCCTGCACTGCTACGTGTTTCCTGAGCTGTTCACGTATTTCGGCTTCGCTGCCGCCTTGTAACATTGCCCGGCCCGGGGCGATTAGTTCCGGGGATACTGTCCGTCCAATCCCTAAACGGTGGCGTACGGAGCGCACCATGAGGACGGGGGAGAGCAATGAGTCCGCGAGTCGTCTCGGCCGCCGAGTGGCTGGCCGCACGCAAGGAGCTGCAGGCCGCTGAGGAGGAGGCCGTACGCACTCTCGGGCAGATCGCGAGCCGCCGCCGTGAGATGCCGGCCGTCAAAATCGAGAAGGACTACGTCTTCGAGGGCCCGGACGGCAAGGCCAGCCTGCTGGATCTGTTCGAGGGCCGGACCCAGCTCATCGTGCAGCACTTCATGTTCGACCCGGCCTGGGACGAGGGCTGTCCGGTCTGCTCCTACCAGGCCGATAGCGTCGGTCAGCTGGCCCACCTGCATGCCCACAAGACCTCGTACGCCGCTGTATCCCGGGCGCCGATCAGCAAGATCGAGCCATTCCGGCAGCGGATGGGCTGGGCCTTCCCGTGGTATTCGTCGCAGCGAAGCGACTTCAACTACGACTTCCACGTGACCCTCGATGAGAGTGTCACGCCCATCGAGTACAACTTCAGGACCGCGCAGGAGCTGACCGACATGGGCCAGGCCTGGAGCGCCAGGCCCGGCGAGCATGGCGGCGTCAGCGTCTTCCTCCGGGACGGCGACACCGTACTGCATACCTGGTCAGGCTACGGCCCGGTCATCGACTTGTTCTGCGAGACCGACATCCTCCTCGACCTGACGCCGCTTGGCCGCCAGGACGAGGACGTCGAATTGCGCCACCACGACAACTACCCCTAGCTCCGCGTCCGGCCGGCCATGATCCGGCCCGTTCTGGCAGCTGCCAGCGCGCTGGACTTCGGCCATGGAGGCTGACCGGACGCGGACCCCAGGGACAGTGACCGACCCGGCAGGAGGATGGACATGACCGGCAATCAGACTGAGGACCCGGCGGACCAGGCGCTGCTGGCCTTCCTCGATGCCCAGCGCGACGCGGTGCTGTCCATCGTGGCGGGGCTGGACGAGGACGGCGTGGCACCGCCCGGTCGTGCCGTCGGGCTGGACGCCGGCCGGGCTGGTCGAGCACCTGGGCGGCGCCGAGTGGCACTGGTTCCAGGGGGTCGTGACCGGCGCAGTTCCCGAGCCGCCGCCTGGGGAGGATCTGCCTGCCTACGACCCGAAGGCAGCGTTCGTCAGTGACGAGCCCTCAGCGGAGATCATCCGCTTCTACCGTGACCAGTGCGCGCGCTCGGATGCGGTGCTGGCGGTGACGCCGATGTCGGCGCCGCCGCGCGGCAGGCACGGCGACCCGGAGACGGACGAACCGCCGAACGTGCGCTGGATCGTGCTGCACATGATCGAGGAGACCGCGCGACACGCCGGTCACCTGGACATCGCCAGGGAACTCCTCGACGGCCAGACCGGGCTCGGGCCGCGCTGACCGGCCTGACACCATTCCTGCCGCGAGCCCCGTGTCCTAGGGCGGCGGCCCGGCGGCCCGGAGACGCTGATTGGAGGCCGCGACCTGCTGCCCGTCTATCTCGAAACCGAGGTAGCTGCAGCCGGCCCGGAGCGCGGCGATCCCGGTGGTGCCCGAACCGCTGAACGGATCAAGCACGATGACGCCGGGGCCGGACTGGCCGTAGGCGGCGATGCACCGCCGGGGAAGCTCCTCGGGGAAGCGCGAGTAGTGCTTGGCCCCGCTGATCCGCTCGCTGCCGAACTCCCAGATGGACCCGACGGGCGGGCTCGCCCGGAAGGCGTGCTGCTCGCTGCGGGCGAAGAGATAGATGGCCTCATGCTGGCGGTGCGGTCGCCGGCATCTCCCTTCCGGCATGGGGTTCTTCTTCCGCCAGATAACCTCACCGCGAAACAGCCAGCCCGCATCGGACAGCGCGACCACCAGGCGATGCGGCAGCGCGAGCAGGTTGCCGTAACGGAGCCAGGTCTCGGTGGCGTCGACGAACTGCCGCCGCCGGTACCGCGGTTTCGCGTAGGCGGAGTTCCCCGGGTCGAGGCCGGCCCCGGCCGGCCCGAGCGTGCTGTACGCGTGATCAGCCGATCGCCAGTTGACCGGGGTGTTGTAAGCGTCACCGATGTTGATCCACAGCACGCCGTGGCGTTTCACCTTCGGCAGCAGCGCGATGAAGGCGCCGGCCAGCCCGGCCACGTACCGGCGCGGGTCGGCTTCGACGCCGTTGCCCGCCGACGTTCGCTGGCCCCAGTACGGCGGGCTGCTGACCACGACGTCGATGCTCTCGTCGGGCAGCGCCGGGATCAGCGCCCGGCAATCACCCTCGACGACCGCGTTGCGCGGGAAGCCGCCCAGCCCGCCACTATCCACCGTCGCGCTCCCTGGCCGTGCCATCGCCGTTGACCCACACCCTAGGCCAGGACGGCCCGCCCGGCCCGGGGCCGCGGCCGGGCCGGGGCCAGCGACTAGCGGCCCAGGACGCTGCCGCCGTTGGGCGAGAGGACCTGGCCGGTGACCCAGCCGCCGTCGGCGCCCAGCAGCCAGTCGATGAACGACGCCACCTCGTCCGGTGTGCCCGGCCGGCCGACGAGGGTCTGTCCGGACCGTTGCGCCACGAGTTCGTCGTTCAGCCTGCCTGCCCAGAATCCGGTGTCCGGCACGAAGCCCGGCGCGATGATGTTCGCGGTTCCCCGCAGGCGGCCAAGTTCGCGCGCCAGGTCGAACACCCACGCGTGCAGGGCGGCTTTCATCGCCCCGTACGGGCCGCCGCCGCTGCCGCGAAGGGCCGCCACCGAGGAGATCAGCACCACCCGCCCGGCGTTCGCTTCCAGATCCGGGCGCAGGGCCTCGACCAGCAGCACCGCGCTCAGCACGTTGGACTCGAATGACGCCTGCCAGTCTGCGCGGATCCCGGCCAGGCCGGAGCCGCCCGCCGGGGAGAGGCCGCCGGCCGCGCCGACCACGGCGGCGCAGGCCCGCGGCGATGCGCGGACGTGCGCCGCCACTGACTCAGCCCCGGCTGCCGTGGACACGTCGGCCGCCACCACGTCGACCAGCGGCGCGAACTTCGCCGCCGTCTGATCCAGCGGGCCAAGCCGCCGCCCGGTGACGGTGACATGCTGGCCACGGCTGGCCAGCCTGCCCGCCACTGCCCGCCCGATGCCCGTGCCGCCGCCACTGACCACCACGGTGTGCGCAGAATTCATGATGTCCACATTTCCGCTTCGGGCCGGATCATTCGTTCCTGGCGGTTTCGGGTCCGGTGATCCGCTCGAGCAGCGGGAGGGTGGAACCGATGACGCCGAGAGAGATGACAAGCCCGGCGAGCACGACCGCGTAGTACGCGGCTCCTGGCGGCCGGAGCGAGAGACCTAGCTCCGACCGGAGAAACAACTCCGACGCCAGGAAACCTGCCCCGGTCGAGACCAGCGCGATGACCAGGAGCGGGATGGCCGCCTCCAGGGCGACCACGCGGCGCAGCACGCCGAGCGAGACGCCGGTGAGCCGCAGCAGGCTGAAGGGGCGCTTGCGCTCACTCACACCGGCGGTCACGCTCACGGCCAGGCTGCAGCCGGCGATGACCAGGCTGGCCAGGACGACCACGTCGGTCATGTGCAGCAGCTGTGCGATGTCCTGCCCCTGGCCATTGCTGTCGCTGATGACGACGGGCGGGCCCAGGGACGGGATGGCGACTTCAAGGGCGGTTCGTGCTCGCTCGATCGCGGCGCCTGACCCGTTCGTGGCCACAGCGATCACCTGGACCCGCAGGCGATCCAGGCGTCCGGGTGAAATGCCGGCGGCGGGCCAGACCGTGGCCGATGAATACCCGCCGGTGCCGCCGCTGCCGTGAAACGGCATGATCGTCGCCACGTCGGCCCCGGCCGCGCAGCGGCCGATGCCCGGCGTGCGGGAGATCTGGGCGCAGGAGGCGAGGCCAATCCAGTCGGCCTGGTTCTCGTTCGGGCGCGCGAGGGGGTCCGTGCGGATTACCGTCACGCCCTGGACGCCGCGGGTCGATCGCAGCCGGGCCAGTGCCGAGCTGGTGATCGGCGGCACGGAATTAACCGTGGAGAAGGGGTTCAGCTGGTCGACCAGGGTGTCATTGGCGGTCGCGCCGCCGTGCCGGGCAGCCTGGTCGGCGACGCTCGCGGTGATGATCCCGACGGACACGCTCGTGACGAAGAGGGCGAGAATCAGTCCGCTGATCGAGCGGAAGGCGGCCCGCGGGTTGTCCGAGAGCCGCCGCCCGGCGATGAGCAGGGCCGGCCTGCTGGCGCGCCGGGCCACCACCCGGGCGCCGGCCATGATGATCCAGGGTCCCGCGATGACCAGCCCTGACATGATCACGAAGAACGCCGGGAGATACGCCCATATCTGGTCGCTCGTGCTCGTGGGATGCCCGGTAACGACCATGGCGGCGAGCCAGCCGATCCCGGCGAGCAGCGGGATCATGCGGTAGGCCCGCGGGGCAGGCGGCGTCACCCGCCGGGAAACGCCGAGCGGTGAGATCCGCACGCGCCGCAGGGCGACCCGCGCCGCTGCCGCCGCTGCCGCCGGGACGCCGATGGCGACCAGCAGGATGTCGGCCAGGCCGAGCGACAGGTCGCCGGGAAAGAACCGCTGGCCAGTGAGGGGAACGTCGGCCAGTGCCGGGTGGAGCAGGTAGAAGAGGCCGAAGCCAATGGCAACGCCCGCGAGAGCGGCAATGGACGCCTCGACCGCCGAGATCACCGAGACCTGCCGGGGTGCCGCGCCCACCAGCCGTATCGCGGCGAAGCGCTGCTCCCGGCGGGCCGCTGACAGCCGGGTCGCGGTGCCGATGAACACGAGTACCGGGAAGAGGAGGGCCAGCGCCCCGACGGCGAGGATGAATTCGAGGCTCGCCGGGCTGTAGCCCGGGGAATCGGGTCCGTTACCGTTGCTGACCGGCGTGGCCTGGATGCTGGCGACCTGCTGGGCGCCGGGCATGCGCGCGAGCTGGTCAGCGCGGAGGCCGATGACGATGATCAGCGCATCCGGCGACGGCAGCGCCGGCGGTCCGATCACGCCGATCTGGCGGCCGGGGAAGCGGCCGCCGAGCTCGGCGGCCGGGGTGGAGCGAAGCAGCTGGCTGAGCGCCGGCGAGGCGTAGAACTGCCCGGGGCCCGGCAGGCGCGGGATGCCGGGCGGCACCGGTGAGCTGGGTCCGGTGGCGGCAACTTCGACCCGGTCGATCACGAGGTGGCCGTACTGGTCGGCGCCCAGGAGCCACCACAGCGGGTCCGGCGCGGCGGCATCGGCGCCCGGTAGCTGCGCTCGCGGACCTCGCTGGCCGGACCCGGGCGCTCCGGTGTTGAGCCATGCGGCGCGGGCGTTCTGGGCATTGAGGGCATTGATGCCCGCCAGGGTGATCAGCAGCATGCCCACGCCCAGCGCCACCGCAGCCGCGGTGACGGCGAGCCGGACGGCGGCCTCCTTGCCGCCGCTGAGCGTCAGCCGCAGGCCCAGGCCGATCATGAGACGACACGGTCGGGTGAGAGCGAGCTCACCTGTCCGTCCCGGACGACGACCTCGCGGTCGGCGTAGGCGGCGACCCTGGGCTCATGGGTGACCAGCACGACGGCGGTGCCCTGCTCCCGGGCGGCGGCGGCCAGCAGGTTCATCACCTGCTCGCCGGTCAGCGAGTCCAGCGATCCGGTCGGCTCGTCGGCGAACAGGACCTCGGGCCGGGTGACCAGCCCGCGGGCCAGCGCGACGCGCTGCGCCTGGCCGCCGGACAGCTCCCCTGATCTGCGCTGCTCCAGCCCGTCCAGGCCGAGCCGCCCGAACCACGCCCGGGCCTCCCGCAGCGCCCGGGCCCGGCGGATGCCGCCGAGCAGCAGCGGCAGCGCGACATTCTCCTCGGCGGTCAGCTCGGGGACGAGCTGGCCGAACTGGAAGACGAAACCGAAGCGCTGGCGGCGCAGGGTGCTGCGCGCAGTCTCGGGCATGGTGTCGACCCGGCCGCCGTCAAACCAGATCTCCCCGGACTGGGGTATCAGGATCCCGGAAAGGCAGTGCAGCAGAGTCGACTTGCCCGAGCCGCTCGGCCCCATGATGGCCAGCATCTCGCCGGCCGCCACCGACACGCTGGCACCCCGGAGCGCGGGGGTCTGGCCGAACGACCGGACGATGTCACGGGCCTCGATCAGGCAGCCGCGGCGGCCCGGTCCGGCGGGAAGGCCGGCGGCGGTCACGGGCGCACCAGTTCCGCCAGCGAAGACAGCCGCGCCGCGGTGATGTCGATCCACCGGAGGTCGGCCTCGAGGTGGAACAGGCTGTGATCGGCAAGGAGCGCGTCGACCAGGCTGCCGGTCCGCTTGAGCTCGGTCAGCTCCCGCATCCGCTGCAGGTGGGCGCGGCGCTGGGTGTCGAGGTAGCGCTCGGCGGAGCGTCCCAGCATCAGCGCCAGCACGACCTTGACGAACAGCACCGTCTGCAGGTGCGGCTCGGCCTCGACCGGCTCGGTGAGCCATGCCTCGACCTCGGTCACCCCCTGGCCGGTGATGACGTAGCGCTTGCGGTCGGGCCCGGCGCCCGGCTCGGCCTCCGCGGCGACCACCAGGCCGTCACGGGCCAGGCGGCCGAGGGTGGCGTAGACCTGCCCGAACGGAAGCGGCTTTCCCCGGCCGAAGTAATTGTCATAGTCACGCTTGAGGTCATAGCCGTGGCTCGGCTCACGCTCGAGCAGGCCGAGGAGGGCGAAAGGGACGCTCATGCCGCAAGAATACACTGAGTGTATACTCTGCGTCAATACAGGTCAGGCGCTCCTGCCGCGGCCGGCCTTCGCACTGGCTGAGCCCGCTGAGCTGGCTCGCTGATGGCTATCCCGGCCGGTGCGAGCGCGGCACGACCAGCCCTGACTCGTAGGCGGTGACGACAGCTTGCGTCCGGTCGCGCAGGCCCAGCTTGCTCAGCACGCGGCTGACATGCGTTTTCACGGTCTCGTCGGTGACCACCAGGCGGGCCGCTATCTCCGGGTTGGACAGGCCCTCGGCGACCAGCCGCAGTACCTGGGTTTCCCGCGGGGTCAGCGCGCCGAGCCCGGCCGCGGGCGGCCCATCGGGCCTGGGGCGCTGCAGGGCGAATTCGCTGATGAGACGCCGGGTGACGGTGGGCGCGAGCAGCGCCTGGCCGGCCGCGATGATCCGTACCGCGTCGAAGAGCCGCTCCGCGGTAACGTCCTTGAGCAGGAAACCGCTGGCTCCGGCGCACAGCGCGTCGTAGACGTACTCGTCCAGGTCGAAGGTGGTCAGGATGAGGATGCGCGGGCCGCCCGCGCCGGTGCCGGCGAGCTGCCTGGTGGCTTCGATGCCGTCCATGCCGGGCATGCGGACGTCCATGAGGACGACATCGGGCCGCAGCTCGCGGCAGGTCCGCACCGCCTCAGCCCCGTCCGAGGCGGTACCGATGACCGCGAAGTCCGGCTGGGTGCCGAGCAGTCCGGCGAATCCGGCGCGGACAACCTGGTGATCGTCGGCAACGACGATCCGGACCCGCTGGAGCGGGGCGCTCATCCGGTCACCTCCGCCTTGCCTGGCAGCCTGGCGTCGACGAGGAAGCCGCCGCCCGCCGCGGGTCCGCTGCGCAGCTCGCCGCCGACGGCCGCGGCACGCTCGCGCATGCCGAGCAGTCCGTGGCCGCCGGGCGGCACGAACGTCAGGCGGGCCCGGCCCGTTGTCGCGGATGCGCAATCCCAGCGTGTCACCGGCATAGCGCAGCTCGACGTCGACGGCGGCGCCGGGGGCATGCCGCCGGGAATTGGTGAGGGCTTCCTGGACGATCCGGTAGGCGGCGAGCTCCACCCCCGGGTCGAGGGTGGCCGGCGCTCCGCGGACGATGAGGCGGGTACCCGCCCCGGAGGCGTCGCGGGCCTCGTCGAGCAGCCCGTTGAGCTGCCGAAGGCCCGGCTGCGGCTGCCGGCCGGCCGCGTCCGTCTCGGTGTCCTCGCGCAGCACGCCGAGCAGCCGCCGCATCTCGGTCAGCGCGGCCCGGGCGGTGTCGCCGATCGCGGACAGCCGCTGCGCCCCGGCGACGGGCATTCCCGCGGTGGTCAGCCGGGCCGTCTCCGCCTGCACGGCGACCATGGAGATGTGGTGGGCGACGACATCGTGCAGCTCGCGGGCGATCCGTGCCCGTTCCCCGCGGGCCGTGTGCTGGAGCAGGTCACCGGCGATGACCTGCCGGGCAGCGCTGTGCACCACGGCCTCGCTGTGCGCCCGCCGTGCGATCCCGGCCAGGGCCGCGGCCGGCGCCAGCGATGCCAGCAGCACGGTCAGGACCCGTACCTCGCCATCGGCCGGGGCGCCGAGTGCCAGCAGCAGGAACGGCGCGGCGAGCACCAGGGCCAGCAGCCGCGAGCCGCAGCGGCCGAGCCGGTACAAGACGATCAGCTGCGCGCCCAGGCCGGCAACGGTCAGCCAGTGGAAAAGCGTGAGCGATAGCACGCTCGCCGCGGACACGGCCACCGCGGCCGCGGCCGGGCGCAGGAAAGCCAGCGGCAGCGTAGTAAGCAGGCAGAGCAGGCAGAGCACCAGGGCGGATTGCGTGCTGACACCGGTGATCGCGGTCCGCGCAAGGTGCGTGCCCGGGCCGGCGATCGCGGGCCGCGCGATCGACTCGACGGACCCAAGCCGCCCGAGCGACCCAGGGTCACCCGCGAGCCGTGCGATCAGCTCGGCCACCGCGAGCAGTCCCAGCAACGCCCCCGCGATGGCAGGCGCCCGCGGGGACTCGGCGATTCGCCGTGCCTCGGCGGCCAGGATCTGGCGCCGGTCACCTCTTCGGCTCACGTATGCCATTGTCGCCGCCTGCGGGAGCACTGGCGTCCCCCTGGCCAGTTACTATCGCCGTCCCCCGGGCGGGGGATGCGCGGGGATGATGTCCCCCTGCCGGGGACGGCAAAGACGGCCCTCCAGCGTGACGACCGCGGCCGCCCAGGTTCCCTAGCCTGCATGGCATGGAAGCAACTATCGAAGTCGCCGGCCTGCGCAAGCGATTCGGGCCGACCGTGGCCCTGGACGGGATGTCGTTTGCCGTCGCGCCGGGGCAGGTGACCGGTTTCGTCGGCCCGAACGGCGCCGGGAAGTCCACCACGATGCGGGTGATACTCGGCCTGGACGCGGCGGATGAGGGAACTGCCCTGATCAGCGGTGAGGAATACCAGCACCTGCGGCACCCGCTGAGTCAGGTCGGCTCACTGCTGGACGCGGCCGCGCTGCAGCCCAGCAGGACCGGCCGCAACCACTTGCTGTGGCTGGCCCACTCCCAGGGCCTGGGGACCAGCCGGGTGGATGAGGTGATCGGGCAGGCCGGGCTGCAGTCGGCGGCCCGGCGCAAGGCGGGCGGCTACTCGCTGGGCATGCGGCAGCGGCTCGGGATCGCCGCGGCGCTGCTGGGTGACCCGCCGGTGCTGATGATGGACGAGCCGTTCAACGGCATGGACCCCGAGGGCATCGTGTGGATGCGCGGCTTCCTGCGCTCGCTGGCCGCCCACGGCCGCGCCGTGCTGGTGTCCAGCCACCTGATGAGTGAACTCCAGGACATCGCTGACCACCTGGTGGTCGTCGGCCGGGGCAAGGTCATCGCTGACACCAGCGTCCGCGAGCTGCTCGCGGCAGCATCCGGTGGCCGGGTCACGCTCCGCACCACCGCCCGGGACGAGGCGACGACGGTGCTGGCGCAGGCGGGCGCCACCGTGGCCATCACCGACCGTGACACGCTGACCGTCTCCGGGCTCGCGGCAGCGGAAATCGTGGCGCTACTGAGCGGCAGCGCGGTGCCGTTCTCCGAGGTGTCAGCGCACCGCGCCAGCCTCGAGGAGGCCTACATGGAACTCACCAGGGACGCCGTCGAGTTCAGCGCCGAGCCGGCCGGGGAGAGTGCACGATGACCACTGCAACCCGGGCGCCGTACCGCTCCAGCCAGCAGGCCGGGCCGGACGGCTTCGCGCAGCTCCTGCGCGCGGAGTGGACCAAGTTCAGGACCGTCCGCGGCTGGATCATCGGCATGATCGCCGCCGCCCTGGTGACGCTCGCCCTCGGGCTGTTCACCGTCAGTGCCAGCAGCAGCTCGTGCCAGCGTGCGGGCGGCGGCCCGGCTCAAACCGGCCTGGCCTGCGCGCCAACTTTCCCGGTGGGACCAGGTGGCGAGCCGGTGGACGACAATTTCTACTTCGTGCACCAGCCGCTGGCCGGGAACGGCAGCATCACCGTCAGGGTGACGTCGCTGACCGGCCTGCTCCCCCCGGTGAACGCCAACGCCCCGTCCGGCCCGGGCGGCCCGGCCGACACGCGGCCCGGCCTCATGCCGTGGGCCAAGGCCGGGATCATCATCTCGGCCGGCACCAGGCCGGGATCGGCGTACGCGGCCATGATGGTCACCGCCGACCACGGGGTGCGCCTGCAGGCCAACTACACCAACGACACGGCGGGCCAGCCGGGCGCCGTCTCCGCAGCGTCCCCGCGCTGGCTGCGGCTGACCCGCTCCGGTGACACGATCACCGGCTACGACTCGGCCGACGGCACCCACTGGACCCAGGTCGGCGCCGTTCCCCTGGCCGGGCTGCCGTCGACGGTCCAGGCCGGGCTGTTTGCCGCCTCCCCTGATGACAATGTGGTCTCCCAGTCCTTCGGCGGAACCAGCAGCTTCGGCGGCCCCAGTCAGGCCACCGCCGTCTTCGATCACGTCAGCCGGTCCGGCGGGTGGCCGGGCAGCGCCTGGACCGGCGACGATGTCGGAGCCGCTAACGGGTCGGGAATCGGCGGGTATCACCAGGCCAGCGGCCGGTTCAGGGTGACCGGATCCGGCGATATCGCGCCGGTCATAGCCGGGCATGGCAACGAAGCTGACTCCGCCACGACCATCGCGATGTACCTGCTGGGTACGTTCGCTGGGCTGATCGCGGTGGTCGTGATCGCGACCATGTTCATCACCGCCGAGTACCGGCGGGGCCTGATCCGCACCACCCTGGCCGCGAGCCCGCGCCGGGGCCGGGTGCTGGCGGCGAAGGCGATCGTCATCGGCTCGGTCACCTTCGTGGCCGGGCTGGCCGCCGCGAGTGCGGCGGTGATCTTCGGGGCTCAGATAGCGCGCGACCGTTCGTATGTGTTCCCGGTGACGTGGCTGACCGAGCTGCGCGCGATCACCGGCACCGCGGCGATGCTCGCCGTGGCTGCCGTTCTCGCGCTGGCCCTCGGCGCCGTGCTGCGGCGCAGCGCCGCCGCGGTCACCATCGTCATCGTGGCGATCGTCCTCCCGTACATCCTGAGCGTCGCCTCCGTCCTGCCGCTCGGCGTCTCGGACTGGCTGCTGCGGCTCACCCCGGCCGCCGCCTTTGCCGTCCAGCAGGCCGCGCCGCAGTATCCGCAGGTCACCGCCCTCTACTCGCCCGGCTCCGGATACTTCCCGCTGGCGCCGTGGGCCGGCCTGGCCGTCCTGTGCGGCTACGCCGCGCTCGCCCTGGGCCTGGCCGTTGTCCTGCTCCGCCGGCGGGACGCGTGAGCGAGGCGCTGGCGGCCGGCCGGGCCTGGCGGGCCGGCCCGCCGGGCGGGTCAGCCTGCGCCATGTGCTGCACGCGGAATGGACCAAGCTGCGCACCGTGGCCGGCCCGGCCTGGCTGCTGACCGCCACCGTGGTGCTGACCGTGGTGATCAGCGCCGCGGCGACGGTAGCCGTCCGATGCCCGGCCGGTACCGTGTGCCCGGTCGACACCGCCAAGCTCAGCCTCACCGGTGTCGAGTTCGGCCAGGCGGTCGTGGTCATCCTGGCCGTGCTGGCTATCAGCGGCGAGTACAGCACCGGGATGATCCGCACCACCCTCGTCGCGATGCCGCGCCGGTCCGCGGTCCTGGCCGCCAAGGCGGTCATCGTCGGCGGCCTGGTGCTGGCCGCCGGGGCCATCGCCGTCGGCGGATCCCTGCTGGCCGGACGGATCCTGCTGCCCGGCCACGGGTTCACTGCCGCGCGCGGCTTCCCGCTGCTGTCCCTGGCCCACGGGCCGACGCTGCGCGCTGCCGCCGGGTCGGTTCTCTACCTCACCCTGATCGCCCTGCTCAGCCTGGGCACCGCCACCGCGGTGCGGGACTCCGCGGCGGCCGTGGGGGTCATGCTCGGCCTGCTGTACCTCTTCCCGATACTCGCCAGCGCGGTCACCGACCCGCACTGGCAGCGGCACCTTGAGCAGATCGGGCCGATGAGCGCCGGCCTCGCCATCCAGGCCACCACCGGCCTGGGCCGCCTTCCCATCGGCCCCTGGGCTGGCCTCGGTGTGCTCGCCGCCTGGGCCGCCGCGGCGCTCCTGGCGGGCGGGCTGCTGCTTCGCCTGCGCGACGCCTGAGCTGCCACGGCCAGGGAGCGGGACAGCGCCTGGCCCGGCCGGGCCGGCGGTGCCGGACGCCGGGCAGGATGGGCGCATGAAGGACTGGGCGGACTGGCATGCCGGGTACGACGATCCGTCATCACCGCTGGCCGCGCGGCTGGACCGGGTCCGCGCCCACCTGCGGCGGGCGCTGGACGAGGCCCCGGCCGGACCGGTCCGGCTGGTCAGCCTGTGCGCGGGCCAGGGTCACGACGTCATCGGCGCGCTGCCCGGTCATGCCCGCCGCCGCGACGTGTCCGCGGTGCTGATCGAGCACGGCGAGCGCAACGTCGCCGAGGCGCGCCGCCGCGCCGAGGCAGCGGGGCTGCCGGAGGTGACGGTCCGCCGGGCCGACGCGAGCAGGGCCAGCCAGTTCGCCGACGTGCTGCCGGCTGACGTGCTGCTGCTCTGCGGCATCTTCGGCAATATCAGCGCCGCCGACATCCGGCGCACCGTGGCAGCGGCGCCCGCGCTCTGCGCCGCTGGCGCCACCGTCATCTGGACCCGCCATCGCCGGGCGCCGGACCTGACCCCGGACGTGCGGGCCTGGTTCACCGCGGGCGGGTTCGACGAGGTGGCGTTCGACGCGATCGAGACCAGCACGCTCGTCGGCGTCGGGGTGAACCGCCTCCGCCGTGCCCCGGCCGCGGGACTGCCGGATGAGCCGCTGTTTACCTTCCGCGAGGCGTGACCGCCGGGTGGCGAGTCAGGCACGGCAGAGGATCTCGCCATGCGGGATGAGGAACCAGCCATCGTCGCTGGACGCCCACCGGTGCCAGGCCCCGGCCAGCCGCCGGAGATCGGAGCGCGTTGCCAGGCCATGCCCGATGGCGTGCTCCCCGAACGCCGATTGCGTCAGCCGGTCCGCCCACAGTCCGCCCCACCAGCTGCGTTCTTCCGGTGTCGAGAACAGCCAGACGCTGGCCGATGCGCGGACGTCGGTGAAGCCGGCCCGGCGAGCCCAGGCGATCATGCGCCGGCCGGCGTCGGGCTCCCCGCCGGTAGCCCTGGCCACTCGCTGGTAGAGGGTCCGCCATTCCGCCAGCTCCGGATCCCCGGGAAACCAGAGGAACCCCCCGTAGTCCCCGTCTCGCGCGGCGACGACGCCGCCCGGCCGGCAGACCCGCCGCATCTCGGCCAGCGCGGCCACCGGGTCGGTCAGGTGCTGCAGCACCTGGTGCGCGTGCACGACGTCGAAAGCCGCGTCGTTAAAGCCCAGGTGGCGTACGTCGCCGACATCGAAGGTGACATTGCGCTGGGCCCGGCGGGCGGCCTCCGCCCGGGCATCGGCCAGCGCCTCCGGGGCGGCGTCAATCCCCGTCACCTGGCCCGCCGGCAGTCGGGCGGCCAGGTCGACGGTGATCGTGCCGGGCCCGCAGCCGACATCGAGCAGGCGCGCCGCCGGGGTCAGCCAGGGGAGGAGGTAGCCGGCCGAGTTCTCGGCGGTCCGCCACCGGTGCGAGCGCAGCACGCTGTCGTGGTGGCCGTGCAGGTAGGCCTCGCTGGACTGGGGCATGTCCTGATGATTGCAGCCCGCCCCGGGGCCGCCTGGCCGAGCGGTCACCGGATCAGCCAAGTTACCGTATCGTAATATGTGTTGACCAGCGCAAATAGCATTGTTGACGGCCAGTAACAGCGGAATGCGCGAGCTAGCCGATCCGCGAAGACGGCGACACAATGTCAAAATTCTGTCGTTCTGGCTACCCTCAGGTCTCAATTCCGTTAACGTCCAACGCTGATACCCCGTTGCTGCCATCCAGCACAGGACAAGCAGCAAACCCGCCGAGTCTCTGGTACGGCCAGAGAGCCGGGGACCCAAGTATCCCCGGGGTGAATCGGCGGGCCGTGTCTACGCGAACGGCCCGCCGTAGGGCTCCTCCGGCCCGAACCCGTCAGCTAACCCGGTAGGCGGCCAAGGAGAGGAGTTCGACGTGGAGCGCTCGCCCCACGGCCGGCACACCGCGGGTCAATCTTGGCAAGCGGTGGCCAGAGCCAGCACATGGAAAAGAACAAGAGCATCACGGAGCGTTTGGGTCGTCGTGCTCGGGGCTGTCATCGCCATGGTGGCGGCTGCTATTACGTTCGGCGCCAGGCAGCAAGCTGCCGTTCCGCTGGCCAACAGCAGCAGTGCGCCGTTGATCGGAGCATCGGTCGGAAGCCCGAGCAGGCATGCCTTGCGCGGGACACGGCCGAGTTCGGCCGCCTGCCGATCTACCGGGTGTACTACACCGGGTTGCCCAAATCCAACGCGTGGACCACCGGCCTGCCGGCGGCTAACCATTCAGCAGTGATCGTCAGCTTCAAGGCGCTGCCGAACGCGATTCTCTCGGGTGCGGACGACGCGGTGCTCAAGCACTTCTTCGACACGGCGCCGACCGGTCATCCGATCTACTACGTCTTCTACCACGAGCCCGAGGACAACATCGACCACGGCCAGTTCACCGCGGCCGCTTACCGGGCGGCCTGGGCGCACGTCGCCGCGCTTGCGAACGCAGCGCACAACCCCGACCTGCACTCGACCCTGACCCTGATGGCCTATGACCTCCGGCCCGCCTCGCATCGCAACTGGCGCGACTACATGCCCGCCGCCGGCGTCATCAGCACCCTGGCCTGGGACGCTTATCCGCCCAAGGGCCCGCCAGCTGACGCCCCCCGCGCAGTTCATGGCCCCGGAATAGCCGCGTCCAAGGCCGCCGGATTGCCATTCGGGTTCGCCGAGTTCGGCGTAACGAACATGAGCGGACGCCCGGCGTGGCTGACCGAAGTCGGCAAATACCTGATGAAGAGCGGGGCGCTGTTCGGCAGCCTGTTCGACTCCCCGCCGCCCGGCAGCCCGAGCCTGCAGCTGACGCTCACCGACTCGGCGTCCATCGCGGCATGGCGGAACATCGTCGCTGAGTCCGATGTCCAGAACGGCATCGGGACCCCGAAGCCCCGGCCTACTCCCACCCCCACGAAGACCCACCCGACTCCCACCCCGACGAAGACCAATCCGGTCCCGCCGCCCGCGACCCCGCCGCCGGCGATCACCAACGGTCCCCAGATCAGCGCGCTTGCGCTGAGCCCGGCGACCGTCGCGCCAACCGCCAAGAGCCACGCCACCATCACCTTCGGGCTCAGCCAGGCCTCGGACGTGACCGTGCTGGTGCTCAACAGCGACGGCACGGTGGTGCGCACGCTGACCAAGCCGACCCATGCGGCCGGCCGGCTCACCGTCCGGTACTACGGCTTCAACGGTTCCGGGAAGCGCGTGCCGGCCGGGAACTATCACGTCCTGGTCGTAGCCAGCAACGCCAACGGCAGCGGAACGGCAGAGACGGCGCTGACGATCGGCGCCCCGTGACGCAGGGCTGTCGTGCAGCGCAGGCCAGCAAGGCTGCGTGACAGCGCAGGAGCCGGACACATGAGCTGTCCCGCCCGGAGGGGCCGCGTGAAAGCGCGGCCCCTCCGGCGTACGTTTTAAGCCCCTCCGGCGTACGTTTTAGCCGGTCACCGGGTCGGCTGCAACTTATCGGCGGTATCGCGGGCTTGCCTATCATCGCGATCGGCATTCGCCTAGCACTGACCGGCCGGAAAGACTAAGAGAGACTAAAGCAGTTAGCGGTTAAGATTTGCCCGGCAAAAACCGGCTCCATCCTAACCGCTAACTGAATTGCGCCCGTGCGGCTGGCATGAATTGCGCCATGCGATGAGCGCGATGAGCATGAGCGCGGAGCGGCGAGCGATGAGCGCGGCAAGCGATCAGCGCGGCGAGCGATCAGCGCGGCGAGCGATCAGCGCGGCGAGCGATCAGCGCTATGGGCCGTCCCGGCCGCTCCGGCGGGCAGCGGGCTGGCCGCCGGGCGCGGATCCGAGTCAACCAGGCGTGAACCCGTGACGGGCTGCGGCTAGGCGAGTAGTCTCATTGTGACTAGCTAGGTCTCGGCAGGAGGGCCGGTCATGTCTGCCGAAACGATCAGCCAGGCAGCCGGATCCTGGCCGGGCGCGCCACCGCAAGCCCAGCGCGCGATTCGGCCTGTCGTCGGCGTGCTGGCTGACGGCACCCCGTTCTACGCGCCGATCGGCGAGGTCGTGGCCGACGACTCACGGGTCGCCTGCCATCTGTGCGGCCGGTGGCTGCGCTCGGTCACGGCTCACCTGAAAGCGCACGGCTGGTCCAAGGATGCCTACTGCGAGGCCTTCGGGCTGGAACGCGGCCAGCCGCTGGAAGGGGCCGAGACCCGCAAGCTCCGGGCCGCGGCGCTCGCCACCCGGCTGGTATTCGAGCCCGCGATCAGGGATGGCAGCGCCGCAGGCCGGCAGCGCGCCCGCGGCGGGCAGCTGACCCGCGACGCGGCGGCGGCGGCCAGGGGCCGCCGCATCCCGGAGCAGCGCCGCAGGAAAGCGGCCCGGGCGCTGGCGTCGATCCCGCCGGCCGTCACCGCCCGGGCGAACCGGGAACGCGCCGACCGGACCCTCGCCCGGCTTGGCGTGGCCGCGGCCCGGCAGCTGGGATACGCCGACATCGGATCCCTCGTGCAGGCCCGCATGGCGGACGGCGCCAGCCTGGCCGAGATCAGCCGCGAGGCGGGGCTGCACAAGGACTGGATGTCACGTCACCTCGCTCGCGTCGACCCCGACGCGGCCGCCGCGGCGCGACTCGGGCACCCGGGCAAATGGGACGCACGCTGGCTCCCGGCGCTGACCAGGCTCGGCTTCGCGGACGTGGCTGCCTATTTGCAGGAACGACACATCGTGCAGCATCGGACCGTGAACGCCATTGCCGCCGAGGTCGGCCTGTCGAATCACGCGGTCGAGGGTGCGCTGCGCCGCCACGGGCTAGCCGTGGTGGCTCATGCCGGCAAGCGGCACGTGGCGAGCCTGCGCGCGGCACAGGTGGCGGCGAGCCTCGGCTTCGGCTGCATCGCCGACTACGTCAGCCAGCGCAGGGCGGCCGGCTGGACCTGGCGGGCGATGGCCGCGGAAGCCGGGCAACCGCAATCCTGGCTCCGCCGGGCCGCCGGTGACCAGGGTGACGGTGACCAGGGCGCCCGGTGACCAGAGCGCCCGTTGACCAGGGCTGCCGGTGATTAGGCGGCGGTGGACCAGGACGGCGGTGACCAGGGTGCCGGGCTCGGCCGCCGGCTCAGGCCAGCCGCGGCGGGAATCCGCCCGTCGCGATAGGCCCCCAGCGCTCGATCGTGACCCGGATGAGCGCCTTGCCCTGACGCCGCATCGCCGCCCGGTACTCGTCCCAGTCGTCGTGCTCGCCGGCGATGGCGCGGAAGTAGTCGACCAGCGGATCGAGGGCCGCGGGCAGGTCAAGGACCTCGGCAGTGCCGCTGACCTGAACCCAGGGGCCGTTCCAGGCATCGGACAGGACCATGAGGGTGACCTGCGGCTGACGCCGGGCATTGCGGGTCTTTGCTCGTTCTGGATAGGTGGCAATCACCACCCGGCCGGCCGCGTCCAGGCCGGCCGTCACCGGGGAGAGCTGCGGGCTGCCGTCCCGCTTCGCGGTGACCAGCACGACCTTGTGGCGGCCGCGGATGAAGTCGAGGAGCTCGGCGCGCCCGACGGTGTCCGAGGTGGCGATCTTGGGGTTCATCGGTGACTCCGCATGACGTCAACTCTACGAGCGCCGGGCCGCCGGCCGATCATGACCGGGCCGGTGACAGCGCTTTCGGACGTGGTCGCCGAGGTGACGCTCGCCGACGCCGCCACCTTTGCGGCCGCGTGCCCGGCCCGCAGCGCTCAGCGCGGCTCGTCGTCCCAATCCGGTGCCGTCACCGCGCCGGCCGCCCAGTCCCGCCGCAGGATCGCGTATCCCACCGCGTCGTGAATCTGGTCGCCCGGTCCCGGCCAGGCGTCGCGGTAGTGGGCCTCCTTCGCGTATCCGTGACGGCGGAGCGCCCGGCGCATGGCCTCGTTGTCCTGCCGGGTTGTTGCCTCGATGCGGCAGATCCCCGGCAGCTCGCCGAAGAGGTACCGGGTCAGCCAGCCGACCGCGGCGCCGCCGAGGCCGCGGCCGCGGCGGGCCGCGCGGATCCGGAGGTCGAACATAGGCGTTCCGTCGTCCAGGTCGAACAGCCGGATCAGCCCGGCGCGCTCGTTCCCGGTCATGATCCAGAAGGTTCGCGCCGAGCTGCTGCCGTAGTGGCCGTCAGTGACCTGCCGCAGGATCGCGTCCCGGTCGGCGCCGCCGCTGCCGTGATAGGGCCATTCTTCCCCGGTCAGGAAGGCCGCCAGCAGCTCGGCGTCGCCGGGGGTGAACGGCCGGTACTCAACCTCCATGCCGGATCCTCCGGGTCACCCGGGGATGTGCCTGGCCTCAGTCGGTGAAGCTGGGGTCGGCGCCGTGCGGCCTGCTCACCCGGCCCTTCGGCTCCTCCCAGTCTTCCATCCGGCCGAGCGCGGTCAGGTCGAGCAGCGTGTAACTGCTGCCGAGCTGGTCGGTCCCGCGGGCAAAGGTCGAGTAGGTGTGGAAGACGCGGTCGCCGTCCCGCAGGAAGCAGCTGACACCCGCCAGTTCGGCCGACTGCTTACCCAGTTCCCCGTCATCCGAGCCCGCCCGCACATGCTCATCCCGGGTCCGGTAGTTGTACTCGACCGGGGCGACAGCCTCGTCCAGAGTCACGTGGAAGTCATAGTTGAAGTCGCTGCGATGCGAGGAGTACCAGGCGAATTCCCAGCCGGCCCGCGCCTGGCATGCGGCGAGCTTGGCAAACGGGGCGCGGGAGATCCCGGCGAATGCGGTGTCGCGCGACCGCAGGTGCCTGAGCAGGGCAGGGGCCATCTCATCAAGCCCGGCCGAGCAGCCCGAGCAGGCCGCGTCCCAGTCCGGGTCGAACATGATGTGCTGCAGGACTAGCTGGCTGCAGCCATCGAACATGTCCAGCAGGCCGGCCGGGCCGGCTGGGCCCTCGAAGACGTAGTCCTTGTCGACCGCCACCATCGGCATCCGGCGCCGGTCGGCGTTGAGCGCGTCGCGCCGCCGGGTCAGCTCCTTCTCCTCGGCGAGCAGCCGCAGCCTGGCCTCGAGCCACTGCTCGCGCGACACCACGTCGGGAAGACTCATCACAACCTCCTGGAGCCGGTGCGGACTGAGATCAGTCCCGCTAACTGGTTCGACGAATCGCCGGCCCGAAAATAACCTGGCCCGCGAGAATGCTGCCGGGCTGGCCCGCCGGCTGATGCGGGAGCACGGACGATCCGGGCCGGGTCCGCGTCTCATTCCGTCAGGACAAGCCAGGTGCGGCCGTCGATGAGCTCACGCACCGCGTCGAGATGGCCTGCATGGCAGGCGGTCTCGGTAATCACGTGCAGCATGGTCTCCCGCAGGTCACCGAACCGCCAGCTGGCCCATTCGTCCGGCCAGCTGGCCGGCGCGGTGTCCAGGGCAGTGACCGCAATGATGTCGTTTGCGAGCGCTATCTCCCGCCGGTACAAGCCGAGCACTGACTCGGCCGGCTCGTCCGGGCTGACCTGCCAGACGGCCGCGTCGGATTCGCGGGGCTCGACCTGCTGGCCGGCGATGATGCTGCGGAACCAGAACCGCTCCACGTCGATGGCGAGATGACGTACCAGCCCCAGGCATGTCCACCCCGACGGCAGTACCGGCCGCCGCAGGGCTTCGTCGGACAGGCCCTCCAGGATCCCGAGCACGTGCTCGCGCTGAGCGGTCAGGGACGCGAGAAGCAACCTGCTCTCCCTGACCATGGCCGGCTCGGCCATAACTCCTCCGCTGCCTGGGTGGCGCCGGTTTAGCCTCGGCGCATCCGGTTAATCGCGGCCACTCCGGGCGTCGTAGGAGTAGCTGTCCGGTACCCGGGAGCGCCGTGACCACGCCCCGGGGCGGGACTGATCAACTCACCTTAGCCGGGTGAGCGGAGCTGGGCACTCGCGGAGTGGCGCTGCTCAACGGCCCGATGGACCGCGAATGGGGGATGCGCACCGCCAGCTTCACCGATCCGGACGGCCATATCTGGGAGATCGCGCAGCAACTGCCCCAGCCCGGGGACTCATGACGGCTGGGCGGGGCTTGATACGGGCAGTATCAGGGTGATGCGTAGTCCGTGGGGGTCGCCCAGAGCCGCCTCCGCGGTGCCGTTGTGCGTGACGGCGATGGCGGCCACAATGGCGAGCCCCAGGCCGGACCCAGGGCAGTGCGACTGCTGCCCGGCGCGGTAGAAGCGGTCGAAGATGCGCGGGAGCTGATCGGCCGGCACGCCGGGGCCGTTGTCGCTGACCTCGATGGTGACGGCGCCGTCGTGCTCGGCCGCGCTGATGGTGGCGACGGTGCCGGCCGGGGTATGGGCGCGGACGTTGGCGAGCAGGTTGTCGATGGCCCGGCGCAGCAGCTCTTCATCGCCGACGGCCCCGAGGCCGGCCGCGACGTGTTCCTGCCAGGTCCGGTTCGGGTCGGCGAGCCGGGCCCGCTCGGCGCATTCGATGACGAGGGCGGTGAGGTCGACCGGGTCGTGCTGCTGGCCGGGATGCTGGTCGAGCCTGGCCAGCCGGAGCATGTCGTCGACCAGGCTGCTCATCCGCTGAGATTCCAGCGCGATACGGCGCATCGCCTCGTCAACCTGCGGGCGATCGGCAAGGACGCCCTGCTGGTAGAGCTCGGCGTTGGCGCGCAGCGAGGCCAGCGGGTTGCGCAGCTCGTGGCTTGCGTCGGCGAAGAAGCGCCGGGTGAGTTCCTGGCTGGCCTCGCGTTCCTCGACGGAGGCCTCGATGCGTGCGAGCATCCCGTTGAGTGCTGTCCCGAGGCGGCCCACCTCGGTGCCGGGATCGTGCGGGCTGACCCGGTCGGTGAGGTCACCGGCGGTGATGCGGTCGGCCTGGCCGGCCATCATCTCGATGGGCCGCAGGCCACGGCGCACGACCCAGGCGATGCCCAGGCCGACGAGCAGGGCGGTGGCCAGCGAGCCGATAACGATGATGAGCTCGAGCCGGTCGACGGTCCGGTCGACGTTGCTGAGGCTGGTGGTGACGACGAGGATGCCGTTACCGGTGCGGACGGCCTGCAGGCGAAGCGGAGCGTGACCGGGGCCGGTCACCGTCCACGCGCGATGGCTAGCGGCCAGCACGGGCAGATTGTCCGGGATCCGGGATCTGAGGTTGGGGTTGCCGCCCACGGCCTGCCGCGACGCATGGCTGGGCAGGAAAATGACGAAGTACTGACCGAGAAAGAGTGGCAGCAGCAGGTGCGGCCCGGCGACCACAATCCGCTGCTGGGCTGGTTTGCGCGGCGGTAGCCTGGCCGCCTGGTGGAGTCCTGGTCCAGGCGGCGGTGCGCGGGTGATCGCGAAATTCCGGGTCACACTCAGCGGCTGGGCCAGCCTCAGGACGTTCTGCAGCTGCGAATCGGTCTGGCCGAGCAGGTATCCGCGCAGGGCGGTGACCGCGGTGACGTCAAAGGCCGCGATCGCGGCCAGCGTGATGGCCAGCACGCCAGCCAGGACCCTGGTACGCAGCTGGGCCCGGCGGAGCCGGCCAGGCATGGCCACGATCCGGCGGATCATCAGCAGGGGGCCGCGGAGCATCGTCAGCAGCCAGCGGGGCGGCCTAGGCGTCATCGGGGCTGGCCGCGTCGCCGGAGCGCGGGAGCCGCAGGCTGTAGCCGACGGCGCGCTGGGTATGGATCACGTCCGGCCCGTAGCGGGCCAGTTTCCGCCGCAGGTAGGCGACGTAGGTCGCCACCACGGTGCCGGAGCCGCCGAAGTCGTAGTCCCACACGTGGTCCAGCAGCTGCGCCCTGGTCAGCACCCGCCCCGGATTGAGCATCAGGTAGCGCAGCAGCCGGAACTCCGTCGGCGACAGGTCGATCAGGTGACTCCCGCGGCGGACCTCGTAGCTGTCCTGATCAAGCTCGATGTCAGCGAACGCGAGCACTGACCCCTCCGCCGGGCCGGGACGGGTGCGGCGCAGCACGGTCCGGATCCTGGCCGCAAGTTCCTCCAGCCCGAACGGCTTGGTCATGTAGTCATCGCCGCCGAGGGTCAGGCCCGTCACCTTGTCGGCCTGGGTATCCCGGGCGGTCAGGAAGATCACCGGAACCCGGCAGCCGTCCGCGCGCAGCCGGCGCACGACGTCGAAGCCGCTGGTGTCTGGGAGCATGACGTCCAGGACGACCAGATCGAACGGGCGATCCCGGGCCAGCCGCAGCGCGCCCGCGCCGGTGTCCGCAGTGGTCACCTCAAAGCCCAGGAACCGCAGCGAGGCAGCCACCGCGTCACGCAGGAACGGCTCATCGTCGACCACCAGCAGTCCCCCGCGGCTAGCGGGCTGGGCCGCCACCGGGTCACCCATCGCCTCGCCTCCTAGCCCTCACCGTCATCCGACCACATCACCGTCAGTGCCAGGTGTGACTTATCTGCGAGTTTCATGTGAACGCGGGCCGCCGGATCGGGCCCGGCCGTCAGCGCGCGGGCTGCGACTGCAGGTAGCCGGTCAGGCTGTCCAGCATCTCCGTGGTGCCTTCCTGGCGGAGCTCAGGCTGGTCAATGCCGTCCAGGTAGGCGCCTTGCTCAGTGTAAGTCAGCGCTGTGCCATCGCCGCTCTTCGCAAACTCGATGGTGGTGACCGACACCGAGATCCGCGCGTCATTGGCGTACATCTCGTAGCTGTACACGATCCGCTGGTCCGGCACGATGTCGTAGTACAGGGCGTCGTAGCGGTACGTCGTGCCGGACCACTTGTGCCCGAAGCGCTCCCGGCCGCCTACCCGGAAGTCGAACTCGGCAGCGCCGGCGTCGCCGGCGACCGGCTCAAGGCCTCCCGTGTCGCCCCAGCTGGACTTGGCCTCGGCGGACGCAAATGCGGCGAACACCCTGGACGGCGCCGCCGGGTAGGTGCGCTCGATGGTGAACTTGTCGTGGGTAACGGAACGCGCGGTCATCGGTTCTCCTTTGACTGATGGTGCTTCTGGGCTGATGGTGCTTCTGGGCTGTGCGCTAGCCGGGCGTGTCTGCGGGCCCGGCATCCGGCGAGCCCGCGGTGTCGGCCAGGTAATCGCCGAGGTTGTCGAGGCGGCGCTCCCAGCTGGAGCGCCGCTCGGTAATCCAGTACTCGGCCGAGCGCAGTGCGGCCGGGTTGATGCTGCAGGTGCGAGTGCGGCCGGTCTTCTGTGACCGCACCAGGCCGCTGGCCTCCAGCACCTGTACGTGCTGGACAACAGCGGCCAGGGACATGGCCAGCGGCCTGCCGAGTTCGCTGACCGATGCCGGGCCTTCGCTGAGCCGCTCTACCATCAGGCGGCGGCCCGGGTCGGCGAGAGCCTGGAACACCCGGTCCAGGTCCTGCACTTGGTTAAGCATGAGCTTGAGTATGCCAGCCATGCCGGTCAATAGTCAAGCAAATCCTTTAGCATTGGCCTGACTCGCAAGAGGGCCGTCAGGCACTTCCCGGTTCGGTGATCCGCCGGTTGGCCAGCGCATGGGCGATCCGGCGGGCAGGTGCGTGGCTGGTCAGGGCCGCGATGAACGGGGCCTCGCCGAGCACATAGAGTTCGGCGTCCGTTGCCGCTGTCACATCGGCGGTCCGCGGCGAGCCAGTGAGCAGCGCGATCTCGCCGAATATGGCGCCGCGTCCCATCGTGGCCAGCGGGGCATGGTTCCTGCTCACCGTGACGATTCCGTCCGCGATTACATACAGGCAGGTTCCTGCCTCGCCCTGGCGGAGTATGACGTGGCCTGCGGGTGCGTGCACCAGTTCGAGCATCCGGGCGAGGCTCTCAATCTCCGGCGGGGGGAGCGCCGCGAATGCCGGGACCGTGCGCAGCAAGCTGACCTCGACGACGGGTACCGTCGCGCGCTGGTCTACCCGGCGAAGCCAGGGCAGCATGCCCAGCACCAGCACCGGCAGGATCAGCCCGGTGGCGGCTACGGCGCCGCGATCCCCGAGCAGCCAGATGAGGGCGGGCACCAGCAGCGACCCGAGGGCGAACGCAGCCATCGACGCGCCTTCGAGCAGGCCGAAGATGGAGGCCTGCAGTTCGGCCGGCGCGACCCGCTGCAGCAGGCTTCGCCCGCACACCTCGATGACCGTGCTCATCACCGCGGCCGTGGCCAGCAGCAGGATCGCGGTCAGCATCGCGTGGGCCGCCGCGAGCAGCACGAAGGCGATCCCCCACAGCACGGCCGCGATGATCATGGGCGGAGCGAATCGCGGTCGTCCCACCAGGCGCGCGGTCAGCAGGACGCTGAGCACGCTGCCCGCGCCGAAGGCGGCGTTGAGATAGCCGACGCCGGGCTGACCGCTGTGCAGCAGCGAGATCGCGAGAACGAGGTACAGCACGTCCAGCGCGCCCAGCACGACGAAGTGCGCGAAGGCGCCGATCAGCAAGACGACGAGGCTCGCGTTGCGACGCACTACCCGCAGTGTCTGCCCGAGCGATTGCATGATCGTCGGCCCGTCTTGCTCCTGCTCGTGTTCCTCGCCGGGCGCGGATGCTACTGCTGCAGCGGCCGGGCCGGACCGGGGCACGAGAAAGCACGACCCGGTCGCCGACGCCGCGAAGAACACCAGAACCCCGGCGCTTCCCGATGGCCCGATGAGCAGCGCCGTGATCGCCGGGCCGACGATCATGCCCAGGCTCTGCATCCACCCGCTCACCACGTTCGCGGCGGTCAGGTCGGTGGCGGAGACGCTGACCGCAGGCAGGACCACTGCCTGCACCGGCCGGGGAATGGTGAACGGGATCGCGGCCAGCGTCCCGGCGGCATAGACCGCGAACGGCGGTGCGTGCGCGGCGATTGCGACCGCGGCGATCAGCATCGCGGCCGCCTGGGCGAGATAGGCGAAGCGCAGCAGCCGCTCCGCGGGCATCCGGTCGGCCAGCCCGGCGAGCACCGGTGCCAGCAGCCCGCAAGGCACTAGCTGCACGGCCCCGATCACGCCGGCGGTTGCCGCCCCGCCGCGCGCGTAGGCGTAGACCAGGATCGCGATCCACTCGCCATACTCGGCCGCATTGAACGCGAGGAACGCGAGCGACAGGCGGCGGAGCCGCCGGTTCCGCAGCGCCCGCAGCCAGACCGCCCGCCACTGGCTGGCCTCAGCCCGCGGGACCGGGCGGCCGCTATCCGCATCTGCGGCGCAGTGCCCCTGGTCGCTCACACAGAAAACCTACTTCCGGCTCGGGTCCCCGGCCAGGGCGCTGGCACGTCACTCACAGTGGTACTGGCTCCGCGCCATGATGCGGCGCTGAGCGGCCAGCGCGGGCTGGTGCCACCCGGACCGGCCGGGACGGCGCCAGGGTCGCGGGTCAGTCTCCGCGGCCTGGCCGTCACGTTCCGCCCGGGCAGACATCGACTCGCCATCTGATGAGCTGATGAGGCTTGACGATGCCGGCCTGCCGCCGGTACATTCACCCTGCCCCGGGCGATGTCCAGGGGCGACGTTCAGTCCAGCGAAGTCCGGTGAGATCCCGGCGCTGTCCCGCAACGGTGGTCCCCTCCGGGGGCGAGCCCGGTCGCCTGGCTGGCACGCCGGCGTGACCGGCCCTCGGACGAAGGGCGGTGCGTCCGGTGCCGGGACACCGGCTGCCGGGCCCGCTTCTTCCCTGGACTGCAGGAGGACGTGCCCGTGGCGACCGAGATCGCACAGCCTAAGGCGGCCCGCAAGGACCTGACCCGGGCTGAATGGCGGCGGCTCGGCGGCATGGGCCTGGTGATCCTGGCCCTAAATGTCGGGGGCTGGGGAGTCTTCGCCTTCGCGGTCGTGCCCCACCATTTCCAGTTCAGGGGGCTCGGACTGGGGCTCGGCGTGGCGCTCACCGCATGGACGCTCGGGGCCCGGCACGCTTTCGACGCAGATCACATCTCGGCGATCGACAACACCACCCGCAAGCTGATGGCCGACGGGCGGCGGCCGCTCGGGACCGGGTTCTTCTTCGCCCTCGGGCACTCCTCGATCATCGTCGCCGTCGGCGCGGGCCTGGCCATCGCGGCGCGCGCGGTCTTCGGCGCGGTCGTCGACCCCACGTCGGGATACGAGACGCTCGGCGGGGTCATCGGCACCTCCATGGCCGCAACGTTCCTGTACCTGATTGCCGCGCTCAACCTGGTGGTCCTGGCCGGCATCCTGAAGGTCTTCCGCGGAATGCGCCAGGGACTGTACGACGAGGAGGAACTGGAGCGCCAGCTGCAGGCCCGCGGCCTGATGTACCGGTTCTTCGGCCGCTTCATGCGGTCCATCACCAAGACCTGGCACATGTTCTTCGTCGGAATCGTATTCGGGATCGGCTTCGACACAGCCACCGAGGTGCTGCTGCTCGCCGCTACCGCAGCGGCGGCCACCCAGGGGCTGCCGTGGTATGCGGTGGTATCCCTGCCGCTGCTGTTCGCCGGGGGGATGACCCTGTTCGACACCATCGACGGGTGCTTCATGAATTTCGCCTACGGCTGGGCGTTCGCTAAGCCCGTGCGGAAGGTCTACTACAACCTGGTCATCACCGGCCTGTCCATCGCCGTCGCCTTCTTCATCGGCACCATCGAGATTTTCGGCCTGCTCTCCACCGAGCTGCACATCCGCGGCGGCTTCTGGGACTTCATGGCCACGTTCAACATCAACAAGGCCGGGTTCGGCATTGCCGCCCTGTTCATCATCGTCTGGGCGATGGCCCTCGGCTACTGGAAGATCGCGAAGGTTGAGACGACCTGGGCAACGGCCGCCGCCTCGCGCACGGTCCAGTTGCACCGAGCCGATGGGCCGCGAGCGACGGCCGGCGCACCGGCCGCAGACCCCGGTTCCCCGGCCGCATCATGACTTCCCGCAAGACTGGCCATAGGGATAGCACTGGCCGGTCACCGGACGCACGAGGCAAAGTGCGGGCATGAGCGCGGCAGGGCTTGATCAGGACGGGTTCATCGCGCGAGCTTGACGGGGACGACCGCGCTCCCGGCCAGACACGACGCTCCTTTGTAACCTTCGTCATCGAACGACGCGCCGGACTGTGGCGGTTCGCTGCGGCCCACAACACGAATGTCCTGCCGCCACCCGGCTGACTGGGGCAGCCACCGCTGGAATGCTGCCCGATCAGCTCGGCCATGGACGCAGCCGGGCGTAGCAACGGGTATGCCCTACTGTTCCGGACTGCTGGCGAGTGGCTATTGGTATTTCTCGTGCTCAACGTGACATATCGCCGGTGTACCCCATCGGCGGTACTCTTGCTAAATGCGACCCCTTCGGTACTCCATCAACGTCACATTGGACGGGTGCTGCGATCATCGTGCAATCCCCGCGGACGAATACTTGCATCGTCACGCGGGCGAGAACCTCAACCAGGCCGATGCCCTTCTCTTTGGCCGGGTGACTTACGAAATGATGGAATCAGCGTGGCGGCCGCCGGCGCCAACGGGAGCGAGACCTGATTGGATGGAACCCTTCGCCCAGACGATCAACGCGGCAAAGAAGTACGTCGTGTCGAGCACCCTGGAGCAGGTCGATTGGAACGCGGAACTCGTGCGCGGGGATCTGGGCAAGGCCGTTCAGCAACTCAAGCGGGAGCCGGGTAAGGGGCTGCTCGTGGGAGGCGTGAAGCTCCCACTGGCGTTGACGGAGCTGGGATTGATCGATGAGTACGAGTTCGTGGTGCATCCCAGGCTCGCGGGCCACGGGCCGACGTTGTTCGCGGGGCTATCGAAGCATGTCGACCTGAAGCTCGTGAGCCGGCTGGAGTTCGGCTCGGGGGCAGTGGCGATGCGGTACGAGCCGAGAAGGTAGCCATCGGGCTTGCTGGCCCGGGCCGGCCGCATCATGGTGCCCTGGTTCGCGGCTCTTGCGCGCCCCACCGCAGCGTTCCCGCCGCGGCGGCCCGCAACAACGCCTTGGCCTGGCGCACCTCCCGAGCCGGCGGCGAAGCGAACTGCCTGCGGTTGACCGCGGCGCACTGCTAAAGCGCCCGGTGCTAATGACGCTAATGGGACGGCGAGCTCGGCCGCCCGGCCTCGTATGATCACGTTGAAATGAACGTTACCGTCCGCCCGGCTCAGCCAGGTGATGGCGCCGGAATCGTGCGCGTGTGGTCAAGTGCGGCCGCCTACTACACAGCTCTTGACCCCGCCCACTTCCAGGTGCCCCAGGGTGAGCACATGGCTGAGGACTGGGACGCCTTCCTGGGTCAGGAGGACAACAACTCACTGCGGCTCGTTGCTGAGACCGGCGGCTGGGTCATCGGCTGGCTGTCGGCTCGTATCGAGCTGCCCGAGGACAGCGCCGCGATCCAGCTCACCCGCGAGCATGGCTGGACCAGGCTGGCCGTCGATGCCCTTATCGTCGACCAGGCCCACTGGCGGAACGGCTCCGGCACGGCATTGCTCAAGGCGGCCGAGGCATGGGCCCATGACCGGGGCGCCCAGATTGCCCGCCTGGACACCTTTGCGCACAGTCCGGTTTCGGTGCCCTTTTATGAAGATCGCATGGGTTACCAGCGGCGAGCGATCACATTCCAGAAGCGGTTGTAGACGGTGCCTATGGGCGCTCCGTGCCCCAAGGCCGAACGCACTGCCGGTTGCTCCGTGAATGACCGTGCGTGACCCTCCTGACGCGTGAGCGGCTCAACGCTGCCCGGCACGCGGCGCGACGGCACAGGCTTCCGCCTCCAGAGCGATCTATTCGGCCAGATGCGCGAAATTCATGATGAAGACACGCACATCGCCGCCCGGAAGCCCGGCGAAGCCTACATGCCGGTAGAACCCGGCAGCCCGCTGGTTGCTGCGCCTGACGTGCAGGTGCAATCCAGGTGAATCCTGATCACGAAGGGCTGAGATCACTGTCGCGATTAGCTGTCGCCCGGTCCCCTGCCCTTGCAATCGCGGGACGAGGTTAATGTGCAGGTGCGACGGGAAGTCTCTGGCCAGCTCGTCCGGCGTGCCCGACGGGTGATGGATCCGATGCAACGCAAACTGCTCCGGCGGTGACAGGCCCTTAGCCAGATCCGGCGATGGTTCCGGATGGCTCGCGCGCAGTGCTGGCCACCAGTCACGCTCGAGGCGCTGCTCGAAGGCCTGGCTGTCTAGCGCCGCGACGACGTAGCCGCCCACACCGCCTGCGTCCTGGGCCACGAAGGCGAGCGACGGCTCGAAGATGGCATACGGCGCCGCATATATATGTCCCGGCATCCTGGGGTCGCGGAACATCGACGTAGCATCGTGGCCGTTGTCCGCGGTCTGCACGCAGATGCGGTACAACTCGTCGAGGTCGTCAGCCTGATAAGGGCGGATGCGGGCTGGTTCGCTGCTCACGGGATTTGTTCTACCGCACTGCGGAGATCCGGTGTAGTCCAAGCTCGTTGGCGTCACCTTGGGTGTCAGCCAGCAGCCCTATCCCGGACCGATTGCAAGCTCCGATGGCCTCTTCGTCTATCCCTGTGCTCCTGAGCCTGGGATATCCGGCCGCCAGTACTGCAACTCGTCCGCTGCCTTCTCCAGGCCCAGCTCTTCCAGAGGGCTGCCCTGCCCCGTCCGCAAGTGGCGCAGTACCGTTGCCATGAATTCATCCAGCGCCGCTGTTGCCCTCTTCACAGGCATGGGCTCCGGCTTGTCATCTGTCATAGAGGTAGCTTGCCACGGCAAGAGGTTCACCACGCCTGCCGTGCGGTGGCGATGGCGGCGGCACCTTCGCCGACGACTGGCTCTGACCTTCCGCTTTCAGGATTAGCGATCTCGGAGTTAGGCGTAGGCACTGCGCGAAGCGAGCCATTGCCGTGCTCGTGGATCCTGCGGCTCGCCGTCACCGGCCGGAAGATGCGCCTACAGGTCAGGGTCCGCAAAGCTCGGCCAGCCTGCTGACCGTCGCCCAGTTGCGCGCCGTTCCGGCCACTGCGGCCGAGGTCGGTCCGCCCGCCCTGGCGAGCACACGGCGCAGTTCGCTGCGCGGGTACCCGTCCGGGGTATGCAGGTAGACCGTGCGGCCGAGCACCTGGGCCTCGTCCCGGCTGCCTTTCGCCCGCACTTGCCGCTCTGCGCCGGCCACCCAGGCGGCCAGCCCGGGTCCGGGTACGCCGGGCAGGAACACCGCATGCAGCCGCCTGGGATCCGCCTCGCCCGGATACGGGTTGTCGCGCACGCAGCGGGCGAGCTCCTCGCGGGAGAGCACCACGGCGCGAGCCCGCACGCCGATGCCGTCGGCGATGGCTCGCTCCAGCTCAGCGGCCAGTGCCGGAGCGTCCGTGCGGCCCGCCAGCCGCGGAGTGAACAGCACGTTCCCGCTCTGGATGTAGGTCATGACATCGGCATGGCCGAGCGAGGTCACAACCTCCCGGAGTTCCGCCATCGTGACCTTCTTGCTGCCGAGGTTGTTGACCCCGCGCAGCAACACAACGTGAGTGGGCACGCCAGCATCATGTCAATACCTCGCCGTCATCGAGCCCAGCCCAGGCCACAGGCACGCAGGTCCCGATGTGGACGCGGTTCTAGCGGTCTCGGTCATCGCGGTGGCCGAGTAGCCGTCGCCCTGGACGATGGAGTGGTGACCACCAGGTCTCGTCGCAGCGGGTGACGTTGCAGCTGACCTTGACATGGCCGCCGCATGCGTCCTGGGCTGCTGGGCGGTCGCATGTTCCCGGCTCACCTTGGAGTGATGGTTTGCAGCTGACCGTTGACCGGTGCGAGCCAGGGCCTGGAACGTGTGGCTTCGGGCGGCGAAGGCGCACCCAGAGGTGGCGGGTTCAGGCGATAAGCAGGCGAAGGCCAAGCTCTGCTGCCTCGAGATCGACGAGGTCGCGGTTGCGTTCGGCCCACCGGCCGGATGCGAGGTCATCACGGAGGCTGCGCACTACCCGCTGCTCGGCGTCCGGCCCGACTCTGGCCCACACCGAAATGCCGCGACGGACATGATCGTCCAGGTATGCCTCGGGCCGGCGCCAGTAGGCTTCGAAGAAGCCGTCTGCGCAGTCCCACGGGATGAGCACCTGCTCCATCCGGGCGCCGATCGCGCGGGCCAGCTCGGTCAGCGAAGGACGGCCGGTGACCAGGTCAGCGACCTCGGGCAGGTAGTCACGAGTCAGCCAGAACCGGCGACGCCATCCGGTGTCGCTGCTGTCGTGTGTGAACACCACCACGCGCCGAGCCACGCGCCGCATCTCGCGCAGGCCGGCAATTGGGTCCTGCCAGTGATGGACGGTGGCGAAAGCCATCGCGGCGTCGAAGGACTGGTCCTCGAACGGAAGGCTCTCCGCGGTGGCAGCCACGCACTGCGCTGCGCCTGCGGGACGCTGCGCCCGCATGAGCGCCGACGGTTCCACCGCGGTGACGTCACGGCCGGGGGGCTCGTAGGAGCCGGTGCCAGCCCCGACATTCAGCACGGTCCGCGCATCGCCGAGCGCAGCCCAGACCTGCGCGGCGATCCGCGGCTCGGTGCGCCGCGTCACGGTGTAGGTGGCTCCGATGGTGTCATACAACTGAATGCTGGACATGACACTGCCTTCCTGGCCGTCACCACCGTCGTCCCCGCACCGCGCATGTGGCCCGGGTAACGTTTCGCTGCGCGGGGGTGCCTGGCCTGCGCACCATTTCATCACGTTGGCCGACCTGACGTTCCGCAGGCCACCGGCCAGATCACGCAGCGGGCCCGGGCCGCCACCAGCCAGTCCCTGCCGGACTCCCGCTGGTGTCGAACGACGGTCTGACGCGGGCGCGCAGCCACGCGGCGAACCGCTGGTGCTCAATGATCTTCGCCTCGGTGGATGTGCCGCGCCAGGCAGGGCGTGCCCGCGTCCTGGATCCGGCAGCCGAGGGCGGCCAGGTTGACAGGTAGACCCAGCTACCCTGGCCTACATGCGGAAGCTGATCGTCAGCAACTTCCTGACGCTGGACGGTTACTACGAGTCGACCAACAAGACGTTCGACCGATTCTTCGACTACTTCCACGAGGACTACGGCGAGAACGAGGCGTTCGACGAGTACAACACCGTGCTGCTGCGCGGCGCCGACACGCTGATCCTCAGTGGGCGCACGTCATTCCTGGCCAATAAGGACTACTGGGTGTCCTATCCGAACACTCCCGGTGACACCCCCCCTGGTACCGCGATCCGGCGCGAGTTCGCAGAGCTCATCCGCGCCACGGAGAAGTACGTCGTCTCCAACACCATCTCCGCGGAGGATCTGGAACCGTGGCAGGACACCACCCGCATCATCCGCGGCGCGAACCTCTACGCGGAGATCGCCGCGCTCAAGGCGCGCCCCGGGCGCGACATCCTGCTGCAGCTGAGCCGGCAGCTCTGGAACGACCTGCTCGTCCACGACCTAGTGGACGAGTTGCACCTGACCATCTTCCCGGTCATCGCGGGCGAGGGGATTCCGCTGTTCACGGGCCGCCCGCCGGTCTCGCTCAAGCTGCTGTCCACCCGAACCTGGGCAGGCTCAGGCAACATCCTTGCGGTGTACCAGCCAATCCTCCGCGAACCTGTGCCGGGGTAAGGGGATCCGCTGCCAACGCGGCAACCCGAGGTAACGAACCGAGACGGTGGCTGGCGGACGACCCAATCTTCCTACGGATCTGTGAGAGGCATTTCAGCGGTCAGATTGCAAGCGACTGGTCGGCCGAACTTGCGGGCGGGCAGGCGCTCCAGCTGGTTGGGGTGAGCGAACCGGCGGATGCAAGGCTTCGGACGGCAAGTACGCTCTCAGAATCCCGCAGCTCCTTGCGCACACAACCATTACCAGCATGTGACTTTGGGATCCAGCGCCCGCCGGAGGAGGCCTGATGCGGATTAACCTAGGCGACGTGAACCTATGGTTCGATGTATCTGGACCGTCCATTGTTCCCGGCGGAGCGACAGTAATCGAACGCCCGACTCTCGTGGCCGTACATGGCGGCCCTGGCACGGACCATATCAACATGAAGGCGGGGTTGGCGCCGCTCGCTGACCATTTCCAAATTCTCTTCTACGATCAGCGCGGGCACGGTCGCAGTGACCATAGCACCTCCGAGTTTTGGAACCTGCGGACCTGGGCCAATGACCTCAAGCGGCTATGCGACATGCTCGGCCTGGTCAAGCCGGTGGTAATGGGCAGCAGCTTCGGCGGCCGCGTGGTCCTTACCTACGCCGGGCTTTTCCCCGGCCACGCAGGTGGCATCATTCTGGCCAACACGACCGGGGGACGCTCGGACTACCGGCGCAGCGTCGAGATATTCCGCCGCCTGGGTGGCGACGAGGCAGCGGCTGTCGCGGAGCGCGACTTCGCTGAGCTGAGCGAGGAGTCGCTCGCCGAGTTCCGGCGCGTCTGCGGCCCGCTCTACAGCAGCAAGCCCCGGTCCGCCGAAGAACTCCGCCAGCAGCAAGCCCGGTCGATCCAGACAATCGATGTCAGCCTCCATTTCTTCCGCAACGAGGCTCCGCATTTCAGTCCATGGAGCATGCTGGACAGGGTCAGAAGCCCCGTGCTCATCCTCGCGGGCGAAGACGATCCCATGTGCCCGCTTCTGGTGGTCGAGGACCTGGCCAGCCAGCTCCCTGCAGACACGACCAGCCTGGTGCGCCTGCCCGGCGCCCGGCACCACATCTTCCGCGACCGGCCCGACCTCGCCTTCCCGGCCATCGAAGATTTCATCCGCCGAGTCAAGGACGGCGGGAGAGTCCGATCATCGACGGTGTAACTGGCGCTGCTGCGAGATGGTGGTGCTCGGAACGATGCGGCCTCATATCACGGTGACATCGAGGCAGCGACACCGGGTAGTTATACCGCCACGGCAGCGGGCCGCCTGCCGGTTCACCCGCCTTTACTCGTCGCATGCTTGCGGACGCCCGAGCCACTGCTGAGCCGATGGGAGCACCATGCCTGCCCGATTCCAGCTCGTCATTGACTGCAAGGACCCCGAGCTGCTTGCCCGCTTCTGGGCGGCTGTCCTGGGATACGTGCTGGAACCGCCCCCCGAAGGATTCGCTACCTGGGACGACTGGCGGCGCGACATCGGGCTTCCCGACAGTGAGCTGGGAATCGGCGCGGACAGCATCATCGATCCCCACGGTAACGGCCCCCGCATCTGGTTCCATGTGATGCCGGACGCCAAGGTGGTCAAGAACCGCCTCCACCTCGACATCCACGTCAGCGGCAGCCGTTCGGACCCGCTCGCCACCCGCATACAGCGAGTCGACGCCGAGGCCAGGCGGCTGACGGATCTCGGGGCCACGCTCACCGTAGTCATGAGCGCCGAAGGCCTCGATCACTACGCGGTGGGGATGAAGGACCCCGAAGGCAACGAGTTCGACATCAACTGACGCCTGCGCCCGCCGCGGCTCCTCGTGCCGGAGCTGCCCAGACAAGCCGACTCAGTGCTCTGCTTGTGCACCTGTCTTGAGCTACTTGCGGGTGCCTCTCCGCAGGGGCAGTTGCAGGTTGAGACGCCGTGCCATGCGTCGTGGCATTTTGGCGTGTTCCCAGCGGTACCAGCATGCTTCGAAGGGATCATCGGTCATGCTCGCCATGCCGGAACCGGTGCGTTGTAGCGCCGAACGGGTCGCCCTTGGCATGGGCGAACACCTTGACCGGCGTGACGGAGAACACCATCGCCTCACCGCTGCCATCCAGGCCGCGGAAACAGCCATCGCGGGCGGTGAACTGCCACCGCCCGTCCCACTTGGCGGCGAACGCCCCGGCGACGCGGCGGAGCACGGCGTCGTCGGTCACCCGCACCGCATCGCCCTCCACCACGACGTCCAGCCCCCGGTCCCACCGGCTGCATCCGGTGGTCAGCACCACATGAGGATTGGCGCGCAGGTTGGCGAACTTCTGCTCGCCGGCGCCCGTGGAAAACCAGACGGCCCCCTCCGCCCACGCCGCGACGACCGGGGTGACATGCGGCCGGCCATCGGCCCGGACCGTGGAAACCCAGAACAACTCGGCAGCCGCGAGAACCCCCTGGGTCTCCTCCCACCCCACCGCAACCGCGGCAGGATCGCTATACCGCTGATCCAACGTGGTGACTGGCACAAGCATCGGCATCTCCCCAATCACGGCACCGGCAGTGCCCGCCCGGCCGGCTGCGGCACAACCCCAGCATGCCCTCCGCAGACAAGACTGGCCATCAGCGCAAAAATGGTCGCCCCGGCCTTGGGTACCCTGACCGGCACCGCGCCCGTGCCATCAGCCGGGGGTGAGGCTCGCCCTCCGCCGCTGCGACATCGACATGACGGCGGGCACTGTCAGCATCCGGCGGCAGTACATCGAGCTAGGCACCGGGCGCGCGCTCGGCCCGCCGAAACCCCCGCGCTGGCTTCCGGACCGTCGCCATTCCGGCTGGGCAGCGCTGTCACCGGCACTGGCGTTCCCGGCCTGCATTTTCATGATCTCCGTCATGCGGGAAATACCCTGACCACGCAGGCGGGCCAGCAGCCCGGTGCGGGCGGGCGTAGCGTGTTGTGTGTGCCTCCCGGCCCAGTTCTTCCCGCAAACCCTATGGGGGCGTGATGACACAGCAAGGCTCTGACCAGCCAGCCGAGCAGTTCCGCCGGGACCGCCATGAGCATGGCGGCATCCCGGAGCACATCGATGACGACCGGCTTGCCCGCCTGACCGAGGAGGAGCGGGTTGCGGCCGGGATCGACGATTACGACCCGGACGAGGTGCCGCCGGCGACCGACGCGCCGCCGCGGCCGGATGTTACTCAGACTGAGGCGTACCAGGAGGCGCGGGCCGAGATCCGCCGCCAGTTCGACAACGATGAGCTGACGATCGAGGGTGAGCGAGACCAGTTCCCGCCTACGCGCTACGACCGATGAGGTTCCGGCCCGAACCCGACAGAGCTACATGGGTATGGGAGGGAAACAGGTAAGGAGCGCCGATGCCGGAACCAGTGCACCTCAACAACCGCCACCGCAACACGCTGCGCCAGATCTTTCAGCATCCGGTCAGCCATAACATTGAGTGGCGTGCTGTGGTTTCGCTGCTGGAGACGGTCGGCTCGGTGGTGAACCACCCCGATGGCCAAGTCGCCGTTACTGTCGGGTCGCAGCGCGCCTTCTTTGACCATCCGGCGCAGAAGGACATCGACGCCCAGATGGTTGTTGACCTGCGCCGGATGCTGACCGCTGCTGGCTATGGCACCGAGGTCAAGGGCTAGATGGACTAACCGTGCCAGCGGTCCGTGGGTGTCAGCAACCCAGCTCCCACCTCCTCGATGTGAACTCGGCTCACGATGATCGATAGAGGACGTTGCCTCTGGTTGGCTACCAGACCGCGCCGCCGGCCAGTGGTGCCGGGCGCTGCTGTGCACTCGCAGCTCTTCGAGCACAGACGCCTACCTGGACATCCGTTCTTCGCCTGTCTGCCCAGCCCGCTCTCGCTCGCGCTAGCCTTGAAGTGAAGGTTCCATTGCTGACCACCGACCGCTCACAAGTGAGGGCACTGGCCCTCGCCTGCGGGCTCCGCAGCGGGCCGTTTACGGCCTCCGCGAGCCGGTCCCAGCACGACGGAGGCGCTCGCGGGCCTCACTCTCGGACAGTAAGGTGATGGGCTGCCCGACCGCGTGCTGATACTTGGCGTCGCAGGCCCTGGTCCAGACGCCAGCCGCCCACGACCGTTCGAGTTCGTCGGCGCTGAACTCCCGGCCACGAGCATGGCAATACGCAACCAAGAACTGCTCGGTGTCCTCGACGGTGGCTAGCTCGTCCGCGCTGACGGTCGAATACAGCGCGGCAGCGAAGCCGGCGAGGACGGCTTCGCTATCAGCGGTCATGCTGTCCCAGTCGTGCACCACCAGTAGCGCGTCTCCGCTCCAGCGCAGGTTACCGGCAAGCCAGTCGCAGTGACCGATCACGGCTTCGGACTCGCTGGCTCGCAGCCGGTCACGGGCACGGCGCCCGGCATCGTCGATCCATTCCGGGCCGGCCACCTCGTTGAGGTCGACGTCAGGATCCTCCGGACACGGCCACAGCCCGTCCCCGGCGTGGTTCCAGGCCGCCCACGACGGTGCCGGATCAAGCGCGGGCACCTCAGCCGGCCGGGGGGCCAGCCTGATCAGCCGCGCGAACGCTTCAGCGAAGGCCCGGGCCGCGTGGTCCGCGCCCGGGAGCATTTCGCCGCCCGGGACGTAGGCCTCCGCGGTTGCGACGTCGCCGCCGAAAGCGGCGGCACCGGTGAGCGGCCGGGGGCACGGATAACCGGCCCGGAAAACGCGGCGCTGGACTTCCACGCATGCCGCTATCCGCGGCGAATCCGGACGAACCTTGACCACGACCTCGCGGCCGTCAGCCAGCCGGAGCCCGATGACTGCGGATAGGTACCCGGACCTGAAGATCTCATCCGCCGGCGGGCTGCCCAGATGCTCCACGCACCACCGGGCAAGGCGGACAGGATCCACGGCATGCGCGCGAGATGACACCCGAGCATCCTCACATGCGCGGGTAGTGCTGCGTCCCACGCTGCCGCGTCCCGCCAGATGAACTCACCAGCCGTCAGCCCGCCACTGACCCGTTCACCGCGACGTCATGTCAGCTCCGCAGCCGCAGCATCAAGATCAACTAACCGTCCATGCCGCCGATTATCACCCAGCCCTCAACTCTGCCGGGACGCTGCAGCCAGGATTCATGACGACAAGCGGAGCCAGATCACTTGACGAGACGCACCGCGTCGATGAGAGCGCCCGGCACGATGCCCTGACCAGGCTCGACAAGCTGTTGCGCCGCGAGCGAATCCGCTGAGCATCTCGGCTTCAGGGGGTAAACAGCTTCCAGTGCCCCTCGGAGACGACCTCGACGGTGCCATCGGTCACTTTGATGGCGGTCTGATCATCAATGGCGTACCCCGGCACCGGCAGGCTGGCGGCCCATTTTTCTGCCTCCGCCATGGAATTGTCCGGCAGATCCTCGTGATCCACGTGCGGGAAAATCGAGAAATCAACCATCCCCAGCGCTTCATCGCTACCGGTGGGCGGCTTCCAGCACATGGCTTCCTCGCCGATGCTGGGGGCCATCACCATGCTCCCGCCGCTCACTCCCACCCAGACCGCGTGCAGCGACGGCAGGAGGTCTGCCAGTCCGGACTGCCGCATCCAGTGGCACAGATACAGGGAGTCCCCACCTCCAGCCAGCAGGGCGTCAGTCTCCTGGACCAGGGGGACCCAGAGCTCTTCGTCGATGCTGGGCAGCGCGGTGAGCTCCAGCACTCCCAGGGACTTCCAGCCCAGCTCGCACAACGGCGTGCTGGCTCGTCCGGTGATGAACCGCCATGCCGCGGCAGGACCGCCCATCGGGTGCCCGTACGACGCGGTGGGAATGCAGAGGGCGCTGGACTCGGCAATCGGCTTGCCCAGCAGGCCGGCCAGCGCGTCGTGGATGCTCGTGTTCTTGATCCCAGCGGACGTGAGAAGAAGCTTCACAGTTGCCCTTCCTTGGTTATATCGCCGCCCTGCCCCGATGGGCCTATCTCTTAACCCATTGGGAACACGGCGTGCCGTGGCGGACCAGGACCGGCCAGGCAGCGGGATCACTGCGGATCACCGTCAGCCAGCAGCCGACCGCCCGGGGTGAATTGTGCACTGCACGTTGCCTCCTTCGGCATTGTGCTGAGCCGACCGTAGCCATCAGCGCACGGTCACGTATAGCAGGTAGACGACGGGGGCTGCGACTACTCATCGCCCTAGGCAAGGCGTTGGACCTCGGTTCCGGCTCACAGATGTGCGATGCGCCCGCGGGCGGTTGAGGGATGCGCGGCCCGCTAATATGCGGTTTGGCCGGATGAAGCTCCGGTGGGCTGGCCGCCCGAACCGCCGCCGTGGCTGATGGCTTCTACCGGGAGTACACCCTCCTGGCAGTCGCGGTTTGCTGGCTGCTGCCAGGACGTACCTGGCAGGAGCGGCAATGAATATTTACTACGTGGCGGCAATCTGGCTGGGCATGGCCCTGCTCGCCTCGGTCATCAGCATCCGGATCGCGGTGCCCGCTGCGCTGGTCGAGATCGTGGTCGGCGCGCTTGCTGGGAACATCCCCGGCATCCAGCAGCATGTCACCCAGACCGGCGTCGTCATGTTCCTGGCTAGCGCGGGGTCTTTGGTGCTGACGTTCCTGGCCGGAGCGGAGATCGATCCGGTGTCGCTGCGTGGGCACTGGAAGGCGAGCCTGTCCATCGGGCTCATCTCGTTCGCGCTGCCGTTCCTGGCAGCATTCGGGTTTTGCGCCCTGGTCCTGGGCTGGCAGCTGCACGCCGCCGAGATCGGCGGTATCGCGCTGAGCACGACGTCTGTCGCGGTGGTGTATGCGGTGATGGTCGAGACCGGCCTGAACCGCCACGACCTGGGCAAGCTCATCCTGGCGGCCTGCTTCATCACCGACCTGGGCACCGTGCTGGCCCTCGGCGGCCTGTTCGCCACCTACGGCTGGCTGCTCATCATCTTCATCATGGTCAGCGCGGTCACCATCTTCCTGCTGCCGAGGCTGCTCCGGCTGGCGATCAAGCACTTCGGCCACCGGGTCTCCGAACCGGAGATCAAGCTGCTGCTAGTCGTTTTGCTCGGGCTCGGCGGCCTGGCCACCCAGGCGGGCAGCGAGGCAGTCCTGCCCGCCTATGTCGCCGGGCTGGTGGTGGCCGGGGTGTTCCTGCACGACCGGGTGCTGATGGACCGGCTGCGCTCCATCGCCTTCGCCCTGCTCACCCCCTTCTTCTTCCTGCGGGCCGGAACCCTGATCTCGGCCCCGGCGCTGATCTCTGGCGCCGGGGTGATCGCGGTGTTGCTGCTGGTCAAGCTCGCCGCCAAGATGACCGGAGTCTGGCCCGTCGCCGCCGTGTTCAAGCTGCCACGGCGGGAACGGACCTACACCACGCTGCTGATGGCCACCGGCCTGACCTTCGGCTCGATCGCCGCACTGTTCGGGCTGACCCACCACCTCATTGACAAGGCCCAGTACACCGAGCTGGTCACCGTCGTCATCCTGTCCGCCTTTGTACCGACCCTGATCGCCCAGCAGTTGTTCCGGCCGACGATCCTCGACACCGCAGAGGAGGAAGCACTCGGCGAGGAAGACCTTACGATCATCCACCACCGTGCCCCGACCCACCTGGCCGGGCACGAGCCAACCGGCATCAGGCCGGAAGACGAAAGGCCAGAACTCTAGAGGTGAGTGCCGAATAAGTCAGTCCGTTCTTGGACCAAGGCGACGCCGCGTTCGCCACCTTCACGCCCCGTCCTTCGGCCCCGTGCACACCCGGCGCCCGCAGCCCGGAGGCCGGCCCTCCCGCTGCCATCCCCGCCGCAAAACCACCGCCTGCCCGCATGGACGGCGGCTATCCTGCGGCCAGCGCCACCGCGAGACCGACCAGTGCCCTGCACACCGACTCAGCGCCTGACGGCGTCTTCTAGAATCTCGGCTCGACGATCCTGGTCACGACCCAGCGGTGCTTGCCGATTTTGCGGTCACGGGTGAATCCGAGCTTCTCGTAGGTCGACAAAGCGCCGTTGTAGAGAAAACCGGCGGGCACCGAGCCAGCGGGTTCCGGGTAGCCCTCGACAGTCCCCCCGCCCAGGCCCGCGATGAGATCAACCGCACCGGCGAGCGCCGCAGTAGCCACGCCCTGGCGCCGGTGCCCCTTACCGACATAGCAGCAAGCGATTCGCCAGTCTGGCGAGGTCGTCCGGCCTTTTTCGTACGCCGCCCGGCTCTTGATCCTGGGCACCTCGGCGGGCGCGCCGAACTGGCACCAGCCAACGCAATCCTCCCCCTCGAAAACAAGCGCGGCGTGGGCCTTGTCCTCTAGGACTCGCTGTTCCTTCGCAGCACGTTTCTGCGCATAACGTTCCTGCTGCACGTCGGTCCAAGACTCTTCGGGGTGGAAGCCCATGCACCAGCAGCCGCCAAAGATACCGTTGTTGCGCTCCACCAATGCGGCAAACGCGGCCCACGTCGACTGATCGAGAGCCTTTACGGCGTACCTCGGTTCGACCATGAGGTCCAGCTTAATGCGGCTCCACCACGCCCACCTCGTGCAGACCACCGGCGACTCGCACCGCCTCGCCGAAGCTCTCGCCAGGACTCTGGCTGGTTAGCCTGAATCGGGCAGGGTCAGTGACTGACCGGGGATCGCTCCTTGTGCCTGGCGTCGGCGTCGTCCGCCGGCTCACCGGAGCCGTAGGAAGACAGGCCGAGTAGATAAGCGAAGCCCGTGACGGCGAATAGGGCCGCGAACGGCCAGGCGTCAGCCCACTTGACCGCCAGCGTGATCACCAGGCCGGTGTAAGCAGCGGCCATGGCGACAACCCCGGCCAGCGCCCGCGCCTTCTGGCCGACCAGCTTTTGCCGCTCATCAGCCCGGGAGCCCAGCAGCGCCCCGTCGTCGCTGTCGTTCCCTGCCCACACGTACCAGGCCACTGCATGGCCGAGAACGACTATCGCGATGACGATCGCCAGCCACCGTGCGTGGCCGCCGCCGATAGCCCAGGCGCCAGCGAGCCCCAGCCCGGCAATGCCTCTCAGCAGCGGCTTCCGCAGCCGGGGGCGAATGAACTTCATCATGCGCCTGCCTCCTCCTCTTCCGGGTCAAACATCTTGTCGACCGTCAGGTCAAAGAACCGCGCGATCGCGAACGCCAGCGGCAGCGAGGGCAGGTACCGGCCGCTCTCGATCGAGATGACCGTCTGCCGCGACACGCCAAGGACGGCCGCTAGCGCCGCCTGGGACATCTCCCGCTGGGTGCGCTGCTCCCGGACCTGATTCCGCATGATGTCAAGGTAGCTTTACTTCCCCTCTGATGTCAAGCGACCTTTACCAGCATGCCTGACTGCCCTGCGGTTCGCGGCATCCAAGATGCCTCGGCGATGGCGAGGCGGATGGGCTCGGAAGCCCAGTAGTTACGGCCAGGCCGCCGCGGGGGCACTGCCCAGCGAACTTGTCTATGCCGGATTTTCCCTCGGTGTCCTCCCGGCGCAGATGCTGGCCCAGACCCGGCCCGGTGCGACGGGAGCGTTGCTGTTCGAAGCCTGTGTCCCGGTCTCCGAGTTCGGCGGCACATGGCCCCCCGAAGTCCCAGTGCAGATCCACGGCATGGATGCCGATGAGCTCTTCGCCGGGGAGGGCGACCTCCAAGCCGCCCGCGCGCTCGTCAGTCGGCCCCGGACGCCGAGCTGTTCCTCTACCCCGGCAACCGGCACCTGTTCGCTGACAACAGTCTGCCGTCCTACGAGGAGCACGCTGCCACGCTGCTTACCGAACGCGGGCTCAGCTTCCTCGATGGCATCAAGTAGCTCGGGGCGCGGCCGTCTGGGTGGTTCAGCCTGGACCAATGTCCTCCGGTCCACCTGGACGCCATGGCACGGTGATGAACTGCAACCCTGCACTGTCAGCCTGGCAGCTCAGCCGTCCGCGGGGATGTGTGGAGCCCAGCCCGGTCGTGGGATGTGGCAGAACGGGTGACCGGCCGGCTGAGGGTAGACATTTTTGCCGTCGAGTTTCGTTGCCCCGAGGGCCAGTACGCGGAGCTCAGCTGAGGCCACATCCTCAACGATGACGTCCAGGTGGAACTGCTGAGGCATAGCGGGATCAGGCCATGTGGGCCTGGCTGTGATCCGGGACCAGATGGAGGCCCGGCAGGACGAGTGTCGTTGTCGGCGACGACTACCCAGTCGTCGCTTTGGTAAGTGATCAGCTGCCCAGCAACCGAGAGTAGAACGCCGCCAAGGCGGCCGGGGCAGGGCGGTCGAGCGCTATGTGGTGCAGTCGTCCGAGCCTGCCGTCAGCCTGACGGATGCGGTGAGCTAAAAGGCGCTGCGGCCCTGGCCGGATAGATCCGTCGTTCCCGCTGTCGGGTGTTTACTGATCTGATGGCTGGTGATGAGGCGGACAGCATGCGCGTTGCCTTGGTGGCGGGTGCTACCCGGGGTGCGGGCCGGGCGATCGCCGTCGAGCTGGCCCGGGCTGGGTTCTTCGTTTATGCAACTGGCCGTAGCAGCCGGGCCTCCGGTCCTTCGGAGATCGGCGGGCCCGAGACCATCGAGGAAACTGGTGACTTGATCCGCGCCGCGGGCGGGGAGGGTGCTGCAGTCGTTGTCGACCACGAGGACCCGGATGCGGTTGGCGAGCTGGTTGCGGCGGTTGAACGGGAGCAGGGCCGCTTGGATGTGCTGGTCAATGACATCTTCGGCGGTGACCGGTACATGCAGTGGGACAGGCCGCTGTGGGAGCACGACTGGCACGGCGGGTTGCGGATGCTGCAGATGGGCGTGCACACTCACCTGATCACCGGCCGGTCGGCGATCCCGCTGATGCTGCGCACCGCCCCCGCGCACGGCACTGGCGGCCTGGTAGTGGAGATGACCGACGGCACGTCCCAGGCCAACGCCGAGTTCCGCCGCAATGTCGGGTTCTACTACGACCTGGTGAAGGCCAGCGTCGAGCGAATCGTGACAGGCCTCACCGCCGAGCTTGAGAACCTGCCGGTCACGGCGGTCGGCGTAACGCCGGGCTGGCTGCGCTCAGAACGGATGCTGAAAAACTTCGGTGTCACCGAGGCCAGCTGGCGAGATGCCTGCGCCAAGACCCCCGGGTTCGCGATCTCCGAATCGCCCGCCTACGTCGCCAGAGGTGTCGCCGCGCTCGCCCGGGCAGGCGATACCGATCGCTGGGCTGGCACGATCATCTCCGCCCGCCAGCTCGCCGACGCCTACGACATCACCGACACCGACGGCAGCCGACCCGACTGCTGGGGCTACCTGGCCGCCTACGGCTGGGAACGCGACGACGGCACCGGCATCGACGACTTCCGGTAGTGCATACGATGCTCGTCCGGTGATCGTGATCACAGGCACGAGCGGCCTGCTGGTGATCTTGGTCCGGGTGTTTTGCCTGGTGGAGCTAAGGAGACTCGAACTCCTGAACCCCCTGCTTGCAAATCGCCGTATCTTCCGGGGCGGACATCGCTAACCCGGACGAACGGGTGTCGTGAGTGGCCGCTGTGTACCGCTGTTGACTGGGAGTAATGGCACGTTAATGGCACGATCGGTCAACCCGGACGGGCCGCCGCGGGTGGTGCTGCGCCTCCCCTATCGGGGCCTGGTTACACCGTGGTGGCCGCAGTACAACATCCCAGCGAGACAGATAAGCCACTGGCCGACGGCACCGGCTGGCGGATGGAACGGCGTCTGGAGGACGGCGAGGATCACGCTGTCGTCTTGCGACTGGTGTAGCGCCCCACCTGCGCTCACGCAGGTCACCGTGAGTGTGTTGGTTCCGTAAGGGACCGCGAGTATCCCTGTCTGACCCCTCGATCGGGCACGTATCGGACACGACCGGCCCACGGAATAACTGGCGAACCCTAACCGCATTAGCAGCTCGGGTCGCGGTCGTCCGGATCGGCTCAAGCAGGGCCAACGTCTTTGACTGGTCCGTCCTGGACTGCGCCGCACGATGGTGAGCTGCAACCCAACTGCAACCCCTGCTGCTCAGTCGGCACTGGCTGGTTAGGTGAGCGTGTTGTCGGTGGAGATGATGACGGCATCGACGCCAGGCCAGCTGTTCAATGGTGGGGGTGCTTGGTCTCGGAGGATCCCGGCGGTGCCGCCGAGAGCATCTAGCGTCTCCCTGAGGCTGCTCAGTAGCTCCTGAACCCAGGGCTTGGGTCGGCCGGTGAAGTCGATGGTTACGGTCTGGTCGATGACGAACGTGTTGATCCCGGACATGACTGGGAAATGGCACCCCATCGTGACCCACCCGTGGGTCGCCTGTTTGGAGGCGTGGCCGCCTCCGGTCCAGACGAGCAATGGCTCTGCGGGAGCTGCGGCCAGCACCTGGCATAGATTGCGTGCCTGCTCGTGGTCGCGCCGGTTGCTGAATTCGAGCGTGAGCAGTTCGGCAGGGTCGGCCTGCGGGCTGACCTCGATGACGGCTTCATACGCCCACAGGCTCCAGCCCAACTCCAACGCCGTAGTGATCAGTCTGCGCATGTCCGGCTGAGCGAGGTACCCACCGTCGCCTGGCGGCATGGTCCTGATCGGCCCTGTCGAGCCGTCGCCTGGCCATGGCAGTGCCTCCATTGCCAGTCGCCGCACTCCGGCCTGATGAGCCGCCTGGATCATGCGGATACCGATGTTCCGTGTCCGGATAGAGCGCTCCAGGCGGTTGTGCGCCTCGTTGGCCATCACGACCTGCGTATGCGCGAATGCCCACTGCGTTAGTTCTTCTACCGAGCACCAGCCGTCCACGGCTGCGATCCTCGCTTCCTGGCCGCAGCGACGCAAGCACCGACGAGCGCCCGCGGGGTAGTGCACTGACTGATTCTGCCTGCCTGCTCTCGGCCCGTCTGCCTGGATAGGCGCCGATCCCTGGCGAGTGGCTACCGGGTATAGGGCCGGCGATAGCCGATCGCATGCGACGTGACCGCAGGGAGCGCCTTAGACGCGGTGGCCGCGAGCTGGACAATGAACCGCCGAGGTTGACGGCCTCCGTGCAGCACCGGCCTGCTCGCCGGGTGAGCTGGGTTGATCAGCGGCGTCTGAGCGGTTGGGCCCGGCGCGCGTCGGCCGGGGCCCCAAGGCCAGAGGCCGACGCTGGCGCCGGGCCGCAGCGGAGCCGCTGATCTATGTACGGATTAATTCGGCACTAGGTGCATGTGTCCTCCGTCGGGTGATGCGCGACACTGATCCGTCAGCTGATCTGCGACAGTCCAAAGCGCGGATTGCGGCAGATGCGGGCGTTGCGAGGCTCAGCCGATGCGCTCGGCCAGCGTGACAATGATCCCTTCCGGCCACCGGACATAGGCCATCCGCCAGGCGCCCTCGTACTCGCCGATGCCACCGACCAGCCCGTAGCCCTCGGCAGCTGCCCAGCCGACAGCCGCCTGCAGGTCGCAGACCTCGAAGGCCACGTTGCGCAATCCCAGCTCGTTGGCCATGGCGGCCGGCGAGCCCGGCACGGAGCCCGGTCGCACGAAGCTCGAGAGCTCCAGCCCGGTGCCATCCCGGGCGGCTTCAGCATGACGATCTCGGTGCGGGAGCCGGGAATGCCGCAGACCGTATCCAGGAACTCGCCCTCGACGAACGTCCTGCCCTCGACCTCCAGGCCCAGCGCCACGAAGAACGCGGTCACGACATCGGGATCTGCGACCGTGAGGCCGACGTGATCGAAGCGCCGTACATGGGACACAGGCCCGTCCTCCCGTCGTCGTATCGACCGTGCATCCGCCACGGCAGGCGTTCTCAGTACCTCTCGCTGGGGACCTCCGCAAACGCGGACTATCAGCGGCCATGAGCGGATGTCAGCAATGATGAGGCGTTCGGTCGGAAGCGGGTGATGATGAGGCAACCAAGACTGTTCCTGACTGTGGGACTCCCATGCACCGGGAAGACCACTGCTGCTCGGCGCATCGAGATCGAGCAGAAAGCACTTCGTCTCACGAAGGACGAATGGGTGAAGGCTCTCTACGGGCACGAGAATCCGCCATCGGCTCAGGACGTGATCGAAGGACGGCTCATCCAGATCGGGCTGCGCGCCCTCGAACTCGGCAACAACGTCGTGATCGACTATGGCCTGTGGGGTCGAGACGAGCGCTCCGCTCTACGCCAGGCAGCAGCAGACCTAGGCGCGATGGTGGAGATGCGTTACTTCGAACTCACCCCAGCCGAGCAGCGGAGACGACTTGATCAGCGCCAAGCCGAATCGCCACACACGACCTGGCCTATGTCCGACGAGGAACTCGCTGAGTGGGCTGCCAACATCGACATCCCGACCCCAGGCGAACTCGACGGCAGTGAACCCATTGATGATCCACCGGCTGGATTCGCGACATGGGACGAGTGGCGCCGATACCGCTGGCCGCTGTCGGTCTCCTGACGCCTGCTCCTCATGCGCTGCCCACGACCGCTCATCAAGCAGATCCGTGCGTCGCCGCCCGTCATGTGATCGTCAGGCTTCTAGACCTGTCGCAGATCAGCTGGCGGACATGCGTCGCGGATCAGTTGGCGGATCACAAGCGCTCGGTGCATGCAGTGCCGTGGTGATTTCGGCTAGCTCGGTGGTCACGGCGTCGGCTCCGGCCTGCGTCAGCTAGTCGACCTTGGCGGGCTTGTTCGCGTACCCGATCACGGCGACACCTGCCAGGCGTACGAAGACGCATTCAGCGGGGTTGGCGTCGAGGACGCCTACTGCCGTGCGTACCCGGTACGGACTGGGTTTCATTAGCACCGGGTCGGAGCCGACGCCCACAGCGGCCCTGGCTCAGCGAGCTAATGGCACGAGCGGGCCGCTATCGATCTTGGTGGGAGGTGTTTCGCCTGGTGGAGCTAAGGAGACTCGAACTCCTGACCCCCTGACCGGCAAACAACAGGCAGCCGATTCACAGGCGTCCTTCGCCGCAGGCCAGTATCCCTGCAGGTGTCGGTAGATCCGCTGATGTCCCGGCCTGTTGCGGTGCTTCTGTGCTGTGCACTGCTCCGCTCAGGGAACGGTTCCGCGGGGGACGACCCAGTGCGCTGGCTGGGCAGTGACCTGGGTGATGAGCTCGTAATCGCCGTCGTAATGGAGCACGGTGACGCGTTCGCGCTCGGCCACGGCAGCGATCAGCAGGTCCGGAAAGCCGACCGCCCTGACCTGCCCGCTACGCCACAGCTGCCGCTGCACGGCCAGTGCCCGGCGCCAGTCCTCATCATGGGTGGGCAGCCACTCATAACCGGCATCGCGGTCCGCGCGCAGCTCATCGAACTCCTTGCCGCTCCTGGTCGCCCAGCCCAGTTCAAATTCGATGACACCGCAGGTGGCAACGAGCCCCGCCTCGATCAGCGGCCCCAGCACCGCGGCAACGGGCGCATGCCGCAAGCGCGCCAGCGCGCTGGTATCGGCCAGGTAGCTGGCTACTGCCGCCATGCGCCCCGCATGACCTCCGCATTTTCCAGGTCTGGCAGGCCGTTAGAGGTCAGCCTCTGCAAGTCCCGCCGCCGAGCCGCCAGCGCGGCTACCTGGCGCAGCGCCGCGTTGACCGTGTCCTTCTTCGTCCGCGTATGCAGAACCTCCTGAGCCGCCGCCAGGTCCCCCTCGTCCACATCAATCAGGGTCTTCGCCATCGCCACCTCCTCGAGCATCCAGTATATCTTGACGAGCCAGCAGTAGATATACCACGGGCGGCCAGCACCGTCATCGCTAAAGCGGCCAGGCTGATCGTCTGGGCTACGAAACTTCGCGATCTCCGAGATCGGAGCGCACAATGCCGCCTAATGTTCTGCATGGCTGGTGGCCTGTGCCAGTGACGGCCGCTCTCAGCACGGATTCGGATCATCTGCACCCTCGGTTTCTTGATCGCCGGAGCCTGTGGCCGCCCACGTCAGAGTGACCAGAGGGCCTCGGTGGGGTTGAGGCGGGCGGCGCGCAGGGCGGGGAGCAGGCCGGCGAGGGCGCCGATGAGGATGGTCGCGGCCAGGCCGCCGGCCCAGGCGTCGGTGGGTATGACGGTCGCCCAACCTTTGACGTGGGCGTAGATGGCGGTGGCGAGCGCGCCGAGGCCGATGCCCACGACACCGCCGGCCAGGGCCAGCAGGATCGCCTCGGACAGGAACTGGGTGCGGATGTGGCCCTTGGTGGCGCCCAGCGCGCGGCGCAGCCCGATCTCGGTGCGGCGTTCGAGCACGGAGATGACCATGATGTTGGCCACCCCGATGGCGCCGACCAGCAGCGCGACCGCGCCGAGCCCGAGGAACAGCGAGTTGAACGCGGCCTTCGCGGCGGCTTGGGCGACCAGCGCGGATGAGGGCTGGGACACGTTGGCGACCGTGGGGTCCTCCGGGCTGGCCTGGGCTGCCAGCAGGTTGTGGACCCGGTTGACCTGGCTGTCGACGGCCTTGATGTAGATCGTGGTGGGGTGGCCGTCGAAACCGAGGTACTTCTCCGCGAACGGGTAGCCGACCAGGATCGAGGAGTCGATGTCGGGGGCCAGCACGTCGGGCTTGAGGATCCCGGCAACGTACAGCCACATACCGGTGCCGGTGCCGGTGGTGATCCAGATCCGCTCCTCAGGGTAAACGTGGTCAATGCCCAGCAGCTGGGCGGCGGCGGCGCCGAGCACCGCGACCGGCTCACTGCTAGTCGCCGGGTTCAGGTAGGAACCCTGGGCCAGGCTGGTCTCGGCGGCCGCGGGCAGCCCGAGGGTGGCGGCGTCGACGGTCAGCGCGTTGGTGTTCACGCTGGGGATCAGCGGGCTGCGGTAGGCGCTGGCGGTGGTGCTGCCGGTGGACTGGACGGCGTACACACCGGCCAGGCGGCCGATCATCGCCGGAGCGGTGGCGGGGAGTTCGGCGGGCTGCCCGGTCAGGCCCGCGCCGGCGGTTTGGACGGTGAGCAGGTTGGTGCCCAGCGCGGCGATCTCGGCGTTCAGCCCCGCCGCCGATGAGGACGACAAGCCGAGCACCGCGACGATCGCCGCCACCCCGATCGCGATGCCCAGCGCCGACAGGCCGGCGCGGAGCTTGCGGGTGCGCAGCCCGACCGCAGAAAGCCGGGCCAGGTCGGCCAGCCGCAGCCGGGCCGCAGCCGGGTGGCGCGGCGCCAGGGCGGCCGCTGATACGGCGGGCGCCCGGGCCGTCATAGCGGTTCTCCTTCCCGCTCAGGCCGCGAGGGCGGCCAGCCCGCCAGCCGCTCATGCGACTCCTCCCAGCCCGGCGACACGCCGCCGGCGGCGCCGGGGCCGGTGTCGGAGATGATCCGCCCGTCCAGCATCTGGACCTGCCGACGCATCCGGGCGGCGATCGCGTGGTCGTGGGTGACCACCACGATCGTGGTCCCGGCCCGGTTCAGCTCGTGCAGCAGGTCGATGATCGCGGCGCCGGTGCCGGAGTCGAGGTTGCCGGTGGGCTCGTCGGCCAGCACGATCGCCGGGGCCCCGGCCAGCGCCCGGGCGATCGCCACCCGCTGCCGCTCTCCACCCGATAGCTGGGTGGGCCGGGCGCCCAGCCGGTGGCCGAGCCCGACCTGTTCCAGGGCAATGGCCGCGGCCTCGCGGCGGGCGGCCAGGCCCACCCCCGCGTACAGCAGGCCGTCGGCCACGTTGTCCAAGATCTTCTGGTGCTCGGCCAAGAAGTACTGCTGGAACACGAACCCGATCGCCGACGCCCGCAGCCCCGCAAGCTCCCGGTCCGATAGCCCGGCCACGTCCAGCCCGGCCACCTTGACGGTCCCGCTGCTGGCCTGGTCCAAGGTCCCGGCCACGTGCAGCAGCGTGGTCTTCCCCGACCCCGACGGGCCGAGCACCCCGGCCAGTTCCCCGGCCGCCACCTGAAGGCTCACCCCGCGCAGCGCGGGCACCGGCGGCGAGCCGGGATAGACCTTGGTCACCTGTTCCAGCTCGAGCACTAGCCCACCAGCCGCGGGGCCGGACCCGGCCAGCGCCTCATGCACCTGGGTGCTCATAGCCCCGGCACCACCACATGCTGCCCGGGGGCCAGGTTGCCGGTCACCTGCACCCGCCCGGCCGCGTCATCGAACAGGCCCGGCGTCACTTTCACGAAGTGATGCCCGCCCGGCCCGGTCACCTCCACCACGTATCCGCCGCCGGGCTGGGCCAGCAGCGCGTCCACCGGCACGCTCAGCACGTTGGAAACGCTGGCCTCGGTGATCGTCACCGTCACCGGGGCGGAGTTCAGCCGCCCGGCCGCCTTCGGGTGCTTCAGCGTCGCCAGCACCGTGATCGTGGCCCCCGTGCCGGACGAGCCGGTGCCGTTCGCCGAGCCGCTGCCGCCCGGCGAGTTACCCGGGAAGACGAGGACGACGAGGACGGGGAGGAGGCCACCCTGCTGATCTGGGAGATCACTCCCTGGGTGATGCTGCCGTCGGGCAGCGTGACGCTGACCGGGTCACCGACCTTCACCTCGGACTGCTGCCCGGCGTCCAGGTCGATGGTCACCACCGGGGTGGTGGAGGACGCGGTCAGCAGGACGGTCCCGGGCGTGGCCGGGCTGCCCACCACCGTGGTGGTGCCCCACCCGGTGATCAGCGCCGGGCCCGGCAGGAACACCGCCTCGCCCAGCGACAGTGTCCCGGTCTCGGTCAGGCCCAGCTTGGCCTGCAGTTGCTCCACCGCGTACGCGGTCTCGCCGCTGTAGTAATCCCACCCGGCCTTCGGGCCCAGCGCCGCCGTGGTCGTATACCCCAGCTTCACCAGCGCCGTGTTTAGCTCGGTGACATCCTCCCCATACATCCCCCCCGACAGGTCACGGTAGGCCGGGATGTTCCCGTAGAGCAGCACCACCGGGACCCCGGACACGTCATAGATCCGCTGCCCCTGGTACACCGTCCGCCCCACCCGCGGCAGCCAGGTGATCGAGCCCGAGCCGCTCGCCGAGGAGGAGGAGGAGGGCTCTGCGGGACCACCACGCTCCACGTCCCGGCCTTGCCCAGCGTCGCGTCCACCACCGACTGGCTGGTCAGCGACCCCCGCTCAACGGTCGCGGTCGACGTCCGGTACCCGCTGTTAGCCGACGACCCAGAGCCCCGGCCCGGTTTGCTGAACACCCCGGCCGCCAGCGCCGCACCCACCCCTGCCACCAGCACCACCACCACGCCGGCCGCCACCCAGCGGCCCGGGTGGCGCCGGTGCCCACCCGACTGCCCCGGCGGTGCGGCTTCCGCCGCGCCGCCGGTGGCTGCCGGCTCATCCGCGGCCGCCCCGGTCGGCCGCTCGCGGGCATCCGTGCTGCTCATGACCTTCCGTCACCCTTCAGGCCGGACGATTCGTGCACCCGGTATGCTCTCCGCGCCTGCGGCGACTGTTCGGCGTTCATTTCAAGAACCCTTCTTCCTGGCCGGACGTGCTACGCCCGCCGTAGTCATCTGCCGGGGCTACGCGTTGCAGGTCTTCAGCGCGGCCTCGAACTGCGGAGAGGTCGTGTCGATGCTGGCCGGCAGCGGCTGCTCGATAACGCTGCCGTTCTGGAATACAGGGTCCGGGTAAGTGGGGTAGCCGTGCGACCGCATGCAGGCCGCGGCTTTCAGCATTTGGGTTTTCTGCTGCTGCGTCACGGGGGGCGGGCCGCCTCCTGGGAGCAGGTGCTTGCATGCCTTCATGGCCGAGGTGAACTGGGCCGTGCGGGGCGTGACGCCGGTGAGCGTAGATCCCATGATGCTCAGCACGGGGGCAGAGGAGTTCGAGTTGCTGGCCGGGTTGGAGATATAGGCGTTCGGCTCCCCGTTGTTGCGCAGGCACTGGGCGAAGGCGTCCAGTTGCTGCGCCCTCCCCTGCGACGGGCTGGCATGGGGCCTCGCCCCGTTCGAGCCGTCGCCGCAGGCCGCCGCCGCCAGGGTGACCGCGGCCAGGACCGCTACGGCGGCCACTTGCCACAGCGCCCCACGGCGGCTGCCACTGATCTTGTTCATGCCTGACTCCTTCTTTCTGCGGAACAGGGGGCGACCACGGGCCGGGCGGCCACACCGGCGTCGCCGCACCTGGCCAGCCGTCTCAGCGGTGCGCCAGGTGACGTGGCATATGTGGTTGTCCGTCGCTTGCTGGAAGCGTCGCTACAGTGGTTGTACGGCAGGGGCCATAACCTGGCGGTAACGCTGTTACGCCGCTGTTATCGCTGGCCCGGCACGCTGGGAAGACAAGCGCGCCCGGCCGCGGGGGACCCGGGCGGGCAGACCGCACCGGCCGCAGGGGAACACGATGAGGGTGCTGGTGGTCGAGGACCACGCCAAGCTGGCGCTGGCGATCGCGGCCGTGCTGCGCCGCGAGGGCATGGCCGCCGACGTGGCCTTCGACGGCGGCGACGCGCTCGAAAAGACCGCCGTCAGCCGGTATGACGTGATCGTGCTGGACCGGGACCTGCCCGGCGTCCACGGCGACGAGGTCTGCCGCCAGCTGGCCGCCAGCGAGGACGGCAGCGGGATTTTGATGCTGACCGCCTCGGCCACGATCGAGGACCGGGTCGAGGGCCTAGGGCTGGGCGCCGACGATTACCTGCCCAAGCCGTTCAACATCGCCGAACTGGTCGCCCGCATCCGCGCCCTGGCCCGCCGGACCCGTCCCACACTGCCTCCGGTCCTGGCCCGCGGGGACCTGCGGCTGGACCCCGCCCGCCGCGAAGCCACCCGGGCTGGGCGGCCGCTGGAGCTCAGCCCCAAGGAGTTCGCGGTGCTGCAACTGCTGCTCGAAGCCCAGGGCACCGTGGTCTCGGCCGAGGAACTGCTGGACCGGGCCTGGGATGAGATGGCCGACCCGTTCACCAACACCGTCAAGATGACCATCAGCCGGCTGCGCGCCAAACTCGGCGACCCGCCGGTCATCACCACCGTGCCCCAGGCCGGCTACCGGATCTAAGGAACCCCCGATGAACCTGCGCCCCGATCCCGCCAGGCTGGCGGCCCGGCTGCCGCGGCGCACCGTGCGGCTGCGGCTGACCGCCCTGTACGGCGGCCTGTTCCTGGCCTCCGGCACCGGCCTGCTGGCCATCACCAACATCCTGGCCCGCAGCCTGCCCGGGCCCGTGTTCCACATCCCAGCCATCCGGCCCCGCCCCGCGCTCGGCGCCCGGCCTTCGCACACCGCCGCGCCCTCCACCGCCTACCTCCAGCAGGTGGCGGCCCAGGAAGTCCACCAGCACGCGGCCGCACTGAACCAGCTGCTCGCGGTGTCGGCGATCGCGCTGGGCATCACGGCCATCGCCTCGGCCGCGCTCGGCTGGCTGGTAGCCGGCCGGGTGCTGCGCCCGCTACGGGAAATGACCGCCACCGCCCGGGCGATCTCCGAAGACAACCTGCACCAGCGGCTGGCCGTCCCCGGCCCCGGCGACGAGCTCAAAGACCTCGGCGACACCATCGACAGCCTGCTCGAACGGCTGCAAGCAGCCTTCGACGCCCAGCGCCAGTTCGTCGCCAGCGCCTCCCACGAACTGCGCACCCCGCTCACCCTCACCCGCACCCTGCTGCAGATGGCCCTCACCGACCCCCACCCCACCCTGGCCAGCTACCGGACCACCTGCCAAGACCTGCTGGAAGCCAGCGACCAGCAAGAACAACTCATCGAGGCACTGCTCACCCTCGCCCGCAGCCAGCGCGGCCTCGACCGCCGCGAGCCCCTCGACCTCGCCACCATCACCACCGGCGTCCTGCAGGCCCTCCAGCCACAAGCCGCCGCCCGCGGACTGGCCGTCGAGCGCCTCCATCGCTCCCGCGCCCGTACTGGGCGACGACCGCCTGCTCCAGCGCCTGGTCACCAACTTGATCGACAACGCGATCCGCCACAACATCCCCGGCGGCCGCATCAGCATCCGAGTCACCGCCGACGGGGAACATCCCTCGCTGACGATCACCAACACCGGGCCGGTCATCCCCGCCGACCAGGTCACCCGGCTGCTCCAGCCGTTCCAGCGGCTACCCGCCACCCGGCCCGCCGACGGCGAAGGCCTCGGCCTGGGCCTGTCCATCGTCGCCGCCATCGCCAAAGCCCACCACGCCACCCTCACCATCAACCCCGGCCAGCGCGGCGGCCTCGACATCGACATCGGCTTCCCCGCAGCCACCCGAACCACCCCAGCCCGCCAAGCGGCACTCGCCACCGCCTGACAAACCCCTTCCAGCCTGCCGAACGGGTTGAGAGTGGCTAGGACCAGGTGATGTCCGGGAAGGCGCTGGCGGCTGCGGCGGTGCGGCTGGAGACGCCCAGCCGGGCGTAGATGTTTTCCAGGTGCTTGCGCACGGTTCCGCGGGACAGCCCGGGCCGATGGGCGATCTCGGTGTTGTCGTAACCCGCGGCCACCAGCTGGGGGATGCCGACCTGGCGCTCGTCATCTCCCTGACCTCGAAGTACCTTCTCGCCAACGCGGCCTTCCTGTCCTGGTTCGCACGCCAAAGTCCATCGACCGCGATTGGCGGCCTCTACGACCTGGGGGGTATCTTCAGCACGTATTCGACGGCCTACTGACGCCGGCTTGCCGAAGAGTCGCCACCGCCAGTCAGGGCGCACGGCCCGATGAACCGAGGTGATCAGCGGCGGCGCCTACAACAGCGGCCCGGCGTGCGCCGCGCGGGCTTCCCAAGGCTGAGCGACGGCGCTAACGCCGGGCCAGCGCGGCCACGACCCGCCCGGAAGAGGCGCCCGCAGACGGCGAGTCAGCCGTCTAATGGCACGTTAATGGCACGCGGACCCTCACGGGTGATCTTGGTCCGGGTGTTTTGCCTGGTGGAGCTAAGGAGACTCGAACTCCTGACCCCCTGCTTGCAAAGGAAGTGGCTGCAATCGGCGGACCTGCGGCGCACAGGTCAAGTGCATTGCCGGTTGCCTCGTGAGTGACCGTGAATCACCGGGGGCGACCCTGCTGACGGGCACGCGGCGGGCACGGCGGGCACGGCGGGCTCTCGTGGCGCAAAGCCCAGACCATCTGCTCCGTAGGAACGGGCGGACCGTCCAGTATGGCTGTCTGCTGGGTCGATATTCCACGCCTGTCGTCCCGCGTCGGTAGCTGGCTACCGCTTTGGCAGCAGTCGAGCATCTTTGACAGTCACCCGAGACAAGATTGCTTGATTCAGTCGACTCACGCATTACGAGATCTCTGACCTGCGGCTATGACGTCGACGTGCCCGGGCCGGTTGTGGCGGGATTGCCGTTCGCTGCGAGCAGGTCGAGGAACGGGCCGATCCGGAGTCCTTCCTGGGCGGTGTGCCGGAACAGGTGGTGGCGGTTCACGGAGTACCGGGTGCGGCGGCCGGTCCGGGTGCGGGTGAGATAGCCCGCTGCTTCCAGGTCGGCCACGATGACCTGGACGGTCCGCTCGGTGAGGCCGACGGCGGCGCTGATGTCGCGGATCCGCGCGGTGGGGGTGCGGGCGATCTCCACCAGCACGTGCCCGTGCCCGGTCAGCAGCGTCCAGCTGCCGCCGCGCTCGTCAGTAACACTCATACCTGCTGAGTATATCCACGCGAGAACATCCACGCGAGAACATCCACGCGAGAACATCCACGCGAGAAATTACTCGCGTGAGAAATCCCGCGAAGTTTTTCTCATGTTTCTATTGACAGGTCTCCGCCCGGCCCATGATCCTGGTAGCGCCCTGATCGGTCAGGGACGCGGCAGTAGCCGAACTTCGGCCACGCTCCGGTCACAGGAGGTGACACAGATGCCTGAGGCCAGCTTCCCTGTTGAGGCGGTCAGCGGCGTACCCGTCGTGACGGCGCCCGGGGAGATCGATATCACCAATGCCGCCGGGTTGCGGGCGGCGCTGCTCGAAGCAGCCGGGCACGGGAGCAGGACGCTGGTGGTCGACATGACCCGGACACGGTTCTGCGATTCGGCCGGGCTTCACGTCCTGGTCCGCGCGCACCAGCGGGCACGGGCCGACGGCGGCGAGCTGCTGCTGGTCATCTGCGCCGCTGCCGTCCTCCGCATCTTCGCGCTCACCGGCCTCGACCGTCTGATCCCCAACTTCCCGGACCTGGACCAGGCCCTCGCGCCCGCGGCTCCCGGTTTCATCAGCCCGCCCGGCGCGCTGGCTGCCGCGCCCGCGGCCCCGGCAACGCTGGGCGCCGCCTGATGACCAGCTCAGCCCTGCTCGTCGGTGCCGCCGATGTTCTCCTGGTCGAGGACGACCCCGGAGACGTGCTGCTGACCAGGGAAGCCTTTGAGGGCCATCACCTGGGCCTGCAATTGCACGTCGTCGGCGACGGCGAGACGGCGATGCGGTTCCTGCGCCGCACCGATGACTTCGCGGGCATGGCACGGCCTGCCCTGGTCTTGCTCGACCTCAACCTCCCCCGCCGCGGCGGCCTGGAGGTCCTCGGCGAACTCAAGGCCGACTCCGTCCTGCGCACCATCCCCGTGGTCGTGCTCACCACATCGCAGGCCGAGACCGACATCCTGCGCAGCTACGAACTGCACGCCAACGCCTACGTCATCAAGCCGTTCGACGCCGCCCGGTTCACCGACGCGATCAGGCACATCGACGACTTCTTCCTGACCTTGGTAAAGCGCCCGAAGTAGCCGCCGCAGCCCGGCTGCATCAGCCAGGTGAGGACTCCCTGCTTGCAAATCGACGTATCTTCCTGGGCTGATATCGCTGACCTGCGCTCGCGGCCGTCATTGAGTGACCGCTGCGTACCGCTGTTGACCGGGGTTAATGGCGCGGAGGTCTTGGTTCTTGCCGCGCTCTTCCGCGCTAAAGACGTCCGGGTGCTCCCGTCGCCGCGCGGTGCGTAGCCCAGCAGCTGCTGCTCCCACGCGCCGATCGGCCAGCTGCCGGGCGGGTGCACCCTGAGCATCTGGCCGTTCATCTGGTAGAGCACTTCCCAGCCGTCTGTCCCTAGCTCATCCTGAACCCTCATCGCCAGGTCCCGGCCGCGCTCCTGCAATGCCCGCCTATCAGTGTCCCGGTCGTCCCAGTTATCGTTCCACACTTGCAGGTCATCAAGCAGCTGGCTTGTCAGCCGGTCGCTCCACGGTCTGACGGGATGCCGCGGCTCGGCCGGCCGGGCACCGACCCATCGTCCGGGAGGCGCTGGAGCCTCCTTCTCTTCTTTGGTCAGCACCCACCAGATGCCGCAGGCACCGTCGTCCCAGGCGATGAGCACCCTGCGCGCTTCCGTCATGCCGCGAGAATACCGATCGTTTTGCAAAGCCAGGGTTTGCGCCCGCCTTAACTTCCGGTCCCTCGAGCTCCTGACCCCCTGCTTGCAAAGGAAGTGGCCGCGACCGGCGGACCTGCGGCTGCACAGGTCAGGTACACCGTCGGTTGCCCCGTGAGTAACCGTGAATCGCCGTGCGTGCCCCTGCTGACGGGCACGCAGCGGGCACGAGCGGAGCTTTTCTGGTACATGGCCCTGGCCGTCTGATCCGTAGCAAGATCGGGTCTGTCCAGGGCCATCCATGACTCTAGACCTGACCTGCTTGCTGCTCATGTAGACAACGGTCGATTCCAGCGGTATCCGCATTCGTCCAAGTCCGTTGTTAGCATCCGCGTTAGCAAGATCAGCAAGTTTGGCCACTGAGGGACCCGTCTGCACGCCTCGCTGCTGCGGGCACGGCTTAGTGGTGGCCGCCGCCAGTGCCGCCGTGCCCGTCAAAACCGCCGCCGTGCCCGCTGATCCCGCCACCGTGGCCGTCGCCGTATCCGCCGTGGCCGCCGCTGTGTGTACCGAACCAGCCGTGGTGCTTGCTACCTGGGGCAGGCACGACCAAGTTGCCGTCGTAAGCGTCGGTCGTGCCTGACGCTGGCGGCTTGCGGCGCTCTCGCAAGACCTGACGGACAACGTGAATGACCCACACAGTGCCCACCACGGCGAGGAAGATCAGAAGTTCCGCGTGACTGGACAACGACCGTCTCCGTTCGCCAAGTTGCCAGCTCAACGGTAAGCCGCTTATCACCCGATGTAAATGCCGCGGCCTGGAGGACGCAGGCCTGTCGGCAGCCCAGAGCTACGAACCGCGGACTGGCTTGCTGGCCAGCTCCTCATCTTGGCCCGTGCCCGGTGTGCCCATCCGGACCGCCTGACCAATTGACCGTTTCCTTATCAGGCAAACGAGACGATACCGATGCCAGCTGCTGTTCAGGTCCTGACCTGGGCCTATGATCCGCGGGCGTCCGTGCGTGTCTGCCGTCTGCCGTAGTGGTTGTCACGCAGGTCGACACTCAGCAGGTACTCGTAGGGACCGAGCGATCCGGCCGATCGGGCGCTGACGATGGCGCGGGCCTCGAAGGCTGTCAGCAGCTGCTGGGCGACGGCAGCGGCAGCAGGGCTGAGCTTCGCGGCTTCGCGGAACACTTCGAGCGGATCGGTCTCCTCCTGCGCGTAGCCGGGCAGGCTGAAGCCCGCCGCCTGGAGGGCGTAACGGAGCTGACTCGCCACATCTGATGCCGGGGTTCCGGCGAAGACGGAGCAGACGGGGCCGTCGAAGTCGAGCAGGAGATGACGGGTGCCTTTGATGATCTGCCCGATGCTGCGGCTGGTCATCGCGGGTGGTCACGGCTGACGGTGGCCCACATGCTGTCGAACCAGGCCTGGGCCTGGGCGACGTACTGGCCGCCGACCGAATCCGGGGCATCTCCCTGCTCGTAGTGGAACATGGTGGCGTCCTTGCCCATCAGGTCATACACCGGGACGCTCTCGCCGTGCAGTGTCACCGTGTGCTCGGCAATCGGGTAGAACCCGAAGAACGCCTCGGCCCGGTTCAGGATGTACAGCTTGAACATCGGCGCCGCGCCATGCACCCTGACCTGCGCAGAGGCCGAGTGCACTAGCCCCAGGTCGGCCAGCTCGGCCACCGACTCGGTGATTGCCTCGGTATGGCGCCGGGAGATCTGCTCGGCTCTCTCCCGGAACGCCGGCTCATCGGCCAGGTCGCCGACCCGGCACGGGATGGCCCACGGCTGGCTGGTGTCCGGGACCAGTATCCGGATGTCGATGCTTTCGGGCGCGAGCTGGCCCAGCCGGATCTTGTCCAGCGGCTCCTGGATGACGCCATGCAGAGTCTCGCCGGAGAACCCGGCGAAGTCGATCGATACCTTCGGCCGCTCGAAGGCACGCTCGACATGCGGGCGCAGGGCGATCGCCCGGGCGGTGCGCTCACGGACGAATACTCCGCTGCCCTGCCGGGACACGATCAGTCCCTCGTCTCTCAGCAGGCGGATGGCCTGCTGGACGGTCATCCTGGCCACGCCGTACCGCTTAGCCAGCTCGTTGCCTGACGGAAGCTTCTCGCCGGGCACCTGGCAGGCATCACCGTAATCGGATACGCCACCAAGCCCGCCAAAGCAGACGCCCTCGAACGCGTCCAGGCCGCAGCCTGACACCTCGCCGGATAGCGATACGGCGGAAGGATCGGGCACGTGAGGGGCACGCCGACCCTAAACGGGTGATCTTGGTCCGGGTGTTTTGCCTGGTGGAGCTAAGGAGACTCGAACTCCTGACCCCCTGCTTGCAAAATCCGCGCAGGTTGTCTGACGTGGTCGCTGGCCTGCGAATCCACGGTTTGCTAGTCCTATAGAGTCCGATGAGATCCAGGCCCGTTGGTGTCAACCGTGGGTGTCAGGCGGACCGACCGGGGCCTCGTCTCTGAGCTTCTGATCCGTAGCAAGATTCCGGCCGTCCAGACCGGTCCGTAGCTGTCCGGCTGTCCTGTTCGCAGGGTCTCCGGCGACGGCCTGGTCCAGGGGCTTCCGAGGCTGTCCGAATCTGTTGTTAGCAAATCCGTTAGCACGATCAGCTGACCCTTGGGGCCCGGGATGTGGACTGCGGACCCGGGAGGACTGCCGCGGCGGTTCCCCCGGGTCTGCGCGGACCAAAGCCGACGGTGCACGGGAACGTGGACTCGGCTGTCTGATTACCTGACTGCCGCTCCGCCTGGAAGATACACCACCTCAGCTTGCGGATCATAAACGATCACGCCGACGCGGTCGGCGAGCTCGAAGATAGCTAGCAGCACCGAGTCGGGGCATGACCACTTGATCGCCAGCCCGGCCCCGCCACCGAGCGAGGGTTCCCAACTGGGCTCGATGGTCCAGGGACTGCCGTCCGGGTCGTCCTCCAGGGACGGCCAGCGGTGCTTGATCTCGCCCATGAACCTAGCCATCTCCGGGCCGGGCGCAGGAAGCGGACTGTCGGCACCGCTGATCAGCCGCTGCTCCTCAGCGTCCAGGAGGCGCCGGACCTCAGCGACAGTTGACGGGCCCGAGGCCGGGAACACCTGGAGGTCAAAGCTCATGCACTCATTCCTGACCATGCGCTCGCTGCGACCCAAGCCTACAGACCGCATGGCCTGGTTCTTAGGCCACGATCCCTGTTGTCAGGCTGACCGGGGAAGACCGGAACTTTCGACTTCTTCCTTATCAGGTTTCTTCGGTCGGCTTGGTCACCTGGCTGATCGCAGCCTGAGCATCCATCGGTGTGCCCACAGGTGACCGTGACTCTCCTTTGGTGGCCGTCCGATCGGGCAGTGGCGAGCACGGCATGGCACGATGCGTGATCTTCGCTCGCCATATGTCAGGGAGCGGCTTTACAGACCGTGACTGCACTTCCACCCCATGCCACGCACGCCGGTTGTGCCGCTTTGTCTGGCTGGCGTATTCTGCAAGTTGGCAGCCACGTCTGCCCGATCCGAGCTACGCCAGCCCGGCGCTGGTGGTAGTGCCTGAGGACAAGAGCGGCACAGCCCTCGCGTGATTCCTTCCCTTCCATCGTGATTTCCTCTATGCGGTGGCCAGGCGCCGGGACGCGGCCACCGGAGCAGGGGCACGATGTCGCACGACAAGATCAGGGCAGCAGCCCGCAAGCGCATGGCGGAAACAGGCGAGCCGTATGCCACCGCCCGGCGCGAGGTCATCAAGAATTACCAGGGAGCCGGAGCCGCCTCGTCCTCCAGCGCGAGATGGTTCGCTATCGACTACAGCGATATGGGCCGGATTTCCCTGTGGGATGACACACGGCGGGGTGGGGGCCCGGGACGCGGCGGCGTGGAGGTCGACTCCGCCGTGCTGCGGGTTCGGGTGCCCGATTTCCATCTGGACATCCCACGCAGCTCGGTGCGATCGGCCGCCCGTTCTGATCACCAGACCCGGGGGACGATCGGGGTACACGGCCGCCGAGGGCGCTGGCTCGTGAACGGCTCGCATGACGGCTTGGTCGAGCTCGTCATCGATCCGCCCTGCTATCTGCCCCGGCAACTCAGCACAGTTTTTCGCAAGATGAAGGTCAGCTCACTGATCATCAGCCTCGTCGACCCCGACGGTTTCATCGCCGCAGTCGAAGGTGATGGCCCGCACGGGGACTGAGGCTGGGGCTTCCTGCTCTTGCCCTGTCTTCTTCGCAGCCGCCTGATGAATATGAGTAGCGGTCTGCTGGGTGTCCGGCTGGACACATGGCGCCGGACCTGCGGATTCGCCTAATTTTGATCTTGCGCCCCGAGCAGGACTCGAACCTGCGGCCTACTGCCCAGGAGATCGTCTCAGTCGCCTGCGCTACCTGCGTCGTCCCTGTTCGGCCATCGTATGAGCTTGTCCGAGAGTGACCGCTGTTCGCTCCGATTCACTGCTCAATCGGGCACGCAACGGGCACGGCTAATCCCGGGGGAACCGGTTGTGCGTTGAGTGAGTGTGGGAACCCAACGACTGGGCTTCGCGGAGTTCTATCGCAGATCCAGGGACGACTGCCTTCGTACCGTCCTGATCAGCGTCGGTGACCAGGACACGGCGCAGGAGCTTGTTGCCGAGGCCTTCGCGCGGGCGTGTGCATCATGGCGCACTGTCAGCAGGCACCCGGCCCCGGCGGCATGGGTGGTGCGGACTGCGCTGAACATGAACATCTCCCGGTGGCGGCGCCACCGCCGGGAGGTGGCGGTCCCCGATCCCAGTGTGGTCGCGGATCTGCCTGCGGGCGATGGGGTGGCCGACAGCTCCATCGATCCGCGGCTCAAGACGGCCCTGATGCGGCTGCCCGCCCGGCAACGGCAGGTGGTTGCCCTGCGGCTGCTCCTCGATCTGGACACCAGGGCCACCGCGGAGGTGCTCGGCATCACCCCGAACACGGTCATGGCCCACATGGCCCGCGCCCTGTCCGCGCTGCGCAACGACCTTACGCCCGAACGACAGCAGGAGAGCCCCTCATGAACGACGACGAACTGGCCACTGTGGTGAAGGCGTCCGTCACCGACGTGCACATGACGATCCCGGCAGATCAAATCATCAGTCGCAGCCACGCGATACGCAAGCGCCGCCGGATTCCCGGCCTAGCCGCAGGCATGGGCGTGGTGGCCGCCGCGGTGCTCGCCGTGACTGCGCTACTGCCGGGCCACTCGGCCACCGTTCGGCCCGGCATCTACCTGAGCGCGTGGACGGTAGTCAAACACGCCGACGGCACGGTCTATGTCAGGATCAACCAGCTGCGCGATCCGGCGGGGTTGCAGCGCAAGCTCCGCGCCGACGGCGTACCGGCCAGTGTCGTCTTCGGAAACCCGCCGAACGTCCAGCTGGAGCCGTGTCAGTGGTACCACGGCAACCACGCTGGGCTACTGCCGAAGGTTGTCCCCTCAATAGCCCCTGGGCAGCCCCCGGGACACGCGATCCTGGCGATCGACCCCTCAGCCCTCCCCGCAGGGGCCGGGGTGCAGATCATCACCCCCACCAACCTATCCAGAATCGGCGTCCGCCTGGTGGCCACCAGCCAGGGGTGCACCGGCAGCTGAACCCCCGGACCGTGTCCTGGTCCGTCCCCGGCGAGGACACGGCGCTCATCTTCACCGGAGCGCTCGGCGGAGTGCTACGCCGGGGCAACTTCCGCCGTGCCACCGGCTGGTCAGCAGCGGTCACCAGCCTGGGCGTTCCCGGCCTGCACTTCCATGATCTGCGGCACACGGGCAACACCTGGCCGCGCAGTCAGGCGTCAGCCTGGCGGACCTCAAGGCGCGGATGGGCCACGACAGTGCCCGCGCCGCGATGATCTACCAGCACGCCACCACCGCAGCAGACCACAAGATCGCCGATGCCCTCGCGCGACGAATCGACGGCGCCCAGGGCACCGCCGCGACCCGCCCGGAAGAGGCGCCCGCAGACGGAGAGTCAGCCGTCTAACGGCACGTTAATGGCACGCGGAGCCTAACGGGTGATCTTGGTCC
>CAVPPJ010000015.1:0-31981 GCA_963707065.1 uncultured Actinomycetes bacterium
ATCGAGGAAGACCTTACGATCATCCACCACCGTGCCCCGACCCACCTGGCCGGGCACGAGCCAACCGGCATCAGGCCGGAAGACGAAAGGCCAGAACTCTAGAGGTGAGTGCCGAATAAGTCAGTCCGTTCTTGGACCAAGGCGACGCCGCGTTCGCCACCTTCACCGCCCCGTCCTTCGGCCCCGTGCACACCCGGCGCCCGCAGCCCGGCGGCCGGCCTCTCCCGCTGCCATCCCCGCCGCAAAACCACCGCCTGCCCGCATGGACGGCGGCTATCCTGCGGCCAGCGCCACCGCGAGACCGACCAGTGCCCTGCACACCGACTCAGCGTCTGACGGCGTTCTTCTAGAATCTCGGCTCGACGATCCTGGTCACGACCCAGCGGTGCTTGCCGATTTTGCGGTCACGGGTGAATCCGAGCTTCTCGTAGGTCGACAAAGCGCCGTTGTAGAGAAAACCGGCGGGCACCGAGCCTGCGGGTTCCGGGTAGCCCTCGACAGTCCCCCCGCCCAGGCCCGCGATGAGATCAACCGCCCCGGCGAGCGCCGCAGTAGCCACGCCCTGGCGCCGGTGCCCCTTACCGACATAGCAGCAAGCGATTCGCCAGTCTGGCGAGGTCGTCCTGCCTTTTTCGTACGCCGCCCGGCTCTTGATCCTGGGCACCTCGGCGGGCGCGCCGAACTGGCACCAGCCAACGCAATCCTCCCCCTCGAAAACAAGCGCGGCGTGGGCCTTGTCCTGTAGGACTCGCTGTTCCTTCGCAGCACGTTTCTGCGCATAACGTTCCTGCTGCACGTCGGTCCAAGACTCTTCGGGGTGGAAGCCCATGCACCAGCAGCCGCCAAAGATACCGTTGTTGCGCTCCACCAATGCGGCAAACGCGGCCCACGTCGACTGATCGAGAGCCTTTACGGCGTACCTCGGCTCGACCATGAGGTCCAGCTTAATGCGGCTCCACCACGCCCACCTCGTGCACCACCGACGGAACGCAAACGGTCTTGGCTTGACACGGCGGGCCGGGTGGCCGGTGGTGGCGGGTTGCGTTTTGGTGCGGGGCGGGTGGGCCGGGGTCTGGCGGGTCGAGGGGTATCGCGCAGCCGGATTTTGACTTGCCAGCCGGTGACGTGGACGTCTTCGATCAGCAGTCGCAGCAGCTGCTGTTTCTGGGGGCGGTCGAGCTGGTCGATCACTTCGCTGATCTGCCGGGCGAAGTCGGTGACGCGGCGGCGGAGCAGGTTCCCGTGCGCGAGCGCGGTCCGCTCGGCGGCGAGGGTGTCGCGTTTGGCTTGCTGGTCGCGCAGCCGCGCGGCGACTTCGCTGGAGCGGCGTTGCAGTTCGGGCAGCTCGATGAGCCCGGCCTGGTAGAGGTCGGCGAGCCGGCGGCGTTCGGCTGTGGTGGCGTCGATCTTGCGGTCGAGGCGGGCGAGCTCGGCGGCGAGCAGCTCGTCGTCGGGGATCGGGGTGGTGACCGCGATGGCTTGCTCGCCGGCCAGCAGCATCTCGGGCTTGGTGAGCGCGGTCCGGATCTGGCCGAAGACGAACTCATCGAGCGCGTCGGCGCGGATGTTGCGTTCGGGGCAGCGGCGGTCTTCCCCGCCGGCGCGCAGCGGGTCGTGGTTGCGGCAGTAGTAGTAGCGGTGCCAGGTGCCGTTGCGGCCGCGCATCTTGTGGCAGTTGGTGCCGACGTCGCAGACCCCGCATCTTGACCAGGCCCTTGAGCAGCCATTCGCCGGGTTCGGCGCGGCGCGGGCTCCATTTGGCGTTGTCGTAGGCGACGCGGCCGGCTGCCTCGAATTGCTCGTCGGTGATGATGCGGGGGCAGCCGATCGGGATCCAGTCCTCGCGCGGGCGCGGGACCTGCCGGGTGCGCCGGGCGCGGCCGCGGATCGGTGATGGTCTCGGTGCGGTTGAAGTAGACCCGGCCGATGTAAGCCTCGTTGCCCAGCAGCCGGCAGAGGGTCGAGGTGCCCCAGGTTGGCTTCCCGGTCGGTGAGGGGAGCGGTCGGCGTTGAGCCGCCGGCAGATCTCGCGGACCGTGATGCCCGCGGCCCGGTCGGTGAAGATGCGCCGCACCACGGCGGCTTCGGGTTCGTAGATCTCCAGGTGCGCCGCGACGCCGCCGGTGCGGGCGACGCGCCGGTAGCCGTAGGCGGTCTTCCAGGTGATGATCTCCCCGGCGCGGGCGCGGAACAGCTTGCCGCGCCGGTACCGTTCGGCGATCTTCGCCTTCTCGTACTCGGCGATCACGCCCTGCACCTGGGTGAGCAGCGTGGCTTGCGGGTCACCGGCGGCCAGGCCGGGGGCGTCGGTGAACCGCACCGTGACCCCGAAGCGGGCCAGCTCGTCCAGGACCAGGACCTGGTAGGCGTAGGCGCGGGCGAGCCGGTCCGGGGACAGGCACCACACCATCTCGAACAGGCCGGCCTCGGCGGCGTCGCGCAGCGCGTCCAGGCCCGGCCGGTCCAGCCGCGCGCCGGACTGGCCGTCGTCGATGTACTCGCCGGCCAGCTCGTCCCCGCTGGCCGTGACGCGCTCGCGCAGGACCTGCAGCTGGGAGCCGATCGTGCCGCGTCCGGCCTGCCGCTCGGTCGAGACCCGGGCGTAAAGGGCGACCTTCACCGGTGTGCCTCCTGGATCAAGTCGGCCAGGGCAACCGGCTCCGAGCAGTGCGGGCACGGGCCGCCCGGGCCGACGCGGCGGGCGAAGGTGGCGCAGTCAGGGCAGCGCTGCTCGCCGAGCAGGCGCTCCCGCAGTCCGGGCATTCGCAGGCGGTGTGCTCCCGGCGGGGCCGCGCGGCCGGCACGGTGACCGGGCCGGGCTGGTCCTGGTGGCGGCGCCGGAACGCGGTCTTACGGCACCTGTCACCGCAATACCGCTGCCGCCCGGCCGGGGCAAAGCGGTCCTGGCAGACCGGGCAGGTCATCGTCCCCGCATCGTCCCGCGACGGGATCGGCGCGCAAGGGGCGGCCTTCACCGCCGGGCCTCCGCCGCGGCGGGCCGGCGCTGCAGCATGGCGGCCGTGAGCAGGAACTGATAGCCGGCGGCCAGCGCGCTGACCCGCTCGTCGGCATGCGGGTTCCACGGCGCCCGGGCCGCGCCGAGCAGCTCCGCGGCGAACACCGGCTCGCTGACCGGCCAGGTGATCAGCCCGGCCAGCCCGCGGCGGGCGAACCGTGCCGCGGCCAGGTCATCGGGCAGCATGCCGTCCCCGAGCAGATGCGCGCGCAGCCTCTCGTAGTCGGCCTGCGCCGCCTCGGCCGGCGGCCAGAACGACCGGGTGCTCACCGGGCCCGGGCCCGCTCGATGGTCCGCCGGTGCAGCCGCACCCCGAACCGGTCCTCGACCTGCTCGGCCAGCACGCCCGGGCCCGCCTCGGCGGCGCGGATGAACTCCACGATGTCCGGGCGCAGCTTCACCGGCCCGCGGCGGCCGCGCCGCTCGTCCAGCAGCCCCGCCATGCCCGTCTGCGAAAAGGACGCCAGCACCAGATAGAACGCCGCGCGCGAATAGCCGTGCGCCGCCGCGGCCTCGGTGACCGGCCGCCCGTCGACCAGGTGGCAGCGCAGCATCTCGTACTTCACCTGGACCTTGTCCGCGGCCAGGAAGAACTCCCCGCCCGTCGTGAACAACGGCGAGCGGACCGCCGCCGGGCTGGCGTGCAGCAGCCCCGCCTCGGTCAGCGCCCGCAGCCGGCTCGCCTCGCTCACCACACCCACCTCCTGCCCGGCAGGTTAGAGCCAGCCCATCGAACTCGTCTAGCACTTACCGCCGCATGTCGCAATCCAGATCTCTTCGGTATCCAGATCATGGCTTGTGAAAACGCATGCTCGTGAAACTATGCGGCACCGTAGCTTAGACATGCGGTATTTATTACTAGACACTCTAGGTGACTCCGGACAGGCTGCCGCCGCAGGCGGCGACGGTGGTCAGGATGGACATACAACCCCGGGAACCGGCTCAGCCGGTGACAGCGTGACCGTCAGCTGCAGCTTTGCGTTCCGTCGGTGCAGACCACCGGCGACTCGCACCGCCTCGCCGAAGCTCTCGCCAGGACTCTGGCTGGTTAGCCTGAATCGGGCAGGGTCAGTGACTGACCGGGGATCGCTCCTTGTGCCTGGCGTCGGCGTCGTCCGCCGGTTCACCGGAGCCGTAGGAAGACAGGCCGAGTAGATAAGCGAAGCCCGTGACGGCGAATAGGGCCGCGAACGGCCAGGCGTCAGCCCACTTGACCGCCAGCGTGATCACCAGGCCGGTGTAAGCAGCGGCCATGGCGACAACCCCGGCCAGCGCCCGCGCCTTCTGGCCGACCAGCTTTTGCCGCTCATCAGCCCGGGAGCCCAGCAGCGCCCCGTCGTCGCTGTCGTTCCCTGCCCACACGTACCAGGCCATTGCATGGCCGAGAACGACTATCGCGATGACGATCGCCAGCCACCGTGCGTGGCCGCCGCCGATAGCCCAGGCGCCAGCGAGCCCCAGCCCGGCAATGCCTCTCAGCAGCGGCTTCCGCAGCCGGGGGCGAATGAACTTCATCATGCGCCTGCCTCCTCCTCTTCCGGGTCAAACATCTTGTCGACCGTCAGGTCAAAGAACCGCGCGATCGCGAACGCCAGCGGCAGCGAGGGCAGGTACCGGCCGCTCTCGATCGAGATGACCGTCTGCCGCGACACGCCAAGGACGGCCGCTAGCGCCGCCTGGGACATCTCCCGCTGGGTGCGCTGCTCCCGGACCTGATTCCGCATGATGTCAAGGTAGCTTTACTTCCCCTCTGATGTCAAGCGACCTTTACCAGCATGTCTGACTGCCCTGCGGTTCGCGGCATCCAAGATGCCTCGGCGATGGCGAGGCGGATGGGCTCGGAAGCCCAGTAGTTACTGGGCGCAAACGCGGACTATCAGCGGCCATGAGCGGATGTCAGCAATGATGAGGCGTTCGGTCGGAAGCGGGTGATGATGAGGCAACCAAGACTGTTCCTGACTGTGGGACTCCCATGCACCGGGAAGACCACTGCTGCTCGGCGCATCGAGATCGAGCAGAAAGCACTTCGTCTCACGAAGGACGAATGGGTGAAGGCTCTCTACGGGCACGAGAATCCGCCATCGGCTCAGGACGTGATCGAAGGACGGCTCATCCAGATCGGGCTGCGCGCCCTCGAACTCGGCAACAACGTCGTGATCGACTATGGCCTGTGGGGTCGAGACGAGCGCTCCGCTCTACGCCAGGCAGCAGCAGACCTAGGCGCGATGGTGGAGATGCGTTATTTCGAACTCACCCCAGCCGAGCAGCGGAGACGACTTGATCAGCGCCAAGCCGAAGCGCCACACACGACCTGGCCTATGTCCGACGAGGAACTCGCCGAGTGGGCTGCCAACATCGACATCCCGACCCCAGGCGAACTCGACGGCAGTGAACCCATTGATGATCCACCGGCTGGATTCGCGACATGGGACGAGTGGCGCCGATACCGCTGGCCGCTGTCGGTCTCCTGACGCCTGCTCCTCATGCGCTGCCCACGACCGCTCATCAAGCAGATCCGTGCGTCGCCGCCCGTCATGTGATCGTCAGGCTTCTAGACCTGTCGCACATCAGCTGGCGGACATGCGTCGCGGATCAGTTGGCGGATCACAAGCGCTCGGTGCATGCAGTGCCGTGGTGATTTCGGCTAGCTCGGTGGTCACGGCGTCGGCTCCGGCCTGCGTCAGCTAGTCGACCTTGGCGGGCTTGTTCGCGTACCCGATCACGGCGACACCTGCCAGGCGTACGAAGACGCATTCAGCGGGGTTGGCGTCGAGGACGCCTACTGCCGTGCGTACACGGTACGGACTGGGTTTCATTAGCGCCGGGTCGGAGCCGACGCCCACAGCGGCCCTGGCTCAGCGAGCTAATGGCACGAGCGGGCCGCTATCGATCTTGGTGGGAGGGGTTTCGCCTGGTGGAGCTAGGGAGACTCGACTCCTGACCCCTGCCTGCTAACAATAGGCAGCCGATTCACAGGCGTCCTTCGCCGCAGGCCAGTATCCCTGCAGGTGTCGGTAGATCCGCTGATGTCTCGGCCTGTTGCGGTGCTTCTGTGCTGTGCGCTGCTCCGCTCAGGGAACGGTTCCGCGGGGGACGACCCAGTGCGCTGGCTGGGCAGTGACCTGGGTGATGAGCTCGTAATCGCCGTCGTAATGGAGCACGGTGACGCGTTCGCGCTCGGCCACGGCAGCGATCAGCAGGTCCGGAAAGCCGACCGCCCTGACCTGCCCGCTACGCCACAGCTGCCGCTGCACGGCCAGTGCCCGGCGCCAGTCCTCATCATGGGTGGGCAGCCACTCATAACCGGCATCGCGGTCCGCGCGCAGCTCATCGAACTCCTTGCCGCTCCTGGTCGCCCAGCCCAGTTCAAATTCGATGACACCGCAGGTGGCAACGAGCCCCGCCTCGATCAGCGGCCCCAGCACCGCGGCAACGGGCGCATGCCGCAAGCGCGCCAGCGCGCTGGTATCGGCCAGGTAGCTGGCTACTGCCGCCATGCGCCCCGCATGACCTCCGCATTTTCCAGGTCTGGCAGGCCGTTAGAGGTCAGCCTCTGCAAGTCCCGCCGCCGAGCCGCCAGCGCGGCCACCTGGCGCAGCGCCGCGTTGACCGTGTCCTTCTTCGTCCGCGTATGCAGAACCTCCTGAGCCGCCGCCAGGTCCCCCTCGTCCACATCAATCAGGGTCTTCGCCATCGCCACCTCCTCGAGCATCCAGTATATCTTGACCAGCCAGAAGTAGATATACCACGGGCGGCCAGCACCGTCATCGTTAAAGCGGCCAGGCTGATCGTCTGGTCTACGAAACTTCGCGATCTCCGAGATCGGAGCGCACAATGCCGCCGTTCTGCATGGCTGGTGGCCTGTGCCAGTGACGGCCGCTCTCAGCAGGATTCGGATCATCTGCACCCTCAGTTTCTTGATCGCCGGAGCCTGTGGCCGCCCACATCAGAGTGACCAGAGGGCCTCGGTGGGGTTGAGGCGGGCGGCGCGCAGGGCGGGGAGCAGGCCGGCGAGGGCGCCGATGAGGATGGTCGCGGCCAGGCCGCCGGCCCAGGCGTCGGTGGGTATGACGGTCGCCCAACCTTTGACGTGGGCGTAGATGGCGGTGGCGAGCGCGCCGAGGCCGATGCCCACGACACCGCCGGCCAGGGCCAGCAGGATCGCCTCGGACAGGAACTGGGTGCGGATGTGGCCCTTGGTGGCGCCCAGCGCGCGGCGCAGCCCGATCTCGGAGCGGCGTTCGAGCACGGAGATGACCATGATGTTGGCCACCCCGATGGCGCCGACCAGCAGCGCGACCGCGCCGAGCCCGAGGAACAGCGAGTTGAACGCGGCCTTCGCGGCGGCTTGCGCGACCAGCGCGGATGAGGGCTGGGACACGTTGGCGACTGTGGGGTCCTCCGGGCTGGCCTGGGCTGCCAGCAGGTTGTGGACCCGGTTGACCTGGCTGTCGACGGCCTTGATGTAGATCGTGGTGGGGTGGCCGTCGTAACCGAGGTACTTTTCGGCGAACGGGTAGCCGACCAGGATCGAGGAGTCGATGTCGGGGGCCAGCACGTCGGGCTTGAGGATCCCGGCAACGTACAGCCACATACTGGTGCCGGTGCCGGTGGTGATCCAGATCCGCTCCCCAGGGACCACCCGGTCAATGCCCAGCAGCTGGGCGGCGGCGGCGCCGAGCACCGCGACCGGCTCGCTGCTAGTCGCCGGGTTCAGGTAGGAACCCTGGGCCAGGCTGGTCTCGGCGGCCGCGGGCAGCCCGAGGGTGGCGGCGTCGACGGTCAGCGCGTTGGTGTTCACGCTGGGGATCAGCGGGCTGCGGTAGGCGCTGGCCGTGGTGCTGCCGGTGAACTGGACGGCGTACACACTGGCCAGGCGGCCGATCATCGCCGGAGCGGTGGTGGGCAGTTCGGCGGGCTGCCCGGGCAGGCTCGCGCCGGCGGTTTGGACGGTGAGCAGGTTGGTGCCCAGCGCGGCGATCTCGGCGTTCAGCCCCGCCGCCGATGAGGACGACAAGCCGAGCACTGCCACGATCGCGGCCACCCCGATTGCGATGCCCAGCGCCGACAGCCCGGCGCGGAGCTTGCGGGTGCGCAGCCCGACCGCAGAAAGCCGGGCCAGGTCGGCCAGCCGCAGCCGGGCCGCAGCCGGGCGGCGCGGCGCCAGGGCGGCCGCTGATGCGGCGGGCGCCCGGGCTGTCATGACGGTTCTCCTTCCCGCTCAGGCCGCAAGGGCGGCCAGCCCGCCAGCCGCTTATGCGACTCCTCCCAGCCCGGCGACACGCCGCCGGCGGTGCCGGGGCCGGTGTCGGAGATGATCCGCCCGTCCAGCATCTGGACCTGCCGGCGCATCCGGGCGGCGATCGCGTGGTCGTGGGTGACCACCACGATCGTGGTCCCGGCCCGGTTCAGCTCGTGCAGCAGGTCGATGATCGCGGCGCCGGTGCCGGAGTCGAGGTTGCCGGTGGGCTCGTCGGCCAGCACAATCGCCGGGGCCCCGGCGAGCGCCCGGGCGATCGCCACCCGCTGCCGCTCTCCACCCGATAGCTGGGTGGGCCGGGCGCCCAGCCGGTGGCCGAGCCCGACCTGTTCCAGGGCAATGGCCGCGGCCTCGCGGCGACTGGCCAGGCCCACCCCCGCGTACAGCAGGCCGTCGGCCACGTTGTCCAAGATCTTCTGGTGCTCGGCCAAGAAGTACTGCTGGAACACGAACCCGATCGCCGACGCCCGCAGCCCCGCAAGCTCCCGGTCCGATAGCCCGGCCACGTCCAGCCCGGCCACCTTGACGGTCCCGCTGCTGGCCTGGTCCAAGGTCCCGGCCACGTGCAGCAGCGTGGTCTTCCCCGACCCCGACGGGCCGAGCACCCCGGCCAGTTCCCCGGCCGCCACCTGAAGGCTCACCCCGCGCAGCGCGGGCACCGGCGGCGATCCGGGATAGACCTTGGTCACCTGTTCCAGCTCGAGCACTAGCCCACCAGCCGCGGGACCGGACCCGGCCAGCGCCTCATGCACCTGGGTGCTCATAGCCCCGGCACCACCACATGCTGCCCGGGGGCCAGGTTGGCGGTCACCTGCACCCGCCCGGCCGCGTCGTCGAACAGGCCCGGCGTCACCCTCACGAAGTGACGCCCGTCCGGCCCGGTTACCTCCACCACGTACCCGCCGGGCTGGGCCAGCAGCGCGTCGACCGGCACGCTCAGCACGTTGGAAACGCTGGCCTCAGTGATCGTCACCGTCACCGGGGCGGAGTTCAGCCGCCCGGCCGCCTTCGGGTGCTTCAGCGTGGCCAGCACCGTGATCGTGTCCCCCGTGCCGGACGAGCCGTTGCCGTTCGCTGAACCGCTGCCGCCCGGCGAGTTACCCGACGAGGACGACGAGGACGGGGCGGAGGCCACCCGGCTGATCTGGGAGATCACTCCCTGGGTGATGCTGCCGTCGGGCAGCGTGACGCTCACCGGGTCACCGGCCTTCACCTCGGACTGCTGCCCGGCGTCCAGGTTGATGGTCACCACCGGTGTGGTAGAGGACGCGGTCAGCAGCACGGTCCCCGGCGTAGCCGGGCTGCCCACCACCGTGGTGGTGCCCCACCCGGTGATCAGCGCCGGGCTCGGCAGGAACACCGCCTCGCCCAGCGACAGCGCCCCCGTCTCGGTCAGGCCCAGCTTGGCCTGCAGTTGCTCCACCGCGTACGCGGTCTCACCGCTGTAGTAATCCCACCCCGCCTTCGGGCCCAGCGCCGCCGCGGTCGCATACCCCAGCTTCACCAGCGCCGTGTTTAGCTCGGTGACATCCTCCCCATACATCCCCCCCGACAGGTCACGGTAGGCCGGGATATTCCCGTAGAGCAGCACCACCGGGACCCCGGACACGTCATAGATCCGCTGCCCCTGGTATACCGTCCGCCCCACCCGCGGCAGCCAGGTAATCGAGCCCGAGCCGCTCGCCGAGGAGGAGGAGCTCTGCGGGACCACCACGCTCCACGTCCCGGCCTTGCCCAGCGTCGCGTCCACCACCGACTGGCTGGTCAGCGACCCTCGCTCAACGGTCGCGGTCGACGTCCGGTACCCGCTGTTAGCCGACGACCCAGAGCCCCGGCCCGGTTTGCTGAACATCCCGACCGCCAGCGCCGCACCTACCCCTGCCACCAGCACCACCACCACGCCGGCCCCCACCCAGCGGCCCGGGTGACGCCGGTGCCCACCCGACTGCCCGGGCGGTGCGGCTTCCGCCGCGCCGCCGGTGGCTGCCGGCTCATCCGCGGCCGCCCCGGTCGGCTGCTCGCGGGCATCCGTGCTGCTCATGACCTTCCGTCACCCTTCAGGCCGGACGATTCGTGCACCCGGTATGCTCTCTGCGCCTGCGGCGACTGTTCGGCGTTCATTTCAAGAACCCTTCTTCCTGGCCGGACGTGCTACGCCCGCCGTAGTCACCTGCCGGGGCTACGCGTTGCAGGTCTTCAGCGCGGCCTCGAACTGCGGAGAGGTCGTGTCGATGCTGGCCGGCAGCGGCTGCTCGATAACGCCGCCGTTCTGGAATACAGGGTCCGGGTAAGTGGGGTAGCCGTGCGACCGCATGCAGGCCGCGGCTTTCAGCATTTGGGTTTTCTGCTGCTGCGTCACGGGGGGCGGGCCGCCTCCTGGGAGCAGGTGCTTGCATGCCTTCATGGCCGAGGTGAACTGGGCCGTGCGGGGCGTGACGCCGGTGAGCGTAGATCCCATGATGCTCAGCACGGGGGCAGAGGAGTTCGAGTTGCTGTTCGGGTTGGAGATATAGGCGTTCGGCTCCCCGTTGTTGCGCAGGCACTGGGCGAAGGCGTCCAGTTGCTGCGCCCTCCCCTGCGACGGGCTGGCATTGGGCCTCGCCCCGTTCGAACCGTCACCGCAGGCCGCCGCCGCCAGGGTGACCGCGGCCAGGACCGCTACGGCGGCCACTTGCCACAGCGCCCCTCGGCGGCTGCCACTGATCTTGTTCATGCCTGATTCCTTCTTTCTGCGGAACAGGGGCGACCACAGGCCGGGCGGCCACACCGGCGGCCGCACCTGGCCAGCCGTCTCAGCGGTGCGTCAGGTGACGTGGCATATGTGGTTGTCCGTCGCTTGCTGGAAGCGTCGCTACAGTGGTTGTACGGCAGGGGCCATAACCTGGCGGTAACGCTGTTACGCCGTTGTTATCGCTGGCCCGGCAGGTTGGGAACAAGCACGCCCGGCCGCGGGGGACGCGGGCGGGCAGACCGCACCGGCCGCAGGGGAACACGATGAGGGTGCTGGTGGTCGAAGACCACGCCAAGCTGGCGCTGGCGATCGCGGCCGTGCTGCGCCGCGAGGGCATGGCCGCCGACGTGGCCTTCGACGGCGGCGACGCGCTCGAAAAGACCGCCGTCAGCCGGTATGACGTGATCGTGCTGGACCGGGACCTGCCCGGCGTCCACGGCGACGAGGTCTGCCGCCAGCTGGCCGCCAGTGAGGATGGCAGCGGGATTTTGATGCTGACTGCCTCGGCCACGATCGAGGACCGGGTTGGGGGCCTAGGGCTGGGCGCCGACGATTACCTGCCCAAGCCGTTCGACATCGCCGAACTGGTCGCCCGCATCCGCGCCCTGGCCCGCCGCTCCCGTCCCACACTGCCTCCGGTGCTGGCGCGCGGGGACCTGCGGCTGGACCCCGCTCGCCGCCACGCCACCCGGGCTGGGCGGCCGCTGCAGCTCAGCCCCAAGGAGTTCGCGGTGCTGCAACTGCTGCTCGAAGCCCAGGGAACCCTGGTCTCGGCCGAGGAACTGCTGGACCGGGCCTGGGATGAGATGGCCGACCCGTTCACCAACACCGTCAAGATGACTATCAGCCGACTGCGCGGCAAGCTCGGCGACCCGCCGGTCATCACCACCGTGCCCCAGGCCGGCTACCGGATCCAAGGAACAAGCGATGACCCTGCGCCCTGATCCAGCGAGGCTGGCGGCCCGGCTGCCGCGGCGCACCGTGCGGCTGCGCCTAACCGCCCTGTACGGCGGCCTGTTCCTGGCCTCCGGCACCGGCCTGCTGGCCATCACCAACATCCTGGCCCGCAGCCTGCCCGGGCCCGTGTTCCACATCCCAGCCATCCGGCACCGCCCCGCGCTCGGCGCCCGGCCTTCGCACACCGCCGCGCCCTCCACCGCCTACCTCCAGCAGGTGGCGGCCCAGGAAGTCCACCAGCACGCGGCCGCACTGAACCAGCTGCTCGCGGTGTCGGCGATCGCGCTGGGCATCACGGCCATCGCCTCGGCCGCGCTCGGCTGGCTGGTAGCCGGCCGGGTGCTGCGCCCGCTACGGGAAATGACCGCCACCGCCCGGGCGATCTCCGAAGACAACCTGCACCAGCGGCTGGCCGTCCCTGGCCCGGGCGACGAGATGAAAGACCTCGGCGACACGATCGACGGGCTGCTCGAACGGCTACAAGCAGCCTTCGACGCCCAGCGCCAGTTCGTCGCCAGTGCCTCGCACGAACTGCGCACCCCGCTCACCCTCACCCGGACCCTGCTGCAGATGGTCCTCACCGACTCACACCCAACCCTGGCCAAGTACCGGTCCACCTGCCAAGACCTGCTGGAAGCCAGCGACCAGCAAGAACAACTCATCGAGGCGCTGCTCACCCTCGCCCGCAGCCAGCGCGGCCTCGACCGCCGCGAGCCCCTTGACCTCGCCACCATCACCACCGGTGTCCTGCAGGCCCTCCAGCCACAAGCCGCCGCCCGTGGGCTGGCCGTCAGCGCGGCCATCGCTCCCGCGCCCGTACTGGGCGACGACCGCCTGCTCCAGCGCCTGGTCACCAACTTGGCCGACAACGCGATCCGCCACAACATCCCCGGCGGCCGCATCAGCATCCGACTCACCGCCGACGGGGAACATCCCTCGCTGACGATCACCAATACCGGGCCGACCATACCCGCCGACCAGGTCTCCCGGCTGCTCCAGCCGTTCCAGCGGCTACCCGCCACCCGGGCCGCCGACGGCGAGGGCCTCGGCCTGGGCCTGTCCATCGTCGCCGCCATCGCCAACGCCCACGACGCGACCCTCACCATCAGCCCCGGACCCCACGGCGGCCTCGGCATCGACATCAGCTTCCCCGCAGCCACCCGAACGACCCCAGCCCGCAAAGCGGCACTCGCGACCGCCTGACAAACCCCTTCCAGGCTGCCGAACCGTAGCCGCAGGTCAGGATCCGGCGGATATCCGCGCTGTCCGCCTCAGTTCGGTGCTGTCCGGTCAGTCTGTGAGAGAACTGTGAGATCGATGCCTCAACTCGTGCCCGTGACCTCGCCACTGTCGGGGGTACCTGTGACTGCTACGGTCGCCAGGTACGGCGGGTGAGAGTTCTTCGAGGATCTGTCTGCTGATCGGCGGTTCGATCGGAGGAACGGTGACGCAGCCACCGCAGCAACGGGAACCAGTCGCAGATCTTGCGCAGCGATCGCTGCACCGGCGGGCGGTGGAGACCGTGGTCTGGGCGATGCCGATCGTTAACTTCGATCGCATGTACCAGGCAATGGCGGACACGGCCGGCGGCGCCTTCAACCAGATCGTGTACTGGTCGAGGCTGCCGGACTGGAAGAACCAGACGCTGACCCCCAATCCCGATGCGATCTACCTGATGCCCTTCACCGACACCACGGACGGGCCGGTGGTGCTGGAGATCCCCCCTGCGGATGAGGGCACCATCAACGGAACGGTGATGGACTGCTGGCAGGTGCCGCTGGAGGATGTCGGCCCGGCTGGGGCCGACAAAGGCGAGGGAGCCCGCTACCTGATCCTTCCTCCGGGTTACAACGGCCAGGTGCCTGATGGGTACATCCCGCTGCCGTCGGATACTTACGCGGGCTACGCCTGTTGCGGTCCATCCTGCGCTCGGGCAGCGCCGCCGACGTCGCCCAGGCGGTGGCCTACGGACGCCGGGTCAAGCTCTACCCCCTGACGCAGGAGGCCGACTCGCCCTCGACGGTCTTTGTCGATGCCATCGACGTGGTGTTCGACGCCACGATTCCCTATGACCGGCGGTTCTTTTCGTCGCTGGACCGGATGGTGCAGCGTGAGCCGTGGCTGTCGCGGGACAAGGCGATGATCGACATCGTCAGGTCGGCCGGGATCGAAAAGGGCAAGCTGTTCGTTCCGGATGTGGCGACCCTGGAGATCCTCGATGCCGCGGCCGCCGAGGCGCACGCCTGGCTTGACTCCTGCTATGACGGGGTCTTCTCCCCGCCGTTCTACGACGGCGCCCGGTGGGCGCTGCCCGCCTCCCGCGCATTGGTCGAGGGCCAGCAGACGGGCTATGCCGACCCCGACACCTACCCCCTCGACGACCGCGGCCTGGCCTTCAGCTACCCGTTCTTCAGCGCCAACACCTGGGCACCGGTCAGTTTTACCTGATGGCCATCAAGGACAAAGGCGGCCTGCCGTTCGACGGCGGCACCGCCTACCGGCTAAGGGTGCCCACTGAGGCGCCGGTCACCCAGTACTGGTCGGCGACGGTCTACGACCGCGCCACCCACGCGCTGATCCGGGACCAGCCGCACTCCAGCCGCTCCTCCCAGACCTGCGGCCTGCAAGCCAATCCTGATGGCTCCGTTGACATCTACTTCGGGCCGGATGCCCCGGCCGGGAGGGAACCCAACTGGATCCCCACCACAGCTGGCGGTGGCTTCGAGGTGCTCGTCCGCTTCTACGCCCCCGAAAAGCCACTGTTCGACAAGACGTGGCGGCTGCCCGACATCGAGAAGGTCGGCACGACCTGACAACTGCTCGATCGGAGGAACGGTGATGGCGACGCCGCAACAGCCAGAGCCGGTGCTGGTCACCGTGGGCAAAACTTCGTCCGCGCGGAGTCGGACCGGACGCTTGCTGGCATGGTGAAGATGGGCGGCTTCGGCCGGTTCGATCACACCCGGGAGCCGCTGCCGCTGGACAAGCAGGTAGCCGCGCGGGGGAACCGGGACACGCTGTACTCGATCGCGGTGTTCGACCTGGCCGCTGGTCCAGTGACGATCACCCTGCCCGACGCCGGTGAGCGGTTCATGTCAATGATCGCGATCGACGAAGAGCACTACGTGCATGCGGTTGTCTACGGCGCGGGTAGCTACACCTACGACCAGGCCACCATCGGCACCCGGCTATGTACTGATGGGCCTGCGCACGCTGGTCGACCCGGGCCAGTCCGGAGACCTCGACCAGGTACACGCCCTGCAAGATGCGGTCCGGGTTCACCAGGACAGTCCCGGCCGGTTCGAGGTGCCGGACTGGGACCATGCCAGCCACGCCAAAGTGCGCGACGCGCTGCTGGTGCTCAACTCGACCCTGCCGGACCTGCGGGGAGCCTTCGGCAGCCGGGACCAGGTCGACCCGGTGCGCCACCTGATCGCGACTGCTACGGCGTGGGGTGGCAACCCGGACAAGGACGCCGTGTATCTCAACATCACACCCGAACGCAACGACGGCACGACCGTCCACACACTCACCGTCGCCGACGTGCCCGTAGATGAGTTCTGGTCGATCAGCGTCTACGACGCCGAGGCTTCTTCATCGAGAACGACCGCGGCGCCTACACCCTCAACAACCTCACCGCGGCCAAGAACGGCGACGGCTCGATCACCGTCCAGTTCGGCGGTTGCGACCCCACGGCCGCCAACTGCCTGCCGATCACCGCGGGCTGGAACTACATGGTGCGCCTGTACCGCCCGGGCCCAGAGATCCAGAACGGCGAATGGGCTTTCCCCGCTGCCCATCCCACAACCTAATGAGCACCGCGAACGACCTCATCCTTATCAGGGATGTTTCAGCCATCAGCGCCACGCGCGGCAACGCAGGCCAGCAGCGTGCCGGATCGTCGGCGCCGGGCAGGAGAGGTCACCCGAAAGGCCGGTGCTCACAGTCGAGCAGGTCTTCGACCTGGCCGAGGCCATCGGCGAGAGGTATCAGGCACTGGTGCTGCTGGCGACCTTCGCCAGCCTGCGGTGGGGCGAGCTGGCCGGTCTGGCCCGCCGACATCGGACCCTGGTTCCTGGATACCTTCGGCTCAGCCACCGGGCTGGATTCCCTGCACTACGCGATCCTGCTTCCTCCCGTGGAGCTCTGCCTGGAGCGGGTCCGATGCCGGGCAGATCATGGTTTCAAGGACCTGGAAGCCGCCCGTCACATGCACAGGGCATTCACCGACACCGAGGTCGCCAGCCGGCACGTGCTGGACAGCACCGGCGACGCTACCGCACTGGCTTCCCGCCCCTTCCAGCGGATGCAAGCGGGCTTGCTCCGCCGATCCATTAGGGCTCGTGGATTCGAACCCTGACCCCCTGCTTGCAGAAGAAGTGGCCGCACCCGGAGGACCTGCGCTGCGCAGGTCAAGAGCAAGGCCGGTTGCTCCCTGAGTGACCGTGAATCACCGTTGGTAGCCCTGTTGACGGGCATGCGGGGGGCACGGAGGTCTGGGATCATGACCTGGTGGCACACCGGCGGATGCGTGATGAGAAGTACAGGGAAGCGCAATGGGACGGCCGGTGGGTGCCGCATATTGCACCTGTCAACACTCTGGTTGATGACCTGATCGCCTCTTCCGGCCAGGCTGGGTTCCCTATGTGGCGCCCGACTTCACCTGTCATCCGGCCCGGTTGTGGCGGGACTGCCGTTCGCGGCGAGCAGGTCGAGGAACGGGCCGATCCGGAGTCCTTCCTGGGCGGTGTGCCGGAACAGGTGGTGGCGGTTCACGGAGTACCGGGTGCGGCGGCCGGTCCGGGTGCGGGTGAGATAGCCCGCTGCTTCAAGGTCGGCCACGATGACCTGGACGGTGCGCTCGGTGAGGCCGACGGCGGCGCTGATGTCGCGGATCCGCGCGGTGGGGGTGCGGGCGATCTCCACCAGCACGTGCCCGTGCCCAGTCAGCAGCGTCCAGCTGCCGCCGCGCTCGTCAGTAACACTCATACCTGCTGAGTATATCCACGCGAGAACATCCACGCGAGAACATCCACGCGAAAAATTACTCGCGTGAGGAATCCCGCGAAATTTTTCTCATGTTTCTATTGACAGGTCTCCGCCCGGCCCATGATCCTGGTAGTGCCCTAATCGGTCAGGACGCGGCAGTAGCCGAACTTCGGCCACGCTCCGGTCACTGGAGGTGACACAGATGCCTGAGGCCAGCTTCCCTGTTGAGGTGGTCAGCGGCGTGCCCGTCGTGACGGCGTCCGGAGAGATCGATATCACCAATGCCGCCGGGTTGCGGGCGGCGCTGCTCGAAGCAGCCGGGCACAGGAGCAGGACGCTGGTGGTCGACATGACCCGGACACGGTTTTGCGACTCGGCCGGGCTTCACGTCCTGGTCAGCGCGCACCAGCGGGCCCGGGCCGACGGCAGCGAGCTGCTGCTGGTCATCTGCACTGCTGCCGTCCTCCGCACCTTTGCGCTCACCGGCATCGACCGTCTGATCTCCAACTTCCCGAACCTGGACCAGGCCCTCGCGCCCGCGGCTCCCGGTTTCATCAGCCCGCCCGGCGCGCTGGCTGCCGCGCCCGCGGCCCCGGCAACGCTGGGGACCCCCTGATGACCAGCTCAACCCTGCTCGGCACTGCCGACGTTCTCCTGGTCGAGGACGACGCCGGAGACGTGCTGCTGACCAGGGAAGCCTTTGAGGACCATCACCTAGGCCTGCAATTGCATGTCGTCGGCGACGGCGAGGCGGCGATGCAGTTCCTGCGCCGCACCGATGACTTCGCTGGCATGGCACGGCCCGCCCTGGTCTTGCTCGACCTCAACCTCCCCCGCCGCGGCGGCCTGGAGGTCCTCGGCGAACTCAAGGCCGACCCCGCCCTGCGCACCATCCCCGTGGTGGTGCTCACCACATCGCAGGCCGAGACCGACATCCTGCGCAGCTACGAGCTGCACGCCAACGCCTACGTCATCAAGCCCTTTGACGCCGCCCGGTTCGCCGACGCGATCAGGCACATCGACGACTTCTTCCTGACCTTGGTGAAACGCCCGCAATAGGCGCTTCAGCCAGGCCACTTCGGCCCCTGCTTGCAAATCCGCACAGGGCCGGCGATGTCGGCGGTGATGGCATCGACCCGGGCCAGCATCCGCCTGAGCAGGAAGGCGTGATGATCGGTGAAGTAGCCGGTGAACGCCTCTTCCAGCACGGTGATCTTCCTGCGCATGGTGCGCCGGGCCAGCTGGGCCAAGACCTTGGGGCTGCGCTCCCCGGCGACCAGCGCGGCCAGCATGTCCCGGCCGGAGACCCCGAAGATGTCAGAGACCACCACGCTCAGCTTGATCTGCGCGTCCTCGAGCAGCTTCGACCCGGTTCTTCTCCGCGGTCCGCGCCGCCACCAGGTCGGCGCGGTACCGGGTCAGGTCCCGCAGCATGCGGAACTCGGGCGGCGGCACGAAACTCGGCCGGAGCATCTGCCGCTCGGCGACCTTGCACAGCCAGATGCAATCCAGCCTGTCGGTCTTGGGCAGGCCGGGCAGGTGCTTCACGTCCTTCGCGTTGACCAGCCAGGTCTCGAACCCGGCCGCCTCCAGCAGGCAGGACACCGGCTTCCAGTAGTCGCTGGTCGCCTCCATCACCACCCGGGCCACCCCTAGGCAGGCCAGCCGGTCGGCCATGCCCAGCAGCGACCGGGTCATCGTGGCATAGCTGTCCACCTCCTGCAGCCGCCTGCCCCGATGGTCCTCATCGGGAACCCGCACGCAGCACACCAGCTCAGCCTTGCCGATGTCCAGCGCCGCGACCCGCTCGATGATCTCCTCGTTGTCCTGCGTCTCCGCCAGCACCTGGCGCACCTCCCTGGGATAATCGGGGAAGGCCGCCGTCCGCAGGAGCCATGGGCATGAGTGGAGAAATCTAATCCTCGTGCTCGAAGCGACACTGAACGGCCCGTGAGCTGGCTCCCAGCGCCCGGCTTGGAAACGACCTCGACGATCAAGCTGGGACGGCGTCAGCGGATGGCAGCCACCCCAATTTTCCGGCCCGAACCGGCATCCGCGCAGGGATATCAAGGGCTTGGAAGGCTGCGACTAGACACTCCCAGACCAGCGCTCACGTAGGTCACCGTGAGTGTGTTGGTTCCGTGTGGGACCGCGAGTGTCCGTGTCTGACCCCTCGATCGGACACGACCGGCCCACGGAATAACGGGCGAACCCTAACCGCATTAGCAGCTCGGGTCGCGGTCGTCCGGATCGGTTCAAGCAGGACCAACGTCTTTGATTGGTCCGTCCTGGACTGCGCCGCACGATGGTGAACTGCAACCCAAACTGCAGCCCTGCCGCTCAGTCGGCTCTGGCTGGTTAGGTGAGCGTGTTGTCGGTGGAGATGATGACGGCATCGACGCCAGGCCAGCTGTTCAATGGTGGGGGTGCTTGGTCTCGGAGAATCCCGGCGGTGCCGCCGAGAGCATATAGCGTCTCCCTGAGGCTGCTCAGTAGCTCCTGAACCCAGGGCCTGGGTCGGCCGGTGAAGTCGATGGTTACGGTCTGGTCGATGACGAACGTGTTGATCCCGGACATGGCTGGGAAATGGCACCCCATCGTGACCCACCCGTGGGTCGCCTGTTTGGAGGCGTGGCCGCCCCCGGTCCAGACGAGCAATGGCTCTGCGGGAGCTGCGGCCAGCACCTGGCATAGGTTACGTGCCTGCTCGTGGTCGCGCCGGTTGCTGAATTCGAGCGTGAGCAGCTCGGCAGGGTCGGCCTGCGGGCTGACCTCGATGACGGCTTCATACGCCCACAGGCTCCAGCCCAACTCCAACGCCGTGGTGATCAATCTGCGCATGTCCGGCTGAGCGAGATACCCACCGTCGCCTGGCGGTATGGTCCTGATCGGCCCTGTCGAGCCGTCGCCTGGCCATGGCAGTGCCTCCATTGCCAGTCGCCGCACTCCGGCCTGATGAGCCGCCTGGATCATGCGGATACCGATGTTCCGTGTCCGGATAGAGCGCTCCAGGCGGTTGTGCGCCTCGTTGGCCATCACGACCTGCGTATGCGCGAATGCCCACTGCGTTAGTTCTTCTACCGAGCACCAGCCGTCCACGGCTGCGATCCTCGCTTCCTGGCCACAGCGACGCAAGCACCGACGAGCGCCCGCGGGGTAGTGCACTGACTGATTCTGCCTGCCTGGCGACCTGACCGTCACCGCCCCCCAGGCGCTGCGGGAGAAACTGGCCGCCCTGCCCACCGCCAAGCGAGTCAGGCTGGCTGCGCGGTTCCGTCCCGGCGACCTCACCAGCCCCGCCGGGGCAGCCAAGGCCGCCATGGCCACCGTGGCCCGCCGCCACCAGGCACTGACCGCCGAGATCGCCCAGCTGGACACCGCCCTGGAGGGCGCCTGCGATCGGCGGCTTCCATACCGGCCGCGAAGTCACGGACGATCTGCTCAAGCTCCATGCCGTGTCACCGTCCCCCCACACCGGGATTGGGAAGGACCGGAAGAGCCCGTGCACGGGCGACGCACCGAGCCCGCGCTTCGGTCAGTACGGGTGAAACTGATTGCGGCTGTTCCCCTTGAGGTTCAGCGGTACGTCAAGTGCCGCGATCAACTCCTCTTCAAGTCCCACGGACGGTCGCGGACCATCCAGCTCATGTAGGCGTTCTCGGCCAGCCACGCCGACAGTGCCCGCTCCCCCGCAACGAAGGTCATCCGGTTGCCCGACCCACCCGCCGCAGCTCGATCCCAAGTTCATCGCAGAGAAGGCGGCCAATTCATGCCCGCTTGTCCGGCGTCTGCTGGACGTCTGGCATCAGTACAGTGAGAAGTGTATAGTACAGGGATGGCTGTATCAGTTCAGGTTGACCTGGGAACGCTTGCCCGTGTGGGGACTGCGCTGGCCGATCCCCTGCGCCGCCGGGTGCTTGTGCACCTGATCGACGGTCCTGGTTATCCGGCCGAGATGGCTGATGACTTCGGGGCTACCAGGGCTAACCTGTCCAACCATCTGACGTGCTTGCGCGAGTGCGGGCTGGTGACGGCCGCCGCGGAAGGGCGCCGCGTCCGCTATGAGCTGGCTGATCAGCGGCTAGCGGATGCCCTGCGCATTCTCGCCGCCCTCGACCTGCCTGGTACATGCCGGTGAGGCCACCTGACCCTGTTCCCGGAGGTGACCTGATGTCCCGTGTCCAGCTGTCGCTCAACGTCAGTGACTTTGATGCCGCTGTCGCTTTCTACTCTCGGCTGTTTGGCGCGGCGCCCGTCAAGCTGCGGCCCGGCTACGCCAACTTCGCCCTGGATAACCCGCCGCTCAAGCTGGTGCTTAACTCACCTGGCGACGGCCCGGGTGGAACCATTAACCATCTGGGTGTCGAGGTCAGTTCTACCGGGGAAGTCGCGCTGGCTGAGGCCCGGCTCGATGCCGAAGGCGTGGTCACGGAACCTGAACCGGGGGCGGTCTGCTGCTATGCGCTTCAAGACAAGGTCTGGGCGCACGACCCTGATGGGCTGGCCTGGGAGTACTACACCGTCTTGGAACATATCGAGATGCCATGATCTCGTTGCTGACCCGGCGTCTTCGCGCTGTTGGAACGGACAGTCATTTAGCGGCTGGCACCGATCAGCGTGAGAACGCCGGGGAAGTGCCGCTGTCGGCGGACTGGCTTCGCCTCGCGCGCCTTGCGAGGGCACTGTCCTGGATCACCCTGGCCTGGATGGGCATCGAAGGCGGGGTGGCCATTGCCGCGGCGGTGCTCGCCGGATCGGTCGCGCTGCTCGGGTTCGGCCTGGACAGTGGTATCGAGGCGATGGCCAGCATCATCGTCATCTGGCGGTTTACCGGCACCCGCCTGGCCAGCGCCACCTCCGAACGGCGCGCCCAGCAGCTTGTGGCGGTCAGCTTCTTCCTGCTCGCTCCCTATATCGCGATCGAGGCAATCCGGGCACTCGCGGCCGGTGACCGCGCCGAGACCAGCATCATCGGGCTGGTGCTCACCGCTGGCACCGCCATCTTCGAACCTGCCCTCGGGGTGGCCAAGCGGCGTATCGGCGCCCGGCTCGGGTCAGCAGCCACCGCCGGGGAAGGAACGCAAAACCTGCTCTGCGCCTACCTCGCCGCCGCGGTCTTCGCCGGGCTGGCCGCCAACACGCTGCTGGGCGCCTGGTGGCTCGACGGCGTTGTCGCGCTTGCGATAGCTGGCTGGGCAATCGTAGAAGGACGCCGGGCATGGACAGGCCGAAGCAGCGGCTGCGCATGCTAAACCGGGACGCGGCGCTGATCCTCCACACCTGCCCATCCTTCTGATAGGCGCCGATCGATCCGGGCGAGATCACGGTCAAGGGTGCCCGCAGGGCATCACGTGTGACGCGCGAAGCGCGCCCTTGACCGTGATCTTTCCCGGTTCAACGCTGGATCGCCGGGAGGATGATCCTTCTTGCAGCTCGCGCGTCAGCACTGACTCGTTGCGACCAGCTGCCCGCGCGCCGGGTTGCGGGGTCTACGTGCGCGCCGACGCCGCCGTGGCCCGGCAGGGCCTAAGAGCGGCACGAGGCGCCCGGCGCGTCACGGTTCCCCGATCTGCCCGCCTATGGCGGCCATTCCGTGCCGCTCCCGGAGTCAGCGCGCTCCGCGCGCGATCCATGCCAAGATCGATGATCATGCTCGCCCGGCGCGCTCCGCGCGCCCTTGAAACAGTAGAGAAAGTACTCACCGGGCTGAACCTAGGCACTTGCCTAGCCTCACTTGATGGGCGACGGATCGGCTTCGCTTGACATGCGACGCGCCCTAGATGGTTGTCGCCGACTGTATTGCTACTGCTCGGCTTGTTGCGGGCGGGCGGCTTCGCGGGCCGCGCGTTCCACCCGGTCACGGTAGCTGTTCCACCACGCCTCATCGCCCGGCGGCAGGTTGGAGTTGCGGGCAGCCAGGCCCGCTGCCCCGTCGATGAGTTCCCGGATGATGTCCGCATGACCGGCGTGCCGGCCGGTATCGGTGGCCACGCGGACCAGGATGTGGTGCAGCGTGACCTCGCTGGTTTCGGGCGGCCACCAGGGCACGTACCCGATGGCGTCGAGCGGGAGCTCGCTGATCGTGGTGTCTGCGTGCGCCCAGGCCCGGCGGTACCGGCTGGTGATGAGCTCGCGTGACTCATCGGGCTGGGCGAACATATCCCAGTTCGGATCGGATTCATCCCAGGGCGGCAGGTCAGGGGAAGGCCGGCTGAAAGTGTCGCCGAAGTATCCCAGCTCGACTCCGGCCTGGTGCTTGACCAGCCCGAGCAGGTTCGTGCCGGTGGGCACCAGCGGACGGCGGATGTCGTACTCCGAGAGCCCGTCCAGCTTCCACAGCAGTGCCTCGCGTCCGTCTTGCAGGTAACGCCGGAGGTCGGTTTTAGCATCGGTGACCGTCATGCAGGACATCCTGGGCCTTCTGGCGGGCGGCTCGTGGCATAGTTCGAGGCTTTGTGACGCCGGATCTCACGGCTTGCCAGGCGCGGTGCCGTGATGGCGATGCCGTCGCTGACGGTGACCTGCTAAGCATCGGCTTCGATCGTGACGTCCGCGGTCTTGCCGGCCACAACGGAGAAAAGCTCCTCGGCTGAATCCGACCAATGACCCTAGGCGGTCCTTTCGGTCGAACTAGCTAGGCTCGTGCCCATGACCGCGGAAGCGCAGCCCCTGCGAGGTCAGCTCAACATGCTGCTGCTGGCTGTGCTTCAGCACGGCGCACTGCATGCCTATGCGGTCAAGGAAGCACTGCGCCAGGGTAGTAGTGGCCATTTCAACATGACTGACGGAATCGTGTACCCCGCGCTGAAGCGCCTGGAGCACCTCGGCTTTGTCTCGAGCTCCTGGTCGGTATCCAACCATCGGCACATTCGCGTGTACAAACTTACCCCGGCTGGCCGGGACAAGCTGAGCGCCGACCGTCGTGCCTGGCAGGATTTCTCCGCAGCCGTTAGCGGACTGCTCGACTCCGGGCCATCGGTGGCCTCCCCGGAATCGAGTGAGTCCTCGCCTTAGCCTGACTTTGGTGGTGCAGGCTGCAGACAACCTTGCAATGCCCGTGTAACTTCACGTCGGCCGATACTTATGCAACGCCCCGTGATGATCGGATCACCTCGGCCTGGAGGGGTCGAACGCAGTGCTTGATCGCTGTCAACTCGGCGCTTGCCTGGCTCGATACCTAGGAGTATCTGGTTGAAGGCTGCCGGACAGACACAGCAAGGGCGAAAGCTTGTCTGCTTAAGGTTCCCAGTCCTCCACTGCGCATCTCCAGGCACCCGAGGCACTGCCCTCCCGGTCGTCCGGCAGCGGCGTTTTCGCTGTCTGAACAACGATCCGGAAAATATCGGGGCGAAGCACGGTAACCGTTAGCCCAACCGGCCTAGACGTAACCAGATCATCGAACCGGACGGTTACCATCGCCGCCGGATGTCCTGCGGACAGCCGCAGGCTCCTGGCCACGGACGGGGGCGGGAGCTGTATCTCCAGGTACAGCGCTCTGGGCGTGCCGATAGGCGCCAGCCCGCCGTTCGCCACCTCACGCAATTCCGGGCTGGAGGCCAGCGGCAGCCAACTCAGCCCAGCTCCGGCACGCTTAGCGGCAGTGCCCTCGGCGGGACCGCCGAGGAACCTGGCGGCCTGGTCCGCGGGCAGGTACGTGGTGGCGCATGCGGCCGGTTCGCCATTCATCGTCCACAGCAGGCGCAGGACGCAGACGAGCTCCGCCGGTTCGATACGGAGTGCCCAGCCGATTTCCTCGGGCACCCGGCGCCAGGAGGTGTGGCAGCTCCGGCAAGTCAGCTCACCACCCATCGGGTCGACATGGGAGGCAAGAGCCGGCACGCCGTGCAGCGGGAGGAGGTACTCGGCAGGGCTCGCACGGTACAGTTGCCCGTCGGGCAGGCTGCGGATCAGTCGGCGGTCGACGAGTGCAGAGATCGCTGCGTCGAGTTGCTTGGTGCTGGCGTTGTAGCGGCGGGCGAGGGCAGTTTGCCGGGGTAGGCGCCAGCCCGGCTCGTGATGTATCAGAGCAGCGGCGAGACGGTCAGCGAGCACTTCAGTCGCTGATCGCTGCGCGTGTTCATGATCTCGGCTTGACCGCACTTCAGCGGCTCCGGAGGCCAATCTCAGTCCCCATTCGCGGGCCGTCAGACCCGGCTTGTTGCGCCGGCCGCCAGTGGCATAGCCGCCAGCCCGGACCAGTGGTTGTTGCGACTACGCCCGCCCTTCTGCAGGCCGAGCAGGCGCGCTGCTGGCCCACGGCCATAATGCTCACTCACTCGGCGTGCCGCCGGGAGACAGCGATGATTATTCGTCCCGCAATAATGATCAGCAAAACCATGACAAGCAGAATCAGGGCCGCGTCATAGGAGACAATGTTTGCTGACTTGAACGGCTGATTGGTAGGGGCGAAGGCGTAGACGAAGTAGGTGAGATATCCGATTGGCGCGTGCGTGAGCGCCAACGTCGGGTTCGCGTCGGAGGTGCCCGCCGTGTAAAGCAATGGCGCGGTTTCCCCAATTGCGATCGCCAGTGCCACCAGCAAGCCGGTGACAATGCCAGGCACAGCAGACTTGAGCACGATCTTGCGCAGCGTCCAGTTGACGGGCAGGCCGAGCGCCTCGGCACCCTCGCGATAGGAACTCGGTACCTGGGCGAGGGCACTCTCCGTGGCCTTGGTGATGTACGGGATTGCCATGACCGACAAGGTGAGCACGCCCGCCAGGAGGCTGAAACCCCAGTGCAAGCCCAGCACGAGAGTCACGAGACCGACGTATCCGAGCACGATGGACGGGATGCCAGAGAGGATCTCGTAACCGGCACGCAGCACGGACTTGTGCCTGCCCTTGGCGAACTCAGACAGGTAGAGGCCAGTGAGAATGCTGATGGTTCCCGCGATAATCAGGACCCCGGCGCCGATCAGGAGCGTGCCGAGGATCGCGTTCTCCAGGCCACCGCCGAGGCCGCTGGTATCCGTGGTGAGCACGCTCCAGTGGAAGTTCGGAACCGCGCGCGCCACGATCCCAATCACCATCCAAAGAGCAGGGACGACTATCGCGAGCACGCATGCGAAGCACGCAATCCAGCCTGTCGCGTTTACGATCTTCCTGCGGACGGGCACATCTGGCCACTGAGAGGCGCTGCCTGCAGGACCGCGGCCGGACAATTCGGATGTTGCACTGCTCTTTCCGCTCATACTTATAGCCCCCTGCCGACCGGAAGCGCCGTGCCGGAGACCCGCCGGACAAGCAGCCTCGCGATGACGTTCACGATCAGGGTGATGACCATCAGCACCAGGCCGAGCTCAGCAAATGAGCTGAGCGCAAATCCTGTAGCGTCCTGGAACGCCCCATCGAGCTGGGTCACGATGGTGGCGGCGATCGTGGTCATCGTGCCGTAAAGGTTCGTCGTGACCGAGGTGAGGTTGAGACCGCAGACCATGGCGACTGCGATGGTCTCGCCGAGCGCACGGCCCAGGCCGAGCACCGAAGCGCCCACGATGCCGCTGCCGACCCATGGCAGGGTGACCCGGCGGGCGCATTCCCAATCAGACATGCCCAGCGCGACCGCGCCCTCGCGCGGCAAGATGGGCACCTGGCGGATCAGGTCGCGCGAGGTCGCGGCAATGATCGGGATGATCATGATCGCGAGGATGAGCCCCGAGGTCAGCAGCCCCTGGCCGCTGCCCACAGGACCCTGGAAGAAGCTGAGCACCGGCACATCGGGGACGATGTTGGCAATGAATGGTGCGACATGCTGGGCGATAAAGGGCCCGAACGTGAACGCACCCCAGAGTCCGACGATCACGCTCGGGATCCCCGCCAGCAGCTCAAGGAACATGCCGATGCCGCCGGCGATTCTCCTGGGCAGGCGCTCGACGATCACCAGCGCTGCTCCGATCGACACGGGCACCGCGACGATGAGGGCAATCGCCGAGGTTTGGAGCGTCCCCACGATCTCGGGCAGTGCCCCGTAGGAGGCACCAGGTGGATGGGAGACGCCGTTCGTCGTTACCGGCTTTCCGTAGAACGAGCCTTCGTTGAAGGCGCTTTTGGTGAAGAAGTCCCATCCGTTGACCTTGATCGCCGGAAACGCCTTGATGAGCAGGGTCACCAGGATGAACGCAAGCGCGAGCGTGGGAAGCACTGCCCCGCCCCGGCCCAGCCAGCGGATCACGTCACCGTTGCGTAGCCGGTTCCGCAGCGCCCTCCCGACCCGGCGGGGGAGCGGAGCGCCCCCGCCGGGCTCGGTCACGGGTGCTGTCGTGGCCATGAACTCAGCCGCTGATCGAGCTGATCTGCGTCTGGGACTGCGTCTTCACGCTGGCAGGCAGCGCCTCGAAGTTCACCGGTCCCAGGAAGGTGGAAGTACTGCCCGTGGTGAGCGTCCAGCTGAGGAATGCCTTCATCGCGGAGGCCACCGGCGCACTTGACTGCTGCTTATTCACGACCACGTACTCGTAGTTAATAATCGGGTAACCCTTGGGGTTGGACGTGTTGATGAGCGACTGGGTCCCGTTCGCAGGAGTCGACGGAGCGAACTGCGACAGGGCCGCCTGAACGGCTGACACTGTGGGCAGCGTGTACTTGCCCGCCTTGTTGGCTAGCTTCGCCTCACCGAGGTGAGCTGCCTGCGTCTGGGTCAGGTAGCTTGTGCCGACGTAGGCGATGCAGCCCTTGGTGGCAGCGCAGCCGCTCACCATGCCGCCGTTGCCGAGTTCCGCGAGCGCGCCGGGTGCCTGGGGCCAGCTCACGGTGGTCCCGACCTGCGCAGACGGCCAGCCCGCTGGGTCCTGGGCGTTCAGGTAGGAGACGTAGATGAACGTAGTGCCTGAGCTGTCGCTGCGGTGCAAGGTGATGATATTCATGCTCGGCAGCGTCACGCCCGGGTTGAGCTTGGCGATCGCCGGGTCGTTCCACTTCGTGATCTTGCCGGAGTAGATCTGCGTGAGGACGGTGCCGTTGAGGTTCAGATGACCCTTGAGGCCGGGCAGGTTGTAGTTGACCATCGCCGAGGAGACGGCCAATGGGATATTGAGCAGGTTATGGTTCTGGGACATTTCCGCACTGGAGAGGTAGGCGTCGGACGCGCCCATATTCACGACACCCGAGGCTGCGTCGGCGATGCCCGTGCCAGAGCCGGTACCCGCCGTTGTGAGGTTGACGTTCGTGACCGTCTTGTTGTAGGCCGTCTGCCAGGCCCCGAACAGAGGGAACATCAGCGTGCTGCCGGTCTCCGTGAGCGAGACGGTGCCGCCCGCGGCCCCTGACGATGACGCGGCCGACGGCGAGGAGCTCGACGACGTCGTGGAAGCTCCCGAGCTGCCGCAGGCCGCCAGAAGCGCCAGCGGGGCTACAGCCGCCGCCGCGCATGCTATGCGGAATCGTTTGGACACTTGGGGAATACTCCTTCTCTATCCGCACGTTGACACGTGCGCTTACCCAAGTCGCACGCGGTCGCGTGCGATATGAGGTCCCGCCCTTACGCGCGGTCCCTCGGTCCGGGCGGGAGGAGTGCTTTCCTCCCGCCCGGTCGCCTTCTCTTTAGCCGAAGCGGCCTCCCACGTAACGCGCGGTCTCCTCCTCGGCCGGGTTCTCAAATACCTGCGTGGTCTGGCCGTGCTCCACCATCCGCCCGCTGTGCAGGAAGATGACGCGGTCCGCGACCCGGCGGGCCTGGGCCAGATTGTGGGTGACGATCACCACGGTCAGATCCGGCACCAGGGTCCGGATGAGCGCCTCGATCGACTCCGTCGCGACCGGGTCGAGCGATGACGTGGGCTCATCCAGCAGCAGCACGTCAGGGCTGATAGCCAGCGCCCGCGCCAGGCAGAGCAACTGCTGCTGGCCGCCGGACAGGCGGAACGGGGAATCCTTCAGCCGGTCCGAGACTGCATCCCAGAGCCCCACCTCAGTGAGCCGCTGCCGCGCTATTTCCTTCAGCCCGTGTCGGCTGGCCAGCTTATGCACCCGCGCTCCGGCCGTCACGTTGTCCATGATCGACATCGGGAACGGGTTCGGTCGCTGGAACAGCATCCCGACCCTGCGCCGCAGCGACATCAGCTCAACGCCAGGGTGCCAGATGCTGCGCCCTTCCAGCAGCACATCACCGGCGTGCTTATAGCCAGATACCTTGTCGTTCATCCGGTTGAAGGTCCGCAGCAAGGTCGTCTTGCCTGAGCCAGTTGGCCCGATAAGTGCAGTGACAGCGCCCTGCTGTATATCCACACATACGTCAGACAAGATCTTCCGCTGGCCGAAGCTCAGAGTCAGGTTGACGGCGGACAGTACAGTCGTGCCGTCGGCAGACTCCGCGACTCTTATGGGCGCCTTCAGGCCCGCGGGAGTCGTCTGGCCGACAACAGTCCCTTCGCCGGACACGAACCCACCCTGATTAGCTTCAATCGACACGCCGCGCCCACCCGAAACTTGCGTTCATGCGACGACGGATGCCGCCGTGACTAGGCTTAGGTCTCAAGATGGACTGCAGGTGAACTCCGATCAAACTGGCAGGGAACGTTGGTTGTCTGTTACTTAATCTGGGCGCTGCTCCGTTGTAGCGAGCACCACGCCATGACAGTCCTGCGCAGCTTAGACACCAGTGAGACTCATAGGAGAGGACGCCAAGCCGGAGAAGGACGCCTGCTGCCGACACAGCTCCGTACAGCCTTCGCTTGGCGAAGTGGCGTCGAGCGCTATTAAGTCGCTAGCAAGGACTCCTGAGTCGATCAGCGCGTGGATCTGCGGCGTATTACATGCCACGGCGGCCTAAGTCAGCTGCATGGGTGACTGTCTGCAGCTGTTCGAGGTAGGCGCTGGTGGATGGTTCTCCCGGGTAACGCTCTCGCAGCACTCTGGTCAGGTCGCGGCTGACCATCACAAGGGAAGGGAGCGATTGGCGATCTCCGGTCAGAGCGCGTCCGCCCTGACTTACTGCGTGGTCGATATCGCCCTGACGTGCTGCGATAACACCGAGGGTGATCCGGGCTTCGGCCGTCCGCATGGGCGCGCGCTCGGTGCCGTCGAAATCAGTGCTAGAACGGATCACCTCGTCAGCAAGGTTCCCAGCGAGCTTGTCCTCGGCCAGCATGCGGTAGCAGTCCATGGCGTAGAAGTCGAACTGGGTCGGGTCCACTACGAAGTGGTGATCGAGGTTCTCGGGGTAGGGCAGGGCGTCCAGGAGGCGACGGCCGCGGTCGAGTGCGACTTCGGTCTGGCGCCGGTCGCCGATCCGTGCCTATGCCTTGGCTTCCTGGCCGGCCAGTTGCACCGCGACGCTGTGGTGTGGTGCGGCATCTGTCCCGGCCCGCGCTGCGGCGACGACGCCGTGATAGTCACCGCTGGTGAGTGCCATCCAGGCTCGGATTTCATGTGCCCATGCCTCGATTTCGGCATGCTCGGCTTCGGTGCCGAGTGATAGCGCGGCCTGGCGGGTGGTCTCGGCAGCTGACCGGTTGCCGGTGTCGTACTCGACGCAGCCGAGTAGCAGCGTTATCCACCCGGCTTGCACGAGGATCTCCCGGTGCTGGGCCAGGGTCAGCCGCTGTCCCTGGAGCGTGGTTATCCGCCGTAGCCAGGCCCGGCCTTCGAGCAGCAGCTGGTCACTGGGCATGAACGGGTATTCCGAGCACAACTGGTCGGCCATGATCCGCAGGCCGTCGAGGCTGGCCTGGTCGAGGTCGGAGCGCTGCAGTCGGCTGACGAGTTCGAGCGTGTCCATGCCGCTCATGGCCAGCACGTCAGAATCGGCATCGCGCTTGGGCGGACTCGGGAAGATCGCGTGCGTGACGGTGCCGAACGTGGCGGCGATGACCGGCAAGACTCATGAGGAGGTGGCAGCCAAGTGGGAGGAAGCGCGTTCCCGTGCCCGCCGGGGCCCGATGCCGACCACAACGCCAGTGCTAGCCGCCTATCTCGCGCAATGGCTCGCTGAGGTCATTAAGCCGCATGACCGGCCAGCCACCTACGCCTTATACGAGATGATGCTCCGGCTTTACATCGTTCCCGGGCTTGGCCGCAAGCGGCTGGACCGGCTCACCGTCCGCGACGTCCAGACCTGGATCAACAAGCTCGCGGCTACCTGCCAGTGCTGCGATCAGGGCAAGGACACGGCCAGGCCGCCAACCAAGCGGCAGTGTTGCGCCATCGGCAGATGCTGCCAGAGCGTCCCGTCCCGGCGCACCGTCCCGGCCGCCCGCAACATTCTCCGGGCAGGCAGCCCTCAACCACGCGATCGCCGAGGAACTGCTCGTCCGTAACCCCGCAGCGCTCGCCCGGGTACGCGCACCCCGCAAGCAGCCGCGCGAGCCATGGAGCGTGGAGGAGGCACGGCGATTCCTCGAGTGCGCCCGGACGGCCCGCGATCCGCTGTACGCCGCCTACGTCCTGATCCTGGTCCTCGGCCTGCGCCGCGGCGAAGTGCTGGGCCTGTCATGGCAAGACGTGCGGACCACCGCGGCGGAACTTCACATCACCCGGCAGCTGCAGCGGATCAGCGGCGAGTTGCTGCACTCCGAGACCAAAACCGAGGGATCAGCCAGCATCCTGCCGCTACCCGGCATCTGCCTGACGGCACTTGAACTGCGCCGCGAGGAACACGACCAGGCCACGGAGACCGCAGGCCCGGCCTGGCACGACTTCGGCCTGGTGTTCACCACCCGCTGGGGAACCCCGATCGAGCCGCGCAACTTCAACCGCAGATTCCACGCCCGGTGCGCCAGCGCAGGCGTGCGCCGCATCCGCATGCACGACACCCGGCATACCTGCGGCTCGCTGCTGGCCGCGCTCGACGTGCACCCGAGAGTGGCCATGCAGATCCTGCGGCACAGCAAAATCAGCATCACGATGGAGATCTACACCGAGGTACCCGATGCCAGCACCCGCGAGGCCCTGCGGCGGCTGGGGGAAAGCCTCGGATGACCGGCGACTGCTGTACTTCCGTGCCGTGCGCACCAGCCCGGACGGTCATTTCAAAATCGCAATACAGGCCTGACCTGGGTGGAGCTAAGGAGACTCGAACTCCTGACCCCCTG
>CAVPPJ010000016.1:0-46312 GCA_963707065.1 uncultured Actinomycetes bacterium
ACCGCATTCGCGGTGCCCTCCGCCTGGGCGGCGGTCTTGCCCTGGGCGCTGATCGAGAGGAGTTGGGGGTCAGGCTCTTGACCTGGACGGTTGCGCAGGGTCTGCAGCGACATGGCCGGGTGGATGGTGTCGCAGGGCACCCGAAAGAACGGGGTCGCTGCTCGCGATCACGACCTGAGTGGCCGTGTCGTGTGTGATGGGCGGTAGCCCGACCAGCGCATTGCTGCGACGAGCATCGGCGGCTTGAGCACGGCGTACCCGGCGCCAGCCAGAAGGCCCAGCGCCACGAGCCGACGAGGACTTGTGCCGCCGCACGATCTGCAGGGACCTGCTCAGGTCCAGCGCCTGCTCGCTCATCCGGCCTCCCTTTGGATTCCCGGCCTCGTGTGCGCGGGCATCGGAGCCACAATGATATGGCCTGGCTGGGCGGCAGCGTCATAGGAAAGATCTGCCTCAGCCACTGGCCGACGTCGGCAAACTCCAGCCGCGTGACTAGGCGCATGGCCGGGCGCTGAGCGTCCGCAGCCGAGAAGCGTGACAGCGGGAACGCGGCGCCCGAGGCCGCCGGAGTACCAGCCGAGGATGGGGTCGGTCTCGCCCCGGTGCAGGCTCCACCGCAGCTGGCCCGGCAGCTTCAGCCGGGCCGCCCCGGCGGTGGTCGCACCGGGCCAGCGCAGCACTGCGCTGGTCTCCGTCGAGCTCCGCCTGCACGTCCGGGCCGAGGTGGAAGGCCAGCCGGACGTCGTGGCCGCCGCCGTCGATCTCGTCAACGATGTCGAGGCTGCGCGCCGCCCGGTCCAGCCGGACCGTGCGGCGGTGCCGGGCCGGCCGGTCCAGCGACAGGTAGCCGTCGTGCTCCGCGGTCCACTCGGCGACCTGCGCCGTCATCGCGGACGTCGATCTCCCGAGCGTTCGCGTGGCGCAGCCAGAGGAAGGGGCCGCCGTCGCTGGACTGGCTCTGCCCGTCGAGTTCGACGGTATTGTGCGCGATCGTCGAGCGGAAGTACGAACGCCACTCGGGCTCGCCGTGGTAGCAGTACGTGCCCGGGTCGGCGAGGATATCGACGCCGCCGTACCGGACCTCCACGGACAGGGCATCGGCGTGGGCATGCGCGGCGATGCTGAGGAATCCGTGCGGGCCACCGTCGCAACGGCACCAGATCTCCGGCGCCTGCCCGGCGGCCGTGCGCAGCAGGGTCGTCCCGGCGTCGGCGAATCGCCACGGCCGCTGCGCCGGGCCTGCCCGCGAGCTGGCGGGTCTGCGCCGGCCAGCGCGCCGATGATCGAGCTGGCTGCGTCCGGCGGCGGTGCGCGGCCACCAGCCGAGCCGACCGAAGAGTCGCGTCGCCGAGCGCCAGCAGCGACGGCCAGCGGTTGGCCGCCGGGGCGTCCAGCAGCAGCGCGCGGCCTTCGTCGTCGTCACCCTGCCGGGGCGGCCGCAATCGCTCGTCGAGCAGGGCCGCGGCGCTGTCGACCATCGCGCAGAGCCGCTGCCAGGAGGCCTGGCTCAGCGGACGGTCGGTTGCCGCCGCCTCGACGGCCGCGAGCAGCCCGAGTTCCGCGATGAAGCACTGGTAGTCGGAGGCAAGCTCGCGGCCGATGCCGGACGGGAAGGTGTTGCGGTCCAGCTCGCGCTCGAGCAGGCGGGCGGACTGCCGCCGCCAGCGCCCGCTCTCGCGGGAACCACGGGAAGGCGCAGCTGGCCACCAGCTGCCCGGCCGCCTCGGCGATGACGTGGTTGTTGGCCGACGAGCCGCGGCTCCGGAACGCGGCGAGGTACTGCTGATGCCAGCGGATCTGTCGCACCGCCAGCTCGTCACGCTCGAACAGCCCGGCCACGCCCGGCCAGTCGTCCAGGAGACGCCGGATCCAGGCCAGGCTGATCAAGCGGATGCCGATCTCTATGCCGCTCGTCCAGTGCACGCCTGACAGGAAAGGGTTCTCCCGCCACCAGGAGCGCAGCTGGTCGGCTACCCGGCGCGCGTACTGCTCGTCGTGAGTGAGGAACCAGGCCGTCGCCAGCAGCGTGAGGTGCTGCAGGCGAGAGATCTCCCAGACCTGCTTGACGTTGCCGGTCTGCTCCTCTGAGCGATGGTTGATCCGGAAGGCATACCGGTCCGCAGGGGACCGGCGGCCGGTCACCGGGTCGCGGAACCAGTCGGGCTGCGCAAGGTCGGTCCGGACGACGCCAAGCACCTCCCACTCGCCCAGCAGAAGCTGGTCGGCGGCCGTGAGGACGGCCGTCCTGGCCGCCGCGGGCACCCGTGCGGCGGTATCCGGCGGCAGGATGGCGGTGAACTCGCGCTCACCCGCCCGTAGCGCACCCCGCCGCGGCGAACCAGTGTCCGTCGACCACGCCAATCTGCTCACGCCGCACCTGCCGGGGCGACCACGCCAGCTGAACTGCCTGGTCGCGGGCACGCCAGGCCACCTCGGCGGGTGACATCCGGGCCGCCCGGCGGGCGTACCAGCTGAGCCGGGAACCGGGCGGCACGGTCACACCCGCTCCGGACGGCCGCTCGAAATGCTCTCCCCCACCGCGATCGTCGCCTTGGTGGTAGCCAGCAGGGAATCGAACGCGATGGGCATCGGCGCGCCGGTCCGGCAGGCCTCGACAAACTGGGCGAGCTCGGCGCGCTGGCCCTTGTCCTGGCCGCCGCGCGACTTCGTCGCGCTCCGCCGCCGACCGACCCAGACCGCGGCTTTCTGGAAGTTGTCCAGCCGGGCGCTGCGGCCGCCGGCCGCTGCGTCCAGGGTTTCCTTCTGGTAGCGGGGATTCCCGGCGGTGAGGTAGCTGACGGTGCCGGTGGAACCGTTCTCGAACCGCACGGTGGCCTGCAGCTCGCCGGCCTCCGGGCCGGCCACGGCGTAGACCTCCGCCGGGCTGCTGCCTGCCCACCAGCTGAGCGTGTCGATGAAGTGGCCGCCTTCCCCGGTAAACCGCGACCCCTCCAGCTCCTCGTTGCAGTACCAGCTGCCAGCCTCCAGCCGTCCCGCGTTGACCAGGTAACGGGTCACTGAGGCAACGTTCGGCTGGCCGAACCGCGTCCTCATTTCCGTCAGCAGCGGCGCGAAGCGCCGGTTGAACCCCACCATCAGCCGGTCGTTGCCCGTACTGATGACGACGTCCATGATCTGCTCAAGCTCCTCGCGGGTGAGCGCGAGGGGCTTCTCGACGAAGACGGCCTTCCCCGTCTGGAGAGCGCGGCAGACCAGGTCGGCGTGCGTATGATGCCGTGTCACGATGAAGATCGCGTCCAGCGACTTGTCATCGAGCACCGCGTCCGCGGCTGTCGAGGCGGTAGTAAAGCCGAACTTTCGTTGCGCGTTGACCGCTGACAGCGACCGGGTGGTCGCGACGTGGGCCAGCTGGACGGTCTTGAGCCGGGCGAGGTGGGGCAGCAGCATCGATGACGCGTAGTTGCCCGCGCCGATGAAGCCGATCGTCAGCTGCTTCTCGCTTGCGCCGCGTGGCGCGGAAGGCTGCCCGCCGGACACCAGCTGGCTCGCCGCGCGCGGCTGGCTGTCCGCGGGGCGCGCGGGATACTCGAGCAGGACCCCCACGGCGGCCAGCGTGCCAGAGGCGAGGTCGGCGTAGACGGCGGTCGCGTTCTCCATCGGGAAGACGCCTGAGACGAGCGATTCGACCTCGATCTCCTCGCGTGCGATGAGATCCAGGAAGCACTCGATGTTGCGCCGTTCTGTCCAGCGGACGTAGCCCGCCGGGTAGTCGATGCCCTCAAGCTCGTAGCGGTCGTCATACCGGCCGGGTCCGTAGGACCTGGAGAACCGGACGTCAAGTTCCTTGTCGTAGTAGGCGTTCCACGGCAGGTCCAGGCGGGTCTTGCCGATATCGACAATGCGGGCGCGGTCCCGGGCCAGCCTCGCGGCGGCCTCGACCGGCCCGTTGGAGGATCCGCCCGCGGCCAGCAGCACATGGTCCGCCCCGCGCCCGCCGGAGATCTCGGCCAGCGCTTGCTGGGCAGCCGCCAGGCCCTCATCGGTGGGCGCGGCACATAGCACTGCGCCGGCCTTCTCGGCCAGCCGGCAGCGGTCCTCGAGCACGTCGAGCCCGATGACCTTGACCCCGGAAGCGACCAGGAGACGGACCACCAGCTGGCCGACGAGGCCCAGGCCGATGACGCAGGCGGTGTCGCCCAGCTGCACTTCGGCGCGCCGCACGCCGTGCATGGCGATGGCCCCGACGGTCGCGAAGGCAGCGTGCTCGGGCGAGACGCCGCGGGGGACGGCGACGCACATGTTGGTCGGAACCCAGTTGTACTCGGCGTGCAGGGCGTACTCATTGCCGGCCGCCGCGACGAGCTGGCCGACGCGGAACTCCTCGGCGCCCCGCCCTACCTCCATGACCACCCCGCAGAGCGAGTAGCCAAGCGGGGTGTAGGAGTCGAGCTGGTTCATGACCTTCTTGTAGGTGGTGACAACGCCCTGCTGTGCCACCGAGTCGAGGACCTTGCGGACCTGGTCCGGCCGCGCCCGCGCCTTGCCGGCCATCGACAGCTTGGCCTCGGTCAGCTTCATCATTTCCGTGCCGGTGGAGATGAGCGAGAACAGCGACTGCACGAGGACGCCCCCGGGACGGCACACTGGCGCCGGCACGTCGAGGACGCTCAGCTCCCCGGATTTGTAGTTTTGCGCTATCTGCTTCATCGAGTCCTCTGGTCGGCTACGTGGTTGGCGCGTGCGGCAGGCGTCCTCATCGTCACGCCGACACGCCCTTGGACTGGGCGTTGCGATACCACAGCTCCAGCGACAGCAGCTGCCATATCTGCTTGGAACGGTCCTCGCGGCCCGCGTGCTCGTCCTGGATGAGGCGCGACAGCGCATCCCGGCGGATCATCCCCGACTCCACGAGCTCGCCTCCGACGAGCACGTCACGGATGACCTCTTGCAGATCACCGCGCACCCATGCGCGAAGAGGGGCGCTGAAGGAGGCCTTCGGGCGGTGCACGATCTCGTGCGGAAGCCAGCTCTCGGCGGCCTTCTTCAGCGCGACTTTGCTCTGCCGCCGCACGATCTTGTCGCGGCCGGGGATCGAGAACGCCGCGCGGGCGACGATGGGGTCGACGAACGGGGTGCGCACCTCGACCGAGGCCGCCATGCTGGCCCGGTCGGTGTAAGCCAGATTCAGCCCCGGCAGGAACAGCCGGGAATCAGCCAGGCACATCCGGTTGACCTCGTCCTCCAGCGTGTTGTCCTCGTAGATGTCGCGGTGCTCCGCCACGATCTGGTCGACGTAACCGGCCAGATCCGGGCTGATCAGGGCGGCCAGCTCGGGCGGGTCGTACATCGTGTAGCTGCGCCGGAACCGCGGCTCCTCGGGCAGCTCGGCGAAGGTGAGGAAGCGCTTCGCCCAGCGGGCGTATCGCAGGCCGTGGCCGCCAACGCTGACTGGCAGCCGGCCCACACTGGCCCGGACGGCCGCGCGGGGCAGGCCGGGCAGCGCGGCGTACCGGCTGGCCATCAGGCACGCGAGCTGCTTGCGGTAGCCGCCGAACAGCTCGTCGGCGCCCATCCCGGACAGGATCACCTTGATGCCGCGCTCGCGCGCCGCGTCGCACATGAGCAGCGTGTTGATCGCGGCCGGATCGCCGATCGGCTCGTCGAGCACGTCGACCATGCGGGGCAGCAGGTCCACGATGTTGGGTGAGATCTCGATCTCGTGCAGGTCGATGCCGAAGCGCGCCGCGACTTTCCGAGCGTAGACGGCATCGTCGGGCATGGCCTCCAGCCGCTGGTCCTCGGGGCGGAAGGTGATCGTGTAGGCGTCAATCCCGGGTTCGGCCTGGTGGGCCAGTACGGTGACGATGCTTGAGTCCAGGCCGCCGCTGAGGAAGCTTGACACCGGCACGTCGGATACCAGGTGGGCGGCGACTGACTCCTCGATCACCGGACCGAGGTCGGCAGGCGGCCCGGCCGCAGCCTCCGCCGCCACGTCCGCGAGACGCCAGTAGTACTGCACCGAGGAACGGCCGTCGGGGCGGAAGCGCGCCCACGAGCCGCCAGGAAGCTTCCGCACGCCGTCGATGGCGCACCGCTGCTCGGGCACCCAGTAGTAGAGCATCGACGCCACCAGGGCGCCGGGCTCGATCCGCAGCTCAGAGCCTGCCGCTGCCACTAGCGCCTTGAGTTCCGAGGCGAAGACCACCCCGTCACCGCGGGGAAGGTAGTACAGCGGCTTGATGCCTAGCGGGTCACGCGCCAGGACAAGATCGCCGGTGCCCTCGTCGAGCAGCGCGAACGCGAACATGCCGCGGAACCGGCGCAGGGCATCAGGTCCCCAGTATCGCCAGGCCTCAAGCACGACCTCGGTGTCAGATTGAGTGACGAAACGGACGCCGCGGGTGGCCAGCTCCGCCCGCAGGGCCTTGTAGTTGTACAGCTCGCCGTTGTAGACAAGCGTCATGCCGTGCTTAGACAGCGGCTGGTCAGCCGCGGCGCTGAGGTCGATGATCGAGAGCCGCCGGAATCCGAGTTGCACCGCCACGCGATCGTCCTCGTGACTCCAGATCCCGGCCGAGTCCGGTCCGCGATGCGCGATCCGGTCGCTCATGATGTCCACGAGCTTCTGGCCGTCGGCCTGCTGGTAGCACCCTGCTATGCCGCACACCTCAGCCCCCGGTTCGCTCGCGCGGCTTGCTGTTATCACCAAGGAGCCGCCGGTAGACGCCGAGATAGGCGCGCTCCTGGTGGGACCAGGCAAGCTGCTGCTCGACGCGCTCGCGCCCCAGCCTCCCCAGCCGGGCACGCTTGTCCTTGTCGTCCATAAGCTGCACAATTGCCTTTGCATACTCGTGCTCGTCATTGGGCGTGACGTAAACTCCGGCTTCGCCGGTTGAAACGCGCGTCTCCCGCAGGTCGAATGCGATCACGGGAAGTTCGAAGGCCATATACTCCATGGTCTTATTCATCGTGGAGACATCGTTGAGCGGGTTCTTGGGATCTGGCGATAGCCCCACGTCCGCGGTCGACAGGACGCGCGTGACGAACTCATCCGGGACCCGGCCGGTGAACTCCACGTGGTCGGCCAGGCCCAGCTCGTCTCGCAGTGTCACCAGCCCGGCGAGGCAGTCACCCGAGCCCATCACCGTGAAGGCGATGTCGTCGCGGCCGAGCTGGTGGACAACGATATCGGCGGCCCGCACCACGATGTCGACGCCATCCTGCGGTCCCATAACGCCGATGTACGCAGCGAGGAACCTGCGGCCCCGGCGCAGCTCGGCGTACGCCGGGCCGCGCTTCAGCCGCTGCGGGTCCGGGCCGGTGCGCACCACGGTGACGTCGGTGCTCGACTTGCCGCTCCGGGTGATGGCGATGTCCCGGTAAGAGTCGTTCGTGGAGATCACATGGTCCGCGGTCCGGTGCGTCCTGCGCTCCATGGCCAGCAGCGCCCGGTAGGGGAGCCTCGGGCCATCAGGAAAACGGGACTCGAAGAGCTCAGGGCACAGATCGTGGTGGTCGAATACGAATCGCGTGCGGTCAACGGCGCGAAGAACCAGGGCGATCGGCCAGAAGATGTCCGGCGGGTTGCAGGCCTGCAGCACATCGAACCGGCCAGACCGCCGTGCCTTGAGCGTCAGCCGGGCCGTCGCGAGGAGCGAATACGCATATTCGGTGAGGTAGCTGAGCTTGCTGCCGCCTGGCGCGTAGGACCGGTACTTGTAGAGTTCGACCCCGTCCAGGACGTGATAGGGCGGGTCATCATCGTCCTTGGGGCACACGACAGCCACCTGATGGCCTGCCGAGACAAGCGCCTGGCACTCCAGCCACACCCGACGGTCGAAGGGCACCGAAAGGTTCTGGACGATGATGAGGACGCGGGTCACCAGCTGACTCCCTCGTAGCCGGGAAGCGACTCCAGCTCGCTGCCCAGCCGCCCGCTGAGATCGATCAGATGGCGCGGCGGGAACATGAGCAACGCGTCGAGGACCGCTTGGTCGCTCGCAGAGACGATCGCGACGTCAGCACCGCGCAACGCCTCGCTTGGCTCGTGCACGAGCAGCCGCCGCAGGTGGGGCAGCTTCAACTCGACCTGGCGGCGGTTGGCGCCGACCAGGCGAGCCAGATTGACGATTGGGTCATAGATGTGGACGTCATAGCCCTTGCCGATCAATCGCTCGGCCAGCTCCACATTTGGGCTCTCACGCAGGTCATCTGTGTTCATCTTGAAGCTCAAGCCGAGCAGGGCGACAACGTGCGCCTTGCTCGCGACGACGCGGTCCACGACTTCGTTGATCACTAGCTCGTTCGAGGCCAGCGCGCCGGCGAGCAGGGGCAGGTCCGCACCACTCATCCGGGCCAGGTGCAGCAGGGACCTGAGGTCCTTGGGTAGGCAGGATCCGCCGAAGGCAAAACCGGGGCGCAGATAGTTCGGTGAGATGTTGAGGAGATGGTCCTCGCAGAACAGGGACATAACCTCGCGGGAATCCACGCCCAATAGCCGGAACAGCCGCGATACCTCATTGGCGAAGGACACCTTGGTGGCATGGAACGCGTTGCAGGCGTACTTGAGCGCCTCGGCTATGCGGACATCGACCACTCGCACAGGCTGGTCGAGGAAGCTGAACAAGTTGGCGACCACCTCGGCGACGCGGGGGTCGGAGGTCCCTACGACAGCGAAAGGCGAGGCGAAGAAGTCGGCGATCCCGGAGCCCTCCCGAAGGAACTCCGGGCACATCGCTGCTCCAATGGCGATGTCCGTACCGGCGAGGCCGCTGGTGAGCGCCGGGACCACCACGTCCTCGACCGTTCCCGGGGGCACGGTGCTGCGGATGACGACGCTGTGCTGCGCCGGCGGTGGCTGGACAAGGCGCAGCGCCTCCACGATGTCGTCCACGGCGCGCCGGACGTAGGACAAGTCCGTGCCGCCGCGCGCCGTCGACGGCGTCCCGACACACACGAGCGACACCTCAGCCCCGTCGAGAGCATCGACGCACGACGTCGTCGCGTGCAAGGCGCCGCCGGCCACGGCCTGTGCGACGAGCGCATCCAGGCCCAGCTCTGCCACCGGGCTACGGCCCGCGCAGATCTCGTCGACCTTGGTGGCGTCGACGTCAACTCCCCAGACGTCGTGGCCATTGGAAGCCAAGCATGCTGCCATCACGGTGCCGACATAGCCGAGACCGACCACTGCAACCTTCATCGCGTGTCACCTGATCATGGTCCGCTGCCTAGTCCCCTCGCGCAGGAGACCGTGCATAGGAGCGCTGAGCGGGTGGTCCTGATACGACGAACACCGTCTAAGGCTCTGATGTCAGCAGGAATTTAGATATCGTTAACTCACAGTGACTGATAACTTCAAAGTGCTACCAAGCTCGCCCGCCTATCGCAAGTAGGCTGGTCGCCAGATACGCATGGTGTCGACTCCGGGCGTATCAGGACCGGGCCATCGCGGATCATATGTCTGGCAGAGCGGCCGTCTCGCCGCCCGCCACGTCCCACCGCTGGAGGGGTTTGCGAATGAGGGTGCTGGTTGCGGGTGATCGTGGTTATATCGGGGCGGTCCTGGTGCCGTTCCTGCGGGCGGCGGGGCATGAGGTCGGCGGGCTGGACATGGGCCTGTATGAGGGGTGTGACCTGGGTCCGGGCCCCGAGGACATCGGCGGGCGGCCGCCATGCGACATCCGGGACGTCCAGGCGGGGCAGCTGGCCGGGTATGACGCGGTGGTGTGCCTGGCGGCCTTGTCCAATGATCCGCTGGGTGACCTGAACCCGGCGGCAACGTACTCGGTGAACCTGGAGGGGACGCTGCGGCTGGCCCGGGCAGCCAAGGAGGCCGGCGTCGAACGGTTCCTGTTCGCGTCGTCGTGCAGCTTGTATGGCGCGGCCGGGTCGGGGGCGGTCGGCGAGGATGCGGACCTGTTCCCGGTTACGCCGTACGGCGAGGCCAAGGTGGTGGCTGAGCGTGAGCTGTCGCTGCTGGCCGATGACAGCTTCAGCCCGGCCTACCTGCGCAATGCCACCGCCTACGGCGCGTCGCCGCGGCTGCGCCTCGACATCGTGGTGAACAACCTCACCGCCGTGGCGATGACGACCGGGCAGGTGCGACTGGAAAGCGACGGGTCGCCTTGGCGGCCGCTGGTGCACATCGAGGACATCAGCCGCGCGTTCCTGGCCGCGCTGCAGGCCCCGCGGGAACTGGTGCATGACGAGGCGTTCAACGTCGGCCGCCCGGCCGACAACGTGCAGATCCGCGACATCGCCGAGATGGTCCGCGACGCGGTGCCCGGATCGGACGTGTCGTTCGCCGACGGCGCCGGGCCGGACCTGCGCAACTACCGCGTCGACTTCGCCAAGCTGAACGAGACCTTCCCGGACCTGAGCCTGCGCTGGAACGTGCGGGAAGGCGTCGATGAGCTGGCCCGTGCCTACACCCAGCACGGCTTCACCTACGACGACTTCGCCTCATCACGGTTCGTGCGACTGCGGCGGATCCGCGAGCTGCTCTCCGCCGGCCTCCTCGACCCGATGCTGCGCCGGCAGACCAGCGGATGGCTCCCAGCGCCGGGAGCCAAGACCGCGCAAGAGGCTCACTGATGGCCCGCCTCCCCACCCTGCAGCTCCGAGGGCTCCGCTGCCTCACCGGCGACTTTGCCCCGGCCAAGCACAGCCAGCAGCCGGCCGGTGCCCGCTGCGGCAGGGAGGCCTTGTGAAGATCTGCCCTGTGCCACGCATTGCCGGTGCGCTGTTGTTCAAGCCGACCCCGCACGTGGACGAGCGCGGCTTTTTCTGCCGCACCTTCGACGCGGACGTCATGCGCGCGGCCGGAATCAACCCGGCCGCGTTCGCTCAGGACAGCCTCTCCCGCTCGGCGCGCGGCGTGGTGCGAGGCCTGCACGTGCGACGCGGGGACGGCGAGGCGAAGCTCGTGCGATGCTCGTACGGCGCGATCTTCGACGTCATCGTCGACCTGCGGCCCGCCTCGCCGACATACCGTAACTGGGAGAGTTTCGAACTGCGTGACGACGAGCAGAGCTCGCTCTACGTGCCCGCCGGCTGCGCGCACGGGTTCCAGGCTCGCACCGACACGGCGGACGTCTCCTATCGCATCGACCGCGCTCACGACCCTGCCGAGGATGTATCGATCGCATTCGATGACCCCGAACTGGCCATCTCGTGGCCACTCCCCGTTGCCACCATGTCACAGCGAGACCGGCTCGCTCCATCACTCGCTGCCGCGACAAGATTGCTGACATGAGCTAGGACCGCAAGCTAGCCCGGCGGCGGTACCACGGCGATTGGCCAGAGTGCTCATTGACGACATCCAGGACCGCCCGAAGCGCAGGGCCAGCTAGTCTGCGAAACCGCCAGCGCGGCCGCCGACGGCACATCCTGATTGCTCTTATGGTCATGCTCGCCGGGCTCGGCATGGTCACGGCCCGCTTGTTCATCTGGCCGCAGCAGGGCATGCCTGCGCGCGTCGATGCGATCGTCATGCTAGACGGGGCAGGCGACCGCCTTGACACCGCCCTGAAACTGGCAAGGGAACATCGAGCGCCCATGCTCGTGATCTCCCGCGGCACGCCGTACTCGAGTCATGGCAGTCAGTGGTTGCGCATCGAAGATACCGGGAGTCAGGGTGATCTGCTTCAATCCCGACCCGGCAACGACGCGCGGGGAGGCGGAGTTCGCTGGTCGCCTGGCGAAGCGGTATCGCTGGCACTCGATCGTCCTGGTAACTACGACCCCGCAAGACACCCGCGCCCGGCTGCGGGCCGAGCGTTGCTTCGGGGGAAACGTCTACGTGATCACTGCTCCCCTCCCGGCATCTGAGTGGCCCGGGGCGATCGCCTACGAATGGGGAGCGACTATCAAGGCGCTGTTCCTCCAGAGGAGTTGCTAAGCGGCGACAGTGGCCTCAGCTGGTTCAGCCTGAGTACATGCCCAGGCTGAACCAGGCCATGACGTCGCGATTTGTCGCTTTGCACTCCGGTCCGGATGAAACGCTGCTAGCGTGTCCTAGGCAGTCTACGCACCTGACCCGATCTATGAACGTGATCCAGCTTACCGTCTGACAAAGCGCCGGGCACGATTAAAGCCCTCAACAGTCACTAATGGGGGTGAGTCAGCCAGGATCCCCGACATTGAATGAGGCAGAATAATGCGCTCGTTTTTAAGCCATCACAGCGATGGCTGGCCATGCTAGCCGCCGTAGCGCTCGCCGGACCGGGATTGGCTATTTTCGCAACCCTCCCTACTCCGGCACTCGCGGCCATCCCTCCGAACCCAGCCTGGGAATCGACCGCTCCCTTTGGGACGTGGAATAACGGCAGGTTCGACGTCTACAACAATGAGTGGAACACTTCCGAGGCCGGACCGCAGACCATCTGGGCGAATTCATACCGGGACTGGGGCGTTGAATCTACCCAGGCGGACACGACCAGCGTCAAGACATACCCGTCTGTCCAGAAGAATTACAATAATCCGAAGTACACCTCTTTGGATGGCCTCCAGAGCAGGTTCACTGAGTCGATGCCTTCTGCGGGCAACTTCGACGCCGAGGCGGCATATGACCTCTGGCTGAACAACTACCAGGTCGAGGTCATGATGTGGTTTGACAATCACAAGCAGACTCCGGCTGGCAGTGTCATCGCCAAGATTCATATATACGGGAAGAAGTTCGCGGTCTGGCAGAGCGGTCGCGACATGTACAGCTTCGTGCTGTCCGGCAAGCAGAAGACCAAGGGCAAAGCCCATCTTTTCAGCGCCTTGCGCTGGCTGGTAAACCACGGCTACCTGAACCGCTCCGACACGCTGACACAGGTAAACTTCGGCTGGGAGATTGCTTCCACAGACGGAGTCCCCATGGACTTCACGCTGACGCGATATTCTTTGTCAACAGGCTGGAAGCACTGACCTCCAGCAGCGCGCTCCTGTGGCGATGCCGGGTCCTTTGCCATCACGTGCGGCCTCAGTGGTAGAAATTCGGTCATGCCCGATGCCCCGCCAGGCGCCCCCACCACCGCGGACGACGCGCGCCGGTGGCTGGCGACGATGCCCGGGCAGGTCGCCGGGCAGCGGAGACTGCTGGAGTCGCTGATCACCGCGGCCGGCCGCGAGCCGGCGTTTCGCTGGCTGGAGCTAGGCGGGTCGCTGGCCCGCGGCGCGGGCGACGAGCTATCCGACATCGACGCCGGGCTCGGGATCGCCGACGACGGCTGGGACGAGGGCCTCGCGGCGGCCGCGGCGGCCGTGCGCGCGGCCGGCCCGGTCGCCGATGAATTCCGGCAGCGGTTCCCCGGCGAGGACGGGCAGCCGGCCTGGCATCTGGTCACGCTGTACGAGACGGGCCTGCAGCTCAGCCTGGTGGTCATGCGGGCGACGCGCCGGGCCGGGCTGCCGCCGCAGTCCGTGGCGCTCTATGACCTGGACGGCCAGCTGGGCAGGCCGTGGACACCGGACACCGCCGAGGCCGACGCCGCGACCGCCCGGGAGTGGGCCTGCCTGGGCTGGGTCGCGCTCGGCGACCTGGCCAAGTACGCGGACCGCGGCTCCGTCTGGGAGGCACGGGCGAAACTCGAGGAAGCCCGCGCGCAGGCGTGGCAGCTCTGGGCAGTCGCCATCGGCGCCGTGTACCCGGCGTTCGGCCTCACCGCCGTCCTCGACGTCCCTGGCGTCACGCTCCCGCCCGGCATCGAGGCGACCGCGGCCGGACTCGGCCTGCCGGACGTCCGGCGGGCGGCCGACGCCACTGCCGATCTCCTTGAGCTGGCCACCGGCAAGGCACGATCCGTTCTTCCCTTTGACCCTCCGGACGGCCTGCGGGCCTGGGTACGCGCACGGCTGGCCAGCCCCGGCGCGGCGGGCGGAGACGACTCGTGACGGGCCGCGCCGGGCTGGGCCAGCACCCGCGGGCGCGGCACTGGATGCTCGCCGCCGCCGCCGTCATCGTCGTTGCCTGCGTGCTGCCGCCCGGCGGGACGCTGGCCCGCCGATACGTGTTCGCCGGGTCGCTGCAGTTCGCCCTGTTCGCGATTGTGGTGCCCGCGCTGGTCGTGCTCGGCGCGCCATGGCGGCTGGGCCGCCGCCCGCGGGAGCTGGCCGGCCGCATCGCGGCCGGCCGCCGGGACCGGCCCGGCTTCCTGCGCGCGGCGGCCTACCTGGTGCTGTTCGCCGGCGCGTCGGCCGCCTGGCGGCTGCCCGCCGCCGTCGACGCGCTGGCCAGGTGGCCGGGCCTGGCGGTGGGAGAACTGGCGATCCTGCTCATCGCCGGGACCGGGCTCTGGCTCGAAATCGCCGAGTCGCCGCCGCTCGCGCCGAGGATCGCGCGCTGGCAGCGCGCGGTCGTCGCGGCGCTGGCGATGTGGACCATCTGGGTGCTCGCCTACATCCTCGGGTTCTCCAGCGTCGCGTGGTACCCGGCGTACCGGCACGTCGCGGGGCGCGGGCTGAGCACCATCGCCGATCAGCAGATCGCGACCGGGACGCTGTGGGCCGTCGCGGCGCTCTGCTTCCTGCCCGTCATCTTCTACTCGGCGATGACCTGGCTCAGGGACACCGAGGATCCCGATGACGAGCTTCGCGGCGTCGTCCGGCGCGAGCGCCACCGGGCCTGGGCCACCGGCTCGCCGCGGCCGCCCCGCAGCGACGATACCTACCCTGCCTGACTCCCGTTACCGCCCGGTGCCTGCGCGTGCCGCCGGGTGGCGTCAATGACCGCCGTGGTCGCGGGCCATGCCTGCGTGCCGGCCCGGACCACGCTCCACATCCGGCGGTCGATCCGGGCGAGCGCGAGCGGCACCATGCGCAGGCGGCCGGCTCCCGGGGCATCGGCCGGCAGCAGGCTGACGCCGTGCCCGGCGAGCACGAGGTCGATGACCAGTTCCAGGCTGTCCGCGCGGTGCCGGACCCGCGGCGTCCACCCGGCCAGGGCGCAGAGCCGCGCGGCAAGCTCGTCGTCGCCTGAGTCACGGGAGTTGCCGATCCAGAACGCGTCGCGGACGCTCTCCAGATCGTCCGGCGCGCGGATCTGTGCCGGGACAGCCGAGTCCGGCGGCACCGCCAGCATCATCGGCCTGCTGCCCAGCAGCGAGCGGACATGCCGGCCGCCGCGGGGAACCAGGGTGTAGTCATAGACGAAACCGAGGTCGATCTGGTCGGCGTCCAGCAGTTCGTCCACCTCGGTCGGCTCACGTTCCTGCAGTTCCAGCTCCACCAGCGGATGGAGGCGGGCCAGCTCATCGGCCACCGGCAGCAGGTGCTGCTGCAGTGCCGTGGTGAACCCGGCGACGCGCACCAGCCCGCTGGGCTCCGCCGCGGCGGCCAGGTCCAGCTCGGCAGCGGTCACGGCGGCCAGGATTCCCTCCGCGTGCACGACCAGCCGCCGCCCGGCCGGCGTGAGCCGGACACGGCGGCCCGCTGCCTCCAGGAGCGGCACCCCCGCCTCCCGCTCCAGTGCCGCCAGCTGCTGGCTGACCGCGGAGGTTCCGTAGCCGGTGGCCTGGGCGACGGCGGACATGGTGCCGAGACGGGACAGTTCGGCCAGCACCCGGAGCTTGCGCAGGTCCATCAGACTATTATCCGCTTTTCATGAACAATATATTCAAGGATCTGCGCTAGACGCGGATGATGACTGACGATCGAATGGAAGCATGAGGATTCCTGCGCCGGCCCTGGCCGTGTCGGCCATGCTGGCGGTGCAGACCGGTGCTGCGCTGAGCACGCACCTGTTCACGGCCCTCACCCCGGCGGGCACCGCCTGGCTGCGGCTGGCCATCGCGGCGGTCATCCTGCTGCTCATCACCAGGCCGCGGCTCCGCGCCATCGGCTGGCCGGCACTGCGCGGCACCCTGCTGCTGGGCACCGTGACGGCCGTGATGACCGTGGCATTCGTCGAGGCGATCGCCCGGATACCGCTGGGCACCACGGCGGCCATCGAGTTCCTCGGGCCGCTCGGCGTCGCGGCCATCCGCAGCCACCGGCGCTCGGCCCTGGCCTGGCCGGCCCTCGCGCTGGCCGGGGTGATCGCACTGACCGAGCCGTGGCACGGGCACCTGAACCTGAGCGGCGTGGCCTTCGCCGCGGCGGCGGCCCTCGGCTGGGCCTGCTACATCCTGCTCACCCAGCGGGTCGGCGCCCAGCTCGACGGACTGCAGGGACTCGCGATGTCGCTCGCCACCGCGGCAGTCGTCGCCGCTCCGGCCGGCGCGTCAGCCGCCCTGCACGGACTGACCCCGGAGATCGCCCTGCAGGGAGTCGGGCTGGCCGTGCTCGTTCCGCTGCTGCCCTTTGCCTTCGAACTAATGGCACTGCGCCGGATGACCGTCGCCGCCTTCGGCACCCTGATGGCGCTGGAGCCGGGCATCGCGACGGTGATCGGCCTGCTGGTGCTTGGTCAGCTGCCCGCCGTGGGCCAGATCGCCGGGGTAGCACTGGTGGTCATCGCGGGCATCGGCGCGCAGCGCGCGGTACCCGCCGCCAGGCCGGCTGACCCGACCTCATCCAGCTTGCGCCCCCGCGCCTGCCTGGGTGCAGGCAGCGTACGGATCAGCGGTGAGAATCCGTTCTTGTAGCTGCGCGGCAAACGCGGCCGCCGCACCGTCCAGGGCGCCCTCAATGCTGACCCGGGTGATATCGAGGTCCTGGGTGAACCTGACGATGACAGCCCAGATCCGCTTGCGGGCGACCCGCACCTCGTAGCGCAGCGCGCAGTGCTCTACCCGCACGAGCACGACCCGGACTGCGCGCCTGCTGCGGCCCGGCTGGCTGACCATCGCCGCGGCCCGCTGGCTCGCGACGATCAGCTCGCGGACCGGCAGGATCGTGGTAATCTCCATCCCCTTGTTCCCCCCAGCGAAGCTAACTGATCAGGACGGCGCCTGCGCAGGCCGTGACGGACGCTAACGTTACGATCCGGCTCGTCATTGGTATCTCCCCCATGCCAGTCGGCCGATTACCCAGCCGCTAGGTAAAAGACGCGCCAGGCGGGTCCCCGGTGCACTCGGGCAGGGAGACAATCTCCTGCGCCATCATGCGCCTCACGCGCGCCGCCGGGCCGCCCGCGGGAGCGCCCGCTAGAGAACTGCCCGTGAGATGACGCTCTGCGGGATGAAGCCGTGCCGTGCATAGAAACGCCGCGCCGGGTGGTTGGCGGCGTACGCGGTAACGCTGGCCTGCTCCGCGCCACCGTCGCGGGCCCAGTCGAAGAAGTGCCGGACGAGCAGGCCGCCCACGCCGGCCCGGCGCGCGTCCGGGGCTACCCGCATGCTCTCCAGGACGGCCAGGTTCCCGGTCCGGACCGGGCTCGGGCCGGTCAGCCTGCCGACCAGGTGCCCGATGACGCGGTCGCCGTCGCGGGCCAGCGCGAGCAGGCAGGCCCGGTCGGTCATCAGGCCGGTGTAGTAGGCGGCGCCGTCGCGGGCCGGCCAGCCGGGGTCCACCAGCGAATCGTGCCGGCCGGCGTCCTCGCGGAAGAGCCCGGCAACTGACTCCAGCAGCGTATTGAGGTCATCGGGAGTGGCGGCGTTCACGGTGACAGGTGTCATGCTATCGACGCTAGTGATCTTGATAAATCATGTAAAGCTACCGCTGGGAGCGGGCCGGACTGACGGCCCGCTCGCTTTGCTCAGCGGACGCGGCACGGCGGCGGCTTAGCCCGCTTAGCCGCGGCCGATGAACGGCATGTTCGTGGCCATCAGGGTCATGAACTGGACATTGGCCTCCAGCGGCAGGCCGGCCATGTGCACCACGGCGCTGGCGACCAGCCCGACGTCGATCATCGGCTCGGGCCGGGTACTGCCATCTGGCTGCAGGGCCTCGACCGACAGCCAGCCCGACAGGTCCGTCGCGGCGTTGCCGACGTCGATCTGGCCGCAGGCAATGCCGTACTCGCGGCCGTCCAGCGACGTCGCCTTCGTCAGCCCCGAGACCGCGTGCTTCGTCGCCGTGTAGGGCGCCGACTGGGGCCGCGGCGAGGACGCGGACAGCGACCCGTTGTTGATGATCCGGCCCCCGCGGGGATCCTGCTCCTTCATCACCCGGAAGGCCGCCTGGGTGCACAGGAACGTCGCGGTCAGGTTCGCGCCGACGACCGACTGCCACTCCGCCGCGGTCACGTCCTCCAGGGGCACCGGCGGCGCCGCCCGGCCCGCGTTGTTGAACAGCAGGTCCACCCGGCCGAAATGGTGCAGCACCTGATCGAACAGCCGCTGCACGTCGGCCGGATCACTGACGTCCGCGACAACGCTCAGTATCCGGGACCCGTCGGCGGCGCCGTCGCGCACGGTCTGCTCCAGCCGGCCCTGCCGCCGCCCGGCGATCACGACGGAGTATCCGTGCCGTCCCAGGGCCAGGGCCGACGCCCTGCCGATGCCGGTGCCGCCACCGGTGACTATCGCGACTTTTCCTGGCATAGCGCTGAAACGTAGCACTCTTCGCGGCCGCCCGGTCACCGCCGGCCTGGCTGGCCGGCCTGGCTGGCCGGTCGACCTGGCCGGCCAGGTACCGCTGTCCGTGACGTTCCACGACATTCCGTGCCCCGCCTCAGTGCCCGCCTTCGCTGCCCGCGGTGGCAGCATGAGCGGATGCGAGTCTTGCGGACCCCTGAGGATCGTTTCGCCGCCCTGCCGGATTTTCCTTACTCGCCGCGCTACGCCGACGCAGGCGGCCTGCGGCTCGCCTACGTGGAAGCCGGGCCGCCGGACGGCGAGCCAGTGCTGCTGCTGCACGGGGAGCCGAGCTGGTCATTCCTGTACCGGCACGTGATGGCGGTGCTGGCCGGCGCCGGGCTGCGCGCGATCGCGGTGGATCTTGCCGGGTTCGGGCGGTCGGACAAGCCCGCCGAGACCGGCGACCACAGTTATGCGCGGCACGTCGAGTGGATCCGGGCGTTCGCGTTCGACCGGCTTGACCTGCGCGGGCTGACCCTCGTCGGACAGGACTGGGGCGGACTGATCGGGTTGCGGCTGGTAGCCGAGCACCCGGACCGGTTCGCCCGGGTGGTAGCGGCCAACACGGGGCTGCCCACCGGCGACCAGCCCATGCCGGATGTCTGGCTGCGGTTCCGCGAGGTCGTCCGCACCGCGCGGCACCTGCAGGTGTCGCGGCTGGTGCAGTCCGGCTGCCAGACGGCGCTGCCCGACGCTGTGCTCGCGGCCTACGACGCGCCGTTCCCGGACGAGACCTTCGCCGCCGGGGTGCGGGCGATGCCGGGCCTGGTGCCGACGTCTCCCGATGATCCGGCGGCGGCGGCCAACCGGGCGGCCTGGCGTCGGCTGTCCGGGTGGCGCAAGCCGTTTCTGGTCGCATTCAGCGACCGTGATCCGATCACCGGGGCCATGGCGCCGGTCCTCCGGCGCGCCGTGCCCGGCGCCGCTGGCCTGGAGCACCCGGTCATCGAGGGCGCCGGGCACTTCCTGCAGGAGGATGCCGGCGGCGAATTCGGCGCCATCATCGCCGGCTTCATCCGTTCTCATCCGCCCGGCAGCTGACGGGCGCCGGGTCAGGCAGCAGCCCGGATCTTGTGGCCTTAACGCCGGGAGAGCGGTGACCTACTGTGGGGGCGTGAGCAGCCTCAGGGTCCTCTTCATCGGCGGCAGCGGGATTATCAGCTCGGCCTGCTCATGGCTGGCCGCCGAGCGGGACATCGAGTTGTTCGTCCTGAACCGGGGCGTCAGCATGGACCGCCCGCTGCCCGCCCGCGCCACGGTGCTGCGCGGCGACGTCCGCGATCCGGTCTCCGTCCGGGACGCGGTGGGGAATCGCGAGTTTGACGCCGTGGTCGACTGGGTCGCCTTCACGCCCGGGCACGTGCAGGCCGACATCGACGCGTTCCGCGGCCGGACCGGGCAGTACGTGTTCATCAGCTCGGCGTCGGCCTATCAGACACCGCCGGCCCGGCTGCCCGTCACCGAGTCCACGCCGCTGCGCAACCCGTGCTGGCAGTACTCCCGCGACAAGATCGCCTGCGAGGAGCTGCTCACCAGGGCTTACCGCGACGAGGGCTTCCCGGCCACGATCGTCCGGCCGTCGCACACCTACGACAAGACGCTGGTGCCGTTCGACGGCGGCTGGACCGTGCTCGGCCGGATGCGGCAGGGCAAGCCGGTCATCGTGCACGGCGATGGCACCTCCCTGTGGACGCTGACCCACCACGCCGACTTCGCCCGCGGCTTCGTGCCCCTGCTCGGCCACCCGCGCACGGTCGGCGATGTTTTCCACATCACCTCCGACGACGTGCTCACCTGGGACCAGATCGCCGGGACGCTGGCGGCCGCCGCCGGGCTCACCGCCCGCATCGTGCACGTTCCGTCGGACGCGATCGCGGCGGCCGACCCCGAGTGGGGAGCCGGCCTGCTCGGCGACAAGGCGCACTCGATGGTGTTCGACAACTCCAAGCTGCGCGGCGTGGTGCCGGGTTACCTGGCGACGATCCCCTTCGAGCAGGGCGCACGCGAGATCGTCGGGTGGCACGACGAAGACGCATCCCGGCAGCAGGTCGACGCGCGCCTGGACGCGGTGATGGACAAGCTGGCCGAGACCTATCAGTAACGCCCCCGGCCTATGCGGCCGGCTGTTGGGCGCAGCTGGCCGCGAGCTGGCGTAGCGGGACCTCGTAGGCCTCGGCGAACGTCGGGAAGGGATGCACGACGTCGGCCAGCACCGCGAGGGGCACGCGGGCACGGATCGCCACGGTTGCCTCGGAAATCCAGTCATCGGCGTGCGGGCCGATGGCGGCGGCGCCGATGAGGACACCACGCGCCCTGTCCGCGGTCAGCACCAGCCACCCGAGTGACGCCCCGTCCGTCGCCGCGCGGGCCATCTTCGAGACGTCCGCTGTCGCGGTCGCCACGTCGATCCCTGCCGTGCGCGCCTGCTGCGCCGTCATGCCGACGCTGGCTACCGGGGGCTCCGTGTAGGCGACCCGCGGGATGGCCCGGTAATCGGCCGTGGCGCTGCCGCCCAGCAGGTTGTCGGTTACCACCCGGCCCTGATAGTTCGCGCCGTGCGTGTACGGCGCGATCCCGGTGACGTCGCCGGCTGCCCAGACGTGCTCCTGGCCCTCGACGCGGCAGTGGTCATCTACGCGCAGCGCGCCGGTCTTCGCCGGGGTGACGCCGATAACGTCCAGGCCCAGCCCGGCCGTGGCCGGTGCCCGGCCGGCCGCGAGGATGACCCGGGCCGCCTCGATCGCGGTCCCGTCGGACAGCACCGCCCGGGCACCGCCGCCGGCCGCCGCCTCCATGCGCGTGACGTCGCTGCTGAGCAGGACCGTGACTCCGCTGCGGCGCAGGACCTCGGCCAGGCCGGCCGCGATGGCGGCGTCCTCGTTGCCCATGAGCTGGCCAGCGGACTCCACGAGCGTCACCGGAACCCCGAAGCCGGCGTAAGACTGAGCGAGCTCGCAGCCGACGGCGCCGCCGCCCAGGATGAGCAGCGACGCCGGGTAGTCCGGCGCGGACAGCGCCTGGTCACTGGTCCACGCTGGCACGGCGTCAAGCCCGTCGATCGGCGGGATGACCGGGCGGGAGCCTGTCGCTACGACCAGGTCCCGGTAACCGAGTTCGCGCGCTCCGACGCCGACGACTCCCGGCCGGGTGATCCGGCCGGCTCCGCGGACCAGCACCGCGCCCCGTTTGACGATGCTGCTGGCCTTGTCGCCGTCGTCCAGGCCGCCGGACAGCTCATCGCGCCGCCGCACGGCGGCACCGAACGCCCGCCGGTCCTCGTCGAGCGCTGGCGGCTCCGACGCGCCGCCCAGCTCGGCGAGGCGCCGGGCCAGATCGCGGGCAGCTGCGCTGCGGAGCATGGCCTTGCTCGGGATGCACGCCACGTAGGGGCACTCGCCGCCTACCCGCAGCGCCTCGATCAGCGCTACCGAAACCCCTTTGTCGGCCACGCCGCCGGCCACCCACTCGCCCGCCGAGCCCGCGCCGAGCACTACGACATCGAATGCCTGCATCGTGCGAACGTACCGCGCCTGCCGTCCCTGGGCGGCTCAGGCGCTGGTGCTGTCGAGGTGCTGCAGCAGGTCATGGGCGGCGAGCTCGACCTCTTTGTGCCGCCACTCAGCGGCCCGGTACTGACACGCGATCAGGCCCATGCGATGAACCCGGCGAAGGTCCCCGTAGACGAACGCGTACCTCGCCTTGGTCTGGTCGGCGGCGCCATCGGTCAGGCCGAGGTGCCACGCTGCGTACTCGTCCCACGAGTGCGACTTCAGGAAGGCGTTCTCATCGTCAGCCTTGGGCTGGCTGGTCCCCCAGTCGCTGTCGAGCACGTACTGGCGTGCATCGATGAGCTGCCGGGCCCGCGCCACCGCGCGCTCATTCACCGAGTAAGAAGCCACCAGATCATTATGCGCGGCGGCCGGGTGCTGGCAGCCAGGCGGACCCGGTATCGCTGGCCGCCCGGACGGCCAAGGTCTCGGGCCAGGCCGGCGCCAGGGCGGGCCAGCTCCGCAGCCACCGGCCGGCCGGCTGACCCGGGAAGGAACCGGCTGCCGAACGGCCGGATCGGGTTCCCCGGCCCGGGCTATTCGCGATCGCGGCGCAACTGCTCGATGACCGCGTCCGGGCTTTCCGCCGCGACCCGGATCATCGCCCGCATTGCGTCCGCCAGGGCGACGCGCGGCACGTCGAGCTCGATCGCGGCCGTGTCCGCCCACCGGGTGAGCTGCCGGTAAAGCTCGGGGCTCAGGTCGAGCGTGATCCTGACCGGCTTCGACCGGAGCGCGGTCCGCCCGGCCGGGGATGCATCGGGCGCAGCGCGCCTCGCGGCGGCGGCGGCCATCTGCGCTTTCCGCCGCTCCCGTTCGGTGGTCACGACGACGCCGGCCCGCGGGGCAAGGGCCGTTCGATGAGGTCCTGGGCCACGCGGCGCCACACGTCGCGGCCCGTGTCGGGAATCGGCAGGCCGAAGCTCTGCGCGTAGACCTCGAGCCGCGGCACGGCCGTCCGCAGCACGTCATAGCCGAGGCCCTCCAGCGCCGCCCTGGCGTTGGCGGTGGAATTCGCCCGGGCAATGCACCGGTTCAGCAGCACGGCCGAGCGGCCGGGCCTGTCCCTGAGCTCCTCAACCTCGGTGATCTCGTCCCGCACGGGCGTGGTGCGGTTGATCTCGATGGGACTCGGCGCGCACGGGATCAGGATCTCGTCGGCGTACCGCATCGCCGACCGGGCAATGCCCTCGTGATCCTCCAGCTGCGGTGCGTCGATGATCACCACGTCATCGGTCAGGGCGATCTCGTGCAGGCGGCGGTGCATGCTGCGGGACGGCAGCGCCACGATCCGGAACGGGAACGCCGCCTGCGGCGGCGTTCCCGGGTTCATGGCCGCGAGATCAGCCCATTCCAGCGCGCTGCCGGAAGGGTCCGCGTCCACCAGCAGCACGGTGCGCCCGGCCTCGGCGAAGACATGTGCCAGCCAGACCGCAGATGTGGTCTTGCCCGTGCCCGGCTTGAGGTTGACCAGGGCGACGCTGAGAGCCGTCATTAGGGCAGTATTGCAATGCCTGCGGCGTGGCGGTAGACGGTTGCGGGCCTGCAGTACGCAAAGGCGCTTCGCGGGGCGGCCCGGATAGCCGGCCGGAGCTCTCATACATGCAGTATTGCAGTAAATACTGCACAACGGCAATCCTGCAGGCACCCTGGGTGATCAGCGCGGACCGGATGTGCCGGGTCTCCGGAGGAATACTTGCCCGGCTTTGGCCGCCTCGGCGACCACTCCGCCACGAACTTGGCGTTTCCACAGGGTTTGAGAATTGCCGTGCATCCCGTGCAGCGCCTTTGGCCAAGTTATCCACAGGCTGTGGGTAATCATGTGGAGTAAATGACAGCCATGTAATTATGCTCCCGGGCACCGTCAGCCCATGGCGGACTCGGCCGCACCCCGAGGTAAACATTCAGGCCGCAGGCTCTGCGTGACGGACTGACATTGACTGCCCCCTCTGCACGACAACTCAGCTGCTCAGGCGGGTCTGCCACACTTGGACGAGATCGCCCCCTGCTGCGCGATGTTCCTTGAGGTGGTCGAGCCAGGCCGGGCCGAGTTCGGTGAGCTCGATCAGGTTTCCGTCCGGGTCGCGGATCGCCGTGATCCGCGATTGGGTGCCGAATTCGGTCGGCGGGTAGCAGAGAGGGACGCCACGTGTCTCCAGCCATTGGACGAGCCGGGTCATGTCGAAGATCATGAAGGCCAGCTTGACTGCGCCGGTCGCGGTCGGCTCGCCCTCGTAGTCAGCCACCAGGTGGATGGCGAAGTGAACGTCGCCGAGTTCGCACGCCCAGTGCGGGGCCGTATCGCCATGCCGTTCCTCGACGAGTGGTAGCCCGAGCACGTCGCGGTAGAAGCCCACGAGCCGTTCTGGCTGCTCGGACACCAGGATCAGTCCCGAAAGGAACCGTATGTCCTCCGGTCCCTGGGCACTCTGGTCCGTCATGGCTTCCCCTGTCGTCATCTCGTCACGGCACCCGCGCTCGCGCTGCGGATTCCGGGATGCCCCGGCATGGCCGCCAACAGCCCTGTGCGGAGGAACGGTCGCGGGCATCGGGGTTCTTGCCCGCTGTCTCGCCGCGCCGGAGCCGGTGAGCATGGCACGGAAGTTATCACTGTCGGCTCAGCGCGGAATTCCTCGATGCCGCCCTCGTCGGATGACTTGCCCGGGCGGGTGCTCGCCGGGCTCTCCGACGTGCCCCGCATCCTCGGACCGAAGCACTCCACCGTCCAGCACCCGGCTGACCGGGCGCACGCGGATATTGCTGCCCGTTCTGGTCCGGGGAAGAACGCGGCCGCCCGCCGGGCGGCCCGCGATCAGGTCAGTAATCACCAGACGAGCGGCACAAGGCGCTTGTGCTGCGAGGCGTAGGCGCTGTACCTGCCGTCGAGCGTAGTCAGCAGCGCGTCCTCCTCGAACCGGATGCGCCAGACGATGAGTAGCAGCCAGAGCAGGGCGAGAGTTGCCATGCTGACCCAGTTCCCCCACATCAGGCCGAGCCCGATGATGGCCAGCATGCCCCCGGCGTAGCCGGGGTGACGCAGTATGCGGTAGGGGCCGGTCGCCACCACCTGCTGGTCAGGGCTGGCCTTGACGGTGAAGGTGAAGTACTGGCCCAGCGCCTGGAACGACCACGCGCGGAGCGCTACTCCTGCCACCACGAGCACCAAGCCGACGGCGAAGGCGACGGCGCCGTGGCCGATCGCGGCGGCCGGCACGATGTGCGGAGCCAGGAAGAGCATGGTGACGGCAACGACCACGAAGACCCCCCAGATGGCCAGATAGCCGCGCGGGCCAGTCCTGGCAACTTCTTTCCGCCATTGCCGCTGCCGGAAATACTGGATGATCTCCATGCTGTACCAGGCCAGCACAGCGAGATAGTACAGAATCCCGACGGAATGGGTTTGGTAGTAAGGCTGCATGTCTCCTCCTTAGGGCGATCTGAGGCTTTCCCGCGCCTCATTTGCCGTCTGCCTTCATGCTCGCGGCAGATCAGCCCGAGATCGATGGTGCCGCCACCCGGCTTCAGGTACGGGCCGCCACCCGAACGACCGGTACGGCTGGCACGACCTGCAGATCGTCTCCGCGGCACTTCAGCCCAGTGCCGTTTCAGCCCAGTGCCGTTGCGGATGCTGACCGGGTCCGGTGGCAGTCGGCCGAGGTCGCTCGGGACCGGAGGCTGCGGGGCTCGTGCTAGCCGTACCGCGGATCCGGGTGGCGGCACCATCGATCTCGGGGCCGCGTGCGGCGAGCATCGAGTCATGACCAACGCATCCGGCGGCCAGGTATCGCCATGGCGGGGCGCGCAGTCTCGGCGGCCGGCCCGGCGGCAGGTTCGCGATGCGCCAGTTTCGCGCGGATACTGAAAGCGTAGAAGCGGAGAATGGCGTCATGAGCTGCGTAATCCGGTGACTGGCCAGCAGGCAGATCCGGGAGCGTCGTTGCCCTATGAGGCATGGCGCGGCGCTCTCGCGCCTCCCGCACGGCCCGCCCCGGCTTATGGCGGGCGGGGCGCGTTCAGGCGGGCCTTGCTGCAGTTGCTGCGTGAGCCGTTCAGCCGGCGCGCCAGGAACGAGCGCTGGTATCTCGTCCTCAGCCTCCCGCTGGCGATCGCCGGCTTCGTGTTCACGGTCTGCACTGTCATCTTGGGGCTGGGGTTGTCGCTCAGCTTTGCCGGCATGCTGGTCGGGCTGCCGCTGCTCGCGGTGTCCTCACCGGGTGCCCGGCAACTCGGCACGGTCAATCGCCGCCTGGCAGGCCGGCTGCTTGGCCTGCGGGTCGCACCGCCGCCGCCGCCGCACCGGCAGCCGGGAGCCGTCGGCTGGGTCCGGGCGGGCGTGACCGATCCGGTCGCCTGGCGGGCACGTGCCTACCTGGCGACTGAAGCCGCTCGTCTGGGTCGGTTTCGCCGTCGCGGGTGGCATCTGGCTGTACGGGCTCGCCCTCCTGACCTTTCCGCTGTGGTGGGAGATCCTGCACCTGCTCGCCGTCCCGCTGCCCGGCGCCGCTTGGCCGAAGCCAGGCTCCTGGCCAGGTGGCTGGTGGCTCAATGCGGGGCCTCTTTACCGCAGCGCGCGGACCCTGCCCGGCACCTTCGGCCTGGTCCCGGCCGGCGCGGCGCTGGTGCTCGCGGCCCCCTGGGCGACAAGGGCGGTCAGCGCCGTGGACGGCGCGCTGATCAGCCAGCTGCTCGGCCCGGTGTCGCTGCCGCAGCGGGTGCGTGACCTGGAGCAGACCCGAGCCCGCGCAGTGGACGACTCGGCGGCGAGGCTGCGCCGGATCGAGCGGGATCTGCATGACGGCGCGCAGGCCCAGATGGTCGCCGTCGCGATGAAGCTGGGCCTGGCCAGGGAGAAACTCGGCGGCACGGCCGGCGCGACGGCGGAGGCCGACCTTGAGCGGGCACTTGAGCTGGTCGACGCCGCCCACCGCAGCGCCAAGGAGGCCATCACCGAGCTGCGCGACCTGGCTCGCGGCATCCACCCGCCCGTGCTTGATCACGGTCTCGGCACCGCACTCGCCACCCTCGCCGCGCGCAGCGGCGTACCCGTTGACCTGGTCATCGACCTGCCGGAGCGGCCGTCGGCCGCGATCGAGACCATCGCCTACTTCTGCACGGCCGAGCTGCTCGCCAACGTCGCCAAGCACGGCGGCGCGCGGCATGCCACGCTGGAGGCCGTGCACATTCCCGGGCTGCTGCGAGTGCGGGTCAGCGACGATGGCGGCGGCGGCGCCCGCATCGAGGCCGGCAGCGGCCTGGCCGGGCTCGCCGAGCGGGTCAGGACCGTGGACGGCAGGCTGGAGATCAGCAGCCCGCCCGGGGGGCCCACGGTCGTGACGGTGGAGTTGCCATCACACGCCTGACAGAGTCACGCCTGACAGAGCCGGAGGCCGGGCTGTGCGGATAGTGATCGCCGAGGACTCCGCGGTGGTCAGGGCGGGCCTGGCGGAGATCCTGGCCGACCGTGGTCACATCATCGCCGCCGCCGTCGGCGACGCCGAGGCACTGCGGGCCGCGGTCGCCGAGCATCACCCGGACGTCACCGTGGTGGACGTGCGGATGCCTCCCGGCTACACCGATGAGGGCCTGCGCGCCGCGATCTCGATCCGCCGCGACCATCCGGGGATAGGGGTGCTGGTGTTCTCCCAGTACATCGAGACCCGTTATGCCGCCGACTTGCTCGGCGCGGCCTCGGGCGGCAGCGCGGCGGGGGTCGGCTACCTGCTCAAGGACCGGGTGGCCGATGTGGGTGAGTTCATCGAGGCGCTCAGCCGGGTGGCGGCCGGGGGCACCGCACTCGACCCGGAGGTCGTTACCCAGCTGCTGGGCGCCAGCCGGCGCACCGACGGGCTCGGCGCGCTCACCGGCCGGGAACGTGAGGTGCTCGGGCTGATGGCCGAGGGCCGTTCTAACGGCGCGATCGCCGGGATTCTCGTGGTTTCGGAGCGGGCTGTGGAGAAGCATGTCGGGAACATCTTCAGCAAGCTCGGCCTGGCGCCCTCGGACGCCGACCATCGCCGGGTGCTGGCTGTCCTTCGCTACCTGGAGTCCTGATCAGGGGGGGGAGGAGCGGAGGCTCACATCTTGATGCGCTTGTTCCCCGGGTCATACATCGGTCGCAGCGACGTGACGGCCGGATAGACCGAGGTCCCGATCCGGACCGTCCAGTCGCCGGAATCCAGGTAGGCCTGGTCGATGGGCTCCGCAGCATCGATCATCGCCAGCCCGACCGCGCCACCGAGCGTGAACCCGTAGGACGCGGACCGGATGTACCCGGCCGGCACGCCGTTCCGGCAGACCACTTCAGCGTGGAACATCAGCGGGTCGGGGTCAGTCACCAGCACCTGCACCAGCCGCCGGGTGAGCGGCCCGCGGGCCTTCTGGGCGAGCACGGCGTCGCGGCCGATGAAGCCGCCTGGCTTGTCCAGGGCGACCGCGAAACCGAGGCCCGCCTCCAGCACCGTGTCGGTGTTGTCAATGTCATGACCGTAGTCGCGGTAGCCCTTCTCCATCCGCAGGCTGCCCAGTGCCTTGAGCCCGGCATGCCGCAGGTCCACCGCGCGGCCGGCCTCGGCCAGCCGGTCATAGACGTGTACTGCCTGCCCGGCCGGAATGTACAGCTCGAAGCCGAGCTCGCCGAGGTAGGTGATCCGGATGCACAGCACCCGGGCGAAACCGATGTCGATCTCGGCGGCCGCGCGGAACGGGAACGCCTCGTCGGACACGTCCGCGGTGGTGACCGATGCCAGCAGTTCCCGCGATCGCGGGCCCTGGATGTTGAGCTGCGCGTAGCCGGGCGTCACGTCGGTGACGAAGGCATGCGCATCGCCGATGTGGCGGCGCATCCAGGTCTCCACGTGGCGGTGCGCGGTGTCCGAGGCGACCACCCAGAACCGGTCGCCGGCCAGCTTGGTCACGGTGAGATCGGCTTCCAGCGTGCCGCCGGGGTTGAGCCACTGGGTGTAGGTGATCTGGCCGGGCTCGCCGTCTACCTGATTGGCGGAGATCCGCTCCAGTACGCGGCCGGCGTCGCGTCCCTGCACGTCGAACTTGGCCATGAAGGCCATGTCCATCAGGATCACGCCGGTCCGCGCCGCGTGATGCTCGGCCGCCCAGTAGCGGAACCAGTCCGGCCGCCCCCAGGACAGTTCGCCCGCCTTCGGCTCGGCGCCCTCGGGCGCGTACCAGTCAGCGCCCTCCCACCCGCTGACGTCCCGGAAATACGCCCGCTGCGCCTCCAGCCGGTGGTGCACCGGGGACACCATCGCGCCGCGCGCGGTGCGCATGGACCGGCCCGGGTAGTGGGTCTCATACACCAGGCCCAGCGACTCCACCGTGCGGGTCGCCCGGTACTCGGGATTGGCCTGGTAACGGTGCAGCCGGTCGATGTTCATCGCGGTCACGTCGACGTCCGGCCGCCCGTCGGCGATCCACTGCGCTATCACCCGGCCGATCCCGCCGCCGGTCAGGATCCCGATCGAGTTCATCCCCGCGGCCACGAAGTAGTTCCGCAGCTCCGGTGCCTCGCCGACGACCGGCAGCAGGTCCGGGGTGAAGCTTTCCGGGCCGCAGAAGAACTTCTTGATCCCGGCGCGGGCGGACACCGGGACCCGGGACATGGCGCGCTCCAGATAGGGCGCCATCCGGTCCCAGTCCGGCGGCAGCTCGCCGAAGGAGAAGTCGGCCGGGATTCCCGCCACCTGCCATGGCGCGCAGACGGGCTCGAAGAGGCCGAGCATCAGCCCGGCGCCCTCTTCCCGGTAATAGCCGTAGTTGGCGGGATCTTCCAGCACCGGCCAGTCGCTATCCACTCCGTCGATCGGCTCGGTGAGCAGGTAGTAGTGCTCGGCGGCTTGCAACGGGATGTTCACCCCGGCCAGGTCGCCAAGCTGACGGGCCCACATCCCGGCGCAGTTGACCACGTACTCGGCCTCGATGTCGCCCTGCGGCGTGCGCACGCCGGTCACCGCGCCGCGGCAGGTCAGGAACCCAGTTACCGGGACGCCCTCGATGATCCGCGCGCCGCGCATCCTGGCCCCCCTGGCCAGTGACATCGTCACGTCCACCGGGTTCACCCGGCCATCGGCCGGGATATAGAAGCCCGCCAGCACGTCATCGACGCGAGCCAGCGGAAACAGTTCGGTGACCTCGCGCGGCGAGATCTCGTGCACCTCCACGCCGCACAGCCGGTTGAAGGCGGCGACCCGCCGGTATTCCTCCAGCCGCCCCGGCTCGATGGCAAGCTCGATCAGCCCGGTCTGCTTCAGGCCGGTCGCGAGCCCGGTCTCCGCCTCCAGCCGCGAGTACAGGTCGCGCGTATACATCCGCAGCTCGGTGGAGGTCTGCGAGGTTGAGCCGAAGGTAGCCATGAGGCCGGCCGCATGCCAGGTCGTGCCCGATGTCAGCCGGTCGCGTTCCAGCAGGAGCACGTCAGCTATCCCGAGGTGCGCCAGGTGATAGGCGACCGAGGTCCCGATGATCCCCCCGCCGATGACGACAACACGGGCCCGGTCAGGGATAGCTGCGGTGCCCGGCATGGTCATGCGACGCTCGTTTCCGCTCGGTCGGCAGTTTTCCGCAGCGTACGTCAATGCCTGCCCCGGCCGCCCGGCTCACTGCCGGTCACCCGCTGAATCCCGGCGCATGCGCCCGGAGGCATCCGCCGGGAGCCGTCATGAATTGCTCACGAAGACCCCGCCCGACCTGGAGCCGCCTGGCCGTGGCTCACGCGGCCGCGCAAGCGGCGACCGGCCTAGCTTGGCTACCGCGACCGCGCCGCCGAGGCGGCCGACGGCAAGGCCGAGGACGGGCCCGGCGATAAGGAAGATCATCCACATATGCGTTCCGTTGGTACAGCGCCCGTCGGCTGCCGCCGGGCACGCGGCGGCGATCCGGACCGCATCGCTGACCCGCCCGAAGGGAACCATCAGCGCGGCGATAGCGCCGGTCAGCGGGCCGGCCGCCAGGCACTGCCAGAACCAGGCTCTGCTGAGTGCCAGCGGATCACCCGGGCCCCTGGCGAGCCGTGCCGCGACCCAGCCCGCTGCGGCCGTACCCGCTGCGGTCACCGCGACCAGGACCATGAGCAACAGCTCGACATCAGTGCTCCGCGGGCCGTGGAGCCCAGGAACCGTCCTCCTGGCGCTGTCCCACATCGCGACCATGAGAAGGCCGCCGCCGACGCCGACGCCGGCGCAGATGGCCAGGGTCGCCGGGGTCACTGGCGACCGCCGCGCCGTCACCGCGAGGATCCCGGCCACGTACACGGTGATCAGCACCTGCACCGGCGCCAGCGTGAGAAACAGGGCCAGCCCGGCGGCGGCCGCGCACCACGCCACCAGCACTCGGCTGAGCTGCGGCCACCACGCCGTGACGATAAAGACCGCCGCCAGGCAGGCCGCGATCAGCCCCACGTCGACCGCCTCCCGTACCCAGTCCCAGGCCCCCGCGGCGCCGCCCAGCGTCTCGCCGGGGAAGCGCGCCATCCGGCCGATGTCCAGCACCAGGACCAGCACCGCGGCGCAGCCAGCGGCCCGCATTACCCGCGCCGTGATGCTGGCGCCGGCCGGGCCGAACACGCCGCGCCGCCTGGCCACCCAGGGCAGGCCGGCCAGCAGCGCCACCAGCAGGATCAGCCGGGCCTTATCCCACCCGGCAGCAGCCACGCCGGGCCAGGTGCCCGCCACCAGCGCCACCGCGGCCCCGGTCACCGCCATAGTCCCCAGCCCGCATGCGATCCTGCGCATCATCTGAGCCTCCCTCGCCACCAGCCACATCCCGCCCGCCACCCAGCCCAGCCGGGCCCGCCCGGCCGGCACCTCGGCGGCCTCCGCGCGCACCGCATCGGCCCAGGCACGCCGCCCCGGCGGCAGCAGTCCCGCGCACCGGCCCAGCGCCCGCTCCAGCGCCCGCGTCATCCCGCCCGCCGGCCGGCCGATCACAGCCCCTCCCCCGCCAGCCCGCGCCGCGGCGTGGCCCGCCGCGGCGCCGGCGCGCGCGGCACCGCAGCCGGCGCGGCGGCCAGCGCCGCCCGCGCGCCGGCCAGCCCGTCGCTACTGAGCCGGTACAGATGCCGCGGCGGCCGCCCGGCCGGGCGGCCTTCCTCCCAGCACGCCTCCACCAGCCCCCGGTCCGCCAGCCGGATCAAGATCGGGTACAGCGTGCCCGACTTCAGCCCGGTCTGCCTGGCCAGGTCATAACCATGCCGCCAGTCCGCCGGCGCGCCCGATAGTGCCGCGAGCACCAGCAACGTCTGAGCGGAGAACCCTGAACCACGACCCATCCGGTAAGACTATCTAGGTAGATTAATCAGGGGAAGAGATTCAGGGAAAATCTCCCGAGGGCCTGGAACGCTGCATGGCCGCGGGGATCGGTGCCTCCGAAGCCGGCATCATCCCCGCCGCGGGTCCGCTCCCGCCACGCCGTCGACGGCCCCGCGCAGGAGGTCCGCGTGCAGGCTAGGCTTCAATCCGGACGTTCTGCTTCCGGACTATGAATGCCGCCGGATTGACTCGAGATTGGCAGGTGCCGTGAACCTCGACGCGAGCCCCACGGCGCGGGCGCTGCTGGCCCTCGAACTGATTCAGGGCAGCCCGGGAATCACCGCGGGCCAGCTCGCCGACAAGCTGGGCATCTCGGACCGGGCCGCCCGGCGGTACGCCGGCATCCTCCGCGAGGCCGGCATCCCGATCGAGTCAGCCCGCGGGCGCTACGGCGGTTACCGCGTCGGCCGCGGCCTCCGGCTGCCGCCCCTGATGTTCAGCGCCACCGAGGCCCTCGGCCTGGTCATGGCCGTGCTCGACGGCCACCACGATGCGAGCGATCCCACCGGCCCGGCCGGCAGCGCGCTCGGCAAGATCGTGCGGGCACTGCCGGAACCGGTGGCCGCCCAGGCCGAGGCCGTCCGCCGGTCCACGGCGCCAGCTCCCGACCGCGCCGCCGCCCGCCCCGACCCGGGGACCACGACCGCCCTCGTGCAGGCCTGCTCCAGCCACCGGCAGGTACGGATCGGCTACCGCACCGAGGCCGGGTCGGAATGGCTCATCGAGGCAGACCCGTGGGCGGTGGTCGTCCGCCACGGCCGGTGGTACCTGCTGTGCCGGTCGCACGCCGCGGACGCCCGCCGGGCATACCGGATCGACCGGGTCCAGCAGGTGGAAGTACTCGACCACACGTTCAGCCCGCCGGCCGGCCTCGACCCGGTCGCCACGCTCGAGGAGCATCTCGCCGTCGGATGGGAGTACGACGTCGAAGCCGTCATCGATGCGCCCGTCGAAACCGTGGCGCGCTGCCTGCCTCGCGCCCTCGGGCGGCTCGAGCCGCTCGATGCCGGGACCACCCGGCTGGCCGGCAGCACCAGCAACCCGGTGTGGTACGCCGAGCGGCTGGCGGCGATCCCGGCGCCCTACCGGATCGTCAGGTGCCCGGAGCTGCAGGAGGCGGCGCGCGTCCTCGGGCGGCGGCTGCTGGCGGCGGCGGGCGAGAGTGCAGGTTTGTGAGTTCCTGAGCTTCGCCTGGCACCACGGCCACCGACTGGCCGGGCACTGCAGGGGGCACCCGCGCTGCATGCCTATCTCTTAGAGCTTTTATCCAGGTAGCTCTCAGCTAATGCTCGACTGATCCGCAGTAAATCATCGGCAAGTCGCGAGCTAGTCTCCAGGCCGAGGTCGCATCGTGGTAGCAGAAGCAAAGGTGGTCAACGAATCCAGAGAGGACAGACCCCATGTGCGCTACCCAGGATCAGCCGGGCACGGCTGGATCGGCACAGGCGCAGCCGCATACGCCCTGGCCCGGGCCGGACGCCTCCGCAGCCCCGCCGCCCCCGCCGGGATATGAAGCAGCCGGAACCCCTGGCGGCTCTTCAAGGCGGCCCCGCGGCCGGCTGCTGGCCCTCACCGCCGCGGCCGCCCTGGCGGCCGGCGCTGGCTCCGCCTGGCTGGCGACCGCCGGCGGCGCCGCGGATACGGTGCTGACCATGTCCCAGATCGTGACCAAGACGAATCCGGGCATCGTCGACGTGGTCTCCACGCTGGGCTACCAGCAGGCCACCGCGTCGGGCACCGGGATAGTGCTCACGTCGTCCGGCCTGGTGCTGACCAACAACCACGTCATTGACGGCGCTTCCTCGGTCAAGGTCAGGGAAGTCAGCAATGGCCGCGTCTACCAGGCCACGGTGGTCGGCTACGACGCTGCCCACGACATCGCGGTGCTGCAGCTGAAGGGGGCGTCGGGCCTGCCTACCGCGACGATTGGCGACTCCTCGGAAGTCAGCATCGGCCAGAAAGTGGTCGCGCTGGGCAACGCGCTGGGCAAGGACGCCGCGCCGTCGGTCGCGACCGGGCGGGTCACCGGCCTCAACCAGTCAATTACCGCTAGTGACGATTCGGCCGGCACCGCCGAGCACCTGCAGGGGCTCATCCGGACCAACGCGGGCATCCAGCCAGGCGACTCCGGCGGGCCGCTGGTCAACACGCGTGGCCAGATAATCGGCATCGACACCGCCGCATCCGCCGGATCTGGCAGCCAGCTGAGCTCGTCGACCGTAACCCAGGCATTCACGATCCCGATCAACGAGGCAGTCGCCATCGCCAGGCAGATCGCGGCGGGACAGGCCTCGGCCACGACTCACATCGGGTCAACTGCCTTCCTGGGCATCGCGATCGCCGGCTCGTCGGGCGCGGCACAGGGGATCCCGGCCAGCACGGGAGCGGAAGTTGCCGGGGCCGAGTCGGGCTCAGCCGCTGCCAGCGCGGGCCTGACAGCGGGTGACACGATCACCTCGCTCGGCGGCCAGAGCATCACCTCACCGGCAGGAATCCGCTCAGTGCTCGTCGGGCACCACCCCGGCGACAGCATCAACGTCACCTGGACAGACCAGGCGGGCGACAGCCATAGCGCCACTGTCGTCCTCACCGCTGGCCCGGCCGGCTGAGCATCGCCACCGGCCCGGGCGGCTGACACGACGCCGATCCCAGGTACGCACAAGCTCCGGGCAGCCGGTTCAGATCCTGCACCGGCTGCCCGGAAATGACAGGCAGGGGCTTGACCACCCAACCCGGTGGCCCGGCCCCTGCCGTCGCCCATTTACCTGACGGCAACTCTGACCCGCCTTCCCCCTCCACGGGGCACGGCCGGCAGGGCGGCAGGCATCCGCGGCAGGCGGAGCGGTTCTATCCCGCGGTGCGTGCCTGCTACCCGTACGTAGGATGCTGCGGCCAGCCAGGCGGGGAGTCCTCCCAGTCCTCCTGGCGCCCGTAGGGGGCGAGGTCGAGGATGTTGTTAGCGAACAGGAGCCGGTCCACACCGCGAGCGGTGGTGCTGTAGGTCCGGTAGACGTCCTCGCCGTCGCGCAGGAACACGCTGAGCATGAAGCCGCCGCCTGCGCCGCAGTCGTCGGCGAACGTCGTGCCATGCGACGACACGAACGGCATCGTCCAGCCCATCCGCGCCTTGTAGCCCTCGATCTGGGCGAGCGGCATGTTGGACACTGTCGCCCAGCTAACTCCGGTATCGGCCAGCGCGGCCAGGTCGGTGACGTTGCGGGTGAAGTGGGTGCAGCCCGGGCAGTAATCGTCGGGCCCGTTGTCCATGAACTGGTAGACGACGAGCTGTGGCTGCCCGGAGAACAAGTCGAGCAGCGTTTTCGTGCCGCCTGGGGCGGCGAACACGTACTTGCTGCTGTCGAACTTGACCATCGGGAGCCGGCGGCGGCGCGCGGCGAGCGCGTCGAGCGCGCGGGTGGCCTCCTTCTCGGCCTTGAGCAGCTCGTCGCGATCCTGCTGCCACTTCCCGGCCGAGACGACCTCCGGCATATTTGTCATCCTTCACTCCTTTACGCTCGTCGGCGATCCTGCCGCTGAAAGCACCCCGGACCAGCGGCGCTGCCTCCTGAGGGGGTTGCTCACACACTGTCAGACGGCTCGGCGCAGCGGAACTCACCGGCGTGCCCGCCCCTGGCCGCCGGCGGAGGAAGCAGCTGGTCGATAAGGACGTCCGTCAGCCACTGCTCGTACCGCTCGGGGTGCCAGCCCCGGTCACCGACGAGCAGCCGGTAGACCTCGGGGGACATGAGTGCGTGAATGATGTCCGTAGCGTCGCGCTCGCGCAGCTTCGGCCGTAGCGCGCCGGCCCGGGCCAGGGAACGCGCGATCTGCGCCTGGCCCTGCTGCCGCTGCCGCGTCTGCTCGGCGAGCAGCGCGGCAGCGTCAGGATCGGAGCCCGCCGCGCTAACGAGGATCCGATGGACGGGCTCGGCCCTCGACATGATGCCGCGGGTGATGCCAGCGAAACCCGACAGCTGGTTCCTGGGATCTGGATCCGCAAGAAGAGCACGGACCTGGGGCCGCTCCTCCAGCGCGACGGCCTGGTCGTCGCCGGCTATGGAGACGTCGAGGAGTGCCTTGAGGATCCCGAGTTTCGAGGAGAACAGCCGGTACACCGTCGCAGGCGGGACATCCGCCAGGTCGCTGAGGGCCTCGATCGTCGTTCCGGCGTAGCCGCGGTCGAGGAAAAGTGCCTGCGCGGCCTCGATGACCGCGGCGCGGGCCAGCCGGGTCCGGGCCTGGCCGCCCTTGCCGTCGGACGAGCGGCGGCGGGTGGCATCGGTAGCCATGTTTGTGAGATTACTACTCTTGAATTGAGAGTGTTACTCTCGAATTAAGAGTTCGAGAGCACAGGAGGCACGCCGATGGCGAGCGCCCGGAGCCTGATCGACGCGAACATTTCCCGGCCCCCGCAGCAGGGACTCGGACGGCTCGCCGGGTGGTGCTACGACCACCGGCGCCGGGTGCTGCTCGGGTGGATACTCGCGGTCGTGGCCGTCATCGGCCTCGCTCACTGGGCGGGGAGTCGTCTGGACAACGACTTCGCGTTGGGGAACTCGCCCTCACAGCAGGCCGGGAACCTGCTGGCAAGCCGATTCCCGTCCCAGCAGGGCGACAGCGCGGACGTGGTCATGCGCTCATCGGCACCGCTCGGCAGCCCCGTCAACGCCGCGGTCATCGGCCGGCTGGCGAGGTCACTACGACCCCTGGCACACGTGTCGGGCGTGCAAAGCCCGCTCGCGCCGGGCGCCAGCCGGCAGCTGTCGGCTGACCACCGGATCGGCTTCGTGGTGGTCCATTTCGACGCCACGGCCGCCGATCTGCCGGCCAGCGCCGTCCGCCGGGTAATCAACACCGCCCGCAGTTTCGCCGGACCGGGTCTGCAGGTGGCGGTCGGGGGGGCGCCGGTCGAGACCGTCGTCTCAGCCGCTCCTGGATCGAGCGAAGGGATCGGGCTCGCGGCCGCCGTCGTGGTCATGCTCCTCGCCTTCGGATCTGTGGTGGCCATGGGCCTGCCGATCCTCATTGCCCTGGTCGGAGTGGGCACGGGCTTCGGGGTCCTCGAGGCACTCAGTCACCTCGTCACGGTGCCCGCCTTCGGGCCGGACGTGATGGTCATGATCGGCCTCGGCGTCGGCATCGACTACGCACTCTTCATCGTCACCCGTTATCGCCAGGGCCTGGCCGAAGGACGTCCACCCCGGGCGGCCACCATCGTCGGCCTTCTCCACCGCCGGGCGCGCCGTGCTCTTTGCCGGCTGCACGGTGGTGATCGCGCTGCTCGGGCTGTTCGTGGTCGGGCTGCCCTTCATGGACGGCCTTGCCGCCTCGACGATCGTCGCTATCGCCCTCGTGCTGGCCGCCGCGCTTACCCTGCTGCCTGCGATGCTCGGCTTCGCCGGCCCTGGCATCGACCGGCTGCACATCCCCGGCCTGCTGGCCCGGCCCGCCGCGACCGCGCGCCCGGGATTCTGGTACCGCTGGAGCCGCACGGTGCAGCAGCGGCCGTGGATCTGCGTAGCCTCGGCGCTGACGGTGCTCGTGGTGCTGGCAATCCCGCTGTTCTCGATGCGCCTGGCGTTCAGCGACGCCGGCAACGACCCGGCATCGCTCACCACCCGCCAGGCCTACGACCTGCTGGCAGAGGGCTTCGGCCCCGGGTTTAACGGGCCCCTCGTGGTGGCCGCCGGCTTCCGCGGCCCGCATGCAGCGGCCACCATCAGCGCGCTCGACAGGCGCCTTCGCCAGCAGCCGGGCGTAGCGTCGGCGGGCCGGCCCGTCATCAACGCCGCCCGCGACGCAGCTGCCATCGTCGTCTATCCCGCGACGGCGCCGCAGGCCGCGCAGACCGCTGCGCTCGTCCGCCGGCTGCGCGACCAGGTGATCCCCCAGGTCACCGGCGATACCGGAGTGACGGCCTTCGTCGGCGGCGAGACCGCCGCCGGAGTGGACACCTCGACGTACCTGGCCGCGCGGCTGCCATGGGTGATCGGCCTGGTCGTCGCGCTGGCGTCCCTGTTGCTCGTCGCGGCGTTCCGGTCTCTGGTCATCCCGGTCAAGGCCGCAGCGATGAACCTGCTCTCGATGGGCGCGGCGTACGGAGTCATCGTCGCCGTCTACCAGTGGGGATGGCTGAGCGGCCTCTTCGGCGTCGGCCGCACCGGCCCGATCGACCCGTGGATCCCGCTCATGATGTTCACCATCGTGTTCGGCCTGTCGATGGACTACGAGGTATTCCTCCTTTCCCGGATGCGCGAGGCCTGGCGCCGGAACGGCGACAACTCGGCAGCAGTGACCGACGGGCTGGCCAGCACGGCCCGGGTCATCACCGCCGCCGCTGCCGTCATGGTCTGCGTATTCGGCTCGTTCGTCGTCAACGACCCGCTGCGGGTCCTGGACGTGTTCGGCCTCGGCCTGGCTGTCGCTGTCCTGGTCGACGCCACCGTGGTCCGCATGGTCCTGGTGCCCGCCGTCATGCAGCTCCTTGGCTCCGCCAACTGGTGGCTGCCCCGCTGGCTCGGGCGGGCCATACCCGACCTCGCCATCGAGTCGAGCACGGTTGACCTGCCAGCCGATGCTCCGGCCTGCACCCGCCCGGTCAGCGCAGAGGTCGCCGAGTGATCCCGCGCAGGTTCGGCCGTTGCCGGCGCGCTTACTCGCCGGTGGTCTCTTGCTCGCCGGCGGTCCTTTCTGCGGCGTGGTAGGCCTCGAGTGCCTCGCCTGGAGTCTCGTAGTAGGCGCCGGGGCCGAGGGCGGCGCTGATGCCGTAGCGGTCGAGTTGCTTGCGCACCGGCCCGAGGATGCTGCTGGCGGCGAGGCGGATGTGTCGTTGGCTGAGGTGCTCGATGACGCGGGTGAGGGCCGCTGCCGCGGTGTAGTCAACGTCGCCGATGGCCGCGCCGTCCAGCACCAGCCACCGCGGCGGGCTGCCGTGCGCGGTCAGGGCCGTGACGTCGTCGATGAGGCGGGAGGCGTTGGCGTAGTACAGGCTGCTGCCGAACCGGTAGATCACTAGTCCCTCCTCGGTCCGCGCGCCGGGCAGCACCGGGACAGGCCGCCAGTGCCCGGCCGGTGACTTCACCAGCACGCTGTTGAGCGGATGGTAGCTGTGGCGGAGGTGGTCGATGATCGAGGCGACGACGGCCAGCACGATGCCTTCCTCGACCCCCAGGATCACGACCGCGGCGGTGGTGAGCAGGGCAATAACGAACTCGTGCCGCCGGCTGGCCAGGATGCGCCGCATCCCGGCGATGTCGATGAGCCCGGCGGCGATGAGGAAGACAACCGCGGCCAGCGCGGCCTCCGGCAAGTAGGCGAGCGGCCCGGTCAGCAGGACCAAGACGATCAGGACCACCGCGCTGGTGGTGAGCTGGGCCAGCTGGCTGCGCCCGCCCGCGCTGTCGACCACCTGTGTCTTGGTCGGGCTGCCGTTCACGACGAAGGTGCCGGACAACGCGGCGGCCACGTTGGCGGCGCCCAGGCCGACCAGGTCGGTGTTTTCGCTGAAGGCCTCCTCGTATTTTCCGGCGTAGGCGCGCGAGGTCGCCGCGCTCTGGGCCAGGATGACCACGAACATCGTTGCCGCGGTGCCGATGAGCGCGGCCGCGTCGTGCCAGCCGAGCGCGGGCAGCCCGAGGTGCGGCAGCCCCCGGGGAACAGGCCCGAGCACGGCCACCCCGTGGCTGGCCAGATCCGCCGCCCGGCTCACGATGATCGCGGCGATCACCGCGATCAGCGGCCCGGGGGTTTTCGCTCGCGTGATCCGGCGCGCCGCCAGCACGATCACGATGACCCCGATCGACACCGCCACGTCGGCCCCGTGTACCTGCGGGAATGCGCGCGCGATGTCCAGCAGCCTGGCCGGGGTGCTCTTGTCCGGGACGGTCACCCCCAGCATGTCGGGGAGCTGCCCGGCGGCCACCTGAATCCCGACGCCAGTGAGGAATCCCAGCAGGACGGTCCGGGACAGGAAATTCGCCAGGAACCCGAGCCGGGCCAGCCGGGCCACCAGCAGCAGCCCGCCCGCGAGCAGCGCCGCCAGCCCGGCCAGCCGGACGTACTGCGGCGAGCCCGCGACCGCCAGCCCGGCGAGGGCCGCGCCCAGTATGGCCGCCGTGGCCGAGTCCGCGCCCACGACCAGATGCCGCGACGAGCCGAGGACGGCGAATACGGCCATCGGCAGCAGCAGCGTGTACAGGCCGGTCACCACCGGCATCCCGGCGATCTTCGCGTACCCGAGAACCTCGGGGATGCCCAGGGCGGCCAGCGTTATGCCGGCCAGCACGTCCGCGGGTACCTGGGACCGGCCGACGGGCAGCAGCCCGCCCAGCACCGGAAGCGCCCGCAGCCGCGCTCTCAGCGAGCGCCCGCGCCGATCCGGCACTCCGCTCACCTCCGCCCGCATTTCCCGGCGGTCCCGGATCCGGCAATCATCCCTGGGTGCGGCCTGTTATCAGCCACGACACGCAGATCCGGGTGATTGGCGCGGTGCGGGATTCAGCGGCCAGCGCCCGCTGACGAGACTGATGCGACCAGGGCAAACGTTGCCTTACGTCGCACTAAACTTGAACTATTCGCTATCTTGCACTGTTCTTGTTTATGAAGATAGGTTTGGCGCCATGCCCGCATCCCGGACTCCGACCACCGCTGAGGAGCTGCGCGGGGCCGGCCTGCGGGTGACGGCCGCCCGCGTTGCACTGCTCGAGGCCGTCCGGGACGGCGACCACCTCGGCGTCGAGGCGATTGCCTCCGGGGTGCGCGATCGCGTGGGCCATGTCTCCCTTCAAGCCGTGTATGAAGCCCTGCATGCGCTCACCGCGGCGGGACTCGTGCGCCGCATCGAGCCGGCCGGCAGCCCGGCCCGGTTCGAGGGCCGCACCGGGGACAACCACCACCACGTCGTGTGCCGGTCATGCGGTGTCGTCGCCGACGTCGACTGCGCGGTCGGCGAGGTGCCCTGCCTGACCGCTTCCGACGACCACGGTTTCTCGATCGGCGAGGCCGAGGTCATCTACTGGGGCCTGTGCCCCGGCTGCTCCACCGCCCGCAGTTCCTGAGGACCGTGATCCGTCTAGCCAGGAAGGATTCCCATGACTGAGAACCATGATCCAGTAGTCATCGAAGGCGCCACCCCGGAGAGCGGGGAATGTCCGGTCGTGCACGCAGGCCGCACGCACCCCACCATGGGTGACGCCAACCGTGACTGGTGGCCGAACAGGCTCAACCTGAAGATTCTCGCCAAGAATCCCGCTGTGGCCAACCCACTCGGCGAGGATTTCAGCTACGCCGAGGCGTTCAAGACCCTCGACCTCGCGGCCGTGAAGCAGGACATCGCGGAGGTGCTGACGACGTCGCAGGACTGGTGGCCGGCTGACTTCGGCAACTACGGCCCGCTGATGATCCGGATGGCGTGGCACAGCGCGGGTACCTACCGGATCAGCGACGGCCGCGGTGGCGCCGGCGCCGGTCAGCAGCGCTTCGCGCCGCTCAACAGCTGGCCGGACAACGTCAGCCTCGACAAGGCCCGCCGCCTGCTGTGGCCGGTCAAGAAGAAGTACGGCCAGAAGCTCTCGTGGGCCGACCTCATCGTCCTGACCGGCAACGTTGCCCTGGAATCGATGGGCTTCACCACGTTCGGCTTCGCCGGAGGCCGCGAGGACGTCTGGGAACCGGACGAGGACGTCTACTGGGGCCCCGAGACCACCTGGCTCGATGACGAGCGCTACACCGGCGACCGGGAGCTCGAGGAGCCCCTCGGCGCGGTCCAGATGGGCCTCATCTACGTCAACCCGCAGGGCCCGAACGGCAACCCGGACCCGCTCGCCGCGGCCCGCGACATCCGCGAGACGTTCCGCCGGATGGCGATGAACGACGAGGAGACGGTCGCCCTGATCGCGGGCGGTCACACCTTCGGCAAGACCCACGGCGCGGGCCCGGAGGATAACGTCGGCCCCGACCCCGAGGCTGCCCCGCTCGAGCAGCAGGGCCTCGGCTGGAAGAGCACCTACGGCACTGGCAAGGGCGGCGACGCGATCACCAGCGGTCTCGAGGTTACGTGGACGAGTACCCCGGTGACATGGGACAACAGCTTCCTCGAGACCCTGTACGGCTACGAATGGGAGCTGACCAAGAGCCCCGCCGGTGCGCACCAGTGGAAGCCGAAGGACGGTGCCGGGGCGGGTACCGTCCCCGACGCCCACGACCCGTCGAAGAGCCACCCCCCGACGATGCTGACGACCGACCTCTCGCTCCGCACGGACCCGGTCTACGAGCAGATCTCGCGGCACTTCCTCGAGAACCCCGACGAGTTCGCGGACGCCTTCGCCCGGGCGTGGTTCAAGCTGACCCACCGTGATATGGGCCCGGTCGCGCGCTACCTCGGCCCGGAGGTCCCGGCCGAGACGCTGCTGTGGCAGGACCCCGTCCCCGCGGTGACGCACGAGCTCATCGACGCACGCGACATCACCTCCCTCAAGGGCCAGATCCTCGGCTCGGGCCTGCCGGCGGCCCAGCTCGTGTCCACCGCATGGGCGTCAGCCTCGTCCTTCCGCGGCAGCGATAAGCGCGGCGGCGCCAACGGCGCGCGCGTCCGCCTCGAGCCGCAGAGCAGCTGGGAGGTCAACGACCCCGACCAGCTGGCGACGGTGCTCCGCACCCTGGAGGGCATCCAGCAGGCCTTCAACGCCGCCCAGTCCGGCGGCAAGCAGGTCTCGCTCGCCGACCTGATCGTGCTCGCCGGCTGTGCGGCGGTCGAGCAGGCCGCCAGGGTCGCCGGATTCGACGTCGTGGTCCCCTTCACGCCGGGCCGCGCGGACGCGTCTCAGGAGCAGACCGACACCGAGTCGTTCGCCGCGCTCGAGCCGGCCGCCGACGGGTTCCGCAACTACCTCGGCAAAGGCAACCGGCTGCCGGCTGAGTACCTGCTGATCGACAAGGCGAATCTGCTGACCCTGAGCGCCCCCGAGATGACGGTCCTCGTCGGCGGACTCCGCGTCCTCGGCGCGAGCTACCAGCACTCGCCGCTCGGCGCCTTCACCACGACCCCCGGGTCCCTGACCAACGACTTCTTCGTCAACCTGCTCGACCTGGGCACGACGTGGAAAGCGGTGGCCGAGGACGCGAACACGTTCGAGGGCCGGGACGCTGCCACGGGCGAGGTCAAGTGGACCGGCAGCCGCGCCGACCTCGTCTTCGGGTCGAACTCCGAGCTGCGCGCGCTCGCCGAGGTCTACGCGAGTGACGACGGGCGCGAGAAGTTCGTGAACGACTTCGTCGCGGCTTGGGACAAGGTGATGAACCTCGACCGGTTCGACCTCGTCTGATCATGACGTCCAGGCGGGCCGCGCCGGCCGGCCTGGACGTCCATAGCCAGAAGGACGAACCACTGCTAGCGCCCCGGCGGCAGAGACCTCCGGCGACTAGGTCGCGTCCGCGAATGAGTGGTGCTCATGGGTGACCATCCACCGGCCGTCGACCTTGCGCAGGCCGATGGTGAGCCGCAGTCGCTGCTCCGGGTTGCGCTCGAACTGCTCAGCCGTGCCGCACCGGAGCAACGCGAACGCGAACGCGACGTCACGGCCGGCCGTGACGTCCAGCGACTTGATCTCGAACACCGCGCCGGACGCCTGCCATTCGAAGAATCCCGGCCAGGCATCGCGGTAGGCGTCGATGCCGCGGATGCCCTGCTCGGGCGGCGGGACATCGAACATGACGATGCCGGGGGCATGGTCGGCGAGCACGGTCGGCATGTCCCCGTCGTGGACGGCGGTGGCCCAGAGCTCGATCAGCTCGCGGATCTGCTGTTCGTCGGTCATGTCTGTTCTCCTCGTGGACGGTTCTCAGTAGTGGAACCCCGGCCGGCCCGCGAATTCATCGCCACCGGCAAGATGGGCGAATGACTGCGCCCGCCGCCCCGCTGCTCGCCGCCGCGCGCTCCGGCGACGCCAGCGCCTTCGAGCAGCTGGTGGCGCCCTACCGTGGCGAGTTGCAGGCGTACTGCTACCGGATGCTCGGCTCGCTGCACGACGCCGAGGACACGGTGCAGGAGTCGCTCGTGCGCGCGTGGCGTAGCGTCGGCAGCCTCGACGAGCGTGGTTTCGTCCGCGCGTGGCTCTACAAGATCACGACCAACCGGTGCCTCACCGCGATCGGCCAGCGCGGCCGGCGCGAGTTGCCCGTCGACGTCACGCCCGGCACTCCGACGACCGAGATCAGCTGGCTCGAGCCCTACCCCGGCATCTCGCCCGAGGGGCAGTACCTTGCCCGCGAGAGCGTCGAGCTCGCGTTCGTCGCGGCCTTGCAGCACCTGTCCGCGATTCAGCGGGCGGCGCTGATCTTGCGCGAGGTGCTCGGTTTCTCCGCCGCCGAGGTAGCCGAGCAGCTCGGCACCTCCACCACCTCGGTCAACAGCGCGCTGCAAAGGGCGCGCAGGGCAATCGACTCGACCGCACCGACCCAGCAGACGGTACTGCGTGACCTCGGTGACGCGGCCGTCAATGACATCGTCACGCGCTGGACGGACGCCTGGCACGCCGGCGACGTCGACGCGATCGTCGCGATGCTCGCCGAGGACGCGCACTACTCCATGCCGCCGCTGCCCGAGTGGTACCGCGGCGAGGACGAGATCCGCGCCTTCCTGCTCCGCGGCCCGCTGCAATCTCGCTGGCGGTTCCTGCCCACCACGGCCAATGACCAGATCGCGTTCGGCACATACCTGTGGGACGACGCCGCGGGAGCATACGTGCCCGGCGGCCTCGACGTCCTCACGCTGCTGGACGGACGCGTCGCGGCGATTGTCGCCTTCCTCACCGCCGACCTCACCCGCTTCGGGTTGCCGGCGCGCATCCGCCCGTAGAGCGGGCCCGCTAGCGAGCGGCGGTGCCCGTGCGGACCTGCATGCTGACAGGGTCGGCCGGCCCAAGCTGGGCGGCCGGGCCGTGGGCGGCTGCGGGGACTGAGCTTCGCTGTTCACTATCGTCGGCGTCGTGATTGACTACTCCGACGGTGCTCCAGGCCCGGCGTCCCGGCTCCGCCTGAGCGGCCCGGACCTCACCTTGGCGCAGCGCCTCCGCCGCGCCGATGGCACCCGTCGTGGTCCAGGAGAGACGCAGGTAGCTATGACTGAACCGTCCGGTGTCCGGGTAATGAGGCCGCTGGCGGCGGATCCGCGCGAGTTCCGCGCGCGGATGGCCGCGCTGGGGTGTCTTTGATGCCGGGCATCTCCGGCGAACAGGTCCAGGAGCCGGGGCAAGGACGCCGTCATCGGCGGCTCGTGCAGGCGTTCTCCTCGCCGGACAGCTACGGCCTGGTGCTCCTTCTCATCCTGATCACCTATGCCTTGTCGGCCACGCTGACGGCGCAATGGGCGGCCTCTTTGGTTGTGGGCGTGCAGATCGCGACGGTGTGGGTGACGCTGCGGGCATCCCGGGCGCGCAAATCGGCCCGGGCGATCGCCAACATCGCGCTGGTTGCGGTAGCCGTGACGGCGGTCGCGAACCTCTTCTTCGATGCTCAGATGGCGCACGGCCGGATTGTCTCCTGGGTCAGCTGCCTGCTTTACCTGATTGCGCCAGTTTCGATCATCCGCCACCTAGTGCTCAGGCGAATCGTGGATAGCGAGACGGTCCTGGGGGCGATCGCCGCTTACCTGATGGCCGGGATGTTCTTCGCGTTCCTCTACCATGCGCTGGGAACTAGTCAGACGCAGCCGCCGTTCTTCGGGCCCCAGGGCCCCGGCACGCTCTCGCAGGACCTGTTCTTCTCCTTTACCACGCTCACCACGACCGGTTACGGCGACTTTGTCCCGGCTGGCAACCCAGGGCAGACCTTCGCCGTGCTCGAGATGCTGATTGGTCAGCTGTTCCTGGTCACGGCGGTGGCCAAGGTCGTCAATGCATGGCGACCTGGTCAGGGCCGGGGAGGATTGCGAGGGAACTCCGACGGCGAATGACCGTGCTCAACAGCCCGAAGGAGCCGCGCGAGGTTCACCTGCCGACCGTGCTGGTCACGCCATACATGAGCGACCACCATCGCATTGGTTCGC
>CAVPPJ010000017.1:0-53091 GCA_963707065.1 uncultured Actinomycetes bacterium
CGGCGCGCTTCACCAGACCGATCGCTCGTGCATCGTGCCCCCGCGGGCGATCAGGTAGACCACTACGCCGATCAGCGGGATGAACAGCACGAACAGGAACCAAAGGGCCTTGGCCCCGCCGGACAGATCAGGGCTGCGGAAGATGTCGATGAACACCGTGATCAGGATCCAGAACCAGATCACCCACAGGAAGACCACGAGAATCGTCCAGAAGACGTTCAAGAGCGGATAAGAAGATGATGCAACTGCGAGTGACATTGGTGCTCCTTCATCCTGGTAATTGCGATGTGTTCATCTGCGAGTTCCGGCTCTGCTCGGACTCGCACTCGATGGTTCCGTGGCCGCAGGTGACCCGTCGCCACCTATCCGTCGTTTCCACCTAGGTGAACTACCGGTAGAGCAGGTTGGTAACGGGGCCGATGCCCGCAAGCGTGGCCGCGAGCTCAGATTCCTCTCGCCATACGCCTGGCTACCCTGCCATGGGTTCCGTTGGGGTGCTCGCATGGGTGGTGACACGGCAGAAGTGGAGCTGTTGCTGGTGCGGCGCGGTGGCCGAACTGGGGATATGTCTGGCTTTCGGCGCGCTTCACCTAGGTGGAAACGGCCGGCAGGTGGTGACAGGTGACCTGCCTGAGTGTGAGCGTGCACGTGATGAATAGCAATCGGGCACGAGGCAGACGGTACCGGCTGGTTCTTAGCGGCGAGCTGGGCGAACCGTTCGGTTTCCTGTTCGAAGGAATGCAGATGGACCAGGTTGCGGGCACGACCGTGCTGACCGGTCGCGTGATTGACCAGGCGCATCTGCACGGACTCATCCAGCGGACCCAGGAGCTGGGCCTTGAGCTCATCTCCATCGAACCCGCGGGCGAGGGGACAGATGAGAGCGAACGTCCAGCTAGCTGACCGCGGCCCGGGCCGTGGCACGGCATGGGGAGATGGTGCGAAGGCGATGACGGGTGTACCGCCTGAGAGCCTGGTCACCGAAGGAGTCCGCAGCCTGGAGGTGCGCTGGATCTTCGCAGGCCAGCTGAAGGCCGCGGTGGCCCGATGGTTCGGGCGGTTCCCAGCCGGGACGGAGTCACGTGAGGACACTTACCTGCTGGATCCGCAGTTGCCCGGGCTGTCGGTGAAGATCCGCGGGGGCGGAGCACTGGAGGTGAAGGCGTACCGCGGCAGCCCGGGGATCCTGGAGGTGGCGGGCCGCGCCCACGGTCGCATGGAGTCCTGGCAGAAGTGGTCCTTTCCCTTCAGCCCGCTCAGCCCTGACAGCGGTGGTCCGGCCAGTTGGCGGGTGGTACGCAAGAGGCGGCGCATCAGCAGCTTCTCACCGGCTAGCGGGCAGATCGTGGCGCACGGCCGGGGGCTGGGCCAGGAGCCGCGGTGTGAGGTGGAACTCACCGAAGTCCACACGAGCGGCCAGGACTGGTGGACCCTGGGCTTCGAGGCCACCGGCCCCGCCAGCCTGCTGCGCAGCGAGTTGCAGGCCACCGCCGCGCTCGTGTTCGCCCAGGCCCTGCCCGGCGGGGTGGAACCCGGCCCGGATGAATCCAGGTCGTATGCGCAGTGGCTGGGCCAGCGGCCGGGCACCGGCAGGGACGCCGGCGCCTGAAGACTGTCATCTCTCTGCCGAACCGACCGGCCTGACCTTCAGCGGCACCGGCCCAACGGAAACCCCGAGGCGGCCTTACCGCCGCCGATCACATCGAGGCTGTCAGGCCTGCGGTCCCTCGCAGAGGCCGTGGGTCTTAATGAAGGGCTCGCAGCGGCCATAGACCCGAATGCACAGGATCAGCCGACGCCCTTGCCCGCTGGCGGCAACCCCACTGGCTATTCCCCGCCCCCGCGAACCGGTGAACCGGTACCCCGGCCGCGCCCGGCAACCTGGCGAGCGAAGGTCGGGAGCCTGATTCACGCCGTCGGCCACAGTGACGACGCGGCCGTGGAGCAGGCGGTTCTCCGGCTGAGCCAGTCCCGGCGGCTGTTCGCTCCGCTCGCTCTGGCCGTCGGCGCCATCGTGATGCTCATCGACGGGGTGAAGCTGCTCATCACCAACTGGCGGCTCACCTTGATCCAGGTGCTCCCGGCGATGTGGATCTGGATCGCGCTGCTCGATCTGAAGGCCCATGTGCTTCACGGGGACTCCTTCCATGTGCTGCGGGGGCCGGTCGTGATACCGATCGTGCTCGCTGTTGCCGCGATCACCGCGGCAAGCTTCTTCCTCAACGCCGTCTTCGCCTTTGCCATCGCCAAGCCCGGAACGCCGATGATCGGGCCCGCGTTCACCCAGGCCCGGTCCAGCCTCACCGTGATCCTGGGATGGGGCGCAGCGGTCGGCGTCTGCCTCGGCGTGTCAACGGTGGTCCTCGTCCGCTGGGGCCAGTGGTGGTTCGCCATCTCGCTGAGCATCATCATCGCCGTGATGATGGTCTGCTATGTCGCCGTGCCGGCCCGGCTCATCGGCGTGAAGACCACCCATTCGAAACGGGACAAGCTCACCCTTACCGCCGTGGGCGGGGCGATCGGAGCGGTAGTCTGCACCCCGCCCTACGTCCTGGGCCGCATCGGGCTGCTCATGCTCGGCTCACGAGCACTGTTCATCCCCGGCATCATCGTCATGGTCCTCGGCGTGACATTGGAGGCCGGCACCACAGGCGCGGTCAAGGCGGTCAAGATGAGCGCCAAGCTCCTGCCCGGCCGTCAGGACGCAGTCGGCGATCAGGCACTTCCCAGCGGCGCCTCTCACCCTGAAGGTGGCTAACGCTGTCCCGGTCCACGGGAGGCAAGGGCGTTCGTCCAGGCTGGTGAGCGTTTCGATCGGGCCGCATCGTAGGGCTTGACCAGGCCGTCAAGGAGGACCTTCGGCCCTACGCCGCCTTGCCAGCTGGCGTCCTACCGTCCGGCGTATGGTCCGGCCCGGTGGCCTCTCTGGTGGCTGGATTCTGCTCCTACTTCAAGATGTTGACCGCGCGGGCGACCACGAGCACGCCGATGCCGAGTGACACCATCGCCTCGGTCATCATCATCAGCTTGGCCCACCGCTTAATCGCGGAGACATCGGTGGGGCTGAACGCGGTGGCGGTCCAAAAGGCCAGCGACAGGTAATCGGCGAACTCCGGCACCCAGGTGGCCGGCACATAACCGGTGTTCAGCATCTCGGGGAAGACAAACGCCGGGTTCGCATACGGCTGGTGCGCCCGGGCGGCGGCACCACCGCGATCCAGATCCCAGTACCACAGCGCGAACGCGATCACGTTCGTGGCCCAGATCACCCCGCCGGTGGCCAGCAGCGCGGTGGCGTTGGCAGCGAAGAGCTTGTTGTTTGTCAGGATGTCGCCGACGAGGCGGACAGCGCCGAACAGGTTCGCCAGTGTCAGCAGGGCGATCACGGCGCCGGTGGTGACCCGCAGCCAGGTTTTCTGCCGGTCGATCCGGCCCGGGTCCCCGATGATCAGCGCAGCCAGCAACGCGAGCAGAACGACGGGGAGCACCCACGGGGGGTTCACCCGGTACTTCGCGGGCAACGCCACATGCAGGCCGACGACGACGATAATCGCCAGCGCCACCGGCCACCAGTGCTCACCCCGCTCCGCAGCCCGCAACGGCGTCACCGGGGGCGGAGCGGCTGGCTCCTGGCGTGAGGCCATATCTCATTGTGACCTTGTCGGCCAGGCAGTCAATCCGGGCGGGCTACACACCCGCGGTCATCATGAGGGAGATCTGGCCCAACGGCACCACCCGGAAGCCGATCGCACCGAGGACCTTGCCGAGTGCGGCGTGCATAGTCTGCTGAACGCCGTCATTCTCGCCCAGCGGCCCAGTCACGAGATAGCAGGTCGCGAGTTGTCCAGGAAACGGCGACCGCTCCCCGGCACCTGGGTCACGACCTTGGGTGACAGGCAGCAGGCATACCCCGTCCAGCTGGTACAGCAGGTGGTGGCTGGCCGCATTGGTGCAGGATGAACACGGCTTCCACGAGCGCGCGAGCGATGTCGCCGGCCAGAGGTGCGTGAGGACCGTGGGCGGTCAAGTCGGCTGGGTTGAAGAGGAGCTTCTGAGCTGGCCTTTTACCATTGAGCTTGGTCGGCGGGCGGAGCGTGCTCTGTTTGCAAGCAAGTGGTTCAAGGTCACAGGCAGGGGCCAGGGACGGGAGCCAATGTTCCTGGTCAGGAAGAGATAGAGAGACTAGATTCGGTCGCCGGGGCTGAGGCGCGCGTGCGCATCATGGCCACGGGCGATGCCGCGGGCCTCTGTGTACTCGCGCACCATGTCGTAGGTCTTCCAGCCGGTGATATGCATGAGGTCGTCCGTGGAGCCGCCGGCTGCGAGCCATTTGTCGGCGAAGGAGCGGCGGAAGCGGTGCGGGTGAACGTTCTGGATTCCGGCCTGCTTACCTCGTCGGCCGACCATGACGCGAATCCCGGAGTCGGTCATGTGCGCGCGATTGTGCCCTTGGTGGCCGAGCCACAGCCACGGGGAAGATGCCTCCGGATGGCGAGCGCGGGCACGCAGGTACCGGTCCAGGGCTGAGACTGCCTTCTTCCCGATGGGCACCCACGTCTCGTCCCCGCCCTTGAGGCGGATGCGCAGCCTCCGCTGAGTCAAGAACACGTCGTTGGCTGTGTCCTTGTCCGGGTCATAGCGCAGGTTCGCCAGCCCGGAGACACGCATCCCGGTGTCAATGAGGATGCGCATGATCGCGGTATCACGACGGTCCTGGAAGCTCGCCCCCCCGCACGTCTTGAGCAGCGCGGTAAGTTCCTCGTCCTCGAAGAATGGCTTGGCCTGTTTGGTTACCTTGGGCCGGTCGACCCGGTCCATGGGGTTGGGGTTGGTTCGCTCACCCTCGCGGGCCAGCCAGCCGAAGAACACGCGCAGGTTGCGGAAGTGCACGGCCGCGGATGTGGCTGACGTGCGGCGCTCCTCGGCCAGGAGGAACGGCCGGAGGTGCTCGGCGTCGACCTCCTCCACGTCGGCGGTCATGCCCTGCGCAACGAGGAACTTCTGCAGGGCTCTCACCGAGTCGGTGTAGGACCGGACGGTCCTCGGGCTCTTGCCGGCCGCTTCGAGCGCAAGCTGCCACGAGGTGACGAACGCGGCCAGGTCCACGACGGCCGCTGCGGCGGTGCGGCGTCCCCGGCTGCGCTGGGCGTCCTGCATGCTGGTGACGGACATGGGGTGACCTCCCGCCGACCGGTGCAGCCACCTCCCGGGTGCCCTACCCTTGAGGGGTGCGTCAGGGCATCTCTGGAGACGGAATCAGATGCTCTATCGCCGCTGTGCTTCTGTGGTATCGTAGCGCGTGCCTGCAAAACCGCAGGTAGACAACTTAATTCGAGCGCTCGTAGCTCAACGGATAGAGCATCTGACTACGGATCAGAAGGTTGGGGGTTCGAGTCCCTCCGAGCGCGCCCAGCTCAACGGCCCTTTCCGAAACCGGGGAGGGCCTTCTGTGTCTCTCTGGGAGCCATCCTGGGAGCCACGGGCACAGTTAGCCACCGAAAAGCGCCTGGCTCATCAGCTCGGCGGCCGACCGTTTGTCACCCTCGACCAGGTGCCCGTACACGTCCTTAGGGATCACGATGCTGGCATGGCCCAGAATCTCGGAGACCACGTGCAGCGGTGTCCCCTGAGCCAGCATCAGCGAAGCTCCGGAGTGACGTAGCTCATGCGGGTGCCAGCGGCCAAGCCCCGCCCGCTCGCACAGCGCTGAGAAGGCATGCGAGAAGTTGTCGGGGTCCAGAGGGGCACCCAGCTCAGTAACGAAGATCAGCCCATGATCACGCCAGAGAGAACCGGCAGACATTCTGGCCTGCGCCTGACGGGCACGGTGCTGGCGGAGCCGGGCCATGATCTCTGGCGTCAGCGCGAGCGTCCGCCGCGACTTCGGCGTCTTAAGCTCTCCCAGCACAAGGCGCGTGCGAGCCGCTGACGAGCCGTCCCGGTTCTTGATCCGCTTCATGCCGTGCGTAACAGCGACGGCGTTTGCGAGGAGGACGGGGGCGAATAGGAACGTAGGGGGCAGCGTTACACGGCATCGTGCGGAGGCCAGGGCGGACCCTCTCGCAGAGCGTTGAGGAATGCCACTCCGGATTGTCTCCCGCTCGGGTGCTGGTCGTCGCGACTCCAGCGGTGCGCTGCGATTATCGCCAGTACGACCCCCCGGAACTCGCCGACCAGTGCTTGGTCCGCGTCCGGATAGCGCTCACTGACCTCTTTGGGGACCCAAGCAAGGTCGAATTCGACGGGGCCACGGACAGAATCCTCGAAGTCCATGAAAAGCGGCCCGTTCTTCGTCTTGAGCACGTTCCCCGGGTGCGGCTCGCCGTGCAGGATCTGCTCGGCCGCGCGCCGGTTGACAATCGTTTCGCTCAGATCTCGCAGCGTGTTGGCGAGAAGCGCCCGATCGGTCTCGGCGAGATCGGGAGTGACGTCACGGCTCGCAACGTCTTGTTGAGTCGCCGCCACGCGATCCATGAAGTGCGGCGTCGGGACGTCGATCTGCCGCAGGCCCGCATGAAGACACTCGAGCACCTGCGCGTAGTCGGCCGACGGAAGCATTCGGCGAACAGGTGCAAAGTAGGTCCACATGGTGATTGCAAAGCCATCATGCACAAAGACGCGTGGCTCGACTCGAGGGTCGAGTCCAGCAACCGGGCTGTCGTTCTCTGCGAGCCGTTTCACAACTTCAACTTCCGTCGCCAACCTCGCTTGATACGCCTCCCCGCTGAGCCAGCTCGCCCTGGCAGTCACGGGTGCCAGAGCCTCTGGAGGCGTGACCCGCGCAACGACATCGCATGGCATCAGGCGGACGACAAGGCGGTTGGAGTCGTTGAGAACGACCGTGGCGTCGACCGGCAAGTCGAACGTCGAGGCGGTCGACCTCGCTGCAGCCACCGCACGCTGCGCTACCGATGCTTGCACCTCCGTGTGCCCTCCTCCACGCGGGACCCGCACGGCTGCATAACGCTACACCGTCGGCGACGCAGCGCCGTGTCCGTGACCAACTGGCCGCCGCTGGGGTCACCGCGGTCGTCATGCGCCACCGCTGGCCGCCCTCCTGGGCCGAGCAGTCGCCGGTGCTCCACTGTTGCTGACACTGCTGCCAAGCCGGTAGCCAGCGGCCGATGCGGGCCGACAGAACTGGAAGGCCGACCCAGCAGGTGGCTAGTAGTGGACAGTCCCAGACGGTCCGCCCAGTCCTACGGATCTGAAGGTTGGGGGTTCGAGTCCCTCCGAGCGCGCACCGTACCCCCAGGTCAGAGCGATGACGGTGCAGAGTCCTCTTGATCGTCTCTGTCGTCTGGCCGGGATTTGGCCGGATCAGCGGTCCAGGCGGCACTGTCGAGCCGGTCGGCGTAGCGGTCCATGTCGCCGGGGTAGAGGTGACCGTACAGGTCGAGGGTCGTGGTGATGCTGGCGTGCCCCATGATCTCCTGGAGCATCTTCGGCGGGTATCCCGCCTGGATCATCAGTGAGGCAGCGGTGTGCCTCAGGTCGTGAATCCGGAACCGGGCGCTTAGTCCGGCTTGGGCGCGGGCGGGCAGGAAGAGGGACTACTTACTTGCGGACGCGGAACCGGAGGATGGTGACGCCGTCCGCCTGCGTGCTGCTGACCGGTTCCAGGTTTATCCTGGCGAGGCCCGGGGACGAGAAGCGGATGCCGTCGCCGAGCAGCACCGGCAGGACATACACCAGGATCTCGTCGACGAGCCCCCGCCGCAGGCACTGACCGGCGACGTCGGCGCCGAGGATCTGGAGGTCCTTGCCGCCCGCGGCGTCCAGCGCCGTGGCGACCGCTTCCCCGATGTCACCGGTGAGGTACGTGACCTCCGGGTCCGGCGGGTCCGGCGGCCTATGGGTGAGGACGAACATGGGTCCGGAGAAGGGGTAGCCTTCGCCCCTCGACTCTGTCCCCCGATCATTGCTGGCTTCCATTCTCTCGCCTACCTCAACGGTTCGCCGGCCGATGAGCATGGCGCCGGTGGCCGCTGCGGCCTCCTTCAGCCAGGGCGCGTCATTCCCCATGAAGTCGAAGATCCAGTCCTGCGCGTCACCGGGGCCGGCGATGAAACCGTCCAGCGACATCGCCCTGTTCACGACCACCTTGCCGTTTCCCGTGCTCGTGTTTCGCACCGTGCACCTCCCGAGGACCTTCGCGGGCTGTCATCCCGCGCTGCAAGTGATGACCTTACGCGCGCCCGAATCTCATCGCCTCGCCAGCGATAAAGGCCACCGCAGGCGACGGCGACGATCGCGAGGCGCGGCTTGACGCAGTCGGAGGCGCTGGCCGGATTCTGGCCGGACAAGGGCCCTCAAGCGGCGCTGGGCATGCGAGAACGAGGAGTGCCCGCGGGTGACGTTCACTGAGTCGCTGCCGCAGCTCCCGCCGCGGTGCAAGATCACGCGGCGGCTGCTGGGGCAGGCCCGGTGCGAGGTCCGCACCGCGGCATCACCCCAGCCGAGGCGGCCCGGCACGCGGGGATCTCGTGGCCGTCGGCGCACCAGGCGTTCGCCGCAGCCGCGGGCCCGGTCCTGGATGAGCCTCTCGCGCCGGTCGCGCACCTGGGCATCGACGAGCACCGTCGCGGCAGGCCTCGCTGGATGCGCGACCCGGGCACGGGCGAGTACGACCTGCTGGCGGACCGGTGGCACACCTGCTTCACCGACCTGTCGGGCGGTCAGCAGCTGCTCGGCCAGGTCGAGGGCCGCACCGCCGATGACGCCGCGTACTGGCTGTCCCTGGCGCCGGCGGCTGGCGCGACCGGGCCGGGGTCGCCGCGATCGGCAGTGCAGTATTTACTTGTCCGCTGTGCGCCGCGCGCTGCCGAAGGCCCAGGTGGCGGTGGACCTGTTCCACGTCGTGCAGCTGGCCGTCAAGATCGTGGGGGACGTGCGCCGCCGCGCCACCCGCGAGCTCTACGGCCGCCGTGGCCGTTCCGGTGACCCCGGGTACGGCATCAAGAATCTCCTGGCCCGCAACCTCGAGCACCTCACCGCGGAGCAGTTCGCCAAGATCATCGAAATCCCCGGCGCCAGCGCGGCGGGCCAGCAGGCCGCCGCCGCGTGGATCGCGAAGGAGAAGCTCCGCGACGCGCTGAACCTGCGCGCCCGCGTCACCGGCTCCACGCCGTGCGAGCGCAACGTGCGGGACCGGCTGTTCTCCTTCTATCTGTGGTGCGCTCGCCTGCACCAGGGGAACACGGCGCAAGACCCGGGCCGTGACCAGGAAGCCAGCACGGCAATCCCGGGAAAAGCACCGCCCCGGCTAACCTCGAAGACCCCCCAATCTTGTATACGATCGCGGAATGCCGGTCTCCGTCAACGTACAGACTGTTCACCCCCGCAAGCTGGCCGCAGTGCGGCGTGAGGTCGCGCCGGGCGAGGCTGGCTCGGCGTGGGGGCCTGCGGTGGGCAAGGTCTGGGACTTCATCCGCAGCCAGCCGGGGCTGTGGACTGACGGCCACAACATTTTCCTCTACCACCACTCGACGCAGCCGGGCGCGCCGATACTGTGCGACTTCGGCGTCGAGGTCACGCGCAGATTTGAAACCGCGGGCGAGGTTTACGCGACCGAAACGCCAGGGGGCGAGGCTGCCGTAGCCGTCCACCGCGGGCCGTACGACCGCATGAACGAGGCGTACAACGCGATCGACAGGTGGATGGCGGCGAACCGGAGGGAGTCCGCGGGGCACTCCTGGGAGATCTACGGAGATCCGACGCCGGATCCGGCTCACACTGAGACGACGGTCGTGCACCTCCTAAAGTAGGAGCCGGCGGGAGCCGTCCAGCGGCGAGCGCGCCACCCGAATCACGGTCCGCTATGGCCGGGCCGATGACACCCCGGCAACGGCCAGACGTTCATCTCACGCGCAGCAACCAGCCTTATCCCGCCCCACGGTTCACTTCGAAGACCCCTAAAGTAGGTCATCTCGCGTTATGACGCCCACGCATACCGCCCTGGCCTGCTCGCGGCAACGCCCGCGAGTCAGCCACGTGCGGCTACCCGTTCCGCCACTCGCCGCCGTGACGTCTGGCATACCGGTGCTGCTTACGCGGCGAATCAGCGAACTCGCCGTACATGTCCTGGGCGGTACGGTCAGTCCGGCGCGTCCAAAATCTCGTTTCGAGACCAACCATGTTCAGGAATCCCCAGATCGCTACGATCACGGCGGCGAAGAAGAGGAGAGCCTCCCACCACGGCATCTGGATCACCTCGATCCCATCTGGACTACGGCTTCTTCATTCCCCGCATGCCCGGTTGAAACCTGGACCCGAGCGGTCGTGACGATAGGTGATCTTGCTAACTCGGATGCTAACAACGGATCTAGACAAGCCCGGACGCGGCTGGAACGGCCCACCATCCGGAGGCGCTCTGAGCTGGCCAGTCCGACAATCGCGGACAGGATCGGATGGCCCTGATCTTGCTACGGATCTGAAGGTTGGGGGCTCGAGTCCCTCCGAGCGCGCCCTGTTCACAGGCCCTTTCCGGCTGTGCGGACCATGATCTCCGGGGTGAGCGCGAGCGTCCGCCGTGACTTCGGCGTCTTTAGCTCCCCAACCACTAGCCGTGTCCGCTCCTCTGCCGAGCCGCCCTTGACAGAACCACGTCTCGACCATGGTTTCCGCGCCCATCGGGTGAGGGGAGGAGTGGTCAGCGAGCCTGGTGGACAGGGCGGAAGGTGCCGAGGAAAGGGATGTCATCGCCAGGTGCCCGGGGCCAGATCACGGGCGATGATCGCCGCCGACTGGGACTTATCAGGGTGGCGGCTCATGATGTGCTGCCCCGGCGCCTGGGCCCGCTTCCAGCGCCGCGAGGTCGCGTACCGCGTAGCGGCGGTGCTCGCACTCCTCCTTCATGACCACGCGAAGGCAGCGGCCAAGGGTGTATGTCTCTTCGGGGTAACCGGGTGCGGGCAGCCGCGGGCATTCTCGTTCCAGGTCGTCATCGGTGAGCCCGTCGACGATGCCGCGTACCATCGTCATGCGGGTGCCGCGTACTTCCAGCGCCTCTGCCAGAGGCGGGCGCGCGTCGAGGTCGATGCCGAGCGCTGCGGCGTCTGCGGGTGTGCAGCCGGGCTGCGGGAGGCCGAGCGGGTGGTACGGCGTCGGCTTATTGAGAATCATGTGGCCGGCCCACTTGTCGGTGGCGAGGACGAGATGGCGCAGCGTCTCGACGAAAGACCATTCGTCGTCGACCCGCTGGTGCAGGGCAGTTTCGGGTAGCCGCTCGGCGCGGGCGACGGTTTCGGCCCAGAGGCGCTCGATCCTGTCCCACATCGCACGGTAGTCGTCGGCTGTCCGCATCTCTCTCAGCTGTGCGCGTTCGGGGTGCCGCTTGTCGAGCTCGCCTTCCACGAATGCCGTAACGTCGACGTCGTTGACGACGAGGTTGCCTACGAGGCCGGACAGGCTGACGTCAATGAGCCACGAGTCAGTGATCTTGGCTTGGCGTAGGTCACAGTCCCGGAAGTTCGCGCCGGTGAAGTCTGCGCCTGTGAAGCTGGCACCGCGAAATTCGTCGGTGCCGTCGTAGTCGGCCGCCACCGCGTCATTGTCCCCAATCGGCCCGGAGCCTACAACCACCGCTGCCCTGCGGCCGGTTCGTACAGGCGTCTCCGGGTGAGGGGGAGGAGTGGTCAGCCGGCCTGGTGGACAGGGCGGAAGGTGCCGAGGAAACGGGGCTCGCTGGGAGTCACACGAATGAACGGCTACTCGGTTCTCCGGACTACAACGGACAGCCGACAGGAACGCAGCCGAGGTCACGAACTGGTCTGAACGAGTGGAGAAGCGCGCGCACTGAGTTGGGATTAGCCACGTGCCGTCGCGGCGTCAAGGGGACAGGACGTAGATGCGCGGGTTGAGTTTGCCGATCATCTGGTAGACGCCCCACAGGCTGCCGGTGAGCATGGCCTCGTAGGCGTCGGTGCCGAACCGTTTCTCGTAGGCGGGGCGGTTGCGCAGCAGCCGCGAGACCCGTAGCAGGTCCCGGGAGCTGAGGCCGGTTCCGTCTTCCTCGGCTCGTTCGCGCCATTCCCCGTGCAGCTGAATGCGCTGCACGATGGTCAGTCCGCTGGCGGTGATCGCGGCTTCGAAGTTGCCGGGGTCGACGCTGGAGGCGTGGATGGCGCCGGGCGGCCACATCCGGGCCGCTTCGGCGGGAGTGAGCCAGTCAGTGGCGGTCATCTGGTAGATCACGGCGTGGCCACCGGGCCGCAGGACCCGGCGGAACTCGCTGAATGCAGCCTCCAGGTCCTGGACATGTTCGAGCACGTCCCGGCACCAGATCAGGTCTGTGCTGGCGTCCGGGTCGGGGAGCTGTTCGGCGATGCCCTGGTCGATGCGGATACGGGCGGCGACCTCGGGTTGTGTTGCGGCCAGGGTTTCCAGGGCGCGAGCCGCGTTGTCGAGGTGGCGGTGCACGGGCTCGATGCCATGCACGGTGAACCCGAACCGGCGGGCCAGCTCGATGCAGAAGTAGGCTTCGCGGGCTCCGACATCCAGGGCAGCAGAGCCCGGCGGCAGGCCGAGTTCGGCGACCAGCTCGGCGAGCAGGTCGAATCCGCGCGGGCCGAGGCTCTGGTCCAGGGCCGCCTCGAAGGCCTCTTCCTCGGCGAAGGCTGACCCATAGACCTCTTCGACAGTGCGCATGCGCGGTCCGGCAGGGGTGTCGGGCATAGCCACGGAGCCTAGCCATGGCTGGCAGGATCGCTCCACCGGTTTCTGCGATGTATGCCACGAGCCGACCCGGACCGTAGCGTCAATCGGGCGCTGATGCCGTTCTGGCTCGCAGCGCACCTGCCCTAATGTTGGCCCGGCATCGCCTGCCAACGACGACCGTCAGCGAGCGCCGGCGCTGCTGATGCCCTGGCTGTCCGGGTGCACCGATCCGAGATCCTGGCGATCGGCCACCGTCATGACGCTAGGGTTCCGAGCCTGCCAGTTCCGCGTCGTAGGCATCAGTCAGCGGCCCGGCCCGCTGGCCGTCGAGCGTTTCGCGGATGATGTCGGCGTGACCGGCATGCCGGGCGGTTTCCTTGAGGACATGCAACAGCACCCAGCGCACTGACTTCTCAGGGTCCACCGCTGACGGCTGGCCGATGTCGGCTACCTCCGCGATGGTCTGCTCGGTCTGCACTGCCGTCTCCGCGTAGTAGCGGAGCAGCCCGGCCAGCGTCTCGTCCTGGTCCATGCGGAAGTCATCCGGCCAGTTCTCGATCGGCCATAGCCCGGGCAGCGGCCGCCCGGCAATACCCGCGATCACCCACCGGCGCTCAGTCCTGGCCGAGTGCTTGATCAGGGCGCCGAGTGACAGCCCGCTGGCTGACGGGACGGCCCGTGCCTGCTCATCCGTCAGCCCGAGAACGCAAGCGCGCAGGGCATCCCGCTGCTGCGCTAGGAAGGTCAGCAGGCTGTCACGCTCATCGGTCACCGGGCGGGCGAACAAGGGCATCTGGCCATCTTGCACCAGCGCCTTGCTGGCGTACAGTGCGCTCAGCCCGGCCAGTAACGGGCCTGTGAATCTTGGTCAATAGCGGTATCTCGCGGCTACTGGAGCGCGTGGCCGCCGCCCCTTTCGCGAACGCTGGGATGTCAGGCAAGGCGGCGGCGGCGGATCCACCAGAAGCAGACCCCGGCGAGGGTCAGGGCGAGGGCGAGGAAAATCGCCGTCTCATACCCCTGGAAGGCCCAGTAGCGGCTGGCGGGCTGGTACGTCACCAGTTGCCGGAGGTGAAGCCCGCCGATGTAGGCGTTGCACTGCTGGATGGAGCCTGTGGTGCAGGCTTTCGTGGCCGGGCCGGTGAATACGTGGCCGCTCGCGGTGATGCTCTGGTTCGACAGGACCCAGGCGGCGCCGGGCAGGTTTACGGACGGCGCCTACGGTCATCTGGCCGCTGTGTACCCGATGGACAGCTGGTCGATGTTGGCGGCGTTGAGCGCCGAGGTCGCGTGGAGGGGCGTGATGAGGTGCGGCCGGACCCACAGGGACATGGTGACCAGGGCGGCAGTGAAGACGGCGAGGGTGGCGGCCATCGCGGGCACGGTGCGGCGGATGAGCACTCCCATCGTGACGCCGAGGGCGAAGGCGAACGCGGCGTAGCCGATCGGGGTGATGCCGCGGGCACCGAACAGCAGCGGGACGAAGCGGTTGATGCCGCTGGTCCCGTTGCGGCCCTGGGGGAATGCGAGCGCGCGATCGACCGGGCTGGCCCACCAGCCGATCATGAGGCTGAGCAGCCCGGCGGTGGCCATGGCAGCCAGGCCGATCAGGCCGAGCTTGACCGCAAGCCAGCGGGTCCGGGTGACGCTCTGGTTCCAGGCCAGCCGGAAGGTGCCTGCCTCGATCTCGCGGGTGACCAGCGGCGCGCCCCAGAAGACCCCGATGATGGCGGGTACGGCGTACAGGATCGCCACACCACCGTCGTATAGGGCCTTGTAGGTGGCGCTTGCCTTCACCTGGTTCATGAAGCTGTTGGTGACCGTTCCGCAGTCGCTGTGCGCCTGGCAGGCCGCGATCCCGCTGATGTCATACAGGTGGGCCAGCTGCGCGCCGGTGACGGCCAGGGCGATCGCGATCACGGCCAGGGCGGCGGCCGCCGCGATGGCCTGGGCGCGGAACTGGCGCCAGGTCAGCCAGATCATCGTTGTACCTCCAGTGCGGGCGCGCCATTGGACGCGGGATCGGGGGTGTGGCTCATGTAGGCCAGGACCAGGTCTTCCAGGCCGACCTGCTCGACCGTCCAGGCAGGGTCTTCGATGGGGCTGCCGGTGCGGACCAGCAGGGTAGTCTGCCGGTCGGTGTGACTGGTCGAGATGACCTGCCAGCCGGGCGGCCAGGTGGCCTGGTCGCGGCGCGGCCCAGTGAGCAGGTGATGGTTAGCCAGTAGGTCCTCGACCTCCCCGGCCACCCGGACGCGGGAGGCGACCAGCACGATCAGGTAGTCACAGACCCGCTCCAGGTCGGCCACCAGATGCGAGGACATGATCACATTGACCTGGCCATCGGCGGTGAACTCCATCAGGCTTTGCAGGAACTCGCGACGGGCCAGCGGGTCCAGGCTAGCGATCGGCTCGTCTAGGAGCAGCAGCTCGGGCCGCTTGGCGATGGCCAGGGTCAGGGCGAGCTGGGCGCGCTGCCCGCCGGACAGCTTCCCGGCCCGCTGGCCAGGATCCAGGCCCAGCCGCCCGATCCTTTCGCGGGCCAGGGCGGCATCCCAGGCGGGGTTCATGTGGGCGCCCAGCCGCAGGTGATCGGCCACCGACAGCCCGGCGTAGGTTGGCGTGTCCTGGGCGACGAAGCCGACCCGGGCCAGCTGCGCCGGGCTGCTGGCTGGCACGCCGCCGAGGACCTCGATCGTCCCGGTGGTCGGCGCCAGCAAGCCGCTGGCCAGGTTCAGCAGGGTTGTCTTCCCGGCGCCGTTCGGGCCGACCAGCCCGACGACATGCCCGGCGGGGACGCTCAGCGTGCAGTCGGTCAGCGCCCAGCGCTGCCGGTATCGCTTGCCAAGTCCGCGCGATTCCAACACAGCGGTCATTGCGCTTCCTCCTTTATGGCGGCCCGGAAGGTATCCCGGTACAGCGCCTCGATGCTGTCGTCGTCCAATCCGGCCCGGCGGGCCTTGGCCAGCCAGCGCTCAAGGTCGCGGCGCAGCGGCGCATGGGCGGCCAGCGAGCCGTCGCTGAGGGTCGCGGTCACGAACGTGCCAACTCCCGGCCTGGCCGCCGCCAGGCCCTCGTACTCCAGTTCCCGGTAAGCCTTCAGCACCGTGTTCGGGTTGATCGCCAGCACCGCCACCACATCCTTGACCGTCGGGAGCTGATCTCCCACGCTCAGCATGCCCAGCCGCAGCGCCCGCCGGACCTGCTGGATGATCTGCAGGTACGGCGCGACGCCCGACCGGGCCTCCAGGTGGAACTCGATCACAGTTCCTCGATTCATCTAGGTACCTAGCACAATAGGAACACAGCAAGCTGCATACGTCAAGAGAGGGCGAGGACGAGCAGCGCAACCGCCCGGGCATGGACAACCGTTCGCCGGGGCCAGCGATCAGGCCGGGAAGATACGTCGATTTGCAAGCGGGCCTCAGCATGCGAACGCGCTGGGGGCTGATAGCCACGGTGGGAGCCGTCCTGGCGAACGGCCTATCTGTCGCCGCTTCGGACGGACCTGAACCGCCGACGACCGTGCATCCTCGCAAGCCATTGCCGGGCTCACAAGGTGGTAGAACACCACCATGCGAGCTGGGCAGCTTCCCATCGACCAGCAGCTGGCACGCCTGCGGGCAGCGCTGCGCCGCAACGACACGCTGACCGATGTGCTCGCCCGGGCGGCGGCGATGGACCTGCCCGGCTGGTATCTGGTCGCCGGATGCCTCTATCAGACCGTCTGGAATGTAGTTACCGGCCAGCTGCCTCAGGCGGGGATCCTCGACTATGACCTTGCCTACTACGACAACTCCGACCTTTCCTGGCAGGCTGAGGACGCGGTCATCCGGGCTGGCCGGGAGATCTTCGCTGACCTGCCCGTCCCGGTCCAGATCCGCAACCAGGCCAGGGTGCACCTTTGGTACGAGCAGAAGTTTGGCGTGCCATGTCCGCCGCACGAGTCCACCGAGGCCGCGATCGATACCTTCGAGGCAACCACCGCCTGTCTGGGTACTCGCCTCCAGTCCAACGGCCGGTGGCGAATCTACGCTCCGCACGGACTCGCCGATGTGTTCAACCTCGTGGCGCGGCCAAACCCTGTGCTCGCACCCCGTCACGTCTACCTGGCCAAAGTCGCCCGATGGCGCCAGCAGTGGCCGAGCCTCACCGTCCTGCCCTGGCCAGATCCGCCCTAGCCAGGGGCTAGCTCAGCGGATACCAGGCCTGCGCACTCCGTCACGCCGGGCGCATCACTACAAGATCCGCAAATCCGCCCAGGCCACTACCCCGGCAGGTCAAAAATCAAGCTTAGAGCGCCCGGCAAAGGTGCCACTTGAGCCGCTTGGCGGCCGGGCGGGTGTCCCAGCGGTAGCGGTTGCAGGCTGGCTGGATGAGCCGGCGGGTAGTGACGAGGCCGGCCGCGACCGCATGTCGCTGGCGTCGAGCTGGCGGGAAACTCGGATGCCCGACAAGCCTGCGCTGGGTAGCGTGCGGGCATGCCCCCCACGTACGTCCGGCCGTTCGCGGCGGACGATATTCCCGCCGCCGGTGCGCTGCTTGCCCAGCGTCACGCCCGGCACCGGCTCCACCGTCCGCTGCTTTCGGCGCGGTACGAGGATGCCGCCAACGCCACCGCCGGGGTGGCCGCGGCATTCGAAACGGCTAGGGCGTCCGGTGCGTTCGCGGTACGCGACGGGCAGCCGGCGGGGTATCTGCTGGGCGCCCCGAAACCCAGCCAGATCTGGGGTCCCAACGTGTGGATCGAGTCGGCCGGCCAAGCCGCCGACGGCGGGGAGACGCTGCGTGACCTGTACGCCGTCGCCGCGGCCGGCTGGGTGGAGTCGGGGCTGACCGCCCACTACACCGTGGTACCCGCGACCGACGCGGAGCTGGTCTGGGCCTGGTTCCGGCTTGGCTTCGGGCAGCAGCAGTGTCACGGGCTGCGTGGGCTACCGACGCGGGCCCCGGTACGCCCGGCCGGCCTGAACATCCGTCGCGCGGTGCGCGAGGACATCCCGGCGCTGGCCGAGCTCGATATCGAGCTGCCGCTGCATCAGCGCCTGGCGCCGACGTTCTCGGCCGGCACCGTGCCGTCGGTACAGGAGGTCGCCGGCGAGTGGGCCGAGGACATCGACGATCCCAGTTGGGCGACGTTCGTCGCCGAGCGGGACGGCAAGGTGGTCGGCTCGGCGATCGGCTGCTCGCTGGAGAAGTCCGGCAGCCACACCAGCCTGGCACGGCCCGACAACGCTGGCTTCCTCGCCTTCGTGGCGGTGTTCCCGAGCGGCCGCAGCCGCGGCGCGGGGCGGGCCCTGGGCGAGACCGTGCTGGAGTGGGCGGCGCAGGCGGGGTTCGACTGCGTGGTCGCCGACTGGCGGGTCACCAACCTGCTTTCCTCACGGGCCTGGCCGGCACTCGGCTTTGCCGAGTCCTTCCTGCGCTTGCACCGCCTCATCGGGTACTAGGCGCGGGGCAGAAACGAGCAATCGTGCGTGCTGCCGCTGCCAGGACGGACGAACCCGGGGTGAGGCCGCCTGCTAGTCCCGCCCCTGCCACGTCGTCACGCACACCTCGTTTCGCTCGGCGTCAGCGAGTACCCAGAAGGCGGGCGCCCTTGCATCGGATACCACCACGCCGCCCGCATCCAGCGCGGCCCGCACCCGCCGCCGGGCCTCATCGTGCGGTACGGAGACGTCGAAGTGGATCCTGTTGCGCTGGTCACGGGGCGCGCTCATCTGCTGGAACCAGATGGCCGGTCCTTGCCGCATCGGGTCGACCAGCGGGTCCCGCGGACCGGCCCGGTCAGCCTCGTCCCCGTAGCCCATGACGGCCTTCCAGAACGGGCGGATCGCGGCGATGTCCACCGCGTCGATGGCGATTTCCAGGATCTGGGCCGACCGGGCAGCCGCAGTGCCCGCACCAGCGCTGGTTTGCACGCCGAGGCTGGCGAGAGCCGTTGATATCCGCCGGGCGAAGACGGCGTCCTGCCGGGTGACGGTCGCTGTCGCGACCGACTGGAGCGTGAAGCCCACCAGGTCCGGGCGGACGTCCATGCGCAGGTGCCGGCCGGCTGCCTCGCCGCACGCGGCGACGGCCCGGGCGCTGACGTCGATGGCCTGGGCAAGTGATTCCACTCGCACCAGTGTCTGGAGCGCCCCGAGCATGTACCGCCAGCCCAGGTCGGAGACTGCGTCGGAGGCCTGCCGCCGGCTCAGCTCGCCGCTCATGCCCGCAGTGGCGTCATCCATACCAGGCATCTTCCCAGCGGGCCTGACGAAGGGCCGCCAGCTTCAGCCGTGTTACAGAACGTAGCCACACCGGCGCCTGTGTGGTCAATGGGTACCCTCACCAGCGCCGCTCACCAGTACCTGGGCTGATGGGGGATGGTCTCCAGGTCGGCGAGCAGCAGATCGCGGTCCTCGTCCTCGGCGATGGACTCGGCAGCGGCCAGGGCCTTGTCGGTGAATGCCCTGGCCGCCCCGGCATCGGCGGCGACGGCGAAGGCCCTGGCCAGTGCCTCGTAGCCGAAGGCCAGATCCCAGTCGCCGATGCCGTTGGCCTGGCAGATGTCCACCACCCGCTGGGCGTGGTAGATCGCCGGCTCAGACCTGCCGATGACCGCGTAGACACGGGAGACCTGCCACTCGCCCCTGGCCAGGTGCGCCGGCGTGGCGGTCGGCACCTGGCCCCAGTGGTACCGGGATGCGTGCGCGGTGTGCACCATCCGGTCGTCATCATCCTGGCTGCGGCCTTCCTGCTGCATCAGGCGCCAGGTCTCGTTGAACAGCTGCGCGGCCAGGGTCCGCTCGTCGGTCACTGTTCCGGTGCCTGGCGGGCTGCTGGTCGCCGCCCCGGCGCTGGTGGCTTCCTGCTGGCTCATGATGGCGTCGATCCCTTCGTTGATCAGGTGGTCGATCCGGTGCAGCGCAAGACGCAGCCGGGTGGTCCTGGCATCCAGCAGCCGTCGCTGCTGCCGCAGCAGTTCGCCGAGGGCAGCGTGGTCACCGCTGCGCCAGGCGGCGATCCCGGCCGCGACCTGGTCCAGCGGCAACTCCACCGAGCGCAGCACTGACACCAGCCTGGCCTCTGCCACCTGGGCCGGGTCATAGCGCCGGTAGCCAGTATCGGTGTCCACGCTGGCCGGGCGCAGCAGGCCGATCCGGTCATAGTGCCGCAGGGCCTTCGGGCTGAGGCCGGTCAGCCCGGCCATCAGCCCGACCGTAAGCCGCCCGCTGGCCTCATCCGCTGGCATGCGTACCACGTTAGGACCTTCCCCCGGGGGAGGCTCAAGCCGAGGCAGTTTCCGGCAGGGGTCAGGCCTGGGTGGCGGCCTCGAGGCTCTCGCGCACCGTCTGGGTCAGCGGGTGACCGGGCTCGAGAACGCGCTCGCAGTCGGCAAGCGTGCGCTCGAAGACGGCGATGGCGTCGGCCTGCCGCCGGGCGGCGTGATAGGCGTGAGCCAGGTTGCAGCGCGAGATCAGGGTGTCCTGATGATTCGGCCCGCGGACCCGCTCGCAGTCCGCCAGGGTGCGCTCGTAGAGGCGCACGGCATCCGCCATCCTGCCCGCGGAGTGGTAGGCGGCGGCGAGGTTGCCGCGGGCAGTCACGGTGTCGGGGTGGTCCTCGCCCTGGACCCGCTCGCGGTCCGTGAGGGTCCGCTCATAGAGGGGTATGGCGTCCTTAAGCCGCCGCGCGGTGTGGTAAGCGGCGGCGAGGTTGCCGCGGGCGGCCAGGGTGTCCGGGTGATCGGGTCCGAGGATCCGCTCGCGGCCGGCGACCGTGCGCTTGTAGAGCGGGATGGCATCCTTCAGCTTTCCCGCGGACCGGTACGCATAGGCGAGGTTGCCGCCCGAGGCCAGGGTGTCCGGGTGGTCGGGTCCGAGGATCCGCTCGCGGTCCGTGAGGGTCCGCTGGTACAGCGGGATGGCTTCCTTCAGCCGCCCGTCCGCGTGACTGGCGGCGGCGAGGTTGCCGCGGGCGGCCAGGGTGTCCGGGTGGTCGGGTCCGAGGATCCGCTCGCGGTCGGTGAGGGTCCGCTGGAAGAAAGTGATCGCATCCGCCAGCCGCCCGGCCGAGCTGTACGCGAAGGCGAGGTTGCCGCGAGATGTCAGGGTGTCCGGGTGGTCGGGCCCGAGTGCCCACTCGCGGCCCGCCAGAGTGCGCTCATAAAGCGGGACGGCCTCCGTCAGCCGCCCGGCGGTCAGGTAGGCGTGGGCCAGGTCGCCGCGGCAGGTCAGCGTGTCGGGGTGCTCGGGCCCGAGGGTGCGCTCGCGTTCCTCAAGGCACCGGCCGCGCACCTGGATCGCCTGGTCCGGCTGTCCCGCCGCGCCATAGGCGGCCGCCAGGTGATCGCGGGCGACCATGGCCTGGGCATGACCGGGACCGAGAACGCGGTCGATGGAGCCGATCATCATCAGCCAGTAGCCGATGGCCGGCTTGGTGAGTCTCGCATCGTCCAGGCTGCGCCCGGCCCTGATGAGCAGGGGAAGGGTTTCTGGCGTCAGCAGCAGATCGCCGGTGCAGCGATGCAAGCTGGACGTATTGTCGCGCAGCGCCTGGGCAAGCATGGGCTGCGCGTCCTGGGCAGGCCAGGTTGCCGCCAGCGCCGCAGCGGCCGCCTGGGCGGCCTGCTTGAGCACGGCCGGAGGCAGCGCCTCCCGGATGGTGGCACCAACCAAGGGATGCAGCCGTACGGTGCGCTCCGCGGTCGCGGGGTCGATGGTAACCAGGCCGAGCCGGGCGAGGTTCTGCAGGGCACCACGGGCCTGCTGCCCGTCGGCTGCCGCGCCGTCGGCTGGGCTCCCGGCAATGAATTCCCTGGCCGGCTGGCTGGTGAGGACCGCCCCCGGCACGCCATTCGGGTCCAGCAGCGCCGTCAGGGCGAGGGCCGGCCTGGCCAGGCCAGCCGGCGGAAGCTGATCGGCGTAGTCGAGGGACAGCGACCAGGTAGTCACCGTGGTGGACGAGTAACTGCCGGCCGCCGGGTCGGCCAGCCGGCGCTTCCGGCTGGCAAACTGGGCGCGGTACGAACGGCAGTCCAGTCCCTGGTCAGTCATCAGCGCGGCGGCCTGTCCCAGCGCCAGCGGCAGGCAGCAAAGGTCCTCCGCCAGGTCAAGCGCCTCGATCCGCTGATCGGGGTCATCGTAAAGGCTCGCGGTCAGGTAACTGAGCGCCTCGCGGCGGGAGAAAGCCCCGATCTGAACGACTCGCCGGCCGTCGCCCTGAAGCGATGCGGAATCCTGCCTTGTGGTGACCACAACGTGCCCGGCAGGCCCCCGCGGCCACAGTCCTGCCAGGTCGGCAGGGTCGGCGAGATCATCGAGAACAATAAGCCAGGGACGGTTGGTACTGGCCAGCCAGGCTAGGAAGCGCGCGGCGGCGGCATCCGGCTCGGCGTCGGGCTGCGCGGCGCCGATGTCGTGGAGCGCCTGCGCGTAGCCGGCCACCACGGCATCCCGGCCGGATACCGTCAGCCATATCAGGACCTCCACCGTGCCGGCCTGCCAGAGAGAATGAGCCAGTGCCGCGGCAAGCTGGGTCTTGCCAGTGCCCCCTGCCGTGGCCAGCGGATCCGGATCCGGGCCGGCCGCCGCGGGGTTCAGCACCGTGGTCTCGCCGGGCGCGAGGCTGCCCGCCAGCCCGAGTCCGGTCTCGGGCCGTGAGTTGAAGGAACTCGCCAGCGGCGGTACGGCACCTAACCGCACTGGCCACATCACCTGCCCGGCTGGCAGGCCAGCTGCCTTCTGGCTGATGACCTGGCTACTCATTCCTCGCCACCAGCCCGCACGCGCTGCGCACCCGGACCTCCTCTGGTCCAAACCATGGCAGACGCCATTTGCGGCGACATGTCTGAGAATAGTCGCGATAGCGGATGTCGTCCCGGCGCATGAGGGATCCGTCCCGGCAAAGCCGGCCGGCCGCGGGCACGGCCGGCGGCCGGTACTGGGATCGCCAGAGCCAGGCCGTCACTTAGCGGCGTCATGGCTTCACGGCGCCGGGGCGTCCGCGACGATCCGCCGTCCGCCCTGCGACCCGGTGATCGCGGCCAGCTGGGACTGGGCGCCGAATGGCCGCCAGCGCGCGACGATCCTGATCGCCTGGCCGGCGCCGGCGTGCACCACCAGGCGGGCGGTCGCCCGGTCGGCGCGCTGGCTCCACCAGGCCGTGCCGTCCATGGTGGCGTCAGTCACCCAGCGGACGCCGCTGAGCCTGATCCGGAGCCGGCGGCCGGGCCGGAACGTGATGATGCCGCCGCGCAGGCCGCGGTCGCGGTCGCCGCTGAGCAGCGGCCAGCGGCTGATCTCGTCGCCCACGCTCGCCAGCGCCACGGCAGCGGCCTGCAGTGCCTGGCGCCCGGCGGCATTGCCCGCCGCCGCCGTGGCCGGAACGGCGCCGGCCAGCCGCCGCGGGTACCTGCCCACGGTGTGCACCGGCGTCACCCGCCGCGCGCAGGAGGTGTTCTCGGTAGCCAGGTCGGCGGGATGCCTGACGAAGCGCCGGTAGATCGACAAGGCGCAGCCGTTGTTGGGATCCTGCCCGGCCACGTGCGTCATGTTGGCCAGCGTCACCAGCCGGGCAGACGCGCCCATCTGGCGGGTGACCAGCGTCGCGCCGCCGAGTCGCGGCGTCAGCGAGTCCAGCGTGCCGGACAGCACCAGCACGGGCAGCCGGGGCGGCACCAGGGGCGGCCGCCGGGTGATCGGCCGGTGCCTGCGGTGCGGCGACGGCCAGCGCAGGCAGCCGCTGTACGCCTCCGTGTACTGGTCCAGGGATGTCCACTGGGCCAGGCTGAACGGCGCGAACGTTCCCCTGGGCTCGCGGCGCAGCGCGGCTCGATACTGCGCGCGCCGCGCCCCGAACGACGCGGACCGGCTGAACAGCTGCACGTAGTCGGTGCAGGCGACGGCGAAATAGAGGCCGTCGCTGAACTCCGGCAGCGAGTAGTTGGTGTCGTCGAAGCCCAGCGACAGCGCCGATATCCGCAGCAGCGGCGCCGCGTCATTATGGTCCAGGAGCGCCCGTGCGGCGGCATCAAGGTCGCGGTAGACGACCGGGTCGAATCCCGCGTTGTTCACGAGGTTGACCAGCGTCTCGGCGGTCACTGTCAGGCGGCCCCTGGTGCCGTCGGCGGTGGTGGTCTCGCCGCTGACCGGTGCCCGGGCCAGCCGGCCAGCCAGCGCGGCGATCCGGGTCCAGGCGGAGCCATGGGTAGCGGCTGCGCATGCGGCCGACAGCCGGCAGGCCGCGGCGAAGGCACGCCGGGCGGTGATGACAGTCGTGGTGTACCACGGGTCGAGGCCGAGGACCTGGTAGGTGGAGTCCAGGGTGACCGAGCGCAGCATGCCCGGATAACGGGACGCGAAGGTCTGGGCGAACCAGCTCCCGTAGGAATCGCCGTACAGGTCCACCCGGCCCGGCCGCAGGGCGCGCAGTACCCGTGCGACGTCCCGGGCGGAGTAGGCGGTGTTGAAATCCTCGGAGGCGTGCACCCAGCCGCCGCCGCGGTAGCGCCACTCATGGTTCAGCCGGGCGCCGCAGGCGCCGACCAGCCGGTCGAAGCGCCGTCCGGACTGCTGCTGGCCGGCCCGCTCGAGTCCGGGGCAGTCGATGGGCGTGGACGTGCCGGTGCCGCGCAGGTCGATGAGCAGCAGGCTGCGGGTCCGGTGCAGCGGGCCGATATCGGGCAGGTAGTCGGCCTCGCTGCCGGTCGTCGCGAAGCCAGGGCCGCCTTCCACCGAAAGGACGGTTCCCGCGGCACGGCGGGCGGCAGGCAGCCAGCGGAATCCGATGCGGATGCGCGGGCTGGCGGCTGATGCGTAGTCCAGCGGGACGGCGAGGTGCCCGCAGAACGTCAGGGGGGCCTTCGCGCAACGGCGCAGTGAGAGGCTCCCGAGCCGGATCGACTGCGCTGCGGCAGGTTCCCGCGCTGCGGCCGCCGGCCTGCCCCGCCGCCGCAGAGCCCCCCGCCGCCGGCCCTTCCGGCAGCCCGGCCTCCGGCAGCGGAGACCGGGCCGGCCACGGAGACCGCGAGCGCGGCCGCCAGTCCCGCCGCCAGCGCGGCATTCGCCTGGCGCGGCACCGCCCGGCACGGCCACACGCGGCGTGATATGCAGTGGATCTTCCGGTCAGGCACACCGAAAGCGTAGAGCGGAGCGCGCCCGGCCGCCACCATCCGCCCGCTCGCCCGCGCCCGCGCGCAGCGCCTCCCCGCCTGATCGCAATACGACGAAGGATCCGCACGCTCCGAGCGCGCGGATCCTCCGTCGCAAGTAGATCTTCTGGGGAGCAGACGTCCTTCACCGGCGATTTTCGGGTGATCACGGAATTGCCAGCGCAGAGCCCGGCTTCAGCGGCCGGCCGCTGCCCCCTGCCCGCGACCCTGCGGACCGGTCGTTGACCCGCCCGCTGATCAGGACTAGTGTCCGGCTGCTTGCGAATCGTAAAAGGGGTGTTGGCGATGCTGACCTTCGGCGTGACTTTCATGGCCGATCCGCCGGTATCCGAGGTAGTCGCCAAGTCGGTGCTCGCCGAGGAAAACGGGTTCAGCCATGTCTGGCTGTGGGACAGCCACGTGCTCTGGCAGGAGGTCTACCCGGTCTTCACTATGATCGCGGCGGCCACCACGAGCATCCACATCGGGCCCTGCGTCACGAACCCGGTGACCAGGGACCCGACCGTGACGGCATCGGCGCTGGCGACGCTCGGCGAGATCTCCGGCGGCCGGATGGAGATGGGCATCGGCCGGGGCGACTCCGCGCAGCGGGTACTCGGCCGCAAGCCGGTTACCGTGGCCGCGCTCGAGCAGGCGGCCGCGCTGATCCGCGACCTGGCCGAGGGGCGGGAGGTCGACCTGGCCGGCACGCCGGTCCGGCTGCCGTGGTCGGAAGGCCACCGGCTGCCGGTGTGGGTCGCTGCCTACGGGCCGCAGGCGCTGCGCTGCGCCGGCCGGATCGCCGACGGCGTCATCCTGCAGCTCGCCGACCCGTTCATCATCGAGTGGGCGCTGCGCTACGTGCGCGAGGGCGCCGAGCAGGCCGGGCGGGACCCGGCCGGCATCGCAGTGATGGCCGCGGCGCCCGCGTACATCTCCGATGACCTGCAGCACGCGCGCGATCAGGTGCGCTGGTTCCCGGCCCTGGTCTCCAACCACGTGGTCGACCTGGTCAAGCGCTACCACGACGCCGAGCTGCCGGGCGAGCTGACCGAGTACATCGCCGCCAGGGAGCGCTACGACTACGCCCATCACGGCCGGGCCGGGTCGGACAACGCAGAGTTCGTCACCGACGAGGTAGTCGACCGGTTCTGCGTCCTCGGCACCTCGCAGCAGGTCCGGGAGAAGCTCGGCCAGCTGCGGGACCTCGGCGTTCAGCAGTTCAACATCTACGCCATGGTGGACAACCCCCGCGCGCTGATCCGCGGGTTCGGCACCGAGATCATCCCGGTTCTCGGCTGACCGCTGGCGCCCCGGGCGTAACGGGCGCACCCTAGGAAGCCAGGCGGCAGGCCAGTGGCTCAGAGAACCATCTGCAGTCGAGAGGAGCTCACCGAATGCGAACCGTCCGCGCGGCGCTGATCCAGGCACACGCCAACATGTCCAAGCAGGAGTCGGTGGACAAGCACATCGCGATGATCGCCGACGCGGCTGCCCGCGGGGCGCAGGTCGTCGGCCTGCAGGAGATCTTCCACGGGCCCTACTTCTGCGCCGAGCAGGACGCCAAGTGGTACGACACCGCGGAGCGCGAGGACGGCCCGATCGTGACCCGGATGCGGGAGGTTGCCCGCGAGCACGGCATCGTGCTGATCGTCCCGTGGTATGAGGAAGAGCAGCCCGGCGTCTACTACAACAGCGCCTGCGTAATCGAGCGCGACGGTACCATCGTCGGGAAGTACCGCAAGACCCACATCCCGCATGTCGGGCCGTGCTTCTGGGAGAAGTTCTACTTCAAGCCCGGCAACCTCGGCTACCCGGTCTTCGATACCTCGGCCGGCCGGATCGGGCTGATCATCTGCTACGACCGGCACTTCCCCGAGGTCGCCCGCGAGCTCGGCATCAAGGGCGCCGAGATCGTCTTCAACCCGTCGGCCACCGTCGAGTCGCTGTCGCGCTACCTGTGGGAACTCGAGCAGCCGGCCCACGCCGTCGCCAACGGCTTCTGGATAGCGGCCAGCAACCGGGTCGGCGTCGAGGCGCCGCTGTCCACGCACAAGTTCTACGGCTCCTCCTATTTCTGCAGCCCGCGCGGCAAGATCATCGCCCAGGCCTCGGACAGCGACGACGAGGTGCTGATCGCCGACCTCGACCTGGACGAGATCCGCGAGGTGCGCAACACCTGGCAGTTCTTCCGCGATCGCCGGCCGGAGACCTACGGCGAGCTAGTGGAGCAGCTGCCGTGACGACGCTGATCAAGAACGGCACGGTGATCACCGCCACCGACATGTCCCGGGCCGACGTGCTGATCGACGGCGAGAAGATCCGCGCCATCGGCACCGGCTTCGGCGAGGCCGACACGGTCATCGACGCGGCCGGCCGGTACGTGATGCCGGGCGGGATCGACGTCCACACCCACATGGAGCTCCCGTTCGGCGGCACGTTCGCCTCCGACGACTTCGCCACCGGGACGGCGGCGGCCGCCTGGGGCGGCACCACCACGATCGTCGACTTCGCGGTGCAGAGCTACGGCGAGAGCCTGTCCCAGGGCCTGGACCGTTGGCTGGCGAAGGCAGGCCCGAAATCGCACATCGACTACGGGCTGCATCTCATCGTGCGCGAGATCAACGAGCAGATCCTGCGCGAGATGGACGCGATGATCGACCGCGGCGTGCCGTCGTTCAAGCTCTTCATGGCCTACCCGGGCGTATTCATGCTGGACGACGCCGCGATCTTCCGTGCGATGAGCCGCACTGCCGACAACGGCGGGCTGATCATGATGCACGCCGAGAACGGCGGCGCGATCGACGTGCTCGTTCAGCGCTATCTCGCCGAAGGCAGGACCGCGCCGGTCAACCACGGCCTGACCCGGCCGTCGTCGATGGAGGGCGAGGCAACGCACCGGGCCATCGCGCTGGCCGAACTGGCCGGCGTGCCGGTCTACATCGTCCATCTCAGCTCCCGCGAGGCGCTCACCGCGGTACGCGAGGGCCGCAGCCGGGGCGTTCCCGCCTACGCGGAGACCTGCCCGCAGTACCTGTACCTGTCCATGGATGACATGGCCAGGCCCGGGTTCGAGGGGGCCAAGTTCGTCTGCTCACCGCCGCTGCGCACTGCCGACCACCAGGCGGACCTGTGGGGCGGCCTGATCACCGACGATCTCCAGGTGGTCTCGACGGACCACTGCCCGTTCGACTACAAGGACCAGAAGTCCCTCGGCGCGGATGACTTCTCGGCTATCCCCAACGGGCTGCCCGGCGTCGAGGACCGCTACACGCTGCTGTGGGACGGCGGCGTGGCGGCCGGCCACATTTCCCCAATGCGGTTCGTCGAGCTGATCGCCACGGCCCCGGCCAGGATGTTCGGGCTGCACCCGCGCAAGGGAACGCTGGCGGCCGGCTCGGACGCAGACATCGTCGTCTTCAATCCCTCGGCGCGGCGGACGCTGTCCGCGTCGACGCACCACATGCGCGTCGACTACAGCTGCTACGAGGGCCGCTCCGTCTGCGGCGTGCCCGAGGTCGTGCTGCAGCGGGGCAATGTCCTGGTGCGCGACGGCAAGTTCCTCGGCAGCCCGGGCGCAGGCCGGTTCCTGGAGCGCAGCAGGTTCGGCCCGGGGCAGGCGCCGGCCGGCGGCCAGGCCTAGGCAGGCGGTGGCCGTGGTCACGGTACGCCGTGCCCGCAGCGTCTCCGCCAGCCAGATCTGGAACGGGGCAACCGGGGTCCTTGTCGTGGTCGCGCTGATCGTCCAATCGGTGCTGAACGTGCGCACCGGGACGGTGCCGGTCGGGACGCGGTTCGTCCGCATGTTCAGCTTCTTCACCATCCAGAGCAACGTGCTGGTCGCCGTCGCCGCGTTCTCGCTGGCGCTAGCGCCAGCCAGGGACGGCCGCTGGTGGCGGGTGCTGCGGCTCGACGCCCTGGTCGGCATCAGCGTGACCGGCGTGGTGTACACGACGGTGCTGCGGACCCAGCAGCAGCTGCACGGCTGGGCGCTGGTCACGGACGTGATCTTCCACTACCTGGTGCCGCTCGCGGCAGTGGTCGGCTGGCTGGCGTTCGGCCCGCGGCGCCGGTGCGATGCGCGGACGGCCCTGTGGGCGCTGGCCTGGCCGGTCGCGTGGCTGGTCTACACGCTGCTGCACGGCTACGTGACCAGCTGGTATCCCTATCCGTTCATTGACGTCACCAGGCACGGGTACGGCGGGGTCGCAATCAACTCGCTCGCCGTCACCGCCGTGCTCGCGGTGATGGCCGCCGCGTTCTGGCTTGGCGACGCGTACCTGCCGGGCGGCCGCCCGCGCCCGCCGGTACCTGCTCGCTAGCCGCTGGTGCGCGCCCGCCAGTCGCCGGTGCCCTCCCCGCTAGCCCTTCGCCTGGCTGCTGAGCCCGCGATCGCCGACGAACATGTTCAGCAGCCATCCCACGACACCCACGATGATCGCGCCCCAGAAGGCCGCCCAGAACCCGGTGATGTGGAACGGCAGCGAGAGCTTGCCGGCCACCCAGCTGGTGAGCCAGAGCAGCAGCCCGTTGACCACCAGGCCGATCAGGCCCAGGGTCAGCACGTAGAAGAGGCAGCCGAAGATCTTGGCGAGCGGCTTCAGGATGGCGTTGACGATGCCGAATATCAGGGCCACCACAATCAGCGTGAGGACCTTGGACAGCGTGCTGCCAGCCGTCAGCTGGATGCCGGGTAGCACGGCGGTCGCGACGGCCAGCGCGACCGCGGTGATCAGCACGCGGATCAGGGCCTTCATCGGCTCATCACGGAAGTTCATGGCCACATCCTGGCACGGTCCAGCGGGCCGCTGGCATCTGGCCCGAGCTGTCCCGCGTGTCCATGTCAGCTGGCTGGCTGACTGCCCTGCCAGGCGCGTAGGCGTCCTGCCCAGGCACCGTGACGGGCTGCCCCGGTCATGCTGATGACCGAGACAGGGCCGTCGACAGCGGTCATTCAGGGGGCAGCCAAACACCATCTGATCTGCCCCTCAGCAGGTCCATGACCGCAGTGCCCATCGAGCAGCCAGCCGCCCTACCGAGTCCTCTTTGAGTCAAGGGGGCAACTTCGGTGGTGATGGGCGAACGTTGCTACTGAGTACGACGCGAAAGCGTTGCTGCCCCGGCGGCGACCAGAGCCACGATGAATCCGCACAGGACCGCAATGTCTCTCCAGGCGTCTCCGGTGATCGAAGAATGGAGCGTTAGCTGCTTCATGGCGTCGACGGCGTAGGTCAACGGAAGCACAAATGAGATCGCCTTGAGCGGTTGGGGCAACGATGACGTTGGCGCGATTAGTCCGCACAGGAGAAACTGCGGTAGCAGCAGCATGGGCATGAACTCCACGGCTTGAAACTCGGTCCGCGCAAATGCACTCACGAAGAGACCAAGACTCGTGCCCAGTAGCGCGTCGAGGACGGCGATCAGGCCTACTGCCCATACCGGCGAGGCAATCGACAGCCCGAACAGGCCGAACGTGAAGGCACAGGCAAGCACAGCCTGCACGATGGCCGCGGCACCGAACGCCAATCCGTAGCCACCGAGGAAGTCGAACTTCGCCATCGGGGTGGTCATCAGGCGCTCCAGGGTTCCACCTGTTCGCTCGCGAAGCGTGGCAATCGAGGTGATCAGGAACATGACCAGGAGCGGAAAGATTGCGAGCAGGAGCGCGCCCCACTGATTGAAGACCCCGGGCTGGCCGCTGAGCACCCAGGCCAGGAGGCCGGTGAGTAGGACAGGTGCGGCCAAGAGAAGAACGATGGTGCGCGGATCGTGCCGGAGCTGCTGCAGCACGCGCTTAGCGGTCGCGAACAACATGCGCCGGTGGCGGACCTCCACGGCCACTCCATCAGCCATGACTGTCGACACTTCGCTCGTCGGCTTCGATCATCGCCAGGAATGCGCCGGTGATGTCGCTGGCGCCGGTGCGGGTCAGAAGCGCGCTCTCGGTGCCATCGGCCAAGAGGCGACCGTCTCGCATCATGAGGATGCGATCACATTCGCTTGCCTCCTCCATCACGTGGCTCGATACCAGCAGAGTGGCACCGTCCCCGGCGAGCCGTCTGAACTGCTCCCATAGATCCCGGCGCAGCACGGGGTCGAGACCCACCGTCGGCTCGTCGAGCACAAGTAGGTCAGGCTTACCAAGCAGAGCGGCGGCCAACGACACTCGGTTGCGTTGGCCTCCAGAGAGTGAATTGACTTGGCGATCCCTTTCAGGGCTGAGATCGACGTCAGCGATCACGGTATTGACGCGCTCGTGATCCGCTCCCACCATGGCTGCAAAGTAACGGAGGTTTTCGAAGACGGTGAGATCCTCGTAAACCGACGACTCCTGGGTCATGTACCCGACGAGCGTTCGGAGGGATTTAGAACCCGCTGGCAGACCCAGGACGTTGCAGTCGCCGGTTACGCCGAGCTGAACTCCGACGAGCGCCCGCATGAGAGTCGATTTGCCGCATCCACTCGGGCCCAGGAGCCCAACGATCTCGCCACGCTGCACCTCGAAATGAAGGTTTTGGATCACAGAACGACCACCACGGCTCACTTGCAGCGACCTGACGCTGATCACGGGTCCGCCGCTTCCGCCTGGCACGCCAGCTCCTGAACTGCTCAATGTCACCGCGTTTCTGCTCCGCCTCGTGCGCGCACACTTGTCAGGGCGATGGTAATCAAATCATCCCCCCGGGCTCGGTGAGCCCGGGCGCGCCCGGAACAGTGCCACCTCCACCTCCGGCACCAGCAGGCTGGGGTATTTGCAGGCAGGGAAATCGCCGGCGAAGCAGGTGACCGAAGTGGGTCGCTACTTCCAGCGGAAGTGGACGAAGACCCGCCCGAAGTTCTTGGAGTCCTTCTCCACGCGATGGTAGAGGGCCTTGTTTTCCTTCTGGTCAAGGAACCGGAGCACCCGCTTCTTGAGCTGCCCTGAGCCCTTCCCGGGAATGATCTCTACCAGCGGCGCCTTCGTCCGCACGGCCTCGGCCATGATGCCCCGCAGTGCCCGGTCGATGTCCTGGCCCTGGTTGTAGATGTCGTGCAGGTCGAGCTTGAGCTTCATCGCGTGATCTCCGGTCGCCGCTAGTCCCACCGTACGCGCCGGAGGCCGGCCGGGCCGGCGGCGAGTGCACCCGGTGCACGCCGCCTGTTACTGGTGCAGCTCATCTGTTAGCGTCGGGCCACGGCCGCCGTACCGCCGGTAATCAGGCAACCCGCCCGAACCGTCCGCTGGGAGACTTAATGCGCCTTGCCAGGCCCGCGGCGGCGGTTGCCGGATCCGCGCTGCTCGCCGCAGCCGTGAGCGGAGCTGGCGTCGTCACGCCCCTGGCCGGGAGCGCGGCAGGCTCGCTAGCCGCGGTCGTGGCCATCCGGCCGGGCATCGTGCACGCGCTTGACGCGCAGCCAGTACCCCCGACCACGGCGTTCTGCGAGAAGAAATTCAAGATCGCCTGCTACCTCCCGAAGCAGATCCAGCGGGCCTACCACCTGCGGGCGCTGTTCAGGAAGGGAGTGGATGGCAAGGGCCAGACGATTGTCATCGTTGACTCGTTCGGGTCCCCTACCGTCCGCCACGACCTGAGCGTGTTCGACGCCAAGGCGGGCCTCCCGGCCCCGCCATCGCTGCGGGTGATCCAGCCGGCCGGGAAGGTCGCTCCCTACCGTCCGAATTCCAACCGCGCGGGCTGGGCGGGCGAAACTGACCTGGACGTCGAGTACGCGCACACCATGGCGCCGGGTGCCCGGATCCTGCTCGTCGAGACTCCTACCTCGGAGAATGAGGGCACGACTGGTTTCCCGGCGATCGTCAGGGCCGAGCAGTACGTGGTCAGCCATCACCTCGGCGGAGTGATCAGCCAGAGCTTCAGCGCCACGGAGCAGACCTTCCCGTCCAGGAAATCCCTGACTGACCTGCGCGGCGCGTACGTCGCCGCGGCCCGCGGCGGCGTGACCGTGCTTGCTGCCTCGGGTGATAGCGGCGCAGCCGACGTGAAGGTCGACCAGGTCACCTACTACCTGCATCCGGTGACGTCGTGGCCGGACAGCGACCCGCTGGTTACCGGCGTCGGCGGCACGCGGCTTCATCTCACCGCGGCGGGCAGGCACACCAGGCCGGACAGCGTGTGGAACGACACCTTCAACGCCGCGACGAACAGGTTCATCATCGGCAGCAAGGGGCCGAACCCGCTGGCGGGCGGCGGCGGCAAATCGGTCATCTTCGGCCGCCCCGGTTACCAGCACGGCGTCCGGTCCGTGGTGGGATCGCGCCGCGGTGTGCCGGACATCTCGATGAGCGGCGCCTGCAACGGGGCCGTCGACATGTACCAGAGCTTCAAGGGGCAGCCCGCCGGGTGGTACCCGACCTGCGGTACCAGCGAGGCGACCCCCGAGTTCGCCGGCATCGTGGCCCTGGCTGACCAGGTCGCCGGCCACCCGCTCGGGGTGATCAACCCGCTGCTGTACCGCATGTCAGCGCAGCACCTGCCCGGCATCGTGGACATCGTTACCGGCAACAACGCCGTGTCGTTCCGCCAGGGCGGGAAGCTGCGCACCGTGCACGGGTTCAGGGCCAGGCCCGGGTATGACCTCGCGTCGGGTGTCGGCACGATCAATGCGCCGCTGTTCGTCCGTGAGCTGGCAAGAGCCGCTGCTCACCGCTAACCCCGCGGGGCTGCGAAACCGCCCTGCCGGGCCCGGCGTGGCCTGGCTCGCGCCCGTGCCTGACGCCCGCCTGTGCCTGGCATTCGCTCGCGCCCGGGCGATGAATTTAGTGGTGAAGATCTGTCCGGCAGAAACCGGCTCGATCCGAACCGCTAGCCGGGCTCGATCCGAACCGGCGGCTGATGGGCCCGGCACGGCAGGTTTCAAAGGCATGGCGAGCGGTCATTGGGCAGGCGCATGCCTAGTGAGTGTCGCAATGGGGAGAATAGGAAGATCGCGCCGCGCCGCGAAACCAATCTGCCTCCCGTGGGGGTCCGAATGGATGGTATGGACACACGCGATAAGCGCGTACCAGAGAGGGCGCCAGCCCGAGGGGGAACGGCGACCCGAACCTGGACCGGCTGCTTGCGCATGTGGCCCGAGGAGACCATGGCGCTTTCGAGCAGGTGTATGACCGGCTCGCAGGCCCCGTGTACGGCCTCATCCGGAAGGTCGTCAGGGATCCGGCACAATCCGAGGAAGTCGCGCAGGAAGTGCTGCTCGAAGTCTGGCGTAACGCTTCCCGCTTCGACGCGGCCAAGGGCGGCGCGACCACCTGGGTGATGATGATCGCCCACCGGAGGGCGATCGACCGGGTCCGATCGGCCAGTGCCGAGGCACAGCGGGATCAGAAGTCGGCGATTGCCGAGGCCGCTGCCTCGCTTGACGAGGTCGCCGAGGCTGTCGAGGCCAACCTTGACCGGGAACGGGTGCGCCGTTGCCTGAATTCGCTGACGGACTTGCAGCGTGAGTCGATCACCCTGGCCTATTACGGCGGCTACACCTACCGTCAGGTCGCCGGATTGCTCAACATGGCGCTCGGCACGATCAAGACCAGGATCCGCGACGGCCTGATCAGGATGCGCGACTGCCTGGGGGTGGGCGCGTGAAGCTCATGCGGCGCGATCTGCACAGTCTCAGCGGCGCCTACGCGCTTGATGCTCTCGAGAACTCCGAGCGAGAGCGCTTCGAGCAGCACCTGCAGCGCTGCGAGGCCTGCCAGCAGGACGTACGGGGCCTGCACGACACCGCCACGCAACTGGCGCTCGCGGTTGCCCGGGTGCCGCCGCCGCAGCTCAGGGCGCAGGTCCTGGAGGCGGCCGCGAGGACTGGCCAGAATCTCCCGGTTAGTGATCACCGTACGACGGCCCAGCCGCGTCATGCACGGGCACCGCGCCGGGCGCGGGTTCCGCGACTGATCGGCGTGGCCGCGGCGGCCGCGGTCGTCGCCGTCGCGGTGGTGCTGGGCTTCACCGAAGCTGCCACTCAGCACCGCCTCGATCGCGCACAGGCGCAGGAGCAGGCCATCGCGGCAGTGCTGAATGCCCCCGATGCCCAAATCACGGTCGGCAAGGTGTCCGTCGGGGGTACGGCCACAGTGGTGTTCTCGCAGGCCAGGCGCAAGATGATCTTCACAACGGCAGGCCTGCCGCCGCTGGCCGCCAGCAAGGTCTACGAACTCTGGGTGCTGACGCCGCACGCACGCCCGGCCGGCCTGCTGCCCGCGCCTACTAATGGCCGCACGGCCCCGCAGCTCGCAGCCGGCGTCGCGTCCGGAGACAAGGTGGCCGTGACCGTCGAGCCGGCCGGGGGATCGCCCCAGCCGACCAGCACTCCCATTGTGGCGATACCGCTGACCGGCTAGCCGGCGCTGGCCGGCCGTCGGCGGCCGTCCAGGCAAGCTGCCCGGACTGGGGTCCCTGCCCGGACTGCGGTCCCTGCCCGGACTGCGGTCCCTGCCCGGTCACACCTGGGCGGCCGGTCCCGTTGTCCCCGCAGGGGCGGCCGCGGGCAGGATGGCCTGCACGAAGAGGCCAGTGACGTCCGCCGCCAGCCGCTCCGGATCCTGCTCGTCGATGCGCCCGGCGAGCCTGCCACTGATCCAGAGCGCCGACAGCCCGTGCACCAGCGACCACGCGCTGACGGCGACCACCTCAGCAGAACGCCCGTGCAGCCTGCCCTCGCGGCGGCAGCGCTCAATAGTCGCGGCGAGCAGCCCGGTGCCGCGGGACTGGTCTCACCCGGGGTAGCCGGCGGTCCGGTGGTAACGTCGCCGACCGTGGACAGCCAGCCAGGCGGAGCTCCCCGGCTGCAGTGGGAAGCCGAGCAGCCGGTCCCGGCGCCGCTCGCGGCCGAGCTGATCGGGCAGCAGTTCCCGCGGCTGCGCGGCGCACGGGTCGAGCTGCTGGCTACCGGCTGGGACAACACGGTCTACCTGGTGGACGGCGAATGGGTCTTCCGGTTCCCGCGGAGGGAGATCGCGCTGCCCGGGATACAGCGCGAGATCGCCATCCTGCCGCTGCTGGCCCCGCACCTCCCGCTGCCCGTGCCGGTGCCGGAACTGGTCGGCACGCCGTCCGGCGGCTACCCCTGGCCGTACTGGGGCGCCAGGCTGGTGCCCGGCACCGAACTAGCCGAGGCCGGGCTGCCCGACGGCGAGCGGGCGCGGGCCGGGGCCAGCGTCGGGGCATTCCTCCGCGCTCTGCACGATCCGGGCCTCGTCGCCGTGGCCGGGCAAGCAGGGCTGCAGCTTCCCGAGGATCCCATGCGGCGGGCCTATCCCCGGGTCCGGGCAGAGCGCGCCAGGGAAGTACTCGAGCGGCTGGCGCGATCGGCCGACTGGGCGCCCGACCCGGCTATCGAGCGGCTGTTCGGCACCGCTGACCGGCTCGGGCCGCCGGCCGGCCCTGCTGTCATCGTGCACGGGGACCTGCATCTGCGCCACCTGCTCGTCGGGGCGGGCGGAGACGCGTCCGGCGTCATCGACTGGGGCGACCTGTGCCTGGCCGACCCGGCCGTCGATCTGTCCCTGGCGTACTGCGGATTCGCCGGCCCGGCCCGCGCGGCGCTGCTGGCGGCGTACGGGCCGGTCGGCGCGGAACGCGAGTTGCGGGCGCGAGCGTGCGCGGTATCCCTTTGCGTGTCGCTCGCCGAGTACGCCATCTCGGATGGCCGGGCGACGCTGCTCCGCGAGACGCTGGCGGCCCTGGGACGAGCCGTTTCCGGTTAGTCCCAGGCCCGCAGGCTCGCCTGCGGGGTAAGCCGGCCTGCAGGTAAAGCGCCCTGCGGGGTAAGCCGGCCTGCGGGGTAAGCCGGCCGACAGGGCATACCGGCTTTGCGGGGGATGCGGCCGTCCTAGGGTGATCGTTATCGATGAGCGGACTGGTTACGCTGCATTCATGTGCACGGGGGAGGGGCCGGGTGGCAGCGGCGGCGTGGCCGTGATTTCCCGCCGAGCCCGTTGAACTCCGCGCCGCGCCCGGTGATCTGCGTTCTCGGCGATGCTCATGTTGACGTTGTCGTGCGGCTGGCCGAGCCGTTCGCCGAGGAGACCGACACCACGGCCGTGACCTCGGTCGGCGTTGGCGGGCAGGCGGCCAACGTGGCCGCCTGGGTCTGCGCGCTGGGCGGCCGGGCCCGGCTGGTGGCCGCGCAGGCCGGTGACATGGCCGGCCGCCTTGTCGCCGCCGAGCTGGCCGGCCGCGGGGTCGATCTCGTCGGGCCCGTTCTCGCGGGCCGCACCGGAGTGGTGGTCTCGCTCTCCGAGCGGGGCACCGCGCGGTCGATGCTGACCGACCGCGGGGTCGGCCCGCAGCTGGACAGTAGTGCCCTGGATGCCCGGTGGTTCGATGACTGCACGTGGCTGCACCTGCCTGCCTACAGCCTGGTCGCGGCTCCGGTGGCCGGAGCCGCGATCGCCGCCGCGGCCATGGCACCGCGGCTGAGCGTCGATCTGTCCTCCACGGCTGCCCTGCGCGGCTACGGGATCGGCCGGTTCCGCGACCTGCTCGGGCAGCTCCGCCCGGCGGTCGTGCTCGGCAACGAGGCGGAGGCAGCGCTGGTCGGCGACCTGCCTGACTGCGAGCTCGTGGTGAAGCTGGGTCCCGGCGGTGTGCTGGCCGGCGGCCAGCTGTACCCCGCCGCCACGACGCAGCCGGTCGACTCGACCGGCGCCGGAGACGCCTTCGCCGCGGGCTACCTGCTCGGCGGAATCAGCCTGGGCCTGCAAGCCGCGGCCAGGGCAGTGGCGAGAATGGGAGCGATGCCGTGACAATCGAGCCGCAGGTGGCACCAGAGGTCGCTGAGGCATTGCGGCTCGGCCGGCCCGTCGTGGCGCTGGAGACCACCCTGGTAGCGCACGGTTTCTCCGGCGGCCAGGGCCTGCAGGCCGCGCTGGCCGCCGAGGAACGGGTCCGGGCGGCGGGTGCCACGCCGGCCACCATCGGGATAGCGGACGGCACCGTGCTCGCCGGGCTGAGCCGCCCGGCACTCGAGCGCTTCGCCGAGGCGGGCCCGGCGGCCCGCAAGGTCGGTGCCCGCGATCTCGCTCCGTGCCTGGTGCAGGGTGCCCTGGGCGCGACGACGGTCGGCGGGACGCTGGCGGTCTGCCGGCTGCTCGGCATCAGGTTCCTCGGCACGGGCGGCATCGGCGGGGTGCACCGCGGCCACGCGCAGAGCCTTGACGTCTCCGGCGACCTGCCGCAGATCGCGCGCAGCCCGGCGGTCGTGGTCTGCTCGGGAGTGAAGTCCATCCTTGATGTCGCGGCCACGGCTGAGCTGCTTGAGACCCTCGGAGTGCCGGTGCTCGGCTGGCAGAGCGCGACGATGCCCGCGTTCTACAGCGCCGGGACCGGCCCGGCCACCTCGGCGGCGGTGTCCAGCGCGCCGGAGGCGGCGCGGATCGCGGCCGCGCACTGGCAGCTGAACCCGGGCTCCGGGCTCATCCTGACCCGGCACCCGGGCACCAGCCTGGAGATCGAGCCGCTCATCGCTGACGCGGTCGAGCAGGTACGCCGCGCCGGGGTGACCGGGCAGGCTGTCACGCCGGCGGTGCTGGCCCTCGTCGCCGAGCTGAGCGACGGCCGCAGCGTCGAGGTCAACCGCCAGCTGATCGCCGACAACGCCGGGCTGGCAGCCGAGGTAGCGGTGGCCTACGCGAACGCGAGTGCCGCCTAGAAAGCACGCAGCGGCCGGCCCGCGCCGGACGTCTCGCGCCGGTCACCCGCCGCCCTGATGACCGGCCCGGCGCGGCGGCTGGCCGCCAGGGCGGCCGTCCGGCAGCGCAGCGGGCCGGCCGGAGGTCAGAGACGGCCGGCGGCGATGATCCGCCGCAGGAAGCGCTGCGTCCGCTCGTCCTTCGGCGCGGTGAACAGGTCCGCGGGCGGGGCATCCTCGATGATGCGCCCTTCTTCGAGGAAGCAGACCCGGCGCGCGATATCGCGAGCGAATCCCATCTCGTGCGTGGCGATCAGCATCGTCATGCCGGAGGCGGCAAGCTCGCGGATGACGTCGAGCACCTCGGCGACGAGTTCGGGATCCAGCGCGCTCGTCACCTCATCGAGCAGCATGATCTGCGGCCGCATCGCCAGCGCCCGCACGATGGCCACCCGCTGCTGCTGGCCGCCGGAGAGCCGGTCCGGGAACTCGGACTCCTTGTCGAGCAGGCCGAAACGGCCCAGCAGGGCCCTGGCCTCTTCGTCGGCTTGCGGCCCGGGCGTGCCCAGCGCCTTGCGCGGCGCGAGCGTGACGTTCTGCAGCACGTTCATGTGCGGGAACAGGTTGTAGGACTGGAACACGATCCCGATGGACCGGCGGACCAGGTTCGGGTCGATGCCTGCCGCGGTGATGTCCTGGCCCCAGAGGCTGATCCGGCCCGCGTTGATCGGCTCCAGCAGGTTCAGGCAGCGCAGCAGCGTCGACTTGCCCGAGCCGGACGCCCCGATGAGGCAGATCACCTCGTGCGTGCCGACTTCCAGATCGATCCCCTGCAGGACCTGATTGGCGCCGAACGCCTTGTGCAGGCCCTCCACCCGGATGGCAGTCCCTGAGTCGGGGATCGCCGGGCCTTGCCTGCCGGTATCCGGCGTTCCCCGGTCTTGCCGCCGGGCGCCCGGCATTCCTGGCTCCGGCAGCCAGGAATCCGGCGGGCCGGTTTTCCCGGTCATGCGGCCGCTCCGGCCAGCCGCCGCGTTCTGTCCCGGTCGATCAGTCGGTCGGTGAAGCGGGCCAGCGGAATAGTCAGGATCAGGAACAAGGCGGCCGCGACTGCGTAGCTGGAATAGTTGAACACCGTGCTGCTGTAGATCTGCGCCGCCTCGTTGGCCTCGATGGCACCGAGGACGCTGACCAGGGCGGTGTCCTTCTGCAGGCTGATGAAGTCGTTGAGCAGCGGGGGGATGATGTTACGCACTGCCTGCGGCAGGATGACGTAACGCAGCGCCGTCGCCTGTGACAGCCCCAGCGATCGCGCGGCGGCAACCTGGCTCCGGTGCACCGAGTTCAGGCCGGCCCGGTAAACCTCCGAGACGTAGGCCGAGTACGAGAGCACCAGCGCGGCCACCCCGTAGACGGCAGCCGACTGGGTCGAGATGAACGGCAGCCGGAGGGCCGGGACGCCGAAGCCGATCGCGAGGATCACGAGCAGCAGCGGCACGCCGCGGAAGAAGTCGACATAGATCAGGCTCAGTACCCGGAACGGGTAGAGCACCGGGCTCCTCGACTGCCGGATCAGAGCGATGAGCAGCGCAAACGCGAGAATGAGGACCTCTGAGACCGTGAACATCTTGATGTTCAGCCAGAGGGCCTCGCCAACCGAGTAGTAGCCCTTCTTCGGGTCGCCGATGAACGACTGCCACATGTCGGTCGGGTTGAAGAACGTGTGCCGGACCACGCCGCTGCCCGGTGCGAGCAGGAACGCGGCGACGATCGCGGCGAGCACCACCAGCGTGCTGGCTGTCGAGATAGCGGCCGCCCGGCGGCCGCCGCCGGACAGCAGCCGCGGCCCGCGGCCGGCCGTGCCGAAGGAGCCGGGCGGCTGCCAGGCGCCGCCGAGCGCTGCGGGCGAGACGGGCGAGGCGGCCGGGGGGCCCGTGAAGGGATCAGCCCGGCCTGCCTGGTCGTCGTCCATGCGCACCGAGCCCAGTTAGCCGGTCCGCCGGGTCAGGGCTGGATGGCGGGGACGCTGACGTAGATCTTCAGGTACTTCTTCGCCAGCGCGTCCAGGGTGCCGTTGGCCTTGAGCGTGGCGAGCGCCTTGTTGACGCAGGTGACCAGCGGGTTGCCCTGGCTGAAGACCAGGCCGTAGTGCTCGCCCGAGCTGGGGAACTGCCCCACCAGCACCGATCCCTTGATCTCCGACGATGAGATGAACTGCGCGGTCGGCGTGTCGGCGACCAGCGCGGCGATCTGGTGGGTCTGCAGCGCCTGCTTGGCGTCGTTGAGGGTCTGGAAGATCTTCGGCCTGGTGGTCGGCTGGATAGCGCTGTTGATGAACGCGAGGCTTGTCGTCCCCACCTGGTCGCCGAAGACGTAGCCCTTGAGATCCGACGGCGTGTGGTGGGTCACGATCGGCGTGTTCTTCAGCGCGACGAGTGCCTGATCAACGTCGTAGTAGCTGTTGGAGAACGTGACGGCGGTCGCGCGCTGGGGCGAATAGGAGATCTCGTTAATGTCGAAGTCGAATTTCTTCGGCCCCGGGGCGTAGGAGTTATTGAACGGCTCGCGGGTCCAGTGCACCTGCGAGGGGGTGAAGCCGAGCTGCTTGGCCACCGCGTAAGCGACCGCGCTCTCGTAGCCCTTCCCGTCCGAGGGGTTGTTCCCGGAGAACCACGGCGAGTACGCGGGGGTGTCCGTCGCGACGGTCAGCGCGCCGTGCTGGTACAGGTTCTTCTGGATCGCCGCGTTGGAGCAGCTGGCGACGGTCGGGCTCGCGGTCGGCGAACCGCCTGCGGCACCGCTGCCGCTGCTGGCCGCGCTGCTGCCGCAGGCCGCGAGCAAGGCTGTCGTGGCTACGGCGGCCATCACTGGCAGTATCCGTCGCATCGGCGAACCCCCACTAATCGGAGCCGGGAGCGATTCCCCCAAACGGGCTGAGGCTGGTCAGCCTACCGGGCCGCTAGAGGTCTCGCGTGATCCCCTCGTCAGCTTCGCCACCGCAGCCGGGCGGCGCCGGCCAGGTCAGCCGGTGTTCTGCAGGCCGGCCGCGACGCCATTGACCGTGAGCAGCAGCAGCCGCTCCAGGCGGTCGCGATCGGCGTCGCCGCGGCGAAGCCCGGCCAGCGCCCGCAGCTGCAGGTGCGAGAGCGCGTCCACGTACGGATCGCGCAGTGCGACCGCCCTGGACAGCACCGGCCGGTTGGCCAGCAGCGCGACGTGCCCGGTCACGGCCAGCACCAGGCGCCTGGTCAGGTCATACTCGCCGAGGACCGCCGCCGTCAGGTCGGCCCGGCCGCCCAGCGCCAGGTAGCGCGCGGCAATCCGGCGGTCCGTCTTGGCCAGGCTCATCTCGGCGTTGTCGAGCAGCACGGCGAGCAGCGGCCACGCGAGGTAGGCGTCGCGGACCTGCTGCAGCCCGCTCTCGTCCGCGGCGGCGGCGGCCAGCCCGCTGCCGAGGCCGAACCAGCCGGGCAGGTTCACCCGGGTCTGCGCCCACGCGAAAACCCACGGGATGGCCCGCAGGTCGTCGAGCCCGGAGCCCGGGGTGTCACCGGCCCCGCCGCGGCGGCTCGGCCGGGACCCGATCCGCATTCCGCTGATCTCCTGCAGCGGGCTGATCCGGGCGAACCAGCCGGCGAATCCGTCGGCCTCGACGAGCGCCCGGTACGCGCGCAGCGCCCCGGCCTCGATCCGGTCCGCGACCGGCCTGAACTGGCCGCTGCCCGCGGGCACGGCCGCGGTGGGCGCAGCTGCGGCGGGATCGCCCGCAGCGGGCGGGCCGGCGGACGTCGCGGCGGCCGGCTGCGGGCCGGGCTCCGGGGCGGCCGAGGCGAGCAGGACCGCCGAGGCCACCTGCTCAAGATGGCGCTGGGCGATGACCGGATGGCCGTATCTCGCGAAGATCACCTCGCCCTGCTCGGTGACCTTGAACCGGCCGGCCACCGATCCCGGTGCCTGCGCGAGAACCGCCCGCCCGGCCGGGCCGCCGCCGCGCCCGAGTGCCCCGCCGCGGCCGTGGAACAGCGTCAGCCGGATGCCGCGTGCGGCGGCCCACCGGGCCAGTTTCTGCTGCACGTCGAACAGCCGCAGCGTGGCGCTGACCGGGCCGAGTTCCTTGGCCGAGTCCGAATAGCCGAGCATGACCTCCAGCTGCCTGCCCGTTGCGGCCAGGCGTGCCGCCACCGGCTCGAGTTCCAGCATGTCGTCCAGCACGCGGGTGGCGTTCGCCAGGTCAGCACCGCTTTCGAAGAGCGGAATCACGTCGAGCACGGGGGCGGGCTCGTTCACCATGGAAAGGCTGGCCAGCTCATAGACAGCCGCTATATCAGCGGCCGACCTGGTGAAGCTGACAACGTATCGGTGGCATGCGGCCAGGCCGAACCGGCCCTGGATCCAGGCCGCCGCGCGGAAGGTTTCCAGCACCTCGGTGGTCTGCGGCGAGCGCGCCGCGCCCGCCCGGAGTTGCCGCAGCGCCCGGGCGTGCACGGCGCTGTGCTGGCGGATTTCCAGCCCGGCCAGGTGGAACCCGAACGTCTCCGCCTGCCAGATCAGGTGCTGGAGTTCGCCGAACGCCTGCCGGCTGGCGCCGGCCCGGGCGAGCGCGGCTTGCACGAGGCGCAGGTCCGCGATGAATTCGGCCGGGCCGCCGTAAGCCAGGCCGGCCTCGCCCAGGCGGGTCGCCCGCAGCCGCCGGGCCGCGTACAGCAGGTAGGCGCGGTACGGCTCGCCCGGGGACCGCGCGGTGATCTCGGCCAGCAGGTCCGGGTGCGCGCGGCCGGCCGCGGCCAGTGCACCGGTGATCGCGGGCCCGGCCAGCGCCGTCCCGGCCGCCGCCGTGAGGGCGCGGCCGACCCTGGCGGTCACGTTCTGCAGGGCGCGCAGTGCGTGGTCGGCCTGGATTTCCGCGGTTTCCCTCGTCACCTGCGCCGTCACGAACGGGTTGCCGTCCCGGTCCGCGCCGACCCAGCTGCCGAACCGCAGGAAGGCGGGCGCGACCGCGGCAGCGTCCCCCGACCGCGGTCCCTGCAGCGCCCGGTCGAGCGAGCGGTACAGGACGGGAACCACGCGGAACAGCGTTTCGTCGAACGCGGCCATGACCGTGCGGACCTCGTCCAGCGGCCGCATCGCCTGCACCCGCAGCGCGGCGGTCCGCCACAGCAGGTCGATCTCCTCGCGGAGCCTGCGCAGCGTCTCCGCGTGCTCGCTGGCGCCCAGCCGGGCGTCATCCATGCTGGCGAGCAGCGTCCCGATCCGCCGCAATGCCTCGGTCACCGCGCGGCGGCGCGTCTCGGTGGGATGGGCAGTGAGGACCGGGTGCACGCGCAAGTCCGCCAGCAGGCGGCCGGCCCGCCCCGGGCCGAGCCCGCTGATGGCAGCGACGGTGGCGGCCAGCGACTCGCGCGGCGGCTGCGCGGCGGTGTCGCGCTGGCGCAGGGTCCGGATCCGCTGGTGCTCCTCGGCCAGGTTGGCGAGGTGGAAATACACGGTGAACGCGTGCGCGACGGCTTCCGCGCGCTCCAGCGGCCAGGAGGCCACCAGGTCCGCGATCTCGGCCGCGGCCCTATCGCCCGAGCCGGGGCGCCGGGCCGCGATGACCGCGCGCCGCAGCCGTTCGGTGTCATCGAGCAGGTCCTGGCCGCCGGCCTGGCGGAGCACGTCGCCGAGCAGCCGGCCGAGCAGCCGGACATCACGGCGCATCGGCGCCGGCACGTGCTGACGGTCGGCGTCCCTGCTCACGCGGCCAGCCTAGCGATGCCCGCCGCGCGCCCGGGCCGGCTGAACGCGGCCGCGAACCGCGCCGCGCGGATGCAGGCCGGGGGGCCGGGAAAAATGGCCGGCCGAAATTTCTGTCCTGGTGTCGATCTGCGGTAGCGGCGTTCGACGCACGGGCAGGAAGGACCCGCGGGCAGGAAAGAGCGGGCGGATGCCAGCGCACGGCAGGCCGCCGGACGCCCGGTCAGCACGGACCGGGCCTCCGGTCAGCACGGAAGGGAACAAGGCAATGCGATTCTTCGGGTACACGATGGGCGATCCTTCGGCGCCGATGCCACCCCCTACGCCAGGGCTGATGGCGGAGATGGGCGCGTTCATCGAGGAGGCGACCAAGGCCGGGGTGCTGCTCGCGGCCGGCGGCCTCGCGCCCCTCGATGAGGCCACCAGGGTGACCTACTCCGGCGGGAAATTCACCGTCGTGGACGGTCCCTTCACCGAGGCCAAGGAACTGATCGGCGGCTGGGCGCTGATGGAGGCCCGGGACAAGGATGAGGCAGTGGAGTGGACCAAGCGCTTCCTGGCGATCGCCGGTGACGGCGAGTCGACGATCCGGCAGGTCTACTGACCGCTGTCACGCCAGTGCCCCAGGGGCTCCGTCGGGGCAGCGGGCAACGGCGCGCCGGGTGGTGCTAGTGCCGCGGGGCACGGCGCCACCCGGCGCCTTGCCTGGCCGGACGGCGGGTGATGTGATCGGTTGTCGTGACGGCTTCGGAGACTCACGCCGCGATCGAGGCGGTTGTCCGGATGGAGTCAGCGCGGCTCATCGCCGGGCTCGCCCGGTACACCAATGACGTCGGCCTGGCCGAGGAACTGGCTCAGGACGCCATAGTCGCCGCACTCGAGCAGTGGCCGCAGTCCGGGGTGCCGCGCAATTCCGGTGCCTGGCTGATGACCGTCGCCAAGCGCCGGGCGATCGACTTGTTCCGCCGGAACCGGGAACTGCAGCTCAAGTACGCCCAGATCGGCCGCGCGCTGGAGGCGGAGGGCGACGGCGTGACGCCCGACTTCGACCGCTCCTTCTCCGATGACATCGACGACGACCTGCTGCGGCTGGTATTCACCGCCTGTCACCCGGTCCTCGCCGTGCAGGCCAGGGTCGCGCTGACGCTCCGGCTGCTCGGCGGCCTGACCACCGCCGAGATAGCGCGGGCCTACCTCCTGCCGGAACCGACAATCGCGCAGCGCATCGTCCGGGCCAAGAAGACGCTCGCCAGCGCGCACGTGCCGTTCGAGGTGCCGGGCGCCGCGGAGCGGCCTGCGCGCCTTTCCTCTGTCCTGGAGGTCATCTACCTGATTTTTAACGAGGGATACTCGGCCACTGCCGGTGACGACTGGATGCGCCCTGCGCTCTGCCAGGACGCGCTGCGCCTCGGCCGCGTCCTCGCCCAGCTCACCCCCGGGGAGCCGGAGGTGCACGGCCTGGTGGCGCTGCTGGAGATCCAGTCGTCCCGGGTGCGGGCCCGCACCGGGCCCGCCGGGGAGCCGGTGCTGCTGCTGGACCAGGACCGGGCCCGCTGGGACCGGCTGCTGATCAATCGCGGGCTGGCCGCCCTGGCACGGGCGGAAGATCTCGGCGGGGCACGCGGCCCCTATGCGCTGCAGGCCGCCATCGCCGCCTGTCACGCTCGCGCGTTCCGGCCGGAGGACACGGACTGGCAGCGCATCGCCGGCCTGTACGCCATCCTCGCCGAGGTGCTGCCCTCGCCGGTGATCGAGCTGAACCGGGCGGTCGCGGTGTCCATGGCATTCGGCCCGCAAGCCGGTCTCGGCATGGTGGACGCGCTGGCCGCGGAACCGGCACTGCGGGATTATCACCTGCTGCCGAGCGTGCGCGGCGATCTGCTGATGAAGCTAGGGCGCCCGGCCGAGGCGCGGGCGGAGTTCGAGCGCGCGGCCACGCTGACCCGTAATGCGCAGGAACGCGAGCTGTCGGCCGAGCGGGCCCGCGAGGCGGCGGCTCAGGCCGGGCGCCGGGCTGGCCGCGCTGCGGCCGAGTAACGATATGTGCCATGGCCATGCTTTATGACCTGCCATAATTCGCGGTTACCGTGGCGGCGTCTTGAGCTCGTCTTGAGCTGGCCGGCCGCGGGGTCTTGCCGCGCGCTCGTCACTCGTCGCTGGGGTGCAGCGTAATGGCATCGATTCCCTTGAAGATCTCCTCGTTCATGATGAAAGAGAATCCGAGCACGAAGAGCACGGCAAGCGGCACGACGGCCAGGTATACCAGCCAATCCCGGCCGGCCTTCTGCTGCTCGGCGATCCAGCGCTTTACCGGTGGCAGCCGGAGGATGAGGAGCGGGATGCTGCAGGCCGTGTACTGGTACAGGCGCTGGTGAAAGACAGGATCACCGTCAGTAGGGTGCCCTGAGCCGTTAGCGCCGTGCTGGAACCCGAATCCCTCTAGCAGCGACAGGTGAATAAAAAGCAGCCCCCAGATCACGTACGTCATCTTCTGCAGCTGTTTCCAGTATTTTCCGAGCCATCGCTGTGCCGGGTTATTGGCGGTAGCCAGCAGCGGGATAGCCAGGACTACCATCGTAAGCCCGGCTAGCAGAAAGCTATGTCCGGCGATCCGGCCGAATACTCCGCCGGCGAAGTCTGTCGTGATTGAGGCAATGGTTGCATCGGCGATGGCCGTAATCGCGAACATTATGCCGTACCATCGCCGGAGCGGGGTGAACCATCGTTGCCGCGTCACGGTGATCAGCGGGGTAATGAGCAAGGTCAGGAACAAGAGTGCCTCGGCGCCGTCTCCCAGCACATCGGCTCCCGCGCCGTCCATGGTGTTGTTGTTGAGCGTTATTACAGCGCGCGATATGAAAAGCAGCGGGACCAGCGCGGGAAGGCGCAGGAGGAAGAGCGCGACTGCCTGCTTCCTGATAGTCCCGGCCGAGAACGTGAAATCCTGCGCCATCCACCTGTCCGTGGCAGTTTTCGGCATCTGCAGGATTCTCCTTCGGTAGAGCGCGGGACCACGGTCCGGCGCGGGACTGCCGCAGCAGGCGGGCTACGGCTGATGCCCGGCCGGCCGCTGATGCGTCCCTGGCGCGTCAGGCTGGCCCGGGCCCTGGTCCTCCTTAACGCCGCTGCCCGGCGTCGAGCCCGTCCCTGCCGCCCGGAAGACGAAGAAGCTGTAGCCGTGCAGTCCCAGCTCCGCAGTTCCGGCGATCACCGCGAACAGGAGCAAGGCTGCAGTAACGGCCCGGGCCAGCCGCATGGCCGCGTACTGCCGGGGCGGGCCGGCTGGCTTGGCCATCGGCCCGGTGGCTGATGGCTTGGCCGCTGGCCGGGTCGCCGGCTTGGCAGCTGGCTTGACATCCGGTTTCGTGCCCGGCCGGGTGGCTGGTCTTGCGTCCGGCATGGCCGGGATAGCGAGGTTTTCGGTGACGTACCCGGCCACCCGGCCCAGATCAGTGGCCATCGTCAGCACGGCGGTCCGCAACTCGGCGGCCTCAAGTTCAGCTGCCGCGCGTATCGCGGCGGCCTGCTGCCTGATCTCGGCGGCTTCCCGTTCGGCTGCTGCGCGTATGACGTCGGCCTGGGCGTCAGCATCGGAGAGGATCCGGTCCGCCAGCCTGACAGAGTCGGCATTCCGGGTTTCCCCGGCCTCCCGCCGCCCACGGCCAGCAGTCCTGGCCGCCTCGTCGCCCGCGAGCTGGAGTATTTCCTCGGCGCGGGCAACGGGACCAGTCGCCGGTCCCCGGGAGCTGGCGGGAGCCCTGGTCGGCAGGATCTGCACCCGGTCGTCACCCAGGGCGCTCTCATTCTCATGCCGCGCCCGGGCCGCCGTGCCCGCTGTGGCGGCTACCGGCGCTGACCACCGTTGCGGCAAGCCGGGTGCGCCGGCGGGCGGCGCACCCGGCGGTCTCCAGCCGCCGGCCGGGGTCCGTACCCCTGGTACAGCCGACAGCGATGCTGCCTGCGGCCAGTCCGGGTAGTCGGCTGCCGACCAACTCGGGCCGGCCCCGGGGAAGCTCGGGTGGTCTGCTCCGGGAAGCTCGGGTAGTCGGCTGCCGACCAACTCGGGCCGGCCCCGGGGAAGCTCGGGTGATCGGCCCCGGGAAAGCTCGGGTGGTTCACTCCGGGAAAGCTCGGGTGGCCGGCGTCCGGGAAGCTCGGGTAGCCCACGCCGGGCCGGCTTGAGTCAGCGGCCCGGATACCGGGCGCTGATGGGGCTGCGGGGCCGGTTCTGGCGCCGGGCCGAGGGCCGGAACCCCTGGCGTGCGTGGGCTTGCGCCTGACCGCGCCAGCGGCCCGCCGCCGCCGCAGCCCGACCGCAAGTCCGGCAGCGACGACAATGATCACGATGACGCCGCCGCCGTCCGCCCAGCTGACCGGGGAACGATGTGCCGCTGGCCCGTCCGGGGCGGGACGGGACGGCCGCGGCGAGACCGCAGCTGCGGGCGGCGGAGACGTCCCCGGCAGCCGGCCGAAGTGGACCCCCGGTCCGGATGCGTCCGCCGGCAGCTCCAGGATCCAGCCCGCGAGAATCTCCTGGGGATTCTCCAGGCGTCCGCCATGCGGCTGCAGCCGGCCCTTGTTCAGGTCAAAGATCTCCGTGAACAGGTTGCCGTCGCCGAGAGTCCTGGCCGCGATGGCGTAGAGGGATGGCGCGACCCCGTTCCTGGCTTTCGGGACGATGTAGTACTTGACGCGCGCTGGTGAGGGGGACGCGGAAGCCCGTGACTGTGCCCGGGAGCCGCTCGCGGCCGCGGCCGGGCCTGCCCAGAAGGCGGCGGACATCGCGGCGCCGACGAGCACAGCCGCGACCACGCGCACGGCCGTCCGCCGCACGTTTCCCGCATCGCCGCGGAAGCCTCTGCTGAGGGTCATTGTCTCCGTCGTCTCGTGCCGGGCAGCTGAGAACAATGCGGGCATCCCTGGGGCGTGCCAGCGCGGCACTCGGGCGCAGAGCGGATCAAGGAAGCTCCGCATCAGGCGGCAGACTAGGCCACTCAGTCAACTCTGGACAGGGACGAATATCCCTGGGGGGGACGGAAACCCCCTGGGGGGCCCAATCCGCATGACGAGGCCACGGTCAGCGGAACCCCGGAAGCCCGCAACCACCGGATGCCCGCAGCCACCGGGAGCCCGCAACCACCGGATGCCCGCATGCCCGGGCGAGATGCCGGGCCGGTCTGGGACTTCGCCCAGCTCCCGGCCACCTGGCCTGACCGTCGGCGGAGTCTATGATTTCTCCTGTTCAGAGGCCAATGCCCGGGCGCCGGGTTGCCGCGTGGTCCTGGCGCCCGGGGCAGATCCTTTATCGCGGGATGGGCACCCTGGCCCGGCGCAGGTAACCCGGCGGCAGCGCGTCCGGCAGGTGGCGGCATGACTGACTGGTCGGCGGAGGAGATCTTGTGAACGAGCAGTCCAGTACTGCTGGCCCGGCCGGCGAGGCCGCGCGCGAGCAGGCGGTCACCGATGAGGTGGTCGCGAGCTTCGCCGGCGCAGCTTCGCCGCGCTATCTGGAGATCATGCAGAGCCTGGTCCGGCACCTGCACTCCTTCGCCCGGGAAGTCCGGCTGACCGACGCCGAATGGCAGCAGGGCATCGAGTTCCTGACCAGGACGGGGCACATGACCGACGACCGGCGGCAGGAATTCATCCTGCTCTCGGACGTGCTCGGGCTGTCCATGCTGACGGTGGGGATCAATGCCCCCGCCTCGGCGGGGGCCACCGAGTCGACCGTGCTCGGGCCGTTCTTCGTGCCGGGCGCGCCGGAGGTGCCGCTAGGTGGCGATATTGCCGGGGGCGCGAAAGGCAGGCCCTGCCATGTTGCTGGCACGGTCCGCGGCACCGACGGGATACCGGTACCGAATGCGCGGATCGAGGTGTGGGAAGCCGATGCGGACGGCTTCTACGACGTGCAGTACGCAGGCAGCCGGACGGCGGGCCGTGGCTGGCTGCGCAGCGGGGCGGACGGCGAATACAGGTTCTGGTCGGTGCACCCGGCTCCCTACCCGATCCCGGCGGACGGCCCGGTCGGCGACCTGCTCGCCGCGGCCGGCCGCGGGCCGATGCGCCCTGCCCACCTGCATTTCAAGGTCGAGGCTCCTGGCTACCGCACGCTGACTACCCATATCTTCGTCGCCGGTGGCCCGTACCTGGATCGTGACGCCGTGTTCGGCGTCAAGGACAGCCTCATCGTCGGCTTCACCGAGCAGCCGCCGGGACCGGGCCCGGACGGGAGGTACCTCGATACCCCTGGACCACCGTGACGTTCGACATCGTGCTTGCCCTTCAGCACGAGGATCAGCAATGACCAGCAGCGCCGACGCCGCCAGCGGAGCGGACCTGGATAACGCCCCCGGCTCAGCTGGGCACGTCGGCGGACGGTGATCTCGAGACTGATGTCCTTGTCATCGGCAGCGGGCGGCTGGCGACGCCGCGCTCCAGCGGGGTTGCCGCCAGCCCTGAAGCCGAACTCGGCCGCGGCCTTGCCGCCGTGCTTGACCGCACCGCGTCGTAGGTCAGGTGTCCTGTTGCCCGTCCGTGCCGGGCATAAAGGCCGCGAACGAGCTCAGCCCGGTGTCGATGAACTGGGCTGCGCGGCGGACATCGGCCGTCACGGCCTGGTGGACCTGGGAGGGTGTGCGAGTGCCGTCCAGGTATTTCGACAGGCTCTGGAACTGGATACGCCACAGGCCGAGCAGGGCGGTCGCAGCGATCTGCGGCTCCGGGTCGTCCGCGCTCATCCCGGCCCGCTCGGCCAGGATCGCGGCGGCCACGGCGACAAACTGGTCCATCATGTCGCTCTGATGTGCCCGCAGTGAGGGCGTGGCCCGGATCAGGGTGCCGAAGCGCCGGATCGCGGCGCTGGCTTTGCCCGGGTCATCCTGCCCGGCGAGCCAGGACGTCATGGCGCCCAGCTCATGGTCCAGGATCCGCAGGGCCGCCTCGACCGGTGAGACCCCGGGCTCGGCCAGGCCGGTCCGCAGCGAGGCCATTGTGGACTCCAGGCGGTCCAGGATCAGCGACTCCTTAGTGGGGAAGTAGTTGAAGACCGTCTTCTCCGACACCCCGCACGCCGCGGCGATCTCCGTCACCCGGACGGCGTCGAAGCCCCGCTCCATGAACATCTCTGTCGCCGTGTCCGACAGCTGCTGGCGCATCAGGCGCTTCTTGCGCTGCCGCAGCCCTTCGGCCTCCGGCCGCCCGGCGCCGGGGGTGCGCGGCACGGTCCATTCCACCGTCCGGGTGTTCATGCCCGCAGCGTAGTCCAGTGAGCATATATTTTCTGCTACTATAAATTTATAGCAGCTAAAACTAGCTTGCCCCGTCGTGCCCGTCCAGCCGAGGAGATCCCGTGAGTGATATCCGCATCGTGCGTGACTATCCCCATCCCCCCGCGAAGGTCTGGCGTGCGGTGACCGACCCGGCGCTTATCCCGCTGTGGACCGCGACCGGCGCTGGCGGGCGGCCGGAAGGATTCGCCACCACCGTAGGCACGAAGTTCCAGTTCGTCGCGAAACCGAAGCCCGGCTGGAGCGGCATCGTCGACTGCGAGGTGCTTGAGGTGAAGGAGCCGTCGCTGCTGCGCTACTCGTGGACCGGCGACGGAGGCGGTGACGTGACGGAGGTCGCATACCGGCTCGAACCCCACGCCGGCGGCACGCGCTTCAGCTACGAGCACACCGGCTTTACCGGCGTCGGCGGGGCCTTCATGGCGAGGCTGCTGGGCCGCGTCCGGAGGAAGATGCTCAGCGTGGGCCTGCCTGCGGTGCTGGACGATCTCGACGATGACGGCGCGCTTCGCCCCGCCAGCACCCTCAGGCCCAAGTCCGTGCCGTAGCTGCCGATTGGCAGGCGGCCAGCAGGAAAAGCGCGCGGAAGCGAACGCGGCCCAGGGCACCCTTGCCTGCGGGTGGGGACGGCGGTCGCATCCCTGGGCCGCGCAGCCAGGCAGCTACCCCGCCGGGCGCCGGTTACTCATGCGCTCCCGTGGGCCGGCCGCGGCGCTAAGGGTTGAGACCGTGCATGGCGGGCACCTGCTACCCGGCGGGCAGGTGTTGGACCTCCGGATCGCCTGTCCGCCGTCACGAGCGCCCCGCCGGCTGCGGCCGGCGGGGCGCTTGGCTGGGCGGCTGCATGAGCTCGTACGGCCGGCCGCGGCCGCCGCATAATCGGGCTTCCCGCGTAAAACCTTCACCAGGTGCTGGTCACTGAGGCAAACTCGGAACATTGGCAGGAGGGAGCGGAGCAGATGTCCGCACAGGCCGATGGCTTACCGGAGGAAGAATTCGATTACAGCCAGCCGTTCGAGGTTGACCTCGGCCGGGCGGCCGTCATCGCCGAAGGGCTGCGCGAGTCCGGGTACCCGCACTGCACCGCCGATGTGGTGATCGCCGAGCTGGCCAGGCCGGAGGGTGAGCGCGATGTCATCGGGCGCTTTGCCGCTGACCAGCTGAAAAGGGCAGGGTGGCGGCCATGAGCCCGGCGCTGGCTACTGATGGCGCCGACGGCTTCGTGGTGCTCCTGGTGGTGCTGCTGGCGATGATGCTGTTCGCGGTGATCCGGGCGCCCGGGTGGGACGGCAGATCAGCCGAAGACGCCGAAGAAGGCGCTGACCAGCCGTTGCCCCCCGTGCCGGAGTCTCCCCGGCCCGTGCCGGTGCCTTTCCGGCCAGCGGATGCGCGGGCCGGGACAGCGGATGTGCAGGCCCGCGCTGCCCTAGTGATCGCCCGGGCCGCGGCAGTGCTGCCGAGTCCTCGGGTGCCGGAGCCGGAGGGCGCTGCCGCGATGCCTGTCTCCTCCGCTGCAGTGGGGCAGCACCGTTATCCGGCCGAGCAGGTCCCCGGCACGCTGCCCCGGCCGGAGGTGTCCAGTGGCCCGCCATGGGGACCAGCGCCGAGGCCGTGGGGCATTTAGGCAGGCCGCGAGCACCATCCTCGCCCCGC
>CAVPPJ010000018.1:0-539460 GCA_963707065.1 uncultured Actinomycetes bacterium
CCAGACGCTCGCGGTGCTGCACGGCCAGCGCGCCCAGCGGCGCCAGCGCAGCCGACTGCCGGAGCATCCGCTCGGTGATGTAGGGCTGCATACGCACCCGTTCCTGCTCGCCTGGTCCCAGCGACCCCGGCTTGTCCCAGATCGCGTTCGAAACCCCTGGCCCGGCCGGAGCCCAAGCGCCAGGCACCAGGCGAAGGAGGCGGACATCCTCCGCCGGCAAGTTTCAACTCCGCCGGCCGCAGCAGCCAGGTCAGCGACGGCGGCCGAGTGCCCCAGCATGTACGGCGACTTGAGATCGACGAAACTGGCGACGGCAAACAGCTTTGAGTCGAACTCGTCGCCGGACGCCATCACGGCGAGGCCGGCTCGGCTGCGATCACCGCATCCCAGGTCTGAACCGCGTCGGCGCCGGCCAGGATGTCCCTCGCTTCCTCTCGGGAGTAGCGCGGCCAGCATCGGGTCGAACTGCTTCCCGCTGCGCTCGCGGGCCAATGCGACCGCCGCTTCGACCCCGCCGAGGCGGTGCGCCACCTCGGCGAATTCGGCGAGCTGAGCGATCCGTGCAGGCACCGGAATGTCCTCGCCGCCCACGGCGCCCGGCCAGCCCCTTCCGTCCCATCGCTCGTAGGCCGTCCCCGACACCGTCGAGCACCGCGTCAGCCAGGCCGAGCTGTTCGGCGAGCAGCCGGGTCATCTTGGCGTGACGGTCGATCATGCCGTCCAGCTCGCGATGGCCGGATACGGCAAATTCGATACCGAGCCGGAACCGGTGCAGCGGCGGGTGCCCGGAACCCAGGAACCTCATCGCCGACGCCGACGCGCGCATGCTGCGCATGTCGTAGTCGTACTTCCTCGACTTCATGGCGATGTCGTCACCGAACCATTTCGCCTGTTCGTGCGCGTCGGTATGACAGCCGACATTGACCAGCAACGCCGTGTAGTACACCGCTGCCCGTGACTCCTCGTCCAGCCCGGCGCGCTCCGCGAGGTTCAGCGCAATCAGGCACTGACGTAGCACGTGCTCCATCGGCTGCCCAAAACCAAGATCGACCCCCAGCGGCAACGCAGCGACCAACTCGGCAATCCGAACGCGGCCCTCTCCGTCCGATGTCACAAGCCCTCGCTGACTCAGCAGAACATCCCGGCTGGTCACACCGTAACGGCGAGTGCGACACGCTGGCATCCCCGGCAGAGACAGTCCCACCATGCGCAGGCCCTCATCGAGCCGCCTGGCGTTCGTGTGTCAGTACCTGGATACCGCCGGGCCGGACGTCGGTCTCCCTGCCGCCCCGCGGCCGGACGTCCGCCACAAACAACAAGCGGCTGGCAATTCCGGGCGCATGGCCGGCGCCTGCCGAAGGCTGGGTTGCCCGGCCGGGTTTAGCCGCGGCGGGCAGCGATGATCCAGGACCGTGCGCCGAAGAACACGCCGTTGCCGGTCTCATGCGCGGCGAGGGTGGCGCGCAGCCGCCGCAGCGCGGGCTCCGTTGCCGCGGCGTCCAGGCTGGCGAGCAGGTCGCCGGTGCTGCGCAGGCCGAGGACGACGTCGTAGGCAACGGCGCTGTCCGGGCCGTAATAGACCGGCTCGCGCACATCGATGAAGCTGATATCGGTGAACCCGGCCGATGTGAGGATGGCGCGGGTGATGGCGGGGTCGGCCAGCGTGAACGGGTGCGGGCCGACCGCTGCGGGGACGGGGCCCGCCATTCCCGCGGTGAGGGACTCGCGGATCGCGTACGACCACTCGTTGCGGTCACGGTCTTGCCAGGCCATCAGCACCAGGCGCGCTCCGGGACGCAAGGCACGCCCGATATTGGCGAACGCGGCAGCCGGGCCGGCGAAGAACATTGTCCCGAACCGGCTGATGCACAGGTCAAAATGCGCCGCCGCGAAGCGGTGGACCTGAGCATCAGCCTGCAGGAAAGTGACGTTACGCAGCCCCTCCCTGAAACTGAGCCGGCGGGCGTGCCCAAGCATCCGCTCCGAGAGGTCAACCCCCATGGCACTTCCGGCCACGGCGGCCCGGGCGGCGTCCCGGGTCGACTGGCCCGTCCCGCAGCCGATATCGAGCACCCGGTCACCGGGACCGACGCCGACCGCAGCGCGGAACCGCCCATTGAGCAGGCCCGCCTCCGCATCGAACACGCCGGCGTGTCTGATCCGGTGCTCGCCCGCCGGGCCATCCCACTGTGCGGCCTGCTCAGCATTGGCCCCCGTCTGGATTCCCCGTCGGCTGGACATCGCCATCACCGGACCTTCCCGAACCAGTACCGCCGGAGCCTGCCGCCGCCCGACCCACAGCCAGTAGATCGGCCGCGGTCATCCTCATATTGTCCCTGCCTATGGTGTCGCCGCGCCGACGATGGGCTTGGCCGCGCATGCGGCGCTATCCGGCGACGCTCCTACATTCACCGCGACCTACCACGAGGCCCACGCCATCTACCTGAAGATAGTCGCCGCCGCGAAGAAGGCCGGCCTGCCTGCCAGTTCACCCTGCCAGAAAGTCTTCTAGCCAAGAACCGACGATGCAGCTAAATGACCTGGCAAAACAACTAGCAGCAGCCCAGCGTGAAGGAGTGGTCAGGGGCTGTCAGCTCGGGCGGACCCACAGGGTTTGTGGTCCGCGGAAAGAAATGTTGGCGTGGAAGGCCAAGTGCTGCCCGTCGACGAGCTGCAGCTGGGGAAAGCGGCGAGACATGTGCTGCACGGCGATACGGGTCTCCAGCTTCCCGAGGCTGGCGCCGAGGCAGTAGTGCAAGCCTTTGCCGAATGCGAGATGGGCACCTGCGTTGGGCCGGAGCGGATCGAAGCGGTGCGGACCGGGAAAGACCGAGGCATCCCGGCCGGCCGCGGCTAGCCATAGGAACATCCGGGCGCCCGCGGGCAGGTTCACGCCGCCCAGCGCCGCCGGGCGGGTTGTGATCCGCCGCCACACCGTCACCGATGGGTCGAACCGCAGCGTCTCGTCGACAGCGCCGGGGATCATGCTGGGGTCGGCGACCATGCGATCCCAGCTGTTCCGATTCTCGAGCAGGCGGCGGAGCGTATTGCTGATCAGGGCTGTCGTTGTCTCGTGGCCCGCGATGGACAGCGAGAACAGGATCGAGGAGATCTCGTCGAGGGTGAGCCGGTCCGGGTTCTCGTCGCGGATGGCCAGCAGGTCGCTGGTCAGGTCGTCGGCGCGGGCGCCGGACTTGGTACTTACGAGCTCGCGCAGGTAGCGGCGGTAAGCGGCGATGTTAGTGGCGAGGCCGACCTGGTCAGCCACGGCGGGTCGGCCGAAAGACAGCGCCAGCCGGTAGCCGCACCACTGCTTGAGCTGAGCGAAGTCCTTCTCGGGCACGCCCATCAGGGAAAAAACGATATTAGCCGGGAGCGGGAAGGACAGTGCTGCGACGAGATCGAACTCGGGCAGGCCGGCCACCGCATCCAGCAGCCGGGCGGTGGTTGCCTCGATGGCCGGGATCATCGCGTTGACCCGCTTCACGCTGAATGCACGTGCCGCCGGGCGGCGCAGCCGCCCGTGCGCGGGCTCGTCGAGGCTGACCATGGATGGCTGGGGTTTGTGCCCGCCCGCCAGCAGGATCTGCTGCGCCTTGGGGGTCAGCGGCGCCAGCGGAGTCTGGGCGAATGCCGCGGAGTACGTCTGCGGATCGCTGAACACCTGCTCGATCTCGGCGTACCGGGTGACGACGTAGCAGCCGATCGACGGCGCGTAGAAGATAGGCTCTGCGGCGAGCGGCAGCTCGGCCATGATGGCGTATGGATCTGCCAGGTACTCCGGCGACAACGGGTCGAAGTCCGCTCGTACCGGGCAACCGGGCGTCGCATCGGTCGAGGTCATCTCGCTGCCCTATAACTCGTCGGGGAATGCCGTCTTTCCGGAGTCTGCCACCGGACCGCTGTCGCGGGAACTGGCCGGCACCTGACGACCTGTGGTGCCACGGAAGATGCAGTCACCGTGACGACTGTGTAGCCGAGCCCAACATGATTCGGTGACCGCAGAGGTGCGGCGGCGTTTGGGTTGGCCTGTCCTTGTAGACGAACGCGCGGCGCAGCTGCCCGTACGACTCTTGCGGGTCGAAGAAGTTGCGGCTCATGATGGCTAGTTCCTGGTGCCGGTAGGCAGCCAGCGGAAACTCTTTTTCCGCTGTGATCAGCTCGTGTGCCTTTGCGGCCAGGCGCGCGGTGTAATGCGGGCTCCCGGCGAGCTGCTCGGCGAGGTCGGCTACTTGTGCGCGGTAGTCGGGCGGTCCGCCCTCAATCACCCGGTCGACCAGTCCGCATCGCAGCCCGGCGGCGGAGCTGACCGGCAGGCACTCCTCGGTGAGCCGGGCTGCCTGCCGGGCGCCGACGCGGCGCGGCAGCGTGTAGGTCCAGTACTCCGAGCCGTGCAGCCCCATCAGCCGGTAGTGCGGGTTGAGAACCGCGCCCGACCGGCACCAGACCTCGTCAGCTGCCAGCGCGAGCATCAGGCCTCCGGCCGCGGCGTTGCCGCCCACTGCCGCCACGGTAAGCCGGTCCGTGGTGGTCAGGATTGCCTCGACCAGGTCATCGATGGCATTGATGTTCCGCCAGGACTCGTAGGCGGGGTCATCGGCTGCCTCGATCACGTTGAGGTGGATGCCGTTGGAGAACAAGTCCCTGCCGCCGCCGAGCACGATGACCCGTACCGGGCGACCTTGAGCATGCCGGTAGGCGGCAAGCAGCCGACGGCACTGACCGGTACTCATCGCCCCGCCGGGGAAGGAGAACTCCAGGTAGCCGACGCCGCCGGCCTCACGGTAGCTGATCTCCTGGTAAGTGCGCCGGCCAGGCAGCGGCGTCAGCGGAGCGCGCGACTCCGGCACGTCAGCGATTGACCCGTCCAGCGCCAGCGTGGCCGGCAGCTTGAAGGTTCCCGGCCCTCCAGGAGCGCGCCGCCGGCGCAGCTGCGGGATCCAGACCGCCCCGTCGGCGGTGGCCCGGCAGATCGCCCCGGCCCGCCGGGCCAGGATCGCGCCAGCTTCGCCACGCAGGCCGTTCTCTTCGTAACCACCGAACAGGAAGTACTCAGCGTCACCGATCCCATCCAGGACGCCCGGGCTCGAATCAGCCGCCTGCAATTTCGCCAGGACCGACGACGAGGGCTCACTCGACCAGTCGATCCTGCGATCTTCCTGGCGGCAGGGCGGCCGGCCGACACCGACCACGTCCGGATGGCCGTAGTCCAGCGGCTCGGGCCGGTAGCTGCCATCCTCGAACCGCGCGACCGCCAGCAGCACGCCCTTCGAGGCGGCATCCGCTACCTCGGTGCGGTACACGGAGCTTTTCGCGCGGCCGGGCATCGTGAACTCCACGCTCGCCCAGATGTCGCCGGCATCCATCTCCGCGTTGGCCTGCAGAACGGTGACGCCCCAGCGTTCGGCGCCCTCCATGATCGCCCAGTCGAGCGAGGACGGGCCGCGATCGCCCCTGGGCCCGGGATGAACGATGAAGCAGGGATAAGCCGACCAGATATCCGCGGGGATCGCCCTAGTCAGCATGGGCGCGATGACAAGGTCCGGGTCGCAGTGGCGAACCCCCGCGCGCATCTGGTCGTCCCCCAGCGCCAGCTCGACCGCTACCTCGTGGCCCCGATCGGCAAGCTCGACATGAACCCGCTGCGTCATGCTGTTGTAAGCGCTCGCGAGAAGCAAGATCCGCATTTGTCTTCCCCAATCCCCGTGCTTAGCCCGCTTGCGGACCGCGTAGCAGCCCGCCGGAACAGGCATGAGATCCATCTGGGCACTTTCAAATGGCTTTCAGGCTGTGGCTGCTGTCAGTTCCGCCCATCGCTATCGGGACGCTGCCTGCCTATTAAGGGCACGATCGCGCCGCCGTGATACACCGCGAGGGGAGGAGCCTCAGACAGACTGTGCATCCGCAGCCGGGCCAGCCGCATCGGTGATGATGCTGAGATCGGGCACCGATTCCCGCCTCAGCTCGGCAGTTCTGCCGTCCTCGGCCTCAGTTGCGGGCCGGCTCCTCGAAGAGAGCGGAGATAAGTACCTGCGCGAGCCAAAGCTCGTACTCCTTAGTCGCCCATCCTCGTTCACCGATGAGGCTGCGGTGGGTGTTGGGGTTGGCGATGGCCCACATGATGTCGGTGGCGCGGGCCTCGGACAGTCCGGATCGCAAGGCACCCGTGCGTGACAGGGACCGGGCGACACGACGTTGGTCTGCGTAGGGTGGCGGTATGCGGATCCTCACCTGCACGCCCATGTTCCATTTCGCGGGGCTGAACCTCCTCACGACACCGGCTCTCTCCGTGGGCGCAACGGTCACGGTGCACCGCCAGTTCGAGCCGGGATCCATCCTTGACGACATCGACCACATCCCGGTGACCTTGCTGGTGTGCCCTCCGCCCATGACGCGGGAGCTGGCCGCCCACCGCGGATGGGAGCAGGCCAGCCTGGCCAGCCTCCGCCTCGTCGTGACCGGCGGAACGACGGTCACGGAGCGATCCATCCGGTGCTGGCGAGATCGCGGCGTCCGCGTCGTCCAGGGCTACGGCCTCACCGAGGCGGGGAATTTCAGCGCCGTCCCCATCCCCGACATACCGGACAAGAGCCTGACCGCCGGGAAGCCCACCATGCGCTGTCAGCTGCGGGTGGTCGACGCATCGGGGCACGACGTCGCCCCCGGCGCTCGCTCCGTACAAGCACCCGCGCGACGTGATCTTCCTCGAAGCTCTCCCTCGCACGTCAGTGGGCAAACCCGAGAAGAAGGCGCTGCGAGCCATGGCCCGCAGCCACCCGGACCGGCTCCCCGCCTCGCCGGTTGCGCAATCATCCGGTGCGGCTGGGATTCGGGCACGGTCGCGACGCACGCTAGTTTGCCAGCGCACGCCGTGGAATACTCGTGCCGCAGGCGGGCGGCTATCAGGCTTCCGGGCAGTTCGGCGGCTGCCGGGGCTGCCGGGATTGCTGCAGGTAAGGGTGAGGCGCGTGAGCTGGGTTCAGTCCGGGCGCGCTTGGGGCGAGCAGGCGGCCGACTGGGCCTACCTGGTCGAGCCGTACGCGCGGAGTGTCAACGACGCAGTGTTTGACCAGGCACAGGTCGGCCCCGGGACCCGGCTCCTGGACATCGCCTGCGGCTCCGGCTACGCAGCTAGCGTCGCGGCCGCCCGTGGATCGGAGGTGTCCGGGCTGGATGCGTCCGAAGCGCTGATCGCGATCGCGCGGGCGCGCACCCCGGCGGGTGATTTCCGGATCGGGGACATGTTCGCGCTGCCGTTCGATGACGACCGCTTCGACGCGGCGACGAGCTTCAACGGGATCTGGAAGGGATGCGAGGCCGCGCTGGTGGAGGCGCGCCGGGTGGTGCGGCCCGGCGGGCTGGTCGGATTCACCTTCTGGGGGTCTCCCAGACGCCTGGGCCTGCTGCCGTACTTCGCGACTCTGCTGGAGCTCTCGCCGGCCGATCACATCGGCGCCACCATCAACCAGGGCGACACCGGGCGGCCGGGTGTGGCCGAGCAGATGATCGCCGACGCCGGGCTGGAATTCGTCGCCCGGGGCACCGCAAAGGCCATCAACGAGCTGCCTGACCTCGACCTGACAGTCCGGGCGCTCGCGGCGGCGGGGCCGTCCTGGCCAGCCCTGCAGCACGCGGGGCCTGACCGGTTCGCCGAGGCAATGCGCGAGGCGTTGCGCCCGTTGTACGTCGAGGGTCTCGGCGTCCGGATCGTCTCAGAGTTCGGCTGGATCATCGGCAAGGTGCCCGCCGCCTGACACCTCTTCCGCCCAGGCCGCCGCCGGGTATGTGCGCCCGCGCATGCCGTCGGCCGCGTATGTCGCTCCCTTCAGCACGGGGCCTGGGAGGAGGGATCTATTCTGGCCTGGTGCTTGACCTCAGCAGCCTCGATCTGGAGGAGATCGCCAGCGCACTGGCTGACCAGACCGACTACGAACACCGGTGGCTGATCAACCCGCAAACCGGAGAGATCGCGTTCTGGACGGCCGACACCGGCATCGACGGGCAGACACCTGTCGACCTCGATGAGCTGGACCTGGTGTGCATCGATCCACTGCCGTCCTGGGTCTGGTACCAGGACATGGCCGACTTCGCCGAAACAATTACCGATGAACGCGCCGGGCGCAGGCTGGCACGGGCCATCCAGGGCAAGGGAGCCTTCCGCCGGTTCAAAGACGAACTCCACCAGGAGTATCCGGACCTGCTGCCGACGTGGTACGCGTTCCGCGATGCCCGCGCCAGGCGCCGTGCCGTCCAGTGGCTGGCCGATAACTCGCTCATCGGCGATGAGGCAGCTGCCCAATTCCTGACCGGCCACCCCGATCCTGACCTGCCTTGAGCCTTTGCTGAGGCAGGGTCATGAGCCCGATGATCTGAGCAGCTGAAGCACGCTCGTCTGGCGTTGCCTGCCTGCCGGTGGTGCCGGGCTGGCATTCGGGGTAGCCCTGCTCTGGCAGCCCGCTGTCAGGCTCAGCCTGGATACTGATTACACGGAACCGGAGGCGGCAAGGGAGCGATGGTGGCTGGTTCACAGCGCGACCGGGCGATGGCGGCATGTGGCACCAAGCCGGGATCAGCGGAGGATTACCCGTTCGGTGAGGAAGTGGCCGTCTTCAAGGTCGCCGGCCGCATGTTCGCGCTGGTGTCGCTGGGCCCGGCACCCGGCAGCGTCAGCCTCAAATGCGATCCCGGCCTGGCGGCCGACCTGCGCGGCCGTTATGCGGCAATCACCCCGGGCTACCACCTCAGCAAACGGCACTGGAACACCGTGACGCTCGACGGTTCGGTACCGGATGAGGAAGTGCTGGAACTCGTCGATCATTCCTACGACCTAGTGCTGGCCGGTCTGACCAGGACTCAACGGAACAAGCTGATCACCTGACAGGCGACCCGGCTGCCCCATGCGCCGGCCGAAGGCCGCCCCTACCGGCCGAGTGCGCTTGGCTGAGGGCGCTGTCCGGGCTGCACGTTGCGGTAGCGTCGTAGGCAGGCATTGGACTGCGGGTCCGTGTCGCCGAGGCGGAGGCGACTGTGAAGCTTGTCCAAGGGCCGATTGTTGGTCGCGACGCGGAACTTGAGGCGGTACGGGGTTTCGTCGGCGAGCATGCCGCTGGTCCAGCGTCGCTGACCCTCGCCGGAGTGGCAGGAATCGGCAAGACGGCGATCTGGGCGCGCGCCCTGCTGGATGCTGAGGCCGCAGGTAACGCGGTGCGGATCTGCCGTTGCAGCGAGTCGGATGCCGCCTTGTCATTCGCTGGTCTGGGTGATCTCCTCGAGGGGCTGGATCCGTCGGAGCTAGCGGCTCTGCCTGCTGTCCAGCGAAGCGCGCTGTCCGCCGCCCTGCTCATTTCCGGTGACGGTGGCCGTGAGCCAGGCAGCAGGGTCGTCGGAGTCGCGGTACTGGGAGTGCTCCGCGCTCTTGCCCGGCCTGGGCCCCTCCTGCTGGCCGTCGATGACGTCCAGTGGCTGGATGCCAGCTCCCGCAGTGTGCTGTCCTTCGCGCTCAGAAGACTGGGCCACGAGCCTGTGCGGCTGCTCACGTCGTGCCGCACGGGCACCGCCGGCGATACCGCGCCGGATCTGGGATTGCCGGGCGAGCGGCTCGTGGTGGGCCCGGTCAGCGTCGGCACCATGCAGCGGATCGTCCAGACCAGGCTGAGCCAGACGCTCGCCCGCCCGACGCTCACCCGGCTGCACCGCGCCACCGGCGGGAACCCGATGATGTGCCTGGAGATGGCCCGGGCGCTGCAACACCGGGGCGCCGAGCCCTCGGCCACCGATCCGCTGCCGGTCCCGGCCGACTTCAGGGTCCTGGTCACCGAACGGCTGCGCGGCTTCTCGCCGCAAACACGCGAGATGTTGCTGATTACCGCTGCGCTCGCCCAGCCCACGGTGGCGGCCGTGGCGGCGGCCGTGGGGGACGCTGACGCGGCCGCGCGATACCTGGAGGAAACCGTCGCGGCCGGCATCCTGGAAGTCGACGGCGACCGCGTCCGGTTCACGCATCCGCTGATCGCCTCGATCCCGTACGCGGGCCTGACCCTGGCGGCTCGGCGCGCGCTGCACGAGAAGCTGGCGGCGACGGTCACCGATCCGGAGGAACACGCCCGGCATGCCGCGCTGAGCTCAGCCGAGCCGTCATCCGTCATCGCGGCCGCCCTCGACGCAGCGGCCCGGCACGCCCGCCGGCGCGGCAGCATCGACGCTGCCGCCGAGCTTGCTCAGCTGGCGCACAGCCGCACGCCAGCGAGCGACCCGGGCGGCAGGCTCCGCCGGGCTGTTGACGCGGCGCGGTACCTCTTCCTTCTCGGTGACCCGGCGCGGGCGAGGGCGCTGCTGGCGGCCGGGCTCGACGGGACACCGCCGGGGCCGGCGCGGGTGGACGCGCTGTTGCTCAGCGCATCGATCGCGTCTTGGGAGAGCGGAGACGCGACCGTGGCCCGCTGGTGCGAGCAGGCACTCGCCGAGGCAGGCGGGGACACCCTGCTGCTGGCCCGCAGCCATGCCACTTTTGCCGAGACGAGCCCGTCCGCGGCCGCTGCCGACCTGTTCCATGCCGAAACGGCTGTGGATCTGCTGGAGACCATGACCGCCCCGCCGCCGGGCCTGCTGGCGAACGCGCTAGCGAACGTCGCCCTGCACCGATTCCGGCTCGGGCGCGGGCTCGCCGTCTCGACTCTGGAGCGCGCCGTGGCCTTGCAGGCGGACGCGGAACCCGTCCCGGTCAGCGACCGGGCCGGTCTCGGCCTTGGCATGTACCTCAAGGTGGTTGACCGCTTCGGGGACTCACGCGGCTGGCTGGAGACCATGCGAGCCTGCGCTGTCGACGAGGGAGACGACAGCGCGCTGCCGATCACCCTGGGGCACCTTGCTGCTCTGGAGTGCTGGGCAGGTGAGTACGACCTCGCCTTGGCCTTGGCCACGGAAGGACGGGAGCACGCCGATCGAATGGGAATCCGCGCTCCGATGCCAGCCTCGGTGCACGTGCTCGTTCTAGCCCATCAAGGCTGCGTCGGTGAGGCACGGGCGCTCGGCGCGCGTGACCTCGCCGCGGACGAATCCGTAGGTTTCATGTCCGCGGTGGCATTGGACCTGCGCAGCCTCGGCATCGCGGAGTTCATGGCCGGCGATTTTCCGGCAGCTGCCGACCACCTGCTCCGCGCCTTGTCCATCTCCTCCCGCGAGATCGGCATCAACGAGCCAGCCATCCTCCGGCTGCACCCGGACGCGATCATGGCACTGGTCGCGCTGGCGCGCTATGCGGAGGCGGCGGAGCTGACCCGGCAACTCGACGTCGCCACCGAAGCCAATCACCACCCCTGGTCTACGGCGATGGCCGCGCGCTGCCACGGCCTGCTCAATGCCGCCAACGGCGAGCTGGCCGGCGCTATCGAGATGCTCGAACGCGCCCTCGCCGGTCATCAGCGGCTGCCCATGCCGTTCGAGGAAGCCAGGACGCGCCTGCTGCTTGGCAGCGTGCTCCGGCGAGCAGGCCGCCGGACCGACGCCCGCCGCGAACTGGACACCGCTCGCGCCACGTTCACCAGGCTGGGCACGCCGATCCAGGAGCGTCAGGCGAGCAGGGAGCTGGCCAGCATCAGCGGCCGGCGGCCGGAAAACGAGCTCACCCCGGTGGAACAGCGGATCGCCGACCTGGTGGCAGTCGGCCAGACCAACCGGGAGGTCGCCGCCACGGCCTTCATCAGCGTCCGGACCGTTGAGAGCCACCTCGGCCGCATCTACCGCAAGCTCGGGATACGGTCACGCACAGAACTCGCCGCGCGGGCGTCGGCGGACTGATCCGGCGTGGTCAAAGTTGCGTAGTTCCCCCGACGCGGTGCCGCCCTGACGCTCGTAGCGTTCGAGCATGACCACACGGCGCATCCACGACCCGGACGCCTCCAGCTCGGTGTTCCTCGTCGAGCGGTACCTGCCACCGGCGGCGGCCGAGAGCCTCGCGGCTTCGGTCGGCCGCCTCGCTCAGCTGTGCGAGCTATCAGCCGAATCCGGCGCGGCCGGCGAGGTGCAGTACCTGCACTCCGCCTACCTGCCCACCGAGGACACCTGCTTCTGCCTGTTCCGGGCGGCGGCAGCTGACATCGTCCGGGCGCTGAACGAGGCGGCCGACTTCGCGCTGGACCGGATCACGGCCGCCGTCCGGCTCTACCCGATCAGCCAACTACCTGACGTCCAAGCCGACCGCTCTTCCGCAGAAAGCAGGCCAATATGACCGCCACCTCATCCACCCCGACCGCGAGCCTGTCCGACCCGCCGGCCCTGACCATCCTGCGACCCGGCGAGGGCGCCACCGGCTGGCTGGGCACTATCGGCGTCCAGTTCAAGCTCCTGGGCAGTCAAACCAACGGCGCCGTGTCCATCGTCGAGCATCCATTCCCCGTCGGCGCGCTGGTGGTACCCCACCTGCACACGCTGGAGGATGAGTACTCCATCGTCACCGAGGGCGAGATCGGCTTCCGGTCCGGTGACCGCGAAGTCGTCCTAGGCACTGGTGGCTACATCACCAAGCCGCGCGGCGAGATGCACACGATGTGGAACGCCGGCCAGCTGCCCGCCCGGATGATAGAGATCATCAGCCCGTCCGGCTTCGAGAACTTCTTCCGGGAATTGTCCGAGGTCCTCGCCGCCGGGCCACCCGACCCCGAGCAGCTGATGCCCCTCGCCGCCCGCTACGGCGTACAGCTCGGCCAGCCGAGCTGGCTGCCCGACGTCATCGCGCGCTACAACCTGACGCCACCGATGTAGCAGGGGCGATGCTCCCGGCCCTTTGGGTTTCCCGGCAGACTGGGCTGGACGAGAGCGTCCCGACGAGAAGAGCAGCCATGAACGACCCTGGCGTCACCCGCGTCGCCGTCTATATCGACTTCGACAACATCGTGATCTCACGGTATGACCAGGTTCATGGCCGGAGCCAGTTCCAGCGTGACAAGGTGCGCGGGTTCAACAGGGCCGACAGGTCGGCCGATCCCGACACCGCGGAGAAGCTCCAGCGCGCCACCGTGGACGTCGGCGCGGTGATCGACTTCGCCTCATCGTTCGGCACCCTCGTGCTGACCCGCGCCTATGCGGACTGGTCAGCCCCCGTGAACGCCGACTACCGCGGGCAGCTCGTCAGCCGCGCAGTGGACCTGGTGCAGCTCTTTCCGGCCGCCGCCTACGCCAAGAACGGTGCCGACATCCGGCTGGCCGTGGATGCGGTGGAGGACATGTTCCGCCTTCCCGACCTGACCCACGTGGTGATCGTGGCCGGGGACTCCGATTACATCGCCCTCGCCCAGCGGTGCAGGCGTCTGGGCCGTTACGTCGTGGGTGTCGGGGTAGCAGGATCGACCAGCAGGTCGCTCGCCGCGGCGTGTGACGAGCTCGTCACCTACGATGCGCTCCCGGGCGTCACGCCCGCCGACGCCTCCCCGCTGCCAGCCGCACCGGCGAACGGCGCACCGGCGGAACTTCAGGAGCCCGGCGACGGGCCGGCCGCGCGGGGTTCGCGGCGTACCAGGCGGCCACCGGCCGCGGTAACCGACGAGACTGACGTCGATTCCGAAGACCCGCAAGAGCTGGCGACCAGGCTCCTTGAACGGGCGCTGCGACTCGGCCAGGAAAAGGATGACGCGGACTGGCTGCATAGCTCCGCGGTGAAGAGCCAGATGAGGCGCATGGACCCGTCATTCAGCGAGAGGGCACTGGGCTACCGTTCGTTCTCAGACTTCGTGAAGTCACGAGAAGCCGTCGCCGAACTCGATGAGACAAACCCCGTGCGGCTCGTACGGCTCAACCCAGCCATGACCGCACCGTAGGAGCTGCGGTGAACGACGGCATTCAGCTGACCGGAACTCGGGTACTGGTCACCGGCGGTACCAGCGGGCTCGGCCTGGCCATGGCCAGCGCGCTGGCCGGGGCCGGTGCCACCGTCGTGATCACCAGCAGGTCGGCGGAGCGCGCCGAGGCCGCGGCGGCGCGCCTGAATGGCGCCATGGGCATCGTCGCTGACGCCGGCGACGAGGTCTCCGTCGCCCGCGCAGTCAGCGAGACCTGGTCGCGGTTCGGCGGCATCGACCTGCTCGTCAACAATGCCGGCCTCGGTATGAGGACGGTCAATCCGCAGTTCCTGGTCGAGCCAATGGGATTCTGGGAAGTACCCGCCGACAGGTTCCGGGCGGTTATCGAGGTCAACCTCACCGGATATTTCCTGATGGCCAGGGAAGTCACGGCCCGGATGCTCAAGGCCGGGTCAGGGCGGATCGTCAACATCTCGATGAGCCACTCCACGATGAACCGGCGCGGTTTCGTTCCTTACGGGCCGTCCCGGGCCGGCGCCGAGGCCCTCTCCCGGATCATGGCGGCCGACCTGCGCAATACTCCGGTCACCGTCAACATCCTGCTGCCCGGCGGCGCGACCGAGACCGGCATGCTCCCGCCGGCCGCGGACCGGCCCGCGCACCTGGTCCCGATCGACCCGGCCGTGATGGGCGCGCCCATCGTGTGGCTGGCATCCCCGGCGGCAGCCGGCCTGCGCGACGAGCGCATCGTGGCCACCGAGTTCAACGCCTGGCTGGGCCGCCGAGCGGCGCCCGGCACGCCAGATCCGGGGTGATGGCTGCGTGGCCTGTCGCGGCCTCGAAGGCGTGCGCCACGGCGAGCAGGTCCCAGTCGCCGCGACGTTTGCCGACCAGCTGCAGGCCCACGGGCAGGCCACCCGGCGTGAAGCCGGCTGGCACGCTGATAGCAGGCAGGCCGGTCATGGAGATCAGGTATGCCGAGGCCATCCAGTCCAGGTAGGTCTGCTGTGGCCGGCCGTTGATCTCATGCACCCAGTCCAGGGTCACGTCAAACGGCGCTACCTGGCTGACGGGGCATGCCAGCACATCCACCCCGGCGAAAAACTCGCTGATCCGCTCGGCCAGCGCGGCGCGCAGCATGGTGGCGCGGCTCAGGTCAGCCACCGAGAGGTCAAGGCCGCGCTCGATGTTCCAGCGCACGTTGGCGCCGACCAGGTCCGGATGCTCGCGCAGCAGCTGGCCGTGGACGGTCGCGAACCTGAACGCGCGGAACGTGCGGAATGCCTCATCCGCGCCTGACAGGTCGGGCGTCGCATCGGTGACCACCCCGGTCAGGTCCGTCAGGACCTGCCGGGCCGGGGCCAGCACCTCGAGCACTTCCGGTTCGACTGGCAGGCCGAGATCATGGCTCCAGGCAACCCGGATGCCCCGCAGATCCCGGCTAAGCAGCGCACGAATCTGCGCCGGATTGGTCACTGCGGGCGGCGGCTGGTCCAGCGCCAGCGGAACCCGCGGGTCAGGGCCGGCCAGGACGGCCAGCAGCAGCGCAGCGTCAGCGACGGTACGCGCCATGGGCCCGGAAACGCCAAGCTGGTCGGCAACGTCGGAAAGCGGCCAGCCAGGAACCCTGCCCGGAGCAGGCCGGAATCCGACGACGTTGCAGAAGCTGGCGGGATTCCGCAATGACCCGCCCAGATCGCTGCCGTCTGCCAGGCAGATCAGCCTCGCGGCCAGCGCAGCCGCCGCGCCGCCGCTGCTGCCGCCAGCGCTGCGGCCGAGGTGGTAAGGATTGCGGGTAGCCCCGAATACCGGATTTACGGTGTGCGAGCCCGCGCCGAACTCGGGCGTGTTCGTCTTACCCAGGCTGATCGCGCCCGCTTGCGCCATCCGCGCGACCACGAGCGCATCGCGGTCAGGCACGTACGCGGCGAAAAGCGGCGACCCGTAGGTAGTCCGCACCCCTGCCGTGTCGGCAAGATCCTTGTGCGCGACCGGCAAGCCGTGCAGCAAGCCCGGCGGCTCGCCACGGGCCATCGCCGCATCAGCTGCCGAGGCCCTGGCCAGCGCCGAATCGAAGGTGCGGGTGACAACGGCATTGATTGCAGGATCGAATGCCTCGATCCGCCCGATGTGAGCCGATATGACCTCACGTGCCGACACGTCGCGACGGCGCAGCATTCCTGCCAGGTCAATGGCATTTTGCAGGCACAGGTCACTCACCGGCTGCTCCCTGGGTCCGGCCATGCGGGTTGCCGACGGTCATCTAACGTGCTAGCGCCAGGCTAGATCATGCAGATGAGGCCTACCATCGGCTTGCGAGGCAGATGCTCCGGGACAGGTGTGTTTGTGCCAGCAAGGAGGAGCGCAGTGAAAGTGCAGATCAGTTCAGAGCGCTGCCAGGGGCATGGCCGCTGCTATGACCTCGTGCCGGGCCTGTTTCGCGAGGACGAGGAGGGCTACGGGAAGATTCTCGGCGACGGTGCCGTGCCGCCGGGCGAAGAACGCGAGGCGCGTCTCGCGGCGGCTAACTGCCCCGAACGTGCGATCGACCTCCTGCAGGAGGCGTGACGTGGCCGTCGATGACCGCTTCAGCCAGGATTTCCGGGAGCCGGACGACGACCAGCCGCTGGGCACCCGCAACGAGATCGTCACCGGCCCGGTCGCCGACTGGGCGACCGATTTCTCCCATCTCGAGCCAGAGTGGTCCGCTGACCCCTACCCGATCCAGGACGACCTGCGGCAGCGCTGCCCGATCGCGCGCACCGGACGGTTCGGCGGCGGATGGCTGCCGACGCGTTATGAGGACGTCGCGGCGATTGCCTATGACACCGAGCACTTCTCCTCGCGAGCGATCATCGTGAGCAATTTCCGGCCGCCCCGGGAGCTGGCCCCGGTTGGCGGCTCGCCGCCGATCTCCTCCGACCCGCCGTTCCATCACGATGCGCGCAAGCTGCTGCTCGCCGCGTTCACCAGGACCGCGGTCACTAAGCAGGAGCCGGCGACGAGGACGTTCTGTCACTCGCTCATCGACGCGTTCAAGGGCCAGGACATCGTCGACGCCGCGGCCCAATACGCGCAGCACATCCCGGTGCGGGTTATCGCCGGCCTGCTCGGCTTCCCGCCACAGGACGGACCGCAATTCCGTGAGTTCGTCGAGGACCTGCTCGAAGGCATCAACCTGCCTGCGGAGGAGCGCATCGCGCGGGTTTCACGCTTGTTCGACTACCTGCTCGCGCAGGTCCACGACCACGTAGATAATCCGCGTGAGGACCTCACTACCTACCTGATCAACGCGGAACTGCATGGTCGCAAACTCGATCCCTCACACGTCGTCGGCACGATGGCCCTGCTGCTGATCGCCGGCATCGACACGACATGGAGCGCGATCGGCGCGTCCTTGTGGCACCTGGCCAAGACGCCGCAGGACCGCGTGCGACTGGTCGCCGATCCCCAGCTGCTGCCGACCGCGATGGAGGAGTTCCTCCGCGCCTACGCGCCGGTCACCATGGCGCGGCTGGTGAAGAAAGACATGCACTGGCGCGGTGCCGACATGAAGACCGATGACTGGATCCTGCTGTCGTTCCCGGCGGCCAACCGTGATCCGGCACAGTTCGACCGCGCGGGTCAGGTCGTCATCGACCGCGAGATCAACCGGCACGCCGCGTTCGGCCTCGGCATCCACCGCTGCGTGGGATCGCACCTGGCCCGGATGGAACTCCGGGTCGCACTCGAAGCGTGGCTAGAGCGGATCCCGGTGTTCAGCCTCGATGACCCGTCGGCCGTGACATGGTCCGCGGGCCAGATCCGCGGTCCGCGTACCCTCCCGCTCCGCATCGGCTAACCACAACCGTGCCGCTAAGCGCTAAGCTCTCGCGTCGATGAGGATCGGCGTGACGTTGCCGTTCGGGGCGTCGGATGGACCGGGCCGGCTGCCCACCTGGCGGGAGATGCACGGGTTCGCGACCCACGCCGAGGCCATCGGGCTGGATTCGCTCTGGGTCTGCGACCATTTCCTGTCCGGCCCGGCGGACAGCCCCGCCGGGGACATCCACGAGAGCTGGACCATCGTCGCCGCACTCGCGGCATCGACTCACGCGATCGAACTGGGCCAGCTCGTGATGTGCGTATCGTTTCGCAGCCCGGCGCTGCTGGCGAAGATGGCGGTCACCGCCGACGGCGTCAGCGGTGGCCGTCTCATCCTGGGTCTGGGCGCTGGCTGGTATGACCCGGAATACCTGGCCTTCGGCTTCCCGGCCGACCACCGTGCCGCCCGGTTCGAAGAGGCGCTGCAGATCATCGGACCGCTGCTGCGCGGCGAGCGGCTGACCTTTGCCGGCCGCTACCACCAGATGCGCGACGCGGTGCTGCTTCCGCCGCCGGACCGGCCAATCCCGATCCTGGTGGCCGGCCACCGCCCGCGGATGCTGCGGCTGACCGCACGCTACGCCGATGCCTGGAACACCGCCTGGTTCGGGCTGCCCGGCAAGCGGCTGGGCCAGCGGCTGGCCGACATGCACGCCGCGCTGCAGGCTGAAAACCGCGACCCGGCCACGCTGCGCCGCACCGTAGGCATGGACTGCGAATTGACCGACCCCGGCCAGACCGGCGGCCGGTCGCTCGCCGGCCTCGCCGACAACCTGGCCCGCGCGATGGACGCGTACGAACGGCTCGGCATTGACGACCTCATCGTCCGCCTCCAGCCGAGTACCCGGCCGGCCCTGGACCAGCTGGCCCGCGCCATAAAGATTCGCGGCCATTGACCGGACCGGGAGACACTGGTGCGGTGCCGTATGACCCGACCATCTACCTCGGCTCCGCTGCCCACTATCGCTACGGCCGCCCCGCGTACGCACCGGAACTCGAGGCTGTCCTGACGCGGGAGGCGGGTCTCGATGGGAACGGCCGGCTGCTGGACGCCGGCTGCGGCCCTGGCGTGCTTACCGTCCGCCTCGCTCATCTGTTCGCGCAGGCGGTCGGCCTGGACCCTGACGCCGGCATGCTCGCGGAGGGCCGTCGGGCAGCCGGGGAAAAAAGAGTCATGAACATCCGGTGGGTCCAGGGCCTGGCCGAGGACCTGCCCGCGGCCGCGCCGGGGCCATACCGGCTGGTGACCTTCGGCCAGTCCTTCCACTGGACCGACGAGCAGCGAGTGGCCGAGACCGTCTACGACATGCTGGAGCCCGGCGGTGCGCTGGCACTCATCGTCCACACGGTGACAGGGCGGCCCCGTCCGCGAGGCCCCGGGGTGCCTCCGGTCCCTCATGATGAGATCAAGGCGCTGGTGGGGAAATATCTCGGATCGACCCGGCGGGCCGGCCAGGGCACCGCCCCGCAGCGAGCTCACCGCTTCGAGGATGTGCTGGCCCGGACTCGCTTTGGTGTTCCGCAGCAGTTCTTCGTCCCAGGCATCCCCGACCTGCTGCGAGACAGCGAGAGCGTCCTGTCCGGCTACCTTTCCCTCTCATCCTCGGCGCCGCACCTGTTTGGTGATCGTCTTGACGATTTCGCCGGGGAAGTGCGGGCGCTGCTCGCGAGCCGTTCCGCCGAGGGCATTTTCTGGGACTGGCCGGGCGACACCGAGGTGGTCATGGCCCGCAAGCCCGGCTGAGCAAGTGGCGGTGGCATCTCCTGTCGCGCCTACGCTGGGGGCGCAAGTGCCCGCGCGGACGGCAGGGCGTACCGCAGCAAGTAGCCACTGCTGTCCGGCGCATGCGGCCAGGAAATCATGAAAGACGCCTACGAGTGCGGAGGCCTGGGTGAGTTCCCCGGCACGGCCTGGTCAGCCATCCGGCGGTAGCTGCCGGTGGCGGATCATCGCCGTCGTCTCCTTTGCGCTGGTAGCTGGCGGCTGCTCAGCCGCGGGTTCCGCCCCCACAGCGCCTGCGCCGCGCGACCCGGCGGCCGGATCTGGGACACCAGCGGCCGCCAGCCATTCGCGGCGAGTCCCCGGCAGCGCTGACTTCACCGTCAGCGGCGCTGTTCCCGTGCCGCCCGGCCCGAGCCAGGACACGCACGCCCAAGATCCCGCCGCAGCCTGCCAGCCAGGGAAGCTCCGCCGCGACGACGCCCTGGGGAATGCCACTGCCGCGGGCTTCGCCCTCGCGCGGGCGCCGGTCTCAGCAACGCTTCTCGCCCATTTCCTCGCAGGCACGGGAACGGCGATGCATTTCGGCGCGGGATCGCACATCGCGCGGGAGGCACGGGCCAGCAGCGCCTTCCAGGACCTCAGCCGGCACATCCAGGCGGCCGTGCTGAGCCAACTCCGCGCGGGCAGGTCACACGTGCAGCTGACCGAACCCGCGCTGCGCACGATCCGCTTTGCCCTCCCCGCCTCCTCACGCGATCTCTACCTCGGCTTCCGCGGCACCCAGGGCCTGGACGTCCGCGGCACGGGCACGATCACCGGCCACATGTACACCGGAAGACTGACCTATGTCATCCACGACAGTTATGGCTTTCCGCCGCGGGACCAGCTGCTCGGTTTCGGCCCGGCAATGAGATACCTGCAGGTGAATTGCGGAAACCCGCCCACCCCCGCCGGGGCGCACTGGTTTCCCGATTCCATTACGATCACCGTGCCGTTCCGCCACCAAAAGGACAAGAACCATCCGTAGGGCGCAGGCCACCCGGCCGTGCGGGCACGCGGAACTTGAACATGTCGTTTCCGGTGCTCACTCGGGGGCGGGGCGGCGGCGGATCGCTCCGCTGCGCGCAGGCCACTGGTCAGCTGGCCGCCCGCGGGGCGAGAGAGCCCGGCGCCAGGAACGACGCTCGTGATTGGCGGTTAGGCCGCTCCTGCGGCTGGGCATCACCTGATCATGCTGCTGACGGCGTGCTGTGGCGCACCTTCGTGCCCGCCACGGCCGGGGTGAGGGTGTCGCTGTCCTCGCGTGTGCATGGGGGCGCCCGGCGTGACCGGAGCGCCGGGTCGCGGTCCGCCCGGCCGGGCACCTATCCCATTACGATCACCATTGACGCCGGGCATCCCGGGCCGGTGGTCCCGGGCGATTTCGCCGGGCTGAGTTTCGAACGGGGACCGCTCAATCCCGGTAACGCTGGCGTGGCAGGCTACTTGTTCAGCGAGGCGAACAACTCGCTGGTCACCCTCTTTCGCAATCTGGGCCTGCGTAACCTGCGGATCGGCGGCGGCTCGGTGGATGATTTTATTCCTGCGGGCACAGGCAGCGATGGCTTCACCGGAATCGACAACTTGTTTGCCTTTGCCGCCGCGGCCGGGGTGAAGGTCATCTACACGCTCCGCCTGCTTAGCCCTAGTGCAAGGCCAATCGGTGACCTGAAATCGATCAATGCCCGGGCCGCCGGGTATATCTGGCGTCACTACCGGGAGAATGTGGCCAGCTTCGCCATCGGGAATGAGCCGGACTGGCACGCATTTCATACCTTCGGGGGCCATCCGCTTGACCCGGCGATATACGAGGAGATCTCGGGGGTGCCGGGCAGTGCGTACACGTCCTACCTGACCAGCTGGCGGAGCTTTGCCGATGCGGTCGGGGACGCGGCGCCCGGGGCGCCGTTGGCTGGGCCAGATACCGGGGCCTACAGCACGCTGACCTACACGCCCGACCCTGAAAACGGCGTGTCGTGGACTGAACGGTTCGCCAGCGATGAAAGGGATTCTGGCCGGATGGCGGACATCACACAGCACTATTACGTGGGCGGAGGCCCGGGAAAGACAACCGCTCAGCAGGCGATCAGCAACATGCTGTCCCCCGAATGGGTGAACGGCACCACGATCGGAACTCAGCCGAAGCGCACTACCTACACCCCCTATCCCTGGTTTTACGCGAACCATCTCGCGCCGGTTTCCGCTGCTGGCCTGCGCTACCGGCTCACCGAATCGAATGACTACCTCACCGGCGTCCCGGGAGCGAGCAATGCGTTCGCCTCGGCGCTGTGGGCATTGGATTACCTGCACTGGTGGGCGGCTCACGCGGCCGCGGGGGTGAACTTCCACAACAAGCAGTGGCTTTACACCGACACGATCGTGCCAGCTCCGGCCGCGACTGCCGGGAGCTATGCGGTCACCCCGAAGGGATACGGCATCAAAGCGTTCACCCTGGGCTCGTCGGGGCAGGTCAAGCCCGTTTCGATGGGGAATGCGGACGGCATCAACGTGACCGCCTATTGCATCGGCGGAGCCGGCCAGGATTACGTCACGATCATCAACAAGACACATGGGGCGGAGGCTGCGGATGCGGCCGTAACGATCGTCCCGCCCGGCGCGGGATTGCAGGATGCGGAGATCATGACTCTGTCCAGCGGGGAGCCGGGGGATGCCGCGGGGGCCAGTGCCACGCTCGGCGGCGCCGCGATCACTGGCGATACCCCCTGGGGCGGGAAATGGAGCGGCATATCCGCCGATCCGCGTGCGGGAATCAGCCTGACCGTCAGGGCCACAACCGCCGTTATCATCAAGATCCAGAGCGGGGGCTGAGGCTAGGCTGCTGCGGTGTGAGCGAAGGCGAGCTGCTGACCGGGGATGGCGTCACCCAGGGGATCGTGCGGATCGGGGACACGGTGCGGCGGCCGGTGCGGCCGTTCAGCCTGACCGTGCAGGCGTACCTGGCCCACCTGCGCGACGCCGGGTTCGCCGGCGCGCCGCTTCCGTTCGGCGTCGACGAGCAGGGGCGCGAGATGCTGTCGTTCGTCCCCGGTGACGTGCCGCGCAACCCGCTGCCGCCGGAGACGGCGGGCGATGAGGTGCTCGTCGCCCTGGCCCGGCTGATCCGTGCGCTGCACGAGGCGTCGGACGGGTGGGCGCCGCCGCCCGACGCGGTGTGGGGCGGGACGCCGGCCAGCGAGGGACGCCCGATCACCGGACGGACCGAGCTGGTCAGCCACTGCGACTACTACCCGGGCAACGTGGTCTTCCGCGACGGGCTGCCCGTCTCGCTGATCGACTTCGACATGGCCCATCCGACCACCCGGCTCTACGACATCGCGAACGCGCTGTGGTACTGGGCGCCGCTGCGCGATCCGCGGGACCGGGCGCCCGCGTTCACCGGCGCCGACATTCCGCGCCGGGTCGCGGTGTTCGCGGACGCCTACGGCATGACGGCGCGGCATCGCGCGGAGCTGGCGCCGTTCGCCGTCGACATGGCGCGCCGCTTTCACGAGGATTCCCGGGCCTCGGCCGAGCTGGACCCGGTGTTCCGCAAGCTATGGGAGGACGGCGCCAAGGATGCGCTGCCGCGCGCCGAGGCGTGGCTGCGCGAGGCGGCCCCGGCGATCACCGCTCGCCTCGGCCAGCCGGGCTAGCCCGGCCCCGGCGTCACCGGAGCCAGGCCGGGCACGAGTTGCATGATTATTCATAAATGTCTGGCGCCCGACCGCACGCTGATGCCGCCGGCCCGGACGTGGGAAAACAAGGGCGGCTTGTCCAGCCTGGCCGAGTATTGGTGATCATGCCTCAATGTCATCGCCGACCGGAGACATCTGCAGGCCGCCTGACCTAGGCACACGTCGTTAAGTCCTTGATCATTCACGCTACGTGGTATGGTGACAATGCATGACGGAACGGGCCGAACGGCTAGCGCGGCCAGCAGACCGGCAGTCAATAGGACGTAAGTCCCAAATTGTAGCGAATGCGCAGCCGCCCGTTCCGTTGTGCGCAGATCTGATCATCAATGATCGATGAAACTCCGCGATCCGGACTGTGGCGTGCCATATGCCTACGATTGGCTGGTGGCAGCGAACGCTTTCAACGTGGATTCCTTCCTCGCCCAGCCGCTCACCGCGCGGGTTGCGACCAACGGCCCGACGGTCCGGCCGACCTGGTTCCTGTGGGAGGACGGCGCGTTCTGGATCCTGACCGGCCCGTGGGCCAGACTGCCGGCCAGGGTCGGCGCAGATCCGGCGATCGCGCTCGTGGTCGACGTGTGCGATCTGGCTACCGGCGCTGTCCGTCAGGTGATCGCGCGCGGGACAGCCGAGATCCTGCCCTTCGACGTGCCGCGCGGCCGCCGCAAGCTGACGCGTTACCTGGGCGCGGACGAGTCGAAATGGGATGACCGCTTCCGCCGCTACCTGCACGACGATCCTGCCGTAACCGGAGCGGTGTGGCTCCGGCTGGTTCCCGCCATCCTGACAGCCAAAGACCTCAGCTATATCGCCTAACGCAGAGCCGGGCGTGCATTTTTAGTGCACACAAACCAGATCCTGTTTTCGCCGTCTTCGTTCACGGCACCGCCATCGGTTTCGATTGTCTGTATATTGTTAAACTTTTCACCGAGTACTTCCCGTATTTCTTCAGGCTCATAGGAGACTGTCCTGATGACTTCTGTTAGCAACTTGTATCCGCCGCCTGGCTGAAGTTCAAAAACCTCAATGTCCCATTCGAACACGATTTGGTCACTCGTCCGCACGCCTATCAGCAGATAGTTGTCACCGAATTTCTCGACCGTCTTCGGCATGGCTGCCATCATCTGGAGGTTGCCAACTGTCAAGATGTCAAAAACCAGCACGCCACCATCATTGAGGTGCTGGTAAGCGCAAGCAAAGAAGCTTTTCCAGGCAGCGAAGCTGAGCAGATGATTGATGCCGTGGTAGACGCAAATGATAGCGTCAAATTTCTTACCTAGCCTGAAACTGCTCATGTCGGCTAGATGCAACGCTGTTCCTGCGGGCAGCTTCTCGCGGGCCACAGCGAGCACGCCCGGCGATATATCCAGGCCACTGACGCGATACCTGCCTGCGAGCGAAGCCATAACGCTGCCGGTTCCGCAGGCAACCTCAAGCAACGTCACGGCTCGGTTATTCGCTTGCTTGATAACACTGTCAATAAATGCGACCTCGGAAGAAGAATCGCCTGTCACCGCATCGTAATGCTTGGCAAGCAAATCATACTCTGACATGATCGGAGTTTATGTGGCGCGCTGAAATCACGCAATCTCGGGGCTGGCGAATAGAGTGCGCGCTCGAGCCATCGGCAGCGAGCCGAGCAACCGGCGACGATGGCCGTTCAGCAGAGCGGCCCGCGGCTCGCGGCGACCGCAGCAAGTATCGACCGGACAACGGCGAAATCGACCGCCTCGGGACTGCGGTACCGGATGCATCCCTTGCCGACGCTGAGGTGCGCTAGCTGACGGCGATGAGCATCGAGAACGTCGCTGCGCAGCACGTACAGGGAGATGTACCGCTGCTGGCTAGCTGTTCGAGGACACCAAGGTGGCCGACACATGAGAGCGGGGCGATGAAAGGCCGGGCGCGGGTGCTGGATTCGACCGCGGTCTATGACGCGGTCGCGACCCAGGACACGGTGACCCAGCTGCGCTCAGCGATCCGCAAGGTGCTGGCCGCGCTCGATCACGCGGGCAGCCCGCTGGCCGGCCAGGTCCGGGCCGTACTGCGCCGCGATGATGACTACGCCTCGGCGGGCAAGCCGCCCTGCGATTGGGACGATCCGGCTGCCCGCGAGGCGCTGGTTGATGAGCTGGTGAAAGACGCCCTGGCCGCGCTGGGCGTCCTGGATGGCCAGCCGCTGGCGCCTGCGGCCGGGGAGGCCGCCGCCCTGCTGGCGCTGGTCGCCGGGCAGGACGTCGAGGAAGGCGACGACGGGGTGTTCCGGATCGCCCGCAAGACCGCGCCGGACCGGGTGATCTCCACCGTCGATACCCAGGCCCGGCACGGGCACAAGTCCCGCAACCGCCGGTTCGACGGATACAAGGCCCACCTGTCGGCCGGCCCGGATTCCGAGCTGATCGATGAGGTGGCCGCCACCGCGGCGAACACCCCGGACCGGGACGCCGCCGGGCAGCTGCTCGGCGAGCTGGCCGCCGGTGCCGGCAGGCCCGACGTGCTCGGTGACTCGGCCTACGGCGACGCGGCCACCCGCGCGGGCCTGGAAGAGCAGGGATTCACCGTCATCGCCAAATGCCCGCCGGCCCGCAACGCCGCCGGGCGGTTCGCCAAGGACCGCTTCGCCGTCGACCTTGACCGCGGCACGGTGACCTGCCCGGCCGGGCAGACGGCCGTGATCACCGCTTCGCCCCGCGGCGGCACGGCGTCGTTCCGGCCCTGGTGCGCCGCCTGCCCGCTGCGATCTGCCTGCACCGCCGCCCGCCGCGGCCGCACCATCGCCATCCACCCCCTAGAAGCCGTGCTGCAGCGAGCCCGCCAGGAGCAGAAAGAACCCGCCTGGCAGCAGTTCCCAGCTGATCTCGGTGCTCCCGTCACGGCTGTAGGCAGGCATCCCATACTTCATGGACTCGGTAAAGCCCGTCAGCTGTCCCCGGCACGCATCCCGCAGCCCGCTCAGCACAGCACGCCGCTCCCCGGGCACCATGGCCAGATAGCCATCGACGTCGCCCGCATCGCTGTGCACGATCACATGCTACGGCCATACATGCGAACGCGCCGGCAAGCGCCGCTAGCGGCCCGGAGGCCGTCAGCGCGGCGCCGCCGCGGTGATATGGGTCAGCGCGCACAGCCAGCGGCCATCTCGCCGCACGAACACGTCCGTCGTCCACTCATCGGCGTCGAGCCGCTGGCCGAGATAGTGAGCAGTGCTGGTCACCCGGGCCGTGACCACCGCGGTATCACCGTAGACCCGGACCCGGCTCTCCCCGGCCGCAATCATCTGCGAGTGAGCCAGCTTCCCGGACCGGATAACAGCCAGGAACCGCTCCGCGGAAAGAACCCCAGAATCAGAAACGAGCACCCAGTCAGCTGCCATGAAGCCAGCGATCCGACCGGCGTCATTGGATATCACCGCCTGCGCCCACTCACCCTCGACCGCGACAAGTTCCGCGCGGACATCATCATCCCGGCCAACCGGGCCACCGCCGCCGGACATCACCCCTCCCCCCTGAACCCGGGCAAGAACCGCGAAAACCCGCCCGCATCAGTGGCCGGGTCGCTCGCCGAGATCCCAGAACAGCGCTGTCATCAATCGCAGCGCCTGGCGGGCTAGCGGGGCCAGCAGGTGCTCGCCGGGCGCATGCTGGGCACAGGCCGGGTAGGAATGCGGGATCCAGATGGTGGGCAGGCCCAGTCCATCGGCGAAAACGTCGTTGGGCAGGCTGCCGCCGAGGTTGGGCAGCAGGGCAGCGGGGATGCCCTCGGTGCGTTCCAGCGAGGCCAGGGCAAACCGGACCCACGAGCCGTCCGGGTCCGAACGGGTGGCGTTCATGAGGTGCCCCGGCTCGACATCGACCATGCTGAAACCGTACTGGTCCAGCCGCCACCCTCGGCCCATCCGAAGCGATCAGCAGGTCCAGCGCCAGTTCTCAGCGTGTGCCTCGGCGAGCACGACATCCGGCATAGCCCCGGCGAGCACGGCTCTTCGCTGGTCTCCAGCGGCGTACCGGTGCGCGATCAGGAACGGCCCGCCGCCGGTGACAGGATTGTCCAGTACCCGGGCGGTGGCGCCCAGCCGGCGCGTCGCCGCGGCCATTTCCTGTTCAAGGTAAGCGAGCATGTCCGGGCGGCACCCGGGCACCCCGCTCTCGGTCCGCAAGGCGGCCCGCCGGGTGAGATCCGCCAGGAAGGCAAGGAGTAACCCGCTCCAAACCTCAGTACCGGACAAAGAGAGGATCGCCGATGACTACCGTCAGCATCCGTTACATCGTCAACGACATCGACGCCGCGATCGACTTCTACACCACTCACCTCCACTTCGAGCTGCAGATGCGTCCGAACGACCTGTTCGCGATGCTCGGACATGGCGACCTCCGCCTGGTGCTCGTCAGGCCGGTCGGTCCAGACGGGCCAGCTGGGGGCGGCGCACCGATGCCCGACGGCAGGATGCAGGAGCCTGGGGGCTGGAATCGCTTCAGTGTCGAGGTCCCCGACCTTGCCGCCGCTGTCAGGGAACTGCGAAGCAGCGGCGCCCGGTTCCGCAACGACATCGTCACCGGGGTTGGCGGCAGGCAGATCATCGTCGAGGATCCCTCCGGCAACCCCGTCGAGCTCTTCGAGCCGATCCTCCCCGAGGCAAAGCTCTCCCGGCCAGCGCCGTCATCGGGCCAGCCGGGCCGGTGATGGCGCTGGCCACCCGGTCGGCGGTACTCGACGGGTAGTCCGCGGCTCCGGAGCGAGCAAGTGGTTCCGCGCCGCCGGGTGACCCGTCATCCCGATCTCACCAGGTGGCAAATTCACCCGCCCGGAGTGGGGTGCTGCGGGCCGGGCTGGAACACCATGGAGTGTGGCCAGCGCATTTACCGACATAGGGGGCCCTTCGGTGCCGTCCCTCTACTATGAGATCCGCGTATCTGGGGTCCTCCCTCCGGAGGCACTCCTTGACTTCGACCGGCTCAACGCCTCCGTGGAGCCGGTCGAGACCGTGCTGCACGGTCCGCTTGCTGATCAGGCGGCGCTTTACGGGCTCCTGGCCAGACTCGAGACGTTCGGCGTGCAGGTCCTGGAGGTACGCCGTGTCCACGATCAGGACCCGCCGCCCGAGTAGTGATCGCGCGGGCGCGTCAGTCGCTCGCCCTCAGGCGTAGGTCAGCGCCATCACCGGCGCGCCGTGGCGATATCAGCACGGCGGGTCCTGCTGACGGGGCAGCCGCCGGCGGAGTGATTGATCACTCCGCCGGCGGCCACGGCCACGAGCACAAGGGTGCCGAGAACTCGACGATCAGCCGGACCGACAGGAGCCGCGACTTGAGCGTGTCCTTTTCAAGTAGTGCGTAGCGGCGCTGCATGGCAACGACGTGCTGCCTTGCCGACCGCTAAGGCTTACTCAGGCCAGGACTTTCGCCTTCTCGCGGTCGAACTCCTCGGCTGTGATGACTCCCCGGTCGCGGAGGTCAGCCAGCTTGGCCAGCTGGTCGGCGGTACTCGCAGGCGCCTCCGCGGCAGCCTGCTGGATGTACCTGCGGGCTTCGGCGTCCTGCTGCTGAGCCTGCCGGGCCGCCCGCTCGTGCATCTCCCCGCCGCGGGCGATCAGGTAGACCAGCACGCCGATCAGCGGGATGAACAGCACGAACAGGAACCACAGGGCCTTGGCCCAGCCGGACAGATCATGACTGCGGAAGATGTCAATGAATACGGTAATCAGGATCCATATCCAGATTATCCACAGGAAGAACTCGAACATCGTCCAGAAGACGTTCAATAGGGGATAAGACGACGACGAAATTGCGAGTGGCATTTCTTCTCCATGCGCTCAAGGAGGGTTGGTTAGCACCGGGGTGCGGTGCACCTGCGGGCAGGCTCAGCTTTCACTCGCAGCGGCTCAGGGGCATCACCCATCACGGGTGAGACAACACGTCACACGCTCTCGCCCCCGCCGGCCGCCTCAGCTGGAGCGGTCAGTGCGGAGCGGAGCCATGCTTACAGGTGACTGAACCCGCCCGATTCCTCCTTTGTCATCGGTACGGTGACTGGATGCTTGGAGAAGTGAGCGACAGCGTCCCGGAAGTCGCCAAGCAGCAAGGAGGCCATGTCCTGACTCACGCCCAAGCGGACCAGAATGCGCTGCACGGGTATATCGGCAGCAGATCCGGTGAGAGTGTAGGCAGGCACCTGCCAGCCACGCATGCGTAGCCGGTCGGCCAGGTCGAACAGGTTGTAGCCGGGGTCTTCGCCTTCTCGGATTCGCCAGGTGACCGTCGGGATCCCGGTTTCAGGGTTGCTGTCACAAAGGAGCTCGAAGGGACCCAGCTTGACGATCTCGGCGGCGAGGTACTGACCGACGTCATAGGACGCTTGATGGATGCGCCGGTACCCCTCGAACCCGAGACGAAGGAAGTTGTAGTACTGGGCGATGATCTGCCCGGCAGGGCGGGAGAAATTGATCTGGAAGACCGGCATGTCGCCGCCCAGGTAGTTGACGTGGAACACCAGTTCGTCGGGGAGTTCCTGGCGGTCCCGCCACAGCACCCAGCCGACGCCCAGCGGAGCCAGCCCGAACTTATGCCCCGAAGTGCTGATCGACTTAACCCGCGGCAGGCGGAAATCGAAGACCACGTCAGGCGCGCAGAACGGGGCGAGGAAGGCGCCGCTTGCCCCGTCCACGTGAATGTCAATATCCAGGCCAGTGTCGGCCTGCAGCTGGTCAAGGGCGGCGGACATGGCCTCGACCGGTTCGTAGGCGCCCGTGTAGGTGACGCCGAGTGTGGGGACGACCATGATCGTATTCTCGTCCACCCGTTCCAGCATCGAGGCTGGATCCATGGCGTAGTGGCCATGGGACATCGGAACCTCGCGCATTTCGATGTCCCAGTAGCGGGCGAACTTATGCCATACCACCTGTACCGGACCGCACACCATGTTCGGCTTGTCCGTCGGCTTGCCTTCGGCCTGCCGCTTGGCACGCCACCGCCACTTAGCTGCCATGCCCGCCAGCATGCAGGCCTCCGAGGATCCAATGGCCGAGGCGCCCACGGTATTGGCGGCCTCAGGTGCATGCCACAAGTCAGCCAGCATGTGCACGCAGCGCCGCTCGACCTCCGCGGTTTGCGGATACTCGTCCTTATCGATCATGTTCTTGTTGATCGACAGCGCCATCAAGCCGAGGACCTCGGGCTCGACCCACGTCTGGCAGAACGTGGCCAGGTTCTGGCGAGCGTTCCCATCGAGCATCAGCTCGTCCGAGACCAGCTGGAACGCGTTTCTCGACAGCGTCTCGTCCGGAGGGAATCGGTACTTGGGCACAGCCTTCGTCATATCGTGCCCGGCGAACACCGAGTCCTCCAGCTGCTGACGGACGGAATCGCGCTCGTGCAAGGGCATCGTCGACATCTCCTCGATCGGGACCCGCTCCGCTTCGGGAATGTCGCGACCTGGCACCGCTCTTCGGCGGGAGACGGTATCGCCGATCATCCTGGCGGGCAGCTGCCGGGACGCCATCACCCAGCGCGGGTGAGTTCGCGAGAGCCTCCGTCCTGGCCCCGCAATATGGTGACGGATGGTACTACTGAGGGCTCGCCCCGGTTGAAAAAAGATAGGACGCGCCTATGTCCGTGCAGGACCGAGAAGGCCGCAGGGGCAACGTCGGCCCCTTCGTGACGTGGGTCGACCACGAGCGCCCGGACGGCGTCATAGCTCACTGGGAATCCCGTCGCCACCGCAAGCATCTGCAGGGCGCATCGGCCGCGGGCTCGACGTGGTGGGCACCGCGGGCCCGGGGATGGTGGATCGCCGTCCTGTTCGCCGTGGGGTCGCTGCTGTTCGTTCTCGGCGCTGTCCCCGGGTACGCCAGTGCGGTAGGTGCCCGGTGGGATGCGGTGACTTTCTTCGTCGGCTCGCTGTTCTTCACCTCGGCTGGGTTCCTGGCCTACCGGGAGGCCGTGGATGCTGGCCCGAAGGCGCCGGGCGGCGCCCGGCGGCGCTTCTTCGTCTTCCAGCCCGGGAGGATCGACTGGTGGGCGACCGCGGTGCAACTTGCCGGGACTCTGTACTTCAATGTCAGCACCGGCAATGCGATACGGGTTGACCTTGCCGCGCAGGCCGCGAATCAGCACGTATGGCGACCCGATTTCGTTGGCTCGATCTGCTTCCTGGTTGCCAGCGCGCTGGCCTGGTTCGAGGTATGCCACGGCTGGGCCGCTTGGCGCCCCCGGGCGTGGTCATGGTGGATCACGTTGTCAAATCTGATCGGGTCCCTCGCCTTTGGCGTGTCTGCGGTGGCCGGCTTCATCAACCCAGCGACCGGCCAGCTGCACAACGCCGAGCGATCGAATCTGGGTACCCTGGTCGGCGCGGTGTGCTTCTTCATCGGTGCGCTATTGCTGCTGCCCGAACGTACCGAGGAGGTCACTGCCGCAATGACGGCACCGGGCGCCGACGGCTGATCGGCCGCATGAGTCACGGCCGCCACACTCCCGCGCGGGATGCCAGGGACGGCGGCCGGGCGGAGCGGGTGTGTTCGGGTTGCGGGGTTCGCGTTTCACCCGTCCCGGGTGAGGCGTGCCCAGGGCTGGAGCGGAAGGCTTTGAGTGCGGAAAAACGTGCGGCCTGGGAGGTGGCAAGTCCTGTGACGATCGGCGGCAGCATCGCGCTTCTCGTTATTGGCGCGATTCTCCGGTTCGGCGTCACCTGGAAGCCCGCCCACGTGGACCTGCAGATCATCGGCGTGATCTTGATGATCGCCGGCCTGGCCGGCCTGATCATATCCATCGCGCTCCTGGCGATGAGGCGGCGCGGGCGTGCGCCGGCCGAAGTGTACGAGGAGCGCCGCTACACCGAACCGCCTGCCTGACTGGGCGCGGCGTGTCCCGGCGGGTGCCATATCACTCGCCGGGGGTGGGCGTGGCTGTGGCGCGCGTTGATGGACTTGGCGGCACTAGCCCAGACTGAAGGAGAATGGGGACGTTATGTCTGATCTGATCGCTATCGGGTATCCCGACGAGGCCACCGCCGAGGCCGCGGCCGACGAGGCACGGCAGCTGGCCAAGGACCTCATCATCGAGCCGGACGCGATCGCGGTGATCGCGCGGGACAAAGAGGGCAAGTACCACGTCCACACCAGCCATCACCTGGTCGGCGCCGGGGCGACCTGGGGCATGTTCTGGGGGCTGCTGTTCGGCGTGCTGTTCTTCGTCCCGGTCGCCGGGATAGCCATCGGCGCTGGGCTGGGCGCCCTGATGGGCAAGGTCAGCAAGTCGGGCATTGACCGCCAGTTCGAGGACCAGGTCCGCGGCATGCTGACGCCGGGTACCTCAGCGCTGTTCCTGATGGTGGAGAAAGTCACCCCGGACAAGGCCATCGAGGCGATGAGCAAGTACGGCGGCACCGTGCTGAAGACCTCGCTGTCCAAGGACGGCGAGAAAGAACTCCAGGACGCCCTCCACGGCAGCACCGCATAAGGCGCCAGGCGCTAAGACCTGCAGTTAAGCCACGAGAGAGCCGGGCGGCACGCCCGGCTCTCTCGTGCGCTGGGGGCCGAGAGTCGTGACGCCCCTGTCATCCAGGCACTAGCCGGCCAGGTATCCCTGGTCGTCCGGGAGAAAATAGCCGGAGCCCGGTTATCGGCCCTTCGGCGTGCTCAAGCAACTCGTCGCGTTCGGTGGCGTGGGCCTCAGGCCATAGCAGCGCCCGGTAAGCGTCAGCTTCATCAGGAGTACACGCCAGGCTCGACGCGCCAACGACCCCGAGCTCACCGGATGCCTGCAGCCGCCGCAGCCGCAGCCCGGGCGGCCGCCGCCCGGACAAGAACAGGCACAGCGTGGGGGGAGCAAGACGGATCAGCCGGTCGAGACCAGCGAGCACGGCTCCATCTGTGATCAGGTGAGCGTTGTCGAGAACCAGGACCATAGGCACGGTGAGCAGCCGCATCATCTCAGCCAGGCGGAGCGGGAAGTCGTCGGCGGAGACATCCTCAAGAGCCCCCATTGCCTCGGGCGGCACAGCGCGTGCCCGTGCCAATCCCGCGCAGATGCCGGCCCAGAACCAGGCATTGTCCTCACCCGCATTGAGGGTGAGCCAGACCACCTGCCGATCCTCCCGCTGTGCTGCCGCCCAGGCTGCGCATGCAATCGTCTTTCCGGCGCCCGCGGGCCCGCACACGAGCGCCACCCGGTAGCGAGTGGCCCGGTCAATCAGGTCGGTTAGCCGCCTACGGTGCAGGATGGGGAATCTGAACTGCGGAATCTGCAGTTGATCCTCGAGAAATTGCGGTCGGCGCTGCTCCATTGCCGGTCCTTGATGGGGCGCCTGTGCCGACCCCGCCGCGTACACGGTGCTCAGCGTGCATTCCCCCTGACTGGAATAGAGCCTTCCGGCATCGATAGTCACGCCCCGGTGCCTCTCCCGCTAGAGCAAGGAGCAGCGATCGCTGGCTGAGCGCCTTATGCGGTGCTGCCGTGGAGGGCGTCCTGGAGTTCTTTCTCGCCGTCCTTGGACAGCGAGGTCTTCAGCACGGTGCCGCCGTACTTGCTCATCGCCTCGATGGCCTTGTCCGGGGTGACTTTCTCCACCATCAGGAACAGCGCTGAGGTACCCGGCGTCAGCATGCCGCGGACCTGGTCCTCGAACTGGCGGTCAATGCCCGACTTGCTGACCTTGCCCATCAGGGCGCCCAGCCCAGCGCCGATGGCTATCCCGGCGACCGGGACGAAGAACAGCACGCCGAACAGCAGCCCCCAGAACATGCCCCAGGTCGCCCCGGCGCCGACCAGGTGATGGCTGGTGTGGACGTGGTACTTGCCCTCTTTGTCCCGCGCGATCACCGCGATCGCGTCCGGCTCGATGATGAGGTCCTTGGCCAGCTGCCGTGCCTCGTCGGCCGCGGCCTCGGCGGTGGCCTCGTCGGGATACCCGATAGCGATCAGATCAGACATAACGTCCCCATTCTCTCATCACGCTGCAAAGTTTACCCACTCCATCAACTCGCGCCACACCCGCGCCCCACCCCTCACGAGTGATATGGCGGATAGTCCGACAACGCGGGCGATGGTGGCCACGCCGTGGCCAGCGGACGATCTCCAGCTGGCCGATCTGGCTGCTGCCCCTGTTACTGGGGCGGTTCTACATAGCGGCGCTGCTGGTACACCTCGGTTGATGCGCGGGAACGCCGCCGCATGACCAGGAGCGTGATCGACACCGCGAGGCCCGCCACGCCTCCGATCATCAAAATGACCCCGATGGCGTTGAGGTCGACGTACTGGGGCTTCCAGGTGACTGCGAAACGCAGAATCGCGCCGATGATGATCAGCGCGATGCTGCCGCCGATGCTCATGTCAGTGACCTCCACTTGCGTCAGGCCACCGCGCTGGCGGCGGCTGCCAGCCGGACCGCTCGGCCAGGCCGGATGCCCAGCTCGCGCGGCTATCCATCGTTCTGCTGTCGGCGGGCCGGCGCAATGGCGCTTCGCCGCGGCAGAGTGGTGAGCCGCAACGAATACCTTAGTCTGACCGGCGCGGGATTTCCCGGTCCGATTCTGACGGCCTGGCACGGCACGATGATTCACCCTGGCCGGGTGAGGCGTGCCCGGTGCGATTCGGCGAACGTGAACGGATGCGGATCAGAAGCCTGCGAGACGATCGGCACGCCGGCGGCCGTCACGGGCGCAGTGCGGAGTTGGCGATGACCCTTGTCTGAGACCGGCGGCGAGCCGGGGGATGCGGCCGAAGACCCGCGTCCCAGCCAGGATGAACAAGCCGCAATCGATCATGAACAAGCCGAAATAGATCGTCTCCGCGCCGAGGTGGATGAGCTGCGCAGCCAGCAAGCTGCTGCTCCGGTTCGGCACCGGTTCAGCTGGCGGTCGCCGGTCGCCGTGATTCTCATCGTGCTCGGCTGCGTGCTTGCCCCGCTGTCCGTGGTCGGCGTCTGGAGCGCCAACCAGGTCTCCGACACGAACCGCTATATCGCCAATATCGAGCCGCTGATCCACGATCCGGCAATCCAGAATGCCCTCACCGACAAGATCACGCTTCAGGTCACCAGCCACCTTAACGTGGTCGGGTATACCAACCAGGCCGCCGCCCTGCTTACCAGCAAGGGACTGCCGCGCGTCGGCACGCTGCTCAAGACGTTCGGCCCGTCGATCGCCAGCGCGGTCACCGGTTTCGTCCACAGCACGGTGCACAAGATCGTGACCAGCCCGCAGTTCGCCAATGCCTGGATCCAGGTCAACACCGTCGCCCACCAGGAGATAGTGAAGGTGCTGTCCGGTCAGGGCGGCGGCGCGATCAGCACCAGTAACGGGCAGGTCGTCATCGACCTTGGCCCGTTCATCAACATCGTCAAGCAGGACCTGGTCAAGCGCGGGTTCACGCTGATCAACAACCTGCCGCCGATCCACCCGCAGCTTGTGCTCTTCCAGTCCAGGGACCTGGTGAAGGCGCAGAGCGGCTACCGGCTGATCAATGATCTGAAGATCGTGCTGCCGATACTGTCGCTGCTGCTGCTCGGCCTTGGCGTCTACGTCGCCCGCGGCCACCGGCGTGCCCTGATCGGTGCCGGGCTCGGTCTCGCCGCGTCCATGCTCGTCCTCGGCGCCGGCCTGCTGATCTTCCGCGGCATCTACCTGAACAGCGTCCCGCAAAGCGTCCTGCCCAGCGATGCGGCGGCCGCCATGTTCGACACGTTCGTCCGGTTCATCAAGGAGGGACTCCGCGGCATCCTGGTGCTTGGCCTGGTCGTGGCCGGCGGTGCGTTCATCACCGGGCCGTCGATCACCGCGGTCCGGACCCGCGCGGCTTTCACGTCGGGACTGGCCTGGGCCCGGCGAAGCGGTGAGCACGCGGGGGTGTCCACCGGGCCCGTGGGCATGTGGACGTATGCGCACCGGCATGCGCTGCGCATTTCAGCCGTGGCGCTCATCGCCTTGCTGTTCGTGTTCTGGGGCCAGCCCACCGCTGCCGTTGTCATCGTGCTCGTCATCTTGCTGCTGGTGATCCTCGGGCTGATTGAGCTGATCGGCAGGCCGCCCGCGGTGCCCGCTGTGCCGGAGACGGCTGGCCAGCCGTGACGCCAGCCGCCGGGCGGCGGCGGCGGGCTGCTCGGCTGTGCTCGGCACGCCGGTAGGCCGGTCAGGTGCTCTTTCAGGCGGCCGGCCTGGCGCTGCTTTCAGCGCTGTCCCCGACTGCCCTGCTGGTCGCCGCCGTTTACCTCGGCTCCGCACGGCCCACGCTGACCAGCTTGTTCTACCTGGCAGGCGCGGTGATCATGAGCGCCGTGATGGGTGTCGTCGTTCTGGTGGCATTGCGCAGCGCTGACCTGAACCATCCGGACCAGCACGCGCCCCGCTATGGACTGCGGCTCGGTCTCGGCCTGGTGCTGCTGGCGGCGGCGTTACTGATCGCTGCACGCCAGCCGCGGCAGCCCGATCCGGCGAATCCACGGCAAGGAATCGTGTCGAGGATGGTCGCCGATCCGGCGCCGCTGAGCGCGTTCGCCGTCGGACTCCTCGTGTTCGCGCCGGGGGTTACCTTCATAGCCGCGCTGCAGGTGATAGCAACGGCATCGGCCGACGTCGAGCTCACGGTCCTGGCCGTGCTCGTTGTCGTTATCATCAATGTTCTCCTTGTGTGGCTGCCGATCACGCTGCACCTGGTGGCCCCGGGGATGACCGAGCGCCGTCTGACGGCCTTCAACGGCTGGCTTCGCGGGCACGGGAGCGCCGTGCTCGTCGGGGCGTTTGTCGCGATCGGCGGAATCATGGTCTTCGACGGTATCTACGGGCTGGTGACCGGCCGATGACCGCGGCGCCGTCATGACCGCTGGCCGGCTACCGGGCCCGGCTTCACCCTTGCCGGATGATTCTCGCCGCGGCGGCCCAGACATACTGGATGCCGTGGACCCAAGAGACCGGCTGCGCCTGGCAGGCAAACGGATGGCCGACCCGCTGGAGGCGCTCGCCCAACGCGTCGCAGAGCGAGTGATCGACCTTGCGATCGACGTACTGGACCTGAACGCCCTCGTGCAGGCGATCGACCTTAATGCCTTGATCAATCGGATCGACATCAACGCAATTCTGCAGAATGTAGATATTTCCGCGCTGATCGGCCGGGTGGACATCAATGAAATTCTGCAAAGCGTCGATGTGGACGCCCTGCTCGACCGCATCGACATGAACGAGCTTGTACAGCGCCTGGACATAGACACGCTGGTCGGGCAGACGGACCTGGGCGCTATCATCGCCAGCTCGTCGGGCGGGATAGCGAGCGAGGCACTGGATGCGGCCCGCAGCCAGGCTGTCGGGCTTGATGGTTTCATCGACCGGTGGGTACAGCGTGCGCTCCGGCGCAAGCATCCGACACCATCGATGCCGTCCGCCTTGCCTGAAGGCCAGTCGGCTGAAAGCCAGGTGCCGGACGCCCAGGTGCCGGACGCCCAGGTGCCGGACGCCCAGGTGCCGGACGCCCAGGTGCCGGACGCCCAGCCGCCGGACGCCCAGGTGCCGGACGCCCAGCCGCCGGACGCCCAGGTACTAGACGCCGGGGCGCAGTCATGAGCGCCCACCCGCAGGTAGCCGACCGCGTGAGCGAGCAGGGTAACTATGCCGGCTCGGTGTCTCGGTTTCTGGCCTTCGTAATCGACGCGGCCGTCAGCGCTGGCCTGTTTGCGCTCGGGCTCGCGGCCACGTCCTTCGCGGTGCAGGTCGTAACCGGGCATTCGGTCCACTGGAATCGGTCAAACCTCGTCGTCGCCATCATCTTCGTCGCCTGGGAGTTCTTCTACTTCGGTTACTCATGGGCGGCGAGCGGCAGGACCTTTGGCATGGCGGTGCTGGGCATACGCGTCGTCCGGGCGGACGGCGCGATCGTCGACCCGTGGCGGGGAGCGGTCCGCGCGATTGTGTTCCCGCTCAGCTTCCTCTTCTTCGGCCTGGGGTTCCTCGGCATCCTGGTGCAGCGGGAGCACCGCGCCCTGCACGATCTCATCGCAGGCACCGCGGTCGTCTATGCCTGGGACGCGCGGGCCGCCCGGCTGCGGTTCCTCGCCCGGGAGGCCGCAGCGGGCGCGCCGGGCGGCGCGCCGGGCACGCCGCCGACGCCTAGCCCGCCGGGTTAGTCATGCCTCGCTCCGCTATTCCGTCGTTGTAAGTTCCGCTCATGAGACATCTTCCCTTTCACCGGGCGGCGCCCGGCCATCCCGGACGGCGCAGGTCGACGAGCCCACGCGGGCGTCACCGGGGACGTTACGAGACGTCTTGGTGATCGCCATCCCCCTCGAACGGGTGGGCTGCCGGCCGCGGTCAGGGCAGACCTGGCATCGAAATTGCGCAACCGTGCCTGGTGACGACCATCCGCCGCGGGTGAGGTATCCGGGGCCGCAAGCGGCAATTGTTGACGAAGGTTGGGGTGGACACCTCAGCGATCGGCTCCCAGAGCGAACGAGAGGATTCTGGAACATGAACATGCCAGCCAAGGCTGACGTCGATGTTGCTACGAGGGACACACTGGCCGGGCTGGCCCTGGGTGACCCAGAGCTTCTGCTAGAAGGCCTGGAGATGCGCGCGGAGATGCAGGCGGCCAGTGGCCTGGATCCGCGCAGCTTCGCCCTCGTCAAGATCGCCGCGCTTATCGCCCTCGACGCCCCGCCGGCCTCCTACCTCTGGCAGGTAGCCAATGCGCTCGACGCCGGGGCCACGCCCGGGGACCTGATCGGCGTGCTGCGCGCCATCGCGCCGCAGGTCGGCGGCCCGAGGGTGGTGGCGGCCGCGCCGGAGCTGATGGTGGCCCTCGGCCTTTCGCTGCCTGAAGGGGCTTAGGACTACTCCGGTATATCGTGACATCAACCCCAGGAGGCAGGCATGTTCAGGAGGCGACGCCCGTTGCTGCGCGCGGCCGCGGTTGGCGGTACCGCATACGTCGCGGGTCGCCATATGGCGAACAAATCGGCGGCCAACGCACAGCAAGAGGATGAGCAGGACCAGCGCATCGGCGATCTTGAGGATCAGCAGGCGCCCGCGCAGGCCGCAGCCCCGGCGGCGGCGCCAGCGGCGGCGGCACCGTCGTTGCTCGATCAGCTGAATCAGCTCGACGCCCTGCATAAGCAGGGCGCCCTGACTGACAACGAATTCACCGCGGCCAAGGCCAAGCTGCTGGGCTGACCGGCTGCTGGCTGACCGCAGCACCGGTCACGTCTGGGCGGCCGGTGCTGCGGTGCCGGGGGATGCCCCCGGGCCTGCCGCGAGGATATCGATGCTCAGCGCGAGGATCCACGCCGGGAACAGCAGCTCCACCCAGGCTGAGATGCCGACGCCAACCATCAGCACCAGCGCGACCGCGAATCCGGCGATGGCGAGCCATCTGGACACTATCCCGGTGCGGCGCGCAATGTTCACGGTGGTCAGGGTGAAGACCGCGGCCATTCGCATCGCGTAGACGTTCAGCAGGATCGAGGTGACGTTGCGGCCCTGCGCCAGGGTGCCGGCCGCCGATGGGCCGGACCGCAGGGACGCCGCCGCGGCGATGAGGCCGCCGCCGATGGCCGCGGCCACGAAAAGCATGCCGACAAACAAGAAGCCGCTGCCCAGGAACACGGTCCCGAAGAAGCGATCCTCGCGTCCTCCTATCCGGTCCCGGACCACGCCGATGAACCACAGGAAGGCGATGCCGGCGAACGGGACGAGGTTCAGCGCGATAGACCACCGCGGTTCGCCGTCTCGAATCGGTCAGCCATTCGCCAGCCACCCCGGTACGGGCCGGGACCGAGAGCCTGAGCAGCACAAGCGCCGAGATGAGGAGCACAGAAAACACGATCCCGGCGACAGCGGCCGCCCGGGGCGTTCGCAGCGGGCTGCCGGCTTGCAGCGGACCCTGGCCCATCAGTCCCTCGGTCATCGGACTTTCCGCCCCTCGCTGCTCCGGATGACGGCGCTCAAGAAGACCGCTCCTCCCGCCGGTTCACGTCGCGCGCCGTGCCGCGTCCACCTGCCCGGCTGGTCTGCCTGCTGGTAGATAACCGGACCCGGCTTCGTTCGGCGTCACCTGTCAGGGGTGATGCCTGCTCATCAGCCGTGCGGGAGGCTGGCCGTGCCGCTAGTTCCGGGTCATGCCATGGCTATGGAGTTCCATGACGTGACCGGGCGAAGGGCGATATCGACATGGTCCCGACCAGACGGGGACTCTCCTGGTACGCGAGCGACCGGTGACATGAGCTGATGGGTGAGAGGACTGCAGGATGAGCGAGCCGTTCAAGGGAACGATCAACGTCGATATTCGAGACTCGGTTCCCGACTGGACGCCGTTCGAGCCGCCGAAGGCCCCGGACGGGGCGCCGAGCGTGGTCTACATCGTGCTGGACGATGTCGGGTTCTCGGCGATGTCCTGCTACGGCGGGCCGATCAAGACGCCGAACATCGAGCGAATCGCCGCCGACGGCGTGCGCTATACGCAGTGGCACACGACCGCGCTGTGCTCGCCGACCCGCTCCTGCCTGCTGACCGGGCGCAATCACACCCGCAACTCGATGGCCTGCATTACCGAGGCCGCGGTCGGGTTCCCGAACGCGAGCGGCACGATCCCGCCGGAGAACGGCATGCTGCCGGAGATCCTCGGCGAGCGCGGCTGGAACACCTACATGGTCGGCAAGTGGCACCTGTGCCCGACCGTGGAGATGAACGTCGCCTCGACCCGCCGGAACTGGCCGTCCGGGCGGGGGTTCGAGCGCTGGTACGGGTTCCTGGGCGCGGAGACCAACCAGTGGTACCCGGACCTGGTGTACGACAATCACCCGGTTGACCAGCCGAAGCTGCCGGCCGACGGCTATCACCTGACCGAGGATCTCACCGACAAGGCGCTGGAGTTCATCAAGGACGCCAAGACGGTCGCACCCGACAAGCCGTTCTTCCTGTACTACGCGCCCGGCGCCGCCCATGCGCCGCACCATGTCTCGAAGGAATGGGCCGACAAGTTCAAGGGCCAGTTCGACATGGGGTACGAGGCGATCCGCGAGCAGACGCTGGCCCGGCAGAAGCAGCTGGGCATCGTCCCGGCCGACACGGAGCTGCCGCCCATCAACCCAATCGGCACGCCCGAGACCCGCAAGGGACCCAAGGGCCAGCCATTCCCGCCGCTGGACTACACCAGGCCGTGGGACTCGCTGACCGACGGAGGAGAAGCGGCTGTTCGTCGCGGATGGCCGAGGTGTACGCGGGGTTCCTGGCGCACGCCGACCATCACATCGGCCGGCTGCTTGACTACCTGGAGGAGTCCGGGCAGCGGGAGAACACACATGGTCATCGTGGTGTCCGACAACGGGGCGAGCGGCGAGGGCGGCCCGAACGGGTCGGTCAACGAGATGCTGTTCGCGAACGGCATCCCCGACAACATGCAGGCGAACCTGGCGATGATCGACGAGCTCGGCGGGACGAGGACCTACAACCACTACCCGAACGGCTGGGCGATGGCCTTCAATACCCCGTTCAAGATGTGGAAGCGGTATGAGTTCAACGGCGGTACCGCCGACCCGTGCATCATCTCCTGGCCCACGGCCGGAGCCAGCCAGCCTGGCCCGGCCGGCCAGGGCGAGCTTCGGCACCAGTATCACCACGCGATCGACATCGTGCCGACGATCCTGGAAACGCTGGGCGTCGAGGCCCCGGCAACCATCAAGGGCCACGTGCAGAGCCGCTTCGACGGCGTGAGCATGCGCTACAGCGTCGAGAATGCGTCGGTGCCGTCGGCCAGGAAGACGCAGTTCTACTCCATGCTCGGCTCGCGCGGGATCTGGCACGAGGGCTGGAAGGCCATCACCACCCATCCCACGCTCAGCGGCTGGAGCGACTTCAACGACGACACCTGGGAGCTGTACCACACCGACACCGACCGCGCTGAACTGCACGACCTGGCCGCCGAGCACCCGGAGAAGGTGCGCGAGCTGGTCAACCTGTGGTTCGCCGAGGCCGGCGACAACGGCGGCTTCCCGCTGGATGACCGATCCGCGCTGGAGATCATCATTACGCCGCGGCCGCAGCTCGCCTCGCCCCGCGACCGGTACGCCTACTTCCCCGATACCGCGGAGGTACCCGAGGCGCAGGCAGTGAACGTCCGCAACCGCTCGTTCTCGATCGGGGCGCTGGTGGATATCCCCGCTCCCGGAGCCCAGGGCGTGCTGTTCGCGCACGGATCGCGGTTCGGCGGGCACGCCCTGTACGTCAAGGACAACCGGCTGCACTACGTCAACAACTTCGTCGGCATGATGGAGCAGAAGGTCGACGGCACCCAGGACGTCCCGACCGGAGAGAATCTGATCCTGTCCGCGTCCTTCGACAAGGACGGAGAGGATCCGCCGCACGTGTCGACCGGGATCTTGTCCCTGTACCACGGGGACAAGAAGGTGGGCGAAGGCCGGATCAAGACCCAGCCTGGATTGTTCTTGCTCGCAGGCGAAGGACTGTGCGTCGGGCGCGATGGCGGCGAGCCAGTGACCAGCGACTACCCGGGCGAGTACCCGCACCCGTTTACCGGCGGCATGATCAAGCGCGTTGCGGTTGACGTCAGCGGCGACCCGTATGTCGACCTCGAGCGCGAGGCCCAGGCGATGCTGGCGCGGGAATAGTGGCCGCGACCACCGGGGACCCGCTTCCTTCCTGGCGCCAGGGTGCCCATTAGCCGGCTATCCGAAGATCGTCATCACCCGTAGCGGGTGATGACGTCTGCTGATATGCGGCTAGAGCATCTGCATCAGCGGAGGCCGTCCTGGCCCGGAAGAAACTGAGCGAGGAGTGTGCCGGTGGCAACCGACGAGTACGGCGTTCAGCCATCAGCTCCCGGGATGATGGCCGTCTCGTGGCAGGCCACGCTCGTTCTCGGCGTGCTCACCCTGATTCTCGGGCTCATCGTCAGCTTCCACCCGACGGGCTCGCTGAACGTGATCGCTGTCCTGCTCGGCATCCTCATGATCCTCTCGGGGATCTTCCACCTCATCCGGGTGTTCGACCCGAAGGAGGTGCACCGCGTCTGGCTTGGCATCGCCGGCCTGCTGTTCATCGTCATCGGCGTCGTCCTGATCCGCCATCTGCACCTCACCAGGTCGCTCATCGGCCTGATTATTGGCATCACCTGGATCGTCCAGGGGCTTACTGCCCTGATCGGAGGGATCTCCGGCGGCGTTCGCGAGGGCAGGGTGTGGTGGATCGCCTTCGGCGTGGTGAGCCTGATCGCGGGGATCGTGGTCGTAGCCGCCCCGGCCTCCTCCCTGAACGTCCTCGCTGTCCTGCTCGGGATCTGGTTCGCCATCATGGGCATCTTCGAGATCATCGGCGGCCTCCTGCTGCGGCACGCGCTTCACACCGGAGGGCCGACGCCCGCATAAATGGCGAGATAACACGCCGGTATGACCGGCGTGGTCAGCCCGGCGGCTACGGTGGCAGACCGCCTCAGCCGGTGCCTGAGCGGGCCGGGCTGTCCCCGCGGCTGGCCGTCGGGCTGTCACGGATGACGCAACGAAAGCCCAGGTGGCCGGTAGCGCTGTCGATCGCTTCACCCTGTCGCGCCGCTGGCCGGTAGCGCAGACAGTAATCAGGCGCGCACAGATGCGAGCCGCCCTTGATGATCTTGCGCGGAAGGTGCGATCCTGGCCCGGCGGCGATCCCGCTTCTTTCTGCCGAGCTCACGCGAGGATTGCGCGGCGCGCAGCAGGCATCGGCAGGCTCGGCTGTATGGCGCGGGGTGAAGTAGTCACATGTCCATTCCCAGACGTTGCCGGTCATGTCATAGACGCCGTAGCCGTTGGGGGGAAATGATCCCACCGGGGAGGTCCCCTCGTAACCGTCGGCCAGCAGGTTCTGCCAGGGAAAATGCCCTTGCCAGGTGTTCGCCATCAGCTGACCGTCCGGCGCGAACTCATCACCCCAGGCATACACCGCAGCATCGAGGCCGCCGCGGGCGGCGTACTCCCACTCCGCTTCGGTAGGCAGTTCCTTGCCAGCCCACGCCGCGTAGGATTCCGCGTCCTCGTACGCGATATGAGTAACGGGATGCCGCTCACGCCTGCGGCAGTCGCTGCCGGGTCCCTCCGGGTGCCGCCAGCAGGCGCCGGGGACGTACGTCCACCAGTTGCGGTAATCGCGCAAATCGACCGGTCCGGCAGTGCGGCGGAAGACCAGCGATCCTGGCACCAGCAGCGCCGGGTCGGCATCCGGGTAATCGGCCGGATCCAGCGGGCGCTCCGCGACGGTCACGTACCCGGTCGCCTTCACGAAGCGCCGGAACTCCTCCACCGTCACGGGACGAGTGTCCATCCGGAAGCCGTCGACGGTAACCCGGTGCACCGGGCGTTCCTCGGGATAGAAATCAGCGGAGCCCATCCGAAATGTGCCGCCGGGGATCCAGGTCATGTTCCTGGCCTGATCCTGTTTCCGGTTCGCTGGCGCGTTCCGTGCCTGGACTGGCCCCGTTCCGGGGCCTTTCGCGGCGCCCCCGGACAGGGACCTCGTCGTGGACATGCTGTGCGCGCTCCCGATTCTCAAGTCCTTGCCCACGACTCTAGAGTCCCCCGCGCGGCCCAGCACCACCCGGCCTGGGTGACGTAGCGACAGCCATGGCCGCAGATCATGTTGGGTACATCCGCCGGCAATCTGCGGTGATCCGGCTTGGCGCGGCCGTAGGGAGCACAGGGATGGCGCACGCAGTCCGGTCCGCTATATCCGCCGGCGGCCACTGGCTGCACTCGGTCCGGCCGGAACGGCGGCACCTGCGCGCCGATCTTCTGGCCGGGCTGCCTGGCGCCATCAGCAGCGTCCCTGACGGGATGGCGGCCGCCGTCCTGGCCGGCGTCAATCCCGTACAGGGCCTGTACGCGAGCTTCGCCGGCCCGGTCGCTGGCGGACTCAGCTCAAATACCCGGCTGATGGTGATCACGACGACGTCGGCCGCCGCCCTGGCGGCGGGCTCGGCTCTGCAGAAGGTGCCCGCAGCCCAGCGGCCCGAGGCAGTCCCGCTGCTTGTCATCATGGTCGGCATCGCGCTTGCAGCTGCCGGGATCTTGCGCCTTGGCCGGTATACCCGGTTCGTCTCGTACTCGGTGATGATCGGCTTCCTGACCGGGATCTCTGTCAACATCGTGTGCGGCCAGATAGCCAACCTGACGGGCGCACCCGCGCATGGCGCCTTCCCCCTGGCCAAGGCAGTCAACGTGGTCAGCCATCCCGGCAGTATTAATCTGCCGTCTTTGCTCGCCGGACTGGCCGCGCTGGCGATCCTGTTGCTGCTGTCACGAACCCGGGTAGCCGTATTCAGCGCGCTGATTGCCCTGGTGATCCCCACCGTCGTGGTCGTGCTGGCCGGCGCGGAAAGCGTCGCTAAGGTCGGCGACGCGGGCGGCATCCCGGGCGGCATCCCGATCCCCCACCTGCCCGACCTCCGGCTCCTGTCGTTCAGCCTGGTCACGGGCGCGCTGGCGATCGCGGCCATCGTGCTGGTTCAGGGCGCCGGGGTAGCCGAAGCCGCGCCGAACTCCGGCGATGCCCAGCCGAATCCGAACCAGGACATCATCGCCCAGGGGGTAGGCAATCTCGCCTCGGGTTTCTTCCGCGGTATGCCGGTAGGCGGCTCGGTCGGGCAGACCGCGCTCAACGTGACCGTCGGCGCCCGGAGCCGGTGGGCAGCGATCTGGTCCGGCGTATGGATGCTGGTGATCCTCGCCATTTTCTCCGGGCTGGTCGAAAAGATCGTGCTTCCGACGCTCGGGGCGATACTCATCTTCGCGGCCATCGGATCACTGCGGCTCGGGGAAGTCACCAGCATCCTGCGCACCGGCCGCATCTCACAGGTGGCGGTTATTACCACCTTCGCCGCCACCTTGTTCCTGCCCGTCGCCGCGGCGGTCGGCATCGGGGTGGCGCTGTCGTTGCTGCTGCAACTAAACCAGGAGGCCATGGACCTCGCGGTGGTCGAGCTCATTCCACGCGACGACGGGCGCTTCGAGGAACGCCCGCCACCGCCCGCTCTGACCAGCCATCACGTGACGATCCTGGATGTATACGGCAGCCTGATGTACGCCGGTGCCCGTACCCTGCAGGTGCACCTGCCCGATCCGGCCGGAACGCAATCGCCGGTAGTAGTGATCCGGCTGCGGCGCCGCACGTCCCTAGGAGCGACCTTCGTCAAAGTGGTCGCCGACTACGCTGACCGGCTGGCCGCCGCCGACGGCCGGCTGTACCTCAGCGGCCTCGAGCCGAGCCTGACCGAGCGACTCCGCCGCACCGGGCACCTCGAAGGGCCGGTGCGCACCTTCGAAGCGACCCCGGTGGTCGGCGAGTCGACCGAAGCGGCCTACCGTGACGCCGAAAGGTGGCTGGTCAAGAGGCACGACGAATGAGCCTCCGCGCGGGCGGTTGGGCAACCTCCGCGTCATCACCGTCGGCCAGGGCCGAGGCGATCCGCGGCCCATAGCGGCGGGCCAGCGGATCGGCTGTCACGCCGTGCGCGATTACGCTGAGCAGGACGGTGAAGGTGATAACCGACACCGCGGGCCCGGCGGCATGCTCGCCTAGATCCTCTAGCGCGATCAGGGCAAACACCACGGACGCGAGGCCGCGGGGACCGAACCAGCCCACGAACGCAACGGCGGTGCGGCCGAGCCGTCCGCCGATCAGCGCGACCGCCACCGGTGCCATCCGGATCAGGGTGAGGCTGAGCACGGCATACACGACGATCTGCCAGGTCAGGCTCTCGAACGCCGGCACCACGGCGACAGTTCCGAAGGCCAGCCACACCAGCAGCGATACCAGGGCGCCGGTCTCCTCGACGAACGGCATCAGCCGCTCGGCGCGCCGCCCGCCCGCAGCACCGAACGCAAGGCCGCCCACAAACGCGGCGACGAAGCCATTGCCGTGCAGCGCCAGCGCGCAGGCATAGGCGCACACGGCCAGCGCCAGTATCGCCGAGCCGGCGAAGCCCCCCTCGACCCAGCCGCGGCGGCGAGCCGCCTGCACCAGGAAACCGCCCGCGCCGCCCACGAAGGCGCCGATGAGGACGCCTAGCGCGAGTTCGGTGACCGCCAGGCCGGGACCGGTGCTGGCGGCATGATCCGCGGTCTCGGCTCCCGCCACCGCAATCAGCACGAAGGGCGTTGCGATCCCGTCGTTGAGCCCGCTCTCGACATTGATCAGCCGCCGGATCCGGGTCGGCACCGCCTGGTTGACCAGCATGCCCGCGCCGAGAGCAGCGTCTGTCGGCGCAAGGGCCGCACCTACCAGCAGGGCGAGCCAGATGCTCATGTTCGCGAACAGCACAAGGGCCAGCAGGGTTCCCAGGCCAATCGTCAGTGGCAGCCCGATTCCGAGCAGCCGGAGGCACAGGCCCATGTCCGCTTGCAGATCACGCAGCCGAACCCTGGACGCGTCCGAGAACAGCACCAGGACAAGGGTGGCCTCGGCGAGTGCCTTAACGAGCTCATGAGAAGGCGCGAATCCCAACGGCGCCACTGGCCCGTGCGTCAGCAGCACGCCGACAACGACGAACGTGATCGGCGCGGTCACATCGAACCGCTCTAGCCGTGCCGACAACGTTCCCCACGCGAATATCAGCGCCGCCACGATCGCGACATCGGAAGCGCTCATCCCTCACCTCGCGCGTCGCGGCGTTCGCGGGTGCGCACACCTGCCTGGCCCCATGCGCACAGCTGCCATGCCGACGGGCAGCAGGCTACGCCGACATGGCAGCAGGCAGTCGAGCCGACAAGGAGTCTGGCGGAAGTTACTACCCGCCAGCTGACGCCTTGCCGAGCTCGCGCCGAACGGTTATCTAGCGGCGGCGGGAAACGCGCCTGGCGGTGCGCCGTCCCGTGCGCCGGGCCACTCTGCGTCCTCCGAACATGTCATGCCTCCGGGTTCTCGTGCTGGAAGTCCGTCATGACCCAGCCTGGGTGGCAGAGGTCTCCATGGCGTGAAGCTCCTGTGCCTCCTCGGCCGAGTGTAGCCCGATCTCAACGAGGTCGAGCGGGCTGATGAATCCGTCGCTGATGCGGAAGCCGCCCGCGCGGGCAATCGCGTCGCGAAGGGGCACGGCCCACTGGTGCTCCAGCAGGATGAGGGCCGCCGCGGAGTCATTCGGGATGTCCTCCAGAATGTCCCAGCCTTCTTCCTCGGTGAACACGTGCACGCCGCCGTCGGCGGCTGCCTCCTCGGCGCCCGCGAGCGCGCCTGCCTCCATTCCCTCCTCGCCGTCGATGCCGAGGCCGATCAGGGCACCGATTTTGCTGCCAAGCTCGATCGCCTGATCCTCGGACAGGTTGCTGAGGTGCTCCACCTCGAGCTCGCCGGTGGCGTCCTTGTAGACGGCCAGCGAGTCGATGACGCGCACCACGCCGCTTTCGCCAAGCCGCTCAAGCTCAGCGATGATCTCGCCGTGGAAGTCAGGGTTGCTGAACCCAAGGACGAGGAGCTGTACAGGCCCAATTGCCATATTTTTGCCTCTTTCGCCTGATCTGATCGGTCTGCCTGGCGGGGGTGCGATACGTCGATGCCACCAGCCCGAGCCGATGCCACCAGCCCGATTCGGACCCACCTACTCCGGCAGGATCTGGCCGGCCGGGGCGACAGCGCATCACCCCAGGGGGGTGGTCCACGGCGCGGCATGCACGGCGGGCGCAGTCAAGGGTGGACCAGGTGGATCACTCCGAGGTCAGACAGCCCATCGAGCGCGAGCTGGACGGCTAGCGCGGCGAGCAGGAATCCGAACACCTTCTCTGTTAGCAGCATGCGGTTCTCGTTCAGGTGGTCGCTCACCCGGTTGGCCCAGCGGAATACCACGGCGTCAAGTGCGATCACAATGGCGAGCGCCCCGACGACGACAGCGAAGACGCCGAACGATGCGGCCTCCGCCGAAGCAGTGACCAGGACGACGATCCCGGCAGGATTGAGGAGATACGGGACCGCCAGCGGAAAGACGGCCAGCTGCATCGGGTCCTTGCCCTTCAGCTGGCTGTTGTCGGCGTCCGAGCCAGGCTGGCCGAGCACCATCGAGACGGAGATGACCAGCAGGATGATCCCGCTGGCGATGCTCAGCGCGCCGGTGGAGAAGTGCAGCAGCCTGGTCAGGAGGCCGCCTAGGACAAGGAGGAGGACCGCCGCCGCGACCGCCGTGGTGAGCATCTTCCGCACAACCCGGCCCTTCGTGGCGGCCGGCATGTCAGCGGTCAGGTCGAGGAACGGCACCAGGGCGATCTTCGGCCCGACGCCGATCAGGAGCAGCAAGAAGATATCGATGACGGCAGCGGCGTTAACCGACTCGAATTCCATGAAACCTCCGCCTCCCGGCAGCCTCAGGCCACGCGGCCTGCCGCGCATCATCTCAGACGGAATACCCGCGCTGGTGCGGTCCTGGCTGACGCCCCGATCGCAGTCGCGGGTGCCGTCACCCGCATGAGGGCGATGGCCACGTCACGGAGGGCTGATGGCCACGTCAGGGAGGGGATCGCCGGGAACTGCCTGGCCGCGGCCGGGCTGCTGACGCCCGGAGACGAGCTTGGCGCTCATCTTGATCGCCTTCACCGCGCCGGTCGCGCCTGCCTGCAACGTCAGCCCGACAGCGATCAGGATGATGCCCAGGATGAATAGCGTGTGCGACCCGAGCATAAGAAGACCGACGCGGCCCAGAACGTAGGGAGGTGTGCAGACCACGGCTCCGATGGCCCCGCCCACAGCGGTGGCGGTCAGCTTGTCGCGGTTCGAGTAGGTGGTCTTCATGCCGATGAGCCGGGCGGGCACCGCCACGTAGCAGACCATCATGACGCCGACCACAATGCTCAGCGAGAGCGCGAACCACCAGAGCCCCCAGCGGGTGAACACCGTGGTCGCCAGGCCGAGGCACACTCCGACCGCCGCGCCTGATCCCAGCACGGTCGCGAGGTGGGACCGGGCCTGGGTGAAGGCCGGGCGGATCTTTGGCGGACCCGGTGCGGCGATCGCGAACGCGAACACGGCGTTCAGGAAGAAGCTCGCGGCCGTGATCGCGGCGATGGCGAGAACGATCGGGATAAGGACGGGGCCGCGCAGCACGTAGAAGGTTCTCCCGTGCAGCACGTGCGCTTTCAGGTCGATCATGGCGGCCCAGATCCACATTGCCGGGAGCACCTGGATCAAGGTAAGCCGCCAGTTGGAAAACAGCAGCTTCACTCCCTCGAACAGCATCGCGAAGGCGCCCACCATGAGAGCGAGCGGAGCGAAGAGCCGACGGGAGGCGCTCAGCCGGAGCATGGCGTCCTCCACGGCGGCGAAATCGCTATCGCGGATGGCGCGGATCAGCCGGCCGATCTGGGCTCGCGAGGTGACCCAGCGCGACCGGGCGCCGGCCGCAGCGGTCCCTGGGAGCGCGGAATCGCCGGATGCATCGTCATCAGCGGGCGACGCGCTCGGCTGCGGGTGCGCATTTCCCTGGGTAGTCATTACCGGATGCCCCTTCCGGGCAGTCATGCTCTGCGAGATCGGCGTCCGGCGGTGGCGGCGACCTGCCATCGGCCCCTGGCTCCCCGCCGGGGCTGCACGGTCTGAGCATAACTGTGATCATTCGCTTGTTCGGCGCGGCAACCTCGGCTGACTGGCTGGCTCTGGTGTCACCCCGGCAGGGTGAGGCACGCGGCCAGCCGGCGCGGCATTGTCGCTTTATGGGACGAATAGAGGGGAGCCACCGATGGCTGCGCTGAGGACTGCGGCTGCGCCGCCGAAGACGTCTCGGTACCAGCTCGATTCGGGGCTGGGGCGGCTTACCCCGGCCGAGCGCGCCGAACGGGGTAAGGCGGCGCGGGCCGAGGTGCCCCGGGCCAGCCATGCGGTGTTCGACCCGCCGCCGGACCGGCCCGACCCGCTCGACCTGCTGGCGAAGCAGGCGGCGTCGCGGGTGCCTGAGCTGATACCGGTCCGGTGGGGCCGGATGATGGTGTCCCCGTTTACCTTCTACCGCGGCGCGGCTCTGCCGATGGCCAGCGACCTGGCCGGCACGCCGGTGTCCGGGCTGCCGGTGCAGGCGTGCGGGGATGCACACCTATCCAACTTCGGTGTTTTCGGCTCCGCGGAGCGCCGTCTCGTCTTTGACGTCAACGACTTCGACGAGACGCTGCCCGGCCCCTGGGAATGGGATGTCAAGCGGCTGGCCGCCAGCATGGAAGTAGCGGCGCGCGACAACGGGTTCGCTGGCAAGGACCGCCGCGCCATTGTCACGGCAACGGTCGCAGGCTACCGGCAGGCGATGCGTGACTTCGCCGGGATGACCAACCTGCAAGTCTGGTACGCGAGTGCCGACTTGCAGCAGCTACGGGCACAGTTCGAGTCCCAGCTGGCGGCACGGCAGCGCAAGGCGGTCGATAAGGGCCTGGCTAAGGCGCGAACCAGGGACAGCATGCAGGAAGTGGCCAAGCTAACCCGGATTGTCGACGGCCGGCCGCGCATCATCGCCGACCCGCCGCTGCTCGTACCGCTCGCCGACCTGCTGCCCAAGGAGGACGAGCAAGCCGGCTTCCAGGCACAGCTGACCGACCTGATCGCCAAGTACCGGCGCACGCTGGAAACCGACCGCCGGTTCCTGCTCGAGCAGTTCGAATTCGCGGACATGGCCCGCAAGGTCGTCGGCGTCGGCAGCGTCGGAACGCGCTGCTGGATCGTCCTGATGCTCGGCCGCGACGGCTCCGATCCGCTGTTCCTGCAAGTAAAGGAGGCCGAGGCGTCGGTGCTCAGCCGCTTCGTCGGCGCCAGCAAGTACAACAACCAGGGCCAGCGGGTGGTCGCGGGTCAGCGGCTGATGCAGGCATCCAGCGACATCTTCCTCGGCTGGCAGCGCATCGAGGCCGGACTGGACGGACAGCAGCGCGACTTCTACGTCCGCCAGCTGCGGGACTGGAAATATTCTGTCGCCATCGAGACCATGGTGCCGCGCGGCCTGCAGATGTACGGAACGCTCTGCGGGTGGACACTGGCCCGGGCACATGCCCGCTCCGGGGACCGCATCGCCATCGCCGCCTACCTCGGCGGCTCGGACGTCTTCGATAAGGCCATTGCCCAATTCGCTGTTGCCTACGCCGACCAGAACGAGCGCGACTTCAAGTCGCTCGTCGATGCGGTGGCCGCGGGACGGATTACCGCCGAGCGCGGGCTGTGAGATCCGGGCTGGCCGCGCGCCGCGAGCAGCGCGGTCGCCCGCGGCGCCGGTAGCGGGCCGGGGTGGTACTCGACCTGCTGCTCATCGGGCTGGCGATCACCCTGGAGCCCTTTCCGGTGACGGCGTTCATCCTGATCCTGAGCGCCGAGCAGGGCACCAGGAAGGGCCTGGCGTTCATCCTCGGCTGGCTGGCGTGCATCGTGGTCGTGGTCGCCGCCGTCGTCCTGGTAACCGGCGGCAAGCCGCCCGCGCCGAGCACCGCGCCGTCGACCGCTGCTCTGGTCGTCAAGCTGGCTATCGGCATCGTGCTGATCGGATTCGCGGTGCGGCAGCGGCGGCGGATGGGCCGTCCCCGCAAACCACCGACCTGGATGGCGAGACTGGACCGGCTTTCGCCGTGGGCGGCGGCGGGCCTGGCTGCGTTCCTTCAGCCATGGACGCTGGTAGCGGCTGGCGCCGCCACGGTCACCCAGGCGAAGCTGTCCAGCGCCGCCGACTACCTGACCCTCATGCTCTTCGTCCTGCTGGCTACCGCCAGCTTCCTGTACCTGGAGCTGTACGCAGTTTTCGCACCCGCCGCGGCCGGTGCCCGGCTTGCACGCCTGCGGATCTGGCTGGACACCCACCGGGACCAGGTGATCATCGTGCTTTCCCTGCTGCTTGGCTTCTGGCTGGCGGGCAAGAGCATCTACCTGCTGGTCACCTGACCAATGACGAGCCCCAGTCCCCCGCCACCGGCCAGCCCCGGCGTTCCCCCGTCGCCGCGGACCGGTGAACGGCGCTGGCCGATGGCGCTGGCCGTGCTGGTCGCCGGCGGGCTGCGCGCGGTGCTGCCGCCCGAGCTCAGGGCCGGAGATGCCCGCTGGGTGTTTGTCATAGTCGTCCTGGTACCGCTGCTCGCGGTTATGATCATCGCGACCCAGGGCGCATCGACCGCGACTCCACCTGGCTGCGGGTACTGACGGGGACGCTGATCGGCCTGATCTCCGCGGTCAATGCCTCCGCCGCGGTGCGCCTGGTGGCCGGGATCATCGGCGGTGCCAAGTTCAGCCACAGATGCCAATATCCTGCTGGCCAGCGGCGGCGCGATCTGGCTTACCAACGTGATCGCCTTCGGCCTGTGGTACTGGGATCTCGACCGCGGCGGAGCGGCCGCCCGTGCTCGCGGCGACGCCGCGCTGCCTGCCTTCGTCTTCCCCGAGATGACCAACGCTCAGTACGTGCCGGCTGGCTGGTATCCGAAGTTCATGGATTACCTGCACGTGTCGTTCACGACGGCCACGGCGTTCAGCCCGACGGATGTCTCGGCGATCAAGTCCTGGGCGAAGCTCATGATGATGGCCGAGGAGGCGATTTCACTGGTGGTCGCGGTGCTGGTGGTCTCACGCGCCGTGAACATCCTCAGGTAGTCGCTGGTGCCCCGCGGCCGGCAATCACCCCGCCCAGGTGAGGCGTCCGCGTCCGTGACTGCGGGACCATGGGGCGGCTGTCTCGTCGGAACGGGAGGACTCTGGTGACAACGCCGCCCGATCCCATTGCGCTGCTGCGGTCCCGGAGCTACATTGCGCTGCTGGTGCTCGCGGCGATCATTGGCGTGCCCGTTTCCGCGGCTGCTTATTTCTTTCTCGCTCTTGTCGGCAAGCTGCAGGGATGGATCTTCACGGACCTGCCCAAGGACATCGGCTTTCACTCCGAACCGCTGTGGTGGCCGATCCCGCTGCTGCTGCTGGCCGGGGTGCTGGTCAGCCTCACCATCCGGTACCTGCCCGGTACGGGCGGCCACTCACCGGCCGACGGCCTCAAGGTGGGCGGGGGCCCGGCCACGCCGATCGAGCTTCCCGGCATCGTGCTGGCGGCACTTGCCACCTTGAGCCTGGGCGTGGTGCTCGGACCCGAGGCGCCCCTGATCGCCCTCGGCGGCGGGCTCGGCGTCCTGGCGATCCGTCTCGTTAAGCGGGACGCTCCCGCGCGGACCCAGGCCGTGGTCGCCGCGGCGGGGAGTTTCGCCGCCATCAGCACGCTGTTCGGCTCGCCCCTGCTCGGGGCGTTCCTGCTGATGGAGGCATCGGGGATCGCCGGGACCATGCTGGAGCTTGTGCTGGTGCCGGGCCTGCTGGCGGCCGGCATCGGTTCGCTTATCTTCATCGGCCTTGACCACCTGACCGGGCTCGGCACGTTCTCGCTGGCGATTCCCGGCCTGCCGCACGTCGGCTCGCCCACGGGCGCGGAATTCCTGTGGGCGCTGGCCATCGGGCTGATGGCTGCCGTGGCCGGCTCCGGGATCCGGCGGCTCGCGCTGTTCCTGCGGCCTCATGTTGAGCGGCGGATGCTGCTCTTCACGCCGGTGGTCGGCCTGGCTGTCGCTGGGCTTGCCATCGCGTACGCGGCGGGTACCGGAAAGGACTCCTCAGAGGTGCTGTTCTCCGGGCAATCGGCGCTAGGCCCGTTGATCACGCACAGCGCCAGCTATACCGTGGGAGCGCTACTGCTGCTGCTGGCCTGCAAGGGGCTTGCTTACGGGGCGTCGCTGAGCAGCTTCCGCGGCGGGCCCGTCTTCCCGTCCCTGTTCCTCGGGGCGGCGGGCGGTATGGCACTGTCGCACCTGCCGGGGCTGCCGCTTATTTACGGCGTCGCCATGGGTATCGGCGCGATGTGCGCCGTCATGCTCAGGCTCCCGATGACTTCCGTGTTGCTAGCCACGCTGCTGCTGTCGTCGGACGGCCTGCAAGTAATGCCCCTGGCCATTGTCGCGGTCGTGGTGGCCTATGTGGCCTCGGCGCGACTCGTGCCGGCTCTGGCGCCGGCGGCCCCGGCCACTGGAGCGACGCAGCCCGTCGCGGCGAGCCCGACTCCGCACGGCAGGTCTCCGGACAGCAAAGCTGAGTCCTGAGCACAGCGCAGCGCGGCTGCCCAGCGTTCGCTATTGGAGGCAGATCACCGGCGGCGCTTAGCCGGAAGGACCGCGCCGATGAGCCACAGGATCGGGAAGATGAAGCCGATCAGGCCGAGGATCCAGTGACCCTTGCGGAAGGTCATGACGGCCACCGTGAATAGCAGGACCAGGTACAAAATGCCCAGCCCAATGAACCAGCCCGATCCTGACATGGATGATACGTCCGTTCGGTCACGGCCACCGGAGTCCGCGTAGTCCGGGAACAGTCGGGCGGCCTATCTCGCGGAGCGGCGGAGTGCCGTCCGGCTTGCAAGTGTGCGATTCGCCAGCGAAACAGGCATCACCCGCGCCGGATGGTCCTTGTTCTGGGCCGGTGCTCGATGATCCACCCCGCTGCGCTGAGCGGAAGCGCGAAATTCAGATCAGCTCGAGCTCTTTTGCCCGGCGGACCGCCTCACCACGGTGAGTCGCCGCCAGCTTCCGGTAGATGCTCTTGAGGTGGGTCTTGACCGTGTTCACCGAGATGTACATCTCAGCGGCGATCTCAGCGGTACTCAGCATGGCCGACACATGCCGCAGCACTTCACCCTCGCGCTCGCTGAGTCGCTCGACGATCAGCGGCGCTGAGCGCCCGGCAGCGGGCTGCTGGGCCGGGACTCCCGCCGGGCTCACCAGGTCCGGCTCCAGTATCTGCCGGTACGCGTCGGCCAGGTCGGGGTCGCGCCGCAGTACCGGCCGGATCCAGGTTCGCTGCAGGATGAACGGCAGCCGGAGCCGCTGCGGTTCACCCAGCCGCAGCGCGTGCTCAAGTGACCGGCGGCCGCGTCCGCTGTCACCGCTGTCGTAGCTGACCTGAGCATCGGCCAGCCAGCCCTCCAGGCGGGCCCAGTCGGGTGTTTCAGCGCGCGGCGACACGCTGGCCAGCGCGTGCCTGGCAGCTTGCGAGTCACCGGCGGTCATCCACGCATGCGCCAGCGCGGCGGCCGCATCGAGACAGGACCCTGGGCTGGCGCTCGCGGCCATGTCCACCGCTGAGTCGGTATCCGATATCGCCGCGCACGCCGACGATTCAAGCAGCCTCAGCCTGCGGTCCAGCCAGGCTGGCGGCGACCAGCCATGCCGCGCCCGGCCGACGTTCTCTGCTGCCGCTCCGGGACGGCCTTTGGCCAGGCTGCGGCGGGCAGCGACGAGGCATGCCAGCGCGCTCATCAGCTTGTCGGGACGAGCCCGCAGCGCGTCGTGCGCGCGCTTCAGCCGTCCACCCGCGAGGGACAGCTCGTTGCGTTCCGTATGCACGCAAGCTAGTGCCACCTCAGCAGCCGCGCTGACCGGCTCGTCCTCGTTGTTCTCGGGCGGGCCTGCGGCTAGCTCCACGGCATGGTTCAGCTTCCCGCCGAGCGCGTCGAGAAGTGCGAGGTATCCGAGGCAGTCGGCGCGCTCATTCGCGCTGTCGGATGGGCAGGCGGCCACACCCGCATTGAAGGTGGCGGCAGCCGCGTCGAAATGGCCCGACCAGAGTTCTACGGCTCCGCGCCCCGTCGCGACCTGTGCGGAGATCTCGGGATGCCGCGCGAGCAGGCCCTGGGGAACTCCTTCGAGCAGGGTGCCCGCCCCGGCTGCCGCAGCCATCGCGGCGTCGAGGTTCCCGGTGCGACGGGATAGGGCGAGACGGATCATCGCGGCAGCGAGCCGGGACGCGACTTCGGCATCAGCGGGCAGGTGCTCGAGGATGCTTTCCGCAGCGGCGAGCGAGGCGGCGCTCGGGTCGTGCTGGCCCCGGGATAGCTCGATGGCGGCATCGATGAGCAGCGGCGGCGGATCCGCCCGTTTCGGATCGCGCGGCATGCGCCGGAACCCGTCAGCGAGCTGCTCGTTGCCTCGCGGTTCGATCAGCCGCCCCACGGCTAGCTCGTCAACAACCGTTCGGGCCGCGAGCAGCCAGTCACCCGCCTCCCCGGCATGCCGGACCGCCTCGGTCAGCAATCCGCTCCGCCGGTACCATCCGGCAGCCCGAAGGTGCAGGTCGGGCACCTGGTCGGGGCAGTCATGCCGCAGCTTCAGGCGCAACACCGCGGCCAGCAACGCATGGTAGCGGTACCACCCGTGCCCAATCGGCAGGATGAACGTGTTCGCCCTGGCCAGGGCGGCCAGCGCGTCCGGCGCAGGTTCATCATCGGCCAGCTCGCAGGCAAGGTCGGCGCAGACCCGGTCCAGGATGCTCGTTCTCAGCAGGAAATCCTGCACGTGGGCGGGCTGAGCGTTGAGGACCTCCTGGACCAGATAGCCGGTCACGGCGCTGTCCTCGGCGGCGAACTCTTTGATGAACTGGTCCGGGTCGGGGTGTCCGGCCATCGAGATCGCGGCCAGCCGCAGGCCCGCTGCCCAGCCCTCTGCTCGCCTGGAGAGGCGTTCAAGCGACTCCGCGGACAGCGTGACGCCATGCTGCCTCATGAGCAGGCCAGCTTCCGGGACAGTGAAGGCCAGGTCATCAGCCCTGATCTCGGTGAGCTCCCCGGTGAGCCGGTACCGGTGCAGCGGCAGCAGCGGGTCCATCCGCGAGGCGGCCACCAGGTGCAGGCCGCCTCCCGCATTCCGCAGCACGTATTCCAGCCCATCCAGCACCTTGGGCTCGGTCAGCAGCTGGAGGTCATCGAGGACCAGCGTCACCGCCGGGTCCTGCGCGGCCATCGCCGACGCAAATCGCAGCAGGAACGCATGGTCGACGGCGTGCCCGCGTGCCGTGACCGACAAGGCCTTCGGAACGACGACGCCAGCCTGGCGAAGCGCCGTTATGACATACGACCAGAAGACCCTCGGCCGGTTGTCGTAGTCGTCAAGGGTGAGCCAGGCCAAGGCACCGGGGTGCGCGCGGGCCCACAGTGCGAGGGCCATCGTCTTACCGGCGCCCGGGGGGCCGGTAACCACGATGAGCGGGCGCCGCGCACCCTGAGCAATGAGCTTGTCGATCCGCGGACGTGACACAGCCCAGCCGGGCGCGCTCGGCCCGGTGATCTTCGACTGCAGAACCGGATCGTCGGCACCAGGTCCCTGCCGAATGGAGCGCGCCGGGCCTTGAGCGGCCGTGCTGGTCGCCATTCCTACTGCCTCGCCCTCGTGCCTGTGCGGCGGGCACCGGGAGTGCGGCGCCCGCCGACGATAGCTGCCCAGCCCAGGGTCTGAAAGCAGGCTAGCTCACTTGCCTTAACTATGCCTCTTCTCGTGCCCTTACGGGTGAGTCGTCAATCACCCTTCGCCGATCTTCACCTGGGTGACGAACTCACCCGCAGCGAGTGGGGCGCGGCATGGCGGGCAAGGCATGAGGGGCGGCGCCGCGACCGTGGCGCTGGCGCACGGTGATCCGGTGGGCGCACGACAGCGGCGTGATGCTGCTGGCTGCGTGCGCCTGCCGGGTCACCGCAATGCATGTTCCGGCCAGCCATCCCCGGCCGGGCCGGAAGGAGGTCAGCTGCCGTCGGACAGCTCGGCGGCCAGTTCCTTCTCGTCCTCCTCGGACAGCGAGGTCTTGAGCACCTGACCGCCGAACGGCGCCATCGCGTCAGCGAACTTGTCCTCCGTGATCGCCTCAGCCATGATCACCACCGCAGCAGAGCCCGGCTTGAGCATGTCCTGCACCTGGGACCTGAACTGGTCATTGATCCCGCTCTTGCCCAGCTTGCCGAACAAAGCGCCCATCGCGCCGCCCAGCAGCAGCCCCACGCCCGGGACGAAGAACAGCAAGCCGATCAGCATCCCCCACAGAGCCCCGCCCGCCGCCGACACACCGACGATCTTCTGCGGGGTCTCGACGTGGCTCTTGCCCTCCGCATCCACGTTCACGATCGCCAGGCCGGTGAGCTTGACGATGAAGTCCTTGCTAAGCGCCAGTACCTGGTTGTAAGCCTGGGTGGCACTGGCCTGGTCGTCGTAGCCGATCACAATCAGTTCAGACATGATTCTCCCTTGTTGGCGGCAGCCTGCCGCTGCCACAGACCTTCCGCCCCGACGTTAACGCGGACGAAGTGCCCCCGAAGCCTAAGCGAGACTATTGGCCGCCGCCAAGGGTGGGTGCGAAATGCGGATGGCAATGGCGACCGTAGCCCCCGGAAGGCACGGAGAACAGGGCGCTAGGTTACATCAGCCGCTGCTAGAACGGTGTCGGGATGTGCCGTAGTGGCAGGCCGGGTTCGGTGTAGCCGCGGGCGGGCTGGCGGCGGGGCAGGGTGATGTCGCGGCGGGCGGGCGGCTGGTAGGGGACCTGGCTGAGCAGGTGGCTGATGATGTTGAGGCGGCCGCGTCGCTTGTCGTCGGTGTCCGCGATGTACCACGGCGCCCACGCGGTGTCGGTGGCGGCGAACATCGCGTCCCGGGCCCGGGAGTAGTCATACCAGCGGCTGTAGGACTTCAGGTCCAGGTCCGAGAGCTTCCAGATCTTCCGCGGGTCATCGATGCGGCTGCGCAGCCGGCGGGTCTGCTCGCCCGGGCTGACCTCCAGCCAGTACTTCAGCAGCACGATCCCGTCATCGGCCATCGCCTTCTCCACCCCCGGCACCAGCCCCAGGAACCGCGCCGCCTGCTCCGGCGTGCAAAACCCCAGCACCGGCTCCACGCCCGCCCGGTTGTACCAGGAACGGTCGAAGATCACCACCTCGCCCGCCGCCGGGAAATGCGGCAGGTACCGCTGGATGTACATCTGCGACTTCTCCCGCTCCGTCGGCGCCGGCAGCGCCACCACCCGGAACACCCGCGGGCTCACCCGCTCGGTGATCCGCTTGATCGTGCCCCCCTTCCCCGCCGTATCCCGGCCCTCGAACACCACGCAGATCCTCGCCCCGGACGCCTTCACCCACTCCTGCAAGGCCACCAGCTCACCATGCAGCACCCGCATCTCCCGCTCATACTCCTTCCGCTTCAGCCGCACCACCGCGCCCGCCCCCGCCCCCCCGCCGTGGCGGCCGGCGCCTCAACCTCCGCGCCATGCCGCTTCCGCATGGCGTCATGCTGCTTCTGCTTGTCCTTCTTCTTGGCCATATCGGTTACCTCCGGCGGGCGTGATGACGTGGCTGCGAGATCTTCCCGTACTTCGCCGGGGCTGCGCCTGGCCTTCGGGCGGGAAGTCATCCCGCCAGGATCGCCTGCTCCGGTACGCTGGCCCTCACTCTGCGCGGGTGATGCGCCGGGCTTGCCCGGCGGGGAGAAATGGCAGTCACGGCATATGACCAGGGCCCCGGGGGTGTCCATGTTCCACTGGGTGCCCGGGCTTCAGGTGATCTCGTCCTACCGCCGGCAGTGGCTGGCCAAGGACGTCATTGCCGGGGTGGTGCTCACCACGCTGCTGGTCCCGCAGGGCATGGCCTATGCGGAACTGGCGGGCCTGCCGCCGATCACCGGCTTGTACACGTCCATCTTGTGCCTGCTCGGTTACGCCGCATTCGGGCCGTCGCGGATCCTGGTGCTAGGCCCGGACTCCTCGCTGGGGCCGATGATCGCGGCCACGATCCTGCCGCTGGTGGTGGCCAAGGGCGACGCCGAGCGGGCGGTCGCGCTGGCGTCGGTGCTCGCGATCATGGTCGCGGCGATCATGATCGTGGCGGCGATCGGCAAGCTCGGTTTCATCGCCGACCTGATCTCCAAGCCGACGATGATCGGCTACATGAACGGCCTGGCGCTGACCATCCTCATCGGGCAATTGCCGAAGCTGTTCGGGTTCAAGGTCGAGGCCGACGGCCTGATCGGCGAGATCACCGGCTTCGCCAAGGGCCTGGCGAACGGCGAGGCGGTTCCGGCGGCGGCCGCGGTCGGGATCGCCGGGATCGCGGTGATCCTGGTGCTGCAGCGGTGGCTGCCGAAGGTCCCGGCCGTGCTGATCGCCGTCGTGCTCGCGATCGCGGCCAGCACGGTCTTTCACCTGGCCGATCACGGTGTCAGCCTCGTCGGGGTGCTGCCCAAGGGGTTCCCGCCGCTGACGATCCCGCATGTCCGGCTGTCCGACCTCGGGCCCCTGTTCGCCGGGGCGCTGGGGATCGCGCTGGTCTCCCTGGCCGACACGATCTCCACCGCGTCGGCGTTCGCGGCCCGCTCCGGGCAGGAGGTCCACGGTAACGGCGAGATGATCGGCATCGGCGCGGCGAACCTGGCCGCCGGCCTCTTCCAGGGCTTCCCGGTCAGCACCAGCGGGTCGCGGACCGCGGTGGCGGAGCGGTCAGGCGCGAAGACTCAGCTGGCCGGGGTCACCGGGGCGGTCCTGATCATTCTCATGATCGTGCTGGTCCCGGGCCTGTTCAGGAACCTGCCCCAGCCGGCCCTGGCCGCGGTGGTGATCACCGCGTCGCTGTCCCTGGCCGACATCCCGGCCACGGTGCGGCTGTGGCGGCAGCGCAAGGCCGAGTTCGCGCTGTCGATCGCGGCCTTCCTCGGCGTCGCGCTGCTCGGCGTGCTGCCCGGAATCGCGATAGCGGTCGGGCTGTCAATCCTGAACGTCTTCCGGCGGACATGGTGGCCGTACGAAACCAGGCTCGGCCGGGTGGCCGGGCTGGAGGGCTACCACGACATCCGCTCCTACCCCGCCGCACGGCACCTGCCGGGCCTGGTCATCTACCGGTTCGACGCCCCGCTGATCTTCGCGAACGCCAAGACGTTCCGCGACGAGATCCAGCGGCTGGCAGCCGCCGAGCCGAAACCACAGTGGATCGTGATCGCGGCCGAGCCGGTCACCGACGTGGACACCACCGCATCCGATCTGCTGGAGGAACTCGACGAGGCGTTGAACACGCGCGGCATCAGCCTGGTATTCGCCGAGCTCAAGGACCCGGTACGGCGCAAGATCGAACGCTACGGGCTCACCCGCACGATCGACCCGCAGCACTTCTTCCCGACCATCGATGCGGCTATCGCCGCATTCCGCGATGAAACCGGCGCCCAATGGACAGACCCGGCCCAGGCGGCTCCGGGCCAGATAGCCGCCGATACTGACCCGCCGCCCGGCATTCCCGCAGCACCACCGGCCGGCTAGGCGTGCCAGACCGGCAACGGCACCCGGCCCGGCACGCTAACGACGCGCGGGCGGCCCGGGTACCACCCCCGGCGGGTGACGCCAGGTCGGCCATGCGCGGGCGACAGTACCAGCGGGAAGTGCCCAGACGTAGTGCGCAAGGGTGGTGGGTTACATGACAGCGCAGGAGGACGGCCCGCTGCACGAAACTGGCCCGCCGGGCGCGGTCGGCGCAACTAGCCCGCCGGGCGCGGTCGGCGGGGCATCGGCCAGTGTCAGCCGGAGCCAGCGCTGGCTGGCCCGGCTGGCGTTCGCCGCCGCCGCGGCCGTGGTACTGGTGCTGCTGATCTCGGGCGCTCTGCGGAGCATCACCGCGCTGCTCCTCGGCTTCGCGGGCCTGGCGCTCGGCTGCGCGGCGGCGTGGTGGTTCCTGGCTAGCCGGGGCGTCCGGCGCTGGCTCGCGCTCGCGGTCCTGATCGCCGCGCCGGTGTTCGTGATCGTCGTGTACGCCGTCGCCGGGCTGCTGTGGGAGATCGCACTGGCCGTCGTGCTCGCGGTCGCCGCCGCGGCCGCCGGGCGCGCGGCACTGGCCAGCGGCCGCCTGCCAGCCGGGCCGCCCGAACACGCCGCCGCGCCGCGGCAGCGGCCCTTCCTGATCATGAACCCGAGGTCAGGCGGCGGGAAAGTGGCGAAGTTCGGGCTGGCCGACAAGGCCGCCGCACTCGGCGCCGAGGTGACCCTGCTCGAGGGTCCCGGGATCATCGACGTGGCCGCGCTGGCCCGCCACGCCGTCGACGGCGGAGCCGACCTGCTCGGGGTCGCCGGCGGCGACGGCACGCAAGCCCTCGTCGCGGGCATCGCGGCCGGCCGGGATATCCCGATGATGGTCATCTCCGCGGGTACCCGCAACCATTTCGCCCTCGACCTCGGGCTGGACCGCGACGACCCGGCCGCCTGCCTCGACGCCCTGTCCGACGGCGTCGAGGTGCGCATCGACCTTGGCCTGATCGGCGACCGCACGTTCGTCAACAACGCATCCTTCGGCGCCTACGCCCAGGTCGTGCAAAGTCCCGCCTACCGCGACGAGAAAACCGGCACCGCGCTGGCCATGCTCCCCGACCTGCTGACCGGCCACCAGGGCGCGCACCTGGTAGTCCGGGCCGGCGGCCAGGTGATACTCGACGGCCCGCAAGCGGTGCTGGTCAGCAACAACCCGTACGAGACCGGCGACATCGCCGGCCTGGGCCGCCGCGCACGGCTCGACCAGGGCCTGCTCGGGATTGTCGGCATCAAGATCGAGAATGCCGCCCAGGCCGCCGGGCTGCTGCGCGCGGCACAGCGCTCCCGCAACGTCACCATGCTGACGGCCCGCGAGATCATCATCGACGCCGACCAGCCGGAGATCCCGGTCGGGATCGACGGCGAATCAGTAATGATGCCCACCCCGGTGCGCTGCACCATCCGCCCCCTCGCGCTCCGGGTACAACTCCCCCGCACCCGGCCCGGCGTCCCCGACCCGCGGCCGCCCCTGGACTGGGCCCTGCTGCGCCGCCAGGCGCTCACCTTCAGCCGGACCGCCGACGGCAGCTAACGACCCCACCAGCGCCGCATCGGCACCTACCCGCGACACGGCCGGCGCCGCACACCGCACCTGGCCGGAGCGTTCGCCACACGGGCATCAGCTGAACCCGAGGGCAGTGGCGACGGTACGGGCCGGGCCGCCACCAGCCTCGATCGCGAGGTTGAGCGCGGCGGGTACATCCAGGTCTTCGCTCAGAACGCGGCGAATCTCGGCGCCGGCGTCCTGCTGAGATGAGCTAGCGCGGCCCGCCGCGCGGTAGAGGTCCTCCAGCCGCGCGGCCGCGGAATCGAGCAGCGACGGCGTGTAATCCCAGTCACCAGCCCAGCCCCGGTCGAGGATCATCATCCGCACCGTCGCTGCGGGATGGCGGGCTAGCAGATCCTCCAGCAGGATCAGGTTGCCGGCCGACTTGGCCATCTTGGCGCCCGCCATGGTGACGGTGCCGACGTGCAGCCACGCTCGCGCATAGGGGCGCACTCCGGTAAATGCCTCGGCCATCGCGGCATGGTAGGCGTGGTGCGGGAAGCGGAGATCTTTCCCGCCGGCGTGGATATCCACGCCAACCCCGAACACCGACAGGGCCATCGCGGCGCACTCGGCATGCCACCCTGGCCGGCCGTCGCCCCACGGGGATTGCCACGCCGGATGACCTGGCTCGCTGGCCTGCCAGACGGCGATGTCCAGCGGGTCGTCCTTGGCCGGGTCATCGGGCCGGCCGCCATACTCGGCGGACAGCCGCAGTGCCTCGTCCTGGGCCAGGCCAGCGCGGCCGGCGGCGGCCCGGCCGCGGAAGTAGATGCTGCCCCCGCGGTGATAGGCGGATTGCGTGGCCAGCAGGCCCGAGGCCAGCCGGATCACATGCTCGACGTACCGGTGCGCCCTTGGCTCGTGCTGCGGGGAACGCACGCTCAGGGCAGCCATGTCGCGCTCGAAACGGAACTGCTGGACGGCCGCGAACGCGTCATAGGGCGTACTGGCACGCTCAGCCGCGGCATCCAGGACATCATCGACGTCAGTGATGTTCCGGCATACCTCAGGCTCGACGCCGAGGAGGCGAAGGACCCGGCTCATCGCGTCGACCCAGACGAACGTCGCCGCGTGCCCGAGGTGGGTCACGTCATAAGGCGTGATCCCGCATGCGTAGATGCGGGCACGGTCCAGCATCGCCAGCCGCCGGCCGGCGATGACCGCGCCGGCAGCCGCGCTGGCAGCTGCGTTGGTTCTGGTCATGGATCTAGTGTCCGCCACTGGCGCCGGCCCTTCGCACCTGACCAGAACGCGCGTGCCAGGATGACGCCATGATGAGTCCGCGCGCGGGGCAGCCCGCTGCCGCCGAGGATCTTGTGGATGTCGCGAAGCTGGTCACCGCCTACTACACGCTGCATCCGGACCCTGGCGAGGCCGCCCAGCGGGTGTCGTTCGGCACGTCGGGTCACCGCGGGTCCGCGCTGACGGCGACGTTCAACGAAGATCACATCGTTGCCGCCACCCAGGCGATATGCGAGTACCGGGCCGCCCAGGGCATCGACGGGCCGCTGTACCTGGGCGCTGACACGCATGCGCTTTCCGAGCCGGCGCAGGTCAGCGCGCTTGAGGTGCTCGCCGCCAACGACGTCAGGGTGCTGCTTGACGCCCGCGGCGGATATACGCCGACTCCGGCGGTGTCCAGGGCGATCCTGGCGCATAACGGATCCGGGCATGGGCCCCGCGCCGACGGGATCGTGGTCACGCCATCGCACAACCCGCCCTCGGACGGCGGATTCAAGTACAACCCGCCGGATGGCGGTCCGGCCGGCACCGACATCACCCGGCAGGTCCAGGAACGGGCTAACGCCCTGCTCGCCGACGGCCTGGCGGGCGTGCGCCGGATCCCTTACGCGCGCGCGGTCGCGGCCGACAGCACCGGGCAATTCGACTTCACCGACGCCTACGTGTCGGCCCTGGGGCAGGTAGTTGATCTCGCCGCGATCGCGGCCGCGGGGATCCGCATCGGCGCCGATCCGCTCGGCGGTGCCAGTGTCGGCTACTGGGGCGAGATCGGCGATCGCTACGGGCTGGACCTCACCGTCGTCAACCCGGGCGTGGACGCCACCTTCCGGTTCATGACGCTGGACTGGGACGGCAAGATCCGGATGGACTGCTCGTCGCCGTCGGCCATGGCCAGCCTGATCGCCCGCCAGCACGAGTTCGCGATCGCGACCGGGAACGACACCGATGCCGACCGGCATGGCATCGTCACGCCCGACGCGGGCCTGCTCAACCCCAACCACTACCTTGCCGTCGCCATCGACTACCTGTACTCACGCCGCGACGGCTGGCCGGCGGCGGCCGCAGTCGGCAAGACCCTGGTCAGCTCCTCGATGATCGACCGGGTAGCCGGCGGCCTGGGCCGCCGGCTGCTGGAGGTGCCGGTCGGGTTCAAATGGTTCGTGCCGGGACTGCTGGATGGATCGGTCGGCTTCGGCGGCGAGGAAAGTGCCGGGGCCTCGTTCCTGCAGCGCGACGGCTCGGTGTGGACGACCGACAAGGACGGGATCATCCTCGCGCTGCTCGCCTCGGAGATCACGGCCGTGACCGGACGCTCGCCATCGGAGCTGTACCGCGACCTCACCGGCCGCTACGGAACGCCGGCTTACGCTCGCATCGACACATCGGCCAGCCGGGAGCAGAAAGCCGCGCTGGGCAAGCTGTCCCCGGAGCAGGTCACCGCCCGCGAGCTCGCCGGAGAGAAAATCACCGCCGCGCTGACCACGGCACCCGGCAACGGCGCCCCGATCGGCGGGCTCAAGGTCATCAGCGCATCCGGCTGGTTCGCGGCCCGCCCGTCCGGCACCGAGGACGTCTACAAGCTCTACGCCGAGTCCTTCCGCGGCCCCCGTCACCTCGCCGCGATCCAGGAAGAAGCACAAGCGATCATCGCCGCGGCCCTCGGCTGAGCAAGCCGCTGGAAGCGGCCTCCGATCAGTCGGCGAACTCGCGCGCGGCCCGGGCCGCAGCGCACGGAGCGCACAGCGGCACATCAACGTCGCCCAGCAAGTCCGAGTGATACTGGCCCGTAATCACCGCCCCGAGCATCTCGCAGATTTCGCCGTCAGCCGGATGAGCCCGTCGGCAGAAGCAAAGGCACGGCCTGCTCCGGATGGCCTGCTGCGCGCGCTCGATCACCGCCCGGACCTCGGGACGGTTCGCCACTTCCGCGAGCGCATCGATGGCTGGCTGGATGCTCTCAAGCGCATCAGTCACGGCCTGCCCGACTCGCCGGCCTCTGCCAGGGTGTCGGCGAGCGAGGTATTCCTGTCATCGCTCACGGTCGCATCATCCCATCACCGCGGGCCCAGGGCCAGCGCACGTTGACGCGGCTGTCAGCGTGACGGCGCAGATAGTCTTCGGCGGGCTACGCGGCGTATCCCGTAGCCTTCTCCACGACCATCCGCACGACCACGCGGACCGCGCCTGGCCGGTCCTCGCCAGGATCCTTGCCGTCGTACTTCCAGGACAGCTGGGTGTCGACCCGGCGGTCAGCGTCTGGCGTCATCGACACCCGGCCGCGCAGCTCGACGTAGTTCTCCGGGTCCGCGGAGTCGAGCACGGTGACGCTGACGCGCGGGTCGCGCCGCATATTGCGGTGCTTCACGCGCCCCTCCACGGTCGAGAACAGCAGGTCTTCGCCGTCGCGGCCGACCCACACGGCAGAGGTCTGCGGGCTGCCGTCGGGATTCACGGTGGCCAGGACCGCGTAGTTCCTCCCGTCGAGCAGCCTGAGCGTCGCTTCACTGAGCGCGATAGTCATGGCGGCACGGTAGCAAGCGGCGGCAATACCGGCACGGCCACGGCAGGCCAGCGGATGGTCCCGGCCGTTGATGGCTGGCCGCGGGGCGGCGAGTATTTGATCGTGAGTTCTGGCCAGCTGCTCATCGTCCTTGGCGTCGCCGCGGCAACCCTGTTCGCCGTTGCGGCCCTTCGCCAGGTCGGCATCCCGGCACCGGTCGTACTGGTCGTGGCCGGCCTGATCATCGGGTTCCTGCCGTTTGTGCCCGATGTCTCTCTGCAGCCGGAGGTGGTGCTGCTCGGGATGCTCCCGCTGCTCGTGTACGACGCGGCGATCACGTCGTCGCCCACGGCATTCTCCCGTAACGCCCGCCCGATAGGGGTGCTCGCCGTTCTGCTCGTGCTGGCAACCGCCTGCGGGGTGGCGGCCGTGGTGCACTGGGTCGGTCATCTGTCCTGGCCTATCGCATTCGTGCTCGGCACCGCGGTCGGCCCGACGGACGCGTCGGCGGCTACCAGCATCGCCAGCAGGCTCAGCCTGCCGCGGCGGCTGATCACCATCCTGGAAGGAGAGGCGCTGTTCAACGATGCCACGGCGCTGGTGCTGTACGCCGCAGCCGTGGCCGCCGCCACCACCGGGCATTTCTCGGCTGCCCGCACCGCCGGGGCGATCGTGTACTCGACCGTGGCGGGCGGGGCGATCGGGATTGCCGTCGGGCTGGCCGGCCGCCGGCTGCGCAACCTGATCGACGACCCGCCGATCGAGATCGCCGGCTCGATCCTGATGGCTTACGCGGCCTATCTGCCGGCCGAGGCAATCCACGCATCGGGGGTGCTGGCTGCCGTCACCGCCGGCCTCTACCTGGGCTGGCACCGTAGCGAAGGCGTGTTCTCCGCCCGGAGCAGGCTCCAGTCCGGGGCTTTCTGGGAAACCCTGGTATTCCTGATCAACGCCGCCCTGTTCGTGCTCGTGGGCTTGTCGTTCCACACCTTCAGCATTCAGGCCAGAGGCCCGCTGGGGCGGTTGGCCCTGACGGGGGTCGCGGTCGTGTCGACGGTCATCGTCATCCGGCTGGCCTGGATGTGGGCCTTCGGCGCGCTGATCCGGCCCAGGCGCCGTGACCGTGGCGTCACCAGCCAGCCGGGATGGCGCGAACGGCTGATCCTCGGCTGGTCGGGCATGCGCGGAGCCATCACGCTGGCTGCCCTCCTGGCGGTTCCCAAGCTGACCGCTGCCGGAGAACCACTGGCCGGGCGTGACGACATCATCTACCTAGGGTTCGCGGTGATCATCGTGACCTTGGTGGCACAAGGAATGACCCTGCCGGTGCTCGCGCGATGGATCCATCTGAGCGAGCACCATCCGTCGCCGATGCCGAACGCCAGGCCCGCCTTCAGGTGACCGAGGCCGCGCTCGAGCATCTCGGCGAGGCATGCGTGAGCGGGGAGCTGCCTGCCGAGCTCACCGATGGTCTGCAGGCGCAGTACCTCGCCCGGCTGCGCCGGCTGGAGACGATGACCGGCGACGAGGACCTGGAGAGCGAGGCGGCCGGCACCACAGCAGCTGACCTGGCGCTGCGTCGCGAACTCATCGCCCTCCAGCGGCGCACGCTCAGTGGCCTGCGCCAGCAGGGGCACATCGGAGTCACCACCCTGCGCTCCATCGAACTTGACCTGGACCTCGAGGAGGCCCGCCTGCCCCCCGGCTGAGCCCGGCCGGGTATGCGGAGCCAGCCGCAGCGAAGAGCCCGGCCGGGTGCCGGTTCGTGTCCCGCCTGACCGGCGAGACGACCACGGTGCGGTACGGCGCGGGATCCCGCGATACTGACGTGATGGAATTGAGCCCGTTCCGGATCGAGCGCTTCTACGCGCAGTACGAGCACAGCACGCGGTTCATGCGGTCGAGAACAGCAGGTCTTCGCCGTCGCGGCCGACCCAACGGCAGAGGTCTGCGGGCTGCCGTCGGGATTCACGGTGGCCAGGACCGCGTAGTTCCTCCCGTCGAGCAGCCTGAGCGTCGCTTCACTGAGCGCGATAGTCATGGCCGCACGGTAGCAAGCGGCGGCAATACCCGCGCAGCGGCGGCGTTCATCTGGTTATGGCCGCTCCCAGGAAGCCCGCAGGGTGTCTGCGGGATGGCGCTTCCCGAGCTGGTCCGATCCACCGCGCGGCGAGGAGCGCGGAGGCGAGGGTGATGGCGCCGCCAGCGATCACCGCTGCGCTGAGACCGAATGCCTGGGCCATCAGCCCCGCGATCAGCGCCCCGATGGCATAGCCGAGGTCACGCCAGAATCGGTAGACTCCCAGGCCCTGTGCCCGCCACGACGGGTGGGTGTGATCTGCGACGACGGCGCTCAGCGCCGGCTGGGCCATCGCGGTCCCGGTCCCGAGCAGGGTCGCGCTGACCAGGCCAGCTGCCAGCGGCCGGGCGAGCAGCACCAGGGCGGCGGGGAACGCCGCGGCCTGGACGATCATCCCGGCGACGATCAGCGGCCTGCGGCCGATCGTGTCGGCCAGCCGGCCGGTGACCAGCTGGCACCCGCCCCACAGCATCGGGTACAGCCCCTTGATCAGTCCGATGGCGGCCAGCCCGAGCCCGTGAGAGGCGAAAAGCAGCGGGAACACCGCCCAGGTCAGGCCGTCGTTGAGGTTGTTGGCGAGCCCCGCCTGGCTTGCCCCGCGCAGCGGCCGGATCTGCCAGCTGGCGTCCTTGAACACGGTCCGGAACCGCCGGGTCGTCGCCGCTCCTGGCTGAATCAGCGGGCCATGCCGGGCGGCGTGGGCGGCTGTTTCGGCGGCCACGTGCCCGGCGGTGTCCCGGACGACCGTCGCGGACAGGGCCAGCCCGGCCACGGCGTAGATCACGCCGAGCAGCTCGGGCACCGGCCGCAGCCCGTAGGCCGCCGCCAGGTACCCGGTCGCCAGCGCGGTCGCGCCCACGGCCATGTACCCGGCGGCCTCGTTCAGGCCCATCGCCAGGCCGCGGCCGCGCGGCCCGACCAGGTCCATCTTCATGTTCACGACCATCGAGGAGGTCAGGCCCTGGTTGACGCCCAGGCAAACGTTCGCGGCGACGATCAGTCCCCAGGCCGGCGCCCAGGCGAGCAGGAACGGAACCGGCAGGCCGACAGCCCAGCCCGCGACCAGCAGGTGCTTGCGCGTGTACCGGGCGGTCAGCAGGCCTGCCGCCAAGTTGATCAGCGCCTTGGTGACACCGAACGCGATGATGAAGCTGAACACCGCCACGTAACCGGACAGGTGGAACACCCGGGTGCCGACCAGGCTGGTGGTAGCACGCTCCAGGCCGACCATGCCGCCGACGAACACGTTGACCACCACGAGCAGCGTGAACTGCGGCCAGTTCTCGCGCAGTCCCAGCCGCACCGGCCCGGTGTCAGCCGGCGGCCGCACGGCCTGTGCCGTGCGTGTTCGCCGCGCCCGCATGCGGCACAGCAGCCCGGCAGCGTCCCGGGGCATCGCCAGCGCCCGCGGCCTGATAGCCATGATGAGCCTCCATACTCGTGGTCCGGCGTGCTGGCCATACTGCGCCGGGGCGGTTGCACTGGCATTGCAACCGGGCTTGGGCCGGAATCGGTTGGCCGGGCTGCCCGGGCCTGGACAACCCGGCACCGGACACCGGCAGCGGCATGACGCACCTCCTTCGCAGGAGATGGCGGGGGCGTGTCCTTCGCAGGAGATGGCGGGGGCGTGCCGCGGCTGCAATCTGGCTGCAAGTTCCCGGGTGCACGATGGCCATGTATCTGACCTGTGAGGAGGCGGTTATGGCAAGCACGCCAGTCGACATGTTCCTGCACGCGATCGAGAACGCGACGATCCCTGCCTGTGATGCGTGGAGCGCGGACGCAACGCTCGACGCCACGGTGCCCAACTGGCGGCTGCATGCCGCCGGCCCGGATGCGATCCGGGCCGAGTACGCCCGGTGGTTCGCCGACCCTGGCCACTTCGACGAACTGCGCCGCTATCCAGCCACGGGCGGGGCGAGCGAGGTGGTCGAGTACACACTGAGCTGGTCCGAGAACGACGTGCCGCACGCGGCCCATCACATGCATCTGCTCACAGTGCGTGATGGCCTGATCGTTGCCGACACGGTCTTCTGCGGTGGCCGCTGGCCAGCTGCGCTGCTAGCCGAGATGGAGGCAGCTGATGCCTGAATCCCGGCCAGCCGGCGCGCCGCGAATATACGGCGACGTGGCCGAACTGCTCGCGGGGGCAACTGAGCGGTCGCTGGTTGCCGAAGCAGCGGGAAAATCCGGGGCCACGCTGGAGCGGATCATGATCGGCGGGCAGCCTTACATGCTCAAGCACCTCGATCTCGGCGAAGACTGGACCATGCGCGCTTCCGGCTGCCTGCGGGGCGCGCCGCTCGCGCTCTGGGAGCGGGGAATCCTCGCCCGCCTCCCGGATTGCTTCAACCAGCCGATTGTGGGGGCTGCCCCGGAAGACCGGACCGGCCCGCCCCCGGCGGGAGGCTGCGCGCTGCTGATGCGCGACGTTACGCCGTGGCTTGTGCCGGTCACTGACACGCCGATTCCGCTCGACCAGCATGCGGGGTTCCTCCGGCACATGGCCGCTCTGCACGCCTCGTTCTGGGACTGCGGCAGTGAGTTCGATGTCGTCCCTGCCATGCATCGCTACCTGGAGCTATCGCCCTGGATGGCCCAGGCGGAGGCAGCCATGGGCTCCACCCACCTGGTTCCGCAACTGGTCGCCAAGGGCTGGCCGCTGCTGGCAGCGGTGGCGCCGGCTGCCGCGGCCGTGGTGACCCCGCTGGCGCACGATCCGGGCCCGCTGGTGGACGCCCTGGCCAGCACCCCGCACACCTTCGTGCACAGCAACTGGAAACTCGACAATCTCGGTACCGACGACGCGGGGCGGACGGTCATACTCGACTGGGAACAGCCCGGGCACGGCGCGGCGACCAGCGACCTGGCCTGGTACCTCGCAATCAACTGCCGCCGTCTTCCGCAGTCAAAGGAGGCCTCGATCGGGGCCTACCGTCATGCGCTTGAGGCATGCGGCATCGATACTGAGCCCTGGTGGGAACGTCAGCTGGCGTTGTCGCTGCTGGGCGCCATGGTCCAGTTCGGATGGGAGAAGGCGCTCGGCGGCTATGACGAGGAACTCAGCTGGTGGGAGACCAGGGCGGTAGCGGCGGCAGCGCTGATCCGCTGACCGCGGACGCGCGGACCAGCGGTAGTACTGACGGGCAGCCGAGATTGTCACTCAGCCGACCGCATCCCGCCAGACCCGCAGGCGCCGTTCCGCTGCCAACCGCAAGCCGTCGGCATGACGCCCGGCATTGCGGGCCAGCCGCCCGGCACGCTCCATGGCCCGGTCAAGGAACGCGGCGCTAGCGAAATCCGCGGCCACATCGCCGGTCCACCACCACGCCTCGATGGCCACGGAACCGTCGAGCAGATCCAGGTCCGCGGTCACGGCGCCGACGTCCACGGGCACGCCAAGAGCTCGGTTCGCCCGGTGCCCTAGCAGGCGGGCGACGCTCACATAACGTGGTACGCCCAGCGCGGTCGCACGTGACTCCAGCTCGGTGGCGCCAGCCAGCGCGCGTTCTGCCTCGCCTCGCGCCAGCGCCAGGCGCCCGCTGACGAGCAGGTGCTTAAGTTCCAGCCGCCATCCGAAGACCAGGTCACCCCGCAGCAGCGTCAAGGCCTCTGCCAGTCGCGATTCCGCACCGTCGGTGTCCCCGATATCGAGGCACTGTTCCGCAAGATCCTCTATGGCGGCGATGGTGACTTCCGCGGTGCCCTGGTGTCGCCCTACCTCCAGCGCCTCACGATGGAGATCAAGCGCTTCCTGCCAGGCGCCCACGTTGCGCAGCACCCAGCCTGCGAAGTTCACCGCACGGCCCGCGAATCGCGGGACCTGGCGGCGCTCCACCTCGGCTGTGTAGCGGTCGAGCGCGTCAAGGGCGAGCGCCGGATTCCCGGCCAGCGCGTAGGCATGCCCGGTGAACAGCAGCGAGTGCAAGGTGGCTGACGTCTGATCCACCCCAACCTGGCCGCGGGCCGCCGGCCGCAGGAGTGAGAGCGCCTCTGGCACCTTGCTCTGATGGGCCCGGAGCACCCCGAGCCACGCGGCGGCGGTAACCCGGTCCGCGCCCTCGGCGAGCGAGAAAGCCTCGCTCAGCAGCCGCTCCGCCTGGGACAGGTCACCGGCGGCATGGCGTGTGCGGCCACCTACCGCCAGGCACCGCGCCCGAGTCGCCGCGTCGGCCGCGGCCAGCGCACCATCGTCGGCGAACTGGGCCGCCTGCGTGAATCGGCGGTCGAAATAGGATGCCCAGGCGCCCACCTCCAGGGCGGCCGGACCAGCGACCGCGGCGAGCCCGGCGTCCAGCAGGGCGTCGCGGTAGCGTCCGCGGCGGGTGCGGACCCGCGCCCGCGCCAGCCACCCTTCGGGATCGGCGTGCAGGCGCAGGGCATCGTCCAGCAGTGCCTCGGCGGCGGCGTGGTCGAAACGCTCAGCTGCCCGCGCCGCCGCGTCGCGCAGGGCCCGAGAGGCCAGCTCCAGGTCACCGCCCAGGCGCGCATGGTGGGCTATCGTCACGGGGTCGGCAGCAGGCCGCCGGGATAGCACCCGGCCGGCTTGCCGGTGCAGCAAGGCAGCTCTGCCCGCCGTCGCGCTCGCGGCCAGTGCGTCCCGTACCAGCTCATGCCGGAACCTGAACGTCCCGTTCTCATCGGCCAGGAGCTGCTTGGCGGCGGCCAGCTCGGCGTCATCGAGCAGCTCGACGACGGGACGGCCAAGCACGGCTGCGAGCAAGTCAACGTCCAGCTCCTGGCCGATCACCGCCGCGGTCCGAAGCATCGCCCCGGCCGTGCCCAGCTCGTCGCACCGCGCGGACACAGACTCGACCAGCGATGCGGGCAGTTCCGCGCCCGCGGCCTGCTGCGCTAGCTCAGTGAGGAATAGCGGGTGGCCCTTGGAACGCGCATACAGCTCATCGACGCGTGCCGGTCCCACCAGTTCGGCGGCCTCGGCCCGGCCGAGCACATCCAGGTGAATAAACGCGGTGGCCGGCAGCGACCCCGCTTCGCCCGGCCGGACGGCCGCCACTATGGCCACCGCCAGTTCCTCGCGCCGCACGAAGCGTACCCAGTCCGGCAGGGCCGGCCCGGCCAGGTACGCGTCATCGATCACGACTACCAGCGGCCCCCGGCTGGCGAGGCGGCCCAGTACTCGCACCAGGGCCGCATACAGCACCGCCGGGCCGAGCGTGCTGTCAGTCAGCACCGCCAGCCGCGGGCCGGGCAGCGGTCCGAGCAGGGGCGCCAGTATCGCCGCATCGGTGCCCAGCAGGCCGGCGGTCGCCTCGGGACCGAGCCGCCGCAGTAGCGCGGTCAGCGCGCTGAGCAGCGCATCGAGCGGCAGCGCCCGGTCAAGCTGCCCGCACGATGCCATCAGCACCGTATCCCCGGCGGCGATGCGCCGGGCGGCCCAGGTGCGCAGCAGGCTGGTCTTCCCGATCCCCGCTTCCCCGTCGATGACGACAACCTCGCCGGATCCGCTGCACGCACGCATGGCAACCGCGTCGAGGTAGGCCAGTTCGCGGCCACGGCCCACAAGACCGATCACGGGCGAGACGGGAAGCGGCGCGGGCGGGGCAAGCTCACCCTGCAGGATCGCGGTATGGAGGGCGGTGGTCTCCGGCGAGGGATCGGTTCCGAGTTCGTCGGCCAGGCGCTCGCGGGTGCTGGCGTAGGCGGCAAGTGCCGCCCCGACCCGGCCGCCCATGACGTAGGCGCGCAGCAGCACGCGCAGCGCCGCTTCTTCGTACGGATCGCGTTCCAGCGCGGCTGTGGCGGCATCAGCGGCAATCATCCAGTCGCCCGCTTCTAGCAGCGCCGTGGCCGCTACCCGCCGGGCACGACTGGTCAGGCGCTCCAGGTCAGCATGCCTCAGCCGGGCCCACTCGCCGGGCACCGGCACCGGCTGAGCGCCCCGAACCAGTGAGAGGGCGACCCGTGCGGCAGCAGCCGCGCCCACCAGATTGCCCGCGCCGCGCCGCCGTTCCACCTCATCGGTGAGCACAGCCAGCTCGGTCGCGTCGAGCCAGTCACAATGCAGCAGGTAACCGCTGTCCCGGTGCTGGATACGGTCACGGCCGAGCACGGAGCGCAGCCGGCTCATCAACACGGCAAGCTGATCATCGGGCCGGGCGGGCGGGCTGTCAGCCCAGAGGGCATCGATGAGCACGTCGGATGGCACGACCTGCTCCTCGGCCAGCGCCAGCAGCTGCAGCGTCAGCCGCGCTTTCCGGCTGCCGAATGCCTGGGGCTCGACTCCGTCCACAGCGAAATCACCGAGCACCCGCACTGCCAGTGACTTCATGCAGGTATCAAACCCCGCCGCGGCGCCGGCCGCCAGACCAACCATTGTCCGCCAGCGGACCTGTCCCCTGCTCTGGCCCTGCTGTGACGGCGCTAGCCGGAGTACTGATCGCCTCTTGCCTGGCTGGCTTCGGCCGGTGGCCAGCCGCGGGGCCGCATCGGCCGGGCGCGGCCGGGCAGCCGAGGTTCCCGACGATGCTCCCGCGGCTGCCGGTCCGGCCGCGATACTGACGTGATGGAATTGAGCCCGTTCCGGATCGAGCGCTTCTACGCGCAGTACGAGCACAGCACGCGGTTCATGCTCTCCAGCAGTGACTGCGAGTCGCGCACCATCGCGGAGCTGCTCGAGCTTGAGCCGGACGCCCGCGAGCGGCTGCTGGAGTGCTGGTGCGGGTACACCGAGCCGCCGGGGGGCGCCGACCTCCGGCAGGCGATCGCCGCGCTGTATGAGCGGACCGGCGCTGCGGAGGTGGTCGCCACCTCGTGCGCCGAGGAGGGCATATTCCTGCTCTATCACGCCGTGCTGCGGCCCGGTGATCACGTGATCGTCGAGACGCCCTGCTATGAGTCGGCGCTTGAGGTCGCGCGCAGCACCGGCGCCGAGGTGAGCCAGTGGCGGCGCCGCTATGAAGACGGCTGGGCGCATGATCTCGACGCGCTTGCCCGGCTGATCCGCCCGGCGACGCGGCTGCTCTACCTCAACCAGCCGCACAACCCCACCGGCACGCTGATGGCACGGCCGGTATTCGAGCGCGTCATCGAGCTCGCTCGCGCGCACGGGCTCGTCGTGTTCAGCGATGAGGTCTACCGGGAGCTTGAGCACGATCCCGCCAGCCGGCTGCCGGCCGCCTGCGACTTGTACGAGCGGGCCTGCTCACTCGGCAGCATCTCCAAGAGCTACGGCCTGCCGGGGCTGCGGACCGGCTGGATCGCCACCCGCGATAGTGCCCTGCGCGACGCCGTCACCGGGCTGAAGGATTACACGACCATCTGCTCGAGCGCGCCGAGTGAGTTCCTGACCGCGCTGGCCCTGCGCAACCGGCACGTCCTGGTCGACCGCAACCTCGCGATCGTGCGGCGCAACCTGGCAATCCTCGACGGCTTCTTCGAGCGGTACGCCGGGGCCTTCGCCTGGATACGCCCGACGGCGAGCCCGATCGGCTTCCCCCGCGTCACGGGGATCGGTGACCTCGCCCGGTACTGCGCCCAGCTCGCCGGGACAGGCGTCCTGCTGCTGCCAGGCGCGGTCTACGATGAGCCCGGCCACGTCCGCATCGGCTTCGGCCGGGCCAATATGCCCGACGCGCTCCGGCTCCTTGAGGAAAACCTCAGCACTGCCCGGCTGCCCGGAAGCTGATCCGCCGGCATCCGCCCGCCGCCTGAGAACGCGCCGCATCAGAGCGCGCCGATTGAGAAGCCACCGGGAATGGCGCCCGCAGGCACGGCGGTCACCAGGGCAGGCTCGAGCTGGTCCAGTGCGAGAGAGTGTCGATGTCCGACATCCGGTTGACGTGCCGCGGTGGCGTCGCGAACGTCGCGTACGGGGTCACCCTGACAACGACCCGCTGCTCTTCCGCCGAGAGCTTCGCGATCTGCTCCCGGCGCTCGGCCGGGACGGGCTGGCCGGCCATCAGCTCGACGATCCGCCGCAGCAGGTCGGCTGCCTGGTCCCGGTCCGTTTCCAGCCGGGCGGTGCCGTAGACCTGGACGTAAGTCACCGGCCAGTTCTCGTCGAGCACGCACAGGCTGACCCGGGGATCGCGTTCGACGGCCTTTGCCTTGCTCCGCCTGGCCATGGTCGACACGAGGATGTCGTCCCCGTCCATGACGTAGTACACGATCGTCATGGCCGGCCCGTGCTTGCGCCGGGCATAGCCGAAGACGCAGGTCCGGTGATCCCGGACGAATTGCCGGCGCTCGCTGGAATCCATGTCTCAGTCTCCCGCATCCGCGCCGGGGGCCGGAGGCTGTCGGCGGGCATTTTCCCGGGCCTGCTATCCGGCGACCCGCTGCCCGGCGACCGGCGGCCCAGCCGGCCCGGAGGCCGGCTACTCGGCGCGCAGCGCGGTGGCGGGGGACGTCCGGGCAGCTACTGCGGCCGGCAGCAGGGCCAGCAGGTTCCCGGCAGCCAGCAGGGCGAGGAAGCCGGCGAACAGGGCGGTCACCGGGACCACGCTGACCGGGACGACCCCGATCAGGCCGGCGAAGCTGGCCCATGCCCACCGGCCGGCCGCCACGCCTGCCGGAACCCCGACGATGGCGGCGATGACCAGGATCACGCTGGCCTGCCAGGCGACGATGGCGCGCACCTGCCGGCGGCTCAGTCCCAGCGTCTTGAGCACCGCCAGCTGCCTGCGCCGCTGCCGGACGGCGGCGAGCACGGTCAGCGCCAGGGCCAGCACCGCGGCGGCGGCCAGGGCCAGCGCCAGCGCGATCGGCTGGCTGCCCATGTAGGACGCGTTGACGATGGCCGCGCCGAGCTGGGGTCCGAGCGGGTAAGTGCTGCCCGGCGAGCCGTCGGGATCGGCGGAGGCAATCCGCCGGACCAGCAGCCCGGCATCGGCCCCGCTGCCGGGGGCCATGTCGACGGCCACCGCGGATGGGTAGGCCGGGAAGGCCGCGGCGGCCTGCTGCCGCGCGCCGCCCGCGGTCGCGCCCTGGATGGCCAGCAGCGTGCTGTCCGCCAGCATGGCGCCGCGGCCGAGCGACACGTGATCGGCCAGTTCCAGCCCGAACGACGGCAGCGTCACCGTCCCGGCGATCGTCAGCTTGCGCGCCGTCTTCCCGGTGCCCACCAGCACCTTGTCGCCGATCCGCAGGCCGAGCTGCCGCAGGGTGCTGGTGCCCAGCTCGATCTGGCCCGGCCCGTCGATCGGATGGCCGGCGGTAGTCGGCGGCTCGACCGAGCCGAGCTCGCGCTGCACGCCGAGGACGGGGACCTCCTGCCGGTCGATGGCGACCTGGGTGAAGCCGAACTGCGACCAGCCGGTGACACCGGGCTGGCCGCCGACCAGCCTGTCCATTACCGCCGGACGCCAGTTGCCGTAACCGCCCTCCGCATCGATCAGCAGATCCCAGTTCCAGCCGTACCGGGCCGGATGAGTCACCAGCCCGGCCAGGCTCGCGCCGAACACGGCCGCCATCACCACCGCGGTCACCGCCGCGATGGACCCGGCGAGGGCGGCACGCACCGCGACCGGCCGCGGGCCGGATCCCCGTTCGAGCGCATGGCGGGTCCCGATCACCGCCGGGACCGGCAGCCCGGCCGCCGCGGCGGCCGAGGCGATCGCGGACGGCCGGCCCGCGGGCTCGCGCCCGGCCGGCCGGACCGACCGCCATGCCAGCACGGCCAGCAGGCCGAGCAGGACGGCGCCCAGCGTGGCACCGCCGCCGGCCAGCACGAGCAGGTCCGCGGACAGCCCGCGGGCCGGGTCGAAGGCGTGCACCGGACCCACCGGGGCCAGCGGCGAGACAGCATAGGCACCGGCCACGGCCAGGACCACGCTGGCGATCACGGTCACCGCGCCCTGCAGCCCGGCTGCCACCGCGGCCTGGCCGCGGGTAGCGCCCACGGCCCGCAGCACGGAGGTTTCCCCCGCGGTGCGGCTCAGCATCAGCGTCAGGCCCTGTCCGGCCAGAACCAGCATCGCCAGCGCCGCCAGGCCGCCGAAGACCGCCAGCGCGACCGCCTGCGGCCTGATCGCCTGCTGGACCTCGTTATGCACGATGTCCATCCGGCGGACGCTGAACACCAGGCCCGGCGCATTCACGGCACGGGCCTCTACGCGGGCGAGCCTGCCCAGCTCAGCCTGCAGCGCCGGGATCCCCGCTGTCCCCGCGGTGAGCCGCAAGCCGACCCAGCCGAACGTGAATTCGCCCTGCAGGTACCTGGCCGTGGCGGCCGGGGGCAGCACCGCCGTGCTCGACTCGTCGGACTTGTCGACAAGCACCGGCGGGACATCCACGATCGCGGTCACCACGAACGTGGACCGCCCGGCCGGGAGCGACTTGCCGGATGGCGCCATCCTGGAGAACTGCCAGGTCACCTTCTCGCCCACGCCCACCCGGAACCGCCGGGCCATGGCCGGGTTGAGCGCGATCTCGCTGGTCGAGTCCAGCCGGGGGAGCCTGCCCGCCAGGACGGTCATCCGGTCCTGGCGGAAGTAGTCGCCGTTGAAGCTGCCGACCAGGTTGTTGTCGAGAAACGAGTCGTCCACCCGGCCGCCAATGACCGGGTTCGCGTCCAGCCCCAGCCAGGCCGCGCTTCCCCGCACTCCCGGCAGCGCAGCGATCTTCGGGATCGCCGCCAGGAACGGGCCCGGGATATTGACGTAGACATCGCTGGACTTGATCGACCGCAGGTAACGGCCATAGGCCGACGCAGTCCGGCGGGCGCCAGCCAGCGCGCCGAGCGCCACCGTGCCGAGCAGCCCGCCGATCAGCGCCACGGTGACCGCCGTGCGCCAGGAACGGGCCCGGGTCGCCCGCCACCAGTAGAACGCCGCAGCCACCGGGAGTCAGCCCAGCCGGCCGCGGGCGCGGCTCGCCCTCATACCCGTCATTGTCCGCCCGGCGGCACCAGCCCGCAGGAGGGGTCGCACCACCGGTCCGCGGGCAGCCAGCACCACCGTGCCCGCAAGGGCCGCCGCAGGGCTAGCCGCGGGCCGGCTCGTCCTGCTTGCCTGCCGGGCGGTAGGTCAGCAGCAAAACATCGGGACCGACCTTGCGGAAGTCAGCCAGCTGGAGATCGGTCCCGGCCGCGCTGCCGGAGAACAGCCGCTTGCCGGTGCCCAGCACCACCGGGTGCACCATCAGCCGGTACTCGTCGACCAGGCCGTGCTCGCGCAGCGTGTCGACCAGCGTTGCGCTCCCGGCGACAAGGATGTAGCCGTCGTACTGGTCTTTCAGACTGGCCACCTCCGCCGCGACGTTGCCCGAGATGATCGTCGTGTTGTTCCATGCCGCCTCGGTGAGAGTGGTCGAGACGACAACCTTCGGCATGGCGTTCATTCGCCTGGCGAACTCGCCGGCGACTTCCTCCATCCCTGGCCAGGCGGCCGCGAAGCCCTCGTAGGTCACGCGGCCGAGCAGCTGGACGTCGCTGGCCTGCAGTTCCTCGGACTTGTACTGCTCGCCCTCCGGCGTAGGGAAACGGAAAGTCCAGCCGCCCTGCGACGTGCCCTCGGCACCGCCCGGGTCCTCGATGATGCCGTCAAGCGACACGAATTCAGTGACAACGAGCTTGCCCACATTGATCTCCCTCTGCTCTGCGATCCGGCGTCCTGGCCTGCTGTGCCCGGGCCAGGCCGGCTGCTCAGCGCAGCAGGTCAGCGACGGCGACGATACCCGACTCGATGGCACGCTCGGTGACGTGACCGAATCCGATCACCAGCTGAGGGGGCGCGGCCACGGGGGCGGCCCGGTAACTGGCCATCCCGTACAGGCCGACCGACCGCTCGCGCGCGGCCGCCATGACAGCCTGCTCGTCGGCCGTGGCGGGAAGATGCGCGACGGCATGGAACCCAGCGGCCAGGCCGGTCAGCCGGACGCCGGGCGCATGCCGGGCCAGGGCATCGATCAGCACGCCGCGGCGGCCGGCGTACATCGCGCGCATCCGGCGCAGGTGCCGGTCGTACCGGCCCGACTCGAGCAGGGCGGCCAGCGCCAGCTGGTCCAGGGTGGACGAGCCGCGGTCACTGATCCGCTTCTCCGCCGCGATGGCGCCGGCCAGCGACGCCGGCGCGAGCACCCAGCCGAGCCGCACGGCGGGTGCCAGCGCCTTGCTGGCCGTCCCGATGGCCAGCACGCGGTCCGGGGCGATCCCCTGCAGCACGCCGACGGGTTCGGTGTCATAGCGGAACTCCGAGTCGTAGTCGTCCTCGACGATGAAGGCGTCGTTGCGGTATGCCCAGTCCACCAGGGCGTGCCGCCGCCGGGCCGCGAGCACGACGCCCGTGGGTGACTGGTGCGCGGGCGTGACCACCACGGCCCGGGCACCGCTCGCGACCAGCGCCGCGACGTCGATGCCGAGATCGTCGACGGGCACGTGCACGACGCGCAGGCCGGCCGCGCCGGCGGCCCGTATGGTCTCGCTATTCTCCGCGCTTCCGTAGCCGGGATCCTCGAAGGCGACGCACCGGTGGCCGGCCTGGGCCAGCGCCCGCAGGACCAGGCTGAGGCCCTGCGCGAACCCGGTGCTCACGATGATCCGCTCCTGGTCAGCGGCGGCCGCGCGCACTCGCCGCAGGTACCCCGCGACCACCCGGCGCAGCACGGCACTGCCGCGCGGGTCGCCGTAGTCGAGGTCCGCGGTGGGCACGCTGCTGCATGCCTCCCGGGTTGCCCACGCCCAGTCGCCTCGCGGGAAGCTCGCCAGGTCCGGCACTCCCGCGCGGAAGTCCGCGATCAGCCGCGGCGGCGGCGCCGGGCGCGGCGGCGCGGTCGGCGCCGTCGGCGGGTAGGCGCCCGCCGCCACCCGGGTTGCCGAGCCAATCTGGCTGGTCAGGTAGCCCTCGGCCAGCAGCTGGCGGTAGCACTCTTGCACCAGGCCCCGGGATACCTGCAGCTCGCGTGCCAGCTCCCGCGATGACGGCAGCCGCTCGCCGCCCTGCAGCCGGCCGCTCCGGATTGCCTCGCGCAGGCCCGTCTCCAGCTGGGAGCGCAGCGGTTGCCCGCCGCCGCGGTCGAGTCGCAGTAGCAGCTCCGGACCCAAACCGGACCACTGAATCACCATAAAATTGGAACTTACCAGTGTTCCACTTGGGTCCTAGCGTCTCGGGTATGAGCACATCAGCGCAGGCCACCTTCAGCGGGAACACCAGCGGCCCCCGGGCCGGACGGATCATCAGCCGCCCGCTTGCCCTGGTGTTCCTGTCCTCCTTCGGCACGCTCACCAGCTTCTACCTGCTGCTGTCGGTAACGCCGATGTACGCCGCCGCCGCGGGCGCCGGCAGCGCGGGGGCCGGGCTCGTGACGGCCGCGCTCCTGCTCGGCACCGTGGCGGCGGAGCTTGCGGCCGCCAGCCTGATGAGGAGGTTCGGGTACCGGACGCTGCTCGCCGCCGGGGCGGCGCTGCTGGGGGTACCGGCCCTGGCGCTGCTGTTCTCCAGCCCGCTGCTCATCATCGTGGCCGTCGGCGTAGTGCGCGGTCTCGGCTTCGGCCTCAGCACCGTCATCACCGGAGCGCTGACGGCCATGCTGCTGCCGCCCGAACGGCGCGGCGAGGGACTCGGCCTGTCCGGGGTCGTGGCCTGCGTGCCCGCGGTCGTGGCGCTCCCGTCCGGCGTATGGCTCGCCGGGCATTGCGGCTACCCGGTGGTCATCGCCATCACGGCCGCGACCGCGCTCGTCCCGCTGGCAGCGTGCCGGTGGCTGCCCGGCGCGGCGGACCGTGGTGAGCCGGGGGAAGGCGGGCCGGCCGGAGGCGCCGGCGCCGGGCCGCCTGCCGGGCTGCTGGCCGGCCTCCGGCGCGGCGGCCAGCTGCGGCTATCCCTCATCTTCGCGGCCAGCACGGTGGCCGCCGGCGTGGTGGTCTCGTTCCTCCCGCTCGCTACCGGGGTATCGGCTGATGTCGCGACCGGCGGCCTGCTCGCCCAGGCCGTGGCCGCCACGATCAGCCGCTGGTGGGCGGGGCGGCACGGCGACCGGCACGGGCACGCGGGCCTGCTGATTCCCGGGCTGGCGATCGCGTCGCTCGGGATGACCGCCATGACCTGGCTGGAGTCCCCGGCTGTCGTGATCGCCGGCATGTGCCTCTTCGGCACCGGATTCGGGATCAGCCAGAACGCCATCTTCGCGCTGATGATCGACCGCATGCCGGTGTCCGGATTCGGCACCGCCAGCGCCATCTGGAACCTGGCCTACGACGCGGGATACGGGGCAGGACCGGCCATGTTCGGCCTGTTCGCCGGCCGGACTGGCTATCCGGCTGCCTTCGCCCTGACGGGCGTGCTGATGCTCGCCGCGCTGCCAGCTGCCTGGCGGGAGCGCGCCGCGGGACGGGACCGCGCCGCGGGACGGGACCTCGCTGGTGATGCCGCCCGGGCAGCGCAGCCCGCGCCGCTGCCGCCGGCTGGAATACCTGCCTGCAGCTGAGTTGTTGAACAGTCAACTAGTCACTTGGTAGTCTAGCGTGCCCGGCAGGGCTGGGCACCGCACAGCTGGAGCGGCACATGCAGTTCGGGATCTTCACGGTGGGCGATGTGACGCCCGACCCCACGACGGGCCAGGCGCCAACCGAGCATGAGCGGATCACGTCGATGGTCGCCATTGCCCGCAAGGCCGAGGAGGTCGGGCTGGACGTGTTCGCGAGCGGCGAGCACCACAACCCGCCGTTCGTGCCGTCTTCGCCGACGACCATGCTCGGCTACATCGCGGCGCAGACCGAGAAGCTGATCCTCTCCACCTCGACGACGCTGATCACCACGAACGACCCGGTGAAGATCGCCGAGGACTTCGCGATGCTGCAGCACCTGGCCGACGGCCGGGTGGACCTGATGCTCGGCCGCGGCAACATGGGCCCGGTCTACCCGTGGTTCGGCCAGGACATCCGCACCGGCATCGAGCTGGCGATCGAGAACTATCACCTGCTGCACCGGCTGTGGCGCGAGGACGTCGTCGACTGGGAGGGCCAGTTCCGCACCCCGCTGCAGGGATTCACCTCCACGCCGCGCCCGCTGGACGGCGTGCCGCCGTTCGTGTGGCATGGCTCGATCCGCAGCCCGCAGATCGCCGAGCAGGCAGCCTATTACGGCGACGGGTTCTTCGCGAACCACATCTTCTGGCCGACGGAGCACTTCGTCCGGCTGGTCAGCTACTACCGGCAGCGCTTCGCCCACTACGGGCACGGCACGCCGGACCAGGCGATCGTCGGCCTCGGCGGCCAGGTGTTCATGCGCAGGAATTCCCAGGACGCGGTGCGCGAGTTCCGCCCCTACTTCGACAACGCCCCGGTCTACGGCCACGGCCCGTCGCTGGAGGAATTCACCTCGCAGACCCCGCTGACCGTCGGCAGCCCGCAGGAGGTTATCGACAAGACCCTGACCTTCCGCGAGCACTTCGGTGACTACCAGCGCCAGCTGTTCCTGATGGATCACGCCGGCCTGCCGCTGAAGACCGTGCTCGAGCAGCTGGACCTGCTCGGCGAAGTGGTGCCGGTGCTGCGCAGCGAACTCGACGCGCTGCGCCCGGCGAACGTGCCGGATGGCCCCACCCACGAGGCGCTGGTAGCGGCATCGCTGACCGCGGCCGACACCCAGCCGGAAACCAATGAACTTGAAACGAGCACGTCATGACGCTACGCACCATCGCTGTCGTGTCGGCCGGACTCAGCCAGCCGTCCTCCACCCGGTTGCTGGCTGATCAGCTCGCCGCGGCGACGGCCCGGAGCCTGCCGGCCGGGACGCAGATCGCCGCGATCGAGCTGCGCGAGCTGGCCCACGACATCGTCAACAACCTGCTGACCGGATTCCCTGGCCCGGCGCTGCGCCGCGCCATCGAGCAGGTCACCAGCGCCGACGGCCTTATCGCCGTCACGCCGCTCTACAGCGGGTCCTACAACGGCCTGTTCAAGTCATTCTTCGACGTACTCGACCCCGACGCGCTCGCCGGAAAGCCGGTCTTGATCGCGGCCACCGGCGGCACGTCCCGGCACTCCCTTGCGCTGGAGCACGCGATCCGCCCGCTGTTCAGCTACCTGCGGGCGGTGACGGTGCCCACCGGCGTCTTCGCGGCCACGGAGGACTGGGGCTCGGCCGGCCGTGACGGCAGCGCGCTGACCGCCCGGATCGAGCGGGCCGGCGCCGAGCTGGCCGCCGTCATCGGCCGGCGCCCGCCGGCCGCCGAAGCCGATCCCTACGCGTCCGCGACACCCCTCGGGCAGCTGCTCCGCAACCCCTGAACCACGGCCGGCACCACCCAGCCGCACGAGTTCGGCCGGGTCGCGACGGTCACGGCGCGATGGCCACGGCCACCGGGTAGCCGCCGACGGTGATCCGGCGCAGCGAGTGCCCAGTGACGGTGTCGACGGGGGTCACCTGGCCGGCGTAGGTGTCGAGTACCTCGGCGCGGCCGCCCGGGCCGAGCGCCATGACCAGCGGATAGCCGTAGGTGCCCACGCCGATCGCGCGGGCGGCACGGCCGGTGGCCACGGCGATCGGCGTCACGGTGCCGGAGATGGTGTTCACCACGTACGCGGTGCGGCCCGACCGGGAGATCGTCACCGCCGCGGGCGCGTACCCGACTGCTATCGGCCGGCCGGGATCGCCGGTCGCGGTCGCGATCGGGGTGACGGCGTCGGAGTCGCCGTCGACCACGAAGGCGGCCTTACCGTCCGGGGTGACGGCGATGGCGTCCGGGGCCTGGCCGACCGGGATGGAGCGGCCCGCCCGGCTGGTCCCGGTGGTGATCGGCGTGACCGTGTCCGATCCGTAGTTGACGACGTAGGCGGTCTGACCGCCGGGCGTGATCGCGATAGCGACCGGGAATGAGCCGGCCCTGATCGGATGGCCGGCCTGCCTGGTCGCTGACGCTGATCGGGGTGACGGAGCCGCCTTCCCAGTTCGCGACGTAGACGATCCGGCCGTCCGGTGTCACGGCCATCGCGAGCGGAGTTGCGCCGACCTTGATCGGCGGGCCGGGCCGCCGGGTGGCGGTATCGATCGGCGTCACCGTGCCCGAGCCGGCGTTGGCCACGAACGCGGTCCGGCCGTCCGGCGTGATAACGATCGCCCGCGGGTCCGCGCCGACCCTGATCGGCCTGGCCGCGCGCCGGGTCACGGTATCGACCGGCGTCACCGTGCCCGAATCGGCGTTGGCCACGAACGCGGTCCGGCCGTCCGGCGTGATCGCGATCGCCTGCGGGTCCGTCCCGACCCTGATCGGCTTGCCCGCCCGCCTGGTGATCATGTCGATGGGGGTCACCGTGCCGGAGCCCGAGTTCACCACGAACGCGGTCGGCGGGTGTCCGCGTGACCGGGATCGCTGGGCCGGCCCGCTGGACGCGGCGCCTGGCGGGGCGGCCGCGGCAGGCGCGGGCGGTACTGCCGCCGGCCGCGCTACCGGTCGCGGCGCTGCGGGGGCCGGCGCTGCGGCGGAAGCCTGGCGCTGTCCGCGGGAGGTGAAGATGTCGTTGACTGGCTGCGCGTAGCGGTCGTTGGCGGTCAGGGTGCCGAGCCCCAGCGCCGCCTCGATGGTCCTGAGCAGGCTGTAGTGGGTGTAGCGGTCAGGCGATACGTAGCCGCGCCGCACGCCGCGCGACCCCAGGATGATTGTCGGCACGCGCTGGGCGGGATGCTCGTGGTCGTAGCCGTCCTCGTCGAACGTGATGATCGCCAGCGACCGCTGCGTCGTCCAGGCCGGCGAGCGGAGGATGGCGCCGAGCGTGCGCTGCAGGAACGCGTCGCCGGCCCGGATGCCGCAGCCTTCCATGTCGGCGCAGTCATTCGGGCTGATCCAGGCGAAGTCCGGCGTGCTGGCCGGGTGTTCCAGGTCGGCGGGCAGGGATGCGAGCGGGGGCAGGTGGGCCGCGCAGTAGCCCGGCCGGTCCCGGATGTCCCGGAAGTACAGGAACGGCAGGTCGTCGTCCCAGTACGAGCTGTGCACGGTGTCGTCACAGGGCCCGTTGGCGCTTTGCAGGTAGCCCTTCCAGGATTCGTGCGCGGCATCGGCGAGGTCACCGATGTTGCGGGCGCTGATGGTGTAGCGGGGGTTCTCCTCCAGCGGGTCATCCAGCGGGATGCCGAAGGTGCTGCCGCCGGCCAGCGCAAGGTAGTTGCCGTCGCTCGGGTGCTCCTCGGCGAAGAAGTTACCGAGCACGCTGGACCGGGGCAGCAGGCTATTGAGGTACGGAGCCTGCCTCGTGTTGCCGATGACCTTGCCGTAGTCCTCGTTCTCGAAATAGAAGAGGAACACATGGTCGAAACGGGGCACGTGCGCGGCCGGCGGCACCAGGGCCGGCGGCTGGCGGGCCGGGAACGAGACGCTGAAATGCAGGCTGTCCGCCACGGCCCGGTCATAGCCGGTGACCGGGGCGTCCGGGCCGTCATCATCGGTGAGCGAGGTCGCCAGCACGAGCCGGACCTCCGCCGAGCGAGCGCCGGACGGCAGCAGGCCACTGCGCTGCCGCCAGCCGAAGTCCGGGTGACGGGCGGATCCTGACCCGCCGACCGGGCCGATGCGGCGGCGGCCGAGTGGCTCCCCGGCGGCGGAGAAGAACCGCACCCGGAGTTCCGCCGCGGCGGTCCTGGTGCCGCCGAGCCAGGCCGAGAGCCTGAAGCGGGAACCGGCCGGCACGGCCTTGCCCGCCGCGGTCCGCAGCGGTATCCGCTGGATGAGCTCCGCCGTGCCCCCGGCGCCGCCGGCGAACAGCTGACGGCCCCGGCCCCGCGTACCGGCATCGCCGTGGCCGGGGAAACCCCGCGTGCCGTACCTCACCACGGTCGGCAGGCCGCGGCGCACCTGCCAGCCGGGGATCGTCACGCTGTCCCAGCCGTGCCCCGACACGGCCCCGGTTTCCGCGCCGCCGTTGGCGAGCAGATTGCTGCCCGCCGTCGCGGCCGACCTGACTGCCGGGTTGCGGCCGGGCGACCCGCCGGCAGCGCGCGCTGCGGCGGCGCCGGGCGCAACGGCAGTGGCCTGCGTTCCGGCCATGCCCCGTGCTTCCGGCCGCTGGCCTGCCGCGTGGCTCGCCGTCGCGGCCGTCAGCGCCGGGCCGGCGCAGATGAGCCCCGCCGCGAGAATCGTGGCCAGGCGAGACCACCTCGGTCGCGTCATCGCGGTGCCCTCCCAGACATGGCAGCCATTGTCGCAGGACCGGCGTTCAGTGCTCGTTCATCATTTGTTTGATTGTTCAGTCAAGGATATCGCCGCCGGTGCGCACGCGTCTAGGCCCGCGGTGCGCGTCGCCGGGCGGAAATCCGTGCCCGCGTGGCGTGCCAGGCGCCGGCCGGGCGGCTAGCATCACTGGCGTCAGCTACCTCATCGCAAGGGGCCAGATCACGACAACCTTGGGGCCGGGACATGCCTGCGTTTGATTTTGCCGCGCACCGGATACGCGGAGCGTCGCGATGACTGGCCGGGCCATCCCGCCGGGCCAATCGCCGGGCGCGGCCAGCCGGCGCAAGCAGCTGGCGCTCATCGCGGCGATCATGGGCTCGTTCGTCGCCGGGCTGGACGCCACGGCCGTCAACGTCGCGCTGCCCGCGATCCGCGCCGACCTCGGCGGCGGCCTGGCCGGCCAGCAGTGGGTGTCCAACGCCTACCTGCTCGCGCTCGGCTCGCTGATTCTGGTCGGCGGCTCGCTCGGCGACATCTTCGGCGAGCGGCGGGTGTTCTCCATCGGCGTGGCCGGGTTCGGGCTGTGCTCCTTGCTGTGCGCGCTCGCGCCGGACATCGGCGTTCTGATCGCGGGCCGGGCGCTGCAGGGCGCGTTCGGGGCGCTGCTGACGCCCAGCGCACTGGCCGTGATCATCGCGGCCTTCCCGCGGGACGAGCGCGGCGCGGCGATCGGCTCGTGGACGGCATGGGCCGGGATCGCCACGGTCATCGGCCCGCTGGCAGGCGGCTACCTGGTCGACTCGGTCTCCTGGCGGCTGATCTTCGCCATCAACGTGCCGTTCGTGCTGCTCACCCTGGCGCTGATCAGCGTGTCCGTGCCCGGCCGCCAGCGCGGCGCGGCGCACGCCCCGGTGGACTGGCTGGGCGCCGTGCTCACGTTCTTCGGCCTCGCCGGGCCGGTGCTCGCGCTCATCCGGCTGCCCGATGCCGGCTGGAGCAGCCCGCAGGTGTGGGGCCCCGGGCTCGGCGGCATCGTGCTGCTCGGTCTCTTCGTGGCCCACGAGCGGCGCACCCCGGCGCCGACGGTGCCGATGGGTTTGTTCCGGCGGCGGAACTTCACCGTCGGAAACCTGCAGACCCTGTCGATGTACGGCGGCCTGGGCATCACGTTCTTCCTGCTGGTGCTCTTCCTGCAGGAGGTGGCCGGCTACAGCGCGCTGCGCTCAGGGCTCGCGGTAATGCCTACCACCCTGGTGATGTTCGCGCTGTCCAAGCGGTTCGGGAAGCTCGCCGACCGGTTCGGCCCGCGGCTGTTCATGGGTATCGGGCCGCTGGTCGCCGCTGTCGGCCTGGCGCTGATGCTGCGGCTCGGCGCGTCCGTGAACTACCTGACCGAGCTGCTGCCCGCGCTGCTGGTCTTCTCCGTCGGGCTGGCCGCGACCGTGGCGCCGCTGACCGCGACGGTGCTGTCCGATGCCGACGAGGGCAACGCGGGCATTGCCTCGGGGATCAACAACGCCACCGCGCGGATCGCGGGCCTGCTCTCGATCGCGGCCATCGGCGCGGTCGTCTCGGCCCAGTTCGACCATGCGCTGGACAAGGACCTGACCGGGCACAGCCTCTCGCCTGCCGCCAATTCGGCTATCGCGCAGGCGCGCCTCGAGACCCTCGCCCGGGTGGATCCAGTCCGGGTGGGCCTCGATGTCGCCCAGGCCGTGCAGTCCGCGTCCGTGCACGCGTTCCACGTGGGGATCCTCATCTCGGCCGTGCTCGTCGCGCTCGGCGGGCTGCTCGGGCTGGTCGGGATCCGCAACCCGCGGCGCGCCGTGCGGTGCGAGGACTGCGCCGGCGGCCAGCTGGCCGGCCAGCCGCTTGCCGCGGCACGCGAGCACAGCCTGGCCGCGGCCGAGGGCCCGGCCGCGGCCGGGCCCGCGCCGGGCCAGCCCGGAGCCGGCCCCTGAGATGCCCGCTCATCCCGCTCGGGCCAGCTGAGCTGCGCTGGCGCCGGAGCCGGGCTGCTCAGCGGCGGGGGTACCGCGCAGCTCGTCGAGGCGCACGAGCGTGACTCCGGCGAGGATAAGCGCGCCGCCCGCGAACTGCACGGCCGACGGCAGCTGACCGAGCAGCAGCCACGCGAACGCGATCGCGAACAGCACCTCGGCCATGCCGGCAAACGAGGCGAGCTTGGGGCCGAGGCGCCGGGCCGCGCCGATGCCCGCGACATAGGCGAATGCGGCGGCTACCACGGAGAGCCCAAGCACCGGAACGAGCCAGCTGACCTGGTGACCCAGGAACTCGACGTTCCTGGTAGCGGCCGTCATGGGCACCGCGCCGATCCACCCGAGCACGGCGAGGATGACCGTGCCGGCGCACAGGCCCGCCCACGCCATCACGATCGGCGGCAGCGGCTCGGGCCCCGCCGGCTGCCGACAGCAGGAAGTAGATCGCGAGGCACACTGCGGCCAGCAGCGCCCACGTCACCCCCGCCGGGTTGACCCGCACCGAGCCCGCCAGGCCGAGCACCATGGCCAGCCCGGCGATCGCCGTGACCGCGCCGGTGACGGTGAGCCGCCGGGGCCGCTGGCCGTGCCGCAGCCACAGCCAGCCGACCACCAGCACCCCGGCGAGGTACTCCAGCAGCAGGGCCACGCCGACGGGCATCCGCTCGATGGCATTGAAGTAGCACAGCTGGCAGCCCGCGACCGCGACCAGGCCGTAGGCAGCTGCCCTGCCTGCTCCCCGGCGCAGCAGCGTCCACCGGCCGCGCAGCTGGAGCAAGGCCGGCCCGGTCAGCACGAGCGCCGCCACGGCGATCCGGGCCAGCACGGCGGCGGCGGGGCTCCATCCGGCGCGGATCAGCGACGAGGCAAACGTTCCCGACGTCCCGAAGGTCGCGGCTGACGCCGCGGCCAGGGTGAGGCCAGCTCGGCCCGTGCCGGTTCGCACGGCACGAGTCCGGGTGATCGCCACTGCGGCTCCTGTAAGTGGTAAAAGTAATCTACGATAGTGACGGTAGCCGTGGCCGGTGAAAGGAGTCAAGTTGCTTTTCGCCCATGACACCGAGATCGCGCTGGCCGCTGCCGCCGCGCTGGTCAACACCGGCCGGGGCGGCACCGAGCAGCTGCCTGACCCGGCGGCTCTCGACCGCTTCGCCGCCGCCTGGCGGTGGTCCGGCGAGCGTGCCCGCGACCAGGCCGAGCTCGACGCCGTCCGCCGGCTCCGTCCCCGGCTGGAGCGGCTATGGGAGATGACCGAGGATGACGCCGTCAGGCTGGTCAACACCCTGCTGCGGGACGCGAGCGCGCTGCCGCAGCTGGTGAAGCACGACAGCTGGGACTATCACCTGCACGCCACGCCCCCGGACGCGCCGCTCGCCGACCGGATGGCCGTCGAGGCGGCGATGGCGTTCACCGACGTCATCCGCTCCCGGCAGCTGGACAGGCTGCGGCTGTGCGCCGCGGACCACTGCGACAACGTCCACGTCGACCTGTCCAAGAACCGCTCCCGGCGGTTCTGCAGCACCTCGTGCGCCAACCGCACCAACGTCGCCGCCTACCGGACCCGGCAGGCGGCGCGACCGGCCCAGCCTTGAGGAATGACCTGCCCGGCCGGGAGGAATGACCGGCATGGCCGCGGGAACGAGGCCGCCGTTCCGCCGCGCGGCGATGCTGCCTGAGCCGGCTGCGGGCGGTCCCGTTATCGTGATGCCATGGCTCAGCTACTGGAGACGGAACGCCTTTCCCTGCGGCCTTGGCACGCCGACGACGCGGCAGCGGCACTGGGCGCCTACGGGGATGCGGCGGTCGCGCGGTGGCTGGCCCCGGCGATGGACAGGGTCCGCGATCAGGAGGCGATGCGGCTGGTCCTGCAGCAGTGGGTGGCCGAGGACGCGCGCATGGTGGTCCCGGCCGGCCGCTGGGCGGTCGAGCTCCGCCAGGACGGGCGCCTGATCGGCGGGGCGACGCTGCTGCCGCTGCCTCCCGACGAGGAATTCGAGGTCGGCTGGCAGCTTCATCCGGATGCCTGGGGCCATGGCTACGCCAGCGAGACCGGGCTGGCACTGGCCCGGTGGGCATTCGAGCAGGGCATCGAGCAGGTCGTCGCGCTGGTGCGGCCGGCCAACACGCGCGCCGAGACGATGGTGCGCCGCATCGGCATGGAGTGGGTGGGCGAGACCGAGAAGTATCACGGCCTGCGCCTGCAGCAATTCCGCCTCCGCCCGGCGGACCTCGACGCGCCCGGCCGGTGAGTGACGGGCCCGTGAGCGAGCCATCCGAGATCACCGACAACACGGCCGAATCCCGTTTCGAACTCAGGGTTGACGGCCGCCTCGCCGAACTTCCCTACCGGCGCAACGGGCGCCGGCTCGTGCTCATCCACACCGAGGTGCCGCCGGAACTGGAAGGCCGCGGCATCGGCGGCGCACTGGTGCGCGCGGCGATCGATCGCGCCGCCCGGGACGCCATGACCATCGTGCCGTTGTGCCCGTTTGCCCGCGGCTGGCTGCAGCGCCACCCGGATACGGCGAACCGGGTAACCATCGACTGGGGCGACGCCCCGCCCGCCCGCGGCAGCAGCTAACGATCACGACCTAGATATGGGGTAGCTGGTAGCCGTTGTAGTACCAGACCGCTGAGGTGTACCAGAGCACGCCGAGGACGGCGGCGAGAGTCCCGCCTGCGACGGGCAGTGCCCATCCCGGCAGCCGCCTGGTCTGTACGAGAAGAACCTTCGCGACGAACGCGCCGTAGAAGAAGCAGCCGGCGATCGAGTGGATTGCCACCCGCAGGCTCGTGAGTTGCACGCCGTAGGCGACCAGGCAGTGCACGGCGATCGGCACGGTGAGCGCGAACAGGCCGAAGCCGATCACTCGGTGTGCCTGCCGCACCGGGCGCGGTGGCTCCCCCGCCACCGGCAGCTTCCGGTACAGCCAGAGCGCGAGCAGCACCTGCAGCGCGGCCAGACCCACCGCGATGGTCGACAGCAGGGATTTCAGGCCGAACGCATCGACGCCGAACATGATTCGGCTGTAATCCGGCTGATGCAGCCTGCCCGCCACGTATAGCGCCACGGCTACCCCGGCAGCCAGCAGCCCGATCCACACCAGGCGCTGGGCGGCAGGCTTGCCATAGGAATCCGGAGTTGTCATGTCAAACCGCCTTGGCCGTGCCGGATGCTCAGTATTACGGATACGAGGGGCGATCAGTTCATTCCGTGGCTATGCGCTCGACTACAGGATTCGGCCGGTTACGTGCGAGTTCTCGGGGCAAGGCGGCCTTGCGCGTAGTTATTGACCAAAGCGCTGAGAATGGACCTTCGGCGAGATCCGATGGCGTCAAGAGCTCCCGGCGATGGCGTCAAGGGCGGCCGCGAAAGTCCCGGCGATCCGGTCGATCTCCTGCTCGGTGATGACGAACGGCGGGGAGACCTGCAGCGCCGATCCGCCGACCAGCCGGGTGATCACGCCGCGGTCGCGGATCCCGGCCACCAGCCGCGGGCCGATACCCGGATCCGCGGCACGGGCGTCCGCGGTGATCTCCACCGCGGCGAGCAGGCCGGTGCCGGCCCGCACCTCGCTGACCAGATCGTGCTCTGCAAGCGGCGCGAGCCTGGCCGCCAGCACCGGCTCGAGCGCGGCCACCCTGCTGATCAGCTGCTCGCGCTCGATCAGGTCGAGGTTGGCCAGGCCGACGGCGCACCCGGTGGGATGCGCGGAGTAGGTGTAGCCGTGCCGGAATACCTCGGTGGATCCCGGTCGCCAGAACGGCTCGGCCACCCTGGGACCGACGATCACCGCTCCGAGCGGCGCATATCCCGATGTCAGCCCCTTGGCAGTGGTGATCATGTCGGGCTCGAGCCCGAACCGCCCGCTGCCCAGCCAGCTGCCCAGCCGCCCGAAGCCGGTGATGACCTCGTCGGCGATGAACAGCACGTCGTGCAGCCGGCAGATCTCCTGCACCCGGGCCAGGTACCCCTCCGGCGGCGGGTAGACACCGCCCGCCCCGATGACCGGCTCGCAGAAGAAGGCACCTACCCGGTCGGCGCCGAGCCCGCCGATCAGCTTGTCCAGCGCTTCCGCGTCGTCCCAGGGCACGTGCTCGACGCCGGCGACCAGCGGGCCGAACGGCTCGGCGTTGGCCGGGATGCCGCCGAGCGTCGTGCCGTAGGCGTTCATCCCGTGGTAGGCATGCGCCCGGGAGATCACGATCTGCTTGCCGCTCCGCCCCTCGGCGTGCCAGTACGCGCGGGCCAGCTTCGCCGCCGTGTCGATGGCATCGGAGCCGCCACCTGGCGTGAAGAAGACCTTGGCGTCAGGGACCGGCGCGAGCCCGGCTATCCGCCGGGCCAGCGCCTCGGCGGGCGGGTTGGAGAACGAGTCGAACGTCTGGTAGCCGGCCAGCTGGCGCATCTGCGCGGCGGCGGCGTCGGCGATTTCCGCCCGTCCGTGCCCGACGTTGCAGTACCAGAGGCTGGCGAGCGCGTCCAGGTACGGGCGCCCCGCCTCGTCGAAGACGGTGGCTCCCTCGCCCCGCACGATCGTCAGCGCCTTGTCCGCGAAGCTGGCCATGTTCGCGAACGAGTTCCACATAACGGGCTGACTTGCCATGCCGCCGGCTTCTGCCGCCATCAAATGTCCCTTTCTGTGCTTCGTCAGATCGGCTGGGCGAAGGCCGCCAGCTTCTTGATGCGGCGCACGATGTCCTCATGGACTGCCTCGGCCGGCAGGGCCCCGTCGACGACGAACATCCATTCCCTGCCCGCGTAGTACTCCAGCAGCGGAACGGTCATCTCCAGGTAGACCTGCAGCCGGTGCTCGATCACTTCCCTGGTGTCATCGGAGCCCCGGCCACGGGCCAGCAGCCGCCGGACGAGCTCACCTCGCGGCACATCAAGGTGAACCGCGGCCTGCACCTCCACGCCGAGCTCGCGGACCACGGCGTAGGACGCCTCCGCCTGCTCGACGGTCCGCGGGAACCCGTCCAGGACATAGCCGCCCGCCCGGGCAGCAGCCACGACCGGCTTGCGCAGCATGTCCATCACCAGGCCGTCCGGGACCAGGTCGCCATTGTCGACGTAAGCCTTTACCCGCTGCCCGAGCGGGGTCAGGTCCCGCACGTGCTGGCGCAGCAGGTCGCCGCTGGAGATATGCGTGATCCCGAACCGCTCCGCGAGCAGCCCGGCCTGCGTGCCCTTGCCGGCCCCGGGCGCGCCGATCAGCAACAGTCGCATCTGGCCACCCCGTTCATCCGCTAAGGGTAGCGGCCGTGACTGCCGCGCTCGTGGCCACGGCCGTTGTCAGTGCCGGGTGCTTCACTCATGTCATGGCATCATCTGCCTTTCGCACCCGGCCGGATCGCATCCAGCGGGGCGACGTTACAGTCATGCAGCAGACCACCGTCGACGATCTGCCCCATATTCAGGCACTCTGGCCGTCCTTCGAGAAGCTCGTCGGGCTCCGCGGCCGCAAGATGTACGCGCGGGTCGACCTGCAGCGGAACGCCTACACGGTGTGCACTCCGCTGCACGACGACGACAACGCCGGCCTGCTCGGGCTGGAGCTCGGCACGCTGGCCGGAGGCTGGTACCTGCGCGGCCGCCTGACCGGCGAGCCGCCCGGGCTCTATGGCCACATCGCCGGGGCGATGACTGAGCTACAGGCGACGATGCCGGGCGACGAAGCCCGGCCGCTCGTCGAGTTCTACCGCCGGCGCGACCAGATTGAGCTGTGGCTGCCGATCCGGCCGTGACGCCACCCGGCAGGTGATCACGCTGTCCGGCACCCGGCGGGGCCCGTCCCGTCATCCGGGTCGCCCGCCCCGGCGTCCGGCCGGATCACCCTGGTGTCATCCGGCCGGCGGATTAGCCGCGGCGGGCGGCGTGCCCGGCTGGCTGGCCGCGCTGCCGAGCGTGTCCAGGATCTGCTGCCCGTATCTGGCCAGCTTGGTCTCGCCGACGCCGCTCACCTTGCCGAGCTCCGCCAGCGTGGCCGGCGACTCCGCGGCGATCTGGCGCAGCGTCGCGTCGTGGAAGATCACGTAGGCGGGCATGCCCTGCTCCTTGGCCGTCGTGGCGCGCCATGCGCGCAGCAACTGGAACACTGGCTCGGCAGCGGCCGGCAGGTCGGCGGCCGCTGAGCCTGCTGCCTTCGCGGCCCGGCCGGGCTTCGCGGCCCGTGCTGCGCGCTCGGGCTCGCGGCGCAGCATGACCTGACGCCGCCCGGCCAGTACCTCGCTACTTGCCTCGGTGAGGGCCAGCGTGCCGTAGTCGCCCTCAACGGCCAGCAGGCCGCGGGCCAGCAACTGCCGCACCACGCCGCGCCACTCGGCCTCGCGCTGCTCCGCACCGATTCCGAACACCGTCAGGGAGGCATGGTCGTGCTCGATGACCTTGGCTGTCTTCTTGCCGAGCAGGATGTCGATCACCTGGCCCGCGCCGAACTTCTGGCGCCGCTCGCGCTGCAGCCGGAACACCGTGGACAGCAGCTTCTGCGCGGCAATGGTGCCGTCCCACGACTTCGGCGGTGACAGGCACGTGTCGCAGTTGTCGCACGGCGCGGAAACCTCGCCGAAGTAGTCAAGCAGCTGCGTCCGGCGGCACTCGACGGTCTCGCAGAGGGCCAGCATGGCATCGAGATGGGCGGCCTGGCGGCGGCGGTGCGCGAGGTCGCCCTCGGAGCCGTCGATCAGCCTGCGCTGCAGCACCACGTCCTGCAGGCCGTAGGCGAGCCAGGCCGTGGCCGGCAGCCCGTCACGCCCGGCCCGGCCGGTTTCCTGGTAATAGCCCTCGACAGATTTGGGCAGGTCCAGGTGCGCTACGAAGCGCACGTCAGGCTTGTCGATGCCCATGCCGAACGCGATCGTGGCCACCATCACCAGGCCGTCCTCGCGCAGGAAGCGACCCTGGTTGGCCCTGCGGGTACGCGCGTCGAGTCCCGCGTGGTAGGGCAGCGCCGTGATCCCGTTGCGGTCAAGCTGCTCAGCGGTCTTGTCCACCGAGGCGCGGGAGAGGCAGTAGACGATGCCCGCATCGCCGGCGTGCTCGGTGCGCAGCAGGTCAAGTAGCTGCCGTGCGGGCTCGGCCTTCGGCTCGATCCGGTACTGAATATTGGGGCGATCGAAGCTCGCCACGAAATGCCGGGCGTCCTGCAGGCTCAGCCGGGCGGCGATCTCGGTGCGCGTCGCCCTGGTTGCCGTCGCGGTCAGCGCGATGCGGGGAACCGTCGGCCATCGCTCGTGCAGCTGTGACAGCGCCAGGTAGTCGGGCCGGAAATCATGCCCCCACTGGGACACGCAGTGCGCCTCGTCGATGGCGAAGAGGGAGATCGTGCCGCGATCCAGCAGCCGCAGCGCGGACTCGGCCCGCAGCCGCTCCGGCGCCAGGTACAGCAGGTCCAGCTCACCGGCGAGGAAGGCGGACTCGACCAGGCGGCGCTCGCCGGAGTCCTGGGTTGAGTTGAGGAACCCGGCCCGCAGCCCGAGCGCCGTCAGGGCGTCAACCTGGTCCTGCATGAGGGCGATGAGCGGCGAGATGACCACTCCGGTGCCGGGCCGGATCAGCGCCGGAATCTGGTAGCAGAGCGACTTACCGCCGCCGGTCGGCATGAGCACGAGCGCGTCGTCGCCGGCAATGACGTGATCGATGATCTCCTGCTGCTCGCCGCGGAACGCGTCGTAGCCGAAGACCCGGCGCAGCGCCTCCAGTGCGCCGGCAACCTGCGGGCTCGTTCCGGGGGATGCCACCGGGCGATTCTACGTGCGATCCGGACGCCGCGGTCTTTATGCGATCCGGACGCCGCGGTCTTTCTCAGCCGGTTAGCTTCAGGACGCCAGCCAGGGCGGCCATGGCCCGGGCCGGCTTCAGCGTCGGCCCGGACGGGTCTCCCCCGCTGCCCCTCGCCGGCCCCGTCGGCGAGGGGTCAGCGGGACGACCACGTGCGCATCGACCCGCGGACGGCTGGGCCGGCTGCTGGCATGCCTGTAGTTTAGGAAGATATAGTGAACTATGTCAAGATAGTGTCATCTAGATGGCGTATCTAGAGCTATCTAGAAGAAAATGATTGAATAAATCTGACTATTCTGGTTCAATGGCTGGTTACGGTGTGCAAGGCGGCGGCTGGATACTTCTGGTCTCTTCCGACAGGATGTGGACATGCCCGGTGAGGACTGGAAGCGGCTCGGCGACTATGTCGTGGCGAGGCGCATCGCGCTCGGCATGCGGGACCGCCGCGCGCTTGCTGCCGCGACCGGCGTGACCGACCGCACCCTCGGGAAGCTCGAGAACGGTAAGCGCGTGTCCGCCAGTACCCTCGGCGCGGTCGAGAACCATCTGGGCTGGGCGCCCGGGTCATGCCGCCGGATGCTGGCCGGCGGCGAGCCGGTCATGCTGACGGCAGTCGCGAGTCATCCCCAGTTCGATGACCCGACGCTGCAGCACATCGCCGAGACGCCAGGACTCCCCCCCGACGTGGTGCGCGGGCTGATCGCGCTCGCCCGTAACTGGCGCGAGACGGAAGACGACCGTCATGAGCCAGCCCGCCGTGGCCTGACCGGCTAAACGCACACCCGGATTCCCAGGACGGTGATGCACCCGCCCGGGCTGCTGCTCGACGGGGATGGCGACGGCGAGGCGGAAGGGGACGGTGCCGGGCTCCGAGCAGGCGATGGCGCCGGGGACGACGTGGCCGGCGGCGCCGGGGACGGCTGCGCGTGCTGGCGCGACGGGCGGCCAGGCTCCGGCCGCCTAGCTGGCGTCCGGCCTGTTGCGGTCGGCCTGGCTGCCACCGGCTGCGGCTGGCTCCGGTGCGCGGGCGGCGTGCTCCGCGGCTGGCGAGGCAGCGCGCTCTGCGATGGCGGCCGCGCGGGCGCGGCCGAGGCGTGCTGGTGCGGCACGTGCGTGACGAAGACCGCGGCCGCGGAGCCGCCCACGACCAGTGCCGTGGTGGCTGTCGCCCATACCGCCGGCCCGGCGTGCAGCGCCGTCACGGCTCTGCGCAGCCCTTGCCGCAGCGCCGCCAGCAGCGCGATCCCGACCGGGGGCAAGCCAGCCCGCCATCCCGGGCGCCGCGAGGCGCGGATGGCCTTCCGCACCGCGGCCCGCGCGCAGTCGGGGTCCAGTGAGTCCGATACGTAAATGATCAGGTTGCCGCCGGAATCCCGGTGGGCGATGGCCCGGAGCCCGTCCGGCAGGGTGACCCGCTCGACGCGGATCACGAGACGCTCTTGGGCATGGATGCCAGTCGGCGGATCACGAGACGCTCTTGGGCCCGGATGCAGACGGCAGATCGCGGCCCACCACTGGCGAGGATCACCGCCTTCATCGCCGATCACGGCGACGACCTCCCGGCCGTCCACAGCAAGGCTCACCGGGACGCCCGCGTGGGGAGGATCCCATGCCGCGGCCAGCAGGGACGACGGCACAGGGTCCGGGGGCACCAGGGCCGCCGGCGCCGGGTCGCTCAGCGATGCGCCGGCCGCCTCAGCGATCTTCTCGAACAGATCGACACGCCGCTGCAGCTCGGCCTGGTCTTCCCTGGCCGCTGCTAACGCGCTCTCCAGCCGCTGCAGCCGGCGTCTTCCTCGCCACACTCCTTAGCAGACCTTCCCCTCACGCCCCGCGTCCGGCTAGCCCGGCCGGCACCGCTGATAAGCCTTGCGGATTCTCGGGCATTTTACGTCTCTTCGGGTCACCGCTGATGGCATTACCCGCCAGTCACCCCCGCACGCCGGCCCGCACTCCGGCCGGCCTTCAGCCGTTAACGTGGTGGATCCCGGGGTTCACCGCCTTACGGCGGGCCGGCCGCGGAAGCAGCCGGGTCGTAAAAGCGTTGGGCAGCTGGGACGTTCCTGACCATCCTTGTTATGTACTGCCGCCCTTGTTATGTACTGCCGCGTCGGCTCGCTACCGCCGCGCCCGCCACGGAGACTGCCGCCTTGACATCCACGCCCGCCGCGCTGCGCGCCCGCCTGCCCGGGCTGATGCTGCGCGATCAGCTCCGGCTGGGCCGCAGCGTGAGCAAGGCCGCCGCGCTGCGCGACGCCGGGGCACGCGAGCAGGCGCTTGCCCAGGTCCTCGCCGAGCTGGAGACGGCATCGGCGCGGGTGGCGGCGCGCAAGCTCGCCGTGCCAGCGGTCTCCTATCCGCCCGAGCTCCCGGTCAGCCAGCTGAAGGACGAGATCGCTGAGGTCATCCGCGACAACCAGGTGGTGATCATCGCGGGCGAGACGGGATCCGGCAAGACCACGCAGCTGCCGAAGATCTGCCTGGAGCTCGGCCGCGGCGTGACCGGCCAGATCGGCCATACTCAGCCGCGCCGGATCGCGGCACGCACCGTGGCGGAGCGGATCGCGCACGAGCTGGGCACCGAACTCGGCGCGGCGGTCGGCTACAAGGTGCGCTTTGCGGACCATTCCAGCGACGACACCGTGGTCAAGGTGATGACCGACGGCATCCTGCTGGCCGAGATGCAGCGCGACCGGCAGTTGCTGCGCTACGACACCCTGATCATCGACGAGGCGCACGAGCGCAGCCTGAACATCGACTTCATCCTCGGCTACCTGCGGCAGCTCTTGCCCAGACGGCCCGATCTCAAGGTCATCATCACCTCGGCCACCATCGACTCCGAGCGCTTCAGCACCCATTTTGGCGGAGCCGAATCAGGCAAGCACCCTGGCGGAGCCGAATCAGCCAAGCACTTTGCCGAAGGCGAATCAGGCAAGCACCTCGGGTCGGGCGGGCAAGGCGGCGGTGCGCCGGTGATCGAGGTATCGGGGCGGACATACCCGGTCGAGGTGCGCTACCGGCCCATGTCCGACCCGGACAACCCCGGTGCCGAGCCAACGGACCAGGTGCAGGCCATCAGCGACGCGGTGACTGAGCTGCGCGCGGAAGGGCCCGGCGACATCCTCGTCTTCCTCAGCGGCGAGCGGGAGATCAGGGACACCGCCGACGCCCTGGCCGGGGCCGCCGACCTGGAGGTACTGCCGCTTTACGCCCGGCTGTCAGCGGCTGAGCAGCACCGGGTTTTCCAGCCTCACCGCGGGCGGCGCGTGGTGCTGGCCACCAACGTCGCGGAGACCTCGCTGACCGTCCCTGGCATCAAGTACGTGATCGACGCGGGCACCGCGCGGATCTCCCGGTACAGCCTCCGGACGAAGGTCCAGCGGCTGCCGATCGAACCGGTCTCCCGGGCGTCGGCGAACCAGCGGAAGGGCCGGTGCGGGCGCACTTCCGACGGCGTGTGCATCCGGCTCTACACCGAGGAGGATTTCGAGTCGCGGCCGGAATTCACCGACCCCGAGATCCTGCGTACTAATCTCGCTTCAGTCATCCTGCAGATGGCGGCTCTCGATCTGGGCTCGGTGGCCGGCTTCCCGTTCGTCGACCCGCCGGATTCCCGGCACGTCGCGGACGGCGTGCGCCTGCTGGAGGAACTCGGCGCCGTGGTGCCAGGCCAGGCCAAGACGCGGCTCACTGACGTGGGGCGGAAACTGGCCCGGCTCCCGGTGGACCCGCGGCTCGGCCGGATGATCCTGGAGGCGGGCCGGAACGGCTGCGTCAGCGAGGTGCTGATCATCGCCGCGGCGCTGTCTATCCAGGATCCCAGGGAACGGCCCGCGGAGTCCCGCGAGGCGGCGGACGCCATGCACGCGCGCTTCGCCGAGCCGGGCTCTGACTTCCTCGCCTTCCTCCGGCTGTGGGACTACCTGGGCGACCAGCAGCGCGCGCTGTCCGGATCGGCGTTCCGCCGCATGTGCCGCCGCGAGTACCTGCATTACCTGCGGGTGCGGGAATGGCAGGACCTGTGCGCGCAGCTGAGGCAGGCCGCCAGGGAGATGGGCATCGCCGCGGGTCAGGAACGCCGCTCCGCGGGGCAGGAACGCGGCTCAGCAGGGCAGGAACGCCGCTCCGCGGGGCAGAAACGCCGCTCCGCGGGGCAGGAACGTGGCGCCCCAGGCCAGGCTGCGGAGCCCGGGGCCGGCTTCCCGGCGGATGTCGCGGACCGGGTGCACATATCGCTGCTGGCCGGCCTGCTGTCACACATCGGGATGCAGGACGCCGACCAGAAGCCGGCCGCCGGGAAGCGGCGGGCGCTGACCGAGTTCGCCGGAGCCCGCGGCGCCCGCTTCGCCATCTTCCCCGGCTCGGCGCTGGCGAAGAAGCCGCCGCAGTGGGTGGTCGCCGCCGAGCTGGTCGAGACCTCCCGGCTGTGGGCCAGGACCGCCGCGCGCATCGAGCCCGAATGGGCGGAGCCACTGGCCGCTCACCTGATCCGGCGCACCTACAGCGAGCCGCGCTGGGACGCTCGGCGCGGCGCGGCGATGGCAGCAGAGAAGGTAACGCTGTACGGGCTGCCGATCGTGGCGGCGCGGCCGGTCAACTACGCGCGCATCGACCCGGCCGCAGCGCGCGAGCTGTTCATCTCCCGCGCCCTGGTCGAGGGCGACTGGCAGACCCATCATCAGTTCTTCCAGCGCAACTCCGAGCTGCTGGACGAGGCCGGGGACCTGGAGCGCAAGGCAAGACGGCGCGGCATCGTCGCCGATGATGCTGCCGTGTTCGACTTCTATGACCGGCGGATACCCGCCGACGTGACCTCCGCGCGGCATTTCGACACCTGGTGGAAGAAGGCGCGCGTAGCCGACCCTGGCCTGCTGACCATGTCCCTCGCCGACCTCGTCGGCCCGGCCGCCGACGAGGTCAGTCCGGCCGACTATCCCGGCAGCTGGGACGGGCTCCCGCTGTCCTATGAGTTCGCTCCCGGTGACCCGGACGACGGGGTGACCGTGGACGTCCCGCTGGCGACGCTGAACCAGGTTAGCGGCGAGGAATTCGGCTGGCAGGTACCCGGCCTGCGCGAGGAGCTGGTCACGGAGCTGATCAGGTCGCTGCCCAAGCAGCTGCGCAGGAACTTCGTGCCCGCTCCGGATACCGCCCGCGCCGTGCTGGCCCGGCTGGGGCCTGTGCATGGTGACCTGCTGGACACGCTGGCCGCGGAACTTGGCCGGCTGGGCGGCGTGACAATCCCGCGGGAGGCGTGGGACCTGTCCCGGCTGCCCGCTCACCTGAGGATCACGTTCCGCGTGGTCGATTCTGGCCGGGTGCTCGCGGCCGGCAAGGACCTGGGCGGGCTGCGGCGCCGGCTTCGGCCCCGTCTGCAGGAAGCCCTCGCCGAGGCGGCCGGCGGCATCACCCGCTCCGGGCTCCGCAGCTGGGACCTCGGTACGCTGCCGCGGACGGTGACCGCCGGGCAGGTCCGGGCCTACCCGGCGCTGGCGGACGCCGGCGACGCGGTCGACATCCGGCTGTTCGAGACCGAGGCGGAAGCCAGCGCGGCCATGTGGCTGGGCACCCGCCGCCTGATCCTGCTGCAGGTTCCGGCCGGCGTGCGCTCCGTCGCCAGCCGGCTGCCGGTCAACGCCAAGCTGGCGATGAGCAGGCACCCGTACCCGAGCGCCGAGGCGCTGCTGGCGGACTGCGCGGCATGTGCGGCCGACCAGGTGATCACCGAAGCCGGCGGCCCGGCCTGGGACGCCGAGGGCTTCGCAGGCCTGCTAGCGGCAGCGCAGTCCAGGCTGGGCCGTAACGCAGCCAGCGTGGTCAGTGCCGTCGCCCGGGTACTCACCGAGGCGCAGGAGGTAGCAAGCCGGCTCGGCGGGGCGGCCAGCCCGGCACTGGCGCCGGCCATCGCCGACATGCGCGCCCAGCTTGCCGCGCTCATCTACCCGGGATTCGTCGCCGATACCGGCTGGCGGCGGCTGCCCGACCTGGTCCGCTACCTGCGGGCCATCAGCCGGCGGCTGGAGAAGGCACCGGCGGACCCGGGCCGGGATGCGGACCGGATGGCGGTCGTGCACCGGGTGGCCGACGCCTACCAGCGAGCCGTCGGCGAACAAGGCGCATCCGGGCCCGGATGCGCGGATGCCCGGGCGGTGCGCTGGATGATCGAGGAACTACGGGTCAGCCTCTTCGCGCAGCTACTGGGCACGCCCGTTCCCGTCTCCGAGCGGCGGATCCAGGCGGCCCTGGACAAGCTGGCCAGTTGAGTCAGTGCCCGGAAGAGTGATGCCAGACCGCCAGCTGGGATGCCCGTTGTCAGCCGTGGCGCGGCGGGCGGAGGATCCAGCGCGGGACCGTGCGCCGGTACTCCAGGTAGGTGCTGCCGAAGCGGCGCCGCAGCGTCCGTTCTTCGTAACCGGTGACGAACAAGTGGAAGAAGACCGCCATGACGCCTGCGTATGCCAGCAGCGGTAGCGACGTGAACAGCCACGCCTCCCCCAGGACAATCAGCAGCGCGGCAATGTAGATCGGGTTGCGCACCCAGCGGTACGGCCCGGCAGCGACAACGAGCGAGGGTGCGTCCCACGGACCCGGAGTGCCATGGCCCACCGCCGCGAAGTTCCAGACGCACCACGCGTACAGGGCCACCCCGGCCACGATGACAGGGGCTGCCTCCCATGCGGCCGGAGTGGCGGTGTGCCCATGACGCGTCAAGATCCACCAGGGAACCCAGGTTCCCCCCAGTCCTGGCACCACGGCAGTGAACACGAGATTGCGGACGATCAGGCCAAGCGTGGGTGCCCGGGCGGCCCGGGCCGCAGCCGCGGCAGGCCGGGACAGGGCACGTCCTCGTTCAGCGGCCGCGGTGGCGGCCAGGTCAAGCCCGGCCCGCAGCGGCGTGGTGTCCCCCGCGCGGATGAGCTCTCCGGTCAGGTCGGCGACCTCCCGGCCGTACCGGTCCCGCCAGGCACGCGGATAAAGCGCCAGCAGCCAGCGCATCCGCCGGCTCATCGGCCGGCTCATGACGGCGCCGCCGCGATCCGCCGCAGCCCGATCGCTGCTATCCGGGCCGCCTCGGACAGCCGGTCGCGGAGCTGCTCCCGGCCTGCCGGGGTGATCTGGTAGGGCCGCCTGCGGTCCTGCTCCGGCAGCGCCGCGACCAGGCCAGCCTTTTCCAAGGTAGCCAGGGCGCCGTAGAGCGTCCCGGCGCCGAGCTTTACCCCGGCGAACTCCTCGATGTCCTTGACGAGCGCGTATCCGTGCTTCGGCGAGTCGGCCAGGCTGGTCAGGATCAGGACGCTGCGGTCCGATGACCCGCGGATCGAGTCTCTGGTCATGCCTTCGCCTCCGTGACTATCTCTAATAAGAGTATATCGAAAAGTGTACTAGTGCGAGCCATGGCGGTAGCGGGCGGCGACCGGGGTTGCGCAGGATTTTCCGGCAGGTGGCGCTCGGCTAGGCCACATGTCCGCCGAGATTGTGCGGCCCGCTCCAGGCGTGCCCTCCCATTTGCGCGGCGAACCGCAGATGGCCTGCATTCCCCACCCAGAACACCCGGCTCCTCCCGCCGGGACCGACCACGCCCACCGGCCGGGCGCGCAGCACCCCCATCGGCAGGCTGGACGGTTGCCGCCAGCCCACCCTGGGCCCGCGCGAGACCTGCCACAGCTGACCGTCGGTGCCCTTCCAGAAGACATGCACCCGGCCGCCTGCCGACATCAGCGGCAACGGATTGGACGCGAGGTTACCGGCCAGGTCAGTTGCTCCGGCCCACGGACGGCCAGGCACCAGGGAAGTTGCCCACAGCTGATCCGCAGCCGCTCCGCGCCAGAACACGTCGATCGCGCCACTGGGCAGCGCGCTGGCGCTCGGCGCGCCACCGAGCGATCCCATGCCCAGCTTGGCCGGCCCGGTCCAGGTTCCCTTCAGCCAGCGGACCACATGCCAGAGGCTGCTGTCCGTGCCCTTCCAGAACACCTGCACTATGCCCGGTGACGACTCCACTGGCGCCGGATTCGAGGCGAGACTGCCGCCCAGATCCTGCGGGCCCTGCCAGCCGCTGCCCGGGCTGAACTGGCCGTGCCAAAGATGGTTGTTCGCGGTTCCCTTCCAGAACAGGTCAATCACGCCGTTGCGCTGCGAGACCGCCGCAGGAGGACTGCCGAGTCTGCCCATCTGGCTGATCTTCATGGGCGCCGACCACGATCTGCCTACTCCGCGTGATATCTCCCAGAGCGAGTGATCTGTTCCGATATAGAACACGTCAAGCACCCCGGGATACGGCGCGACTACGGTCGGCTGCGCGGCGAGCTTGCCGCCCAGATCCTCCGGTGCCGCGCCGCCTGTGGCCGACACGCCCCCCACGCGCCAGAGCCTGTTATCGGTTCCGCGGTAAAACACATCCGCTGCCCCGTCCGGCTGGGTCACGGCAGGTGATGCCTGATGCGTGCCGCCTGACGTATGCAGGCGCACGTCGACGAAGTCCTGATCGATATCGATCCTGTGCCCGCCGAATTTCTGCGTCACATTGCCGCGGTACTGATGCAGACGGCGGTGGCCGGCCCACTCCCCCGGGCGGATCGCCCTGTCTCTCGTGTTCCTTGCGCCATTCCACAGGGCGTCGTAGATCACGTCCGGCATCGTGTACCGATGATTGGAGTACTGCCTGGAGAGATCCCTGACCCCGGAAGCGGAGCTGCTGTAGGCACCTGCAGTGAAGCCAAGCCCGTGCAGCGTCCTTGTCCATATCGTGAGGAAACGGAGTACCTCTCGCCGCCTGCGCGGCCGGTACCCCTCCATGTCGTAGTAGATCGGGGTTCGCGGGCCGAAGCCGAGCTTCCGGGCCTGCGTCACGGCGTCGTCGGCCGCCTGCCTCGCCTCGCGGGCTGGCGAACTCAGCTGATTGAATTCCGCTTGCGGGCCGACGTACAGCGGGATGAAATGCCATCCGGCGATAACCTCGGTCCTGACCCAGCTGGCAGTCAGGTTCCGCTGGCCGCAGGCGCGGTCAGCGCCGCCGATGAAGATACCGATTGCGCGGTATCTCGATCGCTTCCGCCACGCGCGCATGACTGACTTACTCGGTGCATTGCACGTGTCAAAACCGCGGCCGGTGAAGTTCGCGACATTGACCGGAAGCGCTGGCGGGCGAACCCGCCGGAAGGACGCTCTGCCCGCTGCCTTCATCACCACTCGCCGCTTCTCCCCGCGGCTGGCCGTGCCGCCGCGGGTGAGCTGACCGCGTGCTCGCGGTGCCGGCGCGGCTCGCTGGCCTGTGGCCGCAGGCCGATCGGGATTCGGGTTTTTTATGACTGGCGCGGGCATCGAGGCGCTAGCCAGGATCCGGTAAATCTGGGCCCGATCGGCACCGAACGTGGCAATTATCCGAATTCGCGCGGCCGTTACTGTAATTTCCCTGGCTACTGGATTCTCCACTGACGCGCGAACGGTTTTGCCCGCCGCGGGCTCCACCAGCATGGCCTCCGTGGTGCCGGTCAGCCGGCCTGGGCAGTGCTCGTTGGCGCCTGCTCGGCCCAGGTAGACGACGTGCTTGTCGAAGCGCACGCAGGTATGCGGATGATGCCAGAGATCAATCACCGGCCAGGCGCGCGGTACGTTAAATCGGTGCCCCTGGTATGACACATGCTTCATGCCCGGCCTGATGCTTGCCGCCGCGTGGGCAGCGGCCGCGGGGACTACGGCTGCCGCAACCATGGCGCCGACAAGAACCGCGAGTCCATGACGCCTTGTCCACAACAGCAAACCCCGGAGCACGCTTCAATACCGCCTCTTGCTTCATCCGGCGCCGATGCGTTGGCCTTCTCCGGCAGCAGACTAGCGCGCGGCCTATGTGACTGAGCGTCGCGACTCGCCGGGCTGGCAATAGATCTCACTGGCAAACTGGGCCGTGGCCGGCTGGCGCTGGTCATGGATTTTCCCCGGGCCAGCTGCCAGCGCATTGCGGGATGTAATTAATCCATCTGGTCAGGCGGCGGAGCTACGCGTTTCCCGACGGGAATCATGCGCGCGTGCCCGGGACTGCAGAATGCCTTTGCCCGCGGCGGGGGTCAGCGGCCGCGCCCCGGAGTGATCTCCGGTCCGGCCGGCCAGCGGCGGGCGGCATGGCGCTAGTCAATCAGGCGCGGCGCGGCGGGCGCGAGCGCGGCGCTTGCCCTCGTGCATTGCCTGTACCCGGGCGATCGGGATGGCCCGGCCCTCGTCGATCAGGGCGGGGCTCAGCGGCTGCGGCGCGGGCATCTGGCCGGCCCACGGGTCGGTGCCGGCAACCAGCCGTGCCGCGGTGCGCACGGTGAAGTCGGCTGGCACGACCCCGTCGAGCTCGTCCCAGGCCACCGGGAACGAGACCGGCGCGCCCGGCCGGATCCGCGGGCTGTAGGCCGCGGCGACCGTCGCCCCGCCGGCCCGGGTCGAGTCCAGGAACACCTTGCCGCCCCGGTCTTCGACGATGAATGCCGTGGTCGCCAGCGCCGGGTCCAGCCGCTCGGCCCGGGCGGCGAGCGCGCGGGTGGCAGCGGCCACGTCGTCCATCGCCGCGCCGGCCTCCACCGGCACGAATACGTGCACGCCCTTCGCCCCGCTGGTCTTGACCGCGCCGGCCAGGCCGGCCCCGGCCAGCGCCTCGCGGACCAGGTGGGCGGCGCGGACGGCGAGGGCGAAGGAGTCCCCGGCCGGCGGATCGATGTCGAGCACCAGGTGGGTGGGATGGTCCAGCTGACCGGCCAGGGCCAGCGCCGGGTGATACTCCACCGCCCGCTGGTTCGCGAACCACAGCAGCGTGCGGCGGTCGTCGCACAGCGCGTAGGACACCTCACGTCTCGATGCCTCCGCCCACAGCGGCACCGTCCGCACCCACGGCGGCGTGTACTTGGGCACGTTCTTCTGCATGAACGGCGCCTGGCCGCGGAGCACCCGGATGACCGACAGCGGCCGGTCCCGCAGGACTGTGATGATCTGGTCAGCCACCGCGTCCAGGTAGTCCACCAGATCCCGCTTGGTCGCCTCCGCGCCGTCGAACAAGGGCTGGTCCAGGTTGGTCAGCGGTACCCCGTCCCGCACCTCGCCGCCGCTCATCTGGCCACCTTCCCACTGATCCCGCAGGGACGCGAGACCATGGATGACGATGACCCGGCTGGCGCTCATCTCCAGCCCCGATTGCGCTGCGTGGCTGGACCCTGGACGGGCCATGCTGCGACGATAACGGCTGTGGCCGGGCTGGCCACGGAACTGAAGGCGGTCGCCGATGTCGCTGGAGATCAAGCGGTTGCACCTGGCCGGGCTGCGCGGTCCTGATGGCCGTGACTGGCCGGTGCACGGTTTCGTGGTAACCCACCCGGGCGGCGCCGTGCTGGTGGACACCGGCGTCGGCGGCCCGCAGCAGGTGCTGGACGACTGGCGGGTGGTGAACCGCTCGGCCGCGGACGCGCTCGCCGAGCTGGACATGACCCCTGCCGACATCGGGCTGGTGATCAACACTCACCTGCACTTCGACCACTGCGGGCAGAACGCCGTCTTCAAGCATGCGGCCTGCTATGTCCAGCGCGCCGAGCTGGACCGCGCGAAGCGCGAGTCACCGGAGCTGTACGACTGGTTTGATTTCATGAACGCCACGTTCGAGCTGCTCGACGGGGACGCCGAGATACTGCCCGGCCTGGCCGTGATCGCGACTCCCGGGCACACCGCTGGCCACCAGTCAGTAGTCGTCCAGACCGCCGGCGGCCCGCCCGACGTGCTGATCGGCGACGCGGCCTACACGCCGCGGCAGTTCAGCGGCCCGCCCGGCGAGGAGCTGCCGCCTGGCCAGGCGAGTGACCTGGCGGCCTGGCAGGGCTCGCTGCGGCGGATCAGGTCCATGAGCCCGGCCCGGGTGCACTTCTGCCACCACACGGACGTCCTGCACGCCTGATGCGCTCGCGGACGCCGGACGCTGAGCCCGGCCACGCCTGACGCGGTCTCGTCCGGCCGGGCCGGCCAGCCGCCGCGGGTACGTGGCCGCTGGCCGGCCGGTGCCTCACAGCTCGGCGAACACGCCCTGGCCGCCGGTGTAGGAATAGACCTCGGTTCCGTCGATCAGGGCGCGCTCGACCCGGCTGAGCACGTTCAGCGGATCGCCCGACCAGATCACCAGGTCGGCGTCCTTACCGGCCTCGATGGAGCCGAGGCGGTCGTCGATGCCGGCGATCCGCGCCGGGTTGATGGTCAGCGCCTGCAGCGCGGTCTCGTGGTCCAGGCCCTCCTTGACCGACAGCGCGGCCTGGTAGGCCAGGAAGTTGACCGGCACGACCGGATGATCGGTGGTGATGGCGATCGTGACGCCGGCCTGCGCCAGCCGGCCGGGGTTCGCCAGTGACCTGTTCCGGAGCTCGACCTTTGACCTGCTGGTGAACAGCGGTCCGATGATCACCGGGATGCCCTTGGCGGCGATGATATCGGCGAGCAGGTGCGCCTCGGTGCCGTGATCGATGACCAGGTCGTAGCCGAACTCGTCAGCGATCCGCATCGCGGTGGCGATGTCGTCGGCGCGATGGCAGTGCTGGCGCCAGGGAATCTCCCGCCGCAGCACCTTGCCCAGCGCCTCCAGCTTCAGGTCGCGGTCGACCGGCGTGCGCTCCCCTTCCGGCTTCCGCTGCTGAACGTCGATCCGCTGCAGGTAGTTGGCAGCGTCGACGAAAGCACCGCGGATCACCGCGGCGGTACCGAGGCGCGTGCTCGGCGTCTTCTTCTGCTCCCCGTACACGCGCTTCGGGTTCTCGCCCAGGGCCGACTTCAGGCCGGACGGCTCGCGCAGCAGCATCTCGTCAACGGTCCGGCCCCAGCACTTGAGCGCCACCGTCTGGCCGCCGATGGGGTTCCCGGAACCCGGATTGACGTTGACAGCCAGCACGCCTCCGGTGATCGCGTCCCGGAAGCCGAGGTCCGCGGGATTGATCGCGTCGAGTGCCCGCACCTGCGCGGTCACCGGCTCGGTCATCTCGTTAGTGTCCTGGCCGGCCCACCCCTCGCCTTCCTCATGCACGCCGAGATGCCCGTGCGCCTCGATGAATCCGGGCAGCACCCAGGAGCCTGCCGCGTCGATGACGCGAACGCCCTGGGGAACGGTGACATCGCTGCCGACGGCGACGATCCTGCCGTCCTCGATGAGCACCGTCCCGCCATCCACTGGCTCCCCGGTGATCGGGACCACCCGGCCCCCGACGATTGCTACCGACCTGTCAGCCATCCGGCCTCCTCCTTGCCGCGCGGATCGATCCCGGGCCGAGCGGCGTGCCCGGTGATCCCGGTGCCGCGGGCGCCCGGACCACAGTAACGGGACCCTGCCGCCCGGCCCGGGCGCGGCCCTCCTCGCTAACCTGGCCTCACCCAGTGCCGGGCAGCACGCGCCCCGGCCGAGCAGCTAGCGAGGGTGAGGACGCGCCATGCCCGACGACAGGTACGACCCGTCATCCGGTATTGACGACAGCGATGTTGAGGATGACGGCACGCTGGACGCATCGGACACGCTCGACGGTGACCCCGGCGACGATCCCCTGGACCAGGGAATCGTGCCGCCGGACCGGTGGTCGGCCGGCGAGGGCTTCGGCACGACGCTGGCGGAGGAGCAGGCGGGCGAGTCACTCGATCAGTTGCTGGCCGAGGAGGAGCCGGACCAGGATCCGTATGCCGACGCGGACCTTCCGCCGGACGGCTCGCTGACCGAGGAGGAGCCCCGGTCCGGCCGGCTGGTCGCCGAGGATGAAGGAGCGCATCCGGACACCGAAGCCGACCTGGTCGCGCGCGATGTCGGAATCGACGGCGGCGCAGCGTCGGCGGAGGAGGCCGCCGTCCACGTGCAAGACGACACGGACGGCTCCCCCGGATGACGGATGACGTGGCGGCCGCCAGGCTCGCCGACCCCCAGGTGATCCCCTACCTGCTGTACGCCGATGCGGGTGCGGCGATGGACTGGCTGGTCGCGACCTTTGGCTTCACCGCCCGGGCGCGGGACACCAGGCCGGACGGCCACGTCAGGCACGGGGAACTGCGACTGGACCACGGCGGGATCATCATGCTGGGCTCTACCGGGCCTGATTTTCAGGGACCTGGCCGGCTCGGCGGAGTTACCCAGCTGGTGCGCATCACGGTCACCGGCCTGAAGGCGCACCGGGACCGGACGAAAGCGGCCTCGGCGGAAGCGTCCGAGATACAGGACGGGCCACCCGGCTGGCAGTCCTACTCGGTGCACGATCCGGAGGGCCACCAGTGGTACTTCACCGAGTTCACCGGCGAGAGCGGCTAATACTCCAACCGGGCTCGTGACCTGGCGGGATAGCGGGGTGACCCGGCCAACGGCCTCATATCATCGCCCGCAGCCTTGCGGCCCGCCCGTGCTTGCCGTTTAAATGCCGGGGTGCAGATCGTGCCCATGACATCGGCGTACGCCGCCGAGATCGCGACCTGGCGTTATCCCGTTCCTTACGACTACAACGACATGACCGGTGCAGACCCTGCTTTTCTGGTTAGCCCCGAGAGCGGCTTTTTTGCCCTCACCGATGAAACTGAACTCATCGGCTTCCGCTCGTTCGGCGCTGACGGTCAGGTTCCCGGCGGCGAGTATGACGATTCAGCGCTCGACACGGGCGGTGGCCTGCGGCCCGACCTCACCGGGAAAGGCCTGGGCCGGAAGGCCATCCAGACAGGCCTGGCCTTCGGCCAGCAGATGTTCCACCCGAAAGCCTTCCGCGTCACCGTGCTTACCTCCAACATCCGGGCACAGCGCGTGATTGCGGCTGTTGGCTTCCGGCAGGCCAGCACCTTTCTCGCCGCGACAGACGGTCGGAGCTTCGGAATCTGGATCAAAGCGGCCCGGGATCAGAGCAGCTCCAGGGCACCCAGGTAGCCCGCCAGCATGGCCCTGGCCACCTGGCCGACCATGTCGTCGGGCGGCAGGAATTCCGGATGGTGCAGGCTGACCGGCCCGCCGGTACCAAGGAACATCATCAGCGTTGGCGCGGTGCGCGCGTAGTAGGAGAAATCGTCGGCGCCGCAGGAGCGGAACGAGGTGTCCACGGCAAAGCCCGCCTCGCGCAGCCAGGGCCAGCTGGCGGCGGTCAGGGCAGCGTCGTTCACGAGCGCGGGCTCGCCCTCGTGGATCGTCACGGTGCCCCGGCAGTCATGAGCCGCGCTGGTGTGCTCCACGATGTCGCGCAGCGCCTTGTGCATGCCCGGGCGATCGGCCTCGTCCAGCGCCCGGAGCGTGCCGCGGGCGACGGCGGCCGGCGGGATGACATTCGCGGCCCGGCCGGCCTCGAGCGTTCCGACGGAGACCACCACGGCATGCGTGGGGTCGGTGCGGCGGCTGACGATCTGCTGCAGCCCGAGCACCGTCTGGCAGAGCGCGGGCACGGGGTCGGCGGCAAGCTGCGGATAGCCGGCGTGCCCGGCGGTGCCCTGCACCCTGATCTCGAAATCGTCGGAGGCCGCGTTCACGGTGCCGGCCGGGGCCGCGACCGTGCCCGCGGCCAGCTGGTGCTGCAGGTGCACCGCGATGACGGCGCCCGGCCGCTGCGGCCCGAGCGCGCCCGAGGCCACGATGTCCAGTGCGCCGGACGGCGGCGCCTCCTCCCGCGGCTGGAGCACTGCCAGCAGCGCGGCCGGCAGCCCGGCCTGCAGCTGAGCGGCACGCGCCGCCCGCCCGAGCGCGGTGAGCGCGGCCAGGTGCACGTCATGACCGCAGGCGTGCATCGAGCCGGTGCGCGACGCCCATGGCGCGCCGGTCCGCTCCTGGATCGGCAGGGCGTCAAGCTCGGCCCGGACCGCGATGCACGGGCCGTCCGGCGGGCCGATGCGCACCAGCCGCCCGGTGCCGGCGACCGCGGGCGCGTCCTCCGCGCCCAGCGCGGCAGCGACCCGGGCCGCGGTGCGGTGCTCTGATCCCGACGGCTCGGCGTCGGCGTGCAGTTCGTGCCGGAGCCGGATCGCGTCATCGAGCTCGCGGGCCAGGCCGGCCCGCAGTGCCGCGGCCACGTGCGCGTCGGTCACCTCGGGTCCAGCTGGTACACGCGGCGGGCGTTGGCCGAGCCGATAAGGTGCGCCACCCGGTCAGCGTCGGCCGCTGACCACGCGCCGTCGGCGACGAACTCGCCAGTGACCCTGGCCAGGTCCCGGCGGAATCCCAGCGCGCCCAGGTAGTGCAGTTCCGGCAGGCCGAACGCGTCGGAGGAGTACAGCATCTTGTGGAACGGCGTCACTTCCAGCGCCTCGGCGAGGACAGCGGCGGACCGTGCCCCGACGTTGTTGAGTATCGCGCCGAGGTCCATGTAGACGTGCGGGAAGACGTTGGCGAGGTATCCGGCCTGCCGGTGATGCGGGTAGCAGTGCAGCAGCATGACCGGGGTGCCGATCGCGCGGGTGGCGAGCAGGAAGTCGTGCATGAGCGACGGGTCGGCCCGGTGCAGGCGCACGTCGGGGTCGCCGAAGCCGACGTGGAACTGCACCGGCAGCCCGGTGTCCATCCCGGTCCAGATCAGGTGCCGGAGCAGGACCTCGTCCTGCAGGCGGGCCGCCGGGTCGGCGTCGATCGCGCGCAATAGCCTGCCCGCCGCCGCGGCGACGTCCGCGGCGGCCGGCCGGCCCGGCTCGAAGTCCAGGCCCAGCCGGTAGGCGACGATCGACTTGAGCCCGACCGCGTCCTTCGTGGCGGCCGTGAGCGCCGCCGAGAACGACGCGGCGAAGCCGGCCGCGCTGGTGCCGTCGCGGGCGACCCGCTCGGCGACCGCCTCGAGCCGGACGATCTCGCGGGCGGGCGCGCCGCTCGCCGCCGCGATCTGCTCCGGGGTGGCGACCTGGCTGGACTGGTACCCGGTGTCCACCAGCCATGCGTCGACGTGCGCGGCCCGCAGCAGCCGGCGGTTCACCTCGGCGGCGCCGAGCTCCATCCGGCGCTCGACGTAACTGTCCGCGGGCGCGGACGGCTCCAGCCCGAGGACCGGGGCACACCAGCGCCGCACCGCGAAGCCGAGCTGGCTGTCGAACATGGTGGTGCCGGGCGGGCGCGGTCCTGGCCCCTCGGTGAGCAGCGCCTCGAAGCCGGCCCGGTCGAGCGCGGCCGTGACGGCGCCATGCACGTGGTGATCGATCAGGGCCAGCGGCTCTGCGGTCGTCACGGGGCCTCCCTCTTGTTCTGCGTTCCGTCGATAGTGCCGTCATGCAGCGCGTCGTACCGCGCCATCCGTGCCACCGGCGCGTCGCCCAGCCGGTCGACGAGCGCGGCGATGATCGCCTCCACCAGCGCCACCGCCGGGGTTAGCGAACCGAACGGAGACGGCGACTGGACGCTCGAGGTCAGGATGACATCGGCGTGCGCGGCCAGCGGCGACAGGTAGGGGTCGGTGAAGGCGATCACCGTGGTGCCCTGCTGCTTGGCCGTCGCCGCCAGCCGGACGGTGTCGTGCTGGTACCGGCGGTAGTCGAACGCGACCAGGACGTCGCGGCGGCCCGCGTCGAGCACCGAGCTCATCCGGTCGGTGCCCGCGGCGGAGATCATCTGTACCCGGGGGCGCAGGATCCGCAGATGCGCGGCAAGGTACTCGGCCAGCATCGAGCTGAACCGGCCGCCGATCAGCGTCACGCCGCGGCGCGGCTCGGCCAGCAGCCGGACGGCGTGCTCGAACTCGGCCGGCGGGAGCCGGGCGAAACTCGACCGGATCCCGCCGCAGACCGCGAGCTCGGTCCTGCGCAGCGCGTCGCCGCGTGCTGCCTCGCGGCCTGCGTGCATTTCCAGCGGCGAGGACAGCCGGGCGGAGACCTCCGATTTCAGCGACTGCTGGAAATCGGCGTAGCTGCCGAACGCGAGCTTGCTGACCAGCCGCACGACCGTCGGCGCGCTCACCCCGGACGCCGCGGAAAGCCGGGCTATCGGATCGAGGCCGGCGACCGGGTAGTCGGCCATCAGCGTCCGCGCGACCTTGCGCTCGGCCGGCGTGAGCTCCCCCAGCTGCAGCCGCAGCCGCTCGGCGACGGTCACCGCCGCCTCGGGGCGCGCCGCCATCACCACCGCCAGCGTGTCCTGGCCACGATGTCGTCCGGGCTGACCTCGGCGAACAGCTCGGTCTCGGCCTTGCGCACGGCCAGGAACGCCTCGAACAGCGGACCGCCCATCGCCCCGCGAAGCACCGCGCTGCGCTCCAGGTGCCCGGTCGCCTCCGCGAGTGACTGCGGCAGCCTGCGGGCATCGGGGTCGGCCAGGTCCTCGGCCGGGATGCCGACCGGGTCACCGGAGGTCTCCGGCGGCAGCGTCGCGCCGGACCGCAGCCCGTCAAGCCCGGCCGCAATGAGCGAGCCGACCACCAGGTAGGGATTGGCGGCCAGGTCAAAGCACTTGACCTCAAGGTTGGCGCGGGCGTCATGCTCACCGGATGAGCCGGTCACCAGGCGGAGCGCCGCCTCCCTGTTCTCCTGGCCCCAGCACTGGTAGGCGCCTGCCCAGTGCGACGGGACCAGCCGCAGGTAGCTGGCGACGCTGGGCGCGCCGACCGCGGTAAGCGCCGGCAGGCTGGCCAGGACCCCGCCGGCGAACGCCTCGCCGTCGCTGCTAAGGCCGTGCCGGCCTGGCCCGCCGGCCAGTATGTTCTTCCCGTCCCGCCAGATGCTGAGGTGAACGTGGCCGCCGTTGCCGACGGACCCGGCGACCACCGACGGGGCGAACGAGACCTGGAAGCCGAATCGGGCCGACACCGCCCGGATTGTCTGGCGAACGAGCACGCTCTCATCTGCCGCGCCAACCGGATCACTGGTGGCCACCGAGACCTCAAGCTGCCCTGCCGCGTACTCCGGGTGGAACTGCTCGACCACGATTCCCTGCCGCTCGAGCGCCCCGACCACCTCGCGCCCGTAGTCGGAAAGCTCGATCACCCGGGTCATGCCATAGGCCGGGCCGGCGCAGGCTGGCACGAAGCGCCCGTCGTCCTCGGTGCCGAGTGCCCATTCGATCTCGAAGCTGACCCGGGCGGTCAGGCCATGCTCAAGCGCCTCGCCGGTCATCCGGGCGGCGAACGAGCGCTGGCATCCGGCGTAACGGCGACCTTCCTGGGTGTAGCGATCCACCGGTGCCAGCGCCCAGCCTGGCTGCCCGGCGAGCACGGTGATCCGGTCCAGGTCGGGTACCAGGCGCAGGTCCCCGTCCGGGCCGCCGATGTGCTTGCTGGTGGTGATGTCGTCGTTGACCAGGAAGACGTCGAACACCGGTGACATGCCGACGCCCCAGCCCGCGGCCCGCTCCAGGCGGCCGAGCGGAATGGACTTGACGCGCGCGATTCCCGAGTTGTCGATCCAGCACAGCGCCACCATCGTGACGCCCGCTGCGCCGAGCCGGCTGGCTACCGCGCCTGCCCGCCTGACAAGTCCGGCCCGCTGCCCGGCGTCCAGCGTCACCGGGCCGATGGCGGCTACCCGGCCGCCGCCCGCGTCGCCTGCCCCGGCGCTATCACCAGCCTGTGTTGTCACCGAGCACCCCATCGCTTGCCTCGCCGCGCTGGCCGCGGAGTGTCCGAAACGTTACAACTTTGGTCACTCTCACGTCAATAAGTAACAGAAGCAACCAGCTGGAGGCCGCCGTGGCCGCGGCCCGGCAGCACCCTGCGGGCCGCCCTGGCGAGACCGCGACGCGCCGCGGGAGGCGCGGCAGGCCCGCCACGCGGGATACTCGCTTCATGGTTGACGACGTCACGCGGGAACGAGCCATCTACCAGGCACTCAAGGCGGTGGACGAAGTCGCCGCCGCCCTCCAGACGCACCTGATCGAAGAGCACGGGGCCGATCCGGAGCGCGCCGCGGCGCAGAGCACCTCCACTAATTCGCTCAAGCTGCTGCGGCAGGCACGTGAGCGGCTTGGCAACGGGCTGCGAGCCATCGAGGCGGACAGCATCGCCAAGTCTGACGGGATCTCGCTGCGCAACGACTGACGGAGCAGGCGGCCCGCCGCAGCGCAAGCGTGCCGCAGCGCAAGCCGGGCCGTGCCGCGGCGGGTGCTGTCGTGAGCATCCGGCGGCGGGCGCCGGCAGCTCAGCCGGGGATGTCACCGCCGGCGCTGGCCAGCGAGCGGCGGCGGGTCAGGTGGGCGTGCTCGACGGCATTGGCGGTCAGCGCGAGCGCCCGGTCGTAGGCGTCGGCCGCCTCCTGCTGCCTGCCCAGGCGGACGAGCAGTTCCGCGCGCGTGACCTGGTACGGCTGGTAATCGTCGAGATCGAGGCGGTCCACCTCGGCGAGCGCAGCCGCGGGCCCGACGGCCTCGGCGAGGGCAACCGCCCGGTTCAGGGCCACCACCGGGGTAGGCAGCCAGGCCGCCAGCTGGTCGTACAGCTGCAGCACCTGGTCCCAGTCGGTGTCCGCGGCGGTGGCCGCGTCGCAATGCACGGCATTGATCGCCGCCTGGATCTGGTAGGGCCCCGGGGCGCTGCGCCGCAGGCACTCCGTCACCAGCGCCTGGCCCTCGGTGATCAGCGCGGTGTCCCAGCGGGTGCGGTCCTGGTCGGGCAGCAGCACCAGTTCCCCGTCCGGCCCGGTGCGGGCCGGGCGCCTGGCCTCGATCAGCAGCAGCAGGGCGAGCAGGCCCGTTACCTCAGGCTCATCGGGCATCAGCGCCGCCAGCAGCCGGGCCAGCCGGGTTGCCTCGGCACAGAGCTCCGCCCGGACCAGGTCGTCGCCGTCGGCAGCGCTGTAACCCTCGTTGAATACCAGGTAGACGACCGCAAGCACGGGCGGCAGCCGGTCCGGCAGCTCGGCCTCCGCGGGCACCCGGTAGGGGATCCCCGCATCCCGGATCTTGCGCTTGGCCCGGACCAGGCGCTGGGCCATCGTCGCCTCGGGAACGAGGAAGGCCCGGGCGATCTGCGCTGTCTGGAGCCCGCCGAGCAGCCGCAGCGTCAGCGCGACCTGCGCCTCGGCGGCGAGCGCCGGGTGGCAGCAGGTGAAGATCAGCCGCAGCCTGTCGTCCTGCACGGGGCTCACCTCCGGTTGGTCATCGCGCTGATAGAGCGAGGCGGCCTGCGCGTGCCGGTCGGCGCGGGTGGCCTCGCGGCGCAGCCGGTCGATGGCGCGCCGGCGGGCGGTCGTCACGATCCAGCCGCCGGGATTGGGCGGCAGGCCGGCCTCCGGCCATTTCTGCACGGCCAGCACGAAGGCGTCCTGGACCGCCTCCTCGGCGAGCTCGATGTCGCCGAGGAGGCGGATCAGCGTCGCGACCGCCCGCCCGTATTCCTGCCGGAACACCTCGGCGATGGGGCCGGCGTCGAAGGACGGCTGCGTCATGTCAGTCGCCGGAGTCCTCCAGGGCAGCGGGGTCGTCCTGGAACGGGCGAACCTCGACCGGGGCGCGGCAGGCTTCGGTGGCCTTCGCTGACCAGGCCAGCGCCGCATCCAGGTCGTCGGCCGTGATGACCCAGAATCCGCCGAGCTGCTCCTTGGTCTCGGCGAACGGGCCGTCCGTCGTGAGCACCTTGCCGTCGCGGATCTGCACGACGGTCGCGGTGCTGGCCGGCTGCAGGCCCCCGGCGAACACCCAGACACCCGCCTCGCGGAGCTGAACGTTGACTGCCTCGACGTCGCGGTACATCTCCTCCATGACCTCCGGCGACGGGGCGGGCTGGCCTTCGGCGTTATACACGGACAGCATGTACTGCTTCATGGGTATCTCCCTTGTCGTATGGATCGACAGGATGTCGTTCCCTCACCCTGTCTACGAACGCGGCGGCGGCTAATCGACAGCGCCGCGATTGGTGTTTCGCGGCTACGCCTCGCCGCGCTCTCGCAGGAGCTCCCGGAACTCGCTGACCGCCTCGTCCTGGTCCGGTCCGAGGTCCTGGGCCACGACCAGCTGGGTGCCTGCCCAGTAGGCACCGGCGTACTCGCCGCTCTCGTCCAGCACGAGCAGCGGGTGATGCGCGATCTTGATGTGGTCCTGCACCTCCGTCCAGGAGACGCCCGCGGGCACCAGGCCGATCGCGGGCGCCTCGCTGTCGTCGTACGTCAGGTCGTCGAGCACTGGTCCTTCTCCCGCGTTGCAGGGGTAGTGCCGCCACGATAAGCCACCCCGGGCCGTCGCGCCTGCCTGCCGGGCTGGCCGGACAGCCATCCGCTGAGGTACACAGGGCACAGGACTTCTTTCCCCGAGCTGGGACGGCAGTGACATGACGACGCAGCGCGCGGCAGCCGGCAACGGACCTGGCATTCCGCATTACCCGCTGGTTATCGACGGCCGCCGGGTTGAGTCCGGGTCCGGGCGCAGCTACCAGACCCTTGACCCGTTCCGGCAGAGCGCATGGGCCACCGTGGCTGATGGCGACGCTGACGACGTCGGCCTCGCCGTGGCCGCGGCCCGGCGGGCGCTGTCGGGACCGTGGGGAAAGCTAACCGGATTCGGCCGGGCCCAGCTCATCCGCCGGCTCGGCGACATCATCGCGCGCGACGCCGATGCGCTGGCCGAGATCGAGACCCGGGACACCGGCAAGCTGCTGCGCGAGATGCGCGGGCAGCTAGCCAGCATCCCGGCCTGGTTTCATTATTTCGCCGGGCTGGCCGACAAGCTCCAGGGCGCCACTATCCCGGCGGACAAGCCGAACTTCCTCGTGTACACCCGGCATGAGCCGGCCGGCGTGGTCGCGGCGATCGTCCCGTGGAACTCGCCGCTCCTGCTGCTGTGCTGGAAGCTCGCGCCGGCCCTGGCGGCCGGCTGCACCATGGTGGCGAAGCCGAGCGACTACTCCCCCGCATCCGCCGTCGAGCTCGCTGCCCTGGTGGCGGAGGCCGGCTTCCCGCCGGGGGTCTTCAATGTCGTGACGGGCTTCGGGCAGGCCGTGGGCAAGGCGCTGGCCGCGCACCCGGACGTTGACAAGGTCGCCTTCACCGGCTCGACCCGGGTCGGCGCCGAGGTCGCCAGGGCCGCGGCCGGCAATGTCACCGGCGTCCTGCTGGAGCTTGGCGGCAAGTCCGCGCACGTCGTATTCGATGACGCTGACCTTGATGCCGTCTGCAACGGGGTGGTGGCCGGGGTCTTCGCGGCCACCGGGCAGACCTGCATGGCCGGCTCGCGGCTGCTCGTGCACCGCAGCGTGCATGACGCGCTGGTGGCGAAGATCGTCAGCCGGGCCAGGGCCATCAAGATCGGCGACCCGCGCGCCGCCGAGACGGAGATGGGGCCGCTCGCCACCGAGCCGCAGTACCGCAAGGTGCTGTCATTCTTCGAGTCGGCGGCGGCCGAAGGCGCGACAGTGGCCACCGGCGGCCACGCCGCCGACGGGCTCGGCGGCTACTTCGTCCAGCCCACCGTGCTGACCAACGTGAAGCCGACCATGACCGTGGCGCGGGAGGAGGTCTTCGGCCCGGTGCTCTCTGTCATCCCGTTCGATACCGAGGAAGAAGCGGTCAGCCTGGCCAACGACAGCCGGTACGGTCTCGCTGGCGCGGTCTGGACGAAGGACATCCACCGCGGCCACCGTGTTGCCCATGCGGTGCGGGCCGGCACCGTGTGGATCAACGCCTACCGGGTGGTCGGGCCGGACGTGCCCTTCGGCGGCATGGGCCTGTCCGGGATCGGCCGCGAGAACGGCGCCGATGCCGTCCGCGAGTACACCCAGACGAAGGCCATCTGGGTGGAGCTCACCGGCGGCACCAGGGATCCCTTCACCCTCGGCTGAGCTAGCCGCTTCATTGCCGGCGATCGGGTAACTGCCCGGCGGAGCAGCCACGTAGCGCGGCGGTCCGTGGTGCTTCCTGGTGCGCTTTATGGCCGTGCCCGTCGATACTGATGATGTGCGCCAAGTGCTCTGTCCGGTATTGGTCGGGCGGGATGAGGAAGCCCGTCGCCTGCATGCTGCCCTGGCCGCAGCGCAGGAGGCGCGCGGCGGCACGCTGCTGCTGGCGGGGGAAGCCGGGATCGGCAAGTCGCGGCTGGTTCGCGAGGCCGCCCGCGCTGCCCGCGCACGCGGTTTCGTGATCCTGGCCGGACGCGCGGTGGCTGGCGGCGTGCCGACACCGTTCCGCCCGTTCGCCGAGGCCCTGGCGTCGGCTGGCCGCGCAGGCGGGCTCCCCGGGTCCGGCGAGCTAGATCCGTTCCGGCCCGCGCTGGGCCGCCTGGTCCCCGAGTGGCGGCATCTGTACCGCGCGGCCGGTGACGAGTCGCTTGTCTTTCTCGGTGAGGCGGTGCTGCGGCTGCTGCGTGCGCTTTCTCCCGAGGCCGGCTGCCTGCTCGTGCTGGAGGACCTGCACTGGGCTGACCGGGAGACGCTGGCCTTGCTGGAGTATGTGGCTGACAACATCTCCGCGGAGCGGGTGCTGTGCGTCGGCACCCTGCGGGACGAGGAGGGCGGCGGGGCGCGGGACACTGCCGCCTTGCTGGCGGCGCGCGGATCGGCGGACGTGCTTCCGCTCGGCCGGCTGGATCCGGCCGCGATGACCCGGATGGCGCTGTCCTGCCTCGGTGCCGGGCAGCTGCCGCGCGCCGTCCTGTCTTTTGTCGCCGAGCGGGCCGAGGGCATCCCGTTCCTGGTCGAGGAAGTGCTAGCCGGCCTGATCGGGGAGGGCGCACTGGCCGACCGGGACGGCAGCTGGCATGCCACCGACCTGACCGCGGCCGTGGTACCTGCCACGTTCGCGGATGCGGTACGCCAGCGCCTGGATGCCGTCGACGCCGATTCCCGCCGGGCGATCTGCGCCGCCGCGATCATCGGCCGCCGGTTCGACTGGGCGCTGCTGGGCTCGGTCACTGAGCTGGCCGATGACGCTGTCCTGGCGGCGCTGCGGCGCGGGGTGGGCCTGCAGCTCGTGGTGGCGGATAACGAGAGCTTCCGGTTCCGGCACGCGCTGACCCACGAGGCGGTACTCGCCGGGCTGCTGCCGCCGGAACGGGCGCTGCTGGCCGGCCGGGCGCTGGCCGCGGTGGAGGCGGCGCATCCCGGCGTGCCGGGCGAGTGGTGCATGCTCGCCGCCGACCTGGCCGAGCGCTCGGGCAACACGGCGCGGGCCGGCGCGCTGCTGCTTGAGGCCGGGCGGCGTGATCTGGCCGTGGGCGCCCTTGCCAGCGCCGAGCATGCGCTGACCCGGGCCCGGACTCTGGCGGACCCAGCTGACCTGGCGCTGGGCATCTCGGTCGACGAGGCCCTGACGGAAGTTCTCGCGATGTCCGGCCAGGTTGACCTGGCCATCGAGATGGGCAGGACGCTGCTCGCCCGGCTGGGTGCCAGTGCCCCGTCTGCCCGGGTGGCGAACTTGCACCTGAGGATCGCGCGCGCGGCGATCGCCGGCGGCCGCTGGGCGGAGGCGGCGGCAAGTGTCGAGATCGCCCGCGGGGCCGGGGGGGCCGGTGCCGCACTGGCCGATACCGCGCTCCCCGGTGCCGCGCTCCCCGATGCCGCGCTGGCCGATGCCGCACAGGCCGATGCCTGCGCGGCGCAGGTCGCCATCGGCACGGGACGCCTGGATGCGGCGGATCAGCTGGCCCGTGCCGCGCTGCGAGCGGCCGAGGACGCGGAACTGCCCGAGGTTGCCTGCGAGGCGCTGGAGGTGATCGGCCGGGTCGCGCGGCAGCGTGACCTGGCAGCGGCGGAGCTCGCGTTCGCCCGGGCGGCGACGGTCGCCCGGGCGCACGGGCTGCAGCTATGGCACCTGCGGGCGTTGCATGAGCTGGGCACGATTGACCAGCTGCGCACCGAGAGCGTGGACCGGCTGCTGGAAGCCAGGGAGCTGTCAGTGACCCAGGGCGCGCTCGCCCTGACCGCGACGCTTGACCTGCAGATCGCGGCGGGCCTGAACAAGCAATTCCGCGCCGATGAGGCGCTCGAGGCCGCCCGGCGGTCGGCGGATGCGTCCCGCCGCTTCCGCCTCGCCGGGCTGCCGATGGCGCTGATCTTCCAGGCCACCGCGCACGCGATCCGCGGCGAGAAAGAGGACATGGAGGCGAGGATCACCGATGCCATCGCGCTCGCCCCGCAGGATCAGGACGTCCTGGGCTGCGCCTGGGGGCACTGCCGGGCGACCTTCTCACTGCTGGCGGAGGAACCCGGTGAGGCGCACGCGCAGATGACGACCGGGGCCGCGCTGCTGCTCAGCTCTCCGGCGACGATCGCGCCGCCGTTCCTCGGGCTGTGGCCGCTGCTGGGCGCCGCGCTTGATCGCGACGCGGATGCTGCCGCGGCCCTGGTTCGTTCCGGGCACGGCACTCGCCATCGCGTGGTCGCTGCCCTGCTCGGCTACGCGGATGCCATCCTGGCCGGCCGGCGGGGCGGCCTTGAGGAAGCCGACGCTGCCTTTGCCGCCGCAGACGCCGAAATGGGACCGCTCGTCGCCTGGTACCGCCACTACGCCCGCCGCGTCGCCGCTGAGGCGGCCCTCGCCGACGGCTGGGGCGACCCGGTCGGGTGGCTGCGCGAGGCCGCCGCGTACTTCGGCATGCGCGGCGACGACCGGGTGGCGGCAGCCTGCCGCGGGCTACTGCGCGGGGCCGGCGCCCCGGTCCCGCGGCTGCGGCCCGGGGACGGGGAGCTGCCCGGCCAGCTACGGGCGCTGGGCGTGACGGAACGGGAAGCTGATGTCCTCAGGCTTGTCGCGCAGGGCCTCGGCAACCGCGAGATCGCGGAGCGGATGTTCCTGTCGCCGCGCACGGTGGAAAAGCACGTGGCCAGCCTGCTCGCCAAGACTGGCCTGCGGCGGATCCAGCTAGCTGGGTATTCCGCCACGCTAGACGGGTAACCTCCGCCCAGCCAGCCGGGTAATCGTACCGATGCGCCGGGCCGCGGCCACGGGCCACGATGCGGGCATGCAGATGATTCGGCCCGCCGCGCCGGGTACCGGGACCAGCACGCAGCCGGCCGGCAGCACCAGCGGAGTGCTGGCCCTGCCCGGCGCACGCATCGCGTACGAGGTGACCGGAAACGGGCCAGCGGTGGTGCTCGTCCATGGCTTCGGGCTGGACCTGCGCATGTGGGACGCGCAAGTCGGGCAGCTCGCCGAAGACTTCCGGGTGGTGCGCTACGACTGCCGCGGGTTCGGCTCCTCCGGGCCGTTCGACCCCGCTGTCCCCTACACCCATGCGGGTGACCTCGTTGCCCTGCTGGATCACCTCGGCATCCCCGACGCGGCCCTGGCTGGCTTGTCCTTTGGCGGCCGGGTCGTGCTCCAGGCCGCGCTGCTGGCCCCGGAGCGGGCCCGGGGCCTGGTGCTGCTGGATGCGGTGCTCGACGGGATCGCCTGGGATCCGGAATCAGCGGAAGCAATGGACGAGGTAGCCCGCCAGGTCACGGCAGCCGGGATCCCCGCCGGGCGGGCGGCCTGGCTGGCGCATCCGCTGTTCGCGGCCGCGAGGCAGCGGCCGGAGCTGGCGAGCCAGCTGGCGGCCATGGTGGCCGGCTACCCGGGCCAGCACTGGCTCGGCCAGGACCCCCACCAGGCAAGCCGGCCGGAGCCCATCGACGCGCTGGCAGGCCTGGCCGTGCCGGTACTGGTGGCGGTCGGCGAGCGCGACGTGCCGTGCTTCCTGGAGATGTCCGCCGTGCTGGCGGGGCGCATTCCCGGCGCCGTGTATCGCGTGGTGAAGGACGCCGGCCACATGGTCAACATGGAACAGCCGGCGGTGGTCACCGAGCTACTGGCGTGGTTCCTGGGCGAGCTTGCCGGGTCACCGAGATCCGGATCACCGAGATAAGGAGGCGGTCGGGATGACCATCGCACAGCAGCAGTTCAATCCGGGCGCGTACAAGGAGACCACCCGGCAGCAGTGGGACAGCGCGGCCGGCGCGTGGGACGCGTGGGGCCCGGCTCTGGAGGAATGGCTCGGCCCGGCCACGGAGGCCATGCTTGACCTGGCACACGTCGCCGAGGGCTCGCGGGTGCTCGATGTCGCCGCCGGGGCGGGCGGGCAGAGCGTGTCCGCGGCACGCCGGGCCGGGCCCCGCGGCCGGGTGCTCGCCACGGATATCTCCGCCGGGATCCTGGGTTACGCGGATCGCCGCTTCGCCGCCGCCGGGCTCGGCAATGCCGAGACGCGGGTCATGGATGGCGAGGAGATCGCGGTAGCGGCCGGCGCGCTGGCCAGCGAACTCGCCGGGGCGGGTTTCAGCGATATCGAGGTCCGCGAGGTCGACGCCCCGCTGCGGCTGCCGTCGGCCGCCGACTGCCTGCGGTTCGAGCGCGAATCATTCGGCGCGCTGCAGCAGATGCTGTCCGGCCTGTCCGGGCCGGAGCGCGAGAGCGCCTGGAGCGAGGTCGGCGAGGCGCTGCGGCAGTTCGAGCATCCGGGCGGATTCACCGGCCCGTGCCGCCTGCTCGTCGGCGCGGGTACCCGGTGAGACCGGGGATGGCGGGCATGGGCAAGGCGATTGTCGCGGCGGTCCAGGCAGCACCCGAGTTCCTGGACCGTGACGCCACCGTGGAGAAGGCCTGCGCGCTGGTCGCGAAGGCGGCCGGGGAAGGCGCGGCCCTGGTGGCATTCCCCGAGGCGTTCGTGTCGGGCTACCCGGACTGGGTGTGGCGGGTGCCCGCGTGGCACGACGGCGAGTTCGTCCGCCGCCTGGCTGCGAGCGCCGTCGAGGTGCCCTCGCCGGCCACCGAGCGGCTCGGCGCGGCGGCGTCCGAATCCGGCGTGTACGTTGCCATCGGCGTCAATGAGGTCGACGGCGGCACTCTGTACAACACGCTGCTCTACTTCGCCCCGGACGGATCGCTGGCCGGCCGGCATCGCAAGCTGATGCCCACCGGCGGCGAGCGGGCCGTGTGGGGCATGGGCGACGGGTCGATGCTCGATGTGGTCAGGACCCCGTTCGGCACCGTCGGCGGGCTGATCTGCTGGGAGAACTACATGCCGCTGGCCCGGGCGGCGATGTACGCCCGGGGAGTCGACGTCTACCTTGCGCCGACCTGGGACAACAGTGAGACGTGGGTGGCGACCCTGCAGCACATCGCCAAGGAGGGGCGCGTCTACGTGCTGGGCGTTGCGCCGCTGATGCACGGCGGGCACGTGCCCGCGGAGCTTCGCGGCGACCTGTACGGCGAGGCCGGTGACTGGATGAGCCGCGGCCACACGGCGATCGTCGAGCCCGGCGGCGCAATCGTGGCCGGCCCGGTGACCGAGCGCGAGGAGATTCTCTATGCCGAGATCGACCCGGCGGTCATCAGCGCAAGCCGACGCGAGTTCGACCCGGTGGGGCACTACGCCCGGCCCGACGTTTTCCAGCTCACCGTCGACACCACGGCCCGGCAGGCGGTCAGCTTCCGGGCCCGGTGATCACCGCGGCGGACGGGCTAGCGGCGCACTGGCGGCGAGTAGGTAGTTTGGCAAGCATGAGCCCCCGCACCGCATGCTGGCCGTACCCCGCCCCCGGCTGCCCTGGCGCCAGCCCAGGAGAGCCGCGATGACGGCGGGGGAATACCGGTATGCGGACGCGACCGGGCTGGTCGAGCGCTCCGCTGCCGCCTTCGCGTCCGGTGTTCCTGACCGGCCGGCCGATGACGGCTTCTTCGGGCCGGGCAGCGTCACCTGGCGGATCAGCGCCGACCTGGCCGGCCCGGTGGCCGGCCTGCGGGCACTGCTCATGCAGGCGCTGCACCCGCTCGCCATGGCGGGCGTGGACCAGCACAGCGACTGGCGCCAGGATCCGGTCGGCAGGCTCGCCGCGACCTCGGCATACGTCACCACGATCAGCTTCGGCGAGCGGGCGGCCGCCGAGCGGGCCGCGGCCAGGGTGCGCCGGATCCATGAGCATGTCCGCGGCACCGACACGGTGACCGGGCGGCCGTACGCGGCGGGCGATCCCGCGCTGCTGCTCTGGGTGCACGTCGCGCTGGTCGAGTCGGCCATCGCCGCCCGCCAGGCGCTCGGCACGCCGCTAGCCGCGGCGGACGCCGACGGCTACGTCGCGGAGATGGTGGTTGCCGCCGAGCTTGTCGGCGTGCCCGCGGACCAGGTCCCGGCCAGCGTCGCCGAGATGGCGAGTTACATCGCGGCGGTCCGGCCGGAACTGCGCTGCACGCCGGCCGCCGGGGAGTCGATGGCCTACCTGCTCGACCCGCCTGGGCTGGACGAGGACATCGCGGAAATCTGGCAGGACGTCCGCGATGCCGCGGTCGGGACGCTGCCGGAGTGGGCGCGGGAGATGTACGGCTACCCCGCGCCGCCCGCGCTGACGGCTGAGCGCAGGACGGAGATCCGGCAGGCGCTCGGCGTGCTGGACGCAGTGTTCCTCGGCGAGCCCGGCGTGCTGGAGGCCCGGCAGCGGCTGGCCCTGCGGATGCGCACGGCCCGGACCGCGTGAAGCGGCGCGGACCGCGTGAAGCGGCGCGGACGAACCTGCGGAAGGCCGGCGTCGCGCTGGTGATCGGCGGCGCGGCCACGGGCATACTCCTGGCCGCCGTGCGGCTGCGGCTCGGACGGCTGAGGTTCGATCGCGGCAAGGCGGCACTGCAGCTGGCCGCGCGCGGCGGGGTACGTTATGCGGCCAGCGCGCCGCGGCTGTTCGCCGCCGCGGGCGAGAACCGGCAGCAACTGCGTCACGACCTGGCCCTGCAGACCGCCGAGGACGTCGCTGCCACCCTGGGCACGATGAAGGGCGTCCTGATGAAGATCGGCCAGATGGCCAGCTACGTCGACGACGGACTGTCGCCCGCGGTCCGCCGCACCCTGTCCCGCCTGCAGGACAGCGTCCCGCCGATGAGCCCGGAGCTTGCCGCCCGGGTAGTGCAGGAAGAGCTGGGCATGCCGCCGGAGCGGGCGTTCGCCAGCTGGGATCCGCAGCCGATTGCCGCCGCCTCGATCGGGCAGGTGCACCGCGCGATCACGCTCGATGGCCGCGCTGTGGCCGTGAAGGTGCAGTACCCGGGCATCGCCGAGACCATCGCCGCGGACCTCGGCAACGTCGCCCTGCTGCGCCGGATGCTGCGCATCACGGCGCCGGCCCAGGACGTGGACGCGCTGCTCGCCGAACTGCGGGACCGCGTTCTTGAGGAGCTTGACTACCGCCAGGAGGCGGAAAACCAGCGCCTGATGGCGGCCTACTACGACGGCCATCCCACCATCGCCATTCCCGGGATCATCAGCGAGCTGTCGACGCGGCGGATGGTGACGAGCGAGCTGTCCGACGGCGCCCGGTTCGCCGAGCTGGCCAGCTGGTCCCAGGAGGAACGTGACCTGGCCGGCGAGACGATCTACCGTTTTGTCTTCCGGAGCCTGTACGAAGTCCATGCCTTCAACGGCGATCCGCATCCGGGCAACTACCTGTTCCACGGCGGCGGGCGGGTCACCTTCCTCGATTTCGGGCTGGTCAAGCACTTCACCGCGGCCGAGTTGCGGCCGCTCATGCACATGGCCCGCGACCTGTGCGTCAAGGGCGATCCCGAGGCGTTCCGGCGCAGCATGGAGGAGGCCGGTTTCCTGCGCCCGGGTGCGCCGCTGAGCACGGAGACGCTTGTCGAGCACATGGCCGTCTTCTACGACACCATCCGCGAGCCCGGCCGGCTGACCATGACCGGCGACTACGCGTCCGCGGTGGTGCGCCGCTTCTTCGACGTGCGCAGCCCGGTGGCTGAGTACGTCAGCGTGCCGCGGTCCTACGTCATCTTGCAGCGCATCAACCTGGGCCTGTTCGCGGTGCTCGGTGAGCTGTCCGCGACCGCGGACTGGCGGCGTATCGCCGAGGAGATCTGGCCCTTCGTGCAGGCACCGCCGTCCACCCCGATGGGCGAGGCTGAGGCCTCCTGGCGGGCCCGGCGCCAGGTGGCCGCGACGACGCTGGCCTGAGCCGGCCACTGCGAGCGTTGCCTGCGCCCGGTGCCGGCCCGGCATGGCGTGGCTGGGGCCGGCCGCGGATGCTCGTTGAAAATGATTGCTGAGTTCAGTAGCGCGCGCCGACTACCTGATCGGCCAGCGGGTCGAGCACGGCGAGCTCGCCGGCCGTCAGGGTGATCCCGATCGCGGTCACATTCTGCTCCAGCCATTTCACCCGCTTGGTGCCCGGGATCGGCGCGACCGGCACGCCGAGCTGGTCGCCACGGGCGTAGACCCAGGCAAGCGCGACCTGAGCCGGGGCGACGCCCTTGGCCTCGGCGACGCCGCGCACGGCGTCGGCTATCGCCTGGTTGGCTGCCCCGGCCGCGCCGGCGAAGCGCGGGTTGCGGCCCCGGAAGTCCTTCGCGTCCAGCGCGCCCACGTCCACCGTGCCGGTGAGGAACCCGCGGCCGAGCGGCGAGTACGGCACCAGGCCGACGCCGAGTTCGCGCAGGGCCGCCAGCACCACCGTCTCCGGCTCCCGCGCCCACAGCGAGTACTCGCTCTGCACCGCGGCGATCGGGTGCACCGCATAGGCGCGGCGCAGCAGGTCGCCGTCGGCCTCGGACAGGCCTAGGTGGCGCACCTTGCCCTCGGCGACCAGCTCGGCCATCGCGCCGACGGTCTCTTCGATCTCGGCGGTCTGCGGCGGGCGGTGCAGGTAGTAGAGGTCGATCACCTCGACGCCCAGCCGCAGCAGGGATGCCTCGCAGGACCGCTTGACGTAGCTGTGCTCGCCTCGGACCACCCGCTTGGCGTCGCCTGCCGACCGGTCGATGCCGAACTTCGTGGCGAGCTGCACCTCATCACGGCGGCCGCTGATCGCGCGCCCGACGAGGACCTCGTTGTGGCCGGCACCGTAGATGTCGGCCGTGTCGATGAACGTCACGCCGAGATCGAGCGCGCGCCGGATCGTGGCGATCGACTCGTCCCAGTCGGTGCGGCCGTAGAACTCGCTCATGCCCATGCAGCCGAGTCCCTGCGCTGAGACGGACAGTCCGCCCAGTGAAACGTTATGCACTCAGTTTTCCTAACTCTGTGGGTTTGCTTTCCTAACTCTGTGTTGCCGCGGATCCGTGGCGTGGTGCCGCGGATCCACGGCCGCCAGATCCGGCCTGAGCGTGCGTGCCCAGCTGGTCAAGGAGCCGCGCGCAGGCGTGGACCGTCCGTACGTGCGGGACGTCGATGCCGAGCCGGCCCGCGAGTTCCGCCACCGCGCCGGTCATGCAGTCCAGCTCCAGCCGCTTGCCCGCTTCGAGATCCTGCAGCATCGATGTCTTGTGGTCGCCTACCGCCAGGCCCGCCTCGAGCCGCCGGTCCAGCGAAACCGGGAAGGTGATGCCGAGCCGGCCGGCCACCGCGGCGCATTCGGTGAAGATCGCCCGGAGCAGGGCGGGCATCTCGGGAACCGCGGCGAGTTCGCCCAGCGTCGCCCCGGTGAGCGCGGTGATCGGGTTGAATGCGACGTTGCCGACGAGCTTCAGCCAGATCTGTTCCCGCAGCCGGGGCGCGACTGGTGCCTTCAGGCCGCCCGCAGCGAACGCATCCGAGATCAGCTTGCATCGCTGCGTCACCGACCCGTCCGGCTCGCCGATCGTGAATCGCGTGCCCTCGATATGCCGGATGACGCCGGGCTCGATGATCTCGGTTGAGCAGTAGACGACGCAGCCGACGTTGTGCCCGGGCCGGATCGAGCGGGCGATCACTCCGCCCGGGTCCACGCTCTCCAGGCCGGTGATCCTGGTCGGCCCGGCTTCCCCCGCCCGCCCGGCTTCCTCAGGAAGGCCGGTCCCCTCAGGAAGGCCGGCCTCCCCGGCGGGCCGGTCTCCCCCGCCGGGCCGGTCTCCCCCGGCAGGTCCGGGAGCGACTGGAAGTACCACCACGGGATCCCGTTCTGCGCCCAGATCGTCGCGGCACCGGGCGCGAGCAGCGTGCCGAGGCGGGGGGCGATCTCCGGCAGGCTATACGCCTTGAGCGCGACGAAGACGACGTCGGCGTCGGCAACGGCGGCCAGGTCATCGGTCGCGCGGGGATGGGCGGCGAAGTCGCCCCTGGGCGAGAGCACGCGGACGCCGCCGGCCCGCATGGCCGCCAGGTGCGGGCCCCGGGCGATGAGGGTGACGTCCGCGCCGCCGCGGGCGAGCGCAGCCCCGACGTAAGCGCCGATGGCGCCTGCCCCCAGGATGGCGAACTTCACTGGCCGGCCGGTCCCCGGCTGGCCGGTCGCTGAGCCGCCGGTCCGGCAGCGGCCGGTCCCTGGGCGGGCTGACCGTGGCCGGCCAGCCCCTGGCCGACGAACTCGGCCACCCGCCGGCGCTGCACCTTGCCGGTCGGCGTGCGCGGGATCTCGGCCAGCACGTGGATCGTGGTCGGCACCTTGAATGCCGCCAGCTGCCCCCGGCAGTGCTCGATCAGTGCCCTGGCCTCGGCGTCTTGCGTGAGGGTCACGGCCGCCGACACCAGCTCGCCGTACTTGTCGTCCTGGACCCCGAAGCAGACGGCATCACTGACGGCGGGATGGGACAGCAGGACCTCCTCGATCTCGGCTGGCGCGATGTTCTCGCCGCCGCGGATAATCATCTCCTTGAGGCGCCCCTCCAGGTAGAGGTATCCGTCCCGGAGCGCGCCGCGGTCGCCGGTCCGGAACCAGTCACCGAAGAACGCCTCCGCCGTGGCCGCCGGATTGTTCACATAGCCGGACATTACGCCGGGGCCGCGGATAACGACCTCGCCCGGGCTCCCGTCGGGCAGGAAGCGCCCGTCCTTATCGACCACGCCGATCTCGGTGCCGGTCGGCACGCCGACCGAGCCGGGCACCCGCGCTGCCGGGGGCTGGGGATTCGATGCCATCTGGTGGCTCGCCTCGGTCATGCCGTAGGCCTCCAGCATCGGCACCCCGTAGCTGTCCTCCGCCCGTCGCATCAGCGCAGGCGACAGCGCCGAGCTGCAGGAGCGGACGAACCGGAGCGCGGCGGGCGGGCCGGCCTCGTCGGCCTTGTCCAGCATCATCTGGTGCAGCGTCGGGCCAGCCGACAGCCAGGTGGCCCCGTACTCACGTGCCTGCGGCCAGAAGCGATGCGGGGTGAACCGGCGCGGGGCGACGACCGCGCCGCCGGTACTCAGGGCCGCGAAGGTGGAGGCGACCAGGCCATGGATGTGGAACAGCGGCATGACGGAGAACGAGACGTCCGACGGGTCGAGCCGGTAGTGCGCGGCGATCGTTCGGGCCGAGGCCATCAGGTTCCGCTGGCGCAGCGGAACCTGCTTCGGGCGGCTGGTTGTTCCGCTGGTGTGCAGGACGACGGCCACGTCATCCGGCCCGCCCCGCTCGAACGACGTCGCGGCCCGCACCGGTTCCCCGGCTACCAGCAGGGCCGGGGGTCCATCGGCGGCGGCCCCGACCGTGAGCACCGTGGTGCCCGTGGCCTCCGCGGCACTGGCGGCCGCGGCCGGGCGGCTGTCCGGGATCAGGAACAGCCGCGGCGCGATGTCCGTCAGGAAGAAGGTGAACTCACTGTGGGTATAAGCCGGATTCAGCGGCGCTGCGGCCGCGCCGAGCAGTGTGATCGCGAGCAGCAGCTGAACGAAGTCGGGACCATTGGGCAGCGTGAGGGCAACGCGGTCGCCGCGCCGGATGCCGGCCGCCGAGAGGCGTCCTGCCAGTGTCTCGATCCCGTCCGCGACCTGCTCGTAGGTCAGTACCTGGCCGTCCTCGGGCACGATGAAGGCCGGCCTCGACGGCGCTGCGCCGGCCAGCAGCGCGCTGAGCGGCTCGTCGGCCGGCGGCGCAGTTCCCTCGGTCATCGGCTGGCCTCCGCTGGTAGGTGCATCTGCTCGTACGATAACGTCACGCCGGGAATGACCGTTCTGCGCCGCGCACGGGCGGCGGCTCCTGCGCTGAGCCGGACTCACCGTGACTATCAGGCCGGATCCGGGCTGTTCCACTTGGCGACGAGCTGGTCAAGAACGGGGGCGAGCTGCTGAAGTTCGTCCAGGTGAGCGGATGCCAGCCGGTCCAGCCGCCGCTCGCCTTCCGCGGTCAGCCGGACGCGGGCGATGCGGCCGTCCTCGTTGTCACTCCATCTCTCCACCAGCCCCGCTGCCTCGGCGCGGCCGACCAGCTCGACGGTGCTGTGATGGCGGAGCAGTAAGTAACCGGCCAGGTCGCCGACGGCGGGGCCTTTCCTGCCCCGGTGGCCCTTGACCGCCAGCAGGAGCTGATGGTGCGCGGGTGTCATCCCGACGCTGCGCGCCTGCGTCTGGCTCCAGTGCAGGAACCTGCGCAGGCTGGTGCGGAACGCCAGCAGGTTCTGGTAATCCTCGCTGGTTAGCTCACGCGCCATCGGTCACCACCCGGTCGTGATCTTCGCACACGCCGTCATCCTCCGATACCGAGCCCCCGGCCGGCGCGGCCATGATCGCCGCGTCACACCGAGCAAAGGCTGCGGGGCACAAGCATCGTCCTGTTCGTAAATTTACATCGTGTTACGATAGAAATGCGCGGTGCTGCCGGCTGCTCAGGGGGAAGCATCCGGCAGCACCGCATCAGGCAGGATTCCCGGCCGGGCCGCGGGTGGGTGATGATAGTGCAGCGATACAAGTTCCAGGGCCTGCTCACACTCGGCACGGCCGGAAGCGGCGATCCGGTGGCAGCGCCGCTAGGGCAGCTGCGCCGAGTGGTGGTGCGGGGCGAGCATCACCAGACTCACGGCAGCCGGATCTTCAGCGCCCTCATCACGAACAATGGCGACGGCTCGCGGTGGCTGAACAGCGGCCACGCCATCGTGACCGTCGTACTCGTCGGCGAGGATCCGGGTGACTACTTTCACGTCGGCGGCCACTTCACCCTCTGGCAGGGCAGCGACGTAGGCCACGGGGTCGTCACGCGCCGGCTGTTCGTCTGACCGGGAGACGCCGAGGGCCCGAGGGTATTTAACTAAACTTTATTAGTGATATATTGCGCTCGTGGAGATAGAGCGGTCAGGCCTAGCCGCGCTGAGCGGCCTCGACGATCCGGTCCGCGGCCGGCTCTACGAGTTCGTGTCCGGCAGCGCCGAGCCGGTGGGACGCGACGAGGCGGCAGCGGCGGCAGGGATTGGCCGCGCGCTGGCGGCATACCACCTGGACAAGCTCGTCGGGCTGGGGCTGCTCACCGCCTCCTTCCAGCGGCCGTCCGGCCGGAAAGGCCGCGGCGCCGGCCGGCCGGCAAAGCTCTACGCTCGGTCCGGGCGCGAGTTCACGGTAACGCTCCCGCCGCGGGAGTACGAGCTGGCCGCGCGCCTGCTGGCGGAGGCCGTCGAAACCGGCGGCGACGGCCAGAGCCGGACCGCATTGCACACGGCGGCCCGCCAGGCAGGCGCCGACCTAGGGAAACGTCATCGGGCCGGGAGCTCCCGCCGGAGCAGCGTGCACGCTGCGCAGGCCGCGCTGCGCGAGTATGGCTTCGAGCCGTCGGCTGACCGGGCCGGCACGGTCTGGCTGCGTAACTGCCCGTTTCACCAGCTGGCCAGCCGGCACCCCGACCTGATTTGCAACATGAACCTGGCACTGATCGAAGGCCTTACCGCAGGCCTCGGCGCTACTGAGCTATGCCCCGCGCTTAACCCCGGGCCAGGGCGCTGCTGCGTCGTCATCAGCCAGGACCAGCCGACCTAGCACCACCCATCGCGTATCACCAGCATGGCAACAAAGGAGCTGAGCATGACCACGGACAGGACTCACGTCATCGTCGGGGCGAGCCTCGCCGGCGCCAAGGCGGCGGAGACGCTGCGGGCCGAGGGCTTCGACGGCCCGGTTGTGTTGATCGGCGAGGAAAGCGACCGGCCGTATGAGCGCCCGCCACTGTCGAAGGACTACCTGCTCGGCAAGGCGGAGCGGGAGACGCTGTACGTCCATCCGCAGGAGTGGTACGCCGAGCACGACGTGGACCTGCGCCTGGGGGTCACGGTCACCGCCATCGATCGCGCGGCGCATGAGGTAAGCCTTGCCGATGGCAGTAAGGCCGGTTACGCCAAACTGCTGCTGGCCACCGGATCCTCCCCGCGCCGGCTATCCCTGCCGGGAGCTGACCTCGATGGCGTTCTCTACCTGCGCAGCGCCGGGGACAGTGACCGGATCAGGACAGCCTTCCAGGGCGCGTCCCAGGTCGCGGTGATCGGTGCCGGCTGGATCGGGCTGGAGACCGCTGCCGCCGCCCGCGCGGCCGGCGCCGAGGTCACCGTGCTGGAGATGGCCGACCTGCCGCTGCTGCGGGTGCTCGGTCGCCAGGTTGCGCAGGTCTTCGCCGACCTGCACAAGGACAACGGGGTCGACCTGCGCTGCGGTGTGCAGACGCTGGAGATCACCGGCCGCGGCGGCCAGGCCGCCGGCGTCCGCCTTGCCGACGGCAGTCACATCGAGGCCGACGTGGTCATCGTCGGGGTCGGGATCACGCCTAATAGTCAGCTCGCGTCAGCGGCCGGGCTGGAGGTCGACAACGGCATCTGGGCCGATGCGCAGCTGCGTTCCTCCGACCCGGACATCTTTGCGGCCGGCGATGTGGCCAACGCGTTCCATCCGCTGCTGGGCAAGCATGTCCGGGTGGAGCACTGGGCCAACGCGCTGAACCAGCCGCAGACGGCCGCCAAGGCGATGCTCGGCCAGGACGTCGCCTACGACATGGTGCCGTACTTCTTCACTGATCAGTACGACCTGGGCATGGAGTATGCCGGCTATGTGGAGCCCGACGGCTACGACGAGGTCGTCTTCCGCGGCGACGCCGGCCGGCGGGAGTTCATCGCGTTCTGGCTCGGCGGCGGTCGCGTGCTGGCCGGCATGAACGTCAACGTCTGGGACGTCAACGAGGCGATCCAGGCGCTCGTGCGATCCGGCCAGCAGGTGGACTCCGGAGCCCTCAGCGACCCGGCGACTCCGCTGGAGTCGCTCGTCGGCGGCTAACGTCCCAGGCCCGGACCCTGAGAGCGACACGGATTTCATGCTTGCCGGCTGTTCGGTCCAGCGCCGCCCAGCGTCTGCCGAGCAGTAACCGTGCTACTGCATGCTCGCCGTAGGGCGCTGCTCAAGACCCAGGCAGCAGCCGGATTATCTACTCTCGGGTGGTGGGCTGAATGAATTCCGAACGGCCTGCTCACGGTGCCCCGTGGTTGCGCAGTGACGTCGATGGCGCCACGGCAAACCCTCCTGCTGGCGAGCCTGGCCACGGATGCACGGCGGTTCTACGGCGCCAGCGCAGCATGGCCCAGATAGAAGGCCGCTACACCGGCGCCTTCGAGCTCATCTGCTGGGACTGCGGCGACCATCCCTACCTGGATTACTCCGAGGTCCCGTATCGGCTTCAGCGGATTCGCGGGCCTTACACGATGAAGGCGGGCCTCGCGGCGTATGAGAAGCACCTTGGCCCTGGCCGGCTGACCGTGCGCCAAGCACAATCCGCCGAGGAGGACGGATGAGACTGCTACGCAGGCGCAGGAAGCCAGGACCGGCTGCCCAGCCGGACACGTCCCGGTGCGCCGCGATCACCCGCCGGGGACGGGGCAGCCGCTGCAGGCTCCCGGCGACGCACGGTGGCGTGCTGTGCTCCCTGCATGGCCGATAACCCCGGCTAGCAGGGGCGGCGTGCGGGCGGCCGCCGTCCATTGCCGGAGATGACTGGCGCGATGCTGACCGCCGTTCCGTGGCCAGCGGGTCGTTCCTCTGGTTACTGTTCGGGGATATGGCGGTGCAGCGCTGGCGGTTTAGCCGGTGGCCTGACGGTGGCGGCGGCGTGGTCGGGAGCCTGGTCGCTGCCATCGAGGCATTTCCCATGGGACAGTTGTGGCGGTGCGAGGTCCGCAACGAGCCGGTCGCGGACCTGGAGGAGTTCGACCGGCTGGCGGATGAGGCCGAGACCCCGAGTCCGGGGGATTTCATCGCACGGTGCCCGCTCGGCCAGATCCAGTCCGCGGGCTGGTAGCTTCGCGCCGGTGCTGGGCCTTCCGGTGGTCAGGGGAGGTGAGCCGTGCCGCATGAGCGCCGGACGATCAGTTCCAGCGGGAAAACGTCACGGGCGGCCGGGGACTGATCGCCGCCCAGCCGCCGGACGAGGAATTCCACGGCGCGTGTCGCCATGGCACGGATCGGCTGGGCGAGCACGGTAAGCGGGGGATCGAGAAGCTCTGCCCACGGCGGGTCGTCGACAGCGATAACGGCGATATCGTCCGGAATCCGCAGACCTGCTCGGCGGACGGCGCGGATGGCGCCGAGTGCCATCAGATTGTTTGCCACAACGAGCGCGCTCACCGGGCGCTTCTCGCGCAGCAATGCGCTGACGGCTTCCTCGGCAGCGTCTCGCCGGAACCGGCCGTCGGCTAGTACCGGGGTGAGGCCGGCCTCACCGATGGCAGCGAGGTAGCCCCGCTGCCGTTCGCTGCCCGTGTCAACATCAGAGCGCCCGCCGACGCAGGCGATGCTCGTGTGTCCCGCATCGATCAGCCGCCGCGTCCCGGCCCTGACGGCGGTGAGGTTGTCGGCCAGGACGGCGTCGGATGCCCCGTCATTGAGCGTGCGGTCGATGGTCACGACCGGGATGGCAAGGTCACGAAGATGACCGATGCTGCCCTCAGGGTCGGACGGTGAAAGCACGATCCCGCTAACGCGCTCGTCTGCCAGCATCTGCAGGCAGGCAGTCTGCCGGTCACCGTCCTCGTCGGTGTTGCAGACCAGTACCCGGTGGCCGAGGCCGAGGGCGACGGCCTCCACGATGCGAACCGTGGCGGCGAAATGCGGGTTCTCGATATCGGGCACCACGATGCCGATTGCGTCCATTTGCTGGCGACGCAGGTTCCGGGCGAGCCGATTGGGCCGGTAGCCCAGCTGGGAAGCGGCAGCGAGCACCCGCTCGCGTAGCGCCTGATCCACCCTGGCATCGCCGTTCAGCACCCGGGACACCGTCGCAACCGATACTGAGGCGACTTCGGCGACGTCCAGGATCCGGGCCGGGCCTGGGCGCCGCTCCGGGGAAGCCCCGTCCAGTCGTCGCGCCATCGGGCTCTCCGGGAGATTGGCTATGAGAAATCTCATATTGACATCTCAAACGAGGCCATCCTGGCCGGCCGGGACCTTAATCCAGGCGCGTTTTGCAAGATCCGGCGGTCTACGCCAGGGCCGCGAAGAGGTCCCCGTGGCGTTCGATGCGGTCGAGAACATCGCCCGCGTCGAACCGAAGGCGGTCAGGATCACCGCTTCGCTCGCAGTCGCGTACCTCATCCCAGGTGACGGGCGCAGAGACGGACGGGCTGGCGCCACCGCGCAGCGAGTAGGCGGCGACCGTCGTCTTCGCCGGGTGATTCTGGCTCCAGTCGATCAGCACCCGGCGCCTGCGCAGCTCCTTCTTCATATTCGTCACGACCAGCCCGGGATGATCTTTCTCGACCGACTGGGCGATCCGCAAAGCGCGTTCCCTGGCGGTGTCCCATTCGGTCCGCGCGGGAAGCCTGACGTAAACCTGGAGACCTTTCGACCCGCTCGTCTTCACGGCCGGCTGACGGCCGCGGCCCGCCAGCCGTTCCGAGATCCACAGTGCGATGCGGCAGCACTCCACGATCGAGGTTCCCGGCCCGGGGTCGAGGTCGAAGACCAGGTGATCAGGCCGGCCAGGCAGCAGGCGGCGGCGTCCTGCGTGCCAGAGCGGCACGTGGAACTCGATGGCGGCCAGATTCGCCGCCCAGATGAGGGATGCCCGGTCATCGATGACCGCGTACTCGACATCGCCGGCGGCCGATGCTTCTCGTCCCCAGCCGCCGCCACCGCTCGACGGGACCTTGACGGTGCGGATCCAGTCCGGCGCGTGCGACGGCACGTGCTTCTCGACGAAGGACTTGCCGCTGACGCCGTCGGGGAAGCGGCGGAAGGTGACCGGGCGATCCTGCACGTGCGGCAGCATCATCGCGGCCACCCGGGAGTAATAGTCCAGCACTGCTCCCTTGGTGAAGCCGCTGGCGGGATAGAGCACCTTGCCGAGGTTCGACAGGGAGAGATGCCGGCCATCGACATCCGCCACGATGCGCTCAGGGCTCACGGCGGGCCTCCGCTGGATCTGCGCACCGGGCTCACCGATGGCCTCCGCTGAAATCCTGGTCAGCGCTCAACGATGACCTCCGCCGGGTCCTTGTCCGGGCGCAGCCCCCGCCAGGACGGGTGGCGGAGCCGGCCGTCCGCGGTCCACTCACCGTACTGGACCTCGCCGACGAGAACGGGCCGCACGAAGTGCGCCAGCGCGGTCTCGGCCGGGCTGAGCGGAGCCGAGAAAGGGCTCGTTTCCCTGGCGAGCGGCCGCAGGTCGGCCAGCAGGTCGCGGCGGGCGCGGACGCCGAAGCCGGTGCCCACTTTCCCGGCATAGCGCAGCCCGCCCGTGTCCGGTATCCCGAGCAGCAGCGCGCCGAGGCTGCCTGAGCGCTCCCCCTTGCCTTCGGTCCATCCCCCGATGACCACCTCCTGGGTCCTGACCTGCTTCACTTTCAGCCACGCGTCGCTGCGCTGGCCAGGGCGGTACGGAGCATCCCTGCGCTTGGCGACGATGCCTTCAAGCCCGAGCTGACTCGCGGCGGCCAGGACGTCGGCGCCAGCCACATCGCGGAACGAGTCGCCGGTCAGCAGCGACCCGCCGGACAATCCGAGTGACTCAAGATGCTCGCGGCGCTCGTCGTAGGAGAGGTGGAGCAGCGACCGCCCGTCGAGATGCAGCACGTCGAACACGACGTAGGTGGCCGGGATCTCCCGGGCGCGCCGGGTCACCTGGGACCGGTCTGACCGGTGCAGCCGCTGCTGCAGCAGGCCGAAGCTAGGCCGTCCGTCGGGTCCGAGCGCGACAAGCTCACCGTCCAGGACCGCTGGCCGCGCGCCGAGCTGCTCCCCCGCCTCGCGCAGCTCAGGAAATGAGCCGGTGATGTCCTTATCGTTCCTGCTGAGCGCCCGGGCGCGGCCGCCGCTGACGTAGCCGATGGCCCGCACTCCGTCCCACTTGACCTCATAGGCCCAGCCGTCGTCGCTGCCCGGCAGCGATCCGGGGACGGCGAGCATGGGCCGGATCCGCTCGGGCAGCGGCTGGAAGCCCTCCCGGGCGGGATCCATCCGGTGGATCATCCAGTTCTTCCCGCCAGTCGCGAAAAGCACGTAGCGGCCTTGCGCCCTCGATCCGTGCAGGACGACCTTGACCTCGCGCTCGGTCCACTTCTCTAGCTCGTACTCGCCGTGATCCCAGATGCTGACGCGGCCGCCGCCGTACTCGCCTTTCCCGATCTCGCCCTCGAAGCTGCCGTACTCCAGCGGGTGATCCTCGGTATGGACGGCAAGATGATTCGATGCCGGGTCCTCGGGGATCCCCTTCGGCAGCGCCCAGGACACCAGGACGCCGTCATGCTCCAGCCGGAAATCCCAGTGCAGCGCCCGCGCGTGGTGTTCCTGGATGACGAACGACGGCCTGCCCTGATCCTGCTGCCTGCTCGGCCGCGGCGCTCCCATCGGCTCCGGGGTCCTGGCCGGATCGCGCTTTGCCCGGTAGGCGGCCAGCGCGGTGTCGTCATCGGCAGCGGGCTTGCCGGGATGGGTGCGTCGCGGCGTCGCCATCTCCCGCCCATACCCGGGACCGCGGCCCGCTACGCCGGCCGAAGGTCGGCACCGGCAAGCGGATGTGCCGGTGCCAGGCGGCGTGACGGCGCCGTAGGAAGTGGTCAAGGCCGGTCTCGTTCCTGGCGGCCTGGACGCAGGACTCGACTGGCCCACGGCCATGAGTACGCCGCAGACATTCCCGTCGCCTACCGGGACAGCGATCATTCACCGCCCCGGAAGTTCCCGGATGCTGAGCATCAAGCCCGTGTCGTGTATGCGTCGGCGAGAACGTCCCATGCACCTCCGATGAACGAAGGAAAGAAATGTGACACTGTCTCTACCCACCAGATCTCGGGCGCATCCATGATGAGCGCTCGGGCTATGGATGCGCCCAGCGCGGTCGGGGTCTCCGGCCTGGGCGATCGCGGTGACCAGCCCGGCGAGAGCCTGGGCCTGGGCGCCGGGGTCGGTGATGGTGCGGGCGAGGGCCTCGGCGCGGTCGGGGTCTCCAGCCTGGGCGATCGCGGTGACCAGCCCGGCGAGCGCCCGGGCCTGGACATCGGTGTCGGTGATGGTGCGGGCGAGGGCCTCGGCGCGGTCCGGGGTCTCCGGCCTGGGCGACCGCGGTGGCCAGCCCGGTGAGCGCCTGGCCTGGTAGCCGGGGTCGGTGATGGCGCGGGCGAGGGCCTCGGCGCGGCCCGGCGGTCTCCGGCCTGGGCGACCGCGGTGGCCAGCCTGGCGAGCGCCCAGGCCTGGGCGCCGGGGTCGGTGATGGTGCGGGCGAGGGCCTCGGCGTCCGCGGCCAGCCGGTGGGCGCGGTCGGGATCTCCGGCCTGGGCGGCCGCGGTGGCCAGCCCGGCGAGCGCCCGCGCCTGGGCGCCGGGGTCGGTGATGGTGCGGGCGAGGGCCTCGGCGTCCGCGGCCAGCCGGTAGGCGCGGTCGCGGGTCTCCGGCCTGGGCGATCACGGTGGCCAGCCCGGCGAGCGCCTGGGCCTGGGCGTCGGGGTCGGTGATGGTGCGGGCCGAGGGCCTCGGCGCGGTCCGGGTCTCCGGCCTGGGCGATCGCGGTGACCAGCCCGGCGAGCGCCTGGGCCTGGGCGCCGGGGTCGGTGATGGTGCGGGCGAGGGCCTCGGCGCGGTCCGGGTCTCCGGCCTGGGCGGCCGCGGTGGCCAGCCCGGCGAGCGCCCGGGCCTGGGCGTCGGGGTCGGTGATGGTGCGGGCGAGGGCCTCGGCGCGGTCAGGGTCTCCGGCCTGGGCGGTCACGGTGGCCAGCCCGGTGAGCGCCCGCGCCTGGGCGCCGGGGTCGGTGATGGTGCGGGCGAGGGCCTCGGCGCGGTCCGGGGTCTCCGGCCTGGGCGATCGCGGTGGCCAGCTCGGTGAGCGCCTGGGCCTGGGCGCCGGGGTTGGTGATGGTGCGGGCGAGGGCCTCGGCGTCCGCGGCCAGCCGGTAGGCGCGGTCGGGGTCTCCGGCCTGGGCGGCCGCGGTGGCCAGCTCGGCGAGCGCCCGCGCCTGGTCGCCGGGGCTGGTGATGGTGCGGGCGAGGGCCTCGGCGCGGTCCGGGTCTCCGGCCTGGGCGATCGCGGTGGCCAGCTCGGCGAGCGCCCGGGCCTGGGCGCCGGGGTCGGTGATGGTGCGGGCGAGGGCCTCGGCGCGGTCCGGGGTCTCCGGCCTGGGCGACCGCGGTGGCCAGCCCGGTGAGCGCCCGGGCCTGGGCGTAGGGGTCGGTGATGGTGCGGGCGAGGGCCTCGGCGTCGCGGCCAGTCGGAGCGCGGTCGGGTCCCGGCCTGGGCGGTCGCGGTGGCCAGCTCGGCGAGCGCCCGGCCTGGGCGTCGGGGTCGGTGATGGTGCGGGCGAGGGCCTCGGCGTCCGCGGCCAGCCGGTGGCGCGGTCGGGTCTCCGGCCTGGGCGACCGCGGTGGCCAGCTCGGCGAGCGCCTCGCGCCTGGTCGTCGGGGTCGGTGATGGTGCGGGCGAGGGCCTCGGCGTCGGCGGCCAGCCGGGTAGGCGCGGTCCGGGTCACCGGCCTGGGCGATCACGGTGGCCAGCCCGGCGAGAGCCCGGGCCTGGGCGTCGGGGTCGGTGATGGTGCGGGCCGAGGGCCTCGGCGCGGTCGGGGTCTCCGGCCTGGGCGATCGCGGTGGCCAGCTCGGCGAGCGCCCGCGGCCTGGTGCGTACGGGGTCGGTGATGGTGCGGGCGAGGGCCTCGGCGCGGTCCGGGGTCTCCGGCCTGGGCGACCGCGGTGGCCAGCCCGGCGAGCGCCTCGGCCTGGGCGCCGGGGTCGGTGATGGTGCGGGCGAGGGCCTCGGCGCGGTCCGGGGTCTCCGGCCTGGGCGACCGCGGTGGCCAGCCCGGCGAGCGCCTGCGCCTGGGCGTCGGGGTCGGTGATGGTGCGGGCCAGGGCCTCGGCGCGGTCGGGGTCTCCGGCCGTGGCGACCGCGGTGGCCAGCTCGGCGAGCGCCCGGGCCTGGGCGCCGGGGTCGGTGATGGTGCGGGCGAGGGCCTCGGCGCGGTCCGGGGTCACCAGCCTGGGCGACCGCGGTGGCCAGCCCGGTGAGCGCCCGGGCCTGGGCGTCGGGGTCGGTGATGGTGCGGGCGAGGGCCTCGGCGTGGTCGAAGCGGGCGAGCCGTGCCCACACGATAGGCAGATCAGCCGGAATGGACTGGTTACGGATCGAGATGACGTGCCGGTAGGCGGCCAGCTCGATAAGGGCCTGCAGGTCCAGGACGCTTTGATCGGCGATGAGACTCTGAACAGTCCTGATCTCGGTGAGGGCGGCGTAGTCGCTTCCGGTGGCCAGCAGGAGAAACGCGTGCCTGCGGGGATCGCGGGCCAGCGCGGACAGTCTCGTTATGTCGGTGATAGCCGCCAGCAGGCGCCGGGTAGCCGCGGATGGCGTAGCCGGGGGTGGTATCAGGCCAGCCAGCGCGGGCGTAAGAGCTCGATCCATTCATGCACTTTTTGCCGGTAGCGGGCGAGCTCGGCTGCCGAGTTGTTCCTCGGCGGTGACCCGCAAGGTCTCGTGCGCGAACAGGTAAACGCGCGTCGCGGGATCCGGCAGCAAGTTGCCGGGGATCTGCAGAAGCTCGCGTTTGAAAGCTGCGCCCGGACACGCCGCGCAGGATGGGGTCGAGCTTATGCGGGGACGCTCCGGTGAGAGCTGACAGGTCGCTCGCTGGTAAGGCCGCCGCCGGACCCGGCGATGTAACCGACCACGTCGACCGCGATCTGATCGCCGGCGAGCAGGTCCTGCAGTTCCTGCTTGGCGCCCCGTTCCCGATACCTTGGCTCACCAGCGAATCCGGCAGGGAATGCGGATTGCAGGTGCGTAGCGGGTGACTCGTCATCGGCAGATCGTCGGGGAGACCCGGGTCGGGGCGGCTGGTAACGATGAACCGGACACCGGGCGGGGGACGGCGGGGAAGCAGCGAGGCGATGCTGGGCCGTCCCCGGGACGGGGTTGCCCCGGCATCGTCCTCGTCGAGCCCGTCCACGACGACGACAAGCCGGCGTGCCCGTTCTTCCGTCTGGGCTGCTGCCGATGCCAGCAGGTTCAGCCATGCGCCGGACCGCGCCCCGGCCACCACCGGAGAGTCCCCCGTCGGCCGGATAGAGGGCGTTGAGCTGCTCGATCATGGCATCGAGGAACGCGCCGCTGTCGGCCTGGCCGATGAGACGGCCGGTAATGAAGAACGACACGACGTCGACACCAGCCGGCGGATGAGTGACGAACCACGACGCCAGGGCGCTCTTACCCGCCCACGGTCCCGGCCTGCCACCAGGCGTACGGATCGGCGCCAGCGCAGAACTCGGCCCAGTCGGCTAGCTCGCTCTCGCGGCCAATGAGCGCGTCGGGGGCGATGTCGCGGACCTGCGCCAGGTAGGCCGATCGCACGAGCTGACCCTGCTCAGCCGGGACGACATCAGGCAGCCCGCTAGCAGCCGGGGCGAGCCCGAGCCAACTCCGCGAGCCCGCCGAGGCCAGGCTCCGGCAGCTGCTGGTAAGCGCGGTCGATGCGGCGAGCGGTCAGCCGCCCGGTGCCCTCGCTGGAGTGGTGCTCAGCCACCACCGCGACGATCCGGCCGGCGGCCCAGACAGCAGCCCCCGACATCCCTTCCCACGGCGAAGGATCCCCCGCTGGAGGCGAGCCAGGGAGGAGGGTCGTCCAGGTAGACGGCAAGAGTGCCCTGGCGGCGGTTCGCCGCCACCGGCGCATGCCCGGCCGCCTGCTCGAAGTCCCGGAATACCCCCTGCTGGCCCGCGCCGGCCAGGCTGGCCCGGAGCTTGAAGAGCGGGAACCCGAACGCCTGCACCATGAGCACGGCCATGCAGTCGCTGATCCGGCCGAACCGCGCCGGCTCGACACTCCCGCCCCGCGGTGACGTCCCGGGGGATGGTGACCACGGCCAGGTCGGTGCCTTCGTGCGCCTTCGGATCGGCCCACCAGGTCTCGGCCTGCACGTCCACCTCGGTGTCCTGGCCGACGTCCAGCCGCACCCGCACCACCAGCGCCCCGGCCACGACGTGAGCCGCGGTCAGCACCCGGCCCGGCGCGATCAGGTACCCCGACCCGCGCGAGCGATCATGGCCCGGCCCGCGCTCGACGGCGATCTGGGCGACCCGCCAGGGCTCCGACCATCACGCGTCACCTCCGGCCCCGACCATCAGGGTTCAGTCGTTCCCCTTCCACTTCCTTGCCCTCGATCAGCGGCGGGGCATGTCTCCCATCAGGACCCGGCGGTGCCGTCATGTCCCGCGGCGTGAGCACGAGCTTGATCTCCTGGACCGCTTCACGCGAAATCTTCGCACCGCCCCGGCCTCGATAACCCAGAACCGGACCTTCGCCCCCGGCGTGGCTTCCCGGCCTACCGTCACCATCAACGACACCTCCACCGGCCCAGCTCAAAACGCAGCCGCTCACCCTCAGCATCCCCCAGCGCCTCGTTCAGTTCCGCGCGCAACTGCCGCACCACCGACGCCAGCTCCAGACCACCCATACCAGCCACCCCGATCAACAACTACTGAATCATCAACTACCCGCAGCCACCGCAGCGCGCCACGATAAGGGTGCCTAGCACGGGATACCCAGACCTCACCACAGCGCCGCTCTGCTCACCCACACCTATCATCAGCCCGGGCATCTGCCCATGCGTACGAACCGCAACATCGTCAGCGGCCAGGCCGGGTCAGTGAGCGACGGGCGTCCAGGGTGACCAGCCGCCCGGCGATGGCCAGCCGGTCCGGAGGATCCGGCCGGTGCCATCGACCGCGGTGACGCTGAGCTGATCCGGCTGCGGTGAGCTGACCGTGATGACCGCGCCAGGCGACGTGAGGAAGTCGGGAAGCAGCCACCAGCCGCCCCACGACCCCTGTTCGTCACGTCCGGCGGTATACGCGCGGCCGTCGGTCCCGATCGTGACGAAGTCCAGCATGCCCGGGTGCCGGCTGGCTGCACTGACCCAGCCGCCGGCTGCCGTGACGCCGTTCTGGATCTGCGCCCAGGCAGACCACCGGGTAGCGGGGGTCCAGGTGGTCTGCATCGTCCGGCCGGCATCATCGGCCGTCATGACCACCAGCTCGTCCAGCCGGGGGCTGACGATGTTGACTGTGGCGCCGGGGATGGTGTGCAGGCCAGGAAGCTGCCACCATCCGCCCCAAGACCCTTGCTCGTCGCGTCCCGCGGTGTAGACCTTGCCGTCCGTTCCGGTGGTCACGAAGTCCAGCATGCCGGGATGCCGGCTCGCCGCGCTGACCCAGCCGCCGGGCGCGGTAACGCCACCTTGGATCTGCGCCCAGGCAGACCACCGGGTGGCGGGGGTCCAGGTGGTCTGCATCGTCCCGGCTGGCGGCGTCCGCCGCCATGACTAGCAGCTCGTCGAGCCGTGAGCTCGTGACGGTGATTGGCGCACCAGGCCGCGTCTGGAAGCTGGGCAACGGCCACCAGCCGCCCCAGCTGCCGTGCTCATCGCGGGCTGCCGTGTAGGCATTACCGTCGGTCCCGATCGTCACGTAGTCCAGTTGGCCCTCGTGCCGGCTGGCCACGGTTGTCCAGCCGGCCGGAGCCGTGCGTCCGTCTTGCAGGCTCGCCCAGGCGTGGCCGGTGTCCGCGGCGAAGATCCGGCCGTCGCCGTCGGCGACCGCGGTGAACTCGGTGGCCTGCCGTGACGCAGGCCTGCACGGGTGCCCCGGGCCTGGCGGTCACCAGGTCGATGGGCGGGCAGTCCGTCACGTGGTCCGGGAGCCGGAGGGTGTCGGGCACCAGAATGACTCCGTGTTCGTGGGGAACCGCTGGCGAGAATGGCGTGCTCACGGTCAGCCGACAGGTTGGCTCGGCCGCGGTCGTCACCTCGGTGACCGTCGCCGCGAACGCGCGCGGGCCCAGGCCGGTGCTGGTGAGCGAGCCGGCGAACTGTCCCGGCGCGGGCATGCTTGCCGAGGTGACGGCGATCCATCCCGGCTGGCCGGCGCTGCGGATTCGAACGTCGACCCGTGGCGCGGCGCCGGGCTGCTCGAGCGGAACCGTCCGGAGCCGGACGAGCCACCCGTCCCCTGAGTATGTGCCGTCCCACCACACGCGCTCCCCCGCGATCTGCGCGCCGCCGGTAGCGTGACCGGCCAGAGTCTGCAGGTCTGAGGCAATCGTGAAAGTCCATGAGAGCAGGCCGCTGCCCGGGAAAGTCAGCTCGAGAGTCAACGCTCGGGTTACGGGATCCCACCGCCGGACCGCGGCCGCGGTCCAGCTGCCGCTCGGGTAGGAGAAGACCAGGGCGTCCATGTCCCTGGCAGGCCGGCCAGGACGGGTGAGGACGACCAGGTACCTGAACCCGCCGACGTTGACGTCATAGGTCGCCGACGGGCTCGAGATCGCCGTCGTCACGCTTACACCGTCGGGTGAGATCTGGCCGAACCGGGTTCCGACCGCGGCGGAGGAGCCGCCGCAGGCCAGACTGCGGAATGCCAGGGCGCCATCGGTCATCGTGCGGGTCAGCGGCTGGCTCCCCGCTGCGTCGAGCGTGCGGTCGACGCCGAACAGGCCGAACTTCGCCCGCGGCTCGTAGTTGAAGGTCCACTCGAAGTTGTCGCAGAGCGCCCAGTAGAAGGCGGCCTGGACATCGGCGCCCGCTGCCGAGGCAGCCTGGATCGCGGCCGCATGCGCAGCCAGGTGCGGCGCCCGCAAAGACTCTGCTGCCTCGGACATGCCGAACTCGGAGACGACGAGGGGCACGGCGTAACGCAACGCCAGGTCGGTGAGGATCTGGCGCAGCCCATCAGGGCTGATTTCCCACCCGAGCCCGGTCAGCAGCCCGGTCGCCGCCTCCACCACACCAGAAGCCGACTCGTCCGGGTCGCTCTTGCCCCCGGTGTAGGCGCCGCCCTTGACCCCGATCTTGTCGTCCCAGTAGACCCGAGCCTTGTGGTAGTAGTTCACCCCGAGAAAATCGAAGGGACGCACCCACGGGCTGGGGGCAGACGATCCGAAGAACACGCCGGGTTGCTGAAGCACCCGGCTCGGCGGATCGGCGTTGATCTCGACATCGACCACCCCGGTGGCGAGCGAGTTCAGGAAGTGGTCGTTGTAGAAGTAGCCGAAACGCCGCGCCGGGTCTGCGTCCGCGCCGACTGCCGAGATCGAGACCATGTTGTGCGCAAAGCCCACCTGCGCGGACGGGTCGCGCGCCTTGATGACCTGGAACGCGGCGAGGTGTGCCTTGAGCAGGTTGAAATAGACCAGCTTCCCTCGTGCGAAGTCACCGAGGAAGCCGGGCGACCACACGCTGGCGAAATAGCCCGCGCCGACCATGGAGCCGACAGGTTCGTTGAGTGTCAGCCAGTGCTTCACGCCGGCCGGTGCCAGGGCCAGGACGACCGTGTCGACGTAGGCTGCGAATGCCGGCAGCGTGGCCGGGTTCTCCCAGCCCTTCAACGAGCCGAGGAAACCGGGGTCGCTGTCATAGGTCTCGACAAATGTGACGAAGTCGCGTGTGGTGCGCGACGGTGTGAGCACCCACTGCGGCAACGTCAGATGGTTCAAGGTGACGTAGGGCTCGAGGCCGCGGTCCTTTATGAGCCGCACCGCGGGAGCGTAGTAGTCCCTCAGCGCCGTGGAGAACGTGCCCTGGGATGGTTCGACGCGGCTCCACTCCACCGAGAACCGATAGGCAGTGCAACCCAGCATCGCGGCACGGTCGAGGTCACGTGTCAGCTCGTTCAGGTCCTGGTGGCGCAACGCAGGCCCTGGAGGGCTGGTGTTCATGACGACATTGCCGGCGCCGGCGTTGACCAGCACCTTGTGGCGGATCGCGGGGTCGCTCTCGAAGATGGACCAGTCGTCGGCAAGGCCGCCCTCGACCTGATGGCCGGCCGACGCCACCCCCCACTTCACGAAGGACACCCCCACCAAGCCCACCCGAGCCGCCGGATGCCGACCATCGACAAGCGTAGGCCGGCCATGGCCGCTCCGATCACCCAGTAAGGCTCCACAGCGCATGATCCTCTAAGCCGCGGGTTCTCGCGGGCGAACCTCACAACTGGCAGGTCATCCGCCCTGCCCGCATTCCCCGGCAGGCACGGCCGGCGTCCCGACCGCGTAGTCCAGGTACAGCGCAAATGAAGCCCCGATCCCGTTCAGCCGGCGGGCACGACCACCATGTAGCCGCCGAAAAACGACCCCGTTCTGACGGCGCGGAGCCGACGAAGCGTCAGACCCGGGCGGTGTCCTTGCGGAGGAGCCAGGCCGCGCCGCCGGCGAAAATGGCCAGCCAGATGACGGCGTTGGCAACCCACGCCACGTGCACGCCGCCGCCGAGGAACGGGGCGTGCACGAGCTGGTTCAGGCCGTAGAGCGGCGTGAACTCGGCGATCTGCTGGAAGAGCTTGGGGAACTGGTTCAGCGGGACGAATACCCCGCCGGCGAAGGCGAACAGGACGAGGGTGAAGGACAGGATCTGCATGACGTTCTCGGTGGGCAGCAGGTAGCCCATGAACAGTCCGTAGGCCGCGAAAATCAGCGAGCCGACCCAGACGCAGAGCGCGGTGACGACCCACAGGTAGACCGGCATCGTGGGCTTGCCGGTAATGCCTCCGACGACGTAGACCGCGGTCAGCGAGCTCAGCCCGAGCACCAGCGCGGTGAGCATCTTGATGGCGATGTAGGCGACTGGCGACAGCGGGGTCAGCCGGAGCTGCCGGCTCCAGCCCGCGGTCCGCTCGATGGAGACCATGGCGCCGCCGCTGGTCGTCGCGAGGACCGCGCCGTACAGCGCCAGGCTGATCATGATGAATGCCGAATAGTTGCCGTGCCCAATGGGCTGATTGGCGTACGCGCTGTTCAGGCCGAAGGCCAGGAAGAAGAAGACCGGCAGCACCATCGTGAAGAGCACGGTGCGCCGGTTACGCAGCAGCCGGCTGATCTCCAGCCGCAGGACGGTGAGGTTGAAGCCGCCGAGGCCCGGAGCGCGGCGGGTGGTCAGGTCGGGCGCGGCGAGCGACCCTGTGCTCATCGTGACGCTCCTGTGCTCGTAGCGTTGTCATCGACATCGTCGCTGGTCAAGGCGATAAAGGCGTCCTCGAGACCGCGAGTGTTGATCTCGAGGTCCCTGGCCTGGGTGCTCGTGAGCAGGTACCTGGCCACCGCGTCACTGTCGCTGGAATGGATCAGCACGGTGTCGCCGCGTACCTCGACGCTGTCGGCTCCGGGCAGGGCGCGGAGCGCCGCCTCATCGGCACCGGCCATGGTGGCACGCACGGTCCGGCCGGCCGCCAGTGCCTTCACCTCCGAGGACGTGCCGTCGGCGACGATCTGGCCATGGCGCAGCAAGATGATCCGGTCGGCGTACGCGTCGGCCTCTTCCAGGTAATGCGTGGCGAACAGGACGGTGCGCCCCTCGGCGGTGTCCTGCCTGATCGAGCCCCAGAAGCTGCGCCGGCCCTCGACGTCCATGCCGGTCGTCGGCTCGTCCAGGATGAGCAGTTCGGGATCGGAGAGCAGGGCCATCGCGAAGCGCAGCCGCTGCTGCTCGCCACCGGAGCACTTGCCGACCCGGCGGTCCGCGATGTCGCTGATGCCCGCCCGCTGCAAGACCTCGGCTACCGGCCGGGTATGGGTGAACAGGCTCGCGGTGTACCGGGCGGTTTCCTCGACGGTGAGGTCCTTCAGCAGCCCGCCGGTCTGCATCACCGCGGAGACCAGCCCGCGCGAGATAGCCTGCCGCGGCTGCATGCCGAACACCGAGACCTGGCCCGCCGTCGGCTGGGACAGGCCGAGGATCATGTCAATGGTCGTTGTCTTGCCCGCGCCATTGGGGCCGAGGAACGCGACGACCTCCCCTGAGGCGACGTTCAGGTCAACGCCCTTAACCGCCTCGACGGCGCCGAAACTCTTGTGCAGGCCCTGGAGATCGATCGCCAGCGGCTGCGTCGCGCCGCCCGGTCGTGAGCCGGACCCGGAGTTCAGGTTCGTCATTGTCATGTTCTCCATGCTTGCACCGAAAGGTCACGGCTAAACAAAGACCCGCGGTTAGCCGGGCGGGTGTCCGACCACCGCGCGCAAGGCTCCGTCGAATTGCGGCTGCGTGCGCAGGTTATGGCACCGTTGCGCCGTTCGCTGGCTGGCCCGCGGGTGGCAGCGCGGTTGGCACGGGACCGGCGCGGAACTATCCGTTGATGCTCATGATCTCCGGCGTCGCGATGCGGAATCTGTCCCCGCCAGGCGAGCCGGCGGCCCTGGTCAGCAGGCCGCCTTTCTCCTCGAGGTAGGCGATATGGGCGGCGGTCTCGGCGAGGGCGGCCCGGCGCATGAAACCGGTGATCTGCGCCCAGCCGCGTGACCAGGTCAGCTGCTGGGCGACCTGCCAGATCGTCGGCCCGTCGGACGAGGCGATGACGCCGATGATCTCCTCCGCCCGGGCGCGGTGATGCTCGGCGATGGCGTCCGCGCGCCCCGCGATCCCGCGGAACCGGTATTCGTGCGCGGGCAGTGCCTCCGCGCTGTCGTAACCGCGCACCCGGCGCAGGGAGGCGAGGTAGCCGGCCAGCGGCGAGCCCTGCCCGCCGGGCGCGAGCCCGATGTTGGGGGTGATGCGCGGCAGCAGGTGATCACCGGTCAGCAGCAGGTCATGATCGGCGTCATGCAGGCAGATGTGGCCGGGCGTATGCCCCGGCGTCCACACGACCCGCAGCCGCCGGCCGGGCAGGTCGATGTCGTCGCCGTCGTTCAGCAGCACGTCGGGCTCGGGCATCCGCCAGAACGGGCCTTCCTGCGCATCGCTGAAGGTCAGTTCCCCGATGAGGCCGGGCGGCACGCCGCAGCGGGCCAGCCAGCCGCGGTCGCCGGCCGCGCCGCCGCCTGCCCGCCAGATCCGGGCCGGCAGCGTCTGCACTTCCGCGGCATGCATCGCGACCGGTGCCCCGGACGCCTCCCGCAGCCGCGCGGTCAGGCCGTGGTGGTCAGGGTGCACGTGAGTGACCACGATGCCGGTCACCCGGTCCGGCCCGATGCCCGCGGCGGCCAGGCCGCGGAGCAGGTCCTGCCAGCCGACGTCGGAGTCCCAGCCGGGATCAACGGCGATAACGCGGTCATCGGAGTGAATCAGGTAGGCAAGCGTGTAGCGCAGCGGGCTATCCGGGATCGTCACCGGAACCGACCAGAGGCCGGTAGCCACCTGCTCGACCGGGGGGAACTGGCGAGCCAGCCACGCTTGCCGCTGGGCTATCCCGGTGACGATCACCGCGCCCCGCGGGTGAGATCGGCTGCGTGGTCGGGCACGTACGTCTGCATGCCCTTGGGCGCCCGCTGGTATCCCTGTGACGGCGGCCGTGACGGCAGCGACAGCGGCATCCGCTGGACGTCGTGGTACGGAATCGTGGACAGCAGGTGGGCGATCATGTTGATCCTGGCCCGCCGCTTATCGTCGCTCTCCACGACATTCCACGGGGCCTCCGGGATGTCGGTGTGCACGAACATCTCGTCCTTCGCCCGCGAGTAGTCCTCCCACCGGGTGACGGACTCCAGGTCCATCGGGGAGAGCTTCCACCGCCGCATCGGATCCTCCAGCCGGGACCGGAACCTGAGCTGCTGCTCCTCGTCGCTCACCGAGAACCAGTACTTCCTGAGCAGGATGCCTTCCTCGGTGAGCAGCCGCTCGAAGATCGGGCACTGGTGCAGGAACCGCGTGTACTCCTCTTTCGTGCAGAACCCCATCACGCGCTCGACCCCCGCGCGGTTGTACCAGCTGCGGTCGAACAGCACGATCTGCCCGCCGGACGGCAGATGCTCGATGTAACGCTGGAAGTACCACTCGGTCTGCTCCCGCTCCGTCGGGGCGGGCAGCGCGGTGATCTGGGCGACCCGGGGATTCAGGTACTGGGCCACCCGCTTGATCGTGCTCCCCTTCCCGGCCGCGTCCCGGCCCTCGAAGATCACCACGATGCGGGCCTGCTCGGCACGGACCCATTCCTGCAGCTTCACCAGTTCCGCCTGCAGCCGGAACAACTCGGTCTCGTACAGCTTCTTGGGCAGGCGTGGCTCGCCGCCCGCCGTCGTCGCAGGCTTCCCGGACTTCTTCGCCTTGACCTTTACCTCGTCCTTGCTACCGGCCATCGCCGTGCCTCCCAGCCCTGGGCAGGTGACCATTGTCCCACTAACGGAAGGCGGGCAGATGATCACCGCGGCCGATGTCATCGTAGCGGGCGCCGGACTGGCCGGGCTGACGCCGCGCGCGCCCTGGCCGCCCTGGGCTGATCAGCCGCTGCTGGCTGCGGCCGGGTCGCCGGTGACCGCGTCGAGCATGGCCGCGTCGAAGCAGGTCCGGTCGCCGGTGTGGCAGGCCGCGCCGACCTGGTCGACCCTGACGAGCACGGTGTCGCCGTCGCAGTCCAGCGCGACCGACTTCACCCACTGCTGGTGACCGGAGGTCTCGCCCTTCACCCAGTACTCCTGGCGGCTGCGTGACCAGTAGGTGCACCGGCCGGTGGTCAGGGTGCGGTGCAGCGCCTCGTCATCCATCCAGCCGAGCATCAGCACCTCGCCGGTGTCGTGCTGCTGCGCGATGGCCGGGAACAGCCCGGCCGCGTCCCGCTTGAGCCGCACGGCAACCGCCGGGTCCAGCGCGGATTCACACTCTCTTTCACCGGCTCCGCTGGCGCTCCTGCTCATCCGACCCTCATCTCCCACTAGCAACTCTGACTCACTTACCGAACCTCCAGCTTGCCGGGAGGGACCGGCCACCCATCAGCACGGAGGATCTGCACGCGCGGAGCGCGCGGAGGGGGTCCTCCGTGATCATGGGGAACCGCGGGGCGGCCCAGCAGGTGACGGCTCGCGATCAGCGCGAGAGTCGCCCGGCCGGCCCGGTCGGCCGCGAGCTCGACAGCGTCCCCGTCCTGGCCGGCGCCGCCGTCGAGGAACAGCATGACGTGGCCGAGCGCGGTGGCCTCCAGCGCGGATGCCAGGTCATCGGCCAGTGCATCGGCGCCGGAGTCAGCCCCGGCGAAGGCATCGCGGCCGCCGACCGAGCCAGGCGGGGTCTCGCCGGGCGCGGAAAGGGCACGGACGCAGGCCATGAAGGCGTCGGCGAGGGGCTGCTCAGCCTGCTCGATCTCAGGATGGCTGGCCTTGTCCAGCCCGGCCTCGTACAGCACCTCGAAGAGCGGCCGGTTGGCAGCGGCGAAACGCACGTAACCGCGGGCCATCGCGGCCAGCCGGTCGGCGGGCGGCTGGGACTGGCTCATTCCGGCCGCGACTTCCGCGTAGAAGAGCTCATAGGCATGCACGGCGACGGCCGCCAGCAGGTCGTCGCGGTCAGCGAAATGGGCGTAGGGGGCACTGACCGCGACGCCGAGCCGCCGGCTCGCCTCGGCCAGCGAGAAACCCCGCACCCCCCGCTCCCCGATGACCTCGATAGCGGTCCCGACCAGCGCTGCCCTTAGGTCGCCATGGTGATAGCGACCGCCCTTGGCTGGACTCGGCATGGCCCTCAGGGTAGGGCACGCCCGGCGCACCCGCGCGGCGCTCTCATCGGGGAGTGATCACCGGCGCGCGCTCGTTCCCCGTTCACCGGATGGCGCGGGAGGCGGTAAGCCACCCCGGTGAGCTGCTCGGAAACCTCCCACAGCCGGCGCCGGGCGGCCGCGTCGTGCGATCGGGCGCTCGACTCCGTCACGGCCGGGTAGCCGGTGTCGAACCGGCCCCGCGGGCCGTAGTACTCGCCGCCCCGGGCGGACGGATCGACCGCGGCCCGCAGCGTTGGCAGCGCGCCCAGCTGCGCGCTTTGCGCGATCCAGAAGTTCAGCAGCCGGAGGCGGGGGCTGATCAGCGCCCGTTCCAGCCTCGAACTGGTCCGCCACAGGCCGGTGCTCACGACGCCAGGGTGCGCGGCGAGCGCGCTCGCGGCCGCGCCGGCGGATTCCAGCCGGTCCTGCAGCTCGTAGGTGAACAGCAGGTTCGCCAGCTTGGACTGCCAGTACGCGTGCGTCGCGTGATATCCGCGGTCGAACTGAAGGTCGTCGAAGTTCATCGCTCCCCCGGTATGACCGCCGCTGCTGACGGTCACGATCCGCGAGCCGGGAGTCGCCAGCAGCGGCTCAAGCACCAGCCCGGTGAGCGCGAAATGGCCCAGGTGGTTGGTGGCGAAGGTCAGCTCGAAGCCGTCCGCGGTCCGCTGGTAGGGCGGCGTCATGACCCCTGCGTTGTTGATCAGCAGGTCCAGCCGGGGGCAGGTAGCGCGGATCTCGCTGGCGGCCGCGCGGACCGAGGCGAGGGAGGCGAGATCGAGATGCACGACTCGCACGCCTGCTGGGCCGGCGCCGCCCCCCGCCTCGGCCCGGATCCGGTCGGCCGCCAGTCCGGCCTTACGCATATCCCGGCACGCCAGGACGACCGCGGCGCCGCGCCCGGCCAGCACCCTGGCGGTCTCCAGCCCGAGGCCGGCGCTGGCACCGGTCACCACCGCCGTCCGCCCCGACTGGTCGGGGACATCGGCGGCCGTCCACCCGCGGAGGCTGGTCATAGGAACTCCCGAGATGATCAAGGCAAATCTGATTATCTATCAGATTCTGATAAGTATTAAGATAGATTTACGATGAACGCCGGTCAAGCACGCCGACCCGGGGATCGCGGGTCGCGGGTAGCGTTGCCGGCGCTGATCAGCGGCAGGTCCGGACGCCGGAGCCGGGCCCGGCGGGTCCGACCGTCAGCCCACCGGTTCGGCGGCCCAGGCGGCCCAGCGTCGTCCGGCGCCGATGCGGCGGTATAGGTCGGCGGCCGTTTGCCGCTGCCGGCCGGCTTCAGCAGGTAGCGCCTTGGCCCACAGGTAGCGAGCCTCGGCCTCGTCCCAGGAGCACGCGTACGCGTGGAAGATCTCCACGGCCGCCGCGAATGCCTCGCCCGCCTGCCGGGGCCTGCCGTCGGCAGCGGCCAGCATCCCGGCGGCCAGGGCGACTCGCCCGGCAAGTCCCCGCCAGTCCTCGCCCGTCCGGATGATCTCCTGGCAGCGGCCCAGCTCAGCCCGGCCTGCCTCCAGCCGACCGCTGTCGGCGGCCAGCAGGGCAAGCTCGGCCCGGAGCATCACCTCGGCGGGGATCTGGGGCCCCTGCAACGCCATCGCGAGACCCTCAGCGAGCGCGGCCTCGGCCGCTTCGTGCGCGGTGAGCAGGCGCCGGACCCGGCCGAGCCAGTAGGCGTTAAGGGTGCCGTCCAGGCGGTCACCAGAGCGGGTATCGCGGTCCCCGGCCGCCGCCCAGGCTGCCTCGGACTGCTCCCAGTCTCCTGACCAGTAGAGCAGCATCCGCTCGAGCACAGTGCCTGGGCCGAGGCCCGCGGCGATCCGCCGGGCCTCGGCGAGTTCGCCGCTGCTGCCCTTGGCCCGGCCGAGCTGGTCGAGCAGGCTGTCGCGCTGCCTGGGGAGTGCTTCCAGGTGCGGCAGGGCCAGGCCCCAGGTGCACCAGGTGTGGGCGGTGAGCGGGTCGGCCAGGTACATGCCGCTGAGGATCGCCCGCCCGAATGCGGCCCAGGAGCCCATCCCCACGTCGTCGAGGCGGGCGGCGGTGTCGCGCATCCGCTCGTGCAGGGACAGACTCTCCGCCAGCTGGCCGCGGTTGAATGCCCACCAGGCGCGCTGGTAGCTGGCCCAGCCTGCCAGCGACTCGTCGCCTAGCTCCGCGGCGAGCTCGAGAGCCCGCTGTGAGGCGGCCTCCAGTCGCTCCGTGCGCACCCCGAAGGTGGCGCCCATGGCCATGCCGATGTATAGGTAGCCGAGCTGCCGCCGGCCCGGCTGGCGAGCCAGCTGCGACTCCGCGGCCTGGTAGTGCGCCAGCCCGGCGGCGACGTCGAGGGTCGCCGGATAGGTCGTCAGGTGCATGCCGAGACGGGAGTGAGTGCGGGCGGCTGCCTGCCGGTCGCCTGCTGACTCATAGGCGGCCAGCGCCCACTCGAGATGGCCGATGCCCTCCACCAGGTCGGTGCCAGCCTTGTGGACGAGGACCCCGAGCCGCTCGGCGACCCGGGCCCGCTCGGCAAGCGGCGCACCCGCCCGCTCTAGCGTCTCGAAGGCCGCGCGCAGGTGGGCGACGGCCTCGTCCCAGGCATATACGGTGACCGCCGCTTCGCTGGCCTTCAGCGACTGCTCGACCACCTTGGCCTGGTCGGCCAGCGGGCCGGCCTGGCGCAGGTGCAGGGCCGTCGCTGCGATCCTGGTGGCGTCCAGCGGGCCGGCGGCCTGGATCGCTGCGGCGGCACGCAGGTGCAGGCCCTGGCGGCGGGGCCGGCTGAGGTCGCCGTATAGTACTTCGCGGACCAGGGCGTGCCGGAACGAGTAGGACGCCACCCAGGAGCTGCCGCGCTCGCTGAGTACACCGGCCCGCAGTGCCTCCTCCAGCGCATCGATTACCGGCGTGTCCTCCCAGCCGATCATCTGGCTGAGCAGGGTGAACTCGAACTCCCGGCCGAGCACGGCGGCCACCTGCAGCAGCTCGACGGTCGGGGCCGGCAGGCGCGCCAGGCGCTGAGCGAGCACTTGCCGGACCCCTTCGGGGATGCCGAGATCCCCGATCGCCGCTGCCGCGGGCCAGCGGCCGGTGCGAGGGTCGATCGCGCCTGTCTCGACCAGGTGGTGGAGCAGCTCCTCGACGAAGAACGGGTTACGGTCGGTCGCCCGGCCGATCATGGCGACCAGCCCCGCCGGCGGCCGGTGGCCGACGTACCCGGATATCAGGCGGCCGACCGCGCCGTCGTCGAGCGCCCGCACGGTGACGAACTCGGCGAGCCGGTGGCGCCGCAGCTCGGCGAGGGCCTCTACCCAGCCAGCGCCGACGCCAAGGCCGCCGTCGCGGGCGGTCACCAGCACCAGCAGCGCGGCCTGCTCCGGTGATCGGGCCAGGTGCAGCAGCATGGCCAGGGTCGCCCGGTCGGCCGAGTGCAGATCCTCCAGCACCAGCAGGAGCGGGCTGGCCTTGCTCATCGCGGCCAGCAGCTTCGCCATCGCCGCCAGAAGGTGAAACCGGTCAAGCTCCCCTCCGCCAGGCCCCGGGGGGACGGCACCGGGGACCGCGGAGGGCAGCAGCAAGGCCAGCCTGGCCCTGACCGCCTCAGGCAGCCTGGCGACCATCCCGGCCGTGCCCTCATGCTGCCCGAGCGCCTCGACGAACGGCTGATAGGGGGCCATGGACTCCTCGTCGGCATGGCCGACCAGAACCTCGCCTCCGACGGCCAGCACCAGGCGGGCGAGCTCGGCGGCCAGGCGCGACTTGCCGATGCCGGGTTCGCCGGACACCACCACCAGCCGGTGCCCGGACGCGCTGGCCTCCTCCCACGCCCGCCGCAGCCGGCCCAGTTCGGCGTCGCGGCCGACCAGCGGTGCCTTCGGCGCGGCGGCGAACACCGGCGGCAGGCGCGACCGGTCATCACGCGGTCTGGCCTGCGGCGCGGCCAGGTCGAGCGAGGCGTCCTGGCGGAGGATCCGCTCCTCTAGCCGGCGCAGCTCCGGGCCGGGGTCGATGCCGAGCTGGTCGGCGAGGCTGCCGCGGAGCCGCCGGTAGGCGCGGAGCGCCTCCGTCTGCCGGCCCGACCGGTATAGGGCCAGCATCAGGTGGCCCCACAGCTGCTCGCGGAACGGCTCCCGCCCTACCAGCTGCTCCAGCTCGCCGACCAGCTCCGCATGACCGCCGAGCGCCAGCTCGGCCTCTGCCCGCCATTCCAGCGCCGCCAGCCGCAGCTCCTCCAGCCGGGCCGCCTCGGCGCGGGCGAACGGCGCGTCGGCCAGCTCGCCATAGGCCGGCCCGCGCCACAGCGCCAGCCCTTCCCGGAGCCAGGCCGCGGCGCTGGCCGCTTCCAGCCGGTGCAGCGCCTGCCTGCCGTCGGCGGCCAGCCGTTCGAAGCGGCTTGCGTCCAGCCGGTCCGGGCCGACATACAGCCGGTAGCCGCCCTCCACGGTCCGCAGCGTCCGCCAGTCGCCGGCCGCTGCGTCTGGCTCCAGCTCGCGGCGGAGCTGGGACACGTAGGTCTGCAGGGTCTTGGCGGCCGTTGCGGGCGGATGGCCGTCCCAGAGCGCATCGATCAGGCCGCCGGCCGACACCACCTGGTTGGCGTGCGCGAGCAGCACAGCCAGCAGTGCCCGGTGCTTGGCCGCCGGCAGCGCAACCGCGCGGCCAGCCACGGTAACCTCGAGCGGGCCGAGCACCAGGAACTGCATAGTCCTCCGCGCCGTTCTTGGGACCTGGGCGCGCTCTACCGGGAGTCTACTGCCACGCTGCCAGCGCGGGTCATGCTATGTGCGGGGTCGGGCCAGCCAATGACACGGAGGCGGCGATGGGCGGCTATGACGCGATTGTGGTCGGGGCACGCTGCGCGGGCTCGGTGCTCGCCACGCGTCTCGCCCGCGGGGGCTGGCGGGTGCTGCTGGTCGACCGGGCCACCTTCCCGAGCGACACGGTGTCCACTCATTTCCTGTTCCCGAACACACTGGAGCGGCTGGCGACGCTCGGGGTGATGGAGCGGCTGCACGCCAACCACGACATCCCCCGGCTGCTATGGAGCTGGCGCGTCCTCGGCCACCAGATCGCCGGCGCTTTCACCCCCCTTGCGGGCGAGGATCGCCTGACCTGCATCCGGCGGGTCACGCTGGACGCCGCGCTGGTCGAACAGGCGATGGACGCCGGGGTGGTCGGCCGCTTCGGCGAGCGGGTTAGCGGGGTGGTCGGCGCCGGCCGGCCGGGCGATGCAGTGCGCGGGGTAATCCTGGCCGGGGGGGAGGTCGTGCGGGCGCCCTGGGTGTTCGGCGCGGACGGCCGACACTCGACGGTCGCGCGGGCGCTAAAGCTCACCGCAGCGCGCGAGCTGACCGGGAACCTCGCGTTCCTGTTCGGCTACTGGACGGGCCTCCCGGCGACCGAGTGGTTCCGGATGGATGCGCGGGAGGACCTAAGCCTGATCTGCAGCCCGTGCGAGGACGGCGTACACCTGCTGGTGCTTGCTGGCCGCCCGCCGCTGGTGCAGGGCGACCGCATGGCCACCTACCTGGCCGGTATCCGCCGGTTCCCCGCGACCCTCAACCCGCTGCTCGTCGAGCGCGCCGCGATGATCTCCCCGGTGGTGACCGCCCCCGAGCCGATGCTGCGCGGCTTCTTCCGGCGGGCGTGTGGTGCCGGCTGGGCGCTGGTCGGCGATGCCGGCCACTTCAAGCACCCGGTGACCGCCCAGGGCATCTCGGACGCCGTTGAGCAGGCCTGGTTCGTCGCCGACGCGCTGCTCGGCGCCGATCCGGTCCTCGACGGCTACCAGGCATGGCGCGACGCCAGGGCCGCCGAACACTACGAATGGTCGTTCCAGTCCGGCTCACCTCCCGGATCCCGAACTCTCCCACTCCGTGTTCGCCGGACTGGCCGCCGACCCGGAGGCCGGCCAGCAGTGGCGTGACCTCTTCACCCGCCGGCGGCAGCCGTCAGAGGTCTTCACCGCCGAGCGGCTGACCAGCTGGGCGGCTGCCTGGCAGGACCGCCCGCGCGCCATGGAAGGAGCTCCCCTTGGCTGACCTGGCCGGCGCCTACGCTGACGCCCGCCAGCGATGTGGAGAACTGCTGGCCGGGCTGGATGCAGCCGCGCTTGGGGCGCAGGTGCCGGCCTGCCCGGCCTGGACCGTCCGGGACGTCGTCGCGCACGTTACTGGCGTGGCCGCCGACGCCGCCGGCGGGACCTACTTCTCCGGCGCCGCCGATGCCTGGAGGGACATCCGGCTGGCCGCCGCGCGGGACGTGTGGACCGCCGGGCAGGTGCGGTCCAGGCGCGGCCGGCCGGTGGAGGCCCTGGTCGCCGAGTGGGCCGGCTGGGCGGCCACCCTGGAACCCATGCTCGCCGGGACTGTCCGGCCGTTACCCGGTTCGCCCGCCTGGCTGCTCTCGGCGCCAGTGGCCGACCTGGCCGTCCACCTCCACGACGTGCGCGGCGCCCTCCGCTTGCCCGGGGACCGAGACGCCCCCGCGACCGGGCTCGGCCTGCGGATCTATGCCCGCTGGCTGGGCGACCGGCTGGATCAGGCCGGCCGCCCGGCTCTCCGGCTGCGGGTCGCGGGCCGGGAGTGGGTGGAGGGCTCCGGGCAGCCAGCCGCGGCCCTGGCCGCTGACGCGTTCGAGCTGTTCCGCGCCCTCAGCGGCCGGCGCAGCCTGGGCCAGGTCCGGGCGCTCGGCTGGGACGGCGACCCGGAACCCTACCTCGACCTGTTCGCTCCCTACCCGATGCCAGCGTCGCGGCTAGTCGAGTAATTAACCCACCGGCGCGCCGGCCGCGAGGGCCTTGACGTCGGCGGTGCTCAACGGGTTGCCGGCGATGCCCCAGTCGCCGCTGTGGACCTCCTCGACCACCACCCAGGTGACCTGACGCATGTTCTCGCCCTCGATCGCGACCATGGCGTCGGTCAGCTCCCTGACGATCCGCTGCTTCTGCTCGGGTGTGAATACACCCTCGATGAGCTTCACATTGACGAATGGCATGTGGACTCCTCCTCCGTGACGGCGTGTCTGCCGTCGCCGTCGTTTCTGCCGTCGCCAACGAGCCTGCGCGTCGCGGGTGGAGCCGTGGTAGAACGCCAGTGGAGGCGCCAGGCCATCGGGCAAAGAAACAGGCACGTGCCCGGGCTACACCACTGCCAACTTCATCAGCCCGACACTATGCGCCGACCGGCAGGCGGACGGGATAGCCGGCCAGCCGCAGCGACTCCTTGACGCCGGCGATCGTCAGGCCGCCGAAGTGGAACATGCTCGCGGCCAGCACGGCGTCGGCGCCGGCCTCGACCGCGGGGGCGAAATGCGCCAGCTTGCCCGCTCCCCCGCTGGCGATCACCGGCACGGTCACCGCGCGCCGGACGGCGCTGATCAGCGGCAGGTCAAAGCCGGCCTGGGTGCCGTCCGCGTCCATCGAGTTCAGCAGGATCTCGCCCGCGCCGAGTTCGGCCGCGCGCGCCGCCCAGTCGAGCGCATCCAGGCCAGCCGCACGGCGGCCGCCGTGCGTGGTCACCTCGAAGCCGCCCGGGAAGGGCCCGCGGCGGGCGTCCACGGACACCACGATGCACTGCGAGCCGAACCTGGCCGCCGCCTCGGTCAGCAGCCCGGGACGGGCTATCGCGGCGGTGTTCAGCGAGACCTTGTCCGCGCCGGCTCGCAGCAGCCGGTCCACATCGGCGACGCTGCGCACCCCGCCGCCCACGGTCAGCGGGATGAAGACCTGCTCGGCCGTCCGCCGGACCACCTCGTACATGGTTTCCCGGCGATCGCTGGACGCGGTGATATCAAGGAAAACGAGCTCGTCCGCGCCGTCGGCATCATAGGCCGCGGCCAGCTCGACCGGATCGCCGGCGTCGCGCAGGTCACGGAAATTCACGCCCTTGACCACGCGGCCGCCATCCACATCGAGGCACGGGATAACCCGCACGGCGACGGTCATCCGCGGACCGCCGCAACGCGCATGCCACGACCGCGGGACGTCAGCGCCGCCGCTGAGATCGTCGTCATCCGCTCACCGCCGCGAGCGCCTGCTCCAGGGTGAACGCGCCCGCGTACAGCGCCTTGCCGATGATGGCTCCCTCCACGCCGAGCGGCCGCAGGGACGCGATCGCGTCCAGGTCGGCGAGGCTGGAAACCCCCCCGCTGGCGATCACCGGCCGATCGGTGCGGGCGCAGACCTGCCGGAGCAAGTCCAGGTTGGGCCCCGTCAGCATGCCGTCCTTGGTCACGTCGGTGACCACGTACCGAGGGCACCCGCCGGCCTCCAGCCTGGCCAGCACGGCCAGCAGCTCGCCGCCGTCGGAGGTCCAGCCGCGCGCGGCCAGCCGGGTACCGCGGACGTCCAGGCCGACGGCGATCCGATCGCCGTGCTGTGCGATAACGTCGCGGACCCAGTCCGGATTCTCCAGCGCGGCGGTGCCGATGATGGCCCGCCGGCATCCCGTCGCGAGCGCCGCGGCCAGCGAGGCGTCGTCGCGGATGCCGCCGGACAGCTCCACTGCGATGTCTAGCTGCCGGACGATCGACGCGAGCAGTGGCGCGTTCGATGCGCGGCCGAAGGCGGCGTCGAGGTCGACCAGGTGAATCCACTGCGCCCCGGCTCGCTGCCAGGCGAGGGCGGCGTCCAGCGGGTCGCCGTAGCCGGTCTCGGTGCCCGCGGCGCCCTGGACCAGCCGGACGGCCTGGCCGCCGGACACGTCGACGGCGGGCAGCAGGGTCAGGGCGCCGGATTCCGGGCTTGTCATCGGATCAGCTCCAGCCAGTTCGCCAGCACGGCCGCGCCGGCGTCCGCCGATTTCTCCGGGTGGAACTGGGTCGCGCAGAGCGGGCCGTCCTCCACCGCCGCGATGAAATCCTGCCCGTGCGTGGCCAGGGTGAGCAGCGGCGGCGGCGTCCGGCCGCCCGGCAGTGACCGGGCCGCGTAGGAATGCACGAAATAGAACCGGGTATCCGGGCCGGTCCCGGCCAGCAGGCGGGTGCCGCCCGGCGGGCGGACCGTGTTCCAGCCCATGTGCGGCAGCACCGGGGCGTCCAGCCGCTCCACCACGCCGGGCAGCTCGCCGCAGCCGGCAGTCAGCTCTCCGTGCTCGGCCCCTTCGGCGAAGAGCACCTGCATGCCCACGCAGATCCCGAGTACCGGGCGGAGCCGGCCAGCCGCTTGCCGATGATCACCTCGCCGCGGATCGCCCGCAGCCCGGCCATGCAGGCGGCGAACGCGCCGACCCCGGGGACCACCAGCCCGTCGCAGTTCAGCGCTGCGCCGGCGTCCGCGGTCACCGTCACGTCGGCGCCGGCCCGCTGCAATGCCCGCTGGGCCGAACGGAGGTTCCCGGAGCCGTAGTCCAGCACCACGACCTGCGGCCGCGCGGAAGAACTCACAGCACGCCCTTGGTGCTGGGGATGCCGGCGGCCCGCGGATCGGGCGCGGCGGCGTCACGCAGCGCCCGCGCGAACGCCTTGAACTGCGCCTCGACGATGTGATGCGGGTTCCGGCCGGCCAGCACGCTCAGGTGCACGCAGATACCGGCCGTGGCCGCCAGGGACTCGAAGAAGTGCCCGGTCAGCGTCGTGTCGTAGGTACCGATCAGCGGCGCCATGCCAGCCGGCTCCGCGTGCACGCAGTACGGCCGGCCGGACAGGTCCACCGCGGCCCTGGCCAGCGTCTCGTCCAGCGGGATCAGCGCGTCACCGAACCGGCGGATGCCCGCCTTGTCCCCCAGCGCCTCGCGCAGCGCCTGGCCGAGCGTGATCGCGGTGTCCTCGACGGTGTGGTGCGCGTCGATCTCGGTGTCGCCGCTGGCCTGCACGGTCAGGTCGAGGCAGCCGTGCTTGCCGAGCTGGGCGAGCATGTGATCGAAGAACGGCACGCCGGTCTTCGCCTCGGTGACGCCGGTGCCGTCCAGGTCAAGCTCGACCAGGACCCTGGTTTCCCTGGTGACCCGCTCTATCCGCGCCGTCCTGCGCACGGCCGCGCCCTCCCTCATGCCGGCACTTGCCGGTCAAGCACCGCGCCGAGCGCGCCGCGGAACGCGGCCATCTCCGCCGGGGTACCGATCGTTACCCGCAGCCAGCCGGGCGGCCCGGTCTCGCGGATCAGCACGCCGCGATCGAGCATCCCCTGCCATACCGCGCGGCGGTCACCGAACTCGCCGAACATGACGAAGTTGGCATCGGAGTCGGCCACGGCCAGGTCCAGCGAGCGCAGCCAGCTCACCAGCGCGTCCCGTTCGGCTCGCAGCACGGCGACGGTGGCCAGCAGCTCGCCGGAGTGCGCCAGCGCCGCGCGCGCGGCGGCCTGGGTCAGCGCGGACAGGTGGTACGGCAGCCGGACGATCAGCAGCGACCCGATCACCGCCGGGTCGGCCGCCAGGTAGCCGAGCCGTGCCCCGGCCAGCGCGAACGCCTTGGACATGGTGCGGACCACGGCCAGCCGCGGGTAGCGGGCCAGTAGTTCCAGCGCGCTGGGCGTGCCCGGGCGGGCGAACTCCGCGTATGCCTCGTCGACCACGACCATGCCGGGCGCCGCGCCGCAGGCCGCCTCGACGACCGCGAGCGGCAGCGCCGTCCCGGTCGGGTTGTTCGGCGAGGTGAGGAACACCACGTCCGGCTGCAGTTCGCGGACAAGCCCGGCGACCCGGCCGGGATCTAGCCCGAAGTCCGCTTCCCGGCTGGCCGGCACCCAGCTGGTGCCGGTGATCCTGGCCAGCAGCGGGTGCATCGAGTAGGACGGCTCGAAACCGAGCGCGGTGCGCCCCGGCCCGCCGAATGCCTGCAGCAGCTGCTGGATGACCTCGTTGGACCCGTTGGCCGCCCACACCTGCTGCCGCCTCAGCCCGTGGCCGAGGTAGCCGGCCAGGTCGTCCCGCAGCGCCCCGGCGTCCCGGTCCGGGTACCGGTTGAGCCCGGCGGCGGCATCGGCGGCCGCCTCGGTGATCGCCCGCACCAGGGCGGCCGGGGGCGGGTACGGGTTCTCGTTGGTGTTGAGCCGGACCGCGACGTCCAGCTGCGGCGCCCCGTAGGGCTGCAGGCCGGCCAGGTCAGCCCGCAGCGGCGGCGGCTGGCCTGTCATGGCGCACTCAGCTGAGAGCCGGGCCGCGGGCCGCGGGCACCCGGCGGCGGCGTCACCGCGACACCCCGGCGGGGCGGGAATGCGGGCGCGGGCTGTAGGCACGCAAGGGCGGCGTCACCGCGACGCGCCCGCGGGGGCCGGGACGCGGGCGCGGACCGCCGCCACGTGCGCGGCCAGGTCCTCGGCGCCGCCGAGCGCGTCGATGTACGGCGCGGCGCCGGCCAGCCCGGCCTCGTCGCACTCGACCAGGTGAATGCCGCGCAGGAAGGTCAGCGTCGACAGGCCGCCGGAGTGCCGGGCGGTCCCGCCGGTCGGCAGCACGTGATTAGACCCGGCCAGGTAGTCGCCGAGCGATACCGGCGCGTACCGCCCGACGAAGATGGCGCCCGCATTCCGCACCCGGCGGGCCAGCTCCGCGGCTCCGACGGCCTGGATCTCCAGGTGCTCCGGCGCCCACGCATCGGCCACCGCGAGGGCCGCGCCGGTGTCGTCCACCAGCACGCACGCCGACTGCCCGGCTAGCGCCTCGCGCACCCGCCCCCGGTGCCGGGCCGCGTCAGCGCGGCGCGCGAGCTCGGGCCCGACGCGCTCGGCCAGCCCCGGATCGGTGGTGATCAGCAGGCAGGCGGCGAGCGGATCATGCTCGGCCTGGGCGACCAGGTCCGCGGCGACCAGCGCCGGGTCGGCGGTGTGGTCGGCAATGATGGCGACCTCGGTGGGACCGGCCTCGGCGTCGGTGCCGATCGTGCCGAGCAGCAGCCGCTTGGCCGCCGTCACGTAGATGTTGCCGGGGCCGGTGACGGTATCCGCCGGAGCGCAGTCCGCCGTGCCGTAGGCGAACATGGCGACCGCCTGCGCGCCGCCAGCGGCGTGCACCTCGGTGATGCCCAGCAGCGCGCAGGCGGCCAGCACGGCCGGATGCGGCAGCCCGCCTTGCTCCCGGTCCGGCGGTGACGCCACGGCGATCTCGCCGACGCCCGCCACCTGCGCCGGGATCACGTTCATCACGACCGACGACGGGTAGGCAGTCAGGCCGCCGGGGACGTAGACGCCGGCCCTGGCGACCGGCAGGTACCGCTCGGTGACCGTCGACCCGGGTGCGACGGTGGTGACCGTCTCGCCCGGCAGCTGCGCCTCGTGCACGAGCCGGGCCCGGCGGGCGCACTCGGCCAGCGCGGCCCGGACACTCCGGTCCAGCGCGGCCAGCGCGGCGGCGAGCGCCTCCGCCGGAACCCGGGTGGCGGGCAGGTCGACGCCGTCGAACCGGGCGGTGTGCTCGCGCACGGCGACGGCGCCGCGGCGGCGTACGTCCGCGCAGATGGGGCGGACGGTTTCCAGCGCGGCCTCGACGTCCAGCGTTGCCCGCGGCAGCACCCCGGCTAGCTGCGCCGGGGTAAGGCTGGCCGCCGTCGCGCCGCGCAGGTCAACGGTTCTGAGCACCCGCCAAGCCTAGTAGGCATCCGCCGGGCAGCCGGACAGGCAGGCCAGCCCGCCGCGGCGGTGGCGGCGGGCGCGGCAGCGGGGATCGGGCTCGTTATAGCTATTCGACAATCTTTGAAATCGGGATCTCCAGGATGTCCCGTGCGCCCGCCGCGCGCAGCGCCGGGATGAGCGTGTTGACGCCGCGTTTGGGCACGACCGCCTCCACCGCGCTCATGTCGCCGCGGGCCAGCGAGGTGATCGTCGGGGACGTCATGGCCGGCAGTATCTCGGTCACCGCGGCCAGCTCGCTGGACGCGACGTTCAGCTTGAGCAGCACGCTGCCGCGTGCCATGATCGCCCCGCGCAGCAGCAGGGCCACGTCCTCCATGGCCGCTCGCTTGGCCTCGTCGGCGTGCGCGGCCGGGTTCGCGACCAGCTCGGTGTAGCTGGTCAGCAGGGTGTGCAGGATCTTCAGCCCGTTCCTGCGCAGCGACGAGCCGGTCTCGGTCAGGTCGACGATCGCGTCCACGATGTCGGGGACCTTGGCCTCGGTGGCGCCGTAGGACGGGATCACCATGGCCTTGATCCCGTTGGCGTCCAGGAACCGGCGGGTGAGCGCCGGGAACTCGGTTGAGATCCGGACTCCCTCGGGCAGGTCGGCGATCGACTCCCAGCCCGCCGCGGCCGGCACCGCCAGCACGACCCGGACCGGGTCGGCCGTCGCCTTGGAGTACTGCAGTTCGCCGAGCGAGACGACATCCGCGCCGGTCTCACAGATCCAGTCCCGCCCGGTGATGCCGAAGTCGAAGAGTCCCTGCTCGATGTAGGACGGGATCTCCTGCGGGCGCAGGAACCGGACCCGGCCGATCCGCGGATCGTCGATCGACGCGTGGTAGTCCCGGTCGGACGAGCGGCGGACCGTCAGGTCGGCCGCGTCGAACAGGTCCAGGGTGGCCCGTTCCAGTGAGCCCTTGGGCAGCACCAGGGAGAGCATCAGGCGTGCCCGGCGATGCGGTGCGGCACGTACTGCTGCTCCAGCTGCTCGATCTCCCCGGGCGTGAGCTGGATGCCGAGGGAGGCGACGGCGTCCTGGAGATGCTGCGGCCTGGTCGCGCCGACGATGGGCGCCGACACGGCGGGCCGGCTGCCCAGCCAGGCCAGCGCGATCTGCGCCCGCGGCACCCCGCGGGCGTCGGCGACCCTGGCCAGCTGCTCGGCGATCAGCCGGTCCTCGGCGGCGTACAGGCTCTGGCCGAAGGCATCGGTCTCGCTGCGGGCGGTCGCGGCGTCCCATTCCCTGGCCAGCCGCCCCCGGGCCAGCGGGCTCCACGGGATGACGCCGACGCCCTGGTCCGCGCAGAGCGGCAGCATCTCGCGCTCTTCCTCGCGGTACAGCAGGTTGTAGTGATTCTGCATGGTGGCGAACCGCGTCCAGCCGCGGGCTGCGGCCAGGTAAAGCGCCTTGGAGAACTGCCAGGCGTGCATGGATGAGGCCCCGATGTAGCGCGCCTTGCCGGCCTTGACCACGTCGTGCAGGGCTTCAAGGGTCTCCTCGACGGGCACCCGCGGATCCCAGCGGTGAATCTGGTACAGGTCGACGTAGTCGGTGCCGAGCCGGCCCAGGCTGGCGTCGATCCCGGTCATGATCGCCTTGCGGGACAGCCCGGCCCCGTTCGGTCCCGGCCGCATCCGCCCGTGCACCTTGGTGGCCAGCACGATCTCGTCACGGCGGGCGAAGTCCTTCAGCGCGCGGCCGGTGATCTCCTCGCTGGACCCGGCCGAGTACACGTCGGCGGTGTCGAAGAAGTTGATCCCGGCCTCGATCGCCTGCCGGAAGAACGGGCGGCTGGCCTCCTCGTCCAGGGACCACGGGTGCGCCCCGCGGCCTGGCTCGCCGTAGCTCATGCAGCCCAGGCAGATCGGCGAGACGTCCAGGCCGGTCGAGCCGAGCTTCACGTACTCCATGCGGATCGCTCCTCGGTGGTAGCAGGCCGGTCAGCCGCCGGCGTCAGCGCTGCGGGCAATGATGCCCTGCCAGGGCGCCAGCACGATGCCCGGCCCGGCGGGCGGGGCCGCTCCGGTGCTGGAGAGCAGGACCGGCCCTCCCGGATCATGGCATGGGAGCGGGCGGCCGGAGAAATTGGCCAGCACCGTCAGGCGGCCCACCTGGTAGGCCCACCCGCCCGGCGGCGCGGGCAGCGCCTGGTAGCTGCCGATCTGGCCGCCGAACTCAGCGTGCCGCAGGCTGATCAGGTCTCGGCAGAAACGGAGCACGGAATCGGGACCCCTCTAAATGATATTTTGCTAAGCACCGTCGAGCTAAAAACTAGCGACCGCACCGCCAATGTAGCTGTGTTCCAAGATGAGCCAGAGGCTTATCTAGGCCTGCGAAATTATATAGACGATCACCATCCGAAGCAAGCCGACCTCATCGAGTACAGCACCGCCACTATACATGACCTTCTGGAGACGCTCAAGAGATTTGGCTGCGAGCTTCGCATACTGATTTGCAATCCAGATGCTGCAGTAAGTTCTTTTCAACGTGATCGGATCAACGATCGCATCAGGGATCTCACAACCCTTACGTTCCTCAATTATCCCGGAGTCGAGGTCAGGATGTACCGATTGCCGGCCTAATCCGTGGGCGCATGTTCGATCAGCAATATCTGACCGTAGGCTGGCATACCACACTGCCGGAACGGCCGGAATCTATGGCCATACCAATCCAATGATTAACGTCGAGGCCAGGACACCTGAAGGCAAGAAGATGTTGCAGATGTTCACCTCTGCATTCGATGAACTCTGGTAGGCTACTTCAACTACCGTGCTCCTTGGGCTAGGTGCGGAACTCAACCTTGCCTCAATAAAGGATGCCCAGACAACTAAAGAGATTACCGCACGGCTCGAACTGGAATAGTCGAAAATCAAAGGACATATTCTTCATCGGCATCGCGCACAGGGAGAATCCATTGACGACGGCTGGTTACTGGGGGCTGCGGATTTATCGGCCGGAATATTGTACGATCCCTATTGGCAGACTCAGCCACCGCTATTTGTATAGTCGACGATCTCTCCATGGGACAGGCATCTGAGCACATGGCTCGACGCGAAACTCGTTGATCAGAGAAATTCCACTAGGCTTATATACGAAGCATCGTCAGGCGCAACAGTAGTCTTTTGTCTCGAAAGCGTCACCAGCGCACTTCTGCAACTGGATGGAACCGACTCACTCCCCAACTATGACGAAGTTTACGATCTGGCTGCATGCGTAGGCGGCGCCTGTCGCTTGAACAGCAGCCGCTCAGAATAGCTGCAAATCTTGTCATAGATGCGACCTTCTTCTCGTGGGTGTCGCATCACGCTGACAGAATCGGCCATGTACTCTATATGAGCTCGAGTGCAGCTTATCCTCTTCACTTTCAGCGCGCAGAATCCTATCATGATCTCTGTGAGATTATGATAGATGAAACGCCCATCATGGATACTGACGGTGTATACGGGTGGTCAAAATTGACCGGCGAGTACCTTGCGCGGACCGTTGCGACCAAATACGGTGCTCACATCTGCTGCGTGCGCCCGTTCAGCGGATACGGGCCCGATCAGGACGTCAGCTATCCCGTTCCGGCAATCGCGACTCGGGTGGCATCGCGAGACGACCCGCTCCTTGTCTGGGGACCTGGCACCCAGGTTCGTGACTTCATCTACATAGCCGATTGCATCGCAGGAATGCGGCATGCCATAGCCTGCATATCAGATGGCAGCGCTGTCAATCTAGGCACCGGGACTGGCACTAGTTTGGCGGAAGTAGCGAGAATGCTCGCCAGAATCGCTGGCTACGAGCCGCAGGTTACGACCGACGCAACCAAGCCAGTCGGGGCTTCGGTGCGCGTTGCCGACGTGCGTAAGATGCGTCATATACTTAACTGGCAGCCCGAAACTGACCTCGAAAACGGTCTGCGACTTGTACTGAATGGCCTGGAGCGTTGATAGTTGCATCGCATCGGGGTCCGATTACTCCAACCCTCATTGACGGCACGATTCGCTTGCGCCCATCCACTGGTGGTCTCGTTAGCGTAGTTGCCCCAGCGCTGTCCAGCGCCAGGCACCGTCTGGCTCACGGCTACTTCGATCGCAGGGCTACCGTCAATGCCGCGTCCAGAACTTCCGCTACTTGGACTTGACGGGCAACTGGCATTCGTATCCATCGACCCTGAAATTTACGACTCGTACTACAACGTTATGTCCAACGAAGTACTCTGGCCGCTCTTTCATAATTGTCTCCACCAGCCTCGATCCCTGCCACCCGAGAGACAGCTTCGCGTAGCCTGGCGGGCTTACGTTACTGTGAACCGCCAGTTTGCCAACCAAATCGCTCGGTGCGCACACAAAGGCGAGACCATCATCGTGCACGACTATCATCTGATGCTGGTCCCCGGCTTCCTGGGCGAATTGCGAAGTGACTTGAATATCGCCTTCTTTCATCACATTCCTTTTGTAGGCCCGGGAGCGTTCCAGCTACTTCCACTAGCGATGCAGCGCACCATCATGTCATCCTTCAGAAAGATCTCGGTCGGATTTCAGTCCGCCAAATGGCAGTTGGAGTTCGAGCAAGAATACAATAAAGTGACCAATGGACGGATCTTGTTTTCGTTTGTACATCCTGTTAGCCCAGATTTCGAACATATTCGGTCACTGACCCATGAACCACGGGTCAGTGCCAGGCGTCAGGAGCTACGCTCACTTACAGGCGGTAAATTCTTGTTAGCTCGCGCTGACCGTATGGATCCGATGAAGAATGTCGTTCGTGGCCTACAGGCGATCGCTCTTTTGCTTGAGCGAGATCCATCATTAGCTAGAACTTTTGTATTCGTCAATCATCTCGTTTCTACCCGTACCACCGTGTCGGGATACGAGGACTATGCAAAGGATATTCGAACGACCGCAAGCGAGATAAATTCGCTGTGGGCAGATGAAACTTGGTCGCCGATAAATCTGGAGGAGGGCGATGATTATCTGCGAGCAATTGCACTACTCCTCGAATATGACGCTCTATTAGTTAATCCTATACGCGAGGGTATGAACCTAGTGGCTCAGGAAGGTCCACTGATCAATCGGCGCCATGGTGTGCTTCTTCTTTCCACACAGGCCGGTGCGCACGATAGGCTGAGGGGTCCGGCAATCGAAGTTTACCCGCTGGATATTTCATGCACTGCCAGTGCCTTGCGCGGGCGATGCTAATGAAGCAGGCAGAGCGTAAGCGTAGGGCTGAATTGCTACATGAGCGCGTGCTTGCGGGAGCGGGAAGCCACTGGCACGAACAACTAGTTGCGATTGTCAAACGCAGATAGGCATATTAGTACTAAGAGCAGAATCATGGGACCTGCGACGCTGCAAGGTGCAGGGACGCAGGAATACAGGAAGGGACCGTGTTCGCGATGAAGCCGAAGCTGGGCCGCCGGATGATCGCCCGGACCCTGGACGCCGGGATGCCCGCCAGTTGGGCGATGAGGTGTACGGCCACGTACCCCTCGCCACGCTCGTCAAGGTCGCCGGCCGACGGTGGACAGTCGAAGACAGACTCTCACGCAGGCAGGGACTGGCAGACCTCGATGAGCACCAGGTCAGCCGCTCGGACTCCTGGCATCGCTGGGTCACTCTGGCCATGCTCGCCGCCGCGTTCCTGCGTCACCGCCGCCGCCGAGCACGCCACCGGCCCGCCGCCAACGGCCAGATCCCACTCATCCGTAACGAGATCAGCCACCTGTTCGCCACCCTGATCATCTGGCCACTGCGCGACATCTGGCACCGGCTCGGCTGGTCCGGCTAGCGAAGACGCCACCAGCGCTGCGCCCCGAATCAGCCACTACCAGCGGCAAGACAGCGAACGATGACAATAACGATCTACGGCTAGATCACTAGGCCCACGGTATCGTCACCGACCGGCTGCAATGCTTTCGGCAAGTATGGCGTCGAATCGCTGAGCGGCAGCATAGTAGTCGTCCGAACCTGGCACACTAGTTCCGGTTGCGAGTAGCAGACGGAAGATTACACTGAGCGCTACGCCCTGCGGAATCATGGGAATTCCGAAGATGCTTGCGCGCTCAGCGAGAGCAAGCTGGAACTCCTGCAGATACACTGTATTCTGGAAGACTCCTCCGAAGCACCCAATCAACGGCTTGGAGTTGCGCATTTACTCTAGGGCAGAAATAGTCGAGCTCGCTAGCAACTGAGCCTGTGCCGTGACTAGCGCGCGCGCGCTATGATTTCCTCCGTCGGCCTCGTCCAGGATGGGGCGTGCAAGTGCGGCGATAGCGACCTTATTTATTACTGGCTTGTGAACTACGTCAGGTATAGCTTGAAGGTCAGTTATGCCGAAATGCTCCAGGCATATATGAGCAATTCTCTCAGCAGATGATCGCCCCTCTGAGTATCGCAGAGCCTCCTGCAGGGCAGCGCGGCCAATTGCGAACACAGAGCCTTCATCGCCGAGCAGAAAGTCCCAGTTGCCATAACTCTTGCATATACCAGCCGCAATATCGCCAGAAAAAACAGTGCTTCCCGTGCCGGAAATGGCGACAACGGCAGGATTTAGGTTGGCAGTAATGGCCCAGCAGCTCAGCGTGTCGGGAACAGTCGCCGTCTTGCTTCCCCGCAGAAGCCGCGACTGCAGGGCGTCGCTCATGAGATCGGCGTGCGCGAGAGTGGCGACTCCCGCGCTGGTTACCAGACATACATCGATGTCCGCAGCGGGCACCTGACCAGTGTGCGCGCATCGATCAATGACTCCGATGAGATTATTGACCGCTTCATCGTCGCCGGTTGAGCGCGCATTCGTCGGGCCGCCCTCGGCGTAGCCGTAGACTCTTCCGGCAGCATCGGCAATGACGGCTCGGCTCGTGGTTGCCCCACCGTCAACCATCGCAAGTACAGATTTTGTCCGAACAGTTGGCAGCATATCAAACCAGTTGGGCATTGATAGGTTCATGTTGGTCGTCAATCTACGGTTGCAGCAAAGGACATGACGTTTCCCATCGAGAGAGCGAGCCATTTTCGCTGATCTCTACATGATAACAATTTCTTGATCTTCGGGCAGACGGTCCGCTCTGAGATCACCGGGCGATTATGTGCCCGCGGCCAGTCGGAGCGGAGCCTTCGAGCAAGACAGATCTGCACTGACCGGAGTGATCCAGTTAAGCAGAAGCGGTGACAGAACCACCAGCGAAGGATACAGATAAGGCGCGCTCCCGTCGCCGTAGTGCGCATTGCGGCCTCCGGCCGGTTCTCCTCCTGGGTCATCGGGTTGGGGGTGCCGGGGACGGAGCCCGGATCTTCCCGCTGGCCCGCGACGTTGACGGCGGCGGTGTCGCCGGCCGGCAGCCACGGCTTCACCTGCTCCGCGGTGAATCCGCCGCCCGGCGAGGAGTCCCACTGCATCGGGGTGCGGGCGCGGTCCCTGTTGCCTTCCCAGCCGCTGCCGCCGCCGCGGGACATCTTGTCCTGCTGCAGCTCAACCGGCACGTTCACGTCGGTCATGCCGATCTCGTCCCCGTAATAGAGCACGGTGGTCCCCGGCAGCGTGGCCAGCACCAGCAGGGCCAGCCGGGTCTTCCGCTCGTCCCCGCCGCACCAGCGGCTCGGGAACCGGCCGGCATCGTGATTCGACGCCGTCCACACCGGGCACGCGCCGTCCGGCAGCCTGGCCAGCGTTGCCGCCACGACACCGGACAGGTCCGGTGCGGTCAGCCCGGCGAACACGAACGGGAAGTTGAACGCCAGCTGCAGCTCGTCGTCGTCGCCGTAGAAGGCCGCCAGCCGGTCCGGGTCCGCCACCCAGGTCTCGCCGAGCAGCAGGCGCGCGCCAGGATACCCGGCGGGGTAGCTGTCCGCGATCCGCCGCCAGTCCCGGTAGACACCATGCGTCTCGGGCCGGTTCGCGCTGTAGACGGGCTGCTGGCCGAACCGGTTCGCCATCAGGCCGCCGCCGGTCTCCGGCGGGTTGTCCCGCAGCCCCGCGTCCTTGTAGAGGCCGTGCGCGACGTCGATCCGGAATCCGGCCACCCCCCGGTCCAGCCAGAACCGGAGAATCTCGGTGAACTCGGAGTGCACCCGCGGTTCCCACCAGTTCAGGTCCGGCTGGCTGGCCAGGAAATTGTGCAGGTAGTACTGCCCGGTCGGCTCGTGCCATGTCCAGGCTGTTGCGCCGGTGGCGTCCAGCCAGTTGTTCGGCGGCCCGCCATCAGGCCCGGGGCCGGCCCAGACGTAGAAGTCCCGGCGGGTGGAATCGCGGCTGCCCGCCGCGTCGACGAACCAGGGATGGGCCGAGCTGGTGTGGTTGGGTACCAGGTCGAGCAGCACCCGCATGCCGCGCTGGCCGGCCTCGGCGATCAGCGCGTCCATGTCCGCCATGGTGCCGAAGTCCGGATGAACGCCCAGGTAGTCGGATACGTCATAGCCCCAGTCGTCGTCCGGTGACGGCATCGTCGGCGACAGCCAGACGCCGTCAACACCCAGCCACGACAGGTAGTCGAGCCCGGCGATGATGCCGCCGAGGTCGCCGTAGCCGTCGCCGTCGGTGTCCAGCCACGACCGGACGTACAGCTGGTAGAGCACGGCACCATGCCACCAGCGGTGCTGGCCGGCGTTGCTGTTCATCGATCTCCTGATCCGTCGCGGCTGGATATCGCCAGGAACACGGGCTCGCTAAGGGCACGGCACGCCTTGCTTGTTGCCGGGCGCTGGACCGACAATGAACAACGTGGTCCGGATTATTGAGCTGGTGCTGGTTATCCTGCTGCCGACGGCAGTGGGATACGCGATCATCGGCGGGTTCCGCGGGATCGGCTGGTCCTCGGAGCGCTGGCATAGACGCCGGCACCGGCTCGCTCCCCCGGCCGAGCCGATCGAGCGGCTCGGCGCCAATCTCCGGCGGCTGCGCGCCGAACTGGACGCGACCGAGACCCGCACGGGCCTGACCGCCAAGAACATGCGCCTGAAGGCGCTGCGCGGCGCCTACGTCGATGCGCTGAGCACGGCCTGCCAGCGGCTGGAGGTCAGCCCGCCGGGCGGCGGCGACCGGGCGCCGCTGACGGAGATCTACCGGGTGGAGGCCGCACTGCGGCAGCGCGGCCTGGACGTCCGGGAGACCGCGGCGCACTGAGCGCACGGACCCGCCGCTGTCGTCCCGGCGTACGATCGGAGTGTGGTCTGCGTACTCGCCGTATCCGACCAGGTCGACGAGGGACTGTGCGCCGACCTCGGTCCCGTCCGCGCTGCCGAGCTGGTGGTGGCCTGCGGGGACCTGCCGTTCGAGTACCTGGGCTACCTGATGAACGGGCTGGACGTGCCGCTGGTGTTCGTCCCCGGCAACCATGATCCTGACCTGTCCGGATACCGGAGTTCCCGGGCTGGCCTGACGCTGCGGGCCGGGCTGCCCGCCCGGGCGCCCTGGCCGGACGGCGCGGTCAATGCCGACGGCAGGATCGTCGAGGTGGCGGGGCTCCGGCTGGCCGGCCTGGGCGGCTGCCGCCGGTACGGCAGCGGGCCGAACCAGTACAGCGACCGGCAGCTGGCGGCCCGGGCCAGGTCGCTGCGCCGCCAGCAGCGGTGGCAGCGGCTGCGGGGCGGCCGGCCGGTCGATATCCTGCTCACCCATGCCCCGCCGCGGGGCGTCGGCGATGGCGCCGACCCGCCGCACTGGGGCTTCACCGCGCTGCATGGACTGGTCGCCGGGCTCCAGCCGGCCATGCTGCTGCACGGGCACGTGCTGCATTATGACGCGGCCGCCCCGGGCCGGCCGCTCGGGCGCACCGCGGTCTGCAACGTGACCGGCCGCCACCTGCTCGACATCCAGCCGGGCGGCAGCGCCGCGCGGACGGGGGTTGGTGACCGTCATGCCCGCTGACACCGGGTTCCCGCGGGCGGATGTCGAGAACGACTTCCTGCGCGCGCGCCGCCGCCAGGTGCTGGCCTCGCTGGCCAGCCGGCTGCGGCGGGAGCCGGATGACGTCAACCTGATCCTCCCGTTTGACGAGGTAGTCGCGGCCCTGGGCCGGCTGGGCGAGCGGTCGCTCGGGCTGCGGACGATCCAGCTGGACACCGTGGTCGGCACGGTCGACTCGCGCCGCGATTTCGATCGCCGGTTCCGTCCCACCTCCAGCCGGGTGCGGGCGCGCTGGGAAAACCTCGCCCTGGCGCAGCGGCGGGGTGAGTCGATCCCGCCGATCGACGTCTACCGCATCGGCGACATGCACTTCGTGCAGGACGGTCATCACCGGGTTTCGATCGCGCTGGCCACCGGCCAGAAGACCATCGACGCCCGGGTCACCGAGGTGCTGACCACGATTTCGGCCGACGGCGTGCATCACCGGCGCGACCTGCTGGTGAAGAGCTACGAGCGCGTCTTCCGGGCCAGGGTGCCGCTGCCGCCGCAGGCATACGCCAAGATCAGCTTCAGCGACCCGTGGGCGTTCGCCGAGCTCGGCGGCGCGGTGGAAGCGTGGGGCTTCCGCTGCATGCAGGACGAGCACGCCTTCATGGACCGGGCCGAGGTCGCCCGCCGGTGGTACGCCGAGGAGTACCGCCCGGTCGTCCGGATGCTGCGCGCCGCCGACCTGATCGGCGCGCGCACCGAGGCCGAGGCCTACCAGCGAGTGGCACGCGAGCGGTACCGCCTCATCCGCACTCACGAATGGAGCGATGAGGTCATCGAGCGCCTCCGCCGCGAGATCAGGTAGCCGGGGGCGCAGGCGTCTCCGCGGGCTTCGTGCCGGGCTCGGTGCCGAGTGACAGGTTCTTGCCGGTGTCCGGGTCGAAGATGTGCATCGTCCGGATGTCGGCCCACAGCTCGGCCTCGTCTCCTTCCTTGATGCGGGTGACCGGATCCAGCCGCGCGGTCACCGTCTCGTCGCCTGCGATGACGTCGTCCTTGCCGGAATCCTGGGCGAGGTCCGCGAGCTGATCGGTAGTCGCTGACAGGCCGCCGTCCTGGGTGAAGTAGATGAAGACGTCCGAGCCCATCGACTCGACTACATCGATGGTGGCGCGGAAGGTGATTCCGTGCTCGCGCTCGTCCGGCTGGACGAGCGACGCGTCCTCGAAGTTCTCCGGCCGGATGCCCACGATGACCTGACGACCCGGATTCGCGTGCTCCAGCGCCTGCTTCAGCTGCGGGGCCAGCGGAAGGCTGCCGATTACGGTGCGCAGCTTGCCCTCCTCGAGCGTGCCGGACATGAAATTCATCGCGGGCGAGCCGATGAAGCCGGCCACGAAGAGATTGAGCGGGTTCTCATACAGCTCATGCGGCGAGCCGACTTGCTGCAGGATGCCGCTGCGCATCACCGCGAGCCGGTCGCCCAGGGTCATGGCCTCGGTCTGGTCGTGCGTGACGTACACCATGGTGGTGCCGAGCCGCTTCTGCAGCTTGGACACCTCGGTCCGGGTCTGCACGCGCAGCTTGGCGTCCAGGTTGGACAGCGGCTCGTCCATCAGGAACACCGACGGGTCACGGACGATGGCCCGGCCCATGGCGACCCGCTGCCGCTGGCCGCCGGACAGGTTGGCGGGGCGGCGCTCCAGGTGCTGGGTCAGGTCCAGGATCCGGGCCGCCTCGTTGACCTTCTCGTCGATGGTCGCCTGCGGCGTCTTGGCCAGCTTGAGCGCGAAGCCCATGTTCTCCCGCACGGTCATGTGCGGGTAGAGCGCGTAGCTCTGGAAGACCATCGCGATGTCGCGGTCCTTGGGTGCGGCGTTGTTAACTACCTTGCCGCCGATCCGCAGCTCGCCCTCGGTGATGTCCTCCAGCCCGGCGATCATGTTGAGAGTCGTCGACTTACCGCAGCCGGACGGGCCGACCAGGATGACGAACTCGCCGTCGGCGATGTCCAGGCTGATCTTGTCGACCGCCAGCGCGCCATCGGGGAAGCGCTTGGTCACTTCGTCCAGAATGATTTCAGCCACTGTTTGCTCCTTTTAGCCCTTGACCGCTAGCCCTTGACCGCGCCTGATGTCAGCCCAGCGACGATCCGGCGCTGGAAGAACAGCACGAAGATGATGATCGGGATGGTGATGACTACCGCGGCTGCCGCGATGGGGCCGGTCGGAACCGTGAACTGCGAGCTGCCGCTGAGGAAGGCGAGCGACGCCGGCGCCGTCCGGGATGCGATCGTCGAGGTGAACGAGATCGCGAAAATGAAGTCGTTCCAGCAGGTGAGGAAGACCAGGATCGCCGTCGTGACCATGCCTGGTGCCGCTAGCGGGGCGATCACCTTGGTAAACGCCTGAAATGGCGTGGCGCCGTCAACCTTGGCGGCCTTCTCGAGCTCCCAGGGGATCTCACGGAAGAACGCCGACAGCGTGTAGATGCCGAGCGGCAGACCGAAGGCGACGTAAGGGATGATCAGGCCGGGCCAGGTGTTGAACAGGCCAAGCGCGCGCTCGATGTTGAACAGCGGGGTCACCAGGGCGATCAGCGGGAACATCGCGATCAGCAGCGACATCCCGATGAGCACCGCCTTGCCGGGGAACCGCAGCCGCGCGACCGCATAGGCGGCCATGGACGCCAGCACGACGGAGATGAGCGTGGCGATGATGCCAATACCGATCGAGTTGACCAGCGGGCGGATGAACGTCGAGGTGGTCAGGATCCCGGAGTAGTTCGCCCAGGTCCACTGTTTGGGAATGAAGGATGGGTCGAGGATAGCCGTGGGCGTCTTCAAGGACAGCGAGACCATCCAGAGCACCGGGATCAGCGCGAGCGCCACGACGACGAAGTTCACCGTCCCCCAGCCGACCTTCTGCCGGGGCGTGGTGGTAACAGTAGCCATCAGCGGGTCACCTTCTTCCGATGTCCGTGCCCGGGGCGGCGGCGCCGAAGCCCTTGATGAACAGGGCTGCGATGATCGCCACGCAGATGAAGATCAGGATCGAGATCGCCGAGCCGATGCCCAGGTTCAGCGCGTTGAACAGGTTGTCCCAGGCGAGGATCGAGACCGACCCGGTGTTGTTGCTGCCCTGGGTCAGGATGAAGATGTTGTCGAAGATCCGGAACGAGTCCAGCGTCCGGAACAGCAGCGCGACCAGGATGGCCGGCTTCATCAGCGGCAGCGTGATCTTCGTGAAGCGCTGCCAGCCGGTGGCACCGTCTACCTTCGCGGCCCTTTGCAGGTCTTCGGGCACCAGCGACAGCCCGGCCAGCAGCAGCAGCCCCATGAACGGCGTGGTCTTCCAGATCTCCGCCAGGATGATCACGGCGAGCGCCTTATATTCCGAGGTCAGCGGGGCGCTGTTGTTGAACAGCGCGGAGAGATAGCCTTCGTTCGGCGTCCATGCGTACTGCCAGCCGTACGCGGCGGCGACGGTCACGATCCCGTAGGGGATGAGCGCGGCGGTGCGGACCGTGCCCCGGCCGAACAGCGTCCGGTGCATGACCATGGCCAGCAGCATGCCGAGCACCAGGGTGATGCCCACCGAGAAGATCGTGATGATCAGGGTCACCTTCAGCGCCTGCCACCAGTACGGCGAGCTGAGCACCGCAACGTAGTTGCTGAGCCCGACGAACTTGATGTTCTGCGGGAGCTCCAGGTTGTAGCGCTGCAGCGACAGCCAGATGGCATAGATCACCGGGTAGCCGGTAACGGCGATCATCACGATGACCGCCGGGGCGCACAGCATCCAGCCGAGTTTGCGCTCGGCCCGAGCGCCCTCCGACAGCTGCCGCCGCTTGCGCCCCGGCGGCGCCTCTGCCGGCGCGCCGACGGTGACCGTCTGAGTGTTGGAGCTCATCGGCCCCTTCCTTCCCTCGTTGCCAGCCGGTCGCCTGCTGCGCGGCGGCTCACGGGACCAGGCCCTTCGATTGCAGGGCGTTGTTCAACTGAGTGACCATCGACTTCGCCGTGTTCACCGGCTCGATGCCGGCCGGCGGCGAGAGCAGGTGCGCGATGGCGATGGACACGACTTGGTAGACGGGCGTCTTCGGGCGGACGCTCGCGTGCTCAAGCGCGTTGCAGGATGTCGGCGTGGAACGGGTAGTCCTTGAACAGCGCCGGGTCGTTGTACAGGCTGGCGATCGTGGGCGGGACGCCGCCGACGTTGGCGCCGATGATCTGGTTCTGCTTGTCGCGCAGGCACAGCGCGGCCTGGAAGTCGAGCGCCTTGTGCTGCGAGTACGCGCTGACCGCGAGGTCGGTGCCGCCGATCGTCACCTTGGCCGGCACGCCGGGGGTGACCTCCGGGTAGAGCGCCCACTTGAACGTCTTGAACAGCTTCGGGTTATCTGCCTTCATGGACGGATACACGAACGGGTAGTTCAGCTGGAAGGCGGCCGAGCCGCCCTCCATGGCCAGCCGGTTCTGGTTCTCCATCTGCACCGACAGCGACGGGTCGGCACCGGGGCCGATGGCGAGCTGCTTCATGATCGACAGGGCCTTGACAGCCGGGCGCGCCGAGCGTCACCTTGGTCGCGTTCGGGTTCAGGATGGTGCCGCCCGCGCTGGCCACCAGCGTGTTGAACCACACGGTCACGCCCTCGTACTGGGCACCCTGGATCTCGATGAGGTGCGGCTTGCCCTCCTTCTTCAGCTTCGCCGCGTCGGCGAACATTTGCGCCCAGGTCTTGGGCGGGTTCGGCGTGAGCGCGGAGTTGTACCACAGCAGCTGGGTGTTGCTGTTGTCCGGTACCGCGTACGAGCTGGCCCTTCCACATCGCGGTCTCCAGGGCGGGCTTGAGCGTGCCGTCCTCGGCCTCCGCCTTGTATTTGCCGGTCCACGGCTCGATCCAGCCCGCCTGGGCGAACTCGGCCTCCCAGGTGACGTCGAGGCCCAGGATGTCCAAGGAGTTGTCATGCGCGGCCAGCCGCCTGACCATCTCCAGGCGCTGGTTGCCGGCGGCGGCAGGCAGCACCTGGTAGGAGATCGTGTACTTGCCGTGGCTCTGCGCGTTGCAGTTCTTGATGGCCGTCACGGTGGCGGTAGAGGTGTCCGGGTAGAAGTAGAAGTTCAGCGTGACCGGGCCGGTGGACGCGCCGGCGGTGCCGCAGGCAGCGAGCCCGGCCGCGGCCAGCCCGCCGCATGCCAGGCCAATCGCCCAGCGCCGGACAACGGATCCCGGGCGCGCCCGGGCAAGACGCTCGGATGTGCTGCGTCGGCGGCCGCCACTGCTCATCATTCCTCCAGCACGTAGTCGACTCCGGTCCGCCGCCGCCGGGCATGTGCCCGGCCGCGGCCGTGCCGGCGAATCCCTCAATACCCCTGCAGGCCCACGCCTAACACGCGACACGGATTTTCGCGCTAGCCGGGCCATTACGCGACCCAATCCATCCGGCGGGCGTCGCGGCTGCCGAACCTGATGTCGGATACCCGCCGGAATGCACGCGACCTTGACCTGCCGCGCTCATCCGGGGTGCGGTCAGCATCTGCCGCGAGCAGATGCGCGGGTCCGCCGCCCGGCCTGCCGAGTCCTGACGCGGCGAGTCCTTGCCCGGCGTGTCCCGGCCCGGCGTGTCCCGGCCCCGCGCGTCCTGGCGAGGCGAGTCCTTGGCCTGCGAGTCCTGGCACGGTGAGTCCTGCGCGGTGAGTCCTGGCCCCGTGGTTCCTGGCCCCGTGATTCCTGGCGCGGCGGAACTCGATCGCCGCATGATCCGTAGCGGGAGCAGCTGGCGGATCGGCCGGACCGTGATGCCGTGCAGCAGGGCGCACAGCCGCCTGGCGCCCTCGGCGCCGCTGCGCTCAAGCGGCTGGCGCACGGTGCTGAGATTGAGCAGCGCGGCGGACTCGATGTCGTCGAAGCCAACCACGGACAGCCGGCCCGGTACACCGAAGCCGCGATGCTCCGCGGCGCTGAGCACGCCCATCGCCTGGGTATCGGAGGCGGCGAAGATCGCCGTCGGCGGGTCGGGCAGCCGCAGCAGCTGATCAGCAAGCTCGGCCGCCACCGCCGGGCTGTGCGGTCCGAGCCGGACCAGCTCGGGGTCAAAATCGATGCCCGCGCCGGCGAGCTCCTGCCGGTATCCCCGCAGGCGGCGCCTGGACGAGCCGAAGCCGAGGTCATGCTCCCGGCGCGCGGTGGCGTCCCCGACGAACCCGATCCGCCGGTGGCCTAGGCCTAGCAGGTGCGCGGTGGCCAGCCGCCCGCCGGCCACGTCATCGATGATCGTCTGCGGCACGCCAGCGGCGGTGGCATCGACAGTTACCAGCGGGACGGCACCCCGGCGGAATGCCGCGAGATGCTGCCTGGCCAGGTGGACCGACACGACGATGACGCCGTCGGCACGGTGCCTGGCGGTCAGCGCAGCCAGGTGGTGATCGCGCTGCGCCGGCGTATCGACGTTGCAGACGATCGTGTCGTAGCCCCGCTCGTCCAGCACCGCGAGGGCGCCGGCCAGCCGGGCCACCGTCGACGGACGGGTCAGGTGCGGCACCAGGATGGCCACCGTGCTGGGGGTGCCGCGAGAGAGGGCCGCCGCTAGGTGGCTCGGCCGGTAACCCAGCCGCTCGATGACCTCCAGGACGTTCCGCTGGGTCGATTCACGTACGTTCACGCCGCCATTGAGCACGCGGGAAACCGTGCCCACGCCCACCCCCGCCGCCGCCGCAACATCAGCGATAGTCGGGCGATCCGGCGTGCGCACAGGCACCTCCCTGAACGGAATCGCGCACTTTGGAAACGATTCCAATCTGGATTGGCTCATTGTCACTCCGCGCTGGGATGGCGTCAAGGGTGCGTTAATGGGCCATTCACACGCCCAGCCCCACCGCCAGGACGATCAGGCCCGCAGCCGAATACGCTCGGGCCGCCGGCCAGGCTCCCGGCTTGGAGTTGCCGGCTTGGGGCTGCCGACGATCAATGCGCAGGCCAGGATGATCAGCGCGGCGCGCGCACCGCGCTCGGTGCCCCGGCCGGCCCCGCGGGCGGGCCGGTAGGCTGCGGATCCTGCGGCCGCGCATCCCGCGGGGCCCCCGGCCCTAGGGAGATTTCCATGCCCCTTTTCGCCAAGCCGTCCGGCGCCTCGGCTAGCTGGGAACCCCAGGCCGCCGATGGGCGGCTGGCGCAGACTGCCGGCGCGGACCCGGCCGGGGTCTTTACCTCGGACCTGTCGGTCTCCGAGTACGTCCTGCTCGGCGAGGCCGGATTCGAGCCGCTGGGCTTCGTCGTCGGATCGTCGATCTACCACGTCGGCCTGCAGGTCGGCCGCTGGTCCCAGAATCAGGAGCTGCAGGTTCTCACCCAGGCGATGTACAACGCCAGGGAACTGGCGATGGCCAGGATGCGCGCCGAGGCGGATCATCTGGGCGCCGACGGAATCGTCGGGGTGCAGCTCCGGATGCAGATGTACGCCTGGGGCCAGGATGTCCTCGAGTTCGTCGCTACCGGCACGGCGGTCAAGGCCATGGCCGGCACGGGCGCGCACCGGGCCCCGGATGGCCGGGCCTTCACGTCGGACCTGTCCGCGCAGGACTTCTTCCGCCTGCTGGCCGCCGGCGCCGTGCCCGTCGCCTTCGTGCTGGGCACGTGCGTCTACCACGTCGCGCACCAGTCGATGATGCAGACCCTGCGGCAGGCCGGCCAGAACCAGGAGATGGTGCAGTTCACCCAGGGCATCTACGAGGCACGCGAGCTGGCGCTGGTCAGGATGCAGGCCGAGGCGAGCGAGGCCAAGTCGTCGGGCATCGTGGGGGTAACGGTGGCCGTCGCCAACCACGTGTGGGGCGCGCACGCCACCGAGTTCCTCGCCACCGGCACCGCCATCCGCCGCCTGAGCGAGGAGCACCGGCTGCCGGAGACGTCACCCAAGCCCACCTTCACGCTGGGCCTCGACCGCTGACACCCGGCCCCATCGCATGATCGCGGAGGATCCGCACGCCAGGACGGCGGATCCTCCAAGATCATGGGCCGGGCCGCTCCGCGCGGACTCCGGCCCGCGATGCGGCCCGGCCGGCCGGGCGCTGCCTATTCGCCGATCGGCAGCGGGTCCACGGCGAGGCTCTCGTCTCCCTCCAGCAGCGCGGGCGCTCGGTCAAGCACGTCTGGTCGCCAGGCATTCAGCGCGAACGGGTAGATGACTCCCACGGCGACCATGGCAAGCGTCAGCCAGGGCAGCACGTTGTACGGACTGGGCTGGCCGGGCCGCAGGTCTCCCCAGATCGGGATGGCAAGCACCACGACCCCGATCACCGGCGTAACCACCCAGAGCCAGAAGTTCTTGGTGATGCCCCGGCGGCGGAACTTCGCCCATTCGACGACGAGGGCAACGTTCGCTGCCAGGTACATGATGATCAGCCCGAGGATGCCGTAGGTGCCAAGGAATCCCGATGCGGTACCCGGGTCGGTGAACGCGGTGGAGACGACACCGATGAGGATGCTCGGCGCGACGAACGCGACGGCCGCAGCGGCTGGCGTCCGGAATCGGCTGACGCCGGCCAGCGTATGGCTCCACAGCCCGCCCCGTGCCCCAGCGAAGATCACCCGAGACGTTTGCGTGTTCGCCGCCACGTACGAGCTTGTCACGCTGGAGAGGAAGACCCAGGTGATAAGCGGGGCAAGAAATGGGATGAACGCCCTGGCCGCGGTGTGGAACGGGTTGGGATCAAGGGACAGCGCGCCCGCATGCAGCACGCCGAAGGCGGTCACCAGCGCGTACGAGCCGACCACGTAAATGATCCCGCTCACCACGACGGCGCCGAGCACGGCAATCGGCACGTTGCGCCTCGGGTCGCGGGTCTCCTCGGCCAGCGGTGCTGCCGCCTCGAACCCGCCGAAGGCGAGCACGGCCAGGCTGAACGCCAGCAGCACATCGTGCCCGCTGCCGCCGCCGGGCCAGCGGAATGGCGTCGCCGAGAGGCCGCTCGCGCCGCCCCTGGCGAGAATCGTCACGCTGAGCACCAGTAGCAGGACAACCTCGAACATATACAGGACCACGGTTACCCGCACGCCGAATTTCAGCCCCACCACCACCGGCGCCACCACTAGGACACCGTATAGAATGGTGATGATCTGCGTGAATCCCCAGATGTGCGGACTATTGAATACATTCTCCGCGATGTAGCTGCCGACGAAGATATAGATGCCGCCAAACGCGATGATGTAACCGAGAATTGTTATGACGCCGATCGCCACGGCGACCTTGGTCCCGATAGCCCGGGTAATGTAGGTGATAAAGGAACCAGCACTCGGGTAGACCCCGGCGAACTGGGCGAGACTGCTTGCCGTCGCGCACATCCCGACCATGCTGATCAGGAAGATCAGCGGAGCCGAGGCACCGGCCAGCGCAACCATGACGCCAGTGGTGAAGAACAAGTTGAACGCGGGGGCGATCTGGGCCAGGCCGGGCATGATCACACCGAAGAGCCCGAGCTGACCGCGCTTCAGGGTTTCTCCGGCAGGTACGGTGGTCGCCATTTAATTGCCCTTTCCGTGCTGGCGCACGAACTTGAGGAAAGTCTCATTGAAGGGAGCTGGATGCTCCCAGCAGCAGGCGTGCCCGCCCGGGGTGGTGGCCCACGCCGAGCCGGGGACGCCCTCGTGCAGCCGGCGCGACAGCGATACCGGGATGAGGATGTCCTCCTCGCCTGCCAGCACGAGCGTGGGTACGGTGAGCTGGCTCAGGCGGCTGGTCGTGTCGTGATCGAGGATGACGGCCAGTTGCGCGAGATAGGCATGAACTGGCTGGTCCATGTAGCGCATGGCCGTCTCGAACTCCGCGGCCTCCGCGCCGCGCTGCTCGAAGAAAGGCACCGTGAAGGCCCAGAGGCTGACATCCCGCATGATGAAGGGGACGCCGAGGACTGGCGCCATGTCCGACCACATGCTGAACATCCGCGAGCAGAACGGGCCCGGCGCGGCGTACGTGCATCCGAAGGTCACCGACCGCAAGTCGGAGCCGTAGGCGAGGGCATACTCCTGCGAGATCATCCCGCCCATGGAGACGCCCATCAGGTGGAAATCAGTAATACCAAGCTCGTCGACGAGCGCTTTCGCGTCGTCGGCGAGCATGCGGCTGGAATACGGTCCTGCTGGCTTCGAGCTCGCCCCGATTCCCCGGTTGTCGAATCGCAGCACCCGGTAGCCCGCCGCCAGCAGGTCGTCCATCTGCAGAACCCAGGTTTCCAGATCGTCGGCAAGGCCGTTGATGAGAACGATCGTCTCCGCGCCGTCTCCCTCCAGCCGGTAATTGATCTCGATATCGTTGACTCTGGCGATCGGCATCAGTTTTCCCTTACGCTCGGGCTGGATTCATATCCCCGCGATGGCGGGAGCCTGCTGGCACGGGCGGCTCACGGCGCGGCCGATGCGGATCTCAGCCGGATGCGGGCGTGCAATTCCCTGAGCATCGTCTCGGTCAGCGAGAAGTGCCCGGCCGCTAGCTGCGCGGCGAGCTCCGGATCGCCCGCAATGACCGCCTCGGCGAGCTCCGGGTGCTGCCGGACGGCGCGATGGCGAACCTCGGGCGTGTACGGCTCGGCATCGAAGCCGAGGCTGACCTCCCGCCGGATCCGGGCGCTCAGCTCGACCAGGTGCCGGTTGTGGGTGGCCGTGGCGATCGCCTGGTGCAGTGCATGATCAGCCATCCTGGAGGCGTCCCTGTCGGCCGCCTTCGCGTACGACTCGACAGCCCGGCGGATAGCCAGCACGTCCTGGTCGTCCCGCTGGCCGGCTGCGGTCCGCGCAATTAGCTGCTCGATCAGCTGGCGGAACTGGAGCAGCTCGGTGAGTTCCTGCCAGGCGGGCACCAGAGTCCGGCGGATCATCTCGTCGGAGTCGGGTCCCAGGTCGGCGCAGACGAACGTGCCGCCGCCGCGGCCCCGCCTGGTCCGCACGTAGCCGGACCGCTGCAGCCGCTGAATGGCCTCCCGCACGGTCGTCCGGCTCACCTCCAGCATGGCGGCCAGCTCCCGCTCGGTCGGCAGCCGCTGGCCGGAGACGAACTCGCCGAGCGCGATCGCGGTCACGAAACGCTCGGCGACGCGCTCGCCGGCACTGCGCATGGGAATCGGCGTCAGCAGCGCGCCGAAGGGCTTGCCGGTGGCCGGCACCGTCATGAGTCCGCCTCTCTGCCGGGTAGCCGGGTGACGCGCAGCCCGCCGCGCGGCTGATCGTCACCCGGCAGGCCCGCTGCCCGCGGAGAACACGGCGATGAAGCTGGCCAGCGCCGCTGCGCTCACGACGCCTCCCCAGGTGGTCTAGGGACTGATATTTAGACCATTTTTGTGAACTCCGCGTTGTGTGTCAATAGGTACGTTCGTGGCGAATGTGACAAGCCGGCCACGGCTCAGCTGGATCGCGGGGCCCGGCAACGCGCAGGAGGTGTCGCGATCGCCGACAACGTCGGGGGCAACGCGCGGCGCAGGACGGACGCCTGGCGCTCGGCCAGGCGAACGGCGAGCCGGGCCAGCGGCTGGGCGCTGGACGGGCGGTTCACTTAGTAGAGCGGCCAGGCATGCACGGGCTCGTTGGAGTGCATGTGCTCGAGGTAGCGCAGCGTCATCAGCCGCAGGGCCTCGGGCCTGTCCAGGTTGCCGGACTCCTCCAGCGCGTGCACCGCCCCGGCCTGCCAGGTGGCGCCGTTCCTGGCGGTCAGGCAGCGCTGCTCGATGATGCCGAGCAGCCGGTCCGCCTCGGCACCGTCGGCGTTCCACCTGCTGAGCCCTTCCCTGGCGAGCGGCAGCAGCCGGCGCAGCGTGAGCTCGGTGACCGGCACCTCACCGAGGCCGGGCCAGTACAGCCGGGCATCCATGCCGTTCCTGGCGGCTTCCAGCAGGTTCTCGTTGGCGGCGGCAAACGACATCTGGGTCCATACCGGCCGTTCCTCCTCGGCCAGCGTCCGGATCAGGCCGTAGTAGAACGCGGCATTGGCGAACGTATCGGCGACCGTCGGGCCGGCCGGCAGCACCCGGTTCTCGACCCGCAGGTGCGGCTGGCCGCTCACCACGGCGTACACCGGGCGGTTCCACCGGTAGACCGTGCCGTTGTGCAGCGTCAGCTCGGCTAGCTGGGGGGCGCCGCCGCCGCCGTCCAGGGCGGCCGCCGGGTCCTCGTCATCGACCAGCGGCAGCAGCGCGGGGAAGTACCGCAGGTTTTCCTCGAACAGGTCGAAGACCGAGGTGATCCACCGCTCGCCGAACCAGACCCGCGGCCGTACCCCCTGGATCTTCAGCTCCTCCGGCCGGGTGTCGGTCGCCTGCTGGAACAACGTGATCCGGGTCTCCGCCCACAGTTCCCTGCCGAACAGGAAGGGCGAGTTCGCGGCGAGCGCGACCTGCACCCCGGCCAGCGCCTGGGCCGCGTTCCAGTAACTGCCGAACGTCTCCGGGCTTACCTGCAGGTGCAGCTGCATGCTGGTGCAGGCGGCCTCGGGGGCAATGGTGTCGATGTAGGTATCCAGCCGGTCCTTGCCCTTGATCGAGATATCCATCTCTTCGCCGCGCGCGGCGAAGATCTGCTCGTTCAGCAGCCGGTACCGCGGGTTCGTCGAGATCGCCCGCTCGTCGACGTCGCTCTCCCGCAGCGTCGGCAGGATGCCGATCATCGCCAGCTTGCTGCCGGCCCGGCCGGCCTGCTGGTCGGCATGGTTCAGGCTGGCCCGGACCAGGCTCTCGAGCTCGCCCAGGGCGGTGCCGGCCAGCGGGCGCGGCGGCACGTTGATCTCAAGGTTGAACTGGCCGAGCTCGGTGTCCCAGGCCGGATCGGCGATCGCGCTGAGCACGTCGGTGTTCTTCATCGACGGCCAGCCGTCCTCGTCGACCAGGTTCAGCTCGATCTCGAGCCCCACCTGCTGCGGCTCGGTCTCGAACCTGGACTCGCGCAGCATCCGCGCCAGCACGTCCAGGCAGTGCCGTACCTTCTCGCGGTAGGCACGCCGGTCAGCCTGGCTGATGACGATTGCCGGGACATCCCTGCCCATCGGAGCCTCCCCGCGGCGTCACCTGGGCAGAAGGCCCGTTGCCCTAGCCTGGCACGATCCAGACTGGCACGATCTGCGCGCGCTGGCCAGGCCGGGCGATCGCCGGCCTGGCCAGCTGCCAGATTCCGCTGGTCGCCGCCGCGTTAGTGGCAGGCGGTGACGAGGTACTGGATGAGCTGGCGGAATGCCGCGCCCGACTTGCCCACGCTGTCGACGTTCTTTGCCTCGTTCTTCAGCTGGCTCAGCGATGCGCCGCTGCCCGCGGCACTGGCCAGCGACTGGTACTCGGCCGCCAGCGTGTGCATGAAGGGACCGACCTTGCCCGGCGCCTCGTTCGCGAGGCCGTTGAAGTCCGCCGCGGCCTGCTGGAGGAACGCCACCGCCTCGCCGCGATTCTGCTCGATGCTCTTGGCCTGGGCCGGGGTGAGCTTGCCCAGGGTCGTCCCGAGATGGGTGAAGTCGGTGCAGAAATGCCCGGTCAGCAGGCCCTTGGCCGCCGCTGCGGTGGAGGCGGGCGCGGGCGACGACGAGGAGCTTGAGCCGGCGGCCGCGGAGGCACCGGCCGAGCTGCCCGTGGCGGCGGAGCCGCCGATGGAGCCTCCGCCGCAGCCGCCGAGCATCAGGCAGGCGCCCGCGACAGCGGCAATGATCGCGGCAACCCGCGGAGTAGATCTGGCGAGCATGTCATGCCCTTCCTGGTAACAGTGAGTGATCGGGATCGCTGCCGTCGGCAGCGTGCGGTCAGGACGATCGAAACCGATCGTGGGCCTGCCGCGTTGCAACGGCGTTACAGCTCCGTTGCAGCAGGTGGCCGGGAAGGGCCAAGGACATAAGCAGGAACGCAGCTTAGCCAGTGAACGCCAGTCAATGGGCAGGATCCGTTCAGCCGGAATGCCCGCCCGCCCGGTACTGCGGGGACTCCCAGTCGAGCAGCGGCCCGTCCGGGACGATCCTGGACGGGTTGAGGTGCGGATGCGTCATGAAGTAATGCCGCTTGATGTGGTCGAAGTTGGTCGTCTCGCGGAAGGCCGGCACCGAGTAAAGGTCGCGCGCGTAACCCCACAGGTTCGGGTAGTCCGACAGTCTTCGCAGGTTCGTCTTGAAATGCGAGTAGTAAACGGCGTCGAAGCGGGCCAGGGTCACCCACAGCCGGACGTCAGCCTCGGTGATCGCGTCGCCCAGTAGGTAACGCCGGCCAGCCAGCCTCTCCTCAAGGTTGTCGAGGGTGGCGAAGAGGCGGGTCACCGCCTGGTGATACTGCTCCTGCGACCCGGCGAAGCCCGAGCGGTACACGCCGTTGTTGACGGTCTCGTAGACGACCTCGTTGATGGCGTCGATCTCCGCGCGCAGGGGCGCCGGGTAGAGCTCGGGCGCGCCGCCGGACCAGGCACGGAAGGCAGTGCCCAGGTCGATCGTGATGTCGGGGAAGTTGTTGCTGACGATGCGGCGGCTGGCCCGGTCCCACAGCACCGGCACCGAAATGTGGCCGGGATAGCCGGGCTCGGTCGCCTCGTACGCCTCGCGCAGCAGGGCGAACCCGTTGACTGGGTCCAGCGTGTGCCCGGGTCCCTCGCGGAACGCCCAGCCCCGGCCGTCCCGGACCGGATCCACCGCGGACAGCGAGACAACCTCCTCCAGGCCCTGCAGCTTGCGGACGATCGCGGTCCGCTGCGCCCACGGGCAGGCCCACGAGATGTACAGGTGGTACCGGCCGGCCTCAGCCGGGTACCCGCTGGAGCCGTCCGCGGTAATGCGCCCGCGGAACGGATAGGGCGGCCGCACGAACTCGGCCGACGGCTTCTTGCCCGGCGGGCGGAAATCCCCGTAGTCCCCGTAGCTGCCGAAGTCGACCGGGCTCGCGCCGCCCGCCTGCTGGTCGATCGCCGTCATGAGCTCTCCCTGGCCATGCTCGTCATGCCTGCCTCGTCGCCGGCCGCGCTCAGCACGCTCGTCCCGCCTAGCTCGTCCCCGGCCGCGCTCTCCTCGCCAGTCTCTCTTGCCTCGCGGGCCAGTGCCACCGCTCGCTCTACTGACATCGCCTGGCCCGCCGCCTGCGCCGCGCTGAACCGTGCGGCGCCCAGGGCCAGCTCGGTCGCGGTGACTGCCTTAGTGAGCCTGGCCAGGTCCTGGCCGGGGACCGGCGAGCCGATCGCCGCGCGGAGGGCACCGGAGGCGCCGAACAGCACGGCGGCCCGCATTGCATTGCCCTCCGCCGCGTCGGCCTCGGCGATCCCCTCCAGGCTCTCCGCGACGCAGCGGCGCTCGCCCACGGCCTCGGCCAGTTCCAGGCTGCGCCGGTGGAATGCCCGGGCGGCAGCGAAGTCCTTGCGCGCCAGCGCGGTCAGGCCGAGGTTGGTCAGCGCGACGGCGGACAGCCGCCGGTCGCCGACCTGCTCGGCCAGGTCGAGGGCGTCGGCGTGCAGCGCGGCGGCACGGTCGCAGTCGCCCGCGTTGAGCGCTATCACGCCCAGATTGGTCAGCGCGCCGCCGATCAGCTTCCTGTCGCCGAGCTTCCGCGCATTGCCCAGGTGCTCTTCCAGGCGCGCCGCTGCCAGCACCGGGTCGCCCTGGTCGAGTGCCACCACGCCCAGGTTGCCGAGGATCAGGGTAGCCCGGCGCAGGTCACCGACCTCGCGGAAGCGGGCCATGCTCTGGCTGTAATACTCGGTGGCCGCGGTCAGGTCGCCAGCATGCAGTGCCAGGCGGCCGAGCCCGCTCAGCGATCTCGCCATCTGCTGGGCCTGGCCCGTTCCGGACGCCAGTTCCAGCGCTTCGGTGTACATCGCCCGCGCGGCCGGGTAGTCGCCGCTGATATGCGCCGCGGCGCCGAGATCGCCCAGGCAGCTGGCGATCCGCAGATGGTCACCGAGCTCACGCCAGATAGCCAGGCTCTCCTCCTGGTAGGCGCGCTGCGCGGTCACGTCCCCGTGCACGGCGGCCAGCTGCCCGGCGCCGTCCAGCGCGATGGCTCGCAGCCGCCGGTCGCAGCCCGGGCCGGCCGCCGCCAGCGCCGCGTCCAGCCAGCTCCGGCCGCGGCCGATGTAGCCGCGCACCATCCAGAACTGGGCGAGCGCGCCGGCCAGCGCGAGCGCCGATTCAGGAACGGCGAGGCTCCATTCCAGGCCGGCCCGGAAGTTGTCAACCTCAGACTCGAGCAGGTCAAGCCAGGCACCCTGGTCGGGACCGTCCAGGTCGGCTTCCGCCGCGAAGTCAAGCAGCCAGCCCAGGTGACGGCGGCTCAGCTCCTCGCTTTCTCCGGCCTTCGCGAGCCGCTGGCGTGCGTACTGATGGATGGACTCGAGCATCCCGTAGCGCATGCTGCCGAGCCGCTCCTCCACGGTCAGCAGCGACCGGTCGACGAGCGAGGTAACGGTCTCGAACACCAGGTCCGGGGCGAGCGGGCCGGCCGGGCAGACCGCCTCGGCAGCCTCCAGGGTGCACCCGCCGGCGAAGACGGCCAGCCTGCGCAGGCAGATCTGCTCAGCCTCGCTGAGCAGATCGTGACTCCATTCGATGGCAGCCTGCAGCGTCCGGTGCCGGGGCAGCCCGCGGCGGCTGGCGCCGGCCAGCAGCCGGAACCGGTCGTCGATCCGGGCCGCCAGCTGCCCGGCGGTCAGCGCGTTGACCCGGGCAGCGGCCAGCTCCAGGGCAAGCGGGATGCCGTCCAGCCGCCGGCAGATCTCGCTGACGGCATCGACGTTGCCGGCCGTGAGCCCGAAACCAGGCCTGGCCAGCGCGCCGCGGTCACAGAACAGCCGCACCGACTCGGCCTGGGCGACGATGCTCGGATCGCGCGCGTCCGGTGCCGGCAGCATGAGCGGCGGGACCGGCCAGGTCGCTTCCCCGGCCAGGCCGAGCCTGGTCTGGCTGGTGGCGAGGATCCGCAGCTCGGCACAGCCGCGGAGCAGCGCGTTCAGCAGCTCGGCGACAGCATCGAGCACATGCTCGCAGTTGTCGACGATAAGCAGCAGGTCACGGCCGGCCAGCCCGGCGATGATGCTGTCGACGAGCGGCCTGCCCGGTTCCTCCCTGATCGACAGGGCGGTCGCCGTCACCGGCACGACCAGCTCCGGCCTGGTGATCTGGGCGAGCTCGACCAGCCACACGCCGTCCGGATGCCGGGACGATGCCTGGGCGCCTGCCCGCAGCGCCAGCCGGGTCTTGCCGGAGCCGCCCGGCCCGGTCAGGGTAAGCAGCCGGGACAGCCCGAGCAGATCCTCGATGGTGACCAGCTCCGCTTCCCGGCCGACGAAGGAAGTGGTCTCGGCAGGCAGCCCGGGAGGAGCCGGCCGGGCCGGCCGGGCAGGCTGCTGCGGTTCGCCGGGCCGCTCCGCCGGATCCCGGTCCGCATGATCCAGGACCGCATGATCCAGGACCGCATGATCCAGGACCGCGGAGCCGCCCGGGACCGCCCGGCTGCCCGAAGCCGCCAGGCGGCCCGGGGGCAGCGAGCCGCCCTGGCGTGCCGGGCCGCCACGGCGGGCCGTCTGCCCCCCTGGGCTGCCCGGCCGCGCCGCCGGGCGCGCAGTATCGTCAGCGGCCGCCGGATGCCAGTCGAGATCCGGCTCCTGGCGGAGTATCGCCTCGTGCAGCCGGTGCAGCCGCGGGTTCGGGTCGATGCCGAGCTCGTCGGCGAGCCGGGTCCGCAGCTCGCGGTAGGCACGCAGCGCGTCAGCCTGGCGGCCGCATCGGTACAGGGCGGTCATCCGCTGGCCGCACAGTCGCTCCCGGAGCGGATATGCCGCGGCCAGCCCGTCTAGCTCGCTGGTCAGGCCGGCGTGCCGGCCGCAGGCCAGGTCGGCTTCCACCCTGTCCTCGAGCGCGGCCAGCCGCGCCTCCTCCAGCCGGGCCACATCCGCCTGGGCAAACGCGAAGTCGGCAACGTCGGAAAGCGCCGGGCCCCGCCACAGGGCGAGCGCAGTGCGCAGCCCGGCGGCGGCAGCCTCGGCGTTGCCGTCGTCCAGTTCGCGGCGCGCCGCGGTGACCAGGTGCTCGAACCGGCTGGCATCAAGCTGGCCGGCCTCGAGCTGCAGCCGGTAGCCGGGCGGCTGGGTCAGCAGGGCGCCGGCCGCCGGGCCAAGCGCCCGCCGTAGCCTGGAGACATACACGCGCAGGGTGGCCATACTGTGCGGCGGCGGCTCGCCTGCCCACAGGTCATCCGCGAGCCGGTCAGCGGACACCACCTGGCCAGCCGCCAGCAGCAGCCGTGCCAGCAGCGTCCGCTCCCGGAGACCGCCCAGGTCCACTGCTAGCCCGCTGTTATCGACCTCGACCGACCCGAGGATGCGGAACTCCACGCGCCTACCGTCTCATCTGGAGGGCTGCGGACCCATCGTAAGCGGACGTTTCGTCGTATGCACGCCTGATCTCATGCCACAGCAGCCACGGCGGCATACGGCGCATGCGCCATCGAGACGTACGGTGAATGCAGGGCTACTCCTGCCCGCGAGCAGATGGCAGGGAGCACCAGTGAGGGGAGGACCACGATGAAAGAGACGCCGCCGGAGGAGATCGCCGACCGCGGCGAGCCCGCATGCTGGGCACATCTGGTCTGCCCGCAATGCGGGGCGATGGAGTCAGAGGGCCATCAGCAGGGCTGCCCGGCGGCCACGGTGCTCCCCGCCGACTAACGGCACTGGCGCCGCTACTGCCAGGCGGCCGCGATAAGGCCGGTCGCCAGCTGCGTCGGGGTATGGCCGTGGTGCGATATGTACAGGATGTCCCCGGCGAGATAGAGCAGCCATTTGCCGCTGGCGCTCGCATCCAGGCTGGTGTGGTCAAGGTTCGCGAAGCCGATCGCCACCTGGTGCACGAGCGTGCCGGCCGTGTTTACCTCCCACATCAGCCGGGATGTGTTCCGGACCGGCACCCCGGCGCAGCAGGCGCGGCTGACGAACAGGTTCCCGTCCGGCATGAACACGCCCTCGCGCAGGTAGCTGTCCCTGGTGCTGGGCTGCCCGGTGGCGGGGACCGAGATGTCACCGGCGCCGGACAGGTAGTACCTCGCCGTGGCGGTGTCGAGGATGACGAGGTTCCAGCCCTCGTTATCCTCCGCTGCCGAGATCGACACGGCAAGGTGCGTGCCATCCGGCGACCAGGACAGATGCGAGATGGGATACGGCAGCCCGCTGGACGGCCCGGGCGCCAGCATCGGGTAGGTGACCTGGCTTCCGCCGCTGAGCGTGCGGACCACCAGCTTGTACTGCGAGGTCAGGTCGGCCGTATGCGGGATGCAGCCGGCGGTCAGTGACGGCTGCCGGGCCATCGCGAGCTTGGCGCCGTCGGGACTCACCGCCGGCAGCGAGCCCCTGCCGATCAGGGCCGGGCTGCCGCCGGTCACCGGGACCGATTCGATCTCGGTAGTGCAGCCATGGGCCGCCGCGAAGTACACGGTCGTCCGGTCAGCGGAAACCGAGATCTCGTCTCCGATGACCCCGCTGGGCACCAGCGTCTTGGCAATCGAGCCGTTAGCCGAGTCGAGGATGACCAGCGCGCCGCCCTTGGTGACGGCGATCACCGCGGGCGGCCCGGCCGCGGCGGCCGGGCTTGGCGATGCGGCGGCAGTGGCAGTGCCCGGGCTAGCGGCCGCCGCCGCGGCAGACCCGCTCCCCTGCGGGCTCGCCCCGCCGCCGCTGCCGCCACCGCACGCGGCGAGCAGCAGCACGGCGGCCGGCAGCGCCATGGCCAGGCGCCGGTTCCGGCGCCAGCGCCGGTCCCGGTGCCCAGGGACGCCGGCCTGAGGGGTCAGCTGCGCATGAAGTTCTGGGGACATGGTGGCCTCTATCCGGCTGAACCTGCGGCTCCGCAGTCGGCAGAGCGGTCCGTCGCGAGGAAAAGCAGATGCTGATAGTGGCAGGACTGTCCCGGGACGGCAAAACGCGGGCAGCCGGCCCGCTGGACGGGCCACCCGGCCGGCCGCCGCCACCCGGCCCGCCGCGGCTGCCGGGCCGGCGGCGGGGGGTCACCGGCCCGCGCTAGGGCACTGGCTCCAGCAGGACACGCACCTCGTGGATGAAGTTGCCGCCGTAGCCGCGGCGATTCCACTCCGGCGCCGGCGGCTGGGTGTGGCCGGCGAGGTCGGTGGCCCGGGCCCTGATCGTCATCTCGCCCGGAGGGCTGGCCTGCACCCGATGCTCCCACCGCTGCCAGCCATGCGTGCTGGACTCGCCTATCAGCCTGGCGTCCTGCCAGCCACTCCCGGCCACGCTGACTTCCACCCGCGCGATCGGCGCTGCCCCGGACCAGGCAACTCCGCGGACGGCGAGTTCACCGCCGGAATGCCGCTGGCCGGCGCAGGGCTCGGTGATAAGGGCACGGACCCGCTGCATCCGGACCGGCTCCCGGATTATCGTGTCGCCGCGCGGAAGCTCGTACATGTAGTGATCGGCCTGGAAGTAACCGTCGAAGGCAGCGTCGGCGATGGTGATATCGGTCAGCCATTTGACCGAGGCGACGGCGTACCAGCCCGGCACCACGAGCCGGAGAGGCGCGCCGTGCCTGACGGGCAGCGGCTCGCCGTTCATCGAGTACGCGAGTAGCGCTCCGGACTCCCTGGCGTCCTCCATCGCCAGGCTCCGCTCGAACCAGACGGGTTCTGCCGAGCCGTCCAACGTGCCGCGATCGGCGCCGCGGAAGACCAGTTCGGTTGCGCCGGCCCGGATGCCGGCCCGGTCCAGTACCTCGTCCAGCCGCACCCCGGTCCACTCCGCGGTGCTCACCGCTCCGAGTCGCCATTGCGCCCCGTCCGGTGCCGGGCTGAACAGGGTCCGGCCGTTGCCCGCGCACTCCAGGGTGGCCACGAAGGTGTCAGCGGGCAGCTTCCTGAGTTCGTCCAGGCTCAGTTCCAGCGGCTCGCGTACCAGCCCGCTGACGCGAAGCCGCCACGCGGCGTCGTCCAGCACCGGGATCGGGAAGTGGTTACGCAGGTAGAAGCGACCGGCCGGGGTCAGCAGGCCACTGGACGGCGCGGGGACCGGCGTCTCGCAGTTCAGCGGATCCCCGGTCACCACGGTCAGCCCGGCGTCGAGCGCTGCCCGGCAGGCTTCGGCAGGATCGACGGCGGAGATAGCCGCGTCACGTCCGGTCTTGTGCATTGCGCCCCCTCGCCGCGGTGCTTCTGAGTAATAGTCTATATTATTTATAGGAATTATCGACTATCGGTGATGGTGATCTCGCCAGGGTGATCTCCTGCGTCAGCCGCGCGGGAGCCCGCCGGGCGCGCGAGAGGCAGGGGTACTCGCAACGGTGCACATGCTGGGGCGCGCAGAAGCCGGGCCCGGCGCAGAACCGGCCGTGCTCGTTTCAGCTCTTCTGGGCCGCCGTCGCGGCGGCCATCCGCCGTACCGCCGCCAGCATCAGGGCCGGCGAGGTGCCCATATTCAGCCGGGCGAAGCCCCTGCCCTGAGTGCCGAAGTCCGGGCCGGGAGCCAGCGCCACCCGGCCGCGAGCCAGGAACGCGGCGGCCGGATCATCGCCGAGCTCAAGCGGAGCGCAATCCAGCCAGGCCAGGAAGCTGGCCTGCGGCGGGACGTACCGCACCGCGGGAAGATGCTCGCTGAGCAGCCGGGACAGGTAGCCGCGGTTCTCATCGAGCTGGCCGAGCGCCGCGTCGAGCCAGGGCAGCGACTCCTCGAACGCGGCCACCGACGCCAGCACGCCAAGGTGCCCGGCAAGCAGCGCCTCCCACCGCTGCGCCAGCAGCGCGGCTATCTCGTCCGAGCCGGCCACCGCGATGCCGCACTTGAGGCCGGGGATGTTCCAGCCCTTCGAGGCCGAGCCGAACGCGATCGCGTGCTGCGTCGCCTCATGGTCGAGCGAGAGGAAGGGCACGTGCTCGGCGCCCGGCAGCACCAGGGGCGCATGAATCTCGTCGACCAGGAGGAACTTTCCGTGTCCCGCGCAGAGATCGGCCACCGTCGCCAGCTGCTCGCGGGACCACACCCGGCCGAGCGGGTTGTGCGGGCTGCAGAGCAGGTACGCGCTGACGTCGTCATCGCCGAGCGCCCGGTCAAGCGCCTCGAAGTCCAGGTCGTAACCGCCATCGGAGCCCCGCAGCAGCGGCGCCTCGACGACATGGCGCCCGGTGAAGCCGATCCGGAAGAAGAACGGCGCGTACACCGGCGGGTTGATGACAATCCCCGACCCTGGCCGGGTGACCGCCATGATCATCTCGGCGATGCCGGTCATGACGTCGGGGATGGCGAAGATCCGGGCCGGATCCGGTGACCATCGCAGCCGGTCGGCGGCGAACGCGGCGAAGGCCTCGCACAGCTCGCCCTTGTGCCCGTAGCCGACGTCGCTCATCGCGACAGCCGCCCTGACTGCCTCCTTAACGGGCTCCGCCAGGTCGAAGTCCATCTCGGCGACGAAGGCAGGAAGGACGTCATCGGGGTAGGTGCGCCACTTGAAGCTCTTTCGCCGCCTGAGCGTCTCCAGCGAGCAATTTCCGAGCACAGGGTCCACCTGACGGATGGTAACCCAGCGGCCAGCGACTGCTGATCCTGGATTCGCCAGTGGCGGCCGACGCTACGCCATCGCGCCGGGCCGCCCGCCATGGGCGCCGAAGCGGCCGGCCAACGGCAAGGCGCTGACTTATTTCCTGCGATATCGTACAATCCATTTTCGTGATATCTGATCCTGGGACTGGTCCTCTCATCCTCGACCTGCACCGTGCCACGCACGCGACCCTGGGCGCCCTGCAGGCCAGGCTTGCCGATCTGGACCTGACCGCCTCCGAGATCAACGCGCTGGCGAACCTGGCTGACGGGCGGGCACGTAGCATCGGCGGGCTCGCCGCGGACACCGCCACCAAGCCGACCACGCTGACCAGCGTGCTCGACCGGCTAGTGCGGCGCGGCTATGTCGTGCGGCAGCTAGATCCGGCCGACCGGCGATCGTTCCTGGTCTCGCTAACCGCCGACGGACGGCAGGCCGCCGACGCCGCCCGCGCCGCGGTGGGCGACATCGAGCGCGCGGCACTAGCCACGATCACCAGCACGGACCTGACCGGATTTCACATCGTGACCCACGCCATCATGGAGGTTCTCCGATGACCCACGCCATGCCAGCGGATCTCGCCGAAGTCCTGGCGGAGGTAGTACCGCCCGGCAGCGCGTTCCGGCACCGCCAGCACATCCACCTGGCCTTCATCACCTGCCGCCGGCACGGCGGTGCGAAAGCAGCCGAGATGATCAGCCGCTGGATCCGGCACATCGCGGCCTATGAGCGCGCGCCGCAGAAATATAACTCCACCGTCACCCGCGCCTGGACCGAGATCGTTGCTCATCACGTCGCCGCTGACCCGTCCGTGACTGACTTCGAGACATTCGCCGAGCGCAACCCGGCGTTGCTCGACAAGCGGCTCCTTACCCGGCACTACAGGCCGGCCACGCTCGCGTCACCGGCGGCCAGGCAGGGATGGGTCAGGCCCGATCTCGCGGCCTTCCCGTGGTGAGGTGACCGGCGGCCAGCCCGGGCATCTGATATACCGACCGGGGCAGTGGCAGCGGGCAGGATCGAGGGCTTATGCAGTCAGGCCAGCAAACCGCGGCAGGCGCGGACGGAATGCTTGAGTTGGACGGCCTGCGCCGCCGTTACGGCGACGTGACCGCCCTGGACGGGCTGAGCTTCACCGTCCCGCCCGGCCAGGTCTTCGGCTTCCTCGGGCCGAACGGGGCAGGCAAGACAACTGCCATGCGAGCCATCGTCGGGGTAGCCAGCCTGGACGGCGGCGAGGTGCGCTGGCGCGGTCAGCCGGTCGGCCCGGAGGTCCGCCGGAGGATCGGGTACATGCCGGAGGAGCGGGGCCTGTATTCCGCGATGAAGGTGCTCGAGCAGCTTGAGTACCTCGCCCGGCTGCACGGGCTGACGGCCGCCCGAGCCCGCGCCGCCGCGCTGGCCTGGAGTGAGCGCCTTGGCCTCGCGGACCAGGGCCAGGCCAAGATCGAGGCCCTGTCGCTCGGCAACCAGCAACGGGTCCAGCTGGCGGCCGCGCTGGTCCACGAGCCTGAGCTGCTCGTGCTCGACGAGCCATTCTCCGGGCTGGACCCGGTCGGCGTCGACGCGATGAGCGAGGTGCTCGCCGAGCGCGCCGCGGCCGGGGTGACCATGCTCTTCTCCAGTCACCAGCTGGACCTGGTTGAGCACCTGTGCCAGTCAGTGGCGATCATTCACCGCGGGCGGCTGGTAGCCGAGGGCACGGTCAAGGACCTGGGGCAGGCCGGCCAGCTGCGCATTGCCGTCCGGGTTGCCGGTGATGACGGCGGCCGCTGGGCGCAGGACCTGGGCGACCTGGCCAGGGTAGAGAGCAACACCGGCGGGACGGTCCTGATGTCCCTGCGTGACCGGGCCGACGCGCAGGCCGTGCTGGACCTGGCCAGGGCGGCCGGCCCGGTCGAGCATTTCGCGTTCCAGCGCAGAAAGCTGTCCGAGGTGTTCCGCGACGCCGTCGGCCCAGGTAGCGCACCCGCCGCGGATGCGGACGCGAACCAGGGCACCGGCACCTTCCTCGGCTCAGGCACCGGCGCGCGGGCCGGGGAAGCGATCCCGGGCAGCAGCCCTGACCAGGCTGGCGGCGCCAGCGGAATGGGAGGAAGGCAGCTATGACCGGGCAGTCGGCGGAGCTGATCTGGCTAGTCGCCAGGCGCGAGATACGCGACCGGACACGGGCCAAGTCGTTCTGGGTGGCCAGCGTGATCCTGCTCGTGGCCGTCGCGGCGGCGGTCATCATCCCCGCCCTGACGCACGGCAGCCGGGCAGCTGCCCGCGTCGGCATCGTCGGCGGCCCGGTAGCTGCCCTCACCCAGACGGTCAAGGAGGCCGGGCGGGTTTCCGGGACGACGGTCACCGTGGTCCCGCTACCCGGCATCACGGCGGCCAGGGCGAAGCTGCGCTCGGGAGACGTCGCCGCCGTCCTCGTCGGCAATAGCGAGATCCTGGTCAAGCAGCAGCCGCTCGGCGGCAGTTCCTCATCGGGCGGCACCGCGCTGGAAGCGCTGTCCGAAGTCGGGGGCCTGCAGCGGCTCTTCGCCCTGCTGCCGCCGGCCGCAGCCGCCGGGATCGCGCGGCACGGGATCGCGCTGCCAGTGCACGGCCTGCTGCCGCCGCCGCGCGGCCTGGCGAGCAGGATCACCGGCCTGGCCGTCGCCATCCTGATCTACGTGATCATCCTCACCTACGGCGTGCGCATCACCATCGGCGTCGGCGAGGAGAAGGCCACCCGGGTCATCGAGGTACTGCTGACCACGCTGCGGCCGGTTCAGCTGCTGGCCGGGAAGGTCATCGGCATGGGCCTGCTGGCACTGGCGCAGATCGCCGTGATGGTCGTCGCCTTCCTCGTCCTCGGGCACGCGGCCGGCTCCACCGCGGTGCAGGGCGCCTCGACCAGCGTGGTGCTCACCGGAGCGCTCTGGCTGCTGCTCGGCTACGCCTTTTACTGCACCGCCTACGCGGCGGCCGGCTCCCTCATCACCCGCCAGGCCGACGCCTACAACGCGTCGCTCCCGCTGCAGTTGCCGCTCATCCTTGCCTACGTGCTCGCCTACACGGTGCTGTACGCCAGCGGGGTCAACTGGTTCTACCACCTGCTGGCGTTCGTGCCGTTCACCGCTCCGGTCGCGATGCCGGTACTGGTCGCGGTGGGAGCGGCCCCGGCCTGGCAGCAGGCGCTGTCGGCGGTGATCAGCATCGCGTGCACCGTCGGCATGGCGCGGCTCGCCGGGACGATTTACGAGCGGGCGATCCTGCGGACGGGCAGCAGGCTCCGGGTCCGGCAGGTGCTCAGGTCGGCGCGCTAGCTGCTTGCCCATTGACACCACCCGACTGCACTGAGTACTTATCTTGGAGGACTGCGAATAATTACCTGTCAGCGGGAAACTCTCGGCTGGCGCGTTGCCACGTAGCGGGCCGCGCCACGCTGCCGTCCACCAGGCCTGGCCAGCCTGGAGACCGATGAGTCGAAGGGACACGGTGGAGTTAGAGAGAGCAGGAAAGGCGGACGCGCGGACCACATTCGGCAGCGTGTTCGCCGTGACCGAATTCCGCGCCCTGTGGCTGGCGCAGGTGCTCTCGGTCATCGGCGATCAGCTGGCCAGGGTCGCGGTGACGCTGCTGGTATATGACCGGAGCCACTCGGCGCTGCTGGCGGCGGTTGCCTTCGCCGCAAGCGTGGTGCCCACTTTCGTCGGCGGCGTCTTCCTGTCCGGCCTCGCGGACAGGCTGCCCCGTCGCCAGGTGATGATCACTTGCGACCTTGCCCGGATGGTCTTGGTGGCCGGAATGACCATCCCCGGTGTGTCGTTGACATTGCTGATCATCCTGCTGTTCGCGGTGACTATGCTCGGGACGCCGTTCACCTCGGCACGCACCGCGAGCTATTCCGACATCCTGTCGGGTGACAGGTTCGTGCTCGGCACCGCCGTCACTCTCACCACGTACCAGGTCGCCCAGGTCGCGGGCTTCGCCGCCGGCGGCGCGATCACCGGACTTTTCGGGATCCGGACCTCGCTGATAGCTGATGCGGCCACTTTCGCCGCCTCAGCGGTCATCACTCGCCTGTGGATGCGGGCCCGGCCTGCAGCACGACCGGCTGAGAACAGGAATTCCGAGGAGAAGGACACCGCGCCGGCCACAGGCATCCTGGCCGGCGTCCGACTCGTGTTTACCAACCCTGCGCTGCGCACGCCCATGCTGCTGGGGTGGCTCGCTGCGTTCTATAACGCGCCAGAAGGGGTGGCGGCACCACTGGCGCGAGAACTTGGCGCCGGGGCCGCTGCCGTTGGCCTGATCCTGGCTAGCGAGACCCTGGGGGCTTCACTAGGTGCCATCGCGTTCAGCCGCCTGGTCAGTCCGGTGACCAGGCTGAGGTGGATGCGACCGCTGGCTTTCCTGTCATGCGCTGTGCTCATCCTGTTCGCCTTCACCCCCGCATTTCCGCTTACGCTGCTCATCTTGTTCGCGTCCGGCGTGTTCGACTGCTTCCAGGTCGCCGCAAGCGCGGCATTCGTCAGCGCGGCACCCGAGAGACAGCGGAGCCAGGTATTCGGCCTAGCCCAGGCGGGTATGGGTCTCGGCCAGGGCGCGGCAATGATCCTGGCAGGTGCTATTGCACAGCATCATCCCCCAAGCACGGCGATAGCAGTCATCGGCGCGCTCGGAGCTATCGTCGCCGTCCTAGCAGCCGACCGCGCTCCTTGGCGTTCGCCAAGGTCACCGGCTGGCCATCCGTCTAAGTGGCCCACGATCAGCCGGCCTCATCAAGGCTGATCTCGTCCGTGCTGGCTGGCCTCAGCCGCCGCCCCATGCTGCCGTCCGCATGACCCGACCTCCCTTCGCCCGTCGCTCCCGAACCTCGCTGCCCTGCTGGCCGTCAGCTGCCGCCGCCCCATGCTGCCGTCCGCATGACCCGGCCTCCCTTCACCCGTCGCACCCGCTCATCCCGGCTGGCCCTGGCCGCCGTCAGCTGCCGCCGCCCCATGCTCCTGTCCGCATGTCCCGGCCTCCCTTCAGCCCGTCGCACCCGCTCACTCCTGGCTGGCCCTGGCCGCCGTCAGCGCCGCCGCCCCATGCTCCTGTCCGCATGTCCCGGCCTCCCTTCCGTCCTCCCGACCAGCCGACTGGTCTCTGGCCATCTGCACGTTGCTAATGACAAATTTCAATGTGCATGTTCCCCCACATCGGACCAGTACGCAGCTAGTCTGCATAGGTTGTGACACGAAGTAACTGCCTGATCGCTAGACTGTGTCCTACCTAGTCTATTTACGGTAAGTGACGAGGTCTTGACAAAAAACGCACAGAGCCTGCCAGAATGAGGGGCAACGTCCCTGAGATCAGCCATCCGTTGCTTTGCTAGGACCCCCGCCAGTTCGTCACGGAGGAGTTCATGAGCCTCGCCCAGCGTAAACGCGCTATGGGCACTGCTCTTGCTGTCCGCTCGTGGCCAGTCTGGCAGGTAGATCCCCGCTGGCTGGTTGTGTTCATCGTCTCGGTCGCTGTCCTTGACGGAGGCGCGATCGGCGCGAGCGCATCGATGACCGTCCTGCGCCCGGGCCAGCTGTTGCTGTTCGGACTCCTGCTGACCTGCAGCCTCCTCACGGTGGAAATGACCCGCCGGGCAGGGGAGAACGCAGGCCTCATCCTGGACGTGTACGCCGTCTGGGAACTGCCGGTTGCGATCCTGCTGCCGCCGGTATACGCGCTGCTCGTGCCGATACCGCGGTTCGTCATGATGCAGTGGCGCGGCCGGAAGATACAGGTCTACCGGCGAGTGTTCTCGGCCGCCGCCATCGGATTGTCCTACGGCGTCGCCTCCATGGTCTTCCATGCCGCCAACGGCGGCATAGTCAGCCACATCAGCAGGCCTGACACCCGCATGGCGGCCTGGATACTGACCGTGGCGGCCTGTGCATTGGTGCACTGGGTGATCAACCACGGCCTCGTGCTGACCGCAGTCAAGGCATCGGATCCAGCAGCCAGCGTGCGCAAGATGGCCCTGACGCGTGAGCCTTTGCATAACGACGCTACCGAGTTGTGCGTCGCGGTCCTGGTAACGCTCTGCGTAGCGAGTAGCCCGCTTGCCATCGCCTTCGCCCTGCCCTTCGTCACTCTCCTGCAGCGGTCCCAACGGCACGCACAGCTCCTCAACGACTCCCGGTTTGACGCCAAGACCGGGCTGCTTAACGCCGGCACCTGGGAGCGGGAGGCCGCCAACGAGGTCGCCCGGGCCGGCCGCACCAGCACCTCGCTGGCGGTGGCCTTGATCGACGTGGACAACTTCAAGGCTGTCAACGACACGCACGGCCACCTTGCGGGCGACGTGGCGCTGCGGCAGCTCGCGCGCACCATCAAAATCTTCCTGCGCGAGTATGACCTAGTGGGCCGCTTCGGTGGTGAAGAATTCGCGCTCTTGCTCCCGCAGACTGGCGAGCAGGACGCGCGCCGTGTCGCCGAGCGCATGCGCACGCACATCGCCGATATGCCCATCGACGTGGGCGGCGCAGCAGGGTCCGAGATCATCAGGATCACCGTCTCCATCGGCGTCGCCGCGCTGAGCACTACCGGGAGTCAGCTCACAGAACTGCTGGCAACGGCCGACGCCGCTCTCTACCGTGCCAAGCATGCTGGCCGTAACCAGGTATGGGTAACCACCGATACTGCGTCTTCCTGTACCTCCATAGATTCCCGCGGCTAAGGCACCGCCCTGGGACTCAGCCAGGAAGGCAGGCTGACTGTACCGGGTGTCCGGCTGAGTCTGGTCAGATAGGCATATGACGCAAACGCGGCATAGTGGCCGGTGGACCCTGGAAGACCGCTTCGCCTCCGCCTGGCACTACCTGCCGGTGGAGGTGCCGTCGGGCGCATGCGGACTCCGCGTCGAGCTGGAGTACGAACGGCCCGGTGCCGTGCTTGACCTCGGTTGCATCGGCCCTGGGGGATTCCGCGGCTGGTCGGGAGGTGCCCGCCGGGAGTTCGTCATCACCCCGGATGCGGCGACGCCCGGGTACCTGCCCGGAGAGCTAGAGGCGGGCACCTGGCAGGTGATCGTCGGCCTGTACCGGCTGCCGCCGGAGGGCACCGGGTACAGCCTGTCGGCCGAGATCTCCAGCCGCCCCGGCGTGCTGCGGCCCGATCCCGCACCTGGCCCCTCGCCGCCGCTTGCGGACCGGCCGCCCCCGCGCGAGCTACCGGCCAGCGACGGGCGCCGCTGGCTCGCAGGAGACCTGCACATCCACACGGTGCACTCGGACGGCGCGTTTCCGGTCTCCGGAGTGGCGCGCCTGATCGCTCAGCGCGGTCTCGACTTCGCTGCGATCACTGACCACAACACGGTGAGCCATCATGCAGAGCTTCCGGCCGCCGCCGCGCGGTATGGCGTCACGCTGGTGCCGGGCCAGGAAGTGACAACGGAAGCCGGTCATGCGGGCGTGCTCGGCGATGTCGGCTGGATCGACTTCCGCACGCCTGCCGACGACTGGCTGACCGCAGCAGAGCAGGGCCGGGGACTGATGTCCATCAATCACCCGTTCGGCGGCCATGTGAGCTGGACTATCCCCATGATCCGCCGGCCTCCGCTGCTCGAGGTCTGGCATTGGAGCTGGCTCGACCGGCGCTGGACCGTGCCGTTCGCCTGGTGGCTTGCCTGGGATCCGGGCGCGATCCCGGTAGGCGGAAGCGACTGGCACCGGCCGGGTGACGACGCCCAGCCGGGGTCGCCGACCACCTGGGTGGAGTGCGCGGGCGACGGCCCGCAGGACGTGCTGGATGGCCTGCGGGCCGGGCGGACGGCCATCTCGGCCAGTCAGCAGGGCCCGGTCCTGCTCCGACAGGACGGGGAGCTTGTCGCCGCCGGAGCCGACGGCATGACGCTGGCCGGGCCGGGCGGGCCGGTGGCCCGTGTCCGCGGCGACCTGGCGGTGCTTCCCGGCCGCCCGGGCTACCACCGGCTGCTCGATCCCACCGGGGCGACGCTCGCGCTGACCCGGTAGCCCGCCAGGGCCAGTCCGTCAGTTACCGCTGACGTCAGTTACCGCTCAGTGATGACGAAGACCGGGTAGCCGGGTGCGATGGCGAGCAGCTTCTCATCAGGGGCGTCGGGGCCGACACCGTCGAAGAACACGCCGACCTCGAACTTCCACCGCTTCAGGTAGGCCCGCAGCACGCCCGGCTTCTGCTCGTCGGGGAGCTCCGTGGCGGTGAAGTTCTCGACCCGTCGCCCGACACGCAGCTCGCCGCCGCCGGCCACCCGCATGTTCCGCACCCATTGCGTGTGCCCGCGCGGCGCGACCAGGTACCTCTTGCCCTCATAGGTGAGCGGGTTTACCGGCGTGGTGCGCCACTCACCGCTAGTGCGGCCGCGCACGGCCAGCACGCGGCTGCCCCAGACGCTGATCCCGTGCCGGGTCAGGCCCTCGACGCTCTTGTTGAAGATGCGATTCATCGCGCCCTTGGACTGGACGTTCCGGGGGGCAGAGTCGGCGGTCATCGGATGCTCCTAGGTGGCTCCTGGCCCGGCGGCCCGGGCACTTTGACTTGAGAGCATTGCTCTCTACTAAGAACAGTGCACCACATAATCTGATTCCTGTCAAGAGCACCGCTCTCATTCTTGATCAGTAGTCCACTTTCTGGCAGGCTAGGCCGCATGAGTGCTAGCCGCACGGCGCGTGAACGGGCAAGGGCAGAACTCACCCGGGAGATCAAGGAGGAGGCCCGGCGCCAGGTCGCCGCCGAAGGCGCGCAGGGCCTGTCCCTGCGGGCGGTGGCACGGCAGCTCGGCATGGTCTCCTCGGCCGTCTACCGCTATTACCCGAGCCGGGACAGCCTGCTCACCGCGCTGATCATCGACGCCTACGACTCGCTCGGCGCGGCCGTGGAGACCGCCGACGCCGGCCAGCCAAGGTCCGACCTCCGCGGCCGCTGGCGGGCGATCTGCCACTCGGCAAGGAACTGGGCGGTGGCCGGCCCGCACGAGTACGCGCTGATCTACGGTTCGCCGGTGCCCGGGTACCGGGCACCGCAGGAGACCATCGCGCCAGCCAGCCGGCCCGGGCTCATCCTCGGGCAGCTGCTGGCTGACGCATGGGCAGGCCACGTCATCGGCGAGGCGGCCGCGGGTCCGCCGTTGTCACCGCAGCTCGCCGAGCAGGCCGCGGCGCTCGCGGCGGCCATCGCGCCGGCGGTCCCGGGCCAGGTAGTTCTCCGCGGCCTGATCGCCTGGACGCAGCTCTTCGGCATGATCAGCTTCGAGCTGTTCGGCCAGTTCGTCGGCGTTGTCGATCCAAGTGACGACTTCTTCAGCCACGCGGTCGAGCAGATGGCCGACTTTGCCGGACTGCCGGCCGTCACCGTTCCGGGCTGAGGCAGGCACAGGCGACCGCGGCGCAAGCACGCGAGTAGCGCCCGCCGCCGCGGCCGTCACCAGGAGCCGGGAAGTTCCTCCCCGTACCAGGACTCGATGATCCGGTGCGCGATCGACACCGGCGGTGGCAGCAGCAGCGTGCCCGAGATCATGCTGGCCCGGACGTCCTCCCGGGAGTACCAGCCGGCCTCGGCAATCTCGTCTTCGTCGACCCGGATCTCCTGGCCGCCGGGGGCCTGGGCGCTGAAGCCGAGCATCAGGCTGTGCGGCATCGGCCATGGCTGGCTGGCGAGGTACCGGACCTGGCCGACGCTGATGCCCGTCTCCTCAAGGACCTCGCGCGCGACAGCCTGCTCGGCGGATTCACCCGGCTCGACGAAGCCGGCCAGGATCGACACGCGCCGCTCCGGCCAGCGAGAATTCCGCGCCAGCAGGCAGCGGTCAGCCGGATCCGTCACCAGCATGATCACCGCGGGGTCGAGCCGCGGAAAGTGCTCGCTGTTATCGACGGGGCAGTGCCGCGAATGTCCCGAGTTGGCCGGCTCGGTGACGGCGCCGCAACGCGAGCAGTGCGTGCTGACTGCGTGCCAGTTGGCCAGCGCTACCGCATGCGTCATCAGGCCGGCGTCACGGTCTCCCAGCAGCTGGCCCGCCTCGCGCAGGCCGGCCTGCCGCACGGCCGGACCAGCTCCTGATCCTGTCCCCGATCCCGCCGTCCGGGCGTTCTCCTCCCCCGCGGCCAGGTCCGGCAGCGGGCCGAGACCACCGAAATAAATCACGCCGGCCGGGTCCTCGCCCAGCAGGAACCGCACGCCCTGCGGCGCTTCGCGCGGCGGCACGAAGACCAGTTCCGCGCCCTCGTCGCTGAACCGCACCAGCGCCCGGCCGTCGTCGATGACCAGCACCCGGGTACCGGGCTCGGCCCAGGCGGCGGCCAGCCAGGCGGTATCCGTGCGGCGTTCCGCTGCCCTGTCAACGCCGCTGCGGGCCAGCGTGAGCCTGCCGAGGATTCCCAGGCCCGCCGCGGAAACACCGGAGCCGGCATTCACCGCGCCGCCGCCCCGTCGACGGGCTCCGGCGGGATTGCCAGCCGCTGCCTGACTGCGCCGGAGAACCGCGGCGCGTGCTGGTCGGTGTAGCCACGAACATCCATGCAGGGGGATCCGCCTTCTCGCGCGACGATGATCAGACTCTAGCGAGCGGCAGCACGCAGAAATTCGCAGGGACCAACAACCGTGAGTCAGCTTTCGCGCTTCAGCTTGCGCCAGCCGCCGGCCCGGTTGTTGGCAATGATGTGCCTGAACATGGCGGTGAGGGCGGCCGCGTTGATGGTTTCGCCCTGGCGGACGGCCACCGTGCGGGCGGTCTTGTTCTGGTGGCCGGCGGTGATGATCCCTTCGGGATCACCGACGATGGCGCCGTCGTAGAGGAAGACGCTGACGTGATCCCTGGCTGCCAGCAGCGCGCAGATGTTGCCCTCCAGGACGAAATACGGCCGGGTGGTCCGCTTGATGGTCTCGGTGACGTCCGGGTCGGCGGCGTGGACCAGGTCGCGCACCTCGTGGCAGATGGCCTGCTGCCAGCGCGGCAGGGCATCAATGTAGGCGTCAACGCGCGGGTCGGCGGCGTAGCTCATGGCGGATCCACCCTAGCCGTCGTTCCCGGTCCGGCCGAGGCCCGTCAATGTGAAGTTAAGCGGGTTCTAACCCGCCTGATTTCACATTGACGGGTGCCAGGGCGAGGGCTTCACCTGGCGAGCGGGATGTCGTCGATCAGCGCGGTCAGGCCAGCCAGGTCGAGCAGGTCGGCCGGCCGCACGGTCGCGTCATCCCGGACGTAGTAGAACGCAGCACGGACCTGCCCCACCGGCACGCCGGCCAGCGCCGCCCAGGCGATCCGGTAGGCGGCCAGCTGAACGGCGACGGCCCGGCCCTCGGCAGCCGCTCGCGGCTGCCGGCCGGTCTTCCAGTCCACCACGTCGAACCCGCCGTCCGGGGAGTCGGCGAAGACGGCGTCAATGCGGCCCCGCACCAGCCGGCCGCCGATCAGCGTCTCGAACGGTACCTCGACCTCGGACGGCCACCGGCCGGCCCACTCGCCGGCCTCGAATCGCTGCTGCAGCGCGGTCAGTTCCGGATCGGCGACCTCGCCGGGCTCGTCGTCAGCAGCGCCGGGCAGGTCACCCGGGTCGAGCAGCCGCTGCGGGCCGAACCGCTCCTCCAGCCAGCGGTGGAACGCGGTGCCGCGGTGCGCGTGCGGGGCTGGCGGCCGCGGCATCGGCCGCCGTACCTGCTGGGCGAGCTCAGCCGGATCCCGCGCGATGGTCACCAGCGAGGACACCGGAATGCGCTGCGGCAGCAAGACGGACGTGACCTGGTCGCCGCGGCGTTGCTCCCGCTCGGCGAGCAGCAGGCTGGTGTCCCTGGACCAGGCCGCGATGAGGGCCTGATCGGCCTCGCTGAGCTCAGCGAGGCCCGCCCCGGCAGCCGCGCCAGCGCCCGCGGCGATGGCCTCATCGACCAGTGCCCCCGCCGCGCGGACCGCCTCATACCGCGCGCCGGCGACGGTGGCCGGCCAGGACGCCATGGCGGGCTCGGCGAGCGCGGGATTCTCCGCGTCGGGCTCCGGCGGCGGCTGCCAGCACGCGACGGTGCCCGCGCCCGATTCGCATGCCGCCCGGATTTCCTCCAGGAAGGCGGACGGCCCGAGCGCAGACGTGCCGCTCCCCCACCAGTAGCCGGTGCACGCCAGCCAGAACGCGGCCCGCGTCGCGGCCACGTACGCCAGCCGGCGTTCCTCGGCCAGGCTGCGTTCCGCGCATGCCTCGGCGAAGTCGGCCAGCGACCCGGTGTCAAGGCCGGCCAGCCCGGGCAGGTCAGCCGTATCGCCCCGCAGGCCGAACGGGAGCAGCCGCGGATTCTCCGTCCACCGCGTCGTTACCCGCGGCCTGGCGGGGAACATGTGCGCCTGCGGCCCGTCGGCGAGCCCGGGCACGATGACGGCGGCCCACTGCAGCCCCTTGGCCGCGTGCACGGTCGCCAGCTTGACCGAGTCCGCCTCGCCGACCCGGCCCGCCTCCAGGCCGAACTCCTCATCCTCGGCGGCGGCCAGGTAGGCGAGGAACGCGCCCAGCGTGGCCGCCTCCTGATCCCCGGCGAATGCCGCCGCCGCGTCAGCGAAGGCGTCCAGGTCGGCGTGCGCGGTCGCCGGGTCGGCGCCTGGCCGCGCCGAAACCTCGATGTCGAGCCCGAGCGCGCGCTCGACCTCGCCGACCAGCTCGGGCAGCGGCCGGCCGGCGTGGCCGCGCAGCACTCGCAGCTCCGCCGCCAGCGCGGCCAGCCGGCCGTAGCCGGCCTCGGAGTAGGCGGCAGGCTCGCCGAGATCATCCAGCGCCTCCACCAGGCTGCCCGGATCCGCGGTGAAATCGGTGACCGCCTGGCTCATCACATCAAGATCAGAAACGAGGTCCTGGCCCTCCTGCGATCGCACCGGGCCGGCCGCCTGCCGGGTCAGCGCACGGGCCCGGCGGCCGAGCGCAACCAGGTCCCGCGGCCCGATCCGCCACCTCGGGCCGGTGAGCAGCCTGGCCAGGGCGTCGGCAGCAGCCGGGTCGTGCATGACCCGGAGGGTGGCGACGACGTCCTGGACTTCGGGCACGGTGAGCAGCCCGCCCAGCCCGACTACCTCGACCGGGATACCGCGCGCCTCAAGCGCGGTGCGCAGCGCGGGGAACTGTGCCCGCTTGCGGCACAGTACGGCGATGTCCGACGGGCGCACCGGCTCTTCCCGGCCGTCCGGCCACGGGTCTCCGTCCGGCGCGGTGCCGGGCGGGAGGCCGAGCAGCCCGGCGATCTGGCCGGCCACCCAGGCGGCCTCGTCCGCCGCGGTCTCCAGCAGCGCGCAGGCCACCGCGCCGCGCCCGGCCCGGCCGGGCGGGGCGATCAGCCTGGGTACGCCGGGCGCGGCCTCGCGCAGCCCCGCCTGCAGTTCGGCGGCCGCGTCCAGGACCCGCCCGGTGTTGCGGAAGCTGGTGGACAGCAGCCGCACGGGCGCCGGGCCGCCGCCGCGGGGCGGGAAGTCCGCGGCGAACCGGAGCAGGTTGCCGGCGCTCGCACCGCGCCAGCCGTAGATCGACTGGCACGGGTCGCCGACCGCGGTGACCGGGTGGCCGCCGCCGAATAGCGCGCGCAGCAAGACCAGCTGGGCGTGGCTGGTGTCCTGGTACTCATCCAGCAGCACGACTTGGTAGCGTGCCCGCTCGGCCGCGCCCACCTCCGGGTGCCGGGCGGCGATCCGCGCGGCCAGCGCCACCTGGTCGCCATAGTCGATGACTTCCCTCGCGGCCTTTGCCGCGGCGTAGGCGGCCACCAGCGGGAGCAGCTGCTCGCGGGTCCGCTGGCAGCCGATGATCTTGCGGGCCAGCGCCGTGGGACTGGGCAGCTCGCTGTAGCGGCGGGCCAGCCACTCGCCGGCCGAGCGGATGTCCTCTGGTCCGCGCAGGTGCTCCGCGAGCTCGCCGGACAGGTCGAGTACCGCGGCGGTGACTGACCCCGGGGTCCAGCTGACCGCATCCATCGGCCCGTCGTAGGACGCCACGACCCTGGCGGCGAGCTGCCAGGCAACCGCCGGGGTGATCAGGCGCAGCGACGGCTCCAGCGCCTCCCGCAGCGCGTGATCGGAAACGAGCCGCCCCGCGTAGGCGTGATAGGTGGAGACGACTGGGTCACCGAGCAGGTCATCGGCGGCGGGCGCGCCGGCGGCCGAGGCCGCGCCGATGCCTGAGCCTGCGCCGGTGCCTGGATCCGCGCCGCCAGCGCCCGGCCCGTTAGCGGGCGGGCCGGGCGGGCGGGCCCGGCCTGGGCTGGCGCCGCTCTCCGCGACCCCGGTGCCGCGGCCGGCGAAACCAGCACTGCGCAGGCCGTCCAGCCTGACCCGGACCCGTTGCGCGAGCTCGGCCGCGGCCTTCCTGGTGAAGGTGAGGCCCAGCACCCGCTCCGGCCTGACCAGGTCGTTGGCCACCAGCCAGACCAGCCGGGCGGCCATCGTCTCGCTCTTGCCGGAGCCCGCTCCGGCGATCACTGCCATCGGGCCCGGGGTCGCGGAGATCACGGCGGCCTGCTCGGCGGTCGGCTCGGCCACCCCGAGCAGCCGCGCGAGTTGCGCCGGGGAATACCGGATGCTCGTCACGGGGTCACCTGCCCGCCCCGTTCGTGCACCGGGCAGCAGGCCGCTACCGGGCAGGTCCGGCAGCCCGGATTTACCTTCGCCTCGAAGACCGAACCGGACATTCCCGCCGCGACGGTCTCGACCAGCTCCTGCGCCCACTCCGGGTCCGGATCCTGCCCGAGCGGACGCTGCCGCTGTACCCTGGCCCGTGACGTCAGGCCGGCCTTGCCGACCTGGATCAGCTCGGCGCCGCCCGGCTCGGTCAGCCCGAGCGCCTCGAACGCGCCGAGCATGACGGCCAGCTGGTAGACGCCGAGCTGCGGGTTCCGGTCCAGCTCACCGTCGGAAGGCTTGCTCGTCCCGGTCTTGAGGTCGACGATAATCGCGCTCCCGTCACCGTCTCGCTCCAGTCGGTCGACCCTGCCGGTGATGAGCACCCGGCCCACCGGGACGCGCAGTTCCCGCTCGACCGCGACAAGCTCCCGCGGGTTTGCCCGGTGCCAGTCCAGGAACTTGCGGACCATCCGCTCGGCCTGCTCCCGCTGCTTCGTGCTGTACCAGGCGCTGCCGAAGTCGAGGTGGTGCCAGATCTCGTCGATGCGCTTGGTGATATCCGCATCGTCGGCGCCGTCCGCGGCGAGCACGGCGGCGGCATGGATCACTGTGCCGAGATGGCCGAGCACGCTGGGCGAGTTCGCGCCGGCCGCGGACTGGATCAGCCAGCGCAGCCCGCACTTGGTGAATGACTCCACCTGGGACGGTGACAGCCGCACCTCCCCCTCGGTCAGCGCGCCGAATCCGGACAGCTCGGTCAGCGCATACCACTGCCGCGGGTTTGCGCCGCGCACCCCGGCGGCGGCGAGCCGGGCTAGCTGGGCCGCCGCCGCCCGCCGCAGCTGCGGCGGGCCGGCCGGGTCGGCGACGGCGCGCCGCAGGTCCGCGGTGAGCGCGGACAGCGACAGCCAGCCACGGCCCGCGGCGGCCACGCGCTCGATCTCGATCTCGTCACCGGCCAGCTCGGCCAGGAACCTTGACGGCCGGTCCTCGCTGTCCTCCCCGCCTGCCGCCGTGACGACCAGCACCCGGCGCGACCGGGTGGCCGCCACGTAGAAGAGCCTGCGCTCCTCGGCCAGCAGCTTGGAGCTCAGCGCGGCCGCTGCCGCGTCGGCGGCGGCCGCGCGGTCCTGATCGCCTGCCACCGCATCGACGAGCTCGTCCATGCCGAGCAGGGAGCCGCGCATCCGCAGATCCGGCCAGGTGCCCTCCTGGACGCCCGCCACGATGACCAGATCCCATTCCAGGCCCTTGGCACGGTGCGCGGTGAGGACGGTGACGGCATCACCCTGCGGGCTGCGCTCGGCCAGCGTGTCGCCGGCGATTTCCTGGCCGGCCAGGCTGTCGAGGAAGAGCCGCGGCGAGCCGGGCGGCAGCCGGGCGCCGAACCTGCTGGCCGCGTCGAACAGCGCGGCGGCGGCATCGAGGTCCGCGTCCGCCGCGGCACCCCTGCTGCCGCCCGCGGCGCTGGCCGCCTGCCAGGCATCAGCCAGGCCCGAGGCGGACCACACTGCCCAGAGCACCTCATGGGCCGTCCCGCCCGCCGCCGCCTGCCTGGCCAGCGCGAGCAGCGCGGCGACCCGCCGCGCGGCGGCGATGGGCGAGGCGGGCGCCGGCCCGGCGGCGGAACGCCCGGCGTCGCCCGCGGCGGACCCGCCGGGCGCTGCCGCCGCCTGCTCGCTGGCAAGCTGCCTGGCCGGCCAGTTCGCCAGCAGCAGCTCACGCGGATCACGCAGCGCCGCTGCCATCGGGTCGTCCCTGAGCGGCTCGCCCGCGGCCTCCGCCGCGCTGCGCAGGGCGCGGCGCAGGCGGCGCAGGCCGATGGCGTCAGTGCCGCCGAGCGGGCCGGTGAGCAGCTCGGCGGCGGTCTCCTCGTCCAGCGCGCCAGGCTGCAGGGCGCAGTTCAGCAGCGTCAGCAGCGGCCGGGTCCCTGGCTCGGAGGCCAGCGGCAGCTCATCACCGGCCACGTTCACCGGAACTCCCGACGCAGCCAGGGCGCGCTGCAGCAGTGGCACCTGCCGGGTCGCCGAGCGCACCAGCACCGCCATTGATGACCAGCTCATGCCGTCCATCAGGTGGGCGCGGCGGAGCGTGTCGGCAATGACCGCGGCTTCCTGGGTAGCGCTGGCGGCAATGATCACCCGCACCGCGCCCGGATCGGCCCCGGCCAGGGCGGCCAGCTCGCGATGCCCGCCTTCGTCATCGGAGGCCTTCGCCCCGAGCGCGCCGGGCAGCCGGCGCGCCACCCGGCGGGACGCGGCCAGCAGGACCGGCCCGCTGCGGCGGCAGGTGCGCAGCGCGATCACCTGCGCGGGCTGGCCGTCCGGCGCGAGGAAACGATCGGGGAAGCGCATGATCGCGCGGGTGTCAGCGCCGCGGAAGCCGTAGATGGACTGATCGGGGTCGCCGACCGCGATGAGCTCGCGGCCGTCGCCGGCCAGCGCGTGCAGGAGCTCTTCCTGCGCCGGGTCGGTGTCCTGGTACTCGTCCACCAGCACGACGTCATATGCCTGCCGCTCCCGGTCCCTGACCGCGGCCCGGCCGAGCAGCCGCCCGGCGATCCTGACGATCTCCGCATAGTCGTAGGCGGGCACCGGGGCGAGGTCGAAGCGGGCGGCGTAGCGGTCCAGGAACGCGCCTGCTGCCTCCCAGTCATCGCGGCCGCGCTGCCGTCCGAGTCCGGCCAGGCTGCGTCCGTCCAGGCCGCGCTCGGCCGCACGGAGCAGGAAGTCGCGCAGTTCCGCGGCGAACCCTCTGGTGCCGAGCGCCGGCCGGAGCCGCTCTGGCCAGCCGGCGGCGCCGTCCGCGGCCTCGCCGTGCAGCAGCCGCCGTACCTCCAGCAGCTGCTCCGGGCCGGGCAGCAGCGTCGGCGGCTCATCGCCGGCCAGCACGAATTCCCTGCGCACCAGGGCGTAGGCGTAGCTGTGGAAGGTCAGGGCAAGCGGCTCCCTGGTGGTCCGCCCGAGCTGCAGGGTGATCCGCTCTCTCAGTTCCTGCGCTGCCTTACGGCTGAAGGTCAGCACGAGTACCCGGCCGGGATCGATTCCGCGGCGAGCGATCCGGTCGGCCACGGCCGCCACGATGGCCGTGGTCTTCCCGGTGCCAGGGCCGGCCAGGACGAGCAGCGGGCCGCCCGCATGGCTGACTACCCGGAGCTGGTCTGCGTCCAGCCGGGGCGGGCTGGCTGGCGGCATGCCGCGGCGGACCAGCCGGTAGGCGGGCGGGTGCATTTCCATGTTAGTAAGGCATTCCAGCAGAGCCTGCTGACATCCGCCCGATATTGGCGCAGGCGCGTGTTAGCTCACGCCATCCCAGCGAGCACGCCGCATGTCCACCCGGCCGGGGCGGCCATCGGCCGCGGGCCGCATTGGCGTGCCCTCGCCGGAGTAGTTACGCAGAGCCTCCCGCTCGTGGCCCGCCAGCAGCGATCCGTCCGCGTGGATGACCCGCCACCACGCCACCCCGCCGCCCCACAGCGCCATCACCCGGCCGACCTGGCGCGGGCCGCCGCGGCCCAGGTAGTCGGCGATGTCGCCGTAGGACATGACGCGGCCGGGCGGTATTGCCTCCACCACGTCGAGCACACGGCTGGCGAAGTCATCGGGCATGCCGCCCGGCGCTGTCCGCACCTGGCGGCGCGCTGCGGTGCCCGGGCCGTGGTCAGCCCGCGTTCCGGCCCTCACTCGCTGTCTGCCTGCTCAGGCCGCGGCTGCTCCGGCGTTGCCTCTTCGTCGCTGGTAGCGGCATCGTGGTACTGGTCCCGGTACCAGGACCAGCCGGTATCCGGCCGCTGGACTGACGGCACGCGGCCGGGCGGGTCACCGCTGTCCTGTGCCCTGCCGTTCGAAGGGCTAGCGCCCTGGACGGCCCCGTTCATGCCGCCCGCGTCCGGCCCGGTTCCGTCCGGCCCGGGCTCGTCCGGCCCGGGCTGCGCTGGCCCAGCCTCGGCCAGCGCGGCCCGGGCTGGCCCGGTCCCGTCTTCCTCGGCGGCGTAAGATCCGGTGGCGTGCGGCCCGGTGGTGTACGGCTGGCTGACGGCTGATCGCGCCATCGCCAGCACTGGCCCGCCCGGTCCGGCTCCCTGCGCCCGGGCCAGGACGAGCCGGCTGGCCGCGACCACGGTCAAGGCGAGGCAGGCCGCGGCGAGCAGGCAGAAGAGCACAAGCTGCGCAAGGCCGCGAGTACGGACCGGGGCCGGCGGGATCGCTGCCGGGCCGCCGCCGAAATGAGTACTCGTGGCGATGCCGCGCCCGTCCGGCACGTATTTGATAAGACGGCCTGCCGCCGTGAGTGCCGCGGCGGCGTCCACGGTGCCGAAGCCGACCCGGTCGTTGTAGCCGCCCGGCGGGTGCTGCGCGCTGGCTTCGATGGCCCGCACGACGAGGGCCGGCGACATGCCCGGATGCACCGCCTTGATCAGGGCGGCCACGCCGGCCGCCAGCGCACACGCCGGGCTGGTGCCGTTGACCAGCCAATATTGCCCGTTATTGCCTTGTGCGAGGACCCGGACGCCGGGCGCTGCCACCTGGACGGACAGATTGTCGCTGGAAAAGTAGGCCGGGCTCCCGGTCTTATCGACCGCTGCCACCGCGAGCACGCCCGGGTAATCAGCGGGATACGAGTAGGGCGCGTGCGCCTGCGCGCGATTGGATGCCTTATTGCCGGAATTGCCGGCCGAGGCCACCACCACGACTTTGTGCTGATAGGCGTCCTGGAGTGCCGACCTGACGACTTTGCTGGCCGAGCCGTATCCCAGGGACATGCTGATAACGCCTGCCCGGTGCCTGACCGCGTACTTGATGGCCTTCGCGAGCGCCGACTGGCCCTTGCTAGCGGGCTCATTCTCGTACTGCTTATAGGCCGGGTCCTTCTTGTCAGGGAGCACGCGGATCGAGAGCACTCTCGCCTTCGGCGCCACACCGCTGACCCCGCTCTCGAAGCCGTGCCCGTGACCGACGATGAGCGACGCCATCCACGTCCCGTGCATGCCCCATTCCGGGTTGGACGACGGGGTGCTGACACCGCTGTAGTCGGGCCCGGTGGTGACCGAGCCAGCCAGATCGGACACCTGGGGATTGACGCCGCTGTCGATCACGGCGACAGTCACGCCGTGGCCCTGGCTCACCGGCCAGGCGGCCGGTGCGCCGACGGCGTCCAGCACCCACTGCTGGGCGTCTCGCACGCTATCGGCGCTGGCCGGGCCCGCTACCGCGGTGGCGCTAGCTACCGCCAAGGTCAGGGCCAGCAGGCAGCCGAGGGACAGCCGGCCCCTGGCGGCGGCCGCGGTCAGCATCCAGGGGCTCCGGGGCAGCGGGGCAGCGCTGGCAGGGCGCCGAGCGGACTCCCGATAGCCTCGGCGACGCCACTGGCCAGGCTGGTCATCTCCTCTTCGTCGTACAAGTCGGATGACCCCGGCACTCGCGGCCTGCCATCGGCGTAGCCCGCCGCGGAAAGGATCAGGTACGGCCCCCTGCTGATGGCCATGGTCAGCTGCCGCTGCGCGTCCCCGAAGCCCGTGGCCAGCGTGTCCCGGTAGGCCAGCGGCCGCACGCCCGACCGCAGGCCATGCTGGACCGGAAGGGCGCGAATCGAGGCCTCGGCGGCGGCCTGTCCTGGCATGACCGCCACCCCTACCGTGACGACAAGGCTGCCCGTCGCATCGATATAGGTAGCCCTGAGCATCTTCGCGCAGCCATGCTTGTCGAGCACGGCACCGACGCCGGGGGATGCTGCTGCCCTCGCGCAGCTCGCCTGCCCGGCGATCCCCACCCGGTGCGCGGTCAGCGGCAGCACGGACCCGGCGCCCAGGGCGTAGGCCGGTACCTGATAGCCGACGGCCGCCGGGAAGATCTTCCCGGCCGGCAGCGCCCGCCAGTGCCGCGCGGATTCCCAGGCCATGATCTGCTGCTGCTGCGCCGCGCTGAAGCGCCGGGGCAGGATCTGCACGGCGATGCCCGCGGCCGAGGCGGTCAGCCCGGCAAGCCCGAGCACCAGCGCGGCCAGGATGACGCCGAAGCGCCACTTGCCGTGGCCGGCCGCCGACAGGGCGGGAAACCAGGCAACCGCGGCCGGTGGCGCGGGATCGTCGGGCGCCCGGCGCTTGCTACCGCTGCCCGGATCTTCCGGCTGGATGGCCACACCGGAATGTTACGGCCTTCGTTAACCTACCTGGGCTCGCAGCGGCCAGGTTTGCCCGGTCACGATTCAGTACGCAGGCAGCGACGGATCGACCTGGCTGATCCATCCGAGGACACCGCCGCCTACATGCGCGGCATCAGCGAAGCCCGCGTTTTTCAGCACGGCGAGACACTCGGCGCTGCGGACTCCGCTCTTGCAGTGCAGTATTACCCGCTTGTCCTGCGGAAGACGCTCGAGAGCGGCCCCGGAGAGGAACTGATCTTTCGGGATCAGGACGGCGCCGGGGATAGAGACGATCTCGTACTCGTTCGGCTCCCTGACGTCGACGAGGAAGATGTCGTCGCCGCGGTCGAGCATCTCCTTCAGCTCCGTGGCGGTGATCGTCGAGCCGGCCGCGGCCTGCTGCGCGTCCTCGGAGACCGTCCCGCAGAATGCGTCGTAGTCGATCAGGCCAGTGATCGTCGGGTTCTTTCCGCAGATCGGGCATTCAGGATCTTTCCTGACTCGCACCGTCCGGTAGCTCATCTCCAGCGCGTCATAGATCATCAGCCGTCCCGCGAGCGAGTCGCCGATCCCGACGATGAGCTTGATGGCCTCATTGACCTGGATGGATCCGATCGAGGCGCAGAGCACGCCGAGGACGCCGCCCTCGGCGCAGGAGGGCACCATGCCCGGCGGCGGGGGCTCCGGGTAAAGGCAGCGGTAGCACGGGCCGTGCTCGGCCCAGAAAACGCTGGCCTGGCCGTCGAAGCGGTAGATCGATCCCCAGACGTAGGGCTTGCCGAGCAGCACGCAGGCGTCGTTGACCAGGTACCTGGTGGCGAAGTTGTCGGTGCCGTCCACGATCAGGTCGTACTGGGCGAAGATCTCTAGCGCGTTGTCGGAGTCAAGCTGCGTCTCGTGCACGATGACCTTGACGTAAGGATTGATCTCCTTGATGCTGTCGCGCGCTGACTCCGCCTTCGGCCTGCCGATGTCGGACTGGCCGTGGATGATCTGGCGCTGCAGGTTCGACTCGTCCACCACGTCGAAGTCGATGACGCCGAGGGTGCCGACGCCTGCCGCTGCCAGGTACAGCAGGGCGGGGGAGCCTAGCCCGCCGGCCCCGACGCACAGCACCCGCGCGTTCTTCAGGCGCTTCTGCCCGGTCATTCCGACATCAGGAATGATCAGATGGCGTGAGTATCGCCTGACCTCATCAACGCTGAGGTCTGCGGCGGGCGTGACCAGGGGCGGCAGCGACACTTTCTCTCCAGATGGCAGTCGGCACTATTCAGGCGTTCACCGAGTCTTGAACCCGCCGGACGGCCCCGGCATTCCTGTCCTGAACCAGGTCCGGCTGCCGGGCCGGGCTGCCGGGCGGACTTGGCCGGCAAAATGTCGCCGGCGGCAGGTAGAACTCAGGCAAGCCGGAAATTACCGGCGCCTCCGGGGCCTGATCTGGCCAACGGCCGAAGGCGCCGGGATGAGTAAATGACGCGCCCGTGCTTCCCTGGAGGGTCACCATGTCATCGGATCCCGCAGCCCCGGCAACGGCGCAGCACGTGCCCGGCGAGCCGGCGGCAGGGACCTTATCCTGCGCGCCGGTGGTGCTGCCGCTGGTGCCCGGCTTCGGCCGGCCGCCTGCGGAGCGGCGGCCGCTGCCGGATGCCGTCGCGGTCCGTATGCTCGCGATCCCCGACTCCGCGCCGCCTTACGACGATGAGGTCGCCGCGGGCCAGCCGCCGGGCCTGGCCAGTGACGGGCCGCTGTCCGCTGACCGGCTACGGCCAGGTAGCGGGCCGCCGCCCGCCGACGGGCCGTTGTCCGCGGACGGGCCACGGCCAGATGACGGGCCGCTGCCCGGCGAGGTGCCCGGCCGCAGCGGCCAGGTGCCGGCAGACGGCCAGGTGCCGCCAGGCGGGCAGGTGCCGTCAGGCGGGCGGCGGGCGCATGAGCGTGCGCCGGCCGCAGCTGGATCGCCGGCCCGCGGCTCAGCGGCGCCGCCGGGCTGGCCCAGCCAGTTCGCCCAGGTCCTCGCGGAGACCCTGGCCGGCTCACGCCCGCCGCGCCAGATCACGCCGTGGACTACTGAGCGCGCGCGGCGGCATATCCAGCGCCTCGGGCCGCTGCTGGCGGCAGGTGAGCAGCCCCGGGTGCGGCGCGTTGTTACCTACCGGCCGTCCGCCGACGTCGTGGAGATGACCGTGATCGTCGGCATCGGCGCGAAGGTGCGCGCGCTGGCTATCCGGCTTGAGCGGGACGGCCCGCGCCGGGCCAGCCCGGGCCGCGCGGCACACGGGGCCAGGTGGGTCGCCGTGGCGGTGGAGGCCGCCTGAATCAGGCGCCCTGCCGGTTACGCGGATCGCCGTGGCAGCGCTTGTACTTACGGCCGGACCCGCACGGACACAGGTCGTTCCTGCCGACCCTGCCGCCGACGGCGCCGCCAGCACCGCCCGCCGACTCCGTCCGCTGCTCGGACTTGCCTGTCCCGTCCTCACTCGGCGCGCTGTACTGCAGGCGGCCGGGCCGCTGCGGCGCAGCGAGCCCGCGGGGCGCGAGGCCCGCCGGAATCGCGGGGGCATCCGGGGCGCCCTGAGCGGCAGCCCGCGGCGGGACCGCCCGGCCGGACCGAGGCCGGCCGGACCGGCTGCCGTTAACGGCGGTGCCGGCCGGAGCCGTCCCCGGCTGCGGGCCGGTGCCCGGATCCGCTTCCTCGACGATCGGGCCTTCCTGCATCTGCACCTGAAGGTTGAAGAGGCTGCCGACCGACTCCTCCTTGATTCCCTCCATCATCTCGCTGAACATCTCGAAGCCCTCTCGCTGGTATTCCACCAGCGGGTCGCGCTGTGCCCACGCGCGCAGTCCGATGCCGTCCCGCAGGTAGTCCATCTCGTACAGGTGCTCCCGCCACTTGCGGTCCAGTACGGACAGGACGACACGCCGCTCCAGCTCCCGCATCACGTCGGGCGTCAGTTCCTCTTCACGGCGGTCGTACGCCGCCTGCGCGTCCTGCTGCACGATCTCCGTCAGGAAATCCGTGGACAGGCCGGCCCGGTCGCCGCCGGCCTCCTCGATCGCCTGATCGATGGTGAGGCCGCTGGGGTACAGCTGGCGGAACGCCCGCCAGAGCTGATCAAGGTCCCATTCCTCAGGGAAGCCCTCGCTGGTCGCGGCGGCGACATAACCCGCGATGACCTCATTGGTCATGTCGCGGATCTGCTCGTGCATGTCCGCGCCCTCGAGCACCTTCCGCCGCTCGTCGTAGATGACGTGGCGCTGCCTGTTCATCACGTCGTCGTACTTGAGCAGGTCCTTGCGGATCTCGAAGTTCTGCTGCTCCACCTGCGTCTGGGCGGACCTGATCGAGCGGCTGACCGCCTTCGACTCGATCGGCACCTCCGGCGGCGTCTTCAGCCATTCCATGAAGTGCGCGACCTTCTCCGCGTTGAACATCCGCATCAGGTCATCCTCAAGCGACAGGTAGAACCTGGACTCGCCCGGGTCGCCCTGGCGGCCGGACCGGCCGCGGAGCTGGTTGTCGATCCGGCGTGACTCATGCCGCTCAGTGCCGAGCACGTACAGGCCGCCCGTCGCGACGACCTCCTCATGCTCCTCGGCTACCGCTCGCCTGGCCTTCTCCACCGCCTCCGGCCACGCTGCCTCGAAGTCCTCCGGCGACTCGACCGGGGAGAGCCCGCGCTGGTGCAGCTCGAGGTCGGCGATGAACTCCGGGTTGCCGCCGAGCATGATGTCCGTGCCGCGGCCGGCCATGTTCGTGGCGACGGTGACCCCGCCCTTGCGGCCGGCCTGCGCGATAATCGCCGCCTCGCGCTCGTGGTACTTGGCATTGAGTACCTCGTGCGGCACGCCCTGCCGCTTGAGCATCTTGGAGACGATCTCGGACTTTTCCACGCTGGTCGTGCCGACGAGCACGGGCTGGCCGGCCTGGTGCCGCCCGACGATGTCGTCGACGCATGCCTGGAATTTGGCCTGCACGGTCTGATAGACCAGATCAGGCTGATCCACCCTGATCATCGGCTTGTTGGTGGGGATCGGCACTACGCCGAGCTTGTAGGTCTGGTGGAACTCGTTGGCCTCGGTGGTAGCCGTGCCGGTCATCCCGGCGAGCTTTTCGTACAGGCGGAAGTAGTTCTGCAGCGTGATCGTGGCGAGCGTCTGGTTCTCGTCCTTGATCTGCACGCCTTCCTTGGCCTCGATGGCCTGGTGCATTCCCTCGCTGTAGCGGCGGCCATGCAGCATGCGGCCGGTGAACTCATCCACGATCAGGACCTCGCCGTCGATCACGACGTAGTCCTTGTCCTTCTTGTACAGTTCCTTGGCCTTCAGCGCGTTATTCAGGAAGCTGACCAGGGGCGTGTTCACCGACTCGTAGAGGTTCTCGATGCCGAGCCAGTCCTCGACCTTTTCCACGCCGATCTCGAGGATGCCGACGGTCTTCTTCTTCTCGTCGACCTCGTAGTCGCCCTCGCCGTCCTCGCCCCGCCGCAGCCGGGGTGCGATCTTGGCGAATTCGAGATACCAGCGGCTGTTCTGGTCCGCGGGCCCGCTGATGATCAGCGGGGTCCGGGCCTCGTCGATGAGGATCGAGTCAACCTCGTCGACGATCGCGAACGCATGGCCGCGCTGGACGTGCTCGTCGAGCCCCCAGGCCATGTTGTCCCTGAGGTAGTCGAAGCCGAATTCGTTGTTGGTCCCGTAGGTGATGTCAGCCTCGTACTGCTTGCGGCGCTCGTCCGGCTCCATCTGGGCCAGGATGCAGCCGACCTCGACACCGAGGAAATGGTGCACCCGGCCCATCCACTCCGCGTGAAATTTGGCGAGGTAGTCGTTCACGGTGATGATGTGCACGCCCTTGCCGTTCAGCGAGTTCAGGTACGCGGGCAGCACGCCGGTCAGCGTCTTGCCCTCGCCGGTCCGCATCTCCGCGATGTTGCCCAGGTGCAGCGCCGCGCCGCCCATCAGCTGCACATCGAACAGCCGCTGGCCGATGGTCCTCTTGGCGGCCTCGCGCACGGCGGCGAACGCCTCGGGGAGCAGGTCATCGAGTGACTCGCCGTCCGCGTGGCGCTGCCTGAACTCGTCGGTCATCGCCCGCAGCTCGGCGTCGCTCAGCGCGGCGAAGTCCTCTTCGATCGAGTTGACCTGATGCGCAAGCCGCTTGAGCTTGCGCAGGATCTTGCCTTCGCCAGCGCGAAGGACACTATCGATGATGACTGGCACTTCTCGTCGTGCTCCTCGCGGATCGGCATGCTTGCTTGGCACTGTTGCCGTCTCGCCGCAACGGGCCAATTGCTGGCCGGGCAGCGGGCGGCCGGCGGCGGAACTGGTGTCACCCTGTTCCTAAGCCATGGTAGGCGAGAGGAGGGGTGATGCCGAGCACGGGCGATAAGGACCATACAAGAGGGGGCGGGTGCTGCCCGCCGGGAGTCCCTGACCACAATGATGGTACTGGTGGCGGGACATGACGAGAGGAGCAGCGCGCATGACGGACCAGCTGCAACCAAGCACCACGGGCGAGGCAGCGGCGGACCCGGCGGTCGCCGGGGCCAGCCCCGGCGACGGTGCTCTGGCCCACCATCTGACCGGGACATTCACGCCGTACCCGGCGTTTCACGGCCGGGCTGTCTCCTGGGTCGCAGTAACCCTGATCGTGGTCGCGTTCGTGGCCGGAGGGCTCGCCCTCGTCTTCGGCCCGACCTGGTGGGTGTTCTGGGCGTCGCTGGCGCTCGCCGCCATAGGCGGCCTGCTCGCCATCGCCACCAACATCTTCGAGGACTGGTATTAAATCCCCGGTCTGGCCGTTGAACCGGGGGCTGGGGGTTCATCCCCGGATCTAGCAGTTGATCCCGGGCCTGGCCGTTGATCCCGGGCCCGGCGCCAGGGTCCTGGCATGCAAGTAGCTGGCCGGCTGACTGTCAGAGCCGCGGGCTACGCTCTCAGCTCGTGGCCAGCCTTTCCCATCCGGCTCCTGAGCTCGCCCTGACGCCGGATGACGCGCGCCTGATGACGCTGCGCGCCCAGGGGATGATCGGCACCGACGGGCGCCGCGGCGGAGTGCCTGGCATGCTCCGGCAGCTGGGCGGGGTCCAGCTCGATACGATCAGCGTCCTGGCCCGCTCGCATGAGCTGGTCGCCTACGCCAGGCTCGGCGCGATCCCGCGGAGCCGCATCGAGCGCGCCTACTGGGGTCCCGGCCAGCCCGGCGCGTTCGAGTACTGGTCGCATGCCGCCTGCGTGCTGCCGATCGAGGAATGGCCGTATTACGAGTTCCGGCGGCGGGCGCTGCGGGACCGCGGCCTGCGCTGGCACCAGAGCCATGCCCGGGTCTGCGCCGAGGTGCTGGCCAGGATCCGGGCCGAGGGCCCGCTGACCGCCACGCAGCTCGGCGGCGCCAAGAACGGCGGCGCCTGGTGGGACTGGTCCGATACGAAGATCGCCGTGGAGTGGCTGCTCGACGTCGGTGACGTGATCTGCTCCCGGCGGACAGGCTGGCGGCGGGTCTATGACTTGCCAGAACGCGTGCTGCCGGACGCTCTGCTGGGCGCCCGCCCGTCCGACGACGAATGCGTCATCCGCATGGTGAGCGTGGCCGCCCGGGCGCTGGGCGTCGTCACCAGATCGGACCTGGTCGACTATCAGCGGCTGCAGCACTTCAGTCATGGCCCGCTCAAGAATGCGGCCGCCGCCAGCGACGTGGCGATCGCGGCCGGGCTGACACCCGTCATGATCGGCAGCGACGGGACTGCGATCCCGGGCTGGGCGGATCCGGCCGCCCTTGACCTGGCGTCCGCCGCCGGACGGCCAGGTGCGAGCCGCGGCCGCCACCGGGTCACGCTGCTGTCACCGTTCGACTCCCTCATCTGGGACCGGAAGCGCACGCTGCGGATGTTCGGCTTCGAGCACAGTCTGGAGGCATATGTGCCCAAGCCAAAGCGCGTGCACGGGTACTTCACCATGCCGCTGCTCGCAAAGGGCCGGCTACTCGGCCGGGTGGATCCGGCCCGTAGCGGACGGACGCTGATCGCCCGCCAGCTGTCGCTGGATACGCCGACGGCCGCCGAGCCGATGGCAAGGGCGCTAGTCGAGGCCGCCGGATGGGTTGGCTGCGACGGCGTGCAGCTTGACCGGGTGGAGCCGCCGAACCTGGCGCCGCGCCTCACGGCAGCGCTCGCTGCGCTGACCTAACGCAGTAGCCCGGCCAGGCAGCTGCGGAAACAACATGCGCCGCATCCATCACGATAGTCACAAGATCAAGTTAGTGGTTCGGGTCCGGCCGGCGGATACCGGCTGAATCCGAACCACTCCTGAGAAGGCATCCCAGGAAACATCACGAGCGGGGACCGCGATAGCCCGTCTCATCGACTGGGGCAGCGCCCGCAATCGGCCCGCCGATGCTCGACCTGGCGGATGTGACCAGCCGGGTGGCTGCCGAGGCCGCCCTTGCTGCCCTCGCTGAAATCCGGTGAGGCAACCCGGACTCCGGTAAGGCGACCCGGGGCAGCTCAGCTGAACTCGGGCCATGCGGCTCCCAGCGCAGCTCAGCTGAACTCGATCAGCTTCTCCCGTACCGCTACCATCACCGCTTCCATCCTGGAATGGATCTGCAGCTTCTCCAGGATGTTGCGCACATGGTTCTTGACGGTGTTCTCGGAGATGAACAGCTCCTTCGCGATGTCCCTGTTGTTCATCCCCCTGGCGACGAGCTTGAGCACCTGCATTTCCCGGTCAGTGAGCTTCGGGGCCGGCACCTGCTGGACGCGCTCCTCCTCGGAATCGCGCCTCGCCAGCGTCGCGAACTCGGTGAGGAGCTTGCCTGCCATGGACGGGTTGATCAGCGACTGGCCGCCGTGGACCGCCCGGACCGTCTCCGCGACCTCGTCCAGCGGCAGGTCCTTGAGCAGGTAACCGCTCGCGCCAGCCCGGATGGCCTCGAAGAGATCCTCTTCCTCGTCGCTGATCGTGAGCATGACGATCTTGGCGCTCGGCGCGACTTCCTTCATCGCCCGGCATGCCTCGATTCCGCTGCTGCGGGGCATCCGGATGTCCATCAGGACGACATCAGGGAGCGATTCGCCCGCCTTCTCGACCGCCTCGGACCCGTCGCTGGCCTGGCCGACCAGCTCGATGTCGTCCTCCTCATCGAGGACCATTTCCAGGCCGCGGCGGAACAGCGCATGATCGTCAACGATCATGGTGCGAATCGGCTCGGGACGCCCCGGGCTCTCCGGCGATTCTCCGGCAGACCCGCGGTCTCCGCCCATGACGCCTCCTCCCATGACCCGCCTCCTGCTAGCCAGATCGCTCCCCCAGGCGGCATCTGGCCTGCCTGCGGCACTGCGTGATCAACTCTTACCGACCGGCGCGTCGGGCGCAACCGCAGGGCCGGCCCGACGAAGGCTATGCGACGGCAGCAGCGCGATCGCGGCCCGGGCCGGGCTGCGCATCCTGACCGGGCCGTCCGCCGGGTGGCGGTCCTAGCCTGCCTCCCGGCCGGCTACCGCGGCTCCCGTAGCCCGGCGGGAGCCGAGCATCGCCCGCCGCATGGCTCGCTGCCGGGACCTGGCATCCTGGGCCGGCTCCTCGGGCGCCTCCGGTACGGTCAGGGGCTCGGTGCCACGTTCATCCGCGTCGTTCTCCACCAGCCGGATCACGCCGTACTGGTATCCGCGCCGCCGGTACACGACGCTCGGGCCACCGCCGTCGGAGTCGCGGAACAGGAAGAAGTCGTGACCCACGAGTTCCATCTCGAAGAGGGCCTGGTCGATAGTCATCGGGGTAGCGCCATGGAACTTCTCCCGCACGACGAGCGGGCCATCGCCTTCCATCTTGACCGCGACGACGTCATCATCTCCCCCGGCCCGTTCGTCCGGGGGCTGCTGCGCATCGGATGAAGACGGCGCGGACCCGGGCAGGTCAGCCGCCAGGGACGCCGGGTGCGCGCCATGGCGGCACTTGCGCCGGTCGCCGACGCGGCGCAGCCGTGACTCCAGCTTCGCGAAGGCCATGTCGAGCGCCGTGAACCGGTCCTCGGCGGCGGCCTCGGCGCGGATCGCCGGGCCCCGGGAGGCGATCGTCAGCTCGACCCGTTCCCGGCGGCCGGATTGTCGCGGATTCCGCTCGGTGGATACCTCCACGTCGACCCTGATCGCGTTGCCGTCCAGCCTCTCGATCTTGGACAGCTTCGCCGTAGCGTGCCTGCGGAATCTTTCCAGCACGTCCGTGTGCCGGCCCTTGAAGATGATGTCCACTCAGGGAACCCCCTTCTGCCCGGTCGGAAGGAACGGCACCCGCCCGGCCGACCTGGTCTTCGACCCCACATCCGCCTGCTGAGGGTTTCGCGGCGGTTGCGCCACTACTGCCCTTCTCCCGGCCCGGGAGACATCTGATCCCCCGGCGGGGCAGGACTTACTTCTAAGCCGCACCGTGATCAGTCGACAAGAAGTCGCCTTACGTGGACCGTTTCGCCTGCGGCTGGCATCGGCTTGCCAGGGCGGGTACCCCGGTGACGGGGAGACCTGCCCGACGCAACCACGGACCCGGGCGGGTGCCATGACACGAACGCTAGCCGCATAGCGACCGAATGTCAGGAGGGAAAAGCACATATCTAGTAACGGAGCGTGAAGGGCGGCTCCCGGGCCAGGAGTCGCTCGCCTGCTTCAGGTGGCTCCCCGGCGGCTCCCTGCGCGAGGCGGCCCGGTACTGCCGGGCAGGCCCGGCCGGGGCGGGCTCAGCCGGGGTAGGCCGGATCCTGACCGGGGCCCAGCAGCTGCCAGCTGCCATCAGGACTGGACAGCGTCACCAGCCGGTCCCGGCGAAGGCCAGCCACGATTTGCGATCCGGCGGTGGTAATCGTGAGGGTACCCGGCTCGACGCTAATCTTGGTAGGCTCGCCGCCGCTCAGCGGAACCTCCTTCAGCGCCGGGCTGGCCGACCCCGGCCGGGCCAGCACGATCAGGTTGTCGGGGTTGTACCAGCTCAGCTCGGCCGGATCACGGATCCCGGCGCCAATGGGCGTGAGCTGCCCGATGGACGCCGTATGCGCCCCGAGCTTGACCGCCCCGATCTCCAGCTGTGATCCGGCCTTGCCACGGACGATCATGGCGATGCGGACACCGTCAGGGGCGACCCGCAGCGCGATGACCCGGCCCCCGGCCGGCGGCAGGCCGTTGTCGACCGCCACGGGCGCCTTGCCGCCAGGCCGGCGCAGCCAGACTCCGTTGCCGGCGGCGACCCACAGGTCACCGCTGGCGTCCCAGGTCAATGACGTGATCCTGCCGCCGGGGCGCCAGGATCTGAGTGCCGCCCCCTTGGCGAGCGCGCCGAAGTAGACGGTCCGGCCATCGAGAGAGATGCCCGCGATAGAGCGCTCCCCGGCACCAGGGGAGGTGCCGGCGATGGAACGCTCGTCGGTGCGCGGGGATACGGCGATCGAGGTCATCGGGATGAACCCGGTGCCGGCCTGCCCAGGGACCAGCTTGGGCGGTGCGGCGGCCGGGGAGAGCCGCAGCACCTGAACCGCGCCGCCCTTGCCGATGAAGTACAGCCCGCCGGTACTCACGGGCCTGGGCACCATGGCGGAGACCTTGCTTGCCAGCTCAAAATCGCCGGCCGTGCCGGGCAGCGCCTGCCCGACGCCGTCGACCTTGAGCTCGACCGAGTTGATGGCCTGACGGCCGTAAGACGAGCTGGTCAGCGTCCAGACGAGCTGGGCGGCGATCTTCGCGCGCACGTTCATGCTTGTCCGCGTGACCGTGCCGCCAAGGTTCACGACGGCGCCCGGGCCGTCGATCCTGACGCCGAGCACCGTGGTGCCCGGCGGGAGGCTCGTCTGGGTCACGCCGGACAGGGGGCCGGGCGGCCGCTGCTTCAAGGCCAGGACCAGGTCCGTAGCCAGGTGCGTGGCCGTTGCCTGGAGTGGAACGTACACCGGGTCGGGCACCAGCGTCGTGCCGTCCGGGGCGAAGAAATACAGATTCCTCGGCTGGTACACGCGCAGGAAATCGGACTTGCTGAGCAGCAGTTGCCTGGGCGGGTTGACGATCCGCCACTGACCGCCGATCTTTATGAGCTTGAGCGGGAACCTGATGGTCTGCTTGGCCGACGCCGAGGGGGGCTGGTACTGGCCGCTCGCGGTCAGCGTGGCCAGCTCGTGGCCGCTGACGTCGACAGTCTGCATGGTGCTGCCCGACTGCCCGGTCAGCCGGTTGAGAACCACTGCTTTCTTCAGATTCGGCTGGGAGACCACCGTGACCGCCGAGCCCGGGTTCCAGGCCCGTGCCTGGCCGGGAGTCAGGTACTCGCGGGCGGCGGCATTGTTGCCGGCGAAGCTGGCGTTCGCGGCCAGGAACCCGGACACGATCTGCACCGGCGTCCAGCCCTTGCCCGGCGGCGCGGGAATCAGCTGGGGAAAGCCCTGGCCCTGGACCACCCCGTTCTGCGGCTGGCTGAGCGACCGGACCGGGCCGCTGGACGGAATGGTGGCGCATCCGCCCGCCGCGATCACGGTCAGGCAGGCGGCGAGCGCCAGCGGCGCGAGCCGTCGCCGGGCCGGTCGCAGCGCAATCTCCGGCGTACTAGTCACCGGTCACGGCCTAGCCACCGGCCGCCGCCGAAGTGCTCCCGGCTGACTGCGCGATGCTCGCGGCCGCCGCCGTGTCGCCACCGGCCGCCTCACTTTGCGGCGCGGCTGCGGCGGCCGCCCCGGCACCGGTGGCCAGCTCGGCCTCGTCGGGGCCGAGCGGCAGCGGCGATCCGGCCAGCTCGGTGCCGGTACTGCGCGGCAGTGTCAGCCGGAACACCGAGCCTCGGCCCCGCTCTCCCCATGCCTCCAGCCAGCCGCCGTGCAGCCGGGCGTCTTCCAGCGCGATCGACAGGCCCAGGCCGGTGCCGCCGGTCGTCCTGGCGCGCGCGGGATCCGCCCGCCAGAAGCGGTCGAAGACGAGGTTCACCTCGCCGGGAGCGAGTCCCACGCCGTAGTCCCTGACCGCGACGGCCACGGCGTCCCTGTCGGCGGCCACGGTGACGACGGTATTCCTGTTCTCGCCGTGCTCCACCGCGTTGACCAGCAGATTCCGCAGGATGCGCTCGACCCGGCGCCGGTCGGCCTCCGCCACGCACGGTCCGGCCGGCAGCCGGAACTCGATCTTGGCACCCCGGCGCTCGGCTAGCTGCTGGGCCACGTCCGCCGCATTCCTGACCAGATCGCAGATATCGACGGGTTCCGCGTCCAGGGTCGCGGCGTTGGCGTCATACCGGCTGATCTCCAGCAGGTCGACGAGCAGCGACTCAAACCGCTCCAGCTGGCTCTGCAGCAGCTCGGCGGAGCGTCCGGACGAGGTGTCCAGCTGCTGCCTGGACGCGAAAAGCACGTCCGCGGCGATCCTGATGGTCGTCAGCGGGGTGCGCAGCTCATGCGACACGTCCGAGACGAACTGCCGCTGCACATGCGACAGATCCTGCAATTCCCGCATCTTCTCCTGCAGGCTGGCCGCCATCTCGTTGAAAGCGGTCGCCAGCGCGGCCAGGTCATCGGTGCCGCGCACCGGCATGCGCTCGGCCAGGTTGCCGGTGGACAGCCGCTGGGCGCCGTGCGCGGCCTGCCGGACGGGCACGACTACCCAGCGGGTGACCAGTGAGGCGATCGCCGCGAGCAGGAAAGCCAGCGCGAGCCCGACCACGATGATGGCCCGCTGTACCAGGGCGAGGGTCTGCTGTTCCTGGGTGAGCGGGAACAGGTAGTACAGCTGGTAATCGCTGCCCACCGGGACGCCGACGGCGAGGCCGGGAATGGCGTGCCCGGGACCGGCCCGGGTGTCGGCCACGATCAGCGTCGTCGCCTCGAAGCTTGTCTGGCCCTGCCCCGCCCGCTGCTCGCTGCTGATGGCGCTGATCAGGTCCGCGGGAATGGCACCAAGCCGGTAGGGGCCGTCGTACCAGCCGTGCACGACGGCGGCCGGCGCCCGGGGTGAGTTGATCATGACGGCGGCGCCCGTTGCTCCGGAGTTGGTCTCCTGTGGCAGCTGCGTCAGGATCTTGAACATCAGGCCGCTGGCGTCCTCGGAGTCGGGCGCGGTCGTGTGAAAGGCGGTCGGGCTCATGGCCAGGCTCCGGCCGCTGGCCGCCAGCGTTGCCGCTGACCTCTCCTTGTTCTGCAGCAGCCCGGCCGCGATCTGCTGGACGAGGAAGAAGCCGAGCACCGCGATGACCGTGGCGGAGAAGATCAGCGTCGTGCCCACTACGCGCAGCTGCAGCGACCGGCTCCAGCGCAGGCGCAGGGCAGCCCAGGCGGCCCCGCAGCGGGCCCGTGCCGCCAGCGCGGCGCGCCGGGCCTTCCCGGCCGCGCGCCGGGCGCCGGGCAGCAGCCGCTGCCCGGCGGCGGCGCAGGCGGCAGCTACAGCGCGGGCTGCGGCACTGGCACCGGAGGGCGCATCGCTCCGGTCGCGGCTAGGAGTCGCTGCTCCCTTCATGACCCTTCTTCGCTGGAAGGAGCGGAATCCGGTAAGCCGGCTGCGCTGGCCCGGCGGGCCGGCTCAGCCTGATCCCGCTTTGTAGCCGACGCCGCGGACCGTCACGACGATCTCGGGGCGCTCGGGGTCCGTTTCGATCTTGGCCCGGAGCCGCTGGACGTGGACGTTGACCAGGCGGGTGTCGGCGGCGTGCCGGTAACCCCATACCTGCTCCAGCAGGACCTCGCGGGTGAACACCTGGCGCGGCTTGCGGGCCAGCGCCACCAGCAGGTCGAACTCCAGCGGAGTGAGGTTGAGCGGCTCGCCGCCCCGCTTGACCGCGTGCCCGGCCACGTCAATGCTGACCTCGCCGATCTGCAGCATCTCCGGAGCCGGGTCGTCGGTCCTGCGCAGCCTGGCGCGGACCCGCGCGATGAGCACCTTCGACTGAAACGGCTTGACGATGTAGTCGTCAGCGCCCGACTCCAGGCCGAGCACCACGTCGACCGTGTCGCTCTTGGCCGTCAGCATGACGATCGGCACGCCGGACTCGGCCCGGATCTGGCGGCAGACGTCGATCCCGTCCATGCCGGGCAGCATCAGGTCCAGCAGCACGAGATCGGGCCGGGTGTCATGGAAGGCGTCCATGGCCCGGTCGCCGTCAAAGACGAAGGTTGGCTCGAACCCCTCACCACGGAGCACGATCCCCAGCATCTCGGCGAGAGCGGCGTCGTCGTCGACGACCAGCACGCGACCTTTCATAAGCCTCATCGTTCCACGTAAACGTCGGCAGGCGGGCTTTCACAGGCAGTCGATCCTGCACCTAGGACACGCAGGGTACCCGCAGTGACCGGCTGGGCGACGCCGCACTCGGTTACTAGGGCGGTTATCAGGCCAGGAGGGGTGACATCGAAGGCGGGGTTATAGGCACTTGTCCCGGCTGGCGCTACCGGCTTGCCGTCAATGCAGATGACCTCCCCGGCGGGCCGGTGCTCCACGACGATCGCGGTGCCATCGGACGTGTCGGGATCGATGGTGGACATGGGCGCCACGACCACGAACGGCACCCGGTGGTAGCTGGCCAGCACGGCAAGGCCGTACGTGCCTATCTTGTTCGCGACGCTGCCGTCGGCGGCGATCCGGTCCGCGCCGGTGAGCACCATGTCGACCTCGCCCGCGGCCAGCAGCGATGCCGCGGCGTCGTCGGCCAGCACCGCGTGCGGCAGGCCGGCCCGCCGTGCCTCGTAAGCCGTCAGCCTGGCCCCCTGCAGCAGCGGCCGGGTCTCATCCACCCACAGCATGGCCAGCCTGCCCGCGCGGTGCGCCGCGAGGATCACGGCGAATGCCGTCCCCTCGCCCGCCGATACCAGCGCGCCGGTATTGCAATGAGTGAGGATCCTGGCGTCCGGCGGGATCAGGCTGAGCCCGTGCGCGGCCATCGCGGCGCTAGCCGCGGCATCCTGCGCCGCAATGCGCCTGGCCGCTGCCAGCGCAGCACGGGCAGCGCCTCGTTCCCGGTCGGTGCCGCCGGCCTGCAAAGCCCGCTGGTATGCCGCCAGCGCCCGGCTGGCTCCCCAGCCCAGGTTTACCGCGGTGGGCCTGGCCTGCCCGATCACGGCGGCGGCGCGGGCGACGTCATCACCACGGTAAGCGGCCAGGGCCACGCCGAACGCACCCGCGACGCCCAGCAGCGGCGCCCCCCGCACCGCCAGGCGGCGGATGGCGTCAACCAGCGCCGGCACGTCGGCGCAGGTGACCGTCGTCTCCTCGGCCGGCAGCCTGGTCTGGTCGAGCAGCACGATCGCCGGGCCACCTGGCGGGTCGAGCCAGCTCAGCGCGGGAATATCCACACCACGAGTGTGCAGCCGGACGGCGCGGCGCGCGAGTCATCCTTCATGCCAGTATGGGCGGCGAGCCGGCGAACATGGTTAAGCCGGCCTCCATGGGGCACCGAAAAGCGGCACAGCGCGGGCCGGCGGCCGGTCCTGGCGAGTCATGCCTCCGTGCCGGGCGAGCAGGAGACGGGAGGACGCGGGTGCGGGCGACGGCGGCGGCATGAGCGCGACGACCGGGCAGCGCCAGCGGAACGGCAAGCGTGCCGCCGTGGTGCTGCTGGCCGCCGGGGCCATCACCGCGGGCATCGTGATCGGCCGGCACACGCTGGCCGAGTCGCTGCAGCGGCTGACCGGCCTCGACTGGACCTGGTTCCTGGCCGCCATTGCCTGCGAGTTCATCTCGCTGATTGCCTTTGGCCTCAGCCGCCGCCGGCTGCTCCGGGCCGACGGCAGCAGTGCCCATTTCAGCTCGGTCATGGCCATCACCTACGCGAGCAACGCGCTGTCGATGACGATCCCGTTCGCCGGGGCGCAGCTAGCCGTGGTCTTCTCCTACCAGCAGTTCCGGCGGCGCGGCCTCGGCCAGGCGATCACCAGCTGGGCGCTGGCCGTCTCGGCGATCCTGTCTACGTCCGCCCTCGCGGTACTCCTGGTGGCCGGGTCGCTCGCGGGCGGCGCGTCCATCGCGACCGTCATCGGGTTCGCCGGCGCGGCCCTGCTCTTGCTGCCGGCCGTGGCCGTCCTGCTGGCCCTGCGCGATCAGCGGGTGCGCCGCTGGCTGAGCGTGGCCCTGGCCCGGCTCATCACCTTCAGCCGGCGCCTGCTTCGCCGGCCGCCGGGCGATCACGCGGGCGCTCTTGAGGAGATCCTGGACCGGGTGGCCAGCATCAGGATGTCGTGGCCGCGGTACGCGGAGGTGTTCGGGCTGGCCCTGCTGAACTGGATCGGCGACTGCGCCGCCCTGGCCTGCGCCATCCGCGCGGCCGGCCAGCCGGTGCCCTGGGGCGGCCTGCTGATCGCCTACGCGGCAGGCGCGGCGGCCGGCAGCACGGGCCTGACCCCGGGCGGCTTCGGGCTGGTCGAGGCCACGCTGACGGCAGCACTGGTGGCCGTCGGGATGAACAGCGCCGGCGCGCTGACCTCGGTGCTCGCCTACCGGCTAGTCAACTTCTGGATGATCCTGATCGGCGGCTGGATCACGATGATCATGCTGACCCGGTTCAGGAGCCATACCGCCACGAGTCCAGGTAGTCCCGCTGCGCCTCAGTGAGCGCGTCGATCTGGGTGCCGAGCGAGGCCAGCATCAGGCTGGCGATCTGCGCGTCGATGGCGGCCGGGACGTCATGCACCCCAGGCGGCAGCCCGTCGTGATCACGGGCTAGCCAGGCCAGCACGAGCGCCTGGGCCGCGAAGGACAGGTCCATCACGGCGGCCGGGTGGCCTTCGGCGGCGACCAGGTTGACGATCCGCCCCTCGGCCAGCAGGATCAGCCGCCTGCCGTCGGCGAGCACGTACTCGTCCGCATGCGGGCGCACCTCGGGGTTGACGGTCACCGCCAGGCCCGCCAGCGCGCGCACGTCGATCTCGACGTCGAAGTGGCCGGCGTTGGCCAGGATCGCGCCGTCGCGCATGACCGCCAGGTGCCCGGCGGCGATCACGTCGCGGGAGCCGGTGGCCGTGATGAATACCTCGCCGGCCGGCGCCGCCGCGGCCATCGGCAGCACCCGGTACCCCTGCATGACCGCGTCGAGCGCGCGGACCGGATCGACCTCGGTGACGATGACCTGGGCGCCGAGGCCCCTGGCCCGCTCGGCGATCCCGGTGCCCGCTGACCCGAACCCGGCGACCACCACCACCTTGCCGGCCAGCAGCGTGTTGGTGGCGCGGATGATGCCGTCGATCGCCGACTGCCCGGTGCCGTACCGGTTGTCCAGCATGCGCCGCGTCTCAGCGGCGTTCGCGGCCACCATCGGAAAGCCCAGGGTGCCCGCCGCGGCCATCCGGCGGAGCCTGGCCACGCCGGTGGTGGTGGACTCGCAGCCGCCGAGCACCCCGGCGAGCAGCTCGGGCCGCTCCGCGTGCAGGGTGTTCACCAGATCGCAGCCGTCATCGATGACCAGGGCCGGGCCGCAGTCCAGCGCCCGGTGGATGTGCTCGTAGTAGGTCTTCCGGTCCGCCCCGGAGACGGCCGACACGGTGGCGCCCGGGTAGCCGGCCAGCGCCGCCGCGACGTCGTCCTGGGTGGACAGCGGATTGGACGCCGCCAGGTGGACCTGCGCGCCGCCGGCCCGGAGCACGTTCACCAGGCCTGCCGTCTCCGCGGTGACATGCAGGCAGGCGGCCACGGCCAGGCCGGCGAACGGCCGCTCGGCCTCGAACCTGGCCCGGATCAGCCCTAGCGCCGGCATGGCCCGCTCCGCCCAGCCGATCCTGGCCAGCCCGGCGGCGGCCAGCCACGGGTCAGCGATATCGGAGCGCGGGCCTGCCGCGCGCGCCAGGCCCGCGGCGGGCGTTGCTCCCGCGGCGGGCGCTGGTCCCGCCACGCGCGCTGGGCCCGCGGCGGGCGAGGTGCCCACGGCGGGCCGGCGCTCGGTCATCGGTCAGTAGCGGTAGTGGTCGGGCTTGTACGGCCCGTCCACGGGCACGCCGATATAGTCGGCCTGCTCCTTGGTCAGCTTGGTCAGCCGCACGCCCAGTGCGTCCAGATGCAGCCTGGCGACCTTCTCGTCCAGGTACTTGGGCAGCACGTGCACGCCCAGCGGATACTGCTCGGTCCTGGTGAACAGCTCGACCTGGGCCATCACCTGGTTAGTGAAGCTATTGGACATCACGAAGCTGGGATGACCGGTGGCGTTGCCGAGATTGAGCAGCCGCCCCTCGGACAGCACGATCACCGAGTGCCCGTCGGCGAAGACCCACTCGTCGACCTGCGGCTTGATCGAGACCTTCTTGATCCCGGGCAGCCGCGCGAGCCCGGCCATGTCGATCTCGTTGTCGAAGTGCCCGATGTTGCCGACGATCGCCTGGTGCTTCATCTGGCTCATCTGCGCCGCGGTGATGATGTTGAAGTTGCCGGTCGCGCTGACGAAGATGTCGGCGCTGGCCACCACGTCCTCCAGCGTGGCCACCTGGAAGCCGTCCATGGCCGCCTGCAGCGCGCAGATCGGGTCGATCTCGGTGATGATGACCCGGGCGCCCTGGCCGCGCAGCGACTCGGCACAGCCCTTGCCCACGTCGCCGTAGCCGCAGACGACCGCCACCTTGCCGCCGATGAGGACATCGGTCGCCCGGTTGATCCCGTCCACGAGCGAGTGCCGGCAGCCGTACTTGTTGTCGAACTTCGACTTGGTCACCGAGTCGTTCACGTTGATCGCCGGGAACTGCAGCGTGCCTGCGCTGGCCATCTCATAGAGCCGGTGCACGCCGGTGGTGGTCTCCTCGGTCACGCCCTTGATCTGCCCGGCGGCCGCGGTCCACTTGCCCGGGCTGGCGTCCAGCGACCGGCGCAGCACGCCCAGCAGGACCCGCCATTCCTCGGCGTCGTCGGCCGCCGCCGACGGCACTCCCCCGGCACGCTCGTACTCGGCGCCCTTGTGCACGAGCATCGTGGCGTCCCCGCCGTCGTCCAGGATCATGTTCGGCCCGCCGCCGGCCGGCCAGCTGAGCGCCTGCTCCGTGCACCACCAGTACTCTTCCAGCGTCTCGCCCTTCCAGGCGAAGACCGGTACGCCCTTCGGGTCCTGCGGCGTGCCGTCCGGGCCGACGGCCACCGCCGCGGCGGCATGATCCTGGGTCGAGAAGATGTTGCAGCTCGCCCAGCGCACCTGCGCGCCGATGGCGACCAGCGACTCGATCAGCACGGCCGTCTGCACGGTCATGTGCAGCGAGCCGGTAATCCGGGCACCGCGGAGCGGCTGCGAGTGCGCGTACTCCTCGCGCACGGCCATCAGGCCCGGCATCTCGTGCTCGGCCAGCCTGATCTCGTTGCGCCCGAACTCGGCGAGCGACAGATCGGCGACCTTGAACGGAAGATTCTCCGCGGACATGCGCGACTCCTCTGCGGTGGATTTCGTGGCCCGACGTACCGACCGTATGAGATGCGGGCGGGTGTTCGCACGCTGTGCTGGTCATTCCTGACAGGAAATTGTTAAATTAGCTGTCATGCGCATCACGGAAGCAGCGCGGCGCCTGGGCACCTCGGCCCGGATGCTCCGCTACCGGGAGTCACTCGGGCTGCTTCCGCTGCTGCGGCGGCCGGCCGGCCGCGCGCCCGGCCGTCCGCGCACCGGCAATTCACGGATCGCGACCTGGACGCGGTCGCGCTGGCGCTGGCGATCGAGCGGCGCTACGACATCAGCCCCGCGGCGCTCGCGTTCGGCCTGAAAGTCATAACCGATCCGGCGGCACGGTCGCAGGTGGCCGAGCTCGGCCGGCGGACCGGGCGGATCGGCGGCCCGGTCACCCGCGCACTGGACTTCGAGCAGGAGCGGGCGCTGCGGCTGCTCGGCCTGCCGCCGGCCGCCCGGGACGGCCAGGCACGCGGCGGCCTCACTCATCCGGATCGCGCCGCACCGCCACCGCAGGACGGCCAGGCACGCGGCGGCCTCACTCGTCCGGATCGCGCAGCACCGCCACCGCGGGATCGTCCTGGTCCGCCCCGGCCGGCCGGTACAGGTCGGGCTCCAGGTAAATCGTCTTCGCGATCGGCACCGCCGCCCTGATCCGGCGCTCCGCCGCGTCGATCCCGCTGGCGATGCTCCCCCCGGTCTCCTCCCCGCGGATGGCGATCTTGGCTGCGACCAGTAGCGCGTCGGGCCCCAGATGCAGCGTCCGCAGGTGAATCACCCGCTGTACCTCCGGCCCGTCCTCCAGCGCGGTCACGATCGCGCGCGCCACCTCCGTGCTGGCCGACTCCCCGATCAGCAGGCTCTTCATCTCGATCGCCAGGATGACGGCAACCACGCCGAGCAGGGCGCCGATCGCCAGCGATCCGGCGCCGTCCCACTCGCCCCGGTGGGTGACCGTGGCCAGGGTCACCCCGGCCAGCGCGAATACCAGCCCGGCCAGCGCCGCCATGTCCTCCAGCAGTACGGTCGGCAGCTCGGGTGCCTTAGCGTGCCGGATGAAATAGGCCAGCCCGCGGGGTCCCCTGGTCAGGTTGGACGCGCGGACGGCCGTCCGCAGCGAGAACGACTCCAGGATGATCGCGACGCCGAGCACGGCGAACGCCACCGCCGGCGAGGCCACCTCCTCGGGGTGGGTTATCCGGTGTACCCCTTCGTAGACGGAGAACAGCGCGCCCACGGTGAAGAGCACGACGGCGACGATGAACCCGTAGAAGTACCGTTCCGTGCCGAAGCCGAACTGATGCTGCGCGGTCTCGGCCCGGCGTGACCGGCTCCGGCCGACCAGCAGCAGCAGCTGGTTGCCGCAGTCGGCCAGCGAGTGCACGGACTCGGCCAGCATCGAGGCCGATCCGGTAATCGCGAAGGCGACGAACTTCGTCACGGCGATGCCCAGGTTGGCCCCGAGCGCGGCGAGCACGGCCCGTACCCCGCCGTGTGCCTGCGCCCGGTCAGCCCGGGCGGCGGCGCCCGGGGGATCCTCGGCCGGCATTAGCCAGCCTGCGGGCGGCGCGCCTCGTCCACGAGCAGCACGGGGATGTCGTCGCGCACCGGGTACGCGAGGCCGCACTCCGTATTGGTGCAAACCAGCTCGCTTGCCTCGGCGTCGGCCCGCAGCGGCGCGTGGCACTGCGGGCAGGCCAGGATCTCCAGCAGCCAGTCGTCGATCTTCACGTCGTCTCCCATGATGTCGGGGGTTAGGGCACGGCGGGCAGGTAGCCGGCCTTGCTAGGCGGGATCGCCGCGCACCAAGCGCAGCACCTCGTCGCGGATGGCGGCCAGCTGCGCCTCATCGGGTGCCTCGACGTTGAGCCGCAGCAGTGGCTCGGTGTTCGACGGCCGCAGGTTGAACCACCAGCCCGCGCCGGCAACGGTCAGCCCGTCCAGCTCGTCGATGGTGACGCCGGGGCGGCCGGCGAACGACTCCCGCACCGCAGCGGCCACCGCGGCCGGGTCGCTGACCTCGCTGTTGATCTCGCCGGACGCCGTGTACCTGGAGTACTCGGCGAGCAGCACGGACAGCGGCCCCGGCTGCGAGCCGAGCGCGGCGAGTACGTGCATGGCCGCCAGCATGCCCGAGTCGGCGAACCAGAAATCGCGGAAATAGAAGTGACCGGAGTGCTCGCCGCCGAAGATCGCGCCGGTAGCGGCCATCTGCGCCTTGATGAACGAGTGACCTACCCGGGTGCGTACCGGGACGCCGCCGTGCTCCGCGATGATCTCCGGCACCCCCCGGGAGGTGATCAGGTTGTGGATGACGGTGGCGCCCGGCTCCCTGGCCAGCTCCCGCACCGCGATCAGCGCGGTCAGGACGGACGGCGAGACGATCTCGCCGCGTTCGTCGACCACGAAGCACCGGTCGGCGTCGCCGTCGAACGCCAGCCCGATATCGGCGCCTGAACTGATGACCGCGTGCTGCAGGTCACGCAGGTTCGCCGGATCGATCGGGTTGGCCTCATGATGCGGAAACGAGCCATCGAGCTCGAAGTACAGCGGCACCGTCTCCAGCGGGAGGCCGGCGAAGACCGCGGGCACGGTGTAGCCGCCCATCCCGTTTCCCGCATCCACCGCGACCTTCAGCGGGCGGATGCCGGACAGGTCCACCAGCTTCCGCAGGTGGTCGGCGTAGTCCGCCAGCAGGTTGCGCGATGCGATAGTCCCCGCCGCGCCGTCGCGGGCAGGCACGCCGCTCTCGGCCAGCCTCCGCAGCTCGGCCAGCCCGCTGTCGGCCCCGACTGGCCGGGCTCCGTCGCGGCAGAGCTTGATGCCGTTGTACTTCGCCGGATTGTGGCTCGCCGTGATCATCGCGCCCGCCATGCCGAGGCTGCCGCTGGCGAAATAGAGCATGTCGGTCGAGCCGAGCCCGCCCGATACGACGTCGGCGCCCTGCGCGGCCGCCCCGCGCCCGAACGCGGCCGCGAGCGGCGCGGAGGAGGTGCGCATGTCGTGCACGGTGACCACCGACGCCGCGCCGGTCAGCCGCGCGAACGCCGCGCCGATCACCTCGGCGGCGTCCTCGTCAAGCTCATCGGGGACGATGCCGCGGATGTCGTAGGCCTTGAAGATCTTCGCGTACTCGGCCACTGCGGCCTGCCTCCTCGCACCTGATCGCACCGCGCCGGACGTACTGTGCCTGATCACACCGCCGCCCTGCTGGCCATGCACGTGCCGTGGCACGCCCGGCGCCGCACGGACACCGAGCCTACCGGCAGCCTGATCGGGCTGCCGCCGCGCGCGAGCCATCGTGGCCGGCCCGGGCGGCCGCGGCCGCCGCCCGGCGCCAGCGGTGGCTCCTGCACCACCCCGCGGCACTGACATGCCAACCGCGCCGGAGGAACCTATGCCATAGCTGCCAGCTGATTCTCGCGCCGCACCGTCCGGGGCACCGCATAGCCGGGCCCGGCTAGCCGAGTTTGCCCTTGTCCTGCGGCGATGAGCGGAGCACCCGCAGGTGGCCGCGCCTGCCGACTTCGATGCCCTGCCCGGTGGGCTCGGCAGCTGCCTGCGGCAGGACCGCCTCCCTGACCGCGTTGGCCAGCGCCTCCAGGTCGTCGGCTACCTGCTCGGGCGGCACGGCCGGCAGCCGGACCACGTCCCAGCCGCGGGGAACGGTGAGCCGGTCGGCGTGCCTGGCGCACAGGTCGTAGCAATGCGGCTCCACGTAGGCGGCCAGCGGGCCGAGCACGGCGGTGGAGTCGCGGTACACATAGGTCAGCGTGTACAGCGCGGCCTGCTTGCAGGTGGGCCGTGAGCAGTGCCTGGCACTCACCGGCGCACCCCGCTCACGGCACCTTCCCCGGCCGGGGAACGGCGGCCGGAGCGCGCTCGCGGGCCGCTCGGCAGGCGGACTCGCGCAGATGGCTCACAACGGCTGACGGTATCGACCCGCAGGCGGTAACGCCACCACCCGGGGCACTCGGCACGATCGTGTCTCCCCGGGCGGCTCCGGGCGGCTGCCGCGGCGCCCGCGCCGGATACCCTCGGTCATTGTGCAGACGGGTGATAGCCGCAGGCCAGGGTCAGCGCGGATCCGGCGCCGGGACCGGCATGGCCGCGGCCTGCGCGGCATGCTTGCCCCGCCGGACACCCCGATCTACCGGACCCGCGCGGAGCGCTTCGACGATCTCGTGCTGCAGGCCGTCGCCCAGCTGGAGCCGCGGTGGGCGGCCGAGTTGTCCGGCGTTGAGTTCGCCGTCGAGGAGATCCCGGCGGCCGGTGTCCTGGCTGACCGGCCTGACCCGGTGCCGCTGGCCCGGCTTGACTCCGGCTCCGGCGATCCGCGCGACGCGGTGCGCCCGGCATCCCCGCCGCGCATCGTGCTGTTCCGCCGCCCGCTGCTGGCGCGCGCCGATGGCGAGGAGGATCTGGCCGAGCTCGTGCTGGACGTCGTGGTGGAGGAATTCGCCCGCCTGCTCGGCGTGGATCCCCGGGCGGTCGATCCTGGTTACTCGGCGGAGGACTGACCCGCCGGTCAGGGCAGCACGGTGGCGAGGGAGTCACGGACCGGGGGCAGCGGCACCGAGGTCAGCGAGCTCAGCACGGGGAATATCGACTCCACCGTGCCGCTCCGCGCCAGCACCCGGCCGGCGTAGACCGGCCCCGACCCGGCCAGCGGGGTGATCACGACGGCGAACGGAGCTCGCGCGGCCGATCCGCTCGGCGCGTGCAGCAGCACGGTCGCCGTGTGCTTCGCCTTGATGGAGATCACCCGGACGGCCGGGCCGCCGGTACCCGGCTGCCGCCCGGCCGCGGCGCTCTCCTCGGTGATCCGGACCTGGGCCGCCGCGCGCGGAGCGGACAGCACCAGGGTGGAGGTATCACCGGAACCGCTGAGATTGTCGGCGATGACGCCTTGCTCCTCGATGGGAGCGGACGCGGCAGTGAAGGCGCCGGGCGCGCCGGGCGGGCCGCCGGACGCCAGCATGGCGGCCGTGACGGGAACATTCGAGGCTATCCTGACCGCAGCCGCGGCTCCGGCGAGCGACGGCAGCGGCACTACGATCGCTGAGCCACCGGGCAGGTCGATCCCGCCGCCCCCGGTCGGCCGATACGAGCCCTTGGCGGTTACCGCCGTCACCTTGATCTGAGCGTTGGCTGCGCCAGGGACGGCCACGTACAGCTCCCTGCGGCCGGCTGAGGCTGGCAGGCCGGGCAGGACGAGGCTTCGGGCGGGCGGCTGGCTGGCCGGCAGCCACGCGCCCTGCTGGCTCGCGCTCTTGGTCTCCCTGACCGCGGCGACAAGCCGCCCGACGCTCGTGCGCACGTGCAGCGCCACCACCCGGGACCCGTGCACGAGCTTGGCCAGCGACTGGACAAGCAGCCCATGGGCGGGCACGGCGATCCCGGTGTCGGTGCTGCCCAGCAGCGGCCCGCTGTCGGTGTAAATGTCGATTTCCGCATCGGCCGGCTGGCTGTCGGCATTCATGAGATACAGCTGCATGCTGGCCAGCCCGCGCTGCCCGGGGCCCACGAACCAGAAGTCGGTGCCGGGGCTGTCGCAGATCGCGGTCGGCAGCCCGCCCGGTCCGGTCTGCTCGACCGCCAGCGCCCGGGCCATCGACCCGGTCGCCCGGATGACCACGCCGCCTCGCGATGGCTCGGCGACCACCTTGCCGCCGGCCGCCGACTGGCTGCCTGCCGACGGCGCGCCAGCCGGGGCCGGCTGCCGTCCGGACAGCCGTCCGGGTCAGCACGCCAGGCCGGGAAAGGGTGACCAGCGGACCGCCGGCGCTGGCGCTGCCCGCGGCTGACAGGCGGCTCACCACCGCCGTGCCGCCGCTGGCCGGGCCGGCCTGGCCGGTACCGGTACCGGCCGCGATGATCGCCACCCCGCTGGCGCCTCCGCTGCCCGGGGACGGGCAGGCGCGAACCGCGGTCGTGACGGGCGCCCGGCTCGGCGGCACCACCGGGCGGCCGGCCGCCAGCGCGACCGGATGGCTGAGCCCGGCGAGCGCGTAGACGGCGCCCAGCGCGAGTATCACCAGCACGCCGATTACGAGCTTCTTCCCGAACAGGCCCCTCACCAGCGATCATCCCCGCGGTCCTCGCCGGGCGCCGGCCACCGGGAATCGGTTTCCTCCTCGGGCGCGGCCGGCAGCCAGACCGGTCCCGGCTCGCCGGCCGACGGCAGCGGATCCAGCCGGTCGTCGTCCGATGGCCAGGCTGACGGCGAGGCCGGCTGGCTGGCCGCCGGCTCGCTGGCCTGCCAGGCTGGCCGGTCCGCCGCCGGCCAGGGTCCGGGCTCCCTCGCGGGCGGCTCCGCCGCTGGCCAGGGGGCCGGGTGGCCAGCTCGCACCGCTGGCTGCTCGGTCGCTGGCCAGGGTCCCGGCTGACCCGCTGGCCGGCTGGGCTGCCCGGCCGGCCAGGACGCTGATGTCCGCTGGCCAGGATGCTGACTGACGGGCAGGCCGGGACGGCTGCTCCATCGCCGGCCAGGATGCGGGGTCGCTGGCGGGCTGTTCCGCCGCCGACCACGGTGCTGACTGCGCGCGCTGCCCGGCGGGCTGCCCGGCCGGCCAGGACGCCGGGTGGTGGCTGGCCTGCCCGGCGGGCTGCCCGGCCGGCCAGGACGGCTGGCCTGGCTGCTCGCTGGCCGGCCTGCCGGGCTGCTGGCTGACCGGCCAGGTGGCCTGCTGGCCGGCCGCGGAGTAGTCACCGTTGGCCGCGGCCCGCGCGGCGGCGGCCCTGGCGGCCGCGGCCCGGACTGCTGCGCCGCGGGCAGCCGTGCCGCGGCCGGCCGTGCCGCTGGCGGCCGTGCCCGGGGACGCTGCGTCCCCGGCGGCACCGTCGCGCGGCACTGGTTCGGCCGGCCGGGGCCGGCGCGGCCGGCGGGGGCCAGCCTTGTCGCTCTTCGGCTTGTCGGCCGGCCGCCGGGATCGTCCCTTGTCCCGGCTGCGCCCGCGAGCCCGGGTACGCGGGCCCGGGACTGGCGGCCCGGCCGGGCTCGCCGGGTTCACCGGGCTCGCCCGCTTCGCCGCTGTCACTGGCCGCCGCGGCGGCCGGCGCGGCCGCTGCCGCGTTGATGCCAGGGAGCGCGAGCACCGCGACGACGGCGAAGGCGATGAACTCCAGGATCAGCGCGGCCGTATGGCTGGTGTCTTCGTGAGTGATGCTGAGCCTGCCGCCGCCTGCGGGCAGCCGGAAGGCCTGCGCCCAGCTGCCCGCCGGGGAGCGGACGGGCGTCAGCGGGTGGCCGTTCAGGGTGGCATTCCATCCGCCGGCCGGCTCGGCGAGTTCGAGCGTGCCGCCGGCCGCGGGCGCGGTCGCGCCGTGCAGGCTCGTCGTGCCTGAGCGCAGCGGGACGACCTGGCCGCCGGACTCGACGACACGCACGCGGGCCGGGAAGTCGACCAGCCGCCACAGGTCGAAGGACGCCGTCGCGCTCACCGGCCGCAGCCCGGCCGCTCCGTCGAGCAGGCGCGCCAGCGCCGGATTGACCGGGGCAGGCATCAGCACGAAGCCGATGTCGAACTGAGCGAGCGCGTTGCCCTGATCGGCCGCCTGGCCGCCGCTGGGCGCGACCAGGGTCGCGACGGCATCGCCAAGCGCCCGCTGGGCGGCCGGGACGGGCGCCAGATCAGGATCGCCGAGGGACGGCGCGACTCCGCGCAGCACCGCGTAGCTCACGTGGCCGGGCTGCACCCGCAGCACCAGGGTGCGCAGCCGCAGGCCGTTGTCCGACGACACGGAAACCAGCTCGGGCACCAGCTGCCCGCCAATCGCGGCAACCGGGCCGCGGACCCCGCTCTTCACCCACGACGCGGCCGCCAGGGCCGGCGCCGAGCATGCCGCGACGGCCAGCAGGATCACGCCGAGGCCGCGGATGCTGCCCAGGCCGCGCCGGACAGTCCGGCCGCCGCCAGTCGGCCCGCCGCCAGTCGGGCCGCCGCCCAGCAGGCGCGGGATGGCATCGCCCGCTGTCGCCGCGGCCAGCAGCAGGCCGATCGCGACAACGGTCAGCGCGACCCCCGGCCATGCCGCCACGCCCGAGTCGCCGCCCGGGGGCGTGACGACGATGCGGCTGACCGCGGTCGCGATCAGCAGGCCGAACAGCGCGACACCCCAGCCGGCCATGGCCAGCACCCGGCGCTTGCCCAGCAGCAGCGCCGCGAGAGCAGCGACGGCGAGGCCGCCGGTGACCCAGAACGGCGGTATCCCGGGGCCGCCAGGGGACAGCAGCATCAGCGATCGCGCGGACAGGTCATGGCTGGCCAGGCCAGGTGCCCGGACACCGGCCTCCAGCAGCAGCAGCGCCGGGTGCGTGACGACCTGGATCGTCCAGGGCATCAGCAGTACCGGCGGCACTATCGCGGCGATCGCCAGGTTCGTGGCCAGGCCACGACGGGCCGAGCTGAAGGCGAGCGCGGCGACGCCGCCGGCGATTAGCGCGATCACCCAGACCAGCGGCACGAACGCGGTGGCCACCGCCACGCCGAGACCAGTCGCCCAGGCCGCGCGGCGGGCTAGCCGGGGCGGCTGGGTGAACATCCGCGCCGCGGTCAGCGCGATCAGCGGCAGGATCACGAAAACGACCGCGGTGCCGATCCGGCCGGCCGCAATCGATCCCATCGCCACCGGCAGCAGCGCATACGCCGCGGCCGCCCAGACCCGGACCGGCGCCAGGCGGGTGATCCGGCGGGCCGCGAGATACGCGGTAAGGCCGGCCAGCGGCACGCAGCCCAGCAGGATCACGTCCACGGCCAGCCACGGCTTGCCGGCCGCGATCGTGGCGAGCGCCGCGATCACCGCCAGGTACGGGGGGGCGGTGGTAGCCGAGCCGACTCCGGTGGGATGAAAGCCCTGCAGGTAGATATGCCACAGCCCGGCGGCGCCGCCCGATGCGGGCACCAGCGCGCCGCCGCCGAGCGTGCCGCCGCCGAGCAGCGAGCGCTCTGCCACCAGCGCGATCACGGTCAGTCCGGCGAAGAGCAGTACCGCCGGATTCGTCAGGATGCGCTGCACTATCCCGTTGTCGACCAGCATCGTGTCGTCTTCGGACGGGTCTTCCGATGCGTGGTGGCTGCCGGTCGTATCGAGCTGGGTGGACCGTGACAGCACGTCCGCGCCGAACTCCGCCAGCCGCCGGACGGACCGGCCCGGCGGCAGGTCGGCCCGCAGCCGGCCGTAAGCGGCGCGGCGCCCGCGCGACCGCTGGCGCCGCGCGGTGAGCAAGCGGAACGGATGCCCCAGCACCGAGCAGGTGGCGGCGAGCTCGTCCAGGGCCGCGGACGGCCGCTTGGCCACCAGGAAGAAGAGCGTGCGGAGGAACGAGACGACGATGTTGCCGACCAGCGAGGCGAGCATCGGGCCGGGGGGCAGGTTCCCGAGCAGCGTGAGCAGCGCGTTGCGCCGGTTGAGGCGGTCCGGGCGGCGGGCCACGGACACCGGCCGCCGGTGCCGCGCGGAGGCCTCCAGGTGGTACGCCACCGCGCCGGTGACGACCCGGACGCGATAGCCGGCCGCATGCACCCGCCAGCAGAAGTCGACGTCTTCCCTGAACAGGGCCATGTCGGTGTCGAAGCCGCCAACCTGATCCCACACATCACGGCGGACCAGCATCCCGGCGCTGCCGACCGCCAGTGAGTCCCGGTCGCCGTCGTGCTGGCCCTGGTCCACCTCGCGCGGCTCGATGCCGGTGATCCGGCGGCCGGCCGTGTCGATGGTCACCCCGGCCTCCAGGATCACCTCCCGGTCCGCCCAGTCCATGATCTTGGGGCCGAGCACGGCGGCCGACTTGGTCTCGGCGGCGCCCCGGAGCAGCTGCTCCAGGGCGTCAGGAGCCGGCTCGAAGTCGTCGTGCAGCAGCCATAGCCACTCCACCCGGTCGCCGCCGGGGCCGCTGGCCGGGCCCGGCACGGGCGCGTTCGCGGCCCGGTGCGCCACGGCGCGCGCAACCGCGGCCGGGTAGCCGGTGCCGCGCTCCATCCCGAATACGACTGCCTGGCCGAGCTCACCCGCCAGCACCGCACCGCTCCGGTCCCGGCTGCCGGTGTCGACGGCCACGACGCGCTGGACGGGCCTGGTCTGGCCGAGCAGGCCGCCGATGACATGCGGAAGCCAGGCGGCGCCGTCATGCGCGACGATCACCGCGGTGACGACATGCTGGGAATGCGTATCGTTCGGCGACAAGGCTCCGCTTGCTTTTTCAGGGGGCCACCTGGGTCCGGCGGGCGCTTCGGCGCCACCGTTCTCACAGGCCGGGTACGCCGTGCACAATACGCGAAGCGGCGCCGCGGCGACGGCCAGATGCTGCCCTTCGCGGTATCAGGGCAGGCCAGCGCGGGGGCACGGCGGCTCGCTCAGGCTGCCCGGCTGGCAACTCCCCCCGGCGCTGGCGGGCAGCGGCCAGGCCGGGTCAGACTGCCTCGCGCTTCAGCCTGCGGCGCTCACGCTCGGATAGCCCGCCCCAGATCCCGAACCGCTCATCGTGCTCCAGCGCGTACTCCAGGCACTCGGCCCGGACCTCGCAGCTGCGGCACACCTTCTTGGCCTCCCGGGTGGACCCGCCCTTCTCCGGAAAGAACGCCTCCGGATCGGTCTGCGCGCAGAGTGCCCGGTCCTGCCAGCCCAGTTCCTCGGCATCGTCCTCGCCCATGCCGAAACCATCGTGCACCAGCGAGACGATCACGTCAGTCATAGCGCATCTCCACCCCTCCCAGAACCCCGTCGGCTCGAGCCTCGCTCCCTGGAAGCGAGAACTACATGGTTGAAATTACACCCGCGTGTCTTGCCGTACGTCAAGAGCGATACGTGATAATGGCCGGCGGGCTGGCCTCTGATGACGGGAAAGTCCGCCGAGAAATGCTGGGATCCCAGCATTGCCGGGCAGGCTATCCGGCCCGGATTCGCGCGGCCAGGCCGCCCCGGCGCCGCACGGGACCGCGGATGTCACCGGCCGCCCCCCGGCCTGCGAGACTTGCGGCCATGCGTATCACCGTGCTGGCCGGCGGCATCGGCGCCGCGCGCTTCCTCCGCGGGCTGAAGGCAGCGGCCCCCCGCGCCGAGATCACCGTCGTCGGCAATACCGGCGACGACATTAGCCTGTTCGGCCTGCATGTCAGCCCGGACCTCGACACCGTGATGTACACGCTCGGCGGCGGCATCAGCGAGGAACAGGGCTGGGGCCGGGCGCAGGAGACCTATGCCGTGCTGGCCGAGCTCGCCGAGTACGGTGCCGGGCCGGCCTGGTTCAGCCTCGGCGACCGGGATCTCGCCACCCATATAACACGGACAATGATGCTGAACGAGGGACGTCCGCTCACTGCCGTGACCAGGCGGCTGTGCGAGCGGTGGCAGCCTGGCGTGACGCTGCTGCCGATGTCCGACGACCGGGTCGAGACCCGGGTGCTGCTCGACGACGATCAGGGCAGGCGCACCGTGCACTTCCAGGAGTGGTGGGTGCGGCTGCACGCGGCGGTGCCCGCCGCGGAGATCACCGCGGCGGGCGCGGCCGGCGCGAAGCCCGCCCCCGGGGTGCTTGAGGCGATCAGGGCCGCGGACTTCGTCCTGCTGCCGCCGTCGAATCCGGTAGTGAGCATCGGCATCATCCTGGCCGTTCCCGGCATCGCCGAGGCGGTCAGCGCCAAGACCGTGGTGGGTGTCTCGCCGATCATCGGCGGCGCCCCGGTACGCGGCATGGCCGATGCCTGCCTGACCGCCATCGGGGTGCCGACCAGCGCGACGGCGGTGGCGGCGCACTACGGCGCCGGGCTGCTGGACGGCTGGCTCGTCGACGAGCAGGACAAGGCCGCGGTGGACGCCCCGGAACTCGCCGGGATCGCCGTGCGGGCGCTGCCGCTGTACATGACCGACCTGGCCGCGTCGGCGGAGATAGCCCGCGCCGCGCTCGACCTGGCCGCCGGGCTGAGCCGATGAGCGGCAAGGCGGAGCCGGTGCCGGGCATGGCGGAGCAGGCGGGCGGCCCTGCCGGGCCGGCGGGCGGCGTTGCCGGGCCTGGTGCCGGGGGCAATGAGCCGGGCGCCGTGACCGTCACGCCGGTGCCCGGACTGCCGGAGATCGAGGCAGGCACCGACCTCGCCGGGATGATCGCCGGCGCGGTTCCCGAGCTGGCCGACGGGGACATCCTGGTCATCACCTCGAAGATCATCAGCAAGGCCGAGGGGCGGGTCGTCCGGGCCGCCAGGGAGCAGGCGATCGACGCCGAGACCGTCCGGGTCGTCGCCCGGCGCGGCCTCACCACGATCGCCGAGACCAGGCACGGGCTGGTGCTGGCCGCGGCCGGGGTGGATGCCTCCAACACCGCCCAGGGCACCGTCGTGCTGCTCCCGGAGGATCCCGATGACTCGGCCCGCCGGCTGCGCAAGGGGCTGCGGGCGCGGCGGGGGGCATGCGTCGGGGTAATCATCACCGACACCATGGGCCGGCCCTGGCGGACCGGCCAGACGGACACCGCGATCGGCGCGGCCGGCCTGGCGCCGCTGCGCGATCACCGGGGCGAGTCCGATACCTTCGGCAATCCGCTGGAGGTGACCGTGGCGGCGGTGGCCGACGAGATCGCCGGGGCGGCCGACCTGGTTAAGGGCAAGACCCTGCAGGTGCCGGTCGCTATCGTGCGCGGGCTGGCTCATCTGGTCACCGACGCCGACGGGCCCGGCGCGGCGGCGCTGATCCGCCCGGCGGCCGAGGACATGTTCCGGCTAGGTGCCGCCGACGTGCTGGCGGCCCGCAGGACCGTGCGCGAGTTCACCGCCGATCCGGTCAGCCCCGAGGCGGTCCGGCGCGCGGTCGCGGCCGCGGTAACGGCACCAGCGCCGCATCACAGCGAGCCGTGGCGGTTCGCGGTGGTGGAGTCGGCGCGGGCGCGGACCGCGCTGCTTGACGACATGCTGGACGCCTGGACGGCCGACCTGCGCGGCGACGGATTCACGCCGGAGCAGATCGAGCGCCGCCTGCGCCGCGGCGAGCCGCTCCGGCGGGCACCGCTGATCATCGTGCCCTGCCTCGTTACCGAGGCGGCGCACGCTTACCCGGATGCCCGGCGGGCGGCGGCCGAGCGAGCGATGTTCGTGGTGGCCATGGGCGCGGCCGTGCAGAACCTGCTGGTCGCCCTGGCCGTGGAGGGACTTGGCTCGTGCTGGGTGTCGAGCACGTTGTTCTGCCAGCACCGCGCGGCCGGCTCGCTTGGCCTGCCCGGCCGGCTGGGAGCCGATGGGGGCCGTCGGCGTCGGGCATCCCGCTGGCGCACCGCCGGAGCGGCCGCCCAGGAACCCTGAGCAGTTTCTGCTGACGCTGTGACGGATGACCGGGCGGCGGCTTACAGGGACAGGCGGCGGGCGAGGTCGGAGACAAAGACCCCGCCCGGGTCGATCTCGGCCCGCAGCCTGCGGAAGTCGTCGAGCCGCGGGTACATCGCGGCCAGCGCGCCGGCCGGCACCCGGGAATCCTTGGCCAGGTAGACGCGCCCGCCGGCGGCCAGCACGAGCTGGTCCAGCCAGTCGAGCAGGCCGGCCAGCCCGGGCGTGCGGGCGGGAAAGTCCAGCGCCAGCGTCCAGCCCGGCACCGGGAACGACAGCCAGCCCGGATCGCCCTCGCCGAAGCGCTTCAGCACGGTCACGAAGGACGGCGCGCGGGCCTGGCTGATCCGCTCCAGCGACCGGCGCACGGCGTCGTCCGCGCCGACGGGCACAACGTACTGGTACTGCAGGAAACCGGCCGGGCCGTAGATCCGGTTCCAGTTCCTGATGCCGTCCAGCGGATGGAAGAACGCGCCGATCGCCTGCAGCTCGCCGGTCCTGCACCGGGGTGCCTTGCGGAACCACGCCTCATTCAGCAGCGCCACCGTCCGGTGGTTCAGCAGGCCGCCAGGCACGGCGCGGGGAACGCCGGCCAGGCTGCCCGGGCGCAGTCGCAGCGGATCACGCCGCTGCCGCGGCGGCAGGTCGCTGACCGCGGCGAAATCGCCGCTGGTAACAACCGAGCGGCCGAGGGCGGCGCCGCGGGCGAGGCAGTCGGTCCAGGCGACCGAGTAGCCGTAGGAATCATCGGTATCCGACAGCCGCGCCATCGTCTCGTCGATGTCCGCGGTCCGCACGGTGTCCACCAGCAGGCGGGCCGTCTGCACCTTCGTCAGGGCGACCGTGGCGCGCAGGATGATGCCCGTCAGCCCCATCCCGCCAGCGGTGGCCCAGAACAGCTCCGGGCTCGCCTCCGGCGCGACACGGCGCACCTGGCCGTCCGCCATCAGCAGGTCGAAGGAGCGCACGTGCCGGGCGAAGCTCCCGGCGCGATGGTGGTTCTTGCCGTGGATGTCGGCGGCGATCGCGCCGCCGACCGTTACCTGGCGGGTGCCGGGCGAGACCGGCACGAACCACCCGGCCGGCAGCGCCGCCATCATGAGCTGCTCCAGGCTCACCCCCGCCTCGCAGGTCACCAGCCCGCTGCCGGGATCAAGGCTGATGATCCTCTTCATCCGGGTGGTCCTGATGACCAGCCCCCCGCCGTTCTGCGCCGCGTTGTTGTAGCTGCGGCCGAGCCCGCGGGCGATCACGCCGCGAGCAGGCGCGCAGCCGAGCAGCCGGGACAGCTCCGCCGGATCGGCGGGCTCGGCCACCTCGGCCACCGTCGGGGCCGTCCGGCCCCATCCGGTGAGAGCCATCCGGCGCTCGGGCATCGGCCGTGTCCTCCTATGCCCCGACCAGCGGGAGCGGCATCCTGGGACCCCGCACGGAGGCACAGACCCCGTCACTGGCAGCGGCGGCCATCATCCGTTCTTCCGTCGGTTGCCCATAGGTCGTGGTGCGCTGCCTGAGCGGGCGGCCGGTCGGCGCGACAAGCTCGGCGAGCTGGCTGATCGTCTTGTACGAGCCGTTCTGCGAGCCGGCCATCCGGCTGATGGTCTCCTCCATCAGGGTGCCGCCCAGGTCGTTGACGCCGCCGGCCAGCACGTCGCGGCAGGCGCCGGCGCCCAGCTTGACCCACGAGCACTGGATGTTGCTGATCGCGCCGTGCAGGAGCAGCCGGGACACCGCGTGCACGGCCCGGTTCTCCCGCCGCGTCGGCCCCGGCCTGGCCAGGCCGGCCAGGTAGATCGGCGAGCTGGCGTGCACGAACGGCAGCAGCACGAACTCAGTGAAGCCGCCAGTGCGCTCCTGGATGCCGCGGATTACCCGCAGGTGCCCGACCCAGTGCGCCGGGGTGTCCACGTGCCCGTACATCATCGTCGAGGACGTCCGGATGCCCAGCTCGTGCGCCGTCGTGATCACCTCGATCCAGGCGGCGGCCGGCAGCTTGCCCTTGGTGAGCACCCAGCGGACCTCGTCGTCCAGGATCTCCGCGGCCGTACCCGGCAGCGAGCCCACCCCGGCGGCGCGCGCCCGGGTCAGCCACTCGCGGACCGGCAGGCCAGTGCGCGACACCCCGTTCATCACCTCCATCGGCGAGAACGCGTGCACGTGGATGTCCGGGCAGCGCCGCTTCACCTCGGCGGCCAGGTCGAAGTAGGCGGTGCCGGGCAGGTCCGGGTGGATCCCGCCCTGCATGCAGACCTCGGTGGCGCCCGCCTGCCACGCCTCCGCGGCCCGGTCACCGACCTGCCCGAGCGACAGCGTGTAGGCATCAGCGTCGGTGCGGCGCTGCGCGAACGCGCAGAACCGGCAGCCGGTGTAGCAGACGTTGGTGAAGTTGATGTTGCGGGTGACCACGTAGGTGATGTCGTCGCCGGTCACGTCCCGGCGCACCGAGTCGGCCAGCGCGGCGAGCGCGTCAAGCTCGGGGCCGTCGGCGTCGAGCAGCGCGAGCGCCTGCGCGTCGGTCAGCGCGGCGGGGTCGTTCGCCGCCTTCCTGAGCGCGCCGAGCACGTCGGCCCGCAGCCGCTGCGGGGCGCCGGACTGCGCTGTCCGCCGGGCGGACGGCTCGATCCGGGCGCCGATCTCGTCCCAGTCGCCGTACACCTCGGCGAAATCGTCCCTGCGGTCGCTGGCCCGGCCGGTGGTGTCGATCGTGACATGCAGGTCGGTCCGGCCGGAAGCGTCGCCCCAGCCGCCGTCCGGCTCCTGCCACGCCGCGCCGCGCGGCATCGCGCTCTCGTCGGCCAGCCCGGTGACCGGGTCAGCGAGCGCGGCGACGTGCGCGGCCAGCCGCGGGTCCAGCCACGGCTCGCGGATGTAACCGGGATAGATCGTCAGCCGCTCGCGCAGGGTGAACCCGGCGGCCGCGGTGCGCTGCGTCAGGTCGTCGATCTGCGGCCAGGGCCGTTCCGGGTTGACGTGATCCGGGGTCAGCGGGGACACGCCGCCCCAGTCGTCGATACCCGCGGCCAGGATCAGCTGGTACTGCTCGCCGATCAGGTTCGGCGGGGCCTGGATCCGCGCGGACGGGCCGAGCACCAGCCGGGTGACCGCGATCGTGGCGGCCAGGTCGTCGAGTTCCGCGTCGGCGACGCCGCGCATCCTGGTGTCCGGCTTGGCGCGGAAATTCTGCACGATGACTTCCTGCACGCCGCCGTACTCGCGGGCCACCTGCCGGATGGCGAAGATCGCGTCGGCCCGCTCGGCCAGCGTCTCGCCGATGCCGATCAGGATGCCGGTGGTGAACGGCACCGCGCTGCGCCCGGCGTCCGCCAGCACCCGCAGCCTGACCGCTGGGTCCTTGTCCGGGCTGCCGAAGTGCGGGCCGCCGCGGTCGGTGAACAGCCGCGCCGCGGTGGTCTCCAGCATCATCCCCATGGACGGCGCTACCGGCTTGAGCCGCTGGAAGTCCGGCCAGCTCAGCACGCCGGGGTTGAGATGCGGCAGCAGCCCCGTTTCCTCAAGGACCCTGATCGCCATGGCCCGGACGTAGGAGAGGGTGTCGTCGTAGCCATGCGCGTCGAGCCATTCGCGGGCCTGATGCCAGCGTGCCTCGGGCCGGTCGCCCAGGGTGAAGAGCGCTTCCTTGCAGCCCAGCGCCGCGCCGTCGGCGGCGATCTTCAGCACCTCGTCCGGCGACAGGTACGGACTGTCCAGCCGCCCCGGGACGGTGACGAAGGTGCAGTACGCGCAGCGGTCCCGGCACAGCCTGGTCAGCGGGATGAAGACTTTCTTCGAGTAGGTGATGACGCCCGGCCGGCCGGCCGCCGCCAGGCCCGCGTCCCTGGTCCTGGCCGCGTAGCCGAGCAGCCTGGCCAGGTGCTCACCGCGGGAATGCAGCAGCGTCGTCGCCTCGGCCTGGTCCAGCGCCTTGCCGTCCCTGGCCCGGGCGAGCGCGCGGCGCAGCGCGTTGTCAATCAGGAGCGTTGTCATCAGGGACAGTCCCGGCCGGGGCGCGCGCGTCATCGCTCATGAGCCCACCCTAGGCTGCGGGCGGTGCCTGCCCCGGCCCCGGCCGTGCTCTCCGCCCGCCCCTGATCCTGCTTCCAGGCCCGCCTGCCTGGGGCCTCCGGCAGAGCGGGCCCGCGCCTCCCTGACTGCGTGGCCCCGGCTTTCTGACTGCCCGCCTGCCTGCCGTTGGCCGCCGCCAGGCCCTTCAGAACGCGCGGTAGTCACGGATCGCGTTCCGGGGGCCGCGGCGCGGCGGGCGCACGCCGCCCAGCTCGACCAGCCTGGTCACCCGGTACCGATGGCCGACGTACGGCGCGAGCAGCTCCAGCATCCCGGCGTCGTCGGTGACCCGCCCGGCCAGCGTCCAGCCGACGGCCGCGGGCAGGTTGTAGTCGCCGACGGCGACCGCGTCGGGGTCGCCGCAGGCCCGCTGCCTGACGTGCGCCGAGGTCCATGGCCCGATGCCCGGCAGGGCCTGCAGCCTGCGGTCAGCCTCGGCCGGGGGCATGGCGGCCGCCTCCTCCATCCGGCCGGCCACCCGCGCCGCCGCCGCGATGGTGCGCGCCCGTACTGCCTCCACGCCGGCCAGGTGCCATTCCCAGGACGGGATCCGCAGCCAGGCCTGGGCCGGCGGGAACACCCGCAGCCCGGCCGGGGCGGGTCCGGGGGCCGGGTCACCGAACCTGAGCAGCAGCCGCCGCCAGGCCCGGTACGCCTCCTGGGTCACTACCTTCTGTTCGAGGACCGCCGGAACCAGCGCCTCCAGCACCCGGCCGGACCGCCCCACCCGCGGGCCGCCGTGCCGGCGGGCGAGGTCGCGCAGCAGCGGATGCGCCGGGGCGAACGCGGCCGGGTCATCCTGCGCGCCAAGCAGGCCGGGCAGGGCATCGAGCAGCCAGGCAGCGCCTGGCCCCCACGCGGTTGCGCTGACCACAGTGACGGCGGCACGGCGGCCGCCACTGGTGCTGTCCGCGGGGCCGCCCGCGGCGGCGGCTGTCACCCGCAGCGTGCCGGCGCCATCCGGCGTCCGCGAGGTGCGCCAGACGGCGCCGTCGGGGCTAACCCTGAAGGCGGGGTCGCGCGGTCCCCGGCGATGCACGGACAGGACAAGCCGGACGTCGACGGAGAAGGACGCCGGCCACTCCCGGGTAAGCGGCGGTGCGTCCTGCGGGCCGGCTGCCCGGGCGGGCTGTGACACGCGTCAGGCGTCCGTGGAGAACCGGATGGAGGTGGGCCCGAGTTCGGTCCCCGGCCATACCCGGAGCCCGTTGCACAGCTCATTCCCCGAGCCGATATGCGCCCCGTCGCCGATCACCGCGCCGTCCACGACCGTGCCCTCGCCGACGCTGGCCGCCGAGCCGACCACGCTGCCGGAGACCCGGCAGCCTGCGCCGATCACCGCGCCGTCGAACAGCACGGATCCGTGCACGTGCGCGCCCGCGCCAACATGGCTGCCGGACCCGACCACCGTTCCGCCCGTTACCTGCGCGCCCGGCTCGAGCACGGCGCCGGGCAGCACCAGCGCGTCGCCGCACGGCCCGGGCAGCGCAGGTGACGCCAGCCGGCCGAGCACCAGGTCGCACGATCCGCGGACGAATGTCTCGGGGGTTCCGACGTCCAGCCAGTACGCGGTGTCCGGGTAGCCCATCACGAGCTGGCCGGCGCTGATGAGCGCGGGAAAGATCTCGCGCTCGACGGAGACGACCTGGCCGGGCGGTATCTCGTCGATCACCCGCCGCCTGAAGACATAGCAGCCCGCATTGACCCGGTTGGTCAGCGGGCGCGGGGTCTTCTCCAGGAAGGCCGTGACCCGGCCGCCTGAGTCGGTCGGCACGCAGCCGAACCTGGCCGGGTCGGGGACCTCGACGAGGTGCAGCGTCACCGCAGCGTCTTCCTTGCGGTGCAGCTCCAGCTGCGCGCCAAGATCGTGGCCGGATAGGACGTCGCCGTTGAGCACGACAACGGGGTCGTCCGGGCCGCTGCGCAGGCTCGCGGCCGCGTTCCTGATGCCGCCGCCAGTGCCCAGCGGCTGATCTTCGGTGACGCAGTCAAGCCGGAGCCCGAACTGTGACCCGTCGCCGAGCTGCGTGGCGAACATGTCCGCCCGGTACGCGGTGGCCAGTATCACCCGGGTGATCCCCGCCGCCGCCGCCCGGGCCAGCTGGTGCGCGAGGAACGGCACGCCGGCGGTTGGCAGCAGCGGCTTGGGCGTCGCGATGGTCAGCGGGCGCAGCCGGGTCCCCTGGCCGCCGACCAGCAGGATCGCCTCGATCTCGCCAGCTCCGCTGCCGCCTGCGGCTGATTCCCAGGAAGGGCCTGAATCGCTCGGCATGAGCAGTGACGCTACTCCCGTCCCTGGGCCGCTGCACGCTCATAGGAGGCCATGTGCGCCTCGGCCGACGCGGCCCAGGTGAACTCCAGCGCCCGGGCGTGGCCGGCCGCGCCCAGTGCCTCCCGGCGCGCCGGGTCATCAAGCAGTGCTCGCAGCGCCGCCTTGATGCCGTCGCAGTCGGGCTCGGTGTAGGCCACGGCGTCGCCGCCCACCTCGGGCAGCGAGGTCATGTGCGTGGTCAGTACCGGCGCGCCGCAGGCCATCGCCTCCAGGGCGGGCAAGCCGAATCCCTCGCTGGTGCTGGGGAAGGCCACGACGAGCGCGCCGCCGAGGTAACCGGGCAGGTCGGTGAAGTGCAGGTATCCAGGGCGGACCAGCCGCAGGTGCGCGGGCACTGCGGCAATCGCGTCGTTGACCTCGTCGCTCCAGCCGCTGCCGCCCGCCAGGACCAGCGCCGGAGGCTCCTGGAGATCAGCGACCGCGGCCGCCCAGCCGGTGATCAGCGCCGGGATGTTCTTGCGCGGCTCCAGCGTGCCGAGGTACGCAACGTAGGACTTGCCGTGCAGGCCAAGCCGGGCCGAAACCTGGCGCACCTGCGCGGGGTCAGGCTGGTGAAAGAGGGTGTGATCCACGCCGTGGTAGGCGACATCGATCCTGGTCGGGTCGGCGCCGAGCACGCGGACTAGTTCATCCCTCGTTGCCTTGGACGGGACGATCAGCCGGGTGGCCCGGCGGGCCGAGGTGCGGATGGCCGACTTGTAGAACGTGGCCGTCACCGGATTGTGCGCGTCGGGGTCGGTGAAGAACGTGAGGTCGTGAATGGTGACGACGATGGGCGCGCCCGGGCGCAGCGGCATCGAGTAGTGCGGCGCGTGGATGACGTCGGCGGCCACCTGCTGCGCGACGAGCGGCAGGCCGCTCTGCTCCCAGGCAAGCCTGGCTGCCCGGTGCGCGATGGCGGTGGGCGCGGCCACCACCTGGGCTCCGGGCACCAGCCGCCCGTACCGCTCCTCGTCGGCGCGCTGGCAGGCGACGGCGAGATCGGCCCCGGCGCTCCCCAGGGCGCTCAGCAGCCCGTCAACGTAGCGTCCGACGGCACCGCGGTCCGCTGGCACAGCGGTCGCGTCAACAAGCACACGAGGCGCCACGACCAGTCTTTCTCCTTCGTGATTGGCCCCTGCCCGGGGCGTGCCGGAAGCGGGTAGTTGAGCTTTGCTCTGGATGCCCGTCAGCACCGAGCGTACGCCCTCGGCGATGGCGGCGCGGACACGCGGCGGGGCTGCGCGCGCCCCGCGGCGGCCGCTGCTGGCCGGCCGGGCTCGCGCTTGGCCGGCGGCTCCCGGGCGGCGGCCGCATCCCGCGCCGCCGGCCTGCCGCGGTCAGCCCTGCGCCGCTTGCTTTGCCTTGTCGAGCGCCCCCTTCACCTTGGCGATATCGCGGCCGTAGGCGGCGAGGTTGCCGTTCTTGAGCGCCTGCTGGGCCTGACTGTAGAAACCCTCCGCCTGCTTGAGGAGTTTCAGCACCGCCGCGCTGGCCTTCGGGCCGGTGCCCTTCGGGGGGCTCGGGCTGGTGCCCCCGGGGCCGGCTTGGGCGGAACCGCGATGAACACCTGGGCCAGGGCATCCTGCAGGTTCTGCGCAAATCCGATCTGGCCGTTGTAATACACCAGCACCCGCTGCAGGGTGGGGTACGACCCCGAACTTGCGCCGGCTGACTGGGAGACGTAGACCGGCTCGAAATACACCAGGCCGCCGCCAACCGGCAGGGTGATCAGGTTGCCCTGGGTTACCTGCGATCCGCCCTGCCGGAGCAAGGTGAGCGCGGACGCGACCCTGGTATTGGACTCGAAGGCGTTCTGCACCTGCTCCGGGCCCAGGATCGCGGTGTCCTGCGGCAGCTGCAGCAGCCGGATCGTGCCGTAGCCGGGGCCCGGGGCGCTGTCCACCGCCATGTACGCGGAAATGTTGGCCCGGCCGCGCGGCGTGAACGACGTGGTCAGCGAGAACTCCGGCTGCCGGTAGCCCGGCATGCTCATGGTCATGTAATACGGCGGCTGGCTGAATTGCTTCGGCGTGAGGCCGCTCGGGTCGATGGGCACGGCCCAGAAGGCCTGGCCGCCGTAGAACTCCTGCGGCACGCGTGACGTGGTACTGGGCGAGGATCTGCCGCTGCGCCTCGAACAGCACCTCGGGGTAGCGCAGGTGCGGCATGAGGGCCGCCGGGATGTTCTTGGCTGGCTGGATGACGCCGGGGAACGCGTTCATCCAGGTGGCAAGCACGGGGTCCCTGCCGCCCCACTGGTACAGGTGGACCGCGCCGGTGTAGGCGTTCACCGTCGCCTTGACCGAGTTGCGGATGTAGTTGACCTGGCCGGACGCCGACCCGCCCGGGCTGTAACTGTTGGTCGTGGCCTGCTGCAGGCTCAGCCGCTGCGAGTAGGGGTAGTTGTCGGCGGTGGTGTAGCCGTCCACGACCCACTGGATCTGGCCGTTGACGACGACTGGGTAGGGGTCCCCGTCCAGGGTGAGGAACGGCGCGACCTTGGCCACCCGGGACAGCGGGTCCCTGATGTACATGATCTTCGAATTACCGTCGATGGCACCGGACAGCAGGATGTTGAGCTGGCGGTACTTGATCGCGTACAGCAGCCGGTTCAGCGGGGAGCCGATCGGCACGCCGCCGCCTCCGGTATAAGTCGTGTTCTGCTGGCCGCCGGTGCTCTCGTTCGGGTAGTCGAGTTCCGCCTGGCGGCCGCCGACGATCGCGTAGCTCGTCTCCTGCTCGCCGAAGTACACCCGGGCGCCGTTCTGGCTGAGCTGCAAGTCCCCGGTAGGCGGAATGTCGCTCTCGGTAAAGGCCGGGGTGCCGTCGGCCTGCGCCGTGCTGGTCGGCGCGGCGACGACGCCGTACCCGTGGGTGTAGACGAGATGCGAGTTGATCCAGTTGACCTGGCCGGCCGGCGGGCCGCTCATGTCGCGGACGCCGATCAGCGTGTCCTGGGGCGCCGCACTGGCCGGCAGCACGTACCGGTCCACGGACAGTACGTTGGCGAACTTGTAGTAGCTCTTTACCTGCTGGAGCTGCTGGAATGACTGCGATATCACCGCGGGGTCCATCAGCCTGACGTCCGGCAGCGCGGTCACCTGCTTGGCCAGCAGCGCCGGCGGCTCGGTTGAGGTCGCCGAATAGGGCGTGACCTTCACCCCGGCGATGCCGTACGCCTGCCGGGTGTTGACGATCTCACGGCGCAGGTACGGCGTCTCCTTCACGAGCTCGTTCGGCTTGACCACGAACTGCTGGATGATGGCCGGGTATACGCCGCCGATGATCACGGCGGAGAGCACGAGCAGCCCGAAGCCGACCGCGGGCAGCAGGGTGTTGCGCCGGAGCGCGCCGGCGAAGAAGAGCGCCGCGCAGATCACCGCGATCACCGCGAGCACGGTCTTGGCCGGCAGGATGGCGTTCACGTCCGTGTAGGACGCGCCGGTTTGCACGATTCCGCGCTGCGAGAAGTCGATCCCGTACCGGTCCACCCAGTACGCGGCCGCCTTGAGCAGCATGAAGATGCCCACCAGCACGAACAGCTGCGCCCGGGCCGAGGGAGTTGCCCGCTGGCCCTTAACCTGCGGCCGCAATGCCCCGTACAGGTAATGCACCAGGATTGCTACCAGGAGCGACAGCAGGACGGCCGCGAAGAGATACGTCAGGACCATCCGGAGGAACGGGTAGACGAACACGAAGAACGAGATGTCCAGGTGAAACTGAGGGTCGATGTGGTGGAACGACGTCCGGTTGGCGAAGAGCAGCCAGGTTTGCCAGGAGCTGGCCGCGGTCAGCCCGGAGACGAGCCCGATCAGCCCGAGGAGCAGCCCGAGCGCGATCCGCCGGTGCGGGTCAATGATGGTCCGGTAACCCTCCAGGCCCTGCTGGTCGGGCGCCGACGGGCGGAAGGCCGGCCTGATCCGGTACGCCAGCCAGGCATTGAAGCCGACCACGGCCATCATGAAGATCGCGGTGACGAAGAACAGCAGCCATTTGGTGCCGTAGGTCGTGTCGAAGACCGAGGTGTACCCGACGGAGTGGAACCACAGGTAGTCGGTCCACACCCCGGCTACCACCGAGATCACGATGATCAGCGCGATCACGCCGGCCACCACCGGGATAAGCAGCTTCGGCCAGCGGGGAAGGACGATTGGCCGGCCGACCGGCGGCCTTGGATGGCCAGGAGATCGGAAGGTCATGCCTTCCCCCTTAGGTGACTTCGGGCACGGCTCCGCTGGCATTTCCGCGGAGGGGCGCGTACGGCTGGGCCGGCGCGCTGGTACATGCTCCCAGATGGCAACTTACCGGCAGCGCGCAAGGTTCCCGCACTCATCCACGCATGATCTTGGCACGCTCTCGCGTCGCCGCAACTTACCCGCGGCGCCGCGGCGGCGGACGCGGCAAATGGCGCCGGCCACGGGCGGAGCATGACCTCCGTCAGCAGGACGGAACGGGCTTGCCCGCCTTCAGCGCCCGGAGGTCATTAACGGCCCCGCGCAGCGTGCTGACCTTGACCAGGCGCATACCGGCCGGAACGGCACCGACGGTATCCGGGCAGTTGGCGGCGGGGGTAAGGAAGATCGTGGCACCGGCGGCGCGGGCGCCCGCCATCTTCTGCTGTATCCCGCCGATCGGATCCACCGTGCCGTCCGCCTCGATTTCCCCGGTTCCGGCGATGAATTTTCCGGCAGTCAGGTTCATCGGAGTGAGCTTGTTGATGATGCCGAGGGCGAACATCATCCCGGCACTCGGGCCGCCGATGTTCGTGATATTTATCTTCACCGAGAACGGGAAGACGAAGCTCTCCTGAACGTTCACCCCGATCACGGCCTGGCCCTGCACATCCTTGCTTACCAGCCGGAAGCGGCGCGGCTTGCCCTTCCTGATGACGGTAATCTCCAGCGGGGTCCCCGGCCGGCGGGCCTTGATCAGCGTTCCGGCATCCGCGGTGCAGGTCACCGGCCTGCCGTCGACCGCGGAGATGATGTCGCCTGACCGCAGCACGCCGTGGGCCGGCATCCCGGCCTCGGTCCCCGCGATCGTGTCGACTGTCTTGAACTTGATATTCAGCTGGCATAGCGCGGCCGCCACGGCGGTCTGCTGGGAGTTGGTCATCTCCTCGGTGTCCTGCTTAGTCACCTGCTGCTCGCTCTGGCCGGGCGTGAAGATCTCCCCTTCGGGAACCACCGCGTCGTGCGGGCTGAGCCAGGCCCGCAGCGCGGCGAAGATGTTGAACCGGGTTCCCGGCCCGCCGATGAAGGACACCGTGACCATATTGAGGTGCCCGCTGGTCGGGTAGGTGCGGTGCCCGCTGATCTCGATCATGGGGCTGCCGCCCGACTTCCCGAGGGTGTTCAGCGTGGGTCCGGGGGTCAGCGCCACATACGGGACGGAGGCGACGGATGCGATCACCAGCGCGACCACCACGCCGGCCGCGGCGACCAGCAGCGTCGCCATATGACGGGACCCGGGCCGGAAGTTACGCACTGTTGACCCACTCACTTCCGCCGTCGCCGAATTGCTGGTGCTTCCAGATCGGCACGGTCGCCTTCAGCTCATCGATCAGGGCCCGGCAGGCGTCAAACGCCTTGCCCCGGTGCGCGCAGGAGACCGCCACCACGACCGCGAGTTCGCCGACGTCCAGCTCGCCGAGCCGGTGCACGGCGGCAAGCGCGCGGACGTCGAAGCGGGCCGCTATCTTTTCCGCTACCCGCCGCAGCTCAGCCGCGGCGGACGGGTGGGCGCTGTAGGAGAGCCGCAGGACTCCCCGGTCCTGATCGTGATCCCTGACGACGCCGGTGAACAGGGCGATGCCTCCGGCGGCCGGGTCCTTAACGGCGCTCAGCGCCTCGTCAACGGACAGCTCCTCATGCCGCAGCTCGGCCAGCCTGATCACGTTCACGCTGCAAAGCTACCTGCCGGGCCGGCGAGCAGGTCACGTCGCGTCACGTGGCACGGCGGCGGCGCCGGGCCCGGCGCACGATCGCCGCGGTGCCAATCACCGCCACGGTGGCGCCGGCCGCGCCGGCCGCCACCGTCGCGTCCTTCCTGGCGAGCCGGCGGCCCGCGACCGCCAGGCGGCCCGCCCGCTGCTCAAGCAGGACGCTGAAGGCAGCGGCGTTATCGAACTCCGGCGACCAGCCCGCGGCCCTGAGGGCCTGGCAGTCAACCACCCACGGGTACACGACGAAATGCAGGTCGGTGACCGGTACCGGGGTTATCCCGGCGCGGTGCAGCCGCTGCGCGGTGCCGAACGTCAGCGCGGCAGGCAGCTCGATCCTGCGCAGCCCGGAAAGTTCTTCTAGCTGCTCCTGCTCCAGCCAGCCGTCGCAGCCGACGGCGAACTCGCCGCTCACCTCACCCGCCGCGGCCAGTTCCAGCGCGGACACCAGGTCGGCGGTATGGCAGAACTGCCACCGCGGCGCGCAGCCCTTCACCGTGAGCAGCCGCGGCGCCTCGAAATGCCTGGTCACCACCGTGTCCACGCCCTCGCCGACCAGCGCGGCCGGCCGCACGACCGTAATGGCCATGCCCAGATGCGTCCGTGCCGAGCGCTGCGCAAGTTGCTCAATCTCCAGCATGTCGCCGACCACGCTGCCGTCCGGATCAGCACCGAGCGGCGCGGTCTCGGCCAGCGGCACCGGGTTGTCCGGGCGCGCGCCGTACACCATCGCGCTGGTGACCAGGACGACCCGGCCGACCCGGCCGGCCGCCGCCGCGGTGAGCACCGTCTGCGCGCCGCGGACGTTGAAGGCCCGCCGTGAGCGGGAGTCGGAGTCCGGCGCCAGGTCGAGGTCCGTATGCACGACCACGTCCACCCCGGTCAGGCGCCCGGCCAGCGCGGGATCCCGCACATCGACGACGCGCCAGGTCACGCCGGTCACGTCACCCCGGTGATCGTCGATGGCGACCACCCGGCCGATCCGCGCCGACGACGCGAGCCGGACCGTGAGGTCATGGCCGAGTCCACGCGCGGCACCGGTGACTGCGACAACGGGCCCGCGGCCGCGGGCCGCCGGGCCCGCGTCCGCGCGGCTGAGACCGGCCGCCGGCCCGGCGGCGCGACTCAGCCTTGGGCGAACGTGGCCCTCTCCCTTACTCAACGTGCGGCGCTCCCGGATAACGTGGCGGACGTGACTTCTCCATCCTGCCTGTCCATCCTGCCTGAGAGGCAGCTGCGATGACTGATCCTCCCTTCGGCTTCGGGCCGCCCGGCGACCGCGGTGGCTCCGGCGATTCCGGCGGTACCCCAGGCGGCGGGCCGCTAGGACCGCTGGGCGACCCGCAGCAATTCGCGGATGCCCTGCGGCAGTTCGCCGACCTGATGTCCTGGCAAGGCGGCCCGGTCAACTGGGACCTAGCCAAGAACATCGCACGGCAGACGGTATCGGCCAAGGGCGATCCCAGCGTCCTCGATGTCGAGCGGCAGAAGGTCGTGGACGCCATCCGGGTCGCTGACCTCTGGCTGGAGGACGCGACCAGCTTCCCCACCGGAATCCGGGCGGTACAGGCCTGGAGCCGGTCGGAGTGGGTTGAGGCGACGCTCCCGGTCTGGTCCAAGCTCTGCGATCCGATCGCGGCCCGCGCCGTCGATGCCATGGGCGGCTTGCTCGCCGAGGATCCGGAGGAACTCGGCGGCGAGCTTCCGCCTGAGCTGCGCTCGGCGATGACGGCGATGACTGGCGGCATGGGCGGGCTCGGCGCCCTCGGCGGGCTCGGCCAGATGATGCGCAGGATCGGCGGGATGATGGTCGGCGGCCAGACCGGCGCGGCCATCGGCGCGCTCGCCGAGGAGGTCGTCAGCTCCACCGACGTCGGCCTGCCGCTCGGCCCGGAAGGAACCGCGGCGCTGCTGCCCGCGGGCGTCGCCGCGTTCGGCGAAGGACTGTCTGTCGACGCGGACGAAGTCCGGCTGTTCCTGGCCATGCGTGAGGCGGCGCACCACCGGCTGTTCGCGCACGTGCCCTGGCTGCGCGCCCGGCTGCTCGGCGCTGTCGAGGACTATGCGCGGGGCATCACCGTGGACACCTCGGCATTGCGCGACGCTATGCCTGCGATCGACCCGGCAAACCCTGAAGCGCTGAACGAGGCCCTCGCCGGTGCCGCCCTCTTCCAGCCCGAGGACACCGAGCAGCAGAAAGCCGCGCTGGCCCGGCTGGAAACGGTGCTAGCGCTCGTCGAGGGGTGGGTGGCGACCGTGGTCGGCTCGGTGGCCGCGGACCGGCTGCCCCAGGCCAACTCCCTCGCCGAGGCGATCAGGCGGCGCCGGGCCACCGGCGGCCCGGCGGAACGGACCTTCGCCACGCTGGTCGGGCTCGAGCTCAGGCCGCGCAGGCTCAGGGAGGCCGCGGCCATCTGGGGTGGGCTTACCGACGCGCGCGGCGTCAGTGGCAGGGATGCCATCTGGGCGCATCCGGACCTGCTGCCGACCGCGGATGATTTCGACGACCCCGACGGATTCGTGCGCGGCAGGCCAGAACTAGATATCTCGGATCTCGATCCGGGCACGCCCGGCACCTCCGGTGGCACGCCCGGCGCCCCCGGTGGCACGCCCGGCGCCCCCGGTGGCACGCCCGGCGCCCCCGGTGGCACAGCCGGCGCCCCCGGTGGCACAGCCGGCGGCACGTCCGGGCAGGATCCGCCGGCCGAGGGCCAGCCGCCAGCCGAGGGCCAGCCGCCCGCGGCAGGCTAGCCCGCCCGGCGGCCGCCACCGCCCAGGCGGGTTAGTCCGCTCGGCACCGGCTAGCCCGCCCGGCGGCCGCAGTACAAGCGCCGCATCCTGGGCGCCACGCAGGCAGGCAGACCTCGCTACGGCCGTTCCCGCCGGTATATGACCGAATTGTGTCCTGGCGGGGCATGACGGGCTACTGCGTTTCGCGCGGCCTGGAGATTGTCGATGCATACTCGTCCAATTTCTACCTCCGTTCCCTCGGCCGGTTCGCCGGGATCGCCGACCGCGGACTGCGGTCGGCCGCAAGCTGCACCCTCGGCCGGCTGGCCGCTGATCACAACAATCTCGTCTTCGTGATCCGCAACCCCGGCTAGCACGCGACCCGCACCACCACCGCGCCAGCCCGGGCCGGCGTGGTGAGTATCGAACCACTGCCGGACATGCTCACCACAGTCACCGTAGGTACCACACACCCCGCGCGCATCGTAAACAAACCGCTGGACACCGTCCGGGTGCTCCGCAACCATCAGCACCGTGACGGATGAGAGCGAGCGGCAGCCATCGTCGGTTGCCAGTTCGAAGCGGGTGAGGTTCGTCGAGCTTCCTGGCGCGGCAATGACCGCGTTGCTGGACGGGGACCTTCGGCAGGCCAGCGCCGTGGCCGGGGTCGAGCTTGCCGCGTATTTCGTGGCGGACCAGGCACGGCGGCTCTGGCGACGGCGGCTTGACCAGATAGCCGCCGACCCCGGGAGCGCACGCTGGGTCGCGCGGGCAGCGGTAGCAGAGCCCGAAGGAGTGGTCGTGGGTTATGCCGGGTTCCACGGACCGCCCGATGAGGCAGGCATGGTCGAGGTCGGCTATTCGGTCGTCCCTGAATTCCGCCGCCAGGGGTATGCCCGGGCGATGCTGGCCGAGTTGCTGCGCCGGGCTGCAGACGAGCCCGCAGTCCGGATCGTGCGGGCTACGATCAGCCCCGGAAATGCCGCCTCGCTGGCGACGATCGCCGGGTTCGGCTTCGCCGAGGCCGGGGAGCAGTGGGACGACGAGGACGGCCTCGAGCTTATTTTTGAGATTCCGGCCGGCCACGGGCCAGAGCAGCCAGTGGCGTGAGGCGGCTGCCTGCCATCACGGCGCGGCTACCGGGCGGGTGCCACACCGGCCAGCACTGTCAGGTGGGTGCAGGCCGGCCACCGGCGTGAGGCGGATGGCGGCCAGCGTGCTGGCGTTGCCGGAATTGTCGGCCCTGCCTGCCACGCTTGCCGCGTGAGGCCAGCGCTCAAACCGGGTCTGCTTCCCGTCTGGCGGGATCGCGACACCCTGCAGATCGGCATCGATCCGCGCCGCGCCGTGGCGCTCACCGGAATGGCCGGCGCGGCCTGGGTGATCAGCTTGCTGGACGGAAGCCGCGACCGCGCCCAGGTAATAGCCGCGGCGGGTGATCGCGGCATGCCGGCCCAGCTGGCCGATCGGGTGCTTACCCTGCTGGCCGCCGGCGGCGCGCTGGATGACTTCCCCACGGGCACCTACCGGGTGCTGCCCAGGCAGTTGCGTACGCTGCTCGCTCCCGAGCTGGCCGCCGCGTCCCTCGCTCATGGCGACAGCGACGGCGGCGCCCGGACGCTCGCGCGGCGGCGGGCTGCGCACGTTCGCATCATGGGCAGCGGCCGGCTGGAGCCCGTCATCGCGGGCCTTCTCACCGAGTCCGGGATAGGCCGGGTGGACAGCACGGCGGCGCTGGGCCGGGAAGGGAATGGCCGGGCGCAGAGAGCGGATGGCCGGGGGCAGAGAGCGGATGGCCGAGGGCAGGGAGCGGGCACCCAGGCGCGGGGAGCGGACGCCCCGGGACGGGGCACCGGAGCCCGGGGGCAGGGACTGGAGCAGGAAGCCGACATTCCGGGGCGGGGATTAGCGGCCGCTCCGCCTGGCCGGGTACGCGGGACGGGGGGCACCCGATCTGGCCCGGCACGGGCGCGGACGGCGCGAGAACATACGACCCGGGCGCACGGCACGCGGCCGGACCTGGCCGTCCTGATCGGGATCCCGGACCCTGAGCTCGCCGCCAGGCTGATGCGCGAGCGGGTACCCCACCTGGCCGTCTCGGCGAGCGAGGCGATCGGCGTCGTCGGCCCGCTGGTGCTTCCCGGCCGGTCAGCGTGCTTACGCTGCCTCGACCTGGCCAGGACCGACCGCGACCCGGCCTGGCCGCTGATCCTCGCCCAGCTGGCCAGCAGGCAGGCAGATCCGCCCGCGTGCGACGCCGCTCTCGCCGCGGCGGTGGCCGCCCACGCCACCGCCCAGGTGCTTGCCTTCATTGACCGGCCGGCTCAGGCTGGCCCGGTGACCAACGGAACGCTGGAGCTCGTACTCCCCGCCTGGCAATGGCGACGCAGAACCTGGGCCCCCCACCTGGAGTGTGCATGTGGCAGACGCACCCCGGTATAGCGGAGAATAGAGATCATGAGCGATCTGCCACGCCGCGCCGTCACGCGCACCGCCAAGCTGGCCACGCTGCCGGTCGGGCTTTTTGGCCGTACCGCGCTGGGGCTCGGCAAGCGCCTCGGCGGACGGCCGGCTGAGATGGTCGCCCAGGAGATACAGCAGCGTACGGCCGAGCAGATCTTCAGGGTTCTTGGCGAGCTCAAGGGCGGCGCCATGAAGTTCGGCCAGGCGCTGTCGATCTTCGAAGCCGCCCTGCCGCCGGAGATCGCCGGGCCGTACCGGGCTACCCTCGCCAGGCTGCAGGAATCCGCGCCGCCGCTGCCGGCGCAGTCCGTCCACAAGGTTCTCGCCAGCGACATGGGCGAGGACTGGCGGGCCAGCTTCGCCGAGTTCGACGACCAGCCGGCCGCCGCTGCCTCCATCGGGCAGGTGCACCGTGCCGTCTGGCAGGACGGCCGCAAGGTGGCCGTCAAGATCCAGTACCCCGGGGCGGGCAAGGCGCTCATCGGCGACTTCAACCAGCTGAGCCGGGTCGGCATGCTTTTCAATGTGCTCATGCCCGGGCTCGACGTCAAGCCATTGCTCACCGAGCTGCGGAACAGGGTCGCCGAGGAGCTCGACTACCGGCAGGAGGCCGTTTCCCAGGAAGCCTTCGCCAGTGCCTATGACGGCGATCCGGATGTGTCCGTCCCGCATGTGATCGCAGCGACAGACCACGTGCTCGTCAGCGAATGGATGGACGGCACCCCGCTCGCCAGGATTATCACCGATGGCACCAAGGAGGAGCGGGACCGGGCCGGAATCCTGATCGTCCGCTTCCTGTTCTCGGGCCCGGCCCGGGTCGGCTTGCTGCACGCGGATCCGCATCCGGGTAACTTCCGCTTGCTCGCCGATGGTCGGCTCGGCGTGCTCGACTTCGGTGCGGTGGACCGGCTGCCAGGTGGTTTCCCGCCGTTCTTCGGCCGACTGCTGCGGCTTATGCACACCGGCGACATCGAGGACGTGGAGCGCGAACTCCGGGAAAACGGCTTCCTCAGGGAAGGCGTCAGTATCGACCTGCCGGCCCTGCGCGCCTTCCTGGCACCGCTCGCCGAGCCGTCCAAGGTGGAATCCTTCAAGTTCAGCCGCGAGTGGCTGCGCAATGAGGCGGTGCGGTTCACGGACGTGCGTTCGTCAAGCGTTGCGCGGCGGCTCAACTTGCCGCCCTCTTACGTGCTTATCCACCGTGTCTCAACGGCCGGGGTGGGGGTACTCTGCCAGCTCGAATGCGAGGGGCCGTTCCGGGCCGAAGTGCTCCGGTGGATGCCCGGATATGCGGAGCAGCCGGAGCCAGCGCCGGCCCCGGAGAGGCCCCAGGCTGCCGCGTCGGCAGTGCCGGAGGCCTAGCAGCTTCATCGCTCTCGCCATGCAGCACGGCTATCGGCATGCATCACCGTTCTCGGCAGGGCACTTGCCAGCGCCAGGACGCGCGGAGCCCGGGCGCGTCACTGACCGCCCCCAAGACGCCGAAGATCCCGTGCCCCCGGCTGAGCCGGGGGCACGGGATCGGTGAAACCGGAGGCCGGGCGATGAGCCCGCGGTCAGGAGTCGGGGTGCAAGGCCAGCTCCGCGCGCAGCCGCATGGCGTCGCACTGCGCGCGGGTCAGATTCCGCTCCGCACGCTGAGCCCGGCGCGACGCCCTGCTCAGGGCACGCAGCCGCCGGGCCTGGCTAAGCTCCTGGGCCACCTCCTGCATCCGGCGATGTCGCTCCATGGCGACCTCGTGATCGTGATACATCCTGCACACCACCGTTCTGGTCCTGTCTGGTCCTGGCCCCGGTCAGGGCTGGACTGCTCTCGTCTATGGCCGGACGGCCTGAGACCGGCCAGCCAGGTCAGGCAGCTACGTCGGTCTTCCGCGGGCGACCGCGCGGCCTCTTGCGCGGCACGATCTCGCCGCGCAGGAACAGCTCGCCGCCCCAGACGCCCCAGGGCTCGCTGCGGGCAACCGCACCGGACAGGCAGGCGATCCGCGCCGGGCAGCCCCGGCACAGCGCCTTCGCGCACTCCACGTCCTGTGGCGACTCAGCGAAGAACAGCTCCGGATCGTCTGTGCACGGCAGGTGCTGCCCGCCGGGCAGCCCGGAAATGGTTCCCGGGCTCGCTGCCGCCGGAACTGTCGCCTGACCTGGCTCTGCTGGCCGGAAAACGTGCTCGGTACCGGCCGGCCTGGCGGCCGGTACCGGCAGTGGCGGAGCTCCGGCCTGCGTTGCGGCCAGCCCCGTCCTGGTGATAGCAGCCGCTGGCGCGACCTGTGCCTCGAACCCCGCCGGGGCCTCCAACACGGCGGTGGTGCCGGGCGAATGCATCGGTGCCAACCCCTCTCATCTGCTTGTCGTAGCGTCTCTCACACGTCTGACAAAACGGTGGGCTCGCATGACTAAGGCCGCGAACCCTTGTCGGGTCCGCGGCCTTGAGGGGATCAGGCCGGTCTTTCTAGACCGGATCCCTTGGCGGGAGCGAACCCGACACACCGCCGGTAGCGGCGGCGCTGCGGGCCTTGTTCGGGTACTGCTTCTGGACGGACGGCTGCCCCTGCGGGAGCCCGGAAACGGCCGACGGGCAGCCGTATCCCGGGACACCCTGGATCACGCGCGGGCGCGCGAACACCGGGGCACCGCTGGGGCGCTGGTGAGCCGCATCGACACCGCCGGTCATGAAGGCACCCGTGGTTAGCCAGCACTCAGCCAGTCGCGTATCGGTGGCAGCCGTCACACCGGAGATTGAGTTCACCATCCCGGGCACCTCCTTCCGGACATCGTCAATGGGCCCGCGGACATGAATGCAGCCTACGTAGCCGCGGCCGACCGGGGCAACTCTTTTTACGGGCACTTTGCGGCGGCTCTCCGGCGGTCCGCTGGCGCAGCCATCCGGGAGCCCGCCGCGCGGGAGCTCGGGAGCCCGCCGCGCGGGGTTTCGGGAACCTGCCGGAACGGATATGAAGGAACCCGCCGGAGCGGATTGGTCAAGAGTCCGCTGGCGACGGCGGTGGCGCGGGCGAGCGGGGCTGGCTCCGGATCAGTCCCTCCTGGACTACTGACACCACGAGCTCGCCGTCGGAGGTGAAGACCTCGCCGCGGGCGAGCCCCCTGGCGCCGCCGGCGACCGGCGAGTCCTGCGCGTACAGCAGCCACCGGTCGGCGCGGAACGGCCGGTGGAACCACATCGCGTGATCCAGGCTTGCCCCCGTCGTCCGTCCATCCGCCCAGGACAGCCCGTGCGCGAGCAGGACGGAGTCCAGCAGCGTCATGTCCGAGGCGTACGTCATCAGGCAGACATGCAGTAGCGGGTCGTCCGGCAGTTCGCCGTCGGCCCGTAGCCAGACCAGGTTGCTGGTGGCGCGCATGGACGGGTCGCGCTCGGCTTCGAAGGTCAGCGGCCCGATGTGGCGGATGTCGATCGGGTTGGCACGGAAGAAGTCATGCGCCTGCGGGCCGAACAGCTTCAGCATCCGCTCGGCCGTCGGGGTAACCGACTCCGGCGGCGGCACCGCGGGCATCGCCATGGCATGCGATTCCCCCGGTTCCGGGTGGTGGAACGACGCGGAAAGCGTGAAGATCGTCTTTCCGTGCTGCACCCCGGTCACCCGCCGGGTGGTGAACGACCGGCCATCGCGGACCCGCTCCACCAGGTAGACCAGCGGGACCGCCGGGTCACCGGGCCGGATGAAGTATGCGTGCAGCGAGTGCACCGGCCGGTCCGCGGGGACCGTGCGCCCCGCCGCGACCAGCGCCTGCCCGGCCACCTGCCCGCCGAAGACCCGCTGCCTGCGCTCGCCCGCCGGGCTGCGGCCGCGGAAGATGTTGACCTCGATCTGCTCCAGGTCGAGGAGGGCCACCACGCCGTCCAGTGCCTGGCTCATGGTCGCGCACCGTCCGTCTCCGCTGGTTCGGCGCATTGCGCCAGTACGGCGGCACCGTATCGGTCCAGCTTGACCTGGCCGACACCGGGGATAGCGGCGAGTTCCGCGACGCTGGCGGGCCGCCGGTCGGCGATGAGGGCCAGGGTCACGTCGGAGAAAACCACGTAGGCGGGCACGCTCTGGTCCCGGGCGATGCCCCGCCGCCACTCCCGCAATCGCAGGAACAGCGGGCTGCCGGGCTGTCCGGACGGCCGCTCCGGCGCCGCCCGGACAGCGCGGCCCTGGCCGGGGCGGGACGCCCGGGCACCGGGACGCACGCCGTCCAGGAACCTGGACGGCCGCCGGGCCTGGCGGCCGCCCGCGGACCTGGCCAGTGCCCAGGACAGGTGCAGCCGCAGCCGGGCACGCGTCACGCCGACATAGAGCAGCCGTCGTTCCTCCTCGATGGCCTCGTCAGTCTGCGCGTAGATGATCGGCAGCGTCCCGTCGGTCAGCCCGGGCAGGAATACCGCGTCCCACTCCAGCCCCTTCGCGGAGTGCAGCGAGCCGAGGGTCACGCCATCCAGCGCCGGTGCCTGCCCGATGGCGCTGCGGTGCAGGAGCTCGGCGGCGAGGTCGGCCAGCGACGCCTGCGGGTCCGCGCCGAAGAAGCCGTCAGCCAGCTGCGCCAGCGCCTCCAGCGATTCCCAGCGTTCCCTGGCCTGGCCGCGGCCGGCCGGGCCGTCCGCGGTCAGCCCGGCTCCGGACAGGATCGGCCGCACCTGGCCGGCCGGGTCGTCCTGAGCCGATGCGGACCTGGCCGCCGCCCGGATCAGGCCCACCGCCTGGCGGACCTCGGCCCGGTCGAAGAACCGCTCCGCGCCGCGCACCTGGAAGGCCACCCCGGCCTGGCCGAGGGCCTGCTCATAGGCGGGCGTCTGGGCGTTAGTACGCAGCAAGATGGCGATCTCCCCGGCCGGCAGGCCAGCCTCGATCAGCGCCGCGGCACGCCGCGCCACCGACCTCGCCTCGGCGGGCTCGTCGTCGAACTCATCGAACCTCGGCTCCGGGCCCGCCGCCCGCTGCGCCACCAGCGCGGTTCCCTGCCTGGCCCGCGTCAGGCGGCCCGCCAGGCCGCCGAGCGGCGAGCCACCGACTGCCCCGCTCACCCGGTTGGCCAGCGCGACGACCTGGGGGGTGGAGCGGTAGTTCCGTACCAGCTTGATCACCGTCGCGGCGGGGAACTCGACGGCGAAGCCGGACAGGAAGGCCGGCGTCGCCCCGGTGAACGAGTAAATCGTCTGACGGGGATCGCCCACCACGCAGACGTCGTCGCAGTCCCCGAGCCAGGCATCGAGCAGCAGTTTCTGCAGCGGGTTGACGTCCTGGTATTCGTCCACCACGAAGTAGGAGTACCTGGCCCGGACCGACGCGGCCGCTGCGGGGCTGTCGGCCAGGATCGCCGCGGTCAGCTCGAGGACGGACTCGAAGTCCACCAGATGGCGCTCCCGGCGCAGTTCCTCATAGCCGGCGTAGACCGCGCCGAGGGCGGCCGGCGTGAACGGGCCCGTTCGGCCTGATTTTGAGCTTGTTTCCGGATAGTCCTCGGGGCGCACCTGGCTGACTTTTGCCCACTCGATTTCCGCCGCGGCGTCACGCAGCTCGGACAGGCCCGCGGGCAGCCGCAGCCGGCGGGCCACCTCGGACACCAGACTGATCTTCGAATCGAGCACGCGCGGGGCCGGCCCGCCCACGGTCGACGGCCAGAAATGGGTGAGCTGGCGCAGCGCCGCCGCGTGGAAGGTCAGCGCCTGAACGCGCTCCATCCCGGCGTCGGGCACGGCCGCGGCGCCGAGCTGCCGCAGCCGGCCGCGCAATTCGCCGGCGGCACGGGTAGTGAATGTCACGGCCAGCACGCGGCCTGGGTCGACGACGCCGGTCGCGACCGCGTAGGCAATGCGGTGCACGACCGCGCGGGTCTTGCCGGTGCCCGCGCCGGCCAGCACGCACACCGGCCCGCGGCTGGCGAGCGCGACCTCCCGCTGCTCGGGATCGAGCGATGCGAGCACGGCCTCCGGCCCGGTGAGCACGGGGCCGTCCGGGGAGTCCACTGCGCCACCTCCTTGTCCGCGCCATCTTTGCGTATCGCGCTGACAGCCGCGGGAATCCGGCGGCAGGCTGGCGTGTTACTGCACTCGGCAGTACTGGAGCAAGGTATTGGCGAGCAGCGAGGGGAGCTGACGGCACATGGCACAGTCGCTCACTATGTACACCACCGTGTGGTGCGCGTTCTGCAGGCGGCTGAAGAGCCAGTTGGCGCGGGATGGCATCGAGATGGTCGAGATTGACATCGAGCGCGATCCTGCCGCGGCTGACTACGTCATGCTCGTCAACGGCGGGTTCCAGACCGTTCCCACTGTAGTGTTCCCCGACGGGAGTGCGCTGACCAACCCGTCGGCCGCGCAGGTTAAGGAACGGCTGAACGAGCTGGCCGTGAGCTGATGACCGGCGACCGCAGCCGGCCGCAGGGCGAGAACCCGGCGGCCGGTGAGAATGTCTCCCCCGCCGCCACGCCGGACGTTGCCGTGCTGCGCCGGACGGCCGCGGGGTGGAGCGTCGGCGACGAGGACGTGCCTGACCTGACCTGTGCCATGGTGCTCGCCGACCTGATCGCCGCGGAGCTGCCCGGTTCGGCTACCGAGGCGTCCGGCGCCGCCGCCGTGGCAGGCGCCAGTGACGGCTCGGCCAGTGACGGCTCGACGGGCAGTGACGGCTGCGGCGGGCAGTGACGGCGCGGCGGGCAGTGACGGCGCGGCGGGCAGTGACATGGCCGCCGGCGGCGGCGCCGCCGGTGGCGGAGGCGGCCACGAGGAGGCCCGGCGTCTTCGGGTCACGATCGGCCAGCTGGAACGCGCCTTGGCCGTCCGGATCCGGGTGGAGCAGGCTATCGGGGTGCTCGCGGAGCGGCACCGGGTCCGGCCCAGGCAGGCATTCGAGCAGCTCAGATCGGTCGCACGCGGCCGGGGCCAGCGGGTCATCGACATCGCCGGCGAGGTCATCGCGAGCGCGACCAACCCGCTGCTGCCGCTGCCCGAGGAGCTGTCCAGGCCCAGCATGGCGCCGCGCCCGCGGTCCAGGAGCCCGCGCCGCGCCCGCGACGCTCAGTAGCGCTGCCGGGGCCGCAGGCGCCCGGCGGACGTCAGCCGATTGCGCTGCGGCCGCTGGTCAGCGAGCGGGCGATCACCGTGCGGAGGATGTCGTTGGTGCCCTCGCCGATGACCATCAGGGGTGCGTCGCGGTAGAGGCGCTCGACGGTGAATTCGCGGGAGTAGCCGTAGCCGCCGTGTACTTGCATGGCCGTCACCGCGCATTCCATCGCGACTTCAGACGCGTAAACCTTGGCCATCCCCGACTCCATGTCGGAGCGCTGGCCGGAATCGGCACGGGATGCCGCCCAGTACACGAGCAGCCGCGCCGCCTGCAGCTTCATCGCCATGTCCGCCAGCTTCAGCTGGACCGCCTGGAATCCGGAGATCTTCTGGCCGAAGGCCTCCCGCTCCCCGGCGTAGCGCAGCGCCTGGTCGTAGGCCTCCTGGGCCACGCCCACGGCCCGGGCGGCGACGTTGACCCGTCCCGTTTCCAGCGCGGCGAGCACCTGCTGCAGGCCCCTGCCCTCGGTGCCGCCGAGCAGCGCCGAGGCGGGCACCCGGACGTCGTCGAGCACCAGCTCGCAGGTTTCCGGGCCGTGGTAGCCGAGCTTGGGCAGGTCACGCACGACCTCGAACCCCGGCGTGGCCGCGTCCACGAGCAGCACCGACATCCCGGCGTGGACCGGCACGGCGGCCGGATCGGTCTTCGCGAGCACCGGCAGCGGGTCAGCGTGGCGCGCGTTCGTGATCCACGTCTTCCTGCCGTTCAGGATGTAGCTATCGCCGTCGCGGCGCGCAGTCGTCTGGATGCCCTGCAGGTCGCTGCCCGCTCCCGGCTCGGTGAGCGCGATGCCGGTCCTGCGCTCGCCGCTGGCAAGCGCGGGCAGGTGGGCTTGCTTCTGCTCATCCGTGCCGTACCTGGCGATCATCCAGCAGGACAGCGAGTGACTGCCGAGGATGCCGGCCACGCCCATCCAGCCCCGGGATATCTCCTCGAAGACCAGGGCGAGCGACACCATGTCGACGGCCATGCCGCCGTATTCCTCGGGCACGGTCAGCCCGAAAAGGCCCAGCTGCCGCATCGTCGCCACGATCTCGTCCGGGTAGCGCCCGGCGGCCTCCCATTCGCGGGCCACCGGCCGGATCTGCTCATCGACGAACGCGCGCAGCGTGTCGCGGAAGAGCCGCTGCTCCGCGGAGAGCTCGAAGTCCATCTGGCCTCCTGACTGCCGGCCGCGGAAGCAGGCCGGCCGGGCCGCAGGCCGGGTGCCCGCATCGATTCCCAGAGTCTCATGCCGGCCGCGGCACCGGAGCGGGAGATCAGCCGCCGGACTCCAGGCCGGCCAGCACGATGCCGTGGTGCGCCCACGGCCGGGTGAATCCGACCGGATCCCGGTTGCCGTAGGGCGCGATGCGGATCGGGAAGCCGGTGGCGAATGCCTCGATCATGAAGCCGCCGCCGATGACGATGCCAACGTGCCCTGGTGATGCCCTGGTGCCGTCGGACCCGGCAAAGAATGCCAGGTCCCCCGGCTCGACCTGGCTGGCCGGGACGCGCGGCCCCCAGATCCACTGCTGCTGCGACGTGCGCGGCATGTCGATCCCCGCTGCCCGGTATGCCTCCATCACCAGGCCAGAGCAGTCGAAGGCGTCGGGGCCGGTGGCGCCCCACTGGTAGGGCTTGCCGAGTTGCTGCTCGGCGAAGGCGATCGCGGTGCCGGCCGCGCTGTTGGCCGTCTCACCGACGCCGGGCAGGCAGTCCGGCGCGTCGTCGACCGTCACCGGGCTGACCGAGAAGCCGCCGTTCGCGTAGGTGCCCGCCCAGGATTCCACCGTCTGGACGTAGGTCTCCAGGTGGTTGTAGGCGAAAATCGCGGCGGACACATTGTCGAGTACGCCGTGCGCGAGCAGGTACTTGGCGGCGCCGGCGACGGCGTCCGCGGGCTCGTAGACGCTGGCCACGCCGTCGTGGTTGGCGTCGGTCGCCACGCCGCCGACCCGCTCGCCGGCCGGGTGGACCGGCGCGCCGCCCCAGGTATCGCCGGCCGCGCCGCCGATCCCGATCTGCATCGGCCCGGCCGCCCCGAACGCGTTCGAGCGGCTGTGCACTCCCGGCAGTGTCGTCCGGCCATCATTGCTCTCGACCTTGGCGATGCCGGCCAGGATCACCCACGGGATGCCGTACTTGCGGCCAGTCGCCTTGAAGATCGCGAGGTAGTTGGCCGGTATCGAGTTGACGGCCTGCTGGCTCGGCGGGGGCTGCCCGGTGTTCCCGCCCTTGGCGGCAGAGCAGCCTGCGCCGGACTCGAACAGCGCGCCGCTGCTGGCGAACATCAGCATCGGCGCGACGATGAGGCTGAGGCCGAGCAGCCCGGCCACGCAGACGACGGCGATCACGACGCCCCGGCCGGGGCGGGGCTGACCGCCTGCGCCCATCATGCGTTACCCACCGACGCCAGCTCGATGTCGCTGACCTGCCAGCTGCCGCCGGAGCCGGTCACGGTGACGGCGTACTGCGCGGTGCTCCGGCTGACCCCCCGGGTGCCGGTGATCTTCTGGTGGATGGCGACGATGAACGTGATGCTGCCCGAGCCGAACGCGCGCAGCGCGCTGATGCTCGAGGTTGCGGCGGAGACCTGCTTCTGCCGGGCGCGGGGCCCGGCCACGCCGGGAGTCGCGTATGCCCGCGCCAGCACCTGGGAGAGCTGGCTAGTGATCACATTGCGCATCCGCTGCACGTATCCGGTCGCGCTCTCGGTGTAGGAGGAGGTCCCGTAGAGATCGCCGAACCGGGTAGCCACCGCGGCGGCGTGGGTCAGCTCCGACGGGGTGAAGGGGAGCCACTGGTAGATGCCGGCCGTCCCCGCGGATCCCGGGGCAGGCGCCGGAGCGGTGGACGGCGCCGGAGTGGCAGCTGGCGACTGGGTCACGGCCGGGGGCGGGCTCGCCGTCGCGGCCGGCGACCGGGACGCGGGCGGGGACTGCGCGGGCGCGGCGGAGCCGGACGCGCCCGGCCTGACCAGGAAGATACCCAGCCCGGCCAGGCCGAGGACGACGAGGACGAAGACCGCCTTCCGCTGGCCGGGCGTCGCTTCCATGGCTGCCCTCGGCTACTTCTGACGGCGGATCGGCCGGAGCCAGAACGGGCCGGGCGGCGCTGGCTTCTCCCCCGCCGTCCCGTTCCCGGCGGCCGGTGCCGTCGCGGAACCCCCGGCCGGCCTGGCCTGACGTCCGGCCGGGAATGCCCCGGCACGGCCCGGCGCGGCCGGACGACCCGTAGCGGCAGGACGAGCCGGTGCAGCAGGACGACCTGGTGCGGCAGGACGGCCGGGTGCGGCACCGCGGCCACCGGCGGCTCCGACAGTCGGGTCGGGCCCGGCGGTGGACCGGGATGCCAGCGGCCTGGCCGTGGCGGCGGCCCGCCAGCCGGGGGCAGGCGGCGGACTGGCGGCCGGGACCCTGGGCGGTGCGGCCTGGCGGCCCCCATGGCCGGCAGCCACGCCGTTGCCGGCGGCCGGTCCGTGTCCGTTGCTGCCGCGGCCCGCCGGGGCGGCGGAGCCATCACGCGACGGGAGATTCAGCGGCGGGGCCGACCGGCCGGTAGCATCGCCCGACGACGCGGCCCAGGAACGTGCGCGGGCGGCCACACCGGGCCTGCTGCCGCCACTGGCCGCGTCCGTTCCGTTGCCCGCCGCGCCATTTCCCGCCGCGCCGCCAGCCGCCGCGGCGGCAAGATCCGGCGGGGAGCCATCCTGGGCGGCCGCGACGCCCGCAGCGTCCTGATCCTGCTTGCCTGCCGCCGAACCCTGAGCTGTCCTGGCCGCGCCAGCCGCCGCGCCAGCCGCCGCGGCGCCACCCACCGCGATGCCGGCGGCCAGGCCGGCTGCCTGCCCGGGATTGCGCCGCGCCGAGCGAGCGGCCCGGTAGGCGGCGAAGCCGGGCACCGTGGCGGTGGCCACGTCACGGGTGCTGCCGCGCAGCGTGGAGCCGGCCCGGGCGAGACTGGCATCCGCCCGGTCCCTGGAGCCGATGACGCCGTAGCCGACGGCCGAGAACAGGTGCTGGAACGGCCGGCGGTAGATGAACACCGCGACCGTCACGAGCGCGATCATCAGGATCTTCAGCGCCCACGGCAGCACCGCGTCGCTAGTGCCCATAATCAGGGCATAGCAGTACAGCAGCACGCTCAGCACGAGGGCGACCGCCGCCTGTTTGAGCAGCACTCCGACCAGCAGCTCGAACCAGCGCAATGCCACCACGCGGCCGAAGCCGGGATGCGTCCCGATCAGCAGGAAGAACGGTCCCACCACGAGCAGCAGCAGGAAACCCAGCTTGAGCAGGATGAGCGTGACGGCGATGAGCAGTACGAGCACCCCGGCGACGACCGCCGCGAAGAGCGCGGCGAACGCGATCTCCAGCCGCGTCGTCCATTGCTTTCCCTGGAAGAGCGGGTAGATTCCCGGATCTTTCAGCTGGATGTTCCTGGAGATCCCGGCGAAAGTGGCCTGCTTGGCCCGGATCAGGGCGGTCGTCGGCTTCTCGTTGACGGCGATGGTCTGCGCCCAGAGCAGTTGCCGCGCGTACGTGTTGACCAGGGTCTGGCGCCCGCCCGGCGTGACGGCAAAGGTCGTCGTACCGAATTCTCCGTCCAGCCAGGGCTTGCAGACCAGTACCGACCATAGCTCCCCGGCGTTCTGGTCGACGATGTTGTTGCCCGCCGTGAAGGCGAAGCTGGCCTGCGCCTGCGGATCGCTGCGCTGCACGGGGACGCAGCCGCCCTGGCCCGGGCTGGGCAGCTTGGAGAAGGCAACGTCGAGCGACTGGGTAATGCCATCGGAGACCGTCTTGCCCAGGCCGGTGAAATCGGCCGGCCTGCCGATCAGCCAGATCGCCGCAGCAGCCGCCACGACCATCCAGATAGTTCCCTCCAGCGTGCGGGTGCCGCGCTTGCGGATCAGGCCCTGCCAGGCGAGCCAGATGGCGCCGAGAATGACGACCACGGCGAGGTACGGGAAGTAGATCGCGTTGCCGAGGCTGGTGATCAGCCGGTCGACGGAGTTCTTCAGCCAGCCGAGTACGCCCTCGCCCGCGGCCGACTGGTAGACGGTGATCGTGACGCGGTCAATCGATTTCGCTACGTCGAACACCATGCCGGCGACGTTGTTGCCGATCAGGGAGGTCATATCGGAGCACTGCATGTTGGTCGCGGCCCAGTACTGGCCGGCCACGCCATACTGGTTATACAGGGTCTTGGGCAGCGGGCCGGCCTGCGCGGGCGAGCGGACCAGCGAATCGATGCCCGCCGTGGCCGGCTCCGGGTCGGGCAGCGAAGGCTGGCAGATGTTATTCAGGTCCCCGGTCAGGCCGCTGGTGCCGAGTGAGCAGAATCCGAGCAGCCCGCCGATGTCGCCGATGCCCGGCACTGAGCAGACGCCGCCGGCGGCGACCGTCACTGTCGTCTGCCGCGAGGTCAGTTCGCTGACGTCAGGCGACTGCGCTGCCAGCAGGACGGCCGTCCTGCTGGCAGGACGCGCCGCGGCCGCGGTGACCGCCGTTGCCCGCGCGGACCCCAGCGCCCGCGCTGGCGCCGCGGCGGCGTGCAACGGCGCCGCGGCCGCGTGTGCGGGGACCGCCGGCCCGCGGGAGTGGACTGCCGCCTGTGCCAGCCCGGGCGCGCCGACAGCGGCGGCGGCCATGGCAAGCACCAGCACAGTCCTGCGCGGGATGCGGCGGAGGAGGCTGACCATCGGGAGGGCTCCTGGGGGGTCAGGGAGGTTCAGGCCTGGCTAGCTCGGCGGTGGATGGGCGCCGGCTGGTCAGGTGCCGGGCGCCGGGCCGGGTACCGGCGGCGTCGGCACCTGGTCGGGCCGTGCCCTGGTCGGGTTCGTGTCCAGCCATTTCGTCAGCTCGGCGGAAATGAGGTCGACACCGATCCGGCCCGCCCGGCCGTCCAGGTCCCGGAAAATACACTCGCCGTTACCCAGGTCACGCAGCACCGCTTTGTGCTCGTCGGATGGCTCTACCCCCAGCAGGGCCATCACGCTCGCCACCTCCGCCCGTTCAGTGGACCGGAAGGCGAATACCCCGGAAATGCAGTTCGTAACTTGCTCGTTCAGCAGGTCGCCAGCGTTCTGCGAGACGAGAATCAGCGCGGTGTTGCGGGACCGGCCCATCCGCGATACCTCGGGAATCAGCTTCGCGCCCTGCGGCGTCGAGGTGATGGCCCACGCCTCGTCCAGGATGATCGCCTTCGGCAGCCGGCGGTCCATGCCATTCAGCAGCCGCCGGGCGAACTGCGACACCAGGTACAGCAGGGCCACGGACAGCCGCTGCTCGTAGGAATAGTCGTCCCGCTTGACCGCGGCGTCCGGCAGCGTGAGGCCGGCCAGGGTGAACACCGTCGTCCAGCCCGCCGCGTCGATGCCGAGGCCGCCGGACGGGGCGAAGCACAGCCTGGCGAGCCGCATCTCCGACATCGAGCGCAGCACTGCCCCGAGGTTCATGGACGCCGGATCGGCGGACCGCTCCAGATGGTCCACGACCTTGCCCAGGCTTGGACGCTCCGCGCCGGCGATGGCCCCCACCGCCTGGACCATCGCGCTTTCGCGCTCCTCGCTCATTCTCGGCAGCAGCAGCCGCAGGGTCTCGGTGGCCATTGTCCGCTTCTCGGCCAGGTCATCGCCGAAGGAGAACGGATCGAGCAGGCCGGGCGCGGCGGTACCGAGCGGCAGCACGCGGGCCTGGCGGCCGCGGTCGTGCAGCAGCCGGACCAGTGATTCGGCATCGCCCTTCGGGTCGATCACCGCGACCGTCACGCCGCGGAGCGCAAGCTGCAGGATCAGCAGCAGCGCGAGGGTCGTCTTGCCGCCACCCGGCTCCCCGGTGATCGCGATGGCGGTCGGCCGGTTGCGCGCGGCGGCGACTAGCGGGTCGAAATTGACGACCGACCTGGCCCGGCCGAGCGTCTCGCCGATGTACGGGCCGACCCAGCCCGCGTCCTCGGCTGGCCGGTCGCCGATGTCCACCGTGGCCGTGGGCATGCCGCCCGCGATCGTGTAGAGGGGCTGGCGCTGCAGGTAGGAGCTGAGCCTGACCTTGTCACCCGGCAGCGATTCGCACAGCAGCGAGAACTGGTCCCCGGTGGAGTTGACGACATCGATGCCCGCGTCCCGGTAATGCTCGGTCACCGCCTCGGTCCGCCGGACGCACAGGTCCCTGGTTGGCGCGGTCACCATCAGCCGGTGGTGGCCGTAGACGAAAGGCAGCCGCTCCTTGGTGATGCCGTGCTCCAGCAGGCGGGCCGCCTCGATCTGCTCGGCCAGGGCGATCGGCATCTCCACGCCAGCCTCCCTGATGTGCGCATCCATGTCCCTGGCGTGCGCGAGCCTGCGGCCGACGTCCTTGCTCGCCTTGGCCGGCGGGATCAGCTTCATCCGCAGGCTGACCTCGACCGGGAACGGAAGCGAGTCGGCGTAGTGCAGCCAGGGCTCGCCGTCGGGGAAGTACATGACGTCGGGGAAGCGGGCGAAGGACAGGAACGCGGCATAAGACTCCCCGCCCGGGTGCTCAAGCCGCAGCAGGCTGCGCCCGTTGTGCACCTGGCCTTCCAGCAGCGACTCGATCTCGCCGGTGCCCCATTGCCGCCGCCGCACGGCCGATGGCCGCGGGTCGCCCACGGTGCCCATCAGCGTGTGCCGGAACAGCCAGGCGATGTCGTCCGAGGTGGCATGGCGGGCGGCGAGCGCGCTGGAGCCCAGCGCCCGGCCGAGCCGCTCTGCCTGGTCAGTCCAGCGGGCGATCTCGGCGGAGCCGACGGCCTCGTCGTCCAGGCCCATGGCCTGCTCGCCGGCCTTGTAGAGATTGATGAACTGGGAGAAGACCCCGCCGGAGAGCTGGGCGCGCATGCCGCGCTGGCCCAGCCGGACGCCCAGGTAGATCTCCTTGGACCAGAAATCCTTCGCCCAGACATGCCGGTACATCTCGTCCAGGTACTCCAGCCAGCCCGGTCCGCCGTCCGATGTGGCATCCAGCCCGGTCGCCCAGTCGGCGGCCGAGTAGGGGCGGTGCACGATGCGCAGGTGCACCTCGGCGTCGGTCATCCGGATCGCGGCCAGCGCGACCGTGATATTCGTGGCGAGGGACTCCCGCTCCTGCGGGGTGGTGAATTCATAGGACACGGTGGGCAGCCGGTAGTAAGCCCAGCCGTGCGTCTCGGTCAGCAAGATCCGGTCATCGAAGTACCGGACGGCGAGCCGGCTCCGTCTCGCGGTACGCGCGGTCATCGCCGCGGCGCCGCGGCCTCGGGCGCCATCGGCAGCTGCCGGGGCAAGTGCTTCACAGCTGCGCCCTGCGCAGCTCGGGAGCGGCTGCGAGGCCAGCGACAAGCACTCCGGCCAGTGCCGTGTAGGCCTGCACCGCGGCCGGGCCTAGGAGCCTGCCGCCCGGCCGGGCAAGCGGCGCTAACGGATCCGCGCCCGCCCGCCGGTCTCGTCCCGGATTTCTCAGCTGATCGTCCCAGGGCACGCGGACGATCGCGCGGCACCGGCCCCGGGCCACTGCCTCCGCTTGCTCGACGTGAGTCATCGTCTGCCTGCTGACGCCGTTGATCACGGTGGCGGAATTCCTGGCCAGGCCGGCGTGACCGTGTGCATCCAGCCATTCCAGGGTCATCGCGATGGCCCTTGCGGCGTCCTGGCTGGCCGGGGCGACCAGGACCAGCTGGTCGGCGATGGCCAGCACTCTCGGCACGGCCGAGGCGGCGGGATCCGCGAGCGTCAGGCAGTATCGGGCAGAGATCATCTCGAAGATTCTGGCAACATCCCGGCCGGCCTCATCGGGCGGGCCTGCCGCCTCGGCGGCGTCGCTGCTGATGACCGCGAGCCGCGATGGGGCCGACGAGTGATGCAGGTGCTCGGGTCCGGCCGGCGCCTGGCCCGCCGCGACGGCCGGCCTGGAGTCCGCCCGCTCCGCGAGCGAGCCGCGGCCTGAGTTGAGGTCCAGCACGGCTACTGGTTCGTCCCGGACACTGGCCAGCACTTCCCCGGTCATCAGCGTGGTCATCGTCTGGCCGGCGCCGACCGTGCAGCCAAGGACCACGATTCGGCGAGAGCCTGCCACCGGCAGCTCTGCCCGCGCGCGATCCCGCTGCTGGAAGTCGGGCCGTCCCGGCCGGTGGCCGCCCGGGACCACCACGACGCGATCGTGCCAGCCGTCGCCGCGCTTGTCGGCGGGCCCGCGCAGTGCGCGCTCGACGACCCGCAGCGGCCGGCCATCCGGCCGGTCGCCGGTCACCGTCACGGCCGGAGGGCTGGCTGCCGGAGGCGCGGACGCCGAGGGTTCGGACGCAGGGTCAGCGGGCGCCGCGGCCGGGGAGACGGGCACGGCGGGAATGGGCGCCGCGGCCGGGGGCACGGGGGGGATGGGCGCAGCGGCCGCCGCCTCCCGGGGCGCGGGAGCGGGAGGCACTCCCGCGGGCTGAATAGCGACGGGGGGCGCCACTGTGGGCGGAGCGAGCGACGGCCGGGTGGCTGGTTGTGGCCGGGCAGCGGGCAGGGGCGGCAACGGCGGCAGGGGTGATGCCGTTGGCGGGAGGGCGCCGAGAGCCGGGGCCACGGGGACCGCAGGCGCTGGCCAGTCGGCCGCCACTGGCCGGTCAGGCGCCACTGACAGGGCTGGCTTAACTGGCCGGCCGGGCACCGCTGGCCGGTCGGCCGCCACTGGCCGGTCAGGCGCAACTGACAGGGCTGGCTTAACTCGCTGGTCGGCCGCCGCTGGCCGGTCGGCCGCCGCCGTCGGCGGATCCGTCACCGGCGTGGCGGCGGGGGGTGCTGGCCGGCCTGATGCAGCTGGCGGCAGCGACGCTGACGGCAGTGTGGCGGGCGGCAGCGCCGCAGGCGGAACAGCAGGCCGGGCCGTTGCGGCCGTGGGCGAAGCGGACGGGGGCATCGCGGGCGGGGGCGCTGCCGGCGGGGGCGGAGTGGCTGACGGGGGCAGTGCCGCCGAAGGCAACTCCGCAGCCGGGACAGCCGGCGAACCAGCGGGCTGGGCCGTTGCCGCCGGGGGCGGCGCTACATGGCGCAGGCTGGTTGGCGGCGTGACCGTCGCGGCCGCTGGCCACGCTGATGCAGCGGGAGGCACGGTCGTGGCGGCCTGGGCCGAGTGCCGGGCATGCGAGGGAGCGCGCTCCTGCGAGGGCGGCACAGCGCGAGGCTGCGCTGGCCGGCGGCCGCGGGCTGGCCAGGGAGCTGGCTCCCGGGCGGGCCCCCTGGCTGCGGCGGGCTTGGCAGGCACCACCGGGGCAGGGCCGCGGTCGGCCGGCGCACTCCCGGCAGGCCGGGCCGGCTCCATGCCGGACCGCCGGGCCGCGAGCACGGCCCAGGCCGGGATTTCCGGCACGCGCACGGCATCCGGCACGCGCTCAGCGGCCGGCCCGCGCTCAGCAGCCGGCCCGCTCACGGCGGCCGGCCCGCTCACGGCGGCCTGCGGCGCCGGATCCGGGGCGGCAAGCCCGGCTGAAGCAGCGACCGCCGGGGACGGCGGGGCCAGCGCGCGGCGGCCGGGCAGCCCGAGCTTGCGCTGCGCCGCCAGCTCCGCGGGCGCCGGCTCGTCGCGCCGCCACACCCGCGCAACGACCACGATCTCGTCTTTCTCCGCCAGCGGAGCCAGGCGGCACCAGGTACGCGGCTCGCCGAGATAGCGCAACTGGGAGCCGATGATTTCGGGCAGTCGCTTGTTCTCGAGTACCGGCCGGGTAGCAAGCCACGCCAGCAACCCGGGGGGTAGCACATAAAGCCAGAACGACGTGTGGCTAAACGGGAGCCCGAGAACCGTGAGAACAATCACATAAGGGATGGCGATGGCGGTGAATATCGCGATCTGGCCAAGCGGCAGCGGCATCGGCAGCCGGAAATCGTACAGCTTGTAGAGCCGCTTCTCGATCCGCCAGATATTGGTATAGGTGGGCAACTCCACCAGCTACACCCCTTCCGCCTGCGCGGAGATCGCCCGCGCGGAGGTCGCCTGCGCGGAGATCAGTGGACACCGAGCGCGTTTGCAATGCCGGTAGCAAGCGTCTGCACGATGCTGGGGGTGTAGAAGATCACAGCGATCGCTACCGCCAGGACGAAGAACTGCACGAACCGGATTATCTCGCGAGTGAACAGGAAGAAAATAGCTACGATACCGACAATTCCAAGGAACAGCGGCCCGAACAGGCCCTGCAAATAACTCACAAGGCCGGAAGTGCTCAGCGCTGCCGAGGATGCCGCGGTGATCAGGTGCGACGACATCTATCTACTCCGGGATTCTTGAGGGTGCGGGGAGCCTGGGGGGCGCATGCTGCCCGGGGGTCTCATCATGGCGGCGCCAGTGGCTGGGAGGAAGGTCCGATTGCCGCCACGTCCCAGCTCCCGTTCTGCTGGACGACAGTCATCCGGTATGTCATCTCGACCCCGGCCTTCGCGGCGGCAACCCGCGACCCCGACGGCTGCGCTGCCTGGCCGGGGAATTTCCATATCATGCTGACCGTAATATGACGCGTCGTCCCGCCGGGCGGTACGTCAATCCCGCTAATGGAGCCGTACGTCACTGAGCCGCCCAGGCCGGTGATGGATGCGCCTGGCGCGAGGAAACGGCCGAGAGTAACCGGATCACCGCTGGCGTAGGCACGGAAGAAGGCGGGCAACTGCCCGTTGAGCGTTGCCGCCGTAGCCGGATCGGACGGCGCAGGCTGCGTTACCGGTGGCGTGACATGGGCTGGCGGCGGCAGCAGCGACGGCTCCGCCGAGATCGCCAGGCCGCCGTTCGCCGAGTAGACCGGCACGCCAAGTTCCATCAGCTGGCCATTGGCCCGCGCGAGCAGCGTCACCGTCGCGTGCTGGGAGTCCTGCACGGAAATGGCGGCAACTTGCTCGGATTGCAGCTGCAACGAGCCCGCGCCATTCCAGCCGAGCTGCGAATCGGATCCGGGCGGCAGGAAATCGGCAAGCTGCGCGGCCCGCTGCCCGGCGGTGGCCGGGCTGAAATTCAGGTAGATCTGGCCGAACTGCATCGCATACGCCTCAGCCATGCTGACCGGGAACCCGTGCGTATCGGTGCCGGGGGCAGGGCTGGCCGGGGCTGGCGGCGCGGGCGTGCTCACGATCGCGGTCACGCCGCGATAGCCGATGACGAGCAGGACCGCCCACAGCACCGCGCGGGCAGCCCAGATGAGCCAGCGACTGCCTGCCCCTCGCCAGCGCGGCCCGGTGCGCGCTGCCGTGCCTCCGGCCGGGTCTGGTGCTCCGGGCGCTGCCTCGGCTCCCGCACCGTGCGCGGTCGACTGCGCACTGCGATCGAGGATTGCCCTGCGAACCATCGCACCTCCGCCCGCTTCTGCCTCTAAGCAGCAAGGACTTGCGGCGCACCCTTGCCCGTCTCGTGCACCATTCTGCGGCAATACACCCTGGCGATAACAGCCCCTGCGCCGTCCGGCGTCCCGCAGTGGCGCCGGGCGGCGCGGCCATTCGCGCGTTCCTGAACCGCTGGCATTGCCGTCGGATAGGGCCTGAGCTGTGGAAACGGTATCCGACAGCCGCGGATAGGCCAAATCCGCTGGGATCGGGTGTCCGGCGGATGTTCGCTCGTTCTTGCCGAGCATAGTCTGCGTCCTCCGGGCATCTCCCCAGCATGAGCGCCGCTGCGGCGGCAAAACAGCGATAGCAGAGCACGGCAGGTGTGACATCCGTGTGACACCCGCCGCCTCCGGCTCAGGCCGCCGCGGCGGCGGCAGTGCTCGTGATCCAGGCCAGCACGAAAGCTTCCTCGTGCCAGGCGTCGTACCTGCCGCTCCGGCCGCCGTGCCCGGCCACCATTTCCGTCTTCAGCAGGAACGGCCCGCCGTGGCCAGCCGCCCGCAGCCTGGCGATCCATTTGGCCGGCTCGCGGTAGAGCACCCGGGTGTCGTTAAGGCTGGTTATGGCGAGAATCGGCGGATAGGCCTGGCCGTCGATGTTCTCGTACGGCGAGTAGGACTTGATGTACGCATAGACCTCCGGGTCGTGCAGCGGGTTGCCCCATTCCTCCCACTCCGTCACGGTCAGCGGAAGCGACGGGTCGAGGATCGAGGTGAGCGCGTCCACGAACGGCACCTGCGCGACAATGCCGCCGAATGCCTGCGGAGCGAGGTTGGCCACCGCGCCCATCAGCAGCCCGCCGGCCGATCCGCCCCGGGCGACCAGCCGGGACGGCGTGGTCCAGCCCTCGCTCACCAGGTGCTCAGCGCAGGCGATGAAGTCAGTGAACGTCGTCGCCTTGCGCAGCAGCTTGCCCTCGTCGTACCACCGGCGGCCCATCTCGCCGCCACCGCGGATGTGCGCGATCGCGAAGCTGAAGCCGCGGTCGAGCAGCGAGAGCCGGGAGATGGAGAAGCCCGGGTCGATGGAGATCTCGTAGCTGCCGTAGCCGTAGAGCAGGCACGGGGCACTGCCGTCCCGCGGCGCCCCCTTGCGCCGGACCAGGGAGATCGGGATCTGCGTGCCATCGCCTGCGGTGGCCCACTCGCGGTGCTGCTCATAGTCGGCGGGGTCGTACTCGCGGCCGTCGGGACGGGCCAGCACCGGCTGCCGCCTGAGCAGGCTGAGCTCGCCGGTCGCCATATCGCAGTCGTAGACGGAACTCGGGGTCACCAGCGACACGTAACCCAGCCGGAACGTGCCCGAGTCGTACTCAGGGTTGGAGCCTGGATGCATTTCGTAGACCGGCTCGCCGAAGGCGATCTCGTGCTCGGTGCCGTCGCCGCGGATGATCCGCAGCCCGGTGAGCCCGTCCCGCCGGTAGTAGACCGCCAGGTAGCCGGCGAAGGCGTCGACGTCAAGCAGCCGGGTATCGGCCCGGTGCGCGATCAGCGGCCTGCTCGCGGCCGGGTCGGCCAGCGGCGCGACCGCCAGCTCGAAATTCTCCGCGTTGTCGTTGTGCAGGATCAGCAGCCGGTCGGTGCCGTCCGCGCCGACCTGGTGCTCGACGCTGTATTCCACGCCCTGGCGGCGCGGCATGACCACGCTGAACTCGCCCGCCGGCTGCGTCGCATCCAGCAGCCAGGATTCGCTGGTGAGCTTGCTCGCCACCGAGATGTGCAGGTAGCGCTCGCTGCGCGTCAGCCCGACGCCCACCCCGAACCGCTCGTCCGGCTCCTCGAACACGACCACGTCATCGGCCGCGGGGGTGCCCACGATGTGCCGCCACACCCGGTACGGGCGCCAGGCAGCGTCCACCGTGACGTAGAACAATGCCGAGCCGTCCAGCGACCAGGCGAGCCCGTAATAGGTGTCGGGTATCTCGTCGGGCAGGACTCCCCCCGATGCCAGGTCCTTGATCCGCAGGGTGTAGCGCTCGTCGCCGGCGAAGTCGGTGGAGTACGCAAGCCACTTGCCGTCCGGGCTCGGCGTGAACGCGCCGAGCCGGAAAAACTCCCCGCCGGCGGCCAGCTCGTTGCCGTCGAGCAGCACCTCTTCGCCATCGAGCGCCGCGCCATCCGATGTCATCGGCGGCCCCGCGTCGCCGGGCCGGACCTCGCGGCGGCACTGCATCGCGTACTGCTTCCCCGCCTCAGTCCGCGAGTAATACCACCAGCCGCCCTTGCGGGTCGGCACCGACAGGTCCGTCTCCTGGGTGCGGGCCTTGATCTCGCCGAAGATCTCCGCGCGGAGATCCGCCTGGCCGGCGGTCACGGCCTCGACGTAGGCGTTCTCGGCCTCCAGGTAGGCGATCGTCGCCGGGTTGTCCTTATCGCCAAGCCAGGCGTACTCGTCGATGAACGTGTCGCCGTGGTGGGTGCGCTCACTCGGAATCCGCCGGGCGACCGGGGCTGCCGCCGTGCCCGCTGCCGCCACGCCCGTTGCCTCAGCGCTTGCTGACTCGATGCTCATGGCCCAGGAGTCTATGGAGGCACTCTCGATGCCCGGCGCCCCCGCTGGCTATTCAGACCAATCCGGTCAGTGCCCGGCAACGAATAGAGGGTGCCGGACTAGATCCGGCCACCGATGCCCGCGCAGAGAACCAAACAGGGGCCTGCGCGGGCATCGGCGCGTCCGCTGAGCTGCACGGACGTGCCCTGCCTATACGTTGAAGCGGAATTCGACCACGTCGCCGTCGCGCATCACGTAGTCCTTGCCCTCGATGCGAGCCTTCCCGGCGGCGCGGGCCGCGGCGATCGACCCGGCGGCCATCAGGTCATCGAACGACACGATCTCGGCCTTGATGAACCCGCGCTGGAAATCGGTGTGGATCACGCCCGCCGCCTCCGGCGCGGTGGCACCCGCCGGGATCGTCCAGGCCCGCGACTCCTTCGGCCCCGCGGTCAGGAACGTGGACAGGCCCAGCGCGGCGAACCCGGCGCGGGCGAGCTGCGCAAGCCCCGGCTCGCCGAGGCCGAGCTCGGCCAGCAGCTCGGCGGCTTCGGCCTCGGGCAGCTCGACCAGCTCCGATTCGGTCTTCGCGTCCAGGAAAATCGACTCAGCAGGCGAAACGAGCGCGGCCAGCCGGTCCCGTTCCGCGACGTCACCCAGCCCGGCGTCGTCGACGTTGAAGACGTACAGGAACGGCTTGGCCGTCAGCAGCTGGAGCTCGCGCAGGTCAGCCAGGTCGATGCCGGCGGCGGCGGCGCCGGCGGACAGGGGCGTCCCGCCGTCCAGCACCTTCTCCGCCAGGGCCGCGGCATCGGCCACCCGGGCTCGTTCGGGATTCTTGGCGAATTTTGTTTCCTTGGCCAGCCGCGGCACGGCCTTCTCCAGCGTCTGCAAATCGGCCAGGATCAGCTCGGTCACGACCGTCTCGATGTCGCGCCCGGGCGAGACGTCGCCGTCCACGTGGCTCACGTCCGGATCGGCGAAGACCCGCACGACCTGGCAGATCGCGTCGGTCTCCCGGATGTGGGACAGGAACTGGTTGCCCAGGCCCTGCCCCTGGGAGGCGCCGCGGACCAGCCCGGCGATGTCGGTGAACCGGACGGTGGCCGGCACGATCTTGGCCGAGTCGTAGAGCCCGGCCAGTGCGGGCAGCCGCGGATCCGGGATGCCGACGATGCCGACATTCGGCTCGATGGTCGCGAACGGGTAGTTGGATGCCAGCACGCTGGCCCTGGTCAGCGCGTTGAACAGGGTGGATTTGCCGACGTTGGGCAGGCCGACGATGCCGATGGACAGGCTCACCCGGGCGAGTCTAGGCCGCTGCCGGCCCTGACCCGTCCAGCAGCAGTTCATGGCGCCCTGCCAGCGTGTCAGGCGGGAAACTGTCGGGTTCGGCTGCGAGCATGACCAGAATGAACGCCCTCACCCTGCTTGCCGGGCTCTGCCTGGGCATCGTCCTCGGGGCCGCGATCGGGTACCTGCTGGCCAAGGGACGGCTGGCGGCAGCCACCGCGGACCTGACTGGCCAGGCCCGCGCCGCCGACGAGCGGGCCAGGGCCGCGGAGGAACGGACGGCGCAGGCCGACCGCACCGCGCGCGAGCGGGCCGCGCTGATCGACGGGCAGCTGGCCGAGCGGTTCCAGGCGCTGTCGGCGGAGGCGCTGGACCTGAGCACGCGGCGGTTCCTGGAAATCGCCGAGGGGCGGCTGACCGCGGCCAACGTCACCGCGGCGGGCGAGCTGGACAAGCGCCAGGTGGCGGTAGAGCACCTGGTCGAGCCGCTGAAGGAGACCCTGGCCAGGGTGGAGGCGCAGCTGCGCGAGTCGGACGCGGCCCGCCACCGCTCGCACGCCGCGCTGGCCGAGCAGGTCCACATCGCCCGGCAGAGCTCGGACCAGCTTCGCGTGCAGACCCAGTCCCTGGTCACCGCCTTGCGGCGGCCCGAGGCCCGCGGCCGGTGGGGCGAGATGCAGCTGCGCCGGGTGGTCGAGCTGGCCGGGATGAGCGAGCGATGCGACTTCGACGAGCAGGTCAGCCTCAGCACCGCGGACGGCCCGCAGCGCCCGGACATGGTCGTCCGGCTGGCCGGCGGCAAGAACATCGTGGTGGACTCCAAGGTCACGCTCGCCGCCTACCTGGAAGCGGCCGAGTCCACCGACGACGCGGTGCGCGAGGCCCGTCTCGACGCGCACGCCCGGCACCTGCGCGATCACGTCGACAGGCTCGCCGCCAAGAGCTACTGGACCGCCCTGCGCTCGTCACCGGAGTTCGTCGTGCTGTTCATCCCGGGCGAGGCGTTCCTCGCCCCGGCGCTGGAGCGCGACCCGGCCCTGCTGGAGCACGCGATGACGCGCAAGGTGCACATCGCGACGCCGACCACGCTGGTCACGATGCTGCGCACCGCGCAATACGCCTGGCAGCAGGCCGCGCTGTCGGACAACGCCCGCGCCGTCTTCGACCTGGGCCGGGAGCTATACGACCGGCTCGCCGGGATGGGCAGGCACGTGGACAGCCTCGGCAAGGCGCTCACCAGCGCGGTGTCCGCTTACAACCAGACGGTCGGCACGCTGGAGAGCCGGGTGCTGGTCAGCGCGCGCAAGCTGAACCAGCTGGGCGTCGTCGAGGCCGCGCTGGAGCCACCGCGGCTGGTCGAGGAAACCGCCCGCGTGCTGTCCGCCGCCGAGCTCGTCGCCGAATCCGGCCCGGAGCTCGTACCCGGCGCCGGCCCGGAGCGCGGCAGCCCGCCCGCCGGGCAGCTGCTGCCGGCGCCCCGCGCCGTCAGCGCGGCCGGCTGAGTTACCCATGCGGCGGCCAGGGTATCTGTCTAGTGAGGAGCGGGAGGGAGCAGCGGTGCCGCAGCGCACATGGCAGGCGCGCATGACAGCCCATCCGGAAGCGGGCAGCACGGATCACCCGGCGCCTGTCCCGGTGCCGGACCCGGATACCTCCCGCGGCTCGTCCGCGGCCGGGCCGGCGCCGCGGCCGCCGGCAGGCCGGCGGGGGCAGCCGGGCGATCGTGGCGAGCCCGCGCGCCCCGGCAGCGGCAGCGCAGCCCCGCCACGGCTGACCGCCCGCGGCGCGGGGCTGGCGATGTTCTCCGTGTTCTTCCCCGGCACGCTGACCGCCGGCTGGCTGCATCTTGCGGTGCTCACCGGGCTGAGCTTCCTGGTCGGCTGCATCCTGGCCGGCCTGTTTACCAAGCGGGCTGACCTGCTGGTAGTGGTCACCATGCCGCCGATGGTCTTCCTGGTCGCGGTGATCTGCGTCAAGGCGCTGACCGCGACGGGAAGCGCGCTGATCTCCACTGCCGAGGGCTGCCTCCTCACGCTGTCGGCCGCCGCGCCGTGGCTCTTCGGCGGCATGGCGGTCATCATCGTCATCGCGCTCTTCCGCGGGCTGCCGCATACGATCAGCGAGATCCGGGCCGGGCTGCGCGGCAGACTTGATTCCGGCGATCGCCGCAAGCCCGGCGATCCGCGCGATGTTTTTTATCGCCCGTAGGTGCGCCGGGCAGCAGTGAGCTGCCGGGTACCGAGGACCTGTTAGCTGCGCGGATTAGCTGTGTGGCTTCGCGGATTAGCTGCCCGGTTTCGCGGACCGGCCCGGCAGGCTGTCGTCGCCTGGCCGGCGGCGCAGCTCATGCGGCAGGGCGAAGACCGTGCCCTCGCGGACCGTCTCCACCTCCTCGACGTTGCCGAAGCCGGACTCCGCGAGCCAGCCAAGCACTCCGGCGATCAGGTCCTCAGGGACCGACGCGCCGCTAGTGACCCCCACCGTGGCCGCGCCGTCCAGCCACTGGCTGGACAGATGGGTGGCGTCGTCGATCAGGTAGGCCGCGGTCGCGCCGGCCTCCAGGGCCACCTCGACGAGGCGCACTGAGTTGGACGAGTTCCGCGAGCCGACGACCAGCACGACATCGGACTCGCGCGCGATCTCCTTCACCGCGGCCTGCCGGTTCTGGGTGGCGTAGCAGATGTCGTCACTCGGCGGGTCGAGCAGCTGCGGGAACCGCTCGCGCAGCGCTGCCACCGTCTGGTTGGTCTCATCCACGGACAGGGTGGTCTGGGACAGCCACGCCACCCTGGCCGGGTCGCGGACCTGGACATTGTCGCTGCCGCCCGGGCCGTCTACCAGGTGAATGCGGGCCGGCGCCTCGCCGGTGGTCCCGACGACTTCCTCGTGGCCCTCGTGGCCGATCAGCAGGATGTCGTAGTCCTGCGCGGCGAAGCGCCTGGCCTCGTTGTGCACCTTGGTGACCAGCGGGCAGGTCGCGTCGATGGTACGGAGATTGCGGTCACTGGCGTCCTGGCGCACCTGCGGAGCCACCCCGTGCGCGGAGAAAACGACGACCGCGCCCTCGGGCACCTCCGCCGTCTCCTCCACGAAGATCGCCCCGCGTTCCTCCAGGGAACGGACCACGTGCGTGTTGTGCACGATCTGCTTGCGCACGTAGACGGGGGCGCCGAAGCGCTCCAGTGCCAGTTCGACGGTTTGCACAGCCCGGTCAACCCCGGCGCAGTAACCGCGGGGCTTGGCGAGCAGGACGCGTCGCTTCGGATCGGGCATGAGATCCATGGTAGGTGACTACCGGGAGGACGCCGCAGGACGCCGCCACCTTCGGCCCGTGGCTGTTGCCCGCCGGGGGGTTCCGAAAAAGCCGCGGCGCTGCGACAATGGCCCCCCTTGCCGCGAAGCATCGCCGATGATGAGAATCATCGGCAGGGATGCCTGCTCGCTGCGGGAACCCGTGGTCCCCCGGTCGTGATCTCCCCTGTCGCATCGGGCACGTCCCTGGGCATGTCCCGGGCACGTCCCAGGAAGAAGGATCGATATGCGCGTCCCGCAGGTGACAGAACGCATGAAGGAGGCTCCGGCACATGCGCTGCGGGCCGTGTTTGCCGGGATCGGTCAGGTCCTTCTCGTTGCCGACCGGATCAAGAACCGCGCCACGGACGGGGATGGCACGCCGCCTGCGGCCGCTCCGGCTGCCGCCAGCGCGACCACGCCGGCCGGCGGCGCGCCGGCCGGCGCCGCCCCACCCGGCGCCGCTCCGGCTGGCGCCGCCGCGGCCGCTGATGCGCCGGCCGCTGCCGCTGCCCCGGCTGCCGCCTGCCGCCCCGGCTGCCCCCGCCGCGTCTGCTGCCCCCGCCGCGTCTGCTGCCCCCGCCGCGTCTGCTGCCCCGGCCCCCGCCGCTGCCGCTCAGGCGCCCGCGGCCGCACCCGCCGCCCCCGCTCAGGCACCCGCCCCACCTGCGGCTGCGGCTGGCGCACCCGCGGCCGGGCCCGCCGCGCCGGCGGCCGGTGACCTGCCGATCCCGCACTATGACGAGCTTTCCGTCCCGTCCCTCCGGGCCCGGATGCGCAGCCTCAACCCCGCGCAGTTGCGTGCGCTGATCGACTACGAGCGCGCGCACGAGGGCCGGGACGCCGTGCTGGCCATGTACGAGCGCCGCATCGCCAAGATCGAGGGCGGCGAAGCCTGACCGGCGGCACCGATCCGGCAAGCTGGCGATCACTGCCATGCCACTAGAGAGCTCCGCCGACTCGCCCGTCCCGGTCCGCACGGTGCTGCGGCTCGTCGGCGACTGGATTGGCCGCCTGGGCCGGATCTGGGTCGAGGGGCAGATCGCCGAGCTGACGCTGCGTGGCGGCACGGCCTTCCTGACACTGCGCGATCCGATCGCGGCCGTATCAGTACGGGTCATCTGCCCGCGGGCGGTCCTCGACGCGAACGACCCGCCGCCCGCGGAAGGTGCCCGCGTGGTCGTCTGGGCCAAACCGGATTTCAATATCAACCGGGGCTCGTTTGCCCTGTCGGCCGTCGAGATCCGTGCGGTCGGGATCGGCGAGCTGCTGGCCCGGCTCGAACGGCTGCGCCAGGCGCTGGCCGCGGAGGGGCTCTTTGCCGCCGCGCGGAAACGGCCGCTGCCGTTCCTGCCCACGACGGTCGGGCTCATCTGCGGGCGTGAGTCGGCCGCCGAGCGGGATGTCCTGCGCAATGCCGCCCGGCGATGGCCGGCCGTCAGGTTCCGGGTGGAGAACGTCGCCGTCCAGGGCACCTACGCGGCCGGCGAGGTGACCGAAGCGCTGCGGCGGCTTGATACGGACCCTGCCGTCGACGTGATCATCGTCGCCCGCGGCGGCGGCTCGATCGAGGACCTGCTGCCCTTCTCCGATGAGGCGCTGATCCGGGCGGTCGCCGCGTGCCAGACCCCCGTCGTCAGCGCCATCGGCCACGAGCAGGACGTGCCGCTCCTCGACCAGGTGGCCGACGTCCGGGCCTCGACCCCGACCGACGCCGCGCGCCGGGTTGTTCCCGACGTCACCGAGCAGACTGAGCTCATCGCGCAGCTGCGTGCCCGTGCCCGCCGCCGGCTGGCCGGCCGGCTGAGACCGTGAGCTCTCCTGGCTGACCGACATCCGGTCACGGCCAGCCATCTCCGCGCCGGTACGGGAAATCGATAGGCGCCAGGAGCAGGTACTCGGGCTGGCCGAACGGGCACGCCGGTGCCTTTCCGCCCGGCTGGACCGGGCTGCCGATGACATCGTCCATACCCGCGCCCGGCTGGTCGCGCTCTCCCCGGCGGCCACGCTGCACCGCGGCTACGCCATCGTCCAGCGCCCTGATGCCAGCGTCGTCCGCGCGGCAGCCGGCATCGGCGACGGCGAGCCGCTTACCCTCCGTTTCGCCGACGACCAGCTTGCCGTGACGACCGGCAAGCCTGCCGCTAAGCCGAAGCCGCGCGCCAAAAGCAAGGCTAAGGTGGCACGGTGACGGCACGCAGCGGCGCAGCGGACTCACCGGAAACCCCGGCCGGGGCGGGCCGGCGCCGGGCCGCGGCAGACCGGCCGGCGCCAGGCGACGGGCCGCCGCCGGACAAGGCCACCGCGGGCCGGCCGGCCGCTGGCGGTCCCCCGGCCGGCCGGGCAGCCGCCGGCCAGGCCCCCAGGCTGCCCTACGAGAAGGCCCGCGACGAGCTGACGGAGCTGGTCAAGCGCCTTGAGGCCGGCGGCCTCACGCTGGAGCAGTCGCTGGAACTCTGGGAGCGCGGCGAGCGGCTTGCCGACATCTGCACGGAGTGGCTGGACGGCGCCCGGGCCCGGCTGGCGACCGCGATGGCGCGCCGGGAAGACGGCCCCGCGGACCCGGCGGCACCGTTCTAGGCGCGCGCAGGCCGTGCCCGTCGCGGCCGCGGCATGTTCCGTGCGGCGCGGCACGTTACAGCGACCGAATCTCGATCCGGGACAGCACCTGGATCACGCTGCCGGCCAGCTGGCGCGCGCGTTCCTCGTCCGTGCCGAGCGAGATCTCGGCGACGGCCAGCATCAGCGCTCCCGTCACCACGATGGCGACCGCCTCATCGAGCGGCTCGCCGCTGCGGGCGAAGAACTCGGCGTTGCGCCCCGACCAGTCGACCAGCCGCTGCCGGCGCACCAGGTCGAATCCGGGCGGCCCGTCCCCCCGCACGAACAGCGCGGATAGCTCGCGCTGCGCCAGGCAGCCGTCCAGGTACCCGCGCGCGCCGGCCAGGAAGAGCTGCCGGGGATCGGTGACGCCCGCGTCACGGGCGCGCTTGACGGCGAGCCGGGTCCGCTCCACCTGATCCCGGTGGAATTCCTCGTACAGCGTGACGAACAGGTCGGCCTTGCCGGAGAAGTGGTGATACAGGCTGCCCACGCTGGCACCTGCGCGAGTGACGATGTCCGTGATGCCGGCCTGCGCATAACCTACGGACGTGAACACCTCACGGGCGGCAGCGAGCAGCCCGGTCCGGGTGGCCGCGCCGCGCTCCGACGGCCGGGCGGCGGGCTGGGCCTGGTCTGTTGTCATCCGGTTCAGCAGCGCTCCTCACAGTCAGCCGCTCCGGGCAATAGGCTACGCCGGCCAGCTGTGCCGGATCACTCACGGCTTAAAGAGAGGGCTCATCCGCTATGACGGAGAATGAGGTTGCAACGGGAGCCGATTCCGGACCGTCCGACCTGGCCGCGCCCGAGCCAGAACGGCACGCGCCGGACCGCAACCTGGCGCTTGAACTGGCCAGGGTGACCGAGGCAGGCGCGATGGCCGCCGCTCGCTGGGTGGGCCGGGGCGACAAGAACGGCGCCGACGGCGCCGCCGTCAACGCGATGCGGCTGCTGATTAACACCGTGTCGATGGACGGCGTGGTGGTGATCGGCGAGGGCGAGAAGGACCGCGCGCCGATGCTGTACAACGGCGAGCAGGTCGGCGACGGCAGCGGGCCCGCCTGCGATGTGGCGGTGGACCCGATCGACGGCACCCGGCTGGCCGCCAACGGCATGTCGAACGCGATATCGGTGCTGGCCGTCAGCGCCCGCGGATCCATGTACGACCCGTCGGCGGTTTTCTACATGTCCAAGCTCGTCACCGGCCCGGCGGCGGCCGGCCTCGTCGACGTCGAGGCCCCGGCGGCCCACAACATCGCGGCCGTCGCGCGGGCGAAGGGCTGCTCGCCGCATGACGTGACGGTCGTCATCCTGAACCGTCCCCGGCATGAGAGCCTGATCGCCGACGTGCGCGCGGCAGGCGCCAGGATCAAGCTCATCACCGACGGCGACGTGGCCGGCGCCATCATGGCTGCCCGCGACGGCACCGGGATCGACCTGCTGCTCGGCGTCGGCGGCACGCCCGAGGGCATCATCGCCGCGTGCGCGATCAAGTGCCTGGGCGGAGTCATCCAGGGCAAGCTCGAGCCGCGCGACGACGCCGAGCGCAGCCGCGCCGTCAACGCCGGCCACGACCTTGACCGGGTGCTCACCACGGACGAGCTTGTCGCCTGTGACGACGCGTTCTTCGCGGCTACCGGGATTACCGACGGTGAGCTGATGGCCGGGGTGCGGTACCGGGCCGGCGGCGCGACCACCCACTCGCTGGTCATGCGGGCGCGCTCCGGCACCATCCGCAACATCCGCAGCGAGCACCAGCTGTGGAAGCTCAACGCCTACAGCGCCGTCAACTTCGACGGCGACTGACCCGCCCGGTCGTTGAGGACTGCCCGGGCAGCGAGACCGCCGGGACACCAGGGCCGCCCGGGCAGTGACCGCCGCCTACCGGCCCTTGCCGCGGCGCAGCGCGTCGAGCCAGCTGCCGCGGCGCGGCCGCACGACCCGCACCCGGCCGCCGAGCGACATGATGCGGACCTCGATCACCGGCATCCCGGGCCGGGACGGCGGCGCGTCACCGGCGTGTTTCCGGCCCAGTACGGCCGTCTCCGTCAGCACGACGGCGATGCCGTCAGGAACGATCAGGTCCACATGGCCGCCGACTACCGTCGCGTAGATGGTGACCTGACGGCTCTGCAGCAGCGCCTCGCGCAGATCGAGGATGACCTCACCGAAGATCGCGGTGACCGCAAGGCTTTCCGGCACGACCCAGCGCCCCGCCCGGCGTTCCCTGGCGAATACCCCCGCTACCGCCCGCCGCGCATCAACCCTGATCGGCTGGGCGGACGGCGCCGCCAGGTCAGCAGTCAGCGCGGTGAGCTGGCCCAGTGTCCGGGCAGAGTAAGCCCGCTCTGCCCGTTCTGCGTGTTCTCCGAGAGTCAGCCTGCCATCGACAGCAGCCTCCGTGAGCACGGCCACCACGCGCTCCCGGTCAGCATCGGAGGCCCGCAGGTCACGCGGGGGTAGACGGGATGCCACCTGACCGACGATACCGGACCTCACCGCGGCGATCGCTGGTCAGCAGCGGGCACGGCGGCGTCAGGTGGTCCAGGTCTTGCCGTAGTCGCCGGTGCCTATCTGCGATACCTCGCCGTTGGCACTGGTGAAATACAGATGGCCGTGCCCTTCGCCCCAGGCGATCATTGTCGGCGCGCCGGTGGCTGGCCCTTTATTGACGGTCTTCCACGGTCCCCACTTGCCATCCCAGCGAGTGGCCTGGATGACCCCGTTCTCGCCGAGTCCGGCCACCACCGTGAAGCCGTTGTGGTCCCAGCGAACGGAGCACAGCGGGGAGGTGATGTTCCCGCCAAGGTTCTTCATTTCTGGCCTCTTCGGTTTCCCCAGCTTCGCGGACATTTGGGCCCGGCTGTTAAATTTCGCCAGGTCGCGATCGATCGCGCCGCTGATGTCGTACTGGTGCATGGTCCACGTTTTCCACGGCTTGGGCACCCGCGGCTGACCTGCCCTGGAGGAAGGATCGGCGATCCACAGCGGGTACTCGCCGAGACGGGAGCAGTTTCCGGCCTCGGCGAAGGACAGGAAGGTGTAGACCACCGGGCGCCGTCCTGCCTTCTCATGCAGCTCGGACGTCACATTGGCGCACCAGGCGTCCACCGCCGACGGGCCGAGGCCGTCGGTGACCTCGATGTCCAGGGCGATCGCGTCGCCGTCGCGCAAGCCGAGCTTGCGTATCTCGGCGAGGAAGAAACTCACCGTTTCCCTGGCGCTCGTCGATGGGTGCCCGAATAGGTATCCGACCCGGACCTTCGAATTCCGGTGCAGCCAGGACCAGTCGTCCGCAGCGTCGGGGTTCACGTACCTGGTGCCGTTGGACTCGAGTTCGGTGATCTTCACGGCCGCCCAGGTGATGGTCCCGGCCGCGGCGCGCCACCGCTTAGGCCTGCCCTGGAAGCTGGAGACATCGACGCCGCGCAGCATCTCACTCCCAGTCCGGTCGGTCACTCCTCGCAGCCAGTTACCACGCCGCGACTATTCAGCATGGCGACCTTATCGTGCACCGATCCGCGCCGCGTCCGGTCCCCGGCCTTCACCGCTTCCGGCCGGCCGCCCCGGCCTGTTAGTTTGGGCAAAGCAAATATTTGGTCCGGGGCGGAGGAGAGATCGCGCGTGGGCGAGTATCCGAATGGCAAGGCGGGACCGGCGGTGCTGGCGGGGGGCAGCCTCCCCGCCGACCGCTACAAGTGGGTAGCGCTGTCGAATACGACGCTCGGCATGCTGGCGGCGACCGTCAACGCCTCCATCGTGATCATCTCGCTGCCTGCCATCTTCCGCGGGATCCACCTGGATCCGCTGCAGCCTGCCAACGTCAGCTACCTGCTGTGGATGCTGATGGGATACCTGGTGGTGTCGGCGGTACTCGTCGTCACGCTGGGGCGGCTCGGCGACATCTACGGCCGCGTCCGGATGTACAACATGGGCTTCGCGATCTTCGGGATCGGGGCGCTCGCACTGCCCTTCGACCCGTATACCGGGCCAAACGGGGCGCTCTGGCTAATCGGCTGGCGGATCGTCCAGGCCACCGGCGGTGCCATGCTGATGGCCAACTCCCCCGCGATCCTGACCGACGCTTTCCCCTCGAATCAGCGCGGAATGGCGATGGGCATCAATCAGGTCGCCGGCATCTCCGGGATGTTCTTCGGCCTGATCCTGGGCGGGATACTGGCCGCGATCGACTGGCGGCTGGTGTTCATCGTGTCCGTGCCGATCGGCATCGGCGGCACGATCTGGTCCTACCTGAGCCTGCGCGAGACCGGGATCAGGACCAAGGCACGCATCGACTGGCTGGGCAACCTCACCTTCGCGATCGGCCTGATCGCCCTGCTCACCGGAATCACGTACGGCATCCAGCCTTATGGCGGGCACCCGATGGGCTGGACGAGCCCCGTGGTGCTGACCGGCCTGATCGGCGGCGTCGCGCTGCTGACCGCGTTCTGCTTCATCGAGCAGCGGGTCGACAGCCCGATGTTCGACCTGAAGCTGCTGCGGATCCGCGCGTTCGCGGCCGGCGGCGCGGCGACGCTGCTCGCCTCGATCGCCCGCGGCGGCCTGCAGTTCATGCTGATCATCTGGCTGCAGGGCATCTGGCTGCCGCTGCACGACTACCTCTTCAAGGACACCCCGCTCTGGGCTGGCATCTACCTGCTGCCGCTGACCTGCGGCTTCGTCGTATCGGGGCCGATTTCCGGCTGGCTGTCCGACAAGCATGGCGCGCGCGCGTTTGCCTCCGGCGGGCTGCTGGTCTCTGCTGCGGCCTTCAGCGGCCTGATTCTGCTGCCCACCGACTTCCGGTATGAGATGTTCGCGATCCTGATCTTCGTGGCGGGCGCCGGGATGGGCCTGTTCTCCGCCCCGAACGCGGCCGCGATCATGAATAGCGTCCCGGCGAATCAGCGCGGCGCCGCATCCGGAATGCTGGCCACCTTCCAGAACTCCGGCTTCGTGCTGTCGATCGGCATCTTCTTCTCGCTGATGATCGCCGGGCTGGCGAGCACGCTGCCGACAACGCTCAGCCGCGGGCTCATCGCGCAGGGCGTGCCGGCCGGGACCGCGCATCAGATCGCCCAGCTGCCGCCGGTGGGCAGCCTGTTCGCCGCCTTCCTCGGCATCAACCCGGTGCACCAGCTGCTGGCCCCGACCGGCGTGCTGGCGCATCTGCCAGCCGCCAACGTGAGGCTGCTGACCGGGCAGCATTTCTTCCCCGAGCTGCTCTCCGGGCCGTTCCACCACGGGCTGGAGATCGTCTTCAGCATGGCCGTCGTGCTGCTGGTCATCGCGGCAGCAGCCTCGGCGATGCGCGGGGGCAGGTACATCAACGACGAGCAGTCAAGCGCGACCGGCCCAGCCGTCGCCGTCGACGTGGCCGGCTCGGTGGACCCAGTTGGTGCCGCCGGCACAGCTGCCGCCGCCGGCACAGCTGCCGCCGGCACGAACGGTGCCGCCGGCACGAACGGTGCCGCGGGAGCCGCGGGTACCGTCGCATCGAACGGCGACCAGCGGGCCGCGCCGGTCGGCGGCAGGCGGGCTACGCCCGAGTGACCTGGACGGACCTTACGGCGGGCCGACGGTCATCAGGACCGGCTGCGGTCAGGACAGGTACCGCTCGCGGGCGGCGTTGCCGACCGGGCAGCCGCCCGCGCCACCGCGGCATGCGGCCGTGTCGCACAGGCGGCAGATCCAGCGGGTGGCGCCCGGCCCGCGGATGAGCCCGGCCAGCACCTTCCCGGCCAGCTGATCGAAGGCAGCGCGCTCCGCAGGCGACAGCACGTCCAGCGCGCCATCGAGAACCCCGGCGCGCGCCACCGCGACCTGCTGCGCCGCGGCCCGGCCGGCCTCGGTGAGGGAGATGGACGCGGAACGCCCATCAGCGCCGGGGCCGCGGCGCACGTAGCCCGCATCCTCCAGCCGGTCTAGCAGGCGGACGGTGCCCGACGAGGTGAGCCCCAGCACCTGGCGGAGCCGGTCGACCGACGGCCGGTCCAGGAAATGCAGCAGCGCCGAGAGAGCCGCGGCCGCCGACTCCGGCCTGCCGCTGGCCTCGGCCATGGCATCAGCCGTGCGGTCGGCGATGACGAGAGACAGCGCGCCGAGCAGATTCCCCGTCCGGTCGGGCGGCATTCCGGACCGTCAGCCGAGGTCGTAGTCGAGCGTGAAGGTGCCGCCCGGCTGCCCGCTCGCGGCAACGGCGCTGCCGGTGCCGTGCAGCCCGCGCAGCTCACCGGAGCCCGAGCCGTCCACGACCTGCCAGGTCGTGCTGGCCGCGCCGTTCTCGAAGGCGCCGTCGCCGCGCAGCACGAAGCTGCCGGAGCGGTCACCGATCCGCCCGACCATGCGCTCCAGCCCGGTGTAGGCGGCAGTGCCGTCCTCGCGGTAGAACATCACGGTCTCCGACTTGCCGGTGGCCTCGAGATCGCCGGCGTAGGCGAACGTCATGCTCGCCTTGGTGAGCTTCTCGTTGCCGTCTAGCTCCTCGTAGGTGTTCTCATCCCAGGCCGTGACCTTGAAGGTGCCCTCGGCGCGTTCCGTCATGACGAACTCCTCCTGTCGGCGAAACATGTGTGTGCGTCACACATATTATCAGGCAGCACAGCGGTTCGGTTATGGCCGGTGGGGACCGGCCATAACCGAACCGCTGATTGCTGGGTCCGCACGGGCCGGGGCCAGTGTGACGGGCGGGCCGGGAGAGGCCTACGTGACGGGCTGGCACTGGCCGGCCCGGGGCAGCACAGGGCCGAGCGGGACGGAATCGCCTGCGCGGCGGGCAGGCACAGGGCCCGGCCGGGGCAGCACAGGGCCGAGCGTGGGCCTGCCTGCGCGGCGGGCTGAGCTGGCAGGCGGGCAGTTACAGCTCGACGGTGATGCTGCCGCCGGTCGCGAGGGCCGTCCGGAGGACGTTCTCCGCCGCGTCGAGCGCGGCACGCGCGGTGATCGCGTGCGTATGCGCCCGGTCGATGTCGCCGAGCCCGATGCAGTCGTAGGCGACCTTCGCATCGTGCGTGGCCTGCTGCAGCTGGCGGGCCGCCTCGGTCACGTCGACCGCGGCGCTGCCTGGTTCTGCGATGCTCATGTCCCCACATCCTTATCTTGCCTGGCACGGGCCTGGCGGCACCCTGACCGGATGCCCGGCACTTACCCAGGGCGATCCCCGTCATGCACTGACCCGCCCGCGGCACTCCGGGCGGTATCCCAGCGGATTCCGCCCTGATGCCTATCGTGCCGGTCAGCAGGCGCCGGCCGGGCCGGAGCCGGAGAACTCGCCGTTAGCAATCCCGGCCCGGCGCGCGATCAGCGTGATCCCGGGCCGCCGTCACCGCAGCTGCCGTCCGCACCCGCCACGGCGCGATCTACGATTGGCAGCACCAGCGACCCCGCACGAGGATGTGCCGTCCATGCCCGAGTTCCGCTATGCCGACCTGCTGCCGCTAGGCCCGGACAGCACCGACTACCGCCTGGTCACTGGTGACGGGATCAGCACCGGGCGCTCGTTCGGCCGGGATTTTCTCGAGGTTGACCCGGGCGTCCTCACCCTGCTCACGGCAACGGCCATGCGCGACATCGCGCACCTGCTGCGGCCGGGCCACCTGCGGCAGCTCCGCTCGATCCTGGACGACGCCGACGCCAGCGGCAACGACCGCTTCGTGGCCCGTGACCTGCTGAAGAACGCGTGCATCGCGGCCGGCGGCGTGCTGCCGATGTGCCAGGACACCGGCACCGCGATCGTGATGGGCAAGCGCGGCCAGCACGTGCTCACGGACGGCCGGGACGAGGAGCACATCGCCCGCGGCGTCTACGACGCGTACACCCAGCTGAACCTGCGCTATTCGCAGCTCGCCCCGCTGACCATGTGGGACGAGCGGAACACCGGCACGAACCTGCCGGCCCAGATCGAGCTCTACGCGACGGCGGGCGGCCAGTACAAGTTCCTCTTCATGGCCAAGGGCGGCGGGTCGGCGAACAAGTCGTTCCTGTTCCAGCAGACCAAGGCGGTGCTGAACCCCGCCTCGATGGCCGCCTTCCTGGAGGAGAAGATCCGCTCGCTGGGCACCGCGGCCTGCCCGCCGTATCACCTTGCGATCGTCGTCGGCGGGACCAGCGCCGAGTACGCGCTGAAGACCGCGAAGTACGCCTCCGCCCGCTACCTGGACACGCTGCCGGGCGCGGGCGGCGGCGCCGGGCACGGGTTCCGCGACACCGAGCTTGAGCAGCAGGTGCTCCAGATCACCCGGCGGACCGGGATCGGCGCCCAGTTCGGCGGCAAGTACTTCTGCCATGACGTGCGGGTGATCCGGCTGCCCCGGCACGGCGCGTCCTGCCCGGTCGCGATCGCGGTGTCCTGCTCGGCCGACCGGCAGGCGCTGGGCAAGATCACCTCCGATGGCGTGTTCCTGGAGCGGCTGGAAGCCGACCCGGCGCAGTACCTGCCGGAGACCACCGAGGATGACCTGGACAGCGACGTGGTCAGGATCGACCTGTCCAGGCCGATGCACGAGATCCGGGCCGAGCTGTCGAGGTACCCGATCAGGACGCGGCTCGCGCTGACCGGGCCGATGGTGGTCGCCAGGGACATCGCGCACGCGAAGATCGCGGAACGGCTGGCGGCGGGCGAGCCGATGCCCGGCTACCTGCGCGATCACGCCGTCTACTACGCGGGCCCGGCCAAGACGCCGGAGGGCTACGCGTCCGGGTCGTTCGGGCCGACGACCGCGGGCCGGATGGACTCCTACGTCGATCAGTTCCAGGCGGCGGGCGGGTCGCTGGTCATGCTGGCCAAGGGAAACCGGTCGGCCGCGGTGACCGCCGCCTGCCGCGAGCACGGCGGCTTCTACCTGGGCTCGGTCGGCGGCGCCGCGGCGAAGCTGGCGCGCGACTGCATCACGAAGGTCGAGGTACTGGAGTACCCCGAGCTGGGCATGGAGGCGGTCTGGCGGATCGAGGTCCGCGATTTCCCGGCGTTCATCGTGGTCGATGACAAGGGCAATGACTTCTTCGCCGATGGGAGCGGGCCGGCCGCGCCGCTGCTGACCATCGGCTCGGCGCCGGGCCATTAGGAGGCGGGCACCATGGAGGCAGACGCGGTGGCAGCAGATGCGGTGGCGGGCACGGCGCGGGCGGGCACGGGGCCGGACGGCGGCGCCGGGTTCCGGATCGAGCACGACTCGATGGGCGAGGTCCGGGTGCCCGCCGATGCGCTGTGGGGCGCGCAGACCCAGCGGGCGGTGCAGAACTTCCCGGTCTCCGGCGAGCGGCTGTCCCGGGACCTGATCGGGGCGCTGGCATCGATCAAGGGCGTCGCGGCGACGGTCAATGCCGAGCTCGGCGTGCTGGATGCGGACATGGCCGGCGCGATCCACGACGCGGCCGCTGAGGTCGCGCGGGGGGACCACGATGACCAGTTCCCGGTCGACGTGTTCCAGACCGGCTCGGGAACCTCGAGCAACATGAACGCCAACGAGGTCATCGCCGCGCTGGCCTCGGGCCGGCTCGGCCGCGCGGTCCATCCCAACGATCACGTCAACGCATCGCAGTCGTCCAATGACGTGTTTCCCTCCGCGATCCATCTCGCGGCGTGCTGGCTGATCAAGAAGTCCCTGCTGCCCGGCCTCGGCCAGCTGGCGGCCGCGCTGGAGGCCAAGGCGGCGGAATTCGCCGAGGTAGTCAAGAGCGGCCGGACGCACCTGATGGATGCCACGCCGGTGACGCTGGGCCAGGAGTTCGGCGGCTATGCGGCCGCGGTGCGGCATGGCGCGCAGCGGGCGACGGCCACGCTGCCCGATGTCGGCGAACTGCCGCTTGGCGGCACCGCGGTCGGCACGGGACTGAACGCACCGCCTGGTTTTGCCGCCGCGGTGATCGCCCGTCTCGGCGCTGACCTGGACCTGCCGCTGACCGAGGCACGGGACCATTTCGAGGCGGCCGGGGGGCGTGATGCGCTGGTCGCGGCCAGCGGGGTGCTGCGGACGATCGCGGTATCGGTATTCAAGATCTGCAACGACCTGCGGCTGATGGGCTCGGGCCCGCGGACCGGGCTGGCCGAGATCGCGATACCTGACCTGCAGCCCGGCTCGTCGATCATGCCGGGCAAGGTCAACCCGGTGATGTGCGAGGCGGTTTGCCAGGTCTGCGCCCAGGTCATCGGCAACGACGCGGCGGTCGCGTTCGGCGGCGCGGCGGGCAATTTCGAGCTGAACGTGATGATGCCCGTCATGGCCAGGAACCTGCTGGCCTCGGTCAGCCTGCTGGCCGCCGCCGCCCCGCTGCTCGCCGACCGCTGCGTGGCCGGGATCACGGCCGACCCGGACCGGCTCCGCCGCCTGGCCGAGTCCTCGCCGGCCATCGTCACCGCGCTCAACCGGTTCATCGGCTACGAGGCCGCGGCCGCGGTGGCGCATGATGCCCTGGCTAGCGGCAAGACCATCAGGGAAGTAGTGCTCGAGCGCGGCCACGTGGCCCGCGGGGAGCTGACCGAAGCGCAGCTGGACACCGCGCTTGACGTGCTCGCGATGACCAGGCCGCCGGGCGCCCGCTAACACCCTCAGGCGATGGCCGGGCCGGTCTTGCCGGTACGGCCGAATTCACATCCGACTCACAGGAATCTCGCTGGAAGCACCGGTAAGGTCCCGGTCCATGCACGGTGTCGTGAAGGCCGGCTGGCTGCTGGCCGGCCGGTATCGCCTGATCGCCGAGATCGGCCACGGCGCCATGGGCATCGTCTGGCGCGGCCGGGACGAACTGCTCGAGCGTGACGTCGCGGTCAAGGAAGTCCGCGTCCCCGCGATGATCAGCTCCGGCGATGCCGGGATCGTCTACCGGCGGACGCTGCGCGAGGCCAAGACCGCGGCCCGGCTGAACCATCCAGGGGTGGTGACCGTCTTCGATGTCGTCGAGGAGCATGGCAGCCCGTGGATCGTGATGGAGCTCGTGCAGGCGCGCGCTCTCGACCGGATCATCACCGAGGACGGCCCGCTCCGCCCGCTGGCGGCCGCCGTGGTCGGCGAATGCCTGCTCAGCGCGCTGCAGTGCGCGCACCTGGCCGGAGTGCTGCACCGGGACGTGAAGCCGAGCAACGTGCTGATCGACGCCGCCGGGCGAGCCGTGCTGACCGACTTCGGCATGGCCACGTTCGAAGGGGACCCGGCGCTGACCCAGGTCGGCATGGTCGTCGGCACGCCAGGATTCACCGCCCCGGAGCGCCTCCGCGGCCAGCCCGCCACGGCAGCCTGCGACCTGTGGTCGCTGGGCGCCACCTTGTATGCGGCCGTGGAAGGCCGCGGCCCGTTCGAACGGGCCGGCGGCCCCGCCGCGGTGATGGCCGGGATAGTCAACGAGAACGCACCGCGCGCTCCCTCGGCCGGCCCGCTCATGCCGGTGATCGACGCCTTGCTGCGCGCTGATCCCGCCGAGCGGCCGGACGCAGCCAGGGCGGCCGGCCTCCTGGCCGAGGCCGCCCGCGGCGCCAGGGCGGGCCTGGCGCTGCCCGGCTATCCCTGGCCCTATGGTGCTGCCGCGGGCGCCGGCCGCCCGGCCGGCGGCTCCCGCCCGGATGGCGGCACCAGCGCGGACGGCCTGGCCGGGGAGGCCACCACCTCAGCCTGCCCGGTTCCGCCCGGCTCGTGGATGCCGGCTGACAGCCCGGCGTTCATGACCGCTGGCGCGCCCGGAGACCCGCCGGAACACCGCGACGCGGGCTCCGCGGACCTGCCCGCCTTCCTCGACCTGCCCGCCTTCCCCGGCATGGCGGCGTTCCCCGGCGGGCCGCCCTTCGCTGACTTGCCCCGCCGCGACGGCCAGCCGCCGGCCCCGGCGGGGCTGGCCGCGGGGTGGAGCGGCCGCCCGGGTCAGCCGACCGCGGGCCCGGTGCCCCCGCCCGGCCCGAGGCCGCGCCGGGGACGGGCGCTCGCGGCCGGCCTGACGGCGCTGATCGTCCTCGCGGCGGGCGCGGCGACCGGGCTGGCCTACGCGAACTCCGGCGGCCAGACCGCAGCGCAGGGATCCGCCGGGCTCAACCTCGGGGGGACCGGCCGGACAGCCGGGAAAGCAGGCAGGCCGGGCGGGCGCGACGCGGCCGCGGCCGGCCATGGTTCCGGCAAGGTCAGTGCCGCGGCATCGAGCCACCACGGGGGTAGAACGAGCACGGCCGGCCAGAGCACCACCAGCACAGCGGGCAGCAAGCCCACCCAGTCCGCGAGTCCCGGTCCGGCGCCGGGCAGCCCGGCGGCCGGCCGGCCCCGGCCGGCTATCGCTGGTACAGCGTGTCGGCGGCCAGCGGCGGTGCGGCGGCAGGCTTCACGATCGCCGTTCCCGATGCCTGGCAGGCGGCACGGCAGGGCCTGATCACCTACCTGGCCAGTCCGGCAGGGAGCCCGCGGGTGGAGGTCAACCTCACTGCGTTCACCTTCGCTGACCCGGTCCGCGAGGCCAGGCTGCAGCAGCGCGAGGCAATCCGGCAAGGCCAGTTCCCCGGATACGGGGGCCGGGGCATCCTGCCCGGGACCTTCCACGGGGCCGCCGACGCCGTCTGGCGGTTCATCTGGCGGCCGGGCACCGGCCGGATGTCCGGCCTCGACGTCCTGGTTGTCCTGGACACCAGCACGGGCGAGCAGCCGTACGCGCTGAGCGTGTCCGCGCCGAGGGCGGCTGCCGGGCCGGCTGATGACACATTCCAGCAGATGCTGCAGACATTCCAGCCCGTGCCGTAACTGCGACTGGCCCTCCCGGAGACCGGGAGGGCCAGTCGCGAAGCGGGCTAGCCGTTCCGCCGGCCGGCCCCCCTGATCCTGAAGTACATCGTCGGGTGCCACCACACGCTCCGCCGGTGCCAGCCGATCACGGTGCCCTGATGCAGCGCGCCGAGCGTCAATCTGCGCCCGGCCACCAGCTCGACGTGACCGGTCCCGTAGAACGCGAGGTCACCCTTCTTCGCGTGCCGCCGGCCTATCCGGATCAGCCGGCTGGAGGCCAGCATGTCGAAGGTGTCCCGGCCGATGTTCAGGCCGACGTGCCGGTAGGCGGCCATGACGAGACCCGAGCAGTCGAAGCAACCGCCCGTCCCTCCCCAGCAATATGGCTTGCCGCGCTGGCTCGCCGCCCAGCGGTACGCCCGCATTCTGCGGGTACGGCGATGATGGGTGCGGGCTGCTATTGCCGCCTGCGTGGCGGTGGCGGCCTTGGCCGTGATGGCCGTCTGTGCCGTTGCCGCCGCCTGGGTGGCCGCGTCCGCCTGGCTGGCCGACGCCGTCTGGGTGATCGCCGCTGCCTGGGTAGTTGCCGCGCGAGCCGCCGCCGGATGCGCGGACAGCATCGGGAGAATCGCCACGGCCGTCAGGACCAGGAGCGCGAGCGCGCGCTTGACGTAGAGCGATGAGATACGGGACAAGATGATTCCCTGGTCGGGCGTGCGATGCACGCTCGTCCTCCACCCGGGCGCTGCCGGACTGCGCGAAAGCGCAGGGCCGGCTGCGGCGCGCGGACGTGACGCGGGTCAGGGCGACAGGCTACGGAAGGGGCAGCCGCCACGCACGCAGGGTGCTGTCAGGAATCCACACTGCCAACCGATGACCTGTTCATGCCCGCGAACGCCACTATTGTCGTATGAGATAAATCACAGCCCGACTGTCCCCAGTTGTCGCTTTCATACCGCAAAAGCCCGCCAGCCCGAGCGCCGCGTTTTCCGGCCCATCCTGCCGCTTTACCGCAGCTATGCAGGTACATCACGATCCGGCAACTGCGACCTGCAGAATTACCCGGAGTTGTCAACCCCGGCCAGGGCGAGACAGTCACTCAGATGACGGAATTTATCGTTTCTTAATCAGCATGCGCAGCAACGCGGGTGGCTCATGCGCAGCAACGCGGGTGGCTACGGACGCTGCTGCGCCGCCGCCGCGCGTGAGGTCAGTACCAGCCGTGCGCCTCCCAGAACGACCAGGCGCTGCAGGGATCGCCGTAGCGGCCCTGTATGTAGCCCAGGCCCCACTTGATCTGGGTGGCCGGGTTCGTTTGCCAGTCCGGTCCGGCCGAGGCCATCTTGGACCCTGGCAGCGCCTGCGGGATGCCGTAGGCCCCGCTGGCGTTCTCCGCGCTGTAATTCCAGCCGCTCTCGCGGGACCAGATGTTGTCGAGGCACCCGTAGTAGGTGCTCGGCTTCCAGCCGAACGACGACAGCATCTTGTACCCGATGGCCTGGGCCGTTCCCGGATCGGGCGGCGGCGCGCTGACGGTAGCCGGGGTGCCGGGTGCCTGCGAGGACGGGTCAGCCGACGCGCCCGGCGACGGCACTGCGGCTGGCCGGGTCGCGAGTTTCGGCGAGCCAACGACGTTAAGCGTCCTGGACGCGGCATCCATCAGGATCATGTGCTGGCGGTCCTGCTCCAGCAGGGCCACGGACCGGCTGGCCGGGATGCCGGCTACCACGAGCGCCGCCGGGTCGCCGCCGCCGGCGTGCGCCCGGGCCACGTAGGCAGCGGCTCCGGCCCCTGCGGCTCCGGCTACCAGGACCGCCGTCACGAGCAGGAATACACCGGTCCGCGGGCGCTTGCGCGTCTTAGCCGGGCCAGGCCTTCCGGTGTCGTGACAATTCAGTCCTTTCCGTCGGCCAGCACGCCAAGCCGAAGCGCTCAGCCCGCGGGCCGCTGCGGTACAGGGCCCCGAATCAGGTGACGGTCAGGCCTGAATGCGCCGAGGCCGCCGGGTCCTTCGCGGGCAGAACGCGCCAGCATCAGGATCCAGCACCGTCGGCGCACCACATTGCCAGAAGCGGGGAGGTGATCCAGGCGATTCCGAATAAAAGCTGCGCCGGCGTGGCGCGATTAGGCGTTTGCGCGGATCACGGTTTGGCAATACGTAATGGAACAATTACCATCCGTGAGACGCCGCATCCGGTGACTATTCCCGGTGATCACCGGAGTGACCCGGCCGTCTCGCGCGGCGACAGCGCCGGCGACTACCGCAGATGCGCGGCATGGGGCTAGTTTTCAGTCATGGCCGACAGCGAGAGGCGAACGCGGCACCCGGGCTGGAACCTCGGTGCCGGGGACCCGGCGGCCGTCATCGCCGAGGCCAGGAAGGCACTCTTCGTGATGGTGGGATTCCTCGCCATCCTCTGGGTCGTGCAGATCGCCAACGTGGCCGACCACTACCAGCTCACCTTCAGCTACGGCATCAGGCCACGGGACATCGGCAGCCTGCCGGACATCCTGACCGCGCCGTTCCTGCACTTCAGCTGGGCGCATATCGAAGGCAACTCGGGACCGCTGTTCATCTTCGGCTTCCTCGCGGCCTACCGGGGCGTGACCAAGTTCTTCGGCGTGACCGCCGTGGTCATCCTGACCAGCGGGCTGGCCGCATGGCTCACCGAGAGCGCGCATTCCGTCGGCGCAGGCGCGAGCGGCGTGGTCTTCGGCTACTTCGGCTACATCATGGTCCGCGGGTTCTTCGACCGGCACCCGATCGACATGCTCATCGGCGCGGTGATGGCACTCTGCTTCGCCTACCAGTTCTCTGTGCTGCTGCCCCAGCAGGGCATCGGCTGGCAGGCCCACATCGGCGGCCTCGTCGGCGGGGTCCTGTCCGGATGGGTCTTCCGGGACCGGCGGCGCGGGCCGGCCGACCGCGCGCCCGCGCGGCCAGGCACGACGGGCACGCCAGGCAAGACAGGCACGCTGGGCAAGAAGGGCACGCTGGGCAAGAAGGGCACGGCGCCGCCCGCTGACGGGCCACGCGCCGAATTGCACAGGCAACTCGACGACCTTGGCCTTTGACGACGCGCGCCGGTAAGCCCGCGACGGGCAGCAGGACCGGGGACGCAGTCATGGCCACCCCGGCGGCCGCGCGCGGCCCGGGCCGGCCCGGGCTGTGGCGGCACCGGGACTTCCTGCTGCTGTGGGCCGGGCAGTCGGTCAGCGAGGTCGGCTCGGCGGTCACCACGATCGCGGTGCCGCTGACAGCAGTGGTCGTGCTCCAGGCGTCTACCTTCCAGATCGGCCTGCTCTCGGCCGCGACGACAATCCCGTTCCTGCTCATCGCCCTCCCGGCCGGCCTGGTCGTGGACCGGCTGGCCAAGCGCAGGCTGATGATCGGCTGTGATGCCGCCCGGATGCTGATTATCGGGTCAGTGCCGGTCGCGGCCTGGCTCGGCGACCTGACCCTTCTCCAGCTCTACGCGGTCGCCCTGGCAGCGGGCATCCTTACCGTCTTCTTCGACGTGGCCTACCAGAGCTACACCCCGGCGCTGATCGACCGCGATCAGCTGCCCGACGGCAACGGCAAGCTGGCGGCCACCCAGTCCTTCGCCCAGGTGGCAGGCCCAGGGCTCGGCGGTGCGCTGTTCGGCCTGCTGCGGGCGGGCGCGCTGATCGCGGACGCCGCGTCGTACGGCGTCTCCACCATCTCGCTGCTGCTGATCCGCACCAGGGAGGCAGGCACCCGGACGGCGCCGGCCGCCGGGCGGGCGCGGCCCGCGCTGCGAACGGAGATCTTCGCTGGCCTATCGTTCGTCGTCCGGCATCCGATCCTGCGCAAGATCGCGGCCTGCACGGCCACCTCCAACCTGTTCTCGGCGATGGCGTTCGCGCTCGAGATCGTCTTCCTGGTCCGGGTGCTGCATGTCCGCCCCGGGTACACCGGCCTGCTGCTCGCCATCGGCAGCCTGGGCGGGGTGGCCGCCGGGATCCTGTCCGGCCCGCTGACCCGGTGGATAGGCTCGGCCAGGATCATCTGGGTGTCCATCCTGTCCTTCGGCGCTTTCGGGCTGCTGATGCCGCTGGCCGAGCCAGGCTGGCGGATTGCCCTGTTCGCTGCCGGGTTCGCCGGGTTCGCCTTCTGCGGCGTGCTCTACAACATCGCGCAGCTCAGCTTCCGCCAGGCGATCTGCCCGCCCGGGCTACTCGGCCGGATGAACGCGGCCATCCGCTGGATCGTCTGGGGCACCCTGCCGCTCGGCGGCCTGATCGGCGGCGCGCTCGGCACCGTGCTCGGCGTGCGTGCCACCATCTGGATCGGGGTGAGCGGCAGCTGGGCAGCCGGCCTGTGGGTGCTGTTCTCACCGCTGCGCCACATGCGCGATGTCCCGGGCCCCGGCGAGCAGTATGGCCCGGTGCCGACCGCCGACCCCGGTCCTGGGCCCGGCACCGGCACCGGCACCGGCAGCCCAGCGGGACCGGGACGCCGCAACGATCCTGGCCCGGCCGGGCCCGCGATTCAGGAGCCGTGACGCCGATGCCCATAGTGGACGCGCACCATCATCTCTGGGACCTGTCCGCCCATGACCAGCCGTGGCTCGCCAGCGACCCGGAACTCGCGCCGCTGCTCAGGAACTTCACGCTGGCGGACCTCGCCGCCGAAGCCGCCGCGCAGGACGTGACGGCGACTGTCCTGGTGCAGACCGTCAGCGAGCCGTGGGAGACACCCGAGATGCTTGCGCTGGCCACGGCCGGCGGCCTGGTCGCCGCGGTGGTCGGCTGGGTCGACCTGGAGGCACCGGAGGTGGCAGGCTCGCTCGCGGCGCTGCGGGAACTGCCCGGCGGCGCGCAGCTGGCCGGCATCAGGCACCCGGTCCTGGTCGAGCCAGACGCGCACTGGCTGGCCCGGCCCGCCGTGCTCCGCGGCCTGGCCGCGGTGGCCGCCGCCGGGCTGGTCTTCGAGATAGTCGGCGAGCCCCGCCACCTGGCCGCCGCGGCCGAGGCCGCGCGGGCGCTGCCGGACCTGCGGTTCGTCCTCGATCACCTGGGCAACCCGAATGTCACCGGCGAGGTGCCGCCGTCATGGGCGGACTCGTTCCGCGCGCTTGCCGCGCTGCCGAATGTCACCGCCAAGCTGTCCGGCATCTTCGGGGCGCCCGCTCCGGGCCGGACCAGGACGGCCGATGCCAGCGGCCGGGTGGATGTCGCCCACATGCGGCCGTACTACGAGATCGCGCTGGACGCCTTCGGCCCAGGCCGGCTGATGTTCGGCTCGGACTGGCCGGTCAGCACCCTGTACGCGAGCTACGCCGACATCCATGCCGCGGCCCGGGCGCTGACCGCCGCGCTGAGCATCGCGGAGCAGGATTCGATCTTCAGCGGCACTGCCCGGCGCAGCTACCAGCTGCCACCCCGCCGGGGGGACGGGGGTACGGCCTGACTGGCGTCGAATGCGGCCACCGTCCGGCTCGGCGACGATCAGCGAGCGCTACCGGCGGCCGCGGCTATCCGGGCTGGCCACGACGATGGCCGGGGTCTGGCCCAGCAGGCCGATCCGGCGGGAGGTGACCTCGAGCCCCTGCCGCCCCAACCGTGCGACCAGCGGCTCCTCGTGGGTCGTCAGCAGGGCGGCCGTGCCGCCGTCGCGGAGCAGGTGCCGCACGAGCAGCGCGGTCGCGTCAAAGAGCGCCAGCCGGCCGTCCACCCGCACCTGCTTGCCCCAGGGCATGTTGCTCGCCACGATCCCGGCGCTGACCCGCTGCGCCGGCCCGCGCCGGACGTCGCGGGCGAAAACCCGATGCCGGAGCAGGCCGGCCTCCGGGGCAGATCCGGCCGGCCCGGCTGCCAGCCGCTGGCGCGTCAGTTCCGCCGCCCGCTCGTCGATATCGGAGGCGAAGACCGGCAGGCCGAGGTGCGCGGCCTCAGCAGCAATGGTGCCGGTCCCGCAGAACGGGTCGTAAACGCCGCGCGCCAGCAGATCGGGGCCGGCGCCCGAGATGGCCAGCCGTACCAGGGCAGCGGCCACGGTCGGGCGCAGCGCGCCGGCCCGGCCCGGCTCGCCACCGCGGCCCGGCCCGTCACCGGCGCGCTTCCCGATCGGGCGACTCCACAGGTTCAGCGCGATATGCGCCATGTCCTCGTCGGCCTGGAGCCGCAGGTCGACGGGGCTGCGCTCGGTCGCGCTGAGGTCGGCGCCCGGGAAGTGCCGGGCCAGGACAGGCGCCGGATCCCAGCCAGCGGCACGCCGCCAGACGGGACTGCGGGCGGACACGGTCACCGACCACGGACCGGGCAGCTGCCCGCAGTGCGGCGGGAGGACCTCCCGCACCCGCGCGGCGGCCGCCGCGCACAAGGCAGCGAAGTCGGCCACCCCGGCGATCCGTCCCGGGCCGGCCACTAGCAAGCGCGCGTCATCGACCGTGCGCGCCTGCCGGCCGAGACGCGCGGCCCCGGCGGCGGTGACGGCCAGCACCAGGAAACGGTCGCCGGCTAGCTGGATCGCGGCCGAAGGCACGATGGCGGACACCTCAGCGGCGACGACGTCGCCGAGTCCCTTGGTGAAATAGAGCACGAGCCGGATCCCGGCCGTCCCGTCCGGCGGGAGGGCCAGTGATCTCATCGCTGCTTCCTGCTTACCTGCCAGTGCTTCCCTGCTTACCTGCCGGTGCGGGCGAGGCTGCTGACCAGCGCCGCCGCGCGGTCGCCCGGGTGCCGCGCCTTCCCTGCATTCTCGCAGCCGCGCCGGGCGACCGCCGGCGCCAGGGCTGGCGTCCGGCGCGGTGGGATCAGTACAATCTCGGCGTGGGACGCAGGCGCCGGCCCGCCGCCCTGGACGGGTCGCAGACGGCACCAGCGGGCCGGGTGAGCAGGCAGGGAGACAGATGACTGAGCTCATCGTCGGCACGCATCAGTCCGACACCCATCAGAAGGCCCTGCGGATCAACCTCGATCCGCGCTGGTACGGGACGATCGCCGAGATCGGGGCCGGCCAGGAGGTCGTGCGCTGGTTCTTCCGGGTGGGCGGCGCGGCGGGCACCATCGCGAAGTCGATCTCCGCTTACGACATGGCCGTCAGCGACGCCGTCTACGGCAAGGCGGACCGGTACGTGTCCGCCTCGCGGCTGCAGGGAATGCTCGACAAGGAATTCCAGCTCAACGTCGAGCGGCTGGGCGATGAGCGCGGCGACGGAACCTCATTCTTCGCCTTCGCCGACACGGTCGTCGCGCGCAGCTTCCGGGGCAGCAACGAATGCCACGGCTGGATGGGCGTGAAATTCCAGGCCCAGGCGCGCGACGAGCCAAGCCAGATCGTGATGCACGTGCGGATGCTCGACATCGAGGCCTCGCTGCAGCAGGAGGCACTCGGGATTGTCGGGGTGAACCTGCTGCACGGGGCGTTTTTCGAGCACCACGAACCGGACAAGCTCATCGAGAGCCTGCTCGACCGGCTGACCACCGGCCGCATCGAGATCGACATGATCCAGTTCCGCGGCATTGAATTCCGCGGCGTGGACAACAGGCTGATGGCGCTCAAGCTCGTCCAGCTCGGACTCAGCGGCGTGGCCATGTTCGGCCCCGACCGTGAGGTACTGCAGCCGAGCGAGGTGCTGCGCAAGAAGGCGATCCTGGTGGAGCGGGGCAGCTTCCGGCCGCCGACGCACGTGAATCTCGACATGCTGGAGACGGCCAGGGCCAAGTTCGAAGCCGACCCGGCAGTAGCAGGCAAACCGGTACTGGCGCTCACCGAGATCACCATGCGCAACCTGCTGGCCGGCGGAGCCGACGTGGACCGGCGCGACTTCCTGGCCCGCGCGGAACTGCTCGCGGCGTGCGGCATGACGGTGCTGATCAGCGACTACTTTGACTACTACCGGCTGGCTGCCTACATCGGCGAACGGACCAGCGAGCGGATCGGCATCGTGATGGGGGTGCCGAGCCTGATCGACTTGTTCGACGAGAAGAACCACGCGCTGCTTCCCGGCGGGATCCTGGAAAGCTTCGGGCGGTTGTTCAAGAACGACCTGAAGCTCTACGTCTACCCCTTGCAGGCCGCGCCGGGCGACAAGCTCATGACGGTGAATGACATCAGCGTCCGGCCGGAACTGCAGCCGCTGTATGACTACCTGGCCGGCCGGGGCAGTTTTGTTGACCTTGACAACTACCGGCCTGAGTTCCTGCCGATCTTCAGCCGCGACGTGCTCCGCAGGATAGCCGAGGACGACAGCTCCTGGGAGAGCATGGTCCCCGCTGATGTCGCCGAGCTGATCAAGCGCCGCTGTTTCTTCGGCTACGTCAGGCCGGGCCGGGAGTGAACCAGTACCGGGCACTCATGCCCGGGCGGCCACGTCCGGCAGAATGCGCGGCACGACCCCGCTAGTGCGCGGCGTCGTATTTGCTCATCACCTCGGCGCTGATACGACCGCGCTCGGACACCTTCAGGCCCTGCCCGGCGGCCCATGCGCGCACCGCTGCCCGGTCGTTCCTCGATCCGCCGGCCCGGCCCGGCTTCGCTGCCCGCCGCTGAGCAGTCTTGCGCCCGGCATCCATAAAGGGCTGCAACGACTTCTCCAGCTTGGCGCGATTCTTCTTGCCGAGATCGATCTCGTAGTTAAGCCCATCGACGCCGAAGGCCACCGTCTCAGCACCGGGCGATCCGTCCAGGTCATCAGTGACGACCACACTCACAGTCTTTGCCATGCTGGGGATCGTCCAGGTTCAGCGGCTTATTGTCAAAAGAGACTCGCTGCATTCAGCATCTTCGGGTGCTCCCGGCGCGCCATCAAGGACCGCATAGCCGGGCTTTCCTGGCGCTGCGAACCAGCATCCTTGCGTCGCGCTTTCCGCTAAGGGCCCGGATCCTCGGCGAATAGCAGGCGGGCGGTAGCAGAACCGGCGCGGGTCAGAATCCGAAGCCGCTGCCCGCCAGGCTGGCGGTGGCCGGCTCGCAGGCGTGCGCCAGGCACGGCAGCCCGAACATGTCCTCGACCGTCCGGGTGATCGAGTAGAGCGTGAAGAAGGTGCTGTTGCCGCCGGGCCTGGCGTCCGGCCAGACCACGAAAAGCGGCAGCTGGCAGCTCGGCTGCGACCCGGCCAGGTCCGCGCTCTGATCGGCGCAGTTCTCGCCGAACTCGCTGTCCCGCCCGGTGCCCTCGTCGTAGGTCACCAGGACGAGGACGGAGCCGTCCCGGTAAGCGGGGGCCGCGGTGACCAGCGTCAGGAAGCGCCGCAGCCAGCCGTCCGCGGCCGCCAGGGCGCACGATCGGCTGCAGCGTCCTTCCCCGTCGTTATCCCTGTTCGGGGTCACCCAGGCGACCGAGGGAAGTGCCCCGCCGCGCAGGGCGTCGTAGAAAGCCCCGGATCTGGCGGTCAGGTCGGGCACGGGGACATCATCGGCGCGGCACTCGGCGGCGCTGATCCCGGTGTAGAAGATCCCCGGGTTATGGCCGATCTTGTATGGCCATGCGCTGGCCTTGTCGCATGCCGACGGCATGGATTCCTCGTATACCTTCCAGGTCCGGCCGGTGCGGTCCAGCTGCTGGTAGACATTGTTCTCGTCGCTGGCGCAGGCGGGATAGTTGCAGCCGTGCAGAGACGAGGCCGGGTACTGGCCGCCGGAGGCAGCCAGGTAGTTCGAGGCGCTGCCGTGCGTCGCGCCGAACGCCTCGGTGGCGTTGCCGCATGCGCTGGCGAGCCGTGTTTCGTAGGGCGCGTCCGGGCTGCCGATCACCTGGCCGCGGGTGCGGTTCTCCAGCATCACGATGATGATGTGCCGGATGGCCGGTGCCGCCGCCGGGGTCTGGCCGCACAGCGGGACCCGGCCCGGCGAGGCCGGCCAGGTCAGCACCGTCACCGCCGCCACCGCCACCGCCACCGTGGCCGCGGCCACGGCCATTGCCCGTGCAGACTTCATGGCTCTCCCCGCCCTGTCCGGTGCCGTATCCAGGCGTGCCCGGCAGGACAGTATCGCCGTCTACCGTGCGCACATGGGCCTGTTCAGACGTCGAAAACCGGCTACCTCCACTGCGGGCGCTTATTGATTACGACTTCCGGCTGGCCAACTCCGGCACCAACGCCGGGCTGGCTAACACGGTCTACCACGAGCACGTCCCGGGCGGCCCGAGCCAGGCCGGCCGCGAGTAGCGCCACGGCGACTTGTGGCTAGCCCCACCAGGAAGACGGGTGCCCGCCACGTTCCCCGGCAGCTGCCAAGTTCGTAGCGTGGCGGCAGGTGCAGACGGCGTCACCGACTATTCAGGGAGCCTGTGATGAACACCACGACGCTCGGCCACCGCGCCGCCAGCCGCACCCCCGGCAGCTACGGTTTCCGCACCGTCGCCCTGATGGAGTGGCAGAAACTCCGCACGGTCCGTTCCACCTGGTACATCGTGGCCATCTTCGCGGCCGGCCTGATCGGCCTGGCCATGCTCGCGGCGGGCCATCAGAACTACGCGCAGATGTCCGCCGCCGGCCGCGCGTCCTTCGACCCCACCTACGACGCCTTCCTCGGACTCGTGCCCGGCCAGCTGCTGCTCGGCATCCTCGGCGTGCTCGCGATCACGACCGAGTTCTCCTCCGGGATGATCCGCGCCACGTTCGCCGCGGCGCCCAGCCGCCCGCTCGTGCTCGCCGCGAAGGCAGCGGTGCTCGGGGCCGTCACACTGGCGGCGGGGGAGATCTCCGCCTTCGCGGCGTTCTTCGCCGCCCAGGCAATGCTGACGGCCCCGGCCCCGCACGCCACGCTCGGCCAGCCCGGCGTGCTGCGCGCGGCGGCGATGGCCGGCGCCTACCCGGCGCTGATCGCGCTCATCAGCCTGGGCATCGGCGCGATCATCCGGCACACCGCGGGCGCCATCTGCGCCGTGGCCGGCCTGCTATTCGTGCTGCCGGTGCTGTTCTTCTCGCTGGGCAGCTCGACCCGGAACACAGCGCAGAAATTCCTGCCCGACACCATGCGGAATTCGCTGATTGCGGTCAAGCCGGTCGGGCACCTGCTGTCGCCCGGGCTGACCTTCGGCTTGCTGTCCGCGTATGCGATGGTCGCGCTCGCGGCCGGGGCCTGGGCGCTCACTCTGCGTGATGCCTGAACCGCTCGCCCCGGGTCGCCGGCTTAGGCTAAGGGCCATGACCGAGTCGTTCCCCGCCGCGATCCGGGGCCGGTGGCGGCCGGGCGCCGGGTTCCTCTTCCGCACGGGTCGTCGCACGCTGGCGGAATCGCTGTACCTGCTCACCGCGCCGGTGACCGCCGCGGCCGGCCTGCTGCTTGTGCTCGGCGGCCTGTGCGCCGGGACGGTCGGTTTGCTGTTGCCGGGCGGCCCGGCGGCCGTGGCCGGCCCGCTGGCACCGGCGCGTTGGTTCGCCGACTTGGAACGGTGGCGGATCGCCAAGGTGCGCCCCCCGGCCGCCAGGGCGGAGGGCGCGGGCCGGCGGCCGAGACCGAAGGAGAGCGTCGCCGCGTCCGACCCGGGGCTGTGGCTCGAGGTAGCGCACGCGGTGGTGGTGCTCCCTGTCGCTCTGGTCACCTCAGTGCTGACGGCGCTGTGGTGGTTCGTCGGCCTCGGTGCCGCCACGTCCGCCGTGCGCTACCAGTACGCGTCCGCCGGGTCGCTGCCGATGCGGCCGATGACCCTGTCCGTGGGCAGCGCCCAGTCCCACATCGCCTTGAGCCTGGGGCTGACGTCGCCGGCCGGGCGGCTCGCCTTCGGGACCGCGGCCGGCTTGCTGCTGCTGCTCACCCTGCCGCTGGTGACCCGGGCGTGCGTCGCCGCCCAGGCCGGGCTCGGGCAGGCGCTGCTGTCTGACGCGTCCGCGTTGCATCGCAGGATCAGCGGACTGGAGCAGGAGCGGGACACCGCCCGGGCGCAGACCGTCGCCGCGGTGACGGCCGAGGCGGCCGCGCTGCGCCGGCTAGAGCGCGACATCCACGACGGGCCCCAGCAGCGCCTGGTCCGCCTGGCGATGGAGCTTGGCCGCGCCCAGCACCACTTCGACAGCAGGCCGGGGGCCGCCCGGGAGGCGCTCGCCGACGCGATCGTGCAGGCCCAGGAGGCGCTGGAGGAGCTACGGGCCCTGTCCCGCGGCATCGCCCCGCCGATCCTCGTCGACCGCGGCCTGCGCGAGGCGCTCACCGCCCTGGCCGCGCGCTCCGTCATCCCCGCTGAGCTCGACGCCGGCCCGCTGGACCGCCGGCTGGACGCGGCCGTGGAGACGGCCGCGTACTTCGTGATCGCCGAGGCCCTGACCAACGTGGCCAAGCACAGCCACGCCCGCCGGTGCACGATCGGGCTGCGCCTCGGCGCGGGAACCTTGCGGGCCTGGGTGACGGACGACGGGGTAGGCGGTGCGGCGCTGGACAAGGGACACGGGCTGCGGGGGCTGGACGACCGGCTGCACGCGGCCGACGGCCGGCTGCGGGTCACCAGTCCCTACGGCGGCCCGACGACGATCACCGCGGAACTGCCGTGCTGCTGACCCCCCGCGATGCCGCGCCCGGAGCACCGCCGGACCGCGCGGCCCGCGGCCCGCTGCGGATCGTCGTGGCCGACGATGCGGTGCTGCTGCGCGAGGGCCTGGTCCGCCTGCTCGCCGAGGACGGTCACCAGGTAGTGGCCGCGGTCGGCGATGGCCCCGCCCTGATCGAGGCGGTGCTCAGACACCGCCCGGACGTGTCGGTCGTCGACGTGCGGATGCCGCCGACCCACACCGACGAGGGCCTGCGCGCGGCGATCACCGCCCGCTCGCAGCTGCCCGGCGCCCCCATGCTGGTGCTCAGCCAGTACGTGGAAGCGTCCTACGCCGGCGACCTGCTCGCGGACGGCTCCGGCGCGATCGGCTACCTGCTCAAAGACCGGGTCGCCAGGGTCGGCGAGTTCCTGGACGCCCTGGACCGGGTCGCCCGCGGCGCGACGGTGCTCGACCCCCAGGTCATTGCCCAGTTGCTGGCCGGGCAGCATCGCGACAACGCGCTGGGGGCGCTGACCGCGCGGGAACGGCAACTCCTGGCACTGATGGCCGAGGGCCACTCCAACGCGGCCATCGCCCAGCGACTGGTGATCTCCGCCAGCGCGGTGGAAAAACACATCAGCAACGTCTTCGCCAAGCTCGGCCTGCCGCCCGACGACGCCCGGCACCGCCGGGTACTTGCCGTGCTGGCCTACCTCAGGGCCTGACCGCGGCCCCGCCGCGCCCGCCGCCGCGGCTGGCCGAGCCCGGAGCCGCGGGGCAGGCCGCGCGGACGGTCAAGCCAACCTGATAACCGCAGGTCAGCAGGGGTACATCAGTCCTTCAGGAGCTGGCGGGCCATGACGACGCGCTGGATCTGGTTGGTGCCCTCGTAGATCTGGGTGATCTTCGCGTCGCGCATCATCCGCTCCACCGGATAATCGCTGACGTACCCGTAGCCGCCGAGCAGCTGGACGGCGTCGGTGGTGACATCCATGGCCACGTCGGAGGCGAAGCACTTGCAGGCCGACGAGATGAACGTCAGGTCGTCACCAACGTCGCCGCGAACGGCCCGCTCCGACCTGGCCGCGGCGGCGTAGGTGAGCTGCCTGGCCGCCTCGACCTTCATCGCCATGTCGGCGAGCATGAACTGCACCCCCTGGAACTCGGCCACGGCCCGGCCGAACTGCCGCCGCTCCTTGACGTAGCCGGTGGCGTAGTCGAGCGCGCCCTGGGCGATGCCGAGTGCCTGCGCGGCGATCGTGATCCTGGTGTGGTCCAGCGTCGCCAGCGCCGTCCTGAACCCGGTGCCCTCCGCGCCGATCAGCCGGTCAGCCGGAATCACGCAGTTGTCGAAGAACAGCTCCCGGGTCGGCGAGCCCTTGATGCCGAGCTTGTGCTCGGGCGCCCCGAACGAGAGCCCGGCGTCGCCCGCCTCCACCACGAACGCCGAGATCCCGGCGGCACCGGCCGACGGATCGGTCACCGCCATCACGGTGTAGTACTTCGAGACGCCAGCGTTGGTGATCCACCGCTTCGTGCCGTTCAGGATGTAGGCGTCCCCGTCGCGGACGGCCCGCGTGGTCATGGCCGCCGCGTCGGAGCCAGCCTCCGGCTCGGACAGCGCATAGGAGAACATCCCCTCGCCGCGCGCGACCGGCGGCAGGTACCGCTGCTTGAGGTCCTCGGAGGCGGCGAGCAGCAGCGGCATCGTCCCCAGCTTGTTGACGGCCGGGATCAGCGAAGACGACGCACAGGCCCGCGCGACTTCCTCGATGACTATCACGGTCGCGATCGCGTCCGCGCCCGCGCCGCCGTATTCCGCCGGGATGTGCACGGCCTGCAGGTCGGCCTTGACCAGTGCGTCATGAGCTTCCCACGGGAACTCGGCGGCCTGGTCGACCTTGGCGGCATGCGGCGCGATCCTGGCGTCGGCCAGCGCGCGGACGGACTCGCGTAGTGCTTCGTGCTCAGGCGGCAGCCCGTAGGCGGGAAACTCGAGGCTCATGTCCCCGATGGTAGTTCGCCGCCGCCGGCCAGCCTTGCCCGCAGCGCGGCGCCCTTTGCCTGCGCGGTGTCGCGGAGCTGCCGCTGGAAGGCCACCATCCGCTCGCGCAGCGGCTCATCCGAGGCCGCCAGGATCCGGACGGCCAGCAGGCCCGCGTTGCGGGCGCCGCCGACGGCGACCGTGGCCACCGGGATCCCGGCGGGCATCTGGACAATCGACAGCAGCGAGTCAAGCCCGTCAAGATGCGCGAGCGGCACCGGCACGCCGATCACCGGCAGCGGCGTGACCGAGGCGAGCATGCCGGGCAGGTGAGCCGCGCCGCCTGCGCCGGCGATGAGCACCCGCAGGCCGCGGCCCGCGGCGGCCGAGCCGTACTCGATCATCTCGCGGGGCATCCGGTGCGCCGACACGACGTCGGTCTCGCAGCCGATGCCGAACTCGGCCAGCGCCTCGACCGCCGCCGCCAGCACCGGCCAGTCCGAGTCGCTGCCCATGACCACGCCCACCTGCGGTCCGCCGCCCATCGCCACGCTCCCGTCCGCTCCCCGCGCCGCCGCGCTGTCCGTGTTGCCTTGTCCGTGCCGCCGTGATCTTCGCGCTGGTGCCTCCGGCCGGCCCGGGTCTACGGCTGCTCCGTGCCCAGGCTCAGGTAGCTGGCGGCGCGCCTGGCCCGGTCACCGATCTCCGCCAGGTCATCGCCGACCACGGTGACATGGCCGACCTTCCGGCCTGGCCTTACCACCTTGCCGTAAAGATGGACCTTGACGCCGGGATCGGCGGCCATCACGTGGATGAGCCGGTCGTGCAGGTCCGGGTCATCGCCGCCGAGGATGTTGACCATGACGGCCTGCCGCCCGGCGAGGCCGGGGGCACCGAGCGGCAGGTTGAGCACGGCGCGCAGGTGCTGCTCGAACTGCGAGGTCGTTGATCCCTCGATAGTCCAGTGACCGCAGTTGTGCGGCCGCATCGCTAGCTCGTTCACCACAAGGCCATCCGTGGTCTCGAACAGCTCGACTGCCAGCAGGCCGGTCACCCCGAGCTCGGCGGCGATCGTCAGGGCAAGCCGCTGCGCTTCCGCCCGGCGGCCCGCGGAAAGCCCGGGCGCGGGGGCCAGCACCTCACGGCAGATCCCGTCCCGCTGCACGGTCTGCACGACCGGGTAGGCGGCGCCCTGCCCGGCCGGCGATCGCGCGACCAGCGCGGCCAGCTCCCGCTCGAACGCGACGTACTCCTCGGCGATCAGCTCAAGCCCGTGCCCGCGGGCGTGCGCCAGTACGTCCGCTGCCTCGCCCGCCGTGCCGCACACCCATACGCCGCGGCCGTCGTATCCGCCGCTGACCGCCTTCAGCACAACCGGCCAGCCGCCACTGGCCGCGATGGACGCGATGTCATCGCTGCTGGTCACCGTCACGAACCGCGGGCAGGCGATGCCCATCGCGGCCAGCCGCTGCCGCATGGCGCGCTTGTCCTGGGCGAACCGGAGCGCGGCCGGGGCCGGCCGGACCGCCGCCCCGGCCGCTTCCAGGGCGGCCAGCTGCGGGCCGGGCACCTGCTCGTGGTCGAACGTGACGACATCGCAGCCGGCCGCGAACGCCAGCAGGTCGGCGCCGCTGCGGTAATCCCCCACCCGGGTGCCCGCGCATACCTGGGCGGCGCTCTCGGCGGCGTCCGCCGCGAGCACGCGGAATCCGATGCCGAGGCCGATCGCGGCCTGGCCCGTCATGCGGGCGAGCTGTCCCGCGCCGACCATCCCGACGACGGGCACGCCGCGGTAGCCGGGAGCGCGGGCAGCGACCGCGGCCGGGGATTCACCGGCCTGATTCGTCACCCGCCGTAGCCTACGAGGTGCCCGGGCGGCCCGCGCAGCCTGGCCGGGCAAGCGCCGTCGCCGCGGCGGGCCAGCCGCCGGGAACGCCGCTGGCGGCGCTGCGTGCCGGACCCGCGCTGGCGGCCGCTCCGTCCGGCCGGCAGCGGCGCAGGTCACCTGTTCCGGCTCAGCGGCAGGCGCCGGCCATTACCATTGGCTGACTGTTACATGGGCTGTACATTCGGTTTCATAGCCGAATATCGCCGCGACGGCGCTGCGCGCGCCTGCCGACGCCAGAAGGGACAACGCCCCCTGTGAGCCTCGTCTCCGATCTGCACCGGCGCTTCGCCACGCTGATCGCCGAGCTGACAAAATTCGGCCTCATCGGCACGCTGGGGCTGATCATCGACCTCGGCGGCGCGGCGCTGCTGCACGGCAAGGCCGGCCTCGGGCCGCTGATGGCCAAGGCGATCTCCGCGTCGGTCGCCGCAGTGGTCTCCTACACGGGTCACCGGCTGTGGACCTTCCGGCACCGGGCCAGCCAGAGCCTCGTGCGCGGAGGCCTGATCTTCTTCGGGCTGAACCTGATCGGCCTGGTGATCTCCCTGCTGGTGATCGGGTTCGTGACCGGCCCCCTCGGCCTGGAGAGCCTCGCGGCCTACAACGCAGCCCAGGTCGTCGGCGTGCTGCTGGGCATGGCGTTCCGCTACTGGTCGTACCGGCGGTGGGTGTTCCTCGCCTTCGCGCCCGGCCAGGCTGCGCTGCCGGTACCGGCAGCGCCCGAGCTAACTCCGGTGCCGCCGGCCGGCCGCAGCAGCCACCCGGCCCCTGGCGGGCACGTTCCGGCGGACCGCCCCCCGGCCGACCGGGCCCGGGCAGATCATCTCCGGGCGGACCGACTGAGGACCGAGCGGCTGCACGCGGAACGACTCCACGCCGAGCGGCTCAAGGCCGAGCGGCTCCAGGCGGACCAGGCCTAAAGCGCCGGCCGGGCTCACTCAGGCCGTGCTCACTCAGGCCGGGCCGCTGACGACGGGCTCATCGCCCGCCCCGGTATTGGCGTGCGGGAGGAACACCGCGAAGACGGCCGGCCGCGGCCGGACCAGGACAACCTGCCCGCCGTCCGCCGCCGCGGCCGAGCGGGCCAGGGCCAGCCCGAGCCCGGTGCCCCCGGGCCGGCCGCTGACGCTGCGCTCGAAGATTCTCGGCACCAGTTCCTGCGGCACGCCCTTGCCCTCGTCCCTGACCTCCACGACCACCGACCGCGGAGTCTGCGACGTCCTGATGGTCACCACCCCGCCGCCGTGCACCAGCGCGTTGTCGAGCAGGGTAGCGATCACCTGCGCGGCGCTGCCCGGCGTCACGTACGCGAACAGGCCCTTCTCCCCGGTTATCTCCAGCTTCCTGCTCAGCCGCCGGAACGCGGGATCCCACTCGACGACCTGCTGGGCGACGATATCGTCGACGGACGTGAGCACCGGAGTGCCCGCCACCGACCGGCGCGCCACCCGGCCGAGCAGCTGCCCGACGACATCGGTGAGCCGCTCCGTCTGGGCGAGGGCCGCCGCGCCCTCCTCCCGCACGACATCGGGATCCTGCGCGGAGGCGATCATCTCCTCGAGCCGCATCGACAGCGCAGTGAGCGGCGTGCGCAGCTGGTGGGAGGCGTCAGCGGCGAAGTCGCGCCCGGCTGACAGCAGGTCGGTGATGCGCTGCGCGGAGCCGTCGAGGCCCTCGGCTACCTGATCGAGTTCCGGTATCCCGTAGCGGCGCCCCAGCGGGCGGGCATCGCCCGAGCCGAGCCGGTCCGCGGCCTCGGCGAGTTCCTCCAGCGGCCGGGTCAGCCGCCGGGCCTGCACGATCGCCAGCAGCACGGCAACGGCGACCGCGAGCAGCGCGAGCGCGATGATCCCCAGCAGCGCCTGGGTCTGCCGGGAGTCGAGCACCGTATCGTCGGCCTCCACGGTCACGGAGAAATCCCTGGTGAAGGCCTGGCCGACGATCGTGTCCCCGCGCGGGGGCACGATGCCGACCGTGACCAGGCCGACCGAGTACTGCTTGATGACCACATACCGGTCCGGCAGCGAGCTGCCCACCTGCGCAGCGTTCGGCAGCAGGCCGGCGTTGACCCGCCCCTGCAGATCCCTGGCCAGCGTGGTGGCGTCCCGCCGCACCTGCTCGGATGCCTCGCTGACCTGAAAGCGGTTAATGACGAAGGCGAGCGGCACGCCCAGCAGCAGGACCGTGGCTACGGCTACGGCGAGAGTCGAGATGAGCAGGCGGCGCCGCACGGCTCAGCGCCCGGGCCCGCCATCAGCGACCGTGCCCGCCAACTGCCCTCGCATGTTCACCCTGGGCTCCCGCCATCAGTCGCCGCGCTCGAACCGGAACCCGACGCCCCTGACGGTCGTGATGAAGCGCGGGCTGTGCGCGTCGTCACTGAGCTTGCGCCGGAGCCAGGAGACGTGCATGTCCAGCGTCTTCGTCGACCCCCACCACTTGCTGTCCCAGACCTGCCGCATGATCTGCTCGCGGGTCACCACTTTCCCCGCCTCGGCGACCAGCAGCGACAGCAGGTCGAATTCCTTCGAGGTCAGATCGATCTCGGTGTCGTCGAGCCAGGCCCGGCGGGCATCGGAGTCGATCCGCACGCCCTGGGCCGTGTGCGTCTCGGAGACGCCGCGGCGCAGCAGCGCGCGGACCCTGGCGAGCAGCTCGGCGAGCCGGAACGGCTTCGTGACGTAATCGTCCGCGCCGGCATCCAGGCCGATCACCGTGTCCACCTCGTCCGCCCGCGCGGTCAGGATCAGCACGGGGACTGCCTGGCCCTCGGACCGGATCAGGCGGCAGACCTCCAGGCCGTCCATCTTGGGCAGGCCGATGTCGAGCACGATCAGGTCGATGCCGCCGCCGCGCGCCGCCTCGAGCGCGCCGGGCCCGTCGGCGGAAACGCCGACTTCGTAGCCCTCGCGCCGCAGTGCGCGCGCCAGCGGCTCGGAGATCGATGGGTCATCCTCGGCGAGCAAAACGCTGGTCATGGTCAGATCGTATGGCGAGCAGCCAGCTTTCCCGAACGCTACGCGCGAAACACCCCGGGATACCGCGGCCCCGCGGGCCCGGCAGGGCGGCGTTTTCACCCGCTATGGCAGGCATCAGACCGGGGTCACGCCATGCCGCCTGCGGGAGAAGGCACGGTCCTTGCCGCGGGCGGCGGCGAACCTGCGGACGAGCTCCGCCCGCAGGTCTTCCGGCTCGACGACATCATCCACGACGAGTTCCCCGGCCAGCCTGAGCACGTCGATGTCGCTCTCGTACTCCGCGCGGAGCCTGCTCGTCTCCTGCTCCCGGGCGGCCGGATCGGTGACGGCGGCGAGCTTGTTGTAGTACACCGCGTTGACGGCCGCCTCCGCCCCCATCACCGCGATCTTGGCGGTGGGCAGCGCCAGCGTCGCGTCCGGCTCGAAGCCCGGGCCGGCCATCGCGTACAGGCCCGCGCCATAGGCCTTGCGGACGATGACGCAGACCTTCGGCACGGTGGCCTCGGCCACCGCACTGATCATCTTGGCGCCATGCCGGATGATCCCCTGCCGCTCCACCGCCGTGCCGACCATGAAACCGGGCACGTCCGCGAGGAACAGCAGCGGCACGTTGAAGGCATCGCAGAGCTGGATGAAGCGGGCGGCCTTGTCCGCCGAGTCGACGAACAGCACGCCGCCCTTGAACATCGGGTTGCTGGCGACCACGCCGACGACCTCGCCCGCCAGCCGGGCGAAGCCGACCACGAGTTCCCTGGCCCACAGCGCGTGGATCTCGAACAGGGAGCCGGCGTCCACCAGCCCCCGCAGGTACCTGCGCATGTCGTAGGCCTGACGCTCGCTCGCCGGGATCATCGCCCGCAGGTCGGCCGGCTCGGGCTCGCGGGCAGGCCCGGCCGGCGGCTGCTGCTGCCAGTTGCCGGGCAGGTAGGACAGGTACGACCGGACGGCCGCCAGCGCATCGGCCTCGGAGGCGGCGAGGTAGTGGCCGCAGCCGGAGACGGTGCAGTGCATGCGGGCGCCGCCCATCTCCTCCAGCGTGGTCTTCTCCTTGACCACCATCTCCACCATCCGCGGGCTGCCCAGGTACATCGAGGCGTTCCCGTCCACCATCGCGACGTAGTCGCAGAAGGCCGGGATATAGGCGCCGCCCGCCGCCGACGGGCCGAACAGCGCGCACACCTGCGGGATCGAGCCGGACGCCCGCACCTGGGTGTGGAAGATCCGGCCCGCGCCGCGGCGGCCGGGGAACATCTCGACCTGGTCGGTGATCCGGGCGCCGGCCGAGTCCACCAGGTAGACCATGGGCAGGCCGGATGCGTAGGCCTTCTCGATGATCCGGATTATCTTCTCGACCGTGCGCGCGCCCCAGGAGCCCGCCTTGACCGTGGAGTCGTTGGCCATCAGCGCCACCGGCCTGCCGCCGACCGTGGCTGTCCCGGTGATCACGCCGTCCGCGGGCAGGTCGGCCGCGAGCACGTTCGCGTACCGGCCGTCCTCGGTGAAGCTGCCCTCGTCGGCGAGCAGCGCGATCCGGTCCCTGGCGAACAGCTTGCCCTTGGCCGCTGCCGCCTCGTGATACCTGGCCGCGCCGCCGCGGGTGATCCTGGCGCGGATCTCGGGCAGATCCGGATGGCCAGGATCGCCGCCGGTGCCGGGACCGGACGTGCTCGGTTCTTCGCTCACGATCGCGAGCGTACCGAGCGCGGGCACCGACCCCGGCAGTGACGTGGCCGGGATAACCCGTCGCGAGTAAGCCGCCGGGCACGCGGCGTAATGGCGGGCGGCCACGAGGGGAGCGGCCAGCCTCCGGACGGGCATCCTGTGATGGCGGCTTTGACCACGAGAATAATCTAGGCATGGCAGGATACCGTGGCGTGAAGGGAGGCTAATGCGACGTATCGCACTTTTCCTAGTCAGGCATAGGTTTTTTGTCGTCGCCTTTATGGTCGGCCTCGCCTTGCGAGTGGTCACAATGCTCGGGTTCCCGCCGGCGATCTGGTACGGCGGGGACTCGATTTCGTACCTGTCCACTTCGCTGAGCCTGTATCCGGGAACGTCGCGGGAATCGGGCTACGGGCTGCAGCTTTACGTGCTGCGCCCATTCCACAGCTTCGCGGTGGTGACGGGCGCCCAGCACCTGATGGGCCTCGGCATCGCGGTGATGATCTACGCCCTGCTGCGGCGGTACGGCCTGCCCGGCTGGGGCGCGACGCTGGCCGCGCTGCCGGTGCTGCTCGACGTCTATCAGATCCAGCTCGAGCAGGAGATCCTGGCCAGCGCGACATTCGGCTTCATCGTGATGGCCGCGATCACGCTCATCCTGTGGTGGCGGGACAAGCCGCCGCTGTGGGCAGCTGCGGCCGCGGGCATGCTGCTCGGCTTCGGCTCCACGCTGTGGCCGGTGGGACTGCCGCTGCTCATCCTCTACCTGGCGTACCTGGTCATCAGGAAGATCGGCTGGCAGGCATTCGCCGGCGCGCTGGTGGCCGGCGTGCTGCCGCTGGCGCTGTATGCCTCCTGGTTCGACGTGCGATATCACCGGGTGGCGTTCAACTACTCTGACGGCATCTTCCTGTGGTCACGCACCATGACGTTCGCCGATTGCGCCGTCATCAAGCCGCCGGCTTACGACGACGCGCTGTGCCCGAAACAGCCAGTGCCGGACCGGCCATCCGCGTCCACTTTCATCTGGGAACCCAACAGCCCGCTGAACGCGCTGCCCGGGCCGAAGTTCTCGCCCCGCAATAACGCGCTGGCGCTGCATTTCGCGATCCGGGCGATCGCCGCCCAGCCCGTCGAGTACGCCAAGGACGTACTGGACGACTTCGCGCTCACCTTTACCTGGAACCGACCACCGCACCCGAGTGCGCTGCTGGCCGAGCGGTCCCAGTTCGCCTTCGCGACGAGCAACTGGGAACCGGCGGGCACGGCCGGCGCGCGGGCTCTTGCGAGGGAGCAGCGCACCTACACCGGCGGCAGCCTCGCGACGACCAGGGCGGTGCAGCCGTTTGCGTCGTTCATGCGCGGATACCAGCGCGTGTTCTCCCTCCGCGGCACGATGCTCGCGGTGCTGCTGCTGATCGGCCTGGCGGGCATCGTCCGCGCGTGGGGCGGCGGCGGGCTGCGCAGGCGGCGGGAGTGGGGCGGGCCGGGGCTCTTCCCGTGGACCGCCGCCTTCACCATGCTCCTGCTGCCTAACGTGACCGCGGACTTCTCCGAGCGCTACGCCGTTCCGGCGATGCCGGTAGTCTGTCTCGCGGCCGCGCTGGCCTTCGTCAGCGTGAAGCGCCAGGCCGCAGCGCCGGTGCCGGCCGACGGGCCGCCGGCCGACGGGCCGCCGGACGGCGGCCGGCCGGACGGCGAGCCGACGGCTGAGGACCAGCCGGCTGATAGCGGGAAAGCCGGCGCTGGCGTCACGGACGGGGGATCTGCGGACCCCGCGACCGCGTCACTGCCCCGGCAGTGACGGCGCGTTCCGGTGAACTCATCGCCGAACTAGACAGGGCCACGCGCGAGCCGGCCATCTGGAGGGGGCTGCGGGCAACGCTGACCGCGAGACAATAAGTCGTGACGGGCGAGACAATAAATTCGCAGATGTGACCGCGCCGCACCGCCGCGCGGTTTCCGACCGGCCTGCGGGCCTGAATCTTGGTGCTGCCAAGAGGCCTCGGAGGACCGGGCCGCGCACGAGCGCGGCAGAGAGATTGGGTGTCGATGCTCAGGGAAGTTCTCCGCCGCGGCACGGGCCGGGCGGATGGCGACCAGCAGGGCCAGGCCGCGGGCGACGGCCAGGCCACGGGCAATGGCCAGGCGGCAGGCGACGGCCAGGCCGCGGGCAATGGCCGGGCGGCAGGCGACGGCCAGGGCGCGGGCCGAGGCCAGCAGGGCCAGGCACGGGCCGGCCGGGTCAGGCGCCTGCCGGCGGCGCTGGCCGGCCTGATCGGCCGGCACCGGCTGTTCTCCGTGGCGCTCGTGCTGGGCGCGGTGCCCCGGGTGGTCGCGATGCTCGGCTACCAGCCCGCGATCCTGTTCCGGCTGGACACCTACGACTACCTCTGGGGCGCCGTTCACCTCCGGCCCAACCCGGTCAATCCCAGCGGGTACTCGCTGGTTCTGTGGGTGCTCCGGCCGTTCCACTCGCTTGCCCTGATCGCCGGGATCCAGCAGCTGGCCGGGCTGGGCATCGCGGTGGCCGTCTATGCCGTGCTGCGGCACTGGGGCGTCCGGAGCTGGATCGCCACGCTGGCGGCCGCGCCCGTGCTGTTCAGCCCGGCCCAGCTGCTGCTTGAGCAGCTGGTCATGGCCGACATCGTGGCCCTGCTGCTTATGGTGGTCGCCTTCGCGGTGCTGCTGACGCGGGACGCGCCGTCGGCGCGGCGGGTCGCGGTCGCGGGGCTGCTGATGGGCGCCTCCGTGCTGGTCCGTCCGACCGCGCTGCCGCTGATCCCGGCGATGGCCGTCTACCTGCTGGTCCGGCGGGCATCCTGGCGCAAGGTATGCGCGGTGCTGGCCGGCGGCGCGGTACCGGTCGTGCTGTACCTCGCCTGGTTCGCCAGCGCGTACGGCTCGTTCAACCTGACGAACAGCAACGGGCTTTTCCTGTGGACGCGGACGATGTCGTTCGCCAACTGCGCCGTTATCAAGCCCCCAGCTGACCTGCAGGCGCTGTGCCCCAACCGGCAGCCCGGCCGCCTGGCCCAGCCGGTGGCCGCCCTGCGGCCGCTCCCGAAACGGTACCTGTGGGACCATCAGGCGTGGCAATGGCAGCCGCCGACGGCCGGGCTGGTGCCGGACACCGCGGCCTTCACGAGGGCCAAGAACGACCGGGCGCTGCATTTCGCGATCCGGGCGATCACCGCCCAGCCGGTGGCCTACCTGCACGTCGTCGCCAGTGACACGCTGCATGCCTTCGGCAGCGACCGGCAGCTCTCGTTCCCGGCCACGCCGGTGTCTTTCGGCCTGGGCCAGGCCAACGGCGCCTACGCCCTGGCCGCGGTGCGCGCCTATACCGGCAGCACCGCGGGGATCGGCGCTCACCTTGGCTACCACTACGGTTATCAGCTGCGGCAGCCATTCGCCCGGATGATGAATGACTATCAGCGGCTGATCGTGTTCCCCGGCCCGCTGTTCGCGCTGGTCCTGGCGGTCGGGCTAGCCGGGATCATCATCCCCCGCCGGCGGACGGCGGCCGCCGGGCTGCTGTGGTTCTCGGCCGCGATCTCCATCGTGCTGCCGATCGCCGAGCACGAGTACACCTACCGCTATGTCGTCCCGGCTATCCCGCTGGCATGCATGGCGGCCGCGCTCGCGTTCCGCGACCGATCCCGCGCTACCACCGCTACGCCCGTTGCCGCCGGCGGGATCACCGCCGCCGGAACCACGGCCAGCGGAACCACCCCCACCGGGACCATCGCCGGCGGAACCCCCGCCACCGGGACCACGGCCGGCGCCGCCGCCGAGGCCGGCGCCGCAATCACGACCGCCGCGCCACCGGACGCCGGGCCGGCCGACGCCGCCCGGTCCGATCCGGGCACCGGCGGCCCGGACCTCACGCCGGGACCGTCCGGGTCCGCGGGCCGGCCCTGAGTACCTGGGATGGCAGCTGGCGGCCGATGATCCGCTCCGCGTCGGCCGCGGCGTCGATCATCGCGGCCAGGTCGATCCCGGTCGCCACGCCCATGTCCTCGGCCATGTACACGAGTTCCTCGGTGGCGATGTTGCCGGTGGCACCCGGCGCATAGGGGCAGCCGCCCAGCCCGCCGACCGACGCGTCAAAGTCAGTCACGCCGAGCTCCAGGGCAGTCAGGACGTTGGCCAGGCCGGTGCCGCGGGTGTTGTGGAAATGCAGGTTGAGCGGGACGCCGGGGTACGCGAGACGGAATTCGCCGACCAGCTCGCGGACCCGGCGCGGCGTTGCCATGCCCGTCGTGTCGCCGAAGGAGATGCTGTCAGCGCCGTCGGCCACCGCCCGGCCGGCCACCCGCACCACCCGGCTGACCGGCACCTCGCCCTCGTACGGGCAGCCCCAGGCCGTGGACACGATCACCTGGCAGGTGGCGCCGCGCTGATGGGCCTGCTCGATGATGACCGCGATATCGTCCAGCGATTCTTCCGTGCCGCGGTTGACGTTCTTGCGGTTGTGCGTATCGGATGCCGACACGACGGCCTCGATCTCGGTGACCCCGCTGTCCAGCGCACGGCCGGCCCCGCGCAGGTTCGGCACCAGCGCGGAGTAGTGCACCGACGGCGCCTTGGTGATCCGCTGCCACACTTCCGCGGCGTCGGCCATCTGCGGTATTGCCTCCGGCCGGACGAAGGACACCGCCTCGATCCGGCGCACCCCGGTGGCCGACAGCCGGTTGATCAGCTCGATCTTGGCCTCGGTGGGCACCGGATCCTCGTTCTGCAGCCCGTCGCGAGGGCCGACCTCACGCACCGAGATCCGCTCCGGGAGATCACTCATGCCCGGCCTCCGTCCTTGTCGCTACTCGCCTGGCCACCGCGGCGCCCGCTTCTCCTTGAACGCCGCGATGCCCTCCCTTCTATCCCCGGAGAACGCGGCCGCCCGCCAGGCGGCGTCCTCGACCTCAAGACCGACCGCGAGGCTCACCCCCGAGCCCTGCCGGATGGCCCGCTTGGCGGCCAGCACCGCGACCGGCGAGTTGGCCGCGATCTGCCGCGCCAGCGCCAGTGCGTGCTCGCCCGCGGTGCCGGCCGGCACCCGCCGGTCGGCCAGGCCGAGCCGCTCGGCCTCGGTCACGCCGACCTGGCGCCCGGTGAGGATCAGGTCAGCGGCCCGGCCGGGGCCGAGGCGCCGCAGCGCGAGCTGGGTGCCGCCGCCGCCGGGTACCAGGCCGACGGTGGTCTCCGGCAGCCCGAACACGGCGCTCTCGTCGGCCACGATCAGGTCGCAGGACAGCGCGAGCTCGCAGCCGCCGCCGAGGGCGTATCCGTGCACCGCGGCGATCACCGGCTGCGGGAGGCCAAGCACGCCGCCGAACGCGGCGCGGAACACGGGCCGCTGCGCCAGCAGTTCGGCGTCGCTCATGGCCGCCCGCTCCTTCAGGTCGGCGCCTACGCAGAACGCGCGGTCGCCCGCCGCCGCGAGCACCACTGCCCGGATACCGCGATCGGCGCCGATCGCCGCGCATGCCCGGGTGAGCGCGCGGGCCATGGCCGTGCTCAGCGCATTCATCGCGGCCGGCCGCTCCAGCACGATCTCGGCGATCACGGCCGGGCCGTGATGGCGCCGGACGCCGACGCCATCGGATACCAGGTAATCCGCCGTCACGTCATCCGCTGCTGTCATGAGCGCAGATTACCGGGCAGGAACGAGCCCGGACCGCCAGTCATCTTCCGGCCCGGCTAATGGCGTTCCTCGCGGGCCAGCCGGGCCTGCTCGTCCTCGACCAGCTGGAACAGCGTGGCCTGCACGCGCTCTACCGTGGGGATCTCGTTGAGTACCAGCTGGCCGTGCTCCCCGGCGGACTCCACCACCAGCCGCCCGCAGCCGAGCAGCCGGTCGATCAGGCCGTGCGAGAAGGAAACGTCGCTGATCCTGATCAGCGGGAAGTCGCGACCGGATCTGGACAGGATGCCGCTGCGCAGCCGCAGCCGCCGGGTGGTCAGCTCATAGGTCGTGGTCCGCCAGCGCAGCAGCGGGACCACGAACCAGATCATGATCATCACGACGGCGACCGCGCCGATCGCCAGCCTGGCGATGCCCATATTGCTCGCGGGGGGGATCAGTATCAGCCCCGTCAGCGCCGCGGCGACCACCACGATCAGGATCAGGACCGGCCGCAGTAACGTTTTCCAGTGCGGATGCAGCTGCAGCACAAAGTGCTCGCCCTCGGTCAGGGAGTCGTCGCTGGCCATAGGCCACATCGTGGCACGTATAGCGGCATCCCGCGTACGCGACGCGTCACCGGAGATGAACAACGTCGCCCGCGCTCACCGGGACCAGCCCCGAGGGGGCGGCGATGACCAGCCTGCCCGCCTCGTCCACGCCGCTGGCCGTCCCGGTCAGTACCTGGCCGCCCGGCAGCGACACCCGGACCGGCCCGCCGACGGTCCCGCTCAGCCGCAGGTACTCCGCGCGGAGGCCGCCGTCATGCCCGCCAGGCTCCGGCCGCGCTACCGCACCGATCCAGGCCAGGTACCTGCGCTCGAGCTCGGCCAGCACGCAGGCCAGCAGGTACTCGCGGTCCGTGCAGACGGCGCCGGCCAGCGCGAGTGAGGTGGCCCCGGCCGCCGGCAGCTCGTCCGCGCGGGTGGAAACGTTGATCCCGGCACCCACCACTATCGCGTCGCCGGACTGCTCGGCGAGAATGCCCGCCACCTTCGCGCCGTGCACGAGCACGTCATTGGGCCACTTCAGGCGGGCGTCCACCCTGGCCGCTGACCTGAGCGCCGAGGCTACCGCGACCCCGGCCAGCAGGGGCACCCAGCCCCTGCTGCCCGGCGGCACGCCGCGGGGCCGCAACAGCACGGAGAACGTCAGGGCGGCCCCCGGCGGGCTGGCCCAGCGCCGCCCCAGCCGGCCGCGGCCCGCGGTCTGGGACTCGGCCGCGAGCACGATGCCTTCCGGGGCACCATTCCCGGCGTCGGCGAGCAGATCCGCATTGGTTGAGCCGGTCTCGGTCACGACTCGCACATCCTGCCAGCGGGCTCCCCGCCCGCTCAGCGCGCCGTGCAGCGCCGCCGCGCTGAGCGGCGCACGGTACGGTGCGGCGTCAGGCGCTCCCGCAGCGATCACAGGACCTATCCTCATCTCACCCGCTGTATCCATCCGAGCCGCCATTGTGATATGCCGAGCGAGCCTACGCCGCGCCAGGGCCAGCAGGCGATGCCCACCGCCAGGCCTGACCGCCCTACGGACCGGCGGGGCGGGCTCGCGGTGCTGCCCTGGGCGATCACCGCGGTGAGCATAGTACTTCCCGCGCTACTGACCCGGTCCCTGCACCGCGACACGATCGTCGCGATCCCGCTGGCCTGAGCAGCACCGGCGTGCTGGCCTGAGCTACCGCCGCGCCGCGGCCGAGCCGGGGCTGGAACCGGGATGGACCGCCCTCGCGGCGGCACGGCGCCGGCTCCTGCCCTAACCTGTCCGGCATGGCCATCGATGCTGCCGCGCCGGCCGAGAATGCCGACCAGCCACAGCCTGACTTGCACACCACCGCGGGCAAGATCGCTGATCTGGACCGGCGACGGCAGGAAGCGGTGCACGCCGGGTCGCAGCGCGCCGTCGAGCGGCAGCACGCCAAGGGCAAGATGACGGCGCGCGAGCGGGTCGGCCGGCTACTCGACCCAGAGTCGTTCACCGAGTTCGACGAGCTTGCCCGGCATCGCGCCGCCGACTTCGGCATGGCCGCCAGCCGGCCCTACGGCGACGGCGTGGTCACCGGCTACGGCACGATCGACGGGCGGCCAGTGTGCGTGTTCAGCCAGGACTTCACCATCTTCGGCGGATCCCTCGGCGAGGTCTACGGCGAGAAGATCGTCAAGGTGATGGACCATGCGCTGAAGACCGGCTGCCCGGTGATCGGCATCAACGACGGCGGCGGCGCCCGGATCCAGGAGGGCGTCGTTGCCCTGGGCCTGTTCGCCGAGATTTTCCGCCGTAACGTGATCGCATCCGGCGTGATCCCGCAGATCTCCCTGATCATGGGGCCGTGCGCGGGCGGTGCCGTCTACTCCCCCGCGATTACCGACTTCACGCTGATGGTCGAGGGCACCTCGCACATGTTCATCACCGGCCCGGACGTGATCAAGACCGTCACCGGCGAGGAGGTCAGCTTCGAGGATCTCGGCGGGGCCCACGCGCACAGCGTCAAGTCCGGCGTTGCGCACTACCAGGCCAGGGACGAGGACGACTGCCTGGAGTTCGCCAGGGAACTGCTGTCCTACCTGCCCTCCAACAACCTTGATGACCCGCCGCAGGCCGCCTCCGGGGCAGCGGCGGGAGCAGACCCGGGCGCGCTGCCCGAGGTCACCGACGAGGACGCGGAACTCGACACGCTCATCCCCGACTCGCCGAATCAGCCCTACGACATTCATGCCGTGATCAGCCACGTACTGGACGACGGTGAGTTCCTGGAGATCCACGCCGCGTTCGCGCCGAACATCGTGGTCGGCTTCGGCCGGGTCGAGGGCGGGTCCGTCGGCGTGGTCGCCAACCAGCCGATGCACTTCGCCGGCTGCCTGGACATCAACGCCTCGGAGAAGGCCGCGCGCTTCGTGCGTACCTGCGACGCGTTCAGCATCCCGGTGCTGACCTTCGTTGACGTGCCCGGGTTCCTGCCGGGGACGGACCAGGAATGGGGCGGCATCATCCGCCGCGGCGCCAAGCTCATCTACGCCTACGCGGAGGCCACCGTGCCCAAGATCACGGTGATCACCCGCAAGGCCTACGGCGGTGCCTACGACGTGATGGGCTCCAAGCACCTCGGCGGGGACGTCAACCTGGCCTGGCCCACGGCGCAGATCGCGGTCATGGGCGCCCCCGGCGCGGTCAACATCCTGTACCGCCGCGAGCTGGCGGACGCAGCTGACCCCGATGCGCTCCGGGCTCGCCGCGTCACCGAGTACGAGGACACGCTCGCCAATCCCTACATCGCCGCCGAGCGCGGTTACGTGGACGCCGTCATCCGCCCGGCGGAGACCCGCCCGCAGGTCATCCGCGCTCTGCGGGCACTCCGCGGTAAGCGGGAAACGCTCCCGCCGAAGAAACACGGCAATATCCCGCTTTAAGCTGCCTGCGCGCGCGGCGGGCACCGGCGGACCCGGCCTGCTACCGGCGGGTCGGGGGATGAGGTCGGCGCTTGCTGCACGGAGGTGCCACTAGAGTCGGATCACCATGACCGAAACCGGTTCGCCAGTGCCGCTGCTCTCCCGCTACGCGATCATGATAGATGTCGGCTACATCTATGCGTCGACGGGCGAGCTGCTCTTCAGCGCCGCTTCACGGCGGGAGTACCGGGTCGATGCTGACAAGCTCATCCAGGCGCTCACCCGGCATGCGGATGATCAGGTCAGGGGCGAGCTGCTCCGGGTGTACTGGTATGACGCGGCCAGGGACCGGGTGCCGACCATCGACCAGCGGGTCATCGCCCAGATGCCCTGGGTCAAGCTCCGCCTCGGCAACCTCAACGCGCGCGGGCAGCAGAAGGGCGTCGATGCCCAGATCCGTGCCGACATGGAGGCACTGGCGAGGCACCGCGCGATTACCGATGCCGTGCTGGTGGCGGGCGATGAGGATATGGTCCCCGCGGTCGAGGCCGCGCAGGCCTACGGAGTCCGGGTGCACCTGTGGGGGGTGGAGCCGCCGTACGGCACCAACCAGGCCGAGCGGCTGGTCTGGGAGTCGGACACGGTGCAGGTACTTGACCGCACGTTCGTCGAGCCGTATTTCACCAGGCAGCCCGGCCCCGATTCGGCGCCAGCCCCGGCCGGGCCGCCGGCCCGCCAGGGCCAGTTGGCCGCGGCCAAGCCCAACCCGGCGCTGGTGTTCGGTGACCGGCACGGGCCGCGGCCGCAGGCCAGGCCGGGCCCGCTGCCCCCGGCCGCCCCGGCCAGGCTCGGCCCCGAGCGGGAGCGGGTGGAGGAAGCGGGCGAGCACGTGGCGCAGAAGTGGATCCTGACCCGCGGCGAGGACAACATCCGCGACCTGCTGCCCGGGCCGATCCTGCCGCCGGTCATCGACAAGGAACTGCTGGTCGACGCCGAGAAGGAACTCGGCCTCTCGCTGCGTGCCTACCAGGAGGCCAGGGAGTGGCTGCGGGATGCGTTCTGGGCCCGGGTGCACCGGCAGTTCGGCATCGGCGTCGGCAAGTCACGGAGCTAGCTGCCATGCCGTCGGCTGCCGCCAAAGGAAACGGGCATAACGGGGCACTTTCCGCCGGTCCCGCCGCCCGGCCTGCCCCCGCCGGGTCGCCAGTGCTCACCGTGGTCCGGGGGAACCCGTCCGCCGAGGAGATCGCGGCCCTGGTGGTGGTGCTGACTGCCCGGACGGGGCCGGCCAGCGCGGGCGCGGCGGCGGCACGGCCGGGCAGTGCGTGGTCGGCGAGGTCCCGGCTACTGCGCGAACCACTGCCGCGCGGCCCGGGCGGCTGGCGTGCCAGCGCCCTGCCGGGCTAGCCGCGGCTAGCCCGGCAGGCTGATCCCGCTGATAACCCGGCGGCCGATTCACCCTGCGGCTGGCCGGGCCCGGCCAATCCGGTTCCGCCTGCTTGCCCGTGAGCGGGAGACCGGAGCCGGCGGCCTGCCGCATTCTCACTAGACTCCTGCGCAGTCGAGAGGAGTCGGTTTCGTGCGCAAGGTCCTGATCGCCAACCGCGGCGAGATCGCGGTCCGCGTGCTGCGAGCGTGCCGGGACGCGGGGCTGGCCAGCGTGGCCGTTTACGCCGACCAGGATCTCGACGCGCTGCACGTGACGATGGCCGACGAGGCGTTCGCGCTCGGCGGCCAGAGCGCGGCGGAGAGCTACCTCGACATCGCCAGGATCCTCAAGGCGGCCGCCGACTCCGGCGCCGACGCCGTGCATCCCGGTTACGGCTTCCTGGCGGAGAATGCCGACTTCGCGCGGGCGGTCGCGGACGCGGGCCTGACCTGGATCGGGCCGCCGCCCGCCGCGATCGAGGCGCTGGGCGACAAGGTGGCGGCACGGCAGATCGCGAAGGCGGTCGGCGCGCCGCTGGCGGCTGGCACCGATGGCCCCGTTTCCGATGCTGAGGAGGCTGCCGCGTTCGCGGCCGAGCACGGGCTGCCGATCGCCATCAAGGCCGCCTTCGGCGGCGGCGGCCGCGGCCTGAAGGTGGCGCGGACTACCGAGGAGATCGGCGAGCAGTTCGAGTCCGCGGTACGTGAGGCGGTTGCCGCGTTCGGCCGCGGCGAGTGCTTCGTCGAGCGCTACCTGGACCGGCCCAGGCACGTCGAGACGCAGTGCCTGGCCGACAGCCACGGGAACGTCGTGGTCGTATCGACCAGGGACTGCTCGCTGCAGCGCCGGCACCAGAAGCTGGTCGAGGAGGCGCCGGCGCCGTTCCTTACCGGCGAGCAGGAACGGCTGCTGCGGGAATCCTCCAAGGCGATCCTGCGCAAGGCAGGCTACGTCGGGGCCGGCACCTGCGAGTTCCTGGTTGCCCGGGACGGCACGGTGTCATTCCTTGAGGTGAACACCCGGCTCCAGGTAGAGCACCCGGTCACCGAGGAAGTGAGCGGGATCGACCTGGTCCGGGAGATGTTCCGCATCGCCGATGGCGAGGAACTTGGCTACGACGACCCTGAGCTGCGCGGGCACTCGATCGAGTTCCGGATCAACGCCGAGGACCCCGGGCGGAATTTCCTGCCCGCGCCGGGCACGATCTCGGCGTGGCGCCCGCCGTCCGGTCCCGGTGTCCGGCTCGATGCCGGCTACGGCCCCGGGATGACGGTCCCGCAGGCGTTCGACTCGCTGATCGCCAAGCTGATCGTGACCGGTGCCAGCCGCGCCGAGGCGCTGCAGCGGTCCCGCCGCGCGCTGGCCGAGTTCGAGATCGGCGGCATGCCCACGGTACTGCCGTTCCACCGGGCGGTGGTCAGCGATCCCGCCTTCACCGCGGAGCCCTTCACGGTGCACACCCGGTGGATCGAGACCGAGTTCGCCGGGGAGCTTTCGCCGCAGCAGGCGGCGGACGCGGACGACGATGCCGGGCAGCCCGCCGCGCGCGAGCGGATCACGGTCGAGGTCGGCGGCAGGCGGCTGGAGGTAGTCATCCCGGCGGGGATCGGCGGGGGCATGGCCGGCCGGGCTGGCGGCACCGGGCGGCCCGGCCCGGCTGCCGGGGCTGGCCGCCCGGCCCGGGGGCGGGGCCGCCGCGGCCGCGGGGCGGGTAGCGGCGGTGGCGGAAATGCCGGTGACGACGCGCTGGTCAGCCCGATGCAGGGCACGATCGTCAAGATCGTCGCGGCCGATGGCCAGCAGGTGTCGGCCGGGGACACGGTCGTCGTGCTTGAGGCGATGAAGATGGAGCAGCCGCTGACCGCGCACAAGGACGGCACGGTCGGCGAGCTGGCCGTTCAGGTCGGCCAGACGGTCTCGGCCGGCGCGGTCATCTGCCAGCTCCGGGACTAAAGCCATGACCCGGCTGGCCGGTGATCCCGGGGCCGCCAGATGGCTGCGGTTCGCTTTCGGCTTCCGGCTGCCGGCCGAGAACCGTGACTGGGTCAGGCACGAGCTGACCGACGCGGGCTGGCGGGGCCGGACGGTACTGCGTCATCTCGCCGTTATCATCCCGGTCTGCGTGATCGTCGAGATACTGCTCGCCGCGCTGGTGCCCGCGCCCGGCTGGCTCGGCCTGACGATGGTGGCGCTCATCCTGTGCGGCAGCATCTTCACGGTGGCCGCGTACGCGGATGACATCCGGGCATCCCGGCTCCGCCAGCACGGCCTGGATGTCCCCGACGACCCCGACCTGGGCCACCCGGCCCACTGAGGCAGCTGGCCGGCAACCGCCGCGTGCTGGTGCCTGGGGCCTGACCGCGCCACCCGCCTCCGCAGGCTGCTGAAGCCCATTTCGACCCTGCAGATGGCGTGATGCAGCCGGCGTGATGCGTTCCGCCTGGTGGTGCACCTGCCCGCAGGTGCCGCTAGACGTCCTCAGCGGGGCGCATGAGCTTACGGGCGGCTTCGGTGAGGCTTCCGGACAGCGACGGGTACACGGCGAACGTGTGGGCCATCTGGTCGACGGTCAGCAATTGCTCGACGGCCAGGGACACGGCCAGGATTAGCTCGCTCGCCCGCGGCGCGACGACCACGCCGCCCAGCACGATGCCGCTGCCGCGGCGGGCGAACAACTTGATGAAGCCGTCCCGGAAGCCCTGCATCTTCGCCCGGGCGTTGGTGGCCAGCGGCAGCTTGACGACCAGCGCGTCGGCCTGGCCGGCGTCCACCGCCTGATGGGTGATCCCGACGGTGGCGATCTCCGGTTCCGTGAAGATCGTCGCGGCGACGTGGCTGAGCCGCAGCGGCGCAACGGCCTCGCCGAGCGCGTGCCACATCGCGATCCGGCCCTGCATCGCCGCGACCGAGGCGAGCATCATGACGCCGGTGCAGTCACCCGCCGCGTAGACGCCCGGTGCCGATGTCCGGGATACCCGGTCCACCGGCACGAAGCCCCCGTCGTCCAGGGCGATGCCGGCCTGCTCCAAGCCGAGGCCGCTGGTGCCGGGAACCATCCCGACCGTGAGCAGGCAGTGCGAGCCGCGCACGGTCCTGCCGTCCGCCAGCAGCACGGACACGCCATCGGCCGTGCGCCTGACCTCCGCAGCCCGGGACCGGCCCAGCACGGTCATGCCGCGCCGCCGGAACACCTCCTCGACCACCACCGCCGCGTCCGCGTCCTCCTGTGGCAGCACCCGGTCACGCGAGGAAACCAGGGTGACCTGCGAGCCGAGTGCCTGGTACGCGCCGGCGAACTCGGCGCCGGTGACCCCGGACCCGACCACGATGAGCTCGCTGGGCAGCTCGCCGAGGTCGTACAGCTGCCGGCAGGTCAGCAGGCGGTCGCCGTCAGGCACGGCGCCCGGCAGGACCCGCGGCTGCGCGCCGGTGGCGATCAGCAGGATGTCCGCGCTGATCTCCCGATCGCCGACGGTGACGGTCCGGGGGCCGGTCAGCCGGCCCGCCCCGGCGATCACCTCGATTCCCTCGGCGGCCAGCCGGCTAGCGACATCCGCGGACTGCGCGGCGGCCAGTGCCCGGACCCTGGCATAGAGCCTGGGGGCGTCCACGGCGACCCGGCCCATCCCCGGCGCTGTCCCCCCGCTACCCGCCGCCGCGGAGCCTGGCCCCGCGGTACCTGCTCCGGCCGGCCCGGCCGCGTCGAGCCTGATGCCCAGCCCGGCCGATCCGTCCAGGGCAGCCATCAGGCCCGAGGTGGCAATCAGCGTCTTGGATGGCACGCAGTCGGTAAGCACGCACGCGCCGCCGAGGCCGTCCCGGTCCACCACCGTGACCTCGGCGCCCAGCTGAGCGGCGACCAGGGCCGCCTCGTAACCTCCCGGGCCGCCGCCGACGATGACGATCTTCGCTCGCGGCTGGTTCACGCTGCCTAATTCTGTCTCATGCCGCACGCGGCCCCGTATCCGTCCCCGCGTTCGGCCGTGGCCAGCAGCCCGGACATGGCCACACGGAGCTGCCAGGACTCGTACGCTAATCGACCGTGGAGCTGTATGCCGCATACGGCAGCAATATGAACCCAGCGCAGATGGCGGAGCGCTGCCCGCATTCGCCGCGGCACGGCACCGGCTGGCTGGAAGGCTGGCGGCTGACCTTCGGCGGCGAGGACCTCGGCTGGGAAGGCGCCCTGGCCACCCTCGTCGAGGATGACGCCGAGCGCGTCTTCGTGGTGCTCTACGAGATGTCCGACGGCGACGAGCAGGCTCTTGACCGCTGGGATGGCGCGACGATCGGCTACTACCGCAAATTCAGGGTGCGGGTGGCGACCCGCGACGGCGAGGCGCTGGCCTGGCTGTACGTGCTGAACGACTACGAGGGCGGGCTGCCGTCCGCCCGTTACCTCGGCATCATGGCCGACGCCGCGGAGGCCGCCGGCGCGCCGGCCGACTACGTCACGTGGCTGCGGACGAGGCCCTGCGTCTCCCTCGGCGGGTAAGCCGCCGGGAGAAATCCGCTGATCCGCGCCCGCAGCGAGGCCGCATCCAGGCCGTGCGCGGCCCGGTGCTCGGCCGGGCTGCCGTACCGGCGCAGCTCGTCGCGGCCCACGCCGAGCCCGAGAACCCGGTGCGGGATGTCCGACAGCGCCGCGGCCACGGCCGGCACCGACGTGCCCGCCAGGTAGGGCTCGACGAGCACCACGTCAGCGGCACCGAGCGTGGCGCGAAGCGCGACCGCGTCGAACGGGCGGATAGTAGCGGCGTACAGCACGGTGACGTCCATCCCGCGGGTTGCGCTGATCACCTCGTCGGCCAGCGGGCCGACGGCCACGACGGTGCCGCGGGCTCCTGACCGCAGCACCGTGAAGCCGTCCCCGGTGGCCAGCGCCGCCGCGTTGGACTCCAGCGACAGCCGCAGGTACACCAGGCCGTCGGCGGCCGCGGCGGATCGCAGCAGCCGCGCTGCCTCGGCCGGGTGGCCGGGGACGTGCACGGTCCAGCCGGGCAGCGTGCCGAGGAGCGCCACGTCGCCAGGCGCCTGGTGGGTGCGGCCGTATCCAGGTTCGTCATAAGAGGCGCCCATGCTGACCAGGACGGCGCCGCCGCCCTGGTGGCCGAGGTCCAGCTTGATCTGCTCGAACGGCCGCTCGATGAGGAAGGACGCGAAGGAGTGCGCGATCGGCCGCATGCCCGCGAGCGCCAGCCCGCCGGCCACGCTGATCAGGAGCTGCTCCCGGATCCCCAGGTTGATCACCCGGCCGGGGTGCCGCCGCCGGGCGGGCTCGAACGCCTCGGCGGTGATGTCCGCCAGCACCACGGCCAGCCGCGGATCCTCATCGAGCAGGTCAGTCGTCACCCGGACGAAGCGCTCGCGCATGGTCTCGGCCGGCCGTGGCGCCGGGCTGCCGGCGGTCATCCGCCCGTCTTCCTGATCGCGGCGACGACGACACGCGGCTGGCCCGGGTGCGGCGCGGTGAGTGCCTGCTCCAGCGCGGCGTGATCTCGGCCGTCGGCCCGCGCGGCCGACCACCCCTCAAGGCCGAACCGCTTCTCGATGCCGCCCGGCCAGCCATGCGTGGCCGAGGCATTGTCCACGACGACCGCGGTCAGCTGGCCCAGGCCGGCCCGTCCGGCGAACGCGATCGCCTCGTGATTGGAACCCTCATCGAGCTCGCCGTCACCGACGAGGACGAAGACCCGCGGGCTGGTCAGCCCCGCGGCCCGCAGGCCGAGTGCGGTGCCGACGGCCAGCGGCAGCCCGTGGCCGAGCGAACCGCTGGAGATCTCGGCGGCGGGCAGGACGTTGCGGTCCGGATGCCAGCCGAGCGGCGAGCTGAACCCGCCATAGCCGGGCAGCTCGCCGACGCCGATGAAGCCCTTGGCGGCGAGCACGGCATAGTACGCCATCGGCCCGTGCCCCTTGGACAGGTAAAACCGGTCTCTCGACGCAGAGCCGAGCGTCTCCGGCCGGACCCGCAGCACCCGGTCGTAGAGGACCCAGAGCACGTCGAGAGTGGACGCCGCGGCGTGGTCGTGCTTCTCGTCTCCGGCCATCAGCGACATCAGGCCAGGCAGGTCCTCAAAGCGGTAGCGATCGCTTGCTGTCATTACTTGCATGGCCACAAGAGTGCATGCTCAAGTTGACTTGAAGTCAAGGCACGTACCGGCGGATGACGAGCATGGCAGGCTAGTGCCGTGCCCGGCAGCGTTAGCCTCGTGAGATAGTTTCTGCCGGAAGTGGAGCGTCGCGCCTGCCGATTCGGAGCACGTGGGCTGCTGGCTGGTTAGTTGTGGCGCGGGCGGCCAGTCGGGTAGCCCCGGCGCGTTGCCGCGCCGGGCCCCTAAGAACCGTGCGTGCCACTTGTCGCGGCCACGGCTCAAGCGGACCGCTGGCGGAGGGTGTCTTCCTCGAACCGGATGAGGTAGCGGCGCCCAAGCGATGCGGCGTGCTCGGAGTTCATGCCGGCGGTGATGTCAGCCATGGCGCGGCCTTCCGTGTTTCGCTTTCCGAATGGATGGCGGGACCTGGGTCCGGTGTTAGATCTCGGTGGTGGCTTCGGCTCTGCCGTCTTTGACGGCGGCCTGGAGGGCGGCGTAGTCGCGTTCGTTCTGGTCGGCGTAGGTTTCGGCGAAGTCGGCGATCGCCTGGTCGAATGCACCGGAGCCGCCGAGGTAGGCGGCCAGCGCGATGCGGTCGCCGGCGCGGGCGTGCGCCCGGGCCAGGGTCCAGCCGCACAGCCGGGCGTAGACGGTCATGCCGGAGGGGATCATCGCCTCGATCGGGGCGGAGAATTTCCAGTCCTTCAGCTGACGGACATAGAAGTCGCGGTCCACCTTGTCGGGGCCGGGGACGTGGGTCCAGCCGAGGAAGATGTCGCTTTCGGCTTGCATGAGGTGCTGCCCGGCGACGACGCGCTCGCCCTGGTTGGTGTACTGGCTGCGCCCGCAGTACTCGGCCAGGACCGACGGCTGGGCCTCCTTGGCCTGCAAGAACAACGGCTCGACTCCGTCTCCGCTGTCCATCAGCACGATCCAGGCGCGGGTGCCGACGCTGCCGACCCCGACCACTTTGCGGGCTACCTGGACCAGCGTGAACTGCTCCAGCAGGTGCCGCCGGTCGGACTGCAGGGTCCGCCGGTACTTGCCCAGCACGCCGCGGATCTGCTCGTAAATGGCGTCGGCCTGCACGTCCGCGAAGACCTCCTCGACCGGGACGATCGTCGGAGGCATGCTGATGATCCGCCGCCGCCCGTCGGTCATGGTGGTGAGCTTGCTCAGCGCCTTGGTGCTGTCCTTGGTGTGGGCCTTGGCCAGCAGCGCCTCGGCGGCCTTGAGCCTTTTCGTCTTCATCTGGGATCTGAAGTCGCCGATGGCCTGCTCGATGTCCAGGTGCGCATACCAGACCTCCAGGAACGGCTGCTCGGCGAACCCTCGCATCGCCGTGCGATAGCCCTCGGCCGCCGCCAGGATGATCTTGCGGCGGGCCTTGGCGGTGAACCCGTTGTCCCGCCCCGCCACCGCCAGGCTCGCGGCGAGCCGCTTGACGTCCCACTCGAACGGGCCGGGCAGGGTCTCGTCGAAGTCGTTGACGTCGAAGACCAGGTTGCCGCTCCGGCGACGCGAACGCGCCGAAATTGGACAGGTGCGCATCCCCGCATAGCTGCACCCGCAGCCCCGAGGCGGGCGTGGTGGCCAGGTCGGCCGCCATCGGCAGCGCCGCCCCCCGGTAGAACGTGAACGCCGACACCAGCATCCGCCCGTGCCGGACCGGCACCAGCTCCGGCACCCGCGACTTCGCCTGCCCCAGCAGCAGCCCCACCGGATCCCGCGGCCCGGCCGGGGCGAACTCGGCATGCGACTCCAGCGGAGCCACCGCCCGGGCATCCTTCCCCCGGGCCACCCGGTCCGCGCGGCTCAGCTGCTCCACCGCCGCGGCCCGCGCTGAACCTTTACCGGATGCCCGCGCGGCGGGGCTCGCCTGACGCGCCACCTTCAGTCTTCACAATCATGGCCATTCCTTTCGTCTGCTGGAATCTCGCCGTCTGGCCCATGACGCCTCCGCTCGCCGCTCAGGGAACCATTCCACCTCGTGGCGGGGCGGGTGCCATCCACCTGATGGGATGAAAGACGGTCGTCACTCCCGGTTTGCCGGCCGGCCTTGTGCCAGTCATGCAGCGTTTGGAGTGGATTAACCCGGCCGGGCGCATTGCCGTGCATTGACCTGATCTGAGGCTTGGGCAGATCATGGAAGCGGCAGATCGTTTGGGGGGCGCCGTCGGATCATGGGCGAGAGCGACATGCGTCAGCGGCACGGCCGGTCACGGCGTGCGGGCGGGTCCGCGGTCGACCTGGTCGCGTCCAAGCTCCGCCGTCCGCTGATACGGCCCGGGACCGTGCGTCGTTCGTCCCTGATCGAACGGCTGGTGGCGGGCCGGCCGGTGTCCGGTCGTCTCGGTGGTCGCGCCGGCCGGCTACGGCAAGACGACGCTGCTGGCGCAGTGGGCCGAGCGCAACGGCCAGTCCTTCGCCTGGGTGTCGGTCGACGAAGCAGACAACGACCCGAAGGTCCTGCTCAGCTATATCGCGGAAGCGCTCGATGCGATCGAGCCGATCGATGAGCGGGTGTTCGATGCGCTGGCCTCCCCGGTGAGCTCGGTGCCCGGCTCGGTCGTCCCCCGGCTGGGGTCGGCGTTCTCGTCGATGACCTCGCCGGTGGTGCTGGTCCTGGACGACGTGCACGTACTGCACAACCGCGAATGCCGGGCCGCGCTGTCGGTGCTGGCCGATCACGTGCCGGGTGGCTCGCGGCTGGCGCTGGCGGGCCGGGCGCGAGCCGCCGCTGCGGATCGCGCGGCTGCGCGCCGAGGGCAAGATCATGGAGATCGGCCCGGGCGACTTGTCGCTGACCCGCGATGAGGCGTCATCGCTGCTGCGTGACGCTGGCGTCGCGCTCGGTCCAGGACGAGGTGGCGGAGCTGCATGAGCGGACCGAAGGATGGCCGGCCGGGCTGTACCTGGCGGCCCTTTATCTCAGGGAGGGCGGCCCCCTGGCGAGCGCGGCGGTCTCCTTCGGCGGCGATGACCGGCTGGTGAGCGACTACCTGGAATCGGAGTTCCTGTCGCGGATCTCCCGCCGGCAACGGGCGTTCCTGACCCGGACCGCGGTGCTGGAGCGCATGTGCGGGCCGCTGTGCGAGGCGGTACTCGACCTGAATGGGTCGGCTGCGACCCTGGCGGATCTGGCCCGGTCGAATCGTGCTGCTGGTGCCGCTGGACCGGCGCGGGGAGTGGTACCGCTACCACCATCTGTTCCGCGACATGCTGCTGGCGGAGCTGGGACGCCTGGAGCCAGACCTGATACCGGTCCTGCGGCGCCGCGCCGCCGGCTGGTGCCTGGAAAACGGGCGGCCCGAGGAAGCGCTGGAGTACTCCATGGCAGCCGGGGATGTCGATGGGGCCGCCCGCCTGGTGGGGCAGCTCGCGGTGCCGGCCTACCGGCAGGGCCGGGTCACCACCATCAAGCGGTGGTTCGGGTGGCTGGAGGATCGCGGCGGGATCGAGGGACACCCGATGGCCGCGGTGCTGGCCTCGTTCGTTTTCCGCGCTGATGGGCAGGCCGGTTGAGGCCGAGCGGTGGGCCGATGCGGTCGATCGCTGGCAGTACGGGGATCCGGCCCGGCCCGATGACCCTTCCGCCGAGGCGTGGGCCGCCATGCTCCGGGCCCTGCTGTGCCGGCGCGGGGTGAAGCAGATGCGCGCCGACGCCGACGAGGCGGTGCGCAGGTTCGCGGCGGGGAGCTTCGTGACGCCGGCACCCGCGCTCATGCAAGGGATCGCGCGCGTCCTTTGCGGTGACCTCGATGGTGGCGACGTGTCGCCTGGAGGATGCGGTCAGCGTCGGCGAGCAGAGCCGGCGCGCCCGAGGATCGTCGCGGTCGCGCTGTGCGAGCGGGCGCTGGTGGCGATGGCACGCAGCGAATGGGACCGGGCCGAGGCCCTTGCCGGCCAGGCACGTACCGTTTTGCGCCAGGCCGGGATCGAGGAAAGCTACGCGACACCCCTGATCTGCGCGGCTGCGAGCCCGCGCGGCCATGCACCGGGGAGATACCGCGGCGGCGCGCCAGGAACTCGCTCAGGCCCAGCACCTGCGGCCGTTGCTGACCTACGCGCTTCCCTATCTCGCCGTCCAGGCCCGGCTCGAGCTGGCCCGCGTCCACCTCGCGCTCGCCGACACTGGCAGGTGCCAGGACGCTCATGCGTGAGGTCGATGACCTGCTCAAGCGCCGGCCCGGCCTCGGGACCCTCGCCGGGGAGGCCGAGGCGCTCCGGGCCCAGCTCTCCAGGGACCGCGGTTCAAGCCGTCCCCGGAGCGTCGGCGCTGACCGCTGCCGAGCTGCGCCTGCTGCCGCTGCTGTCCACCCACCTGTCGTTCCCGCAGATCGCCGAGGAGATGTTCCTGTCCCGCCACACGATCAAGTCGCAGGCGATGTCGATCTACCGCAAGCTGGGCGCCTCCTCACGCAGCCAGGCCGTCGCCCGGTCCCGTGAGCTCGGCCTCCTGGAGGGATGACTACCCGGTCTTTCATCCGATCGGGGGGATGGAACCCGCCCCGGCACGAGGTGGACTGGTGCCCGACGGCGGGCGGAGGTATCCGGGCCAGGGCCGACGCGTAATGGGATCGATCGCGCAATTGAGTAAAGGGACCAGAGCCTAGATTCCGGCGATTCCGACCAACATAGGGGGTCACGATGACGTCGTCAACAACCCAGCCAGCCAGGGGCACGGGCGGGCGCCGCGCGGAAGGCCAGGGCTATGGCCTGGTCTTGTTCGCGTCGGTGCTGCTGGTGATCATCGGCTGCTTCAACCTGATCTACGGCATCGCCGCGATCGCCAACTCGCACGTGTTCACCGCCAACGCGCATTACGTGTTCGGCAGCTTGCGCACCTGGGGCTGGATCACGCTGATCATCGGCGTCTTGCAGCTGCTGGCGGCGGCCGGGGTGCTGGCGGGCAACCAGGTGGCGCGCTGGTTCGGCGTGGCGGTGCTGGGGCTCAGCGCCATCGACCAGATGTTCTTCATCCCTGCCTACCCGTTCTGGTCCCTGATGATCATCGCGATGGACGTGGTCGCGCTGTACGGGCTGTGCGCCTACGGCAGCCGCGCGAACCTGGAAACCGCCTAGGACCGCACTGTGCGCGACATCGAGGCCAGCGTCGAGGTGCGGGCATTCATCGGAAGACGACACGGCTCGCGGGCTGGGTCTGGACGGTAACCCGCTGCGGCGGCACACGGCAAAATCGCGGCCCCGGTGGGTGCTGAACGGGAGGTAGGAGAACGATGAGTGAGCCTGACCGCACGAAGCTGCCGATCCGCAGGGCGTCCGTTCGCAGGGGTGGCCAACAGGACGCTGGCGGGGTCGGTCCCCGACTGGGACCTGATCGGGCACGTCAAGCCTCCCGCCGGGTGCCCCGAACGTGCTGCTGGTGCTGATCGACGACGCCGGGTTCGGCAACCCCGCCACCTTCGGCGGGCCGATAGCCACGCCGAACTACACGCGGATCGCCGAGGGCGGCCTGAAGTACAACCGGTTCCACGTCACGGCGCTGTGCTCGCCGACACGGGCGGCGCTGCTGACCGGGCGCAACAGCCACACCGTCGGCGTCGGCTCGGTCGGTGAGTTCGCGGGCGGGTTCCCCGGGTACTCGGCTACCCTTCCGCGCGATTGCGCGCCGCTGCCTCGTATCTTGCGGGACAACGGGTACAGCACGGCGGCGTTCGGCAAGTGGCACCTGACGCCCGACGGGCAGCAGGGCCCGGCCGGGCCGTTCGACCGCTGGCCGAACGGCTGGGGGTTCGACTACTTCTACGGCTTCCTCGGCGGCGGGGCCAGCCAGTGGGATCCGTGCCTGGCGGAGAACCAGAAGATCATCGGAACGGCGCCGGAGTACTACGACAAGGAGAACCCCTACTACCTCCCGGACGCGATGGCCGGCAAGACGATCGAGTGGCTGCACGGCGTCCGGGCCCAGGACGCGCACAAGCCGTTCTTCGTCTACTTCTCCACCGGCTGCAGCCACGCCCCCCACCACGTGGCGAAGGCCTGGGCCGACAAGTACAAGGGCAAGTTCGACCAGGGGTGGGACAGGCTACGGGAGGAAACCTTCGCGCGGCAGAAGGCGCTCGGCGTGATCCCCGCCGATGCCGAGCTGACGCCCAGGAACGAAGCGTTCCCCGCCTGGGACGACGTGCCCGGGCACCTGAAGCCGTTCTACGCCCGCCAGATGGAGGTGTACGCGGGCTTCTCCGAGAACGCCGACCACAACGTCGGCCGGGTGATCGACGCGATCGACGAGCTGGGCGAGCTCGACAACACGGTGATCATCTGGATCTGGGGCGACAACGGCGCCAGCATGGAGGGCACGATCACCGGCTCGTTCAACGAGCTGACGATGCAGAACGGCATCCCGCTGACCGACGAGATGCAGCTGCAGCTGTCCGAGCGCTACGGCGGCATCGAGGCCTGGGGCGGCGAGCTCATGGATCCGCACTACGGCGCGGCGTGGGCGTGGGCCGGCAACACCCCGTTCCAGTGGGGCAAGCAGGTGGGCTCGCACCTGGGCGGCACGCGGAACCCGATGGTCATCCACTGGCCGGGGCGGGTCACCGGCACTGGCGGGCTCCGCTCGCAGTTCACCCACGTCACCGACGTCGCGCCGACCATCCTCGACATCGCGGGCATCCCGGTCCCGTCGTCGGTGGACGGGATCGATCAGGAGCCGATGCACGGCGTGACTTTCGCCGGCACGCTCACCGACCCGGCGGCGCCCGAGCGGCACACCCAGCAGTACTTCGAGACCATCGGCAACCGGGCGATGTACAAGGACGGCTGGTGGCTGGCGATGCGGACCCCGCGGATCCCGTGGGTCCTCACCCCCGAAGCCCTGAAACCGTACGCGCCCGGCGTCTGGGATCCGGACAGTGATCCGGCCGAGCTGTATTACCTGCCCGACGATTACAGCCAGGCGCACGACCTGGCGGCCGAGCATCCGGAGAAGGTCGCCGAGCTGAAGGAGCTCTTCTGGGCACGAGGCCGAGCGGTACAAGGTGCTGCCGCTGCTGGCCACCCTGTCCACCTTCTTCGGCATGCTGCCGCCGCTGCCGGAGGAGGCCAGGTTCGAGTTCCGCGGGGACGTGCAGAACGTGCTGTCGGGGATGATCCCGCGGATCTACAACCACTCGTATGCGATCAGCGCCGACCTGGTGGTCCCCGAAGGCGGCGCCGAAGGGGTGATCGTGGCCGAGGCCGACCATCTGGGCGGATTCTCGCTGCTGGGTCGAGGACGGCAAGCTCACCCACACCTACTCGATGATGGGCGTGTTCATCTACCGGCAGCAGGCCGACGAACCGCTGCCTGCCGGGCGAGGTGAACGTGCGGATGGAGTTCGCCGCCGACGCGCCCAAGCCCGCCACCGGCGGCGAGGTGACCCTGTTCATCAACGACCGGCCCGGTGGGCAAGGGCCGCATGGACCACACCGTCCCGGTCCGCTTCTCCGGCTACGCCGGCATGGACATCGGCCGCGACAACGGCGGGGTGGTCGATCGCAGCTACGAGGACAAGAAGCCGTTCCCGTTCACCGGCACGATCAAGAAGGTGGTCTTCGACGTCAAGCCGCACCTGGCCGACGAGGACGAGCAAGAGCTGCACGCGGCTGCCCACCACGGGCACGCGGCGCACGCGCTCGCGCGAATGAGCCGGACCCGTCGGGCTTGAGGAGGATTCTCGATGAAGTTCGACGACGAGACGACCGACGTGCTGATCGGCGGTTACATGTCCAAGGACGCCGCCCAGCGAGGACTACGAGGCGGTCCTGGCCAGCGGCGGCTACCTGCACGGCGCGGTGGTCGTCAGCAAAGACCTCAAAGGCGACCTGTCCGTGGAGCAGACCGACCACATGGTCCGCGAGGGCGCCGCGGGCCTGGGCGCGTCGGGTTCGCGGTCGGGCTGTTCGCACCGCCGCTGCTGGCCGCGACCGCGGTCGGCGCGGTCGATCGGCGCCGGCGCCGGCAAGCTGCTGCACCACAGGACCGCCAGCAAGCTCGAGGAACAGGCCGGGGCCACCATCCCGGTCGGCGGCGCCGGCCTGATCGTCGCCTACCCGCACTCGGCGGCCGCCAAAGTCGAACCCGCCGTGACCCGCGCCATCAAGAAGGTCGTCGGCGAGGCAGAAGGCCACCACGTGCAAGGCCCTCAAGGGCGCCATCGCCGACGCCCAGCAGAAGATGGCCGATAAGCGGCGGCTGACGCTGGCCAGGAGAGCCTTGATGTCGCGGCCGTACCCGGCCCCGGCCGGGTCGTCTGCGCCGCGCCTGATGTGGCGATCATGCCCGGGTATGACATCGCGGCTGCGCTGGAGGACCTGACAGTCACTGACAGCTCCGCACGGATCACAAAGGAGGCAGGCATGGCGGCCCGCGATCAGCCCGGAGACGGCTGGACGGTGGTTCTGCGGCGTCGGCTGGCCCGCATCGTGGCGGGCCAGCGGGAAGGCGGTTACACGAGCGTGTTTGAGATCATCTGCCGCGAGTGCGGTGACCATCACTACCTGGATTACTCCGAGGTCTCACCCGGGCTTCAGCGGATCCGCGGGCCATACCCGCTCGCCGACTGCGTTGCCGCGTATGAGAAGCACGTCGAGTTGCACCAGCGGCCGGTGCGGCGCCACCGGCCGGGCGATGCCGGCGCTGGCTGACCGGCGATGAACGCCGAGTTCTTCGCGCTGGCGTTCGTCGCCGCGCTGAACCCGAAGCTGCTGGCCGTCGACCTGCTGCTGATGGAGAACCGGCGGCCGCGGGCGATGTTCTTGTGCGTGCTGCTCGGCGGCCTGACCGTTGGCGTAACGATCGGCCTGCTGGATGTGCTCGTCTTCCGCGCCGACGCCATCAATTCCCAGAAAACGGTGAGCGCGGGCGTCGACCTGGCCCTCGGCCTGCTCCTGCTCGCCGCCGGCGGGCTGGTCGCCACCGGGCGCCTGCACGGCCGGCGCAAGGCCTCAGCCCAGGCCGGGGACGGGCAGCCGGAGAAAGAGGAGGAGGAGGAGGAGGAGGAGAAGAAGAAGAAGAAGAAAGGATGGCTGGGCGCAGCGGGCGCTCGGTGAGCCCCGGCTCGGGCTCGCCACGCTCGTCGGGGCGCTGTGCGGCATCCCGGGCGCCGCCTACCTCACCGGGCTGCACATTCTGGTCACCAGCAAATCCTCCACCGCGAACCAGGTCGCCGGTGTCGTCATCTTCGTCCTCATCGAGTTCTCGCTGATCATCATCCCGTTCGCGTTCCTGGAACTGCGGCCCGAGGCCACCAAGGCATTCCTGAAGAACGCCCAGGGCTGGCTGCTGGGCCACGCCCGGCAGCTCATGGCCTATACCGCCCTGATCCTGGGCGCCTACCTGGCCATCAGCGGCCTGGTACGCCTGACCTGACCTGCCCCGGCCGCAGGCAACATCAGCGGCCGGTTCAAGAACCTTCCTTAGCGGCGCTTGGAGGTCAATTGCCGGATTTCGCTGACGACGGCGGCGCGGTGAGCGCCGAGTCCAGGTGGTGGCGCCGCCTCGGGCGTTCCTTCGTCTCGGCAGACAGCTACGGACTCGTGCTGCTGCTCGTCGTAGTGACCTACGTGGTGTCCGTCTCGGTGACCGAGGCCCGGGCGGCTTCGATCGTGCTCACTGTTCAGCTGGCAACGGTCTGGCTCACCCTCCGGACCTCGCGGGCGCACCGTATGGTCCGTCTCGTCGCCGACATCGTCCTGGGCCTGGCCGCCGTCGTCGCGGTCCTGAGCTACTTCATGCACAACCCGGGTGACCAGCTGGGCGGGATATTCACCGTCTGCTGCCTGCTGTACCTGATCGCGCCCTTCTCCATCGTGCGCCATCTGATACTACGGCGGCAGATCGACACCGAGACACTGCTCGGGGCCATCGCTGCCTACCTGCTGATCGGCATGTTCTTCGCCTTCGCCTACAAGGCGGCAGGCGAGTTCGGAAGCGTGCCGTTCTTCGGCCCGGCGGGGAACGGCTCGCTCAGCCAGGACCTGTTCTTCAGCTTCGTCACGATGACGACCGTCGGATACGGGAATCTGGTGCCCGCCGCCAATCCAGGGCAGACGTTCGCCGTCCTTGAGGCAGTGACCGGGCAACTGTTCCTCGTCGTGGCCGTCGGGAAGATCATCAGCAGCCTGCGGCCCAGGCGCGGCGAGCGAACCGGCTCCTAACCAGGCTGGCGCTACAGCAGTCGCGATCGCGACCGTCATGCCCGGCACCGGCCGACCAGGCCAGCCTGCCCGGCTGCCCGGCTGCTCGCCGCACTAGCTCGTCACTACCTGCAGCGCCGCCAGCCAGGTCACTGATTCCAGCGGCCGGGCGCACGCCTCGGTCAGGGTCGGCCAGGCCACTGACAAGAAGTCCCGGATCCGCTGCGCCGACGCCGTCGCCGCGGTGATCAGCTGCACGCGGCGCCGTCCCAGGTGCCGCAGCTGCGCCCACGTCTCATCCAGTTCCCCCGGGATATACATCCAGTTCCTCCGGGATATGGCAGTGCAGCTCAAAAGCCAGCCGGGCGATCATCACGCAGTCGGCCTCATCGGTCTTATGCCGGGTGTAATCCTGATGGTCCCGGGCGATATGGGAGACCAGCGGCTGGATGCACACCAGCGGCAGGCCCCGCTCAGCGCACAACCGCTGCACCTGCAGCCACCGCGGCCCGGCCGGCTCGCACGCCACCGTCACGTGCGCGAATCCCCTCACCCGCGCCTGCCCGACCGCCAGTCCAGCGCCTCCCCCAGCGGAACGCCTTCATCCGCACCTCTTACGCGCCAGCACCCGCACGTCATGATCAAACGCGAGCGCCTGCTTGTCTTCTGCCAGGTCGATCCCGATCACCGCGCCATCCCGCGGCAGCAGCCCGCGCAGCTGCTCCCGCCGCGCATTCCGCCGACGGTCCCCCGCGTCATCCCGCTGCCCGCACTACCCTTACCCACAGGACGTCCTCCTTGCTGCGATTGGGACACCAAGCCCGCGCTATCGCACCAGGAGGACGTTCCCGTATCAAACCGCTTCCCAGCAGGACAACCACCTCAGGCGCGTTGTCCTATTACTACGTTGCCGGTCGCGGCAGGCTAGCTGACGACGATCACCAGGACGAGCAGCAGCGTCGGCACCAGCATCGCGGCCAGCGATGACCACGCCCAGCTGGCGACGACCGGGCCATCGGGCGCGCCGCGCTCGCGGGCCTTCTGGGCGAGGCTCTGGATTTCCCTGGCCATCAGCTCAGCGGGATGCTTTTTCGCCACTTCCCGCGCTTCGACCGGCATCCGCGCATAGCCCCCCGGCCGGCTGGCCAGGTTCCGGTCCATCCGGCGGCCCCGGGCCTCAGCCTTCAGCCTGGACCGGCTAGGCGAGTACAGCGCCCAGCTGTGCAGTACCTTGCCCTTGCCCTTGCCCGTTGGGTGCCGCCGCGACGTGGACCTGAACGGACTCACCCAGGTAAACGTCGGTCACCCGCGCCCACGGCACGCGGTACTCGCGCAGCGGGTTCAGTATGGTGAGGCCGCCCGCGTCGGTGATGACCCGCGGCCGGAACGCGCACGCGTAAACAACGCCGGTGACGGCGAGCAGGCCGATGGCGATCTGGACGGACAATCTGTCGTGCCCCTGGATCGCCAGGTCCGCCAGGTTGGCGACGGCGAAGACGACCCATACCCACCACAGCACGACCGGTGCCGGGAGGCGGAAGACCTTCGTCGTATCCTCCGGCGCTGCCCCGCTGGCCGGCTCCTGCTGTGTAGACACCGCCGCTGAACTCCCGTGACTCGGCCGGGGGACGCCGCTCCGGCGGCATCCACGTTAGCCACTCTAGATCCCCGCCCGGCCCGGCTGAACCCGCGGCCAGGCCGCCGGGTGAGCCCGCGGGCGCCGCCGCTTCGTCACGCCCTGGCGCCGCCAGGCAGCGGTGCTGCCGTCGCCCCCGCGTCGCCGCAGATCGCGGTGAGGGCGGTCGCCGCCATCAGCCGGACGCCCACGCCGATAGCGCGCTCGTCCACGTCGAAGGCGGGCTGGTGGATGTCGAAGTCGTCGTCCGAACCCGGCCTGCGGGTGCCGAGCCTGCACAGTGCGCCGGGGACCGACTCGAGGTACCAGGCGAAATCCTCCCCGCCCAGGCTCTGCGGGGCCGGCGTCGTCGCGTCCGGCCCGAGCACCCGCTCGGCGGCCGCGTCGATCATCGCCGTGGACACGGACTCGTTGACGGTAGGCGGCACGTTCCGCGCATAGGTCAGCTCCGCCAGCACCCCGTACGCGCTGGCAACGGACTCAAGCAGCGCCTTGAGCAGGTCCGGCGCCTGATGCCAGGCCTCGTCGTCGAGGCACCGGACGGTTCCCTCCACCACGCCGTCATCCGGGATGGCGTTCGCTGCCGTGCCCGCGCTCACCCGGCCCCAGACCAGGCTGAGGCTGGACCGCGGATCGACCCGGCGGGACAGCGCCGCCGGCAGCTCGGTAATGATCTTCCCCAGCGCGAACACCAGGTCGGCGGTCAGGTGCGGCCGCGCCGTGTGCCCGCCAGGCCCGGTGACCCGCACCGTGATCTTGTCGCACGCCGCGGTGATCGGGCCGCTCCTGGTGCCGATCCTGCCGACGTCAAGCCGCGGGTCGCAGTGCAGCGCGAAGATCCTGTCGACCGACGCGATGCCGCCGGCCGCGAGCACGTCAAGCGCACCGCCGGGTACCTCCTCGGCGGGCTGGAAGATCAGCCGGACCCGGCCGTGCAGCCGCCCGGCGGCGGCCCGGCGGGCCAGGAACTCACCGGCGCCGAGCAGGATCGTAGTGTGCACGTCGTGCCCGCACGCGTGGCAGGCGTTCGGCACGGTAGAGCGGTACGGCACGTTCTTCTCGTCGCCGATCGGCAGCGCGTCAAGGTCCGCGCGCAGCGCGATCACCGGCCCCGTCGCGGACGGGTCCCCGATGTCCACCACCAGCCCGGTGCCCTTGGGCAGGGTCACCGGCCGCAGGCCCGCGGCCGCGAGCCGGAGCGCGACCCGCCGCGTAGTCCGGTGCTCGTGGTAGCCGACCTCGGGATGGGCATGCAGGTCGCGCCGGAAATCAATGAGCTCGCGCTCGTGGCCGGTCACGAACGCGTCGAGCTCTCCCTCGAGATCACGTTCCTGCATGCGCGGCCTCCCCCGGGACGACGAAACGATCCTCGGTGAATTCGGTGATCAGCGCGTCCACCACGTCGGTCAGGTCGCCGCCGCCGGCCACGATGGCGCGCTGGCGCTCATACGAGGCGCCGTGGTCAAGCACCTCGGAGACCACGTCGAGCTCGGCCGCGCAGCCAAGCCGGTCGGCGACCGGCTTGAGCTCGCGCACCAGCTCGAAAAGCTCGTCCCGGAGCGGCGCGGTCGAGCCGGCATCGTCGGTGATCACGATCGCGTCCAGGCCGTACCTGGTGGCGCGCCACTTGTTGTCGCTGACGACCCAGGCCGCGGGACTGGGCAGCCGGTAGCCCCGGTCAAGCTGGCTGTCGAAGAGCTGGACCAGGCACTGCGACAGCGCCGTCACCATGCCGATCTCGCGCAGGGTCGGAACGCCGTCGAACATCCGGATCTCGACCGTGCCGAAATCCGGGTGCGGCCGGATATCCCACCACACCTCTTTGATGCTCCGGATGGTCCCGGCGCGAAGCAGCGTGTCCATGTACTCCTCGAACTCATTCCAGTCCGTCAGCGGCTGCGGCGGCCCCGAGGTGGGCAGCCCGCCAAAGACAATCGCCCGGCTCGAGGCGAGCCCCGTGTCCTGCCCGCTCCAGTACGGGCTCGACGCGGTCAGCGCAAGGAAATGCGGCAGGTATGCAGCGAGTGCATTGACGATGGGGATGGCCTTGCTCCCGTCACGGATACCCACATGTACATGGACGCCAAAGGTCTGGATCCTGCGGGCCAGCCACTGCAACTGCTCGACGAGTTCGGCATAACGCTGAATTGGCGCCATCTTTGCATCTCGCCAATCGCTGACGGGATGCGTTCCGGCACAGGCCAGCATCGTACCGCGCCCGGCGGTGATCCGCTCCAGTTGCGCGATTGTCGCAGCAAGGTCTTCCTTAGCCTCGGAAACGGTGCTGCAGATCCCGGTGACTACCTCGATGGTTGATTGCATGAGTTCATGGCGCATCTTCGGGTGCTCGCCCGCCTCGTTCAGCCCCGGCAGCGCGGCCAGCACTTCCCTGGCATCCTGGCGCAGCAGCTTGCTCCCCGCGTCGATGAGCTGCAGTTCCCACTCAACCCCGACAGTCGCGCCGCGAGAGGGATTCCACCTGATGGCCACGGGCTAACCTCCATGCGTCGTCGCTCCGCCACATCGCGGGAACTCAGTGCTACCGGGGGGATCCGGGAGAGCCGCCGGAACGGCGGGACCGTCTGCGCATTAGCGGGACCGCCAGCGCATCAGCGGGCTGGCGCGAGCCCGCGGGCTGGCCGGATCGCCGCGCGGACCGCCGTCGCGGGGAGCCCGGTCACGGCGGGCCCGGCCGGGGGCCACGGGCCATGGGCGCCCGCGCATGCATCCGCAGTGGTCCGCATACATGGTCATCCGCCCTGTTCCGCCAGGGCGTTCCTACCCAGCCGCACCGTGCCCGACGCATGCCGGGGCCGTTCCGGCCGCCAGCCCGGGGCCGTCCCGGGTTAGTAGGCATCTGGCGGCTTGTACGTTCCCCACACGTCGCGGAGCGCATCGCAGACCTCGCCGACGGTGCCGCGCGCCCGCAGCGCCGCACGGAGCGGGTAGAGCAGATTCCCCGGCTCAGCGGCGGCACGCCGCAGGTCATCGATGCGGCGCTTGAACTCGCCGGCATCGCGGCCGGCCCGCAGGTCCGCCAGCCGCTCCGCCTGCGCCTGCTCGATGGCCGGATCAAGGCGCAGCGGCTGATAGGCCTCATCGCCGTCCCGGGTGAACCGGTTGACCCCGACAATCACGCGCTCCCCGGCGTCGATCTCGCGCGCGACGCGATACGCGGACCGCTCGATCTCGGCCTTCTGGAACCCGCGTTCGATCGCGGCGACAGCGCCGCCAAGGTCTTCCACCCTGGCCAGCAGCGCGTCGGCTGCCTCTTCGATGTCGCTGGTCATCGACTCCACCGCATACGACCCGGCGAACGGGTCGACCGTCGACGTCAGGTCGGTCTCGTAGGCGAGCACCTGCTGGGTGCGCAGCGCCAGCCGCGCGGCCTTCTCGGTGGGCAGCGCGATCGCCTCGTCGTAGGCGTTCGTGTGCAGCGACTGGGTGCCGCCGAGCACGGCGGCCAGCGCCTGCACGGTCACCCTGGCCATGTTCACCTCAGGCTGCTGCGCGGTCAGCTGAACGCCGGCCGTCTGGGTATGGAAGCGCAGCATCAGCGAACGCGGATTAACCGCGCCGAATTCGTCCCGCATGAGCCTGGCCCAGATCCGGCGCGCGGCGCGGAACTTCGCGACTTCCTCCAGCAGCGTCGTCCGTGCCACGAAGAAGAAGGACAGCCGCGGCCCGAACTCGTCGACGGCCAGGCCGGATGCAATGGCCGCGCGCACGTACTCCCTGGCGTTCGCCAGCGTGAAGGCGATCTCCTGCACCGGCGTCGCGCCGGCCTCGGCCATGTGATAGCCGGAGATCGAGATGGTATTCCACCGCGGAATCTCGGCTTGGCAGTAGGCGAAGGTGTCCGCCACGAGCCGAAGGGACGGTTGCGGCGGGTAGATGTAGGTGCCGCGGGCGATGTACTCCTTCAATATGTCGTTCTGAATCGTGCCGGTCAGCCGGTCCGAGCCGACTCCCTGCTCGTCCGCCACTAGCTGATATAGCAGCAGCAGAACGGCGGCCGGCGCGTTGATCGTCATGGAAACCGAGACCGATTCCAGCGGAATTCCGCGCAGCAGGCTGCGCATGTCGTCGATGGAATCGATGGCGACGCCGACCTTTCCGACTTCGCCGCGGGCGGCGGCCGCATCGGAGTCGTAGCCCATCTGGGTGGGCAGGTCGAAGGCGACGGACAGGCCGGTGCTGCCGGCCTCGATCAGCTGGTGGTAGCGGCGGTTCGATTCCGCGGCGGTCGAGAACCCGGAATACTGCCGCATCGTCCACGGCCGCGCCGTGTACATGGCCGGGTAGATCCCCCGGGTGTAGGGGTACTCCCCCGGCTCGCCGAGCTGACTTGCCGGGTCAAAATCGGCCGGCTGCCCGGGGCGGTAGACCGGCTCCACCGGCAGTCCGGATTCCGTCTCGCGCGTCATGCCCTCAGACTACGGCCCGGCTAGCCGGGCGACAGGAAGCCGACGCGGTCCCGGACGGTGCCCATGGTCCGGCCGGCGATCTCGCGCGCCCTGGCGGCTCCCGCCGCGAGCAGCCGGTCCAGGCCGGCCTCGTCGGCCAGCATCTTCTCGGTCCGCTCCCTGATCGGCGCCAGGGCGTCGACGACCACCTCGGCCAGTTCCTTCTTGAAGGTTCCGTACCCGCCGCCCGCGTACCTGGCCTCCAGGGCAGCCACGCTCTCGCCGGACAGCGCCGAGTAGATCCTCAGCAAGTTGGTCACGCCCGGCTTGGCCTGCTCGTCGGCGCGGATCTCGCTGCCGGTGTCGGTCACTGCCCTGGAGATCTTCCGGCGGATGACGTCCGGCTCGTCCAGCAGATCCACGATGCCCTGCGGCGAGGACGACGACTTGCTCATCTTCGCGGCCGGCTCGACCAGGTCAGCGATCTTCGCGACGTCGGTGAGGATGTACGGGCCGGGCACCACGAACGTGGCGCCGAACCGGTGGTTGAACCGCTGGGCCAGATCGCGGGTGAGTTCCAGGTGCTGGCGCTGGTCCTCGCCGACCGGTACCTGATCGGTCGCGTACAGCAGGATGTCCGCGGCCTGCAGCACCGGATAGGTGAACAGCCCGACGCTCGTGGCGTCCGAGCCGGCCTTCGCCGCCTTGTCCTTGAACTGGATCATCCGGCTGGCCTCGCCGAATCCGGTGATGCAGCCGAGCACCCAGGCCAGCTCCGCGTGCTCGGGGACGTGGCTCTGCACGAACACGATGCACCGCTGCGGGTCGAGCCCGGCACCGAGGAGCTGCGCGGCGGCCACCCTGGTCCGCTGCCGCAACGCGGCCGGGTCCTGCGGCAGGGTGATCGCGTGCAGGTCCACCACGCAGTACACGGCATCGTGGGTGTCCTGCAGCGTCACCCACTGGCGCAGGGCGCCCAGGTAGTTGCCGAGGTGGAAGGAATCCGCCGTGGGCTGGATGCCGGAGAAGACGCGTGGTCGAGCCATGCCGGAAGTCTAGTTGCGGTCAGCAGGCCCGTTATGCCACTACCGGCCCGTTGCCCGCTACCGGCCCGCTGCCCACTACCTGCCCGTTGCCCACCACCGGCACGATGTCCGGCGCGCCGAGCCTGATTGCGTCCGCGTCCAGGTCGGTGCCGGCGTCCTGTGACGCCCGCTCCGCCGCGATCTTGGCGCGGTAGTGCTCAACCTCCCTGGCGACCTGCCGCGACCTCCATCGCATCGGGCCCGCCATCAGCTCGGCGGCCTCCTGCGCCACGGACACGCCGCGGTCCCAGGTCTCTATCGACACGTGGGTGCGGCGCGCGAGCACGTCGTCAAGGTGCCGGGCGCCCTCGTGCGACGCGGCGTAGACGACCTCGGCCCGCAGGTAATCGTCGGCGCCGCCCAGCGGCCGGGCCAGGCCGGGGTCGGCCGCGATCAGGTCGAGTACCTCGCCGACCAGCGCGCCGTAGCGGTACAGCAGGTGCTCGATCCGCGCGACATGCAGGCCGGACGACCGGGCCAGCGCGTACCGGCCGTTCCACAGCGCGACGTAGCCGTCGGCGCCGGCCAGCGGCACCGAGTCGGTGCAGGACGGCGGCACCCGGCCATCCAGCCCGTGCGCGACCGCGTCCACCGCGTCGCGTGCCATCAGCCGGTACGTGGTGTACTTGCCGCCCGCGATCATGACAAGCCCCGGCACCGGATGGGCGACCGTGTGCTCACGCGACAGCTTCGAGGTGGACTCGGACTCCCCGGCCAGCAGCGGCCGCAGGCCCGCGTAGACGCCCTCGACGTCATCCCTGGTCAGCGGGACGGCGAGGATGCGGTTGATCTGGTCGAGTACGTAATCGATGTCGGTCCGGCTGGCCGCCGGGTGCGCCTTGTCCAGCGACCAGTCGGTGTCGGTCGTGCCGATAATCCAGTGCCGCCCCCATGGGATGACGAACAGCACGCTCACCGGCGTCCGCAGGATGATCCCGGAACTCGACTGGATCCGGTCCTTGGGCACGACCAGGTGGATTCCCTTGGACGCGCGGACATTGATGGTGCCGCGCCCGCCGACCATGGCCTGGATCTCGTCGGTCCACACCCCGGTCGCGTTGACCACCTGCTGGGCGTGGATCTCCAGCTCGGACCCCGACTCCAGGTCGACGGCACGGACGCCGGTGACCCGTTCGCCCTCCCGCAGGAATCCGGTTACCTGAGTGCGGGACGCCGCGTGGGCGCCGTAGCTGGCGGCGGTCCGGACCAGTGACATCACATAGCGGGCGTCGTCCACCTGCGCATCCCAGTACACCAGGGCGCCGGTGAGCGCGGACCGCTTGAGCGCCGGCGCCAGCCGCAGCGCCGAGCGCCGGGTCAGCTGCCGGTGCCCCGGCAGGCCCCTGGTCTGGCCCAGGGAGAATCCGAGCACGTCGTAGACGGTGACCCCGGTGCCTACGTAGACGCGCTCCCAGACGTGATGGGTGAAGGGGAAGAGGAAGGACACCGGGCGCACCAGGTGCGGTGCGATCCGCTGGAGCAGCAGTGACCGCTCCTCCAGCGCCTCCCTGACCAGCCCGAAGTTGAGCTGCTCAAGGTAGCGGAGGCCGCCGTGGATGAGCTTGCTTGACCGCGACGAGGTCCCGGATCCGAAGTCCCTGGCCTCGACCAGGCCAGTGGACAGCCCGCGGGTGGCAGCGTCGAGGGCCACGCCGGCGCCCACGACTCCGCCCCCGACGACCAGCACCTCGTGCTCGGTAGCCGCGAGTTCGGCGAGCGCCGCGGCCCGCTCCGCCGGGCCCAGCCTGACCGTCGTTCCGCCTCCCGCCATCACAGTCCGAACGCTACCGGCTCGGGGCACCCCCGGCGGCGGCCGGCCTGCCCGGGCGGGTTGCGCGGCGGGCTCGTTCAGCCGGGTAGGGGCCTGTCGCCTGCCGGGTCAGTGGCAGGCCGGCCGCCGCCGGCGCGCACGGCGGCGCATGGGTCAGCGGCGCTGCGCGGCCGGCGTAACGACGACCTCGACCCGCTGGAACTCCTTGAGATCGGAGTAACCCGACGTCGCCATGGTCCGCCGCAGCGCGCCCATCAGGTTCATCGAGCCGTCGGCAATCGTCGACGGTCCGTGCAGGATCTGCTCGATGGTCCCGATCGTGCCGACCTGCAGCCGGGTACCGCGCGGCAGCTCCGGGTGGTGCGCCTCGCTGCCCCAGTGATAGCCGCCGCCAGGTGCCTGCGCGGCACGGGCGAACGGCGAGCCCACCATCACGGCGTCCGCGCCCAGCGCGAGCGCTTTGGCGATGTCCCCGCTGCGGGTCATGCTCCCGTCCGCGATGACATGCGCGTACCGGCCGCCGGACTCGTCGAGATAGTCACGGCGGGCCGCAGCGACATCAGCGATCGCCGTGGCCATCGGCACGGCCACGCCGAGCACCGCCGCCGTGGTGTGACCGGAGCCGCCGCCGAAGCCGGTCAGGACGCCGGCCGCGCCGGTCCGCATCAGGTGCAGCGCGGCGGTATAGGTGGCGCAGCCGCCGACGATGACCGGGATGTCGAGCTCGTAGATGAACTGCTTGAGGTTGAGCGGCTCGGACTGGCCGGACACGTGCTCGGCGGACACCGTGGTGCCGCGGATGACGAAGATGTCGGCGCCCGCGTCGATGACCGCCTTGTAGTACCGGACGGTCCGCTGCGGCGAGAGCCGCGCCGCGGCCGTGATCCCGGCCGCGCGGACCTCCTCGATCCGTTGCCCGATCAGGTCTTCCTTGATGGGCTCGGCGTAGATCTCCTGGAGCCTGCGGGTCGCCGCCTCATCGTCCAGCTCGGCGGCCTCGGCGAGCAGCGGGCCTGGATCGGAATAACGGGTCCACAGCCCTTCCAGGTCGAGCACGGCCAGGCCGCCCAGCTTGCCGATCTCCATCGCGGTGCCCGGCGACACGACGCTGTCCATCGGCGCGACCATGAGCGGGAGCTCGAACCGGTAGGCGTCGATCTGCCAGGCGATCGATACCTCTTCCGGGTCCCTGGTGCGACGCGACGGCACGATGCCGATCTCATCAAGGGCGTAGGCCCGGCGGCCGCTCTTGCCCCGGCCGATCTCCACCTGCGTCACGTCTGCCGTCTCCCGCCATGTCTCCGGCCTGCTGCCGCCGTGTCTCCGCGCTGCCGCGGGCCGGTCAGGTGCGCCGCCCGCCGTAGTTCGGCGCCTCCGCGGTCATCTGGATGTCGTGCGGGTGGCTCTCCGCCAGGCCGGCGCCGGTGATCTGGGTGAATCTCGCTTCCTGCAGCTCGCCGATGGACCGCGCGCCACAGTAGCCCATTGCCGCCCGCAGCCCGCCGACGAGCTGGCCGGCCACGGCAGCGAGCGGGCCACGGTAGGGCACCTGCCCCTCGACGCCCTGCGGCACCAGCTTGTCCTCGCTCAGCACGTCGTCCTGGAAGTAGCGGTCCTTGGAGTACGAGCCGCCGCGCTCGGCGTTCCGCAGGGCGCCCATGGACCCCATGCCTCGGTACAGCTTGAACTGCTTGCCCTGGATGTACACCATCTCGCCCGGGCTCTCCTCGCAGCCGGCCAGCAGGCCGCCGAGCATGACCGTGTCAGCGCCCGCGGCGATGGCCTTGGCGATGTCACCGGAGTACTGCATGCCGCCATCGCCGATGACGGGCACGCCCGCGGCCCTCGCGGCGAGGGCCGCCTGGTAGATCGCCGTGACCTGCGGCACCCCCACCCCGGCCACCACCCTGGTAGTGCAGATCGAGCCGGGGCCGACGCCGACCTTCACCGCATCGGCGCCCGCGTCGATCAGCGCTTGCGCGCCGGCCCGGGTGGCAACGTTCCCGCCGATCACATCCACCGAGACGTTGGACTTGACCTGGGCGATCATCTCCAGCACCGACTGGGCATGACCGTGCGCCGTGTCGACGACCAGGAAGTCGACGCCGACGTCCGTCAGTGCCTGCGCCCGGCGCTTGGCATCCTCGCCCACGCCGACCGCCGCGCCGACCATCAGGCGGCCCGCCGCGTCTTTGGTGGCATTCGGGAATTTCTCGCTCTTAGTGAAATCCTTCACGGTGATGAGCCCGCGCAGCCGTCCGGCCGCGTCGATCAGCGGCAGCTTCTCGACCTTGTTCCGGCCGAGCAGGCGCAGCGCCTCGTCGCGGCCGACCCCGACCGGCGCGGTGACCAGCGGCATGGCCGTCATGACCTCGGCCACCCGGCGCCCGTGGCCCGTCTCGAACCGGATGTCCCTGTTCGTGACGATACCGAGGAGCACGCCGTCCGCCGATGTCACCGGCACGCCCGAGATGCGGAACCGGGCGCAAAGCCGCTCGACGTCAGCCACCGTGGCATCCGGGCCGCAGGTCACCGGGTTGGTGATCATCCCGGCTTCCGAGCGCTTGACCACGTCGACCTGCTGAGCCTGATCCTCGATGGACAGGTTGCGGTGCAGGACGCCGACGCCGCCCTGGCGCGCCATGGCCACCGCCATCCGGGTCTCGGTGACGGTGTCCATCGCCGACGAGACGAGCGGGATGGACAGAGTGACATGGCGGCTGAGCCTGGCGGTGATATCCGCCTCGCTCGGCAGGATTGCCGAGTGCGCGGGCAGCAGCAGCACGTCGTCGAAGGTCAGGGCCGGCGGGGCGAACTTGACGGCCTCGGTCAGGTCAGATTCCTTGGGCTGGCTGCGAGACATGCTTCATCTTAGTGAAAGCATCGCGGTACTGGCGCGTCCACGCCCCACGCACGCCGCCCAGCTGAGCCTCGCTCAGACGCAATCGCCGCCCAGCTGAGCCCCGCCAGACGCAATCGCCGCCCAGCTGAGCCCCGCCAGACGCAATCGCCTCACAATTAACGCCGCGACAACAATGGTTAGGATGAGGCCGGTTTTCACCGGCTAAATCTTAACCATTAGTTTGATCTTGGGGCTGCAGTGACTACTGCGGCGCACGGTGCAATGCGCTGGGGCCGCATCAGCCGCCGGGCGCGGTCGCGGCCGGTGCGCAGGACCGGCGTGGCCTGACGGGGCTACCCAATGCAGGATGCCCCGTTACCGCGCCAGTCTGGCGCGGTAACGGGGCAGCTGCGACGTGCCCGGTTAGGGGCGGCGCACACTACGGCAGGTCAGTGCCCGTGGCCGTGTCCCTGACCACCCGCGGGGGCGGCTTCCTTCTCCGGCTTGTCGGCCACCAGCACCTCAGTGGTCAGCAGCATCCCGGCGATGGACGCTGCGTTCAGCACTGCCGACCGGGTCACCTTGACGGGGTCGATGACGCCCTCGGCGACCAGATCGCCGTACTCGCCGGTGGCAGCGTTGAAGCCATGGCCCGGCTTGAGCCCGGCGACCGTGGCGACCACGACGCCGCCCTCGGCTCCGGCATTCTCGGCGATCCAGCGGCACGGCGCCGCCAGCGAACGGCGAACGACCTGAACGCCGACAGCCTCATCGCCGGTCAGGCCCAGGTCATCGAGATCGGCCGCAAGCTGCACGAGCACACTGCCGCCGCCTGGGATGATGCCTTCCTCGATGGCCGCGCGGGTCGCCGAGATGGCATCCTCGAGCCGGTGCTTCTTTTCCTTCAGCTCAACCTCGGTGGCCGCGCCGACCCGCAGGACTGAGACGCCGCCCGACAGCTTGGCCAGCCGCTCCTGGAGCTTCTCCGAGTCCCAGTCAGAGTCCGTCGTCTCGATCTCAGCGCGGATCTGCCGGATCCGGTCGTCGATCGCGGACTGGTCGCCCGCTCCGTTGATGATCGTGGTCGAGTCCTTGTCGACCACGATCCGGCGGGCCTGGCCGAGTACCTCGAGGCCAACTTTGTCCAGCTTGAGCCCGACTTCCTCGCTGACAACCTCGCCGCCGGTGAGCACCGCCATGTCGGCGAGCATCGCCTTGCGCCGGTCACCGAACCCGGGCGCCTTCACCGCGGCCACCGGAAGGAGCCCGCGGATCTTGTTCACGACCAGCGTCGACAATGCTTCCCCGTCGACGTCCTCGGCCACCACCAGCAGCGGCTTCTTGCTCTGGGCGATCTGCTCGAGCAGCGGCAGGAAGTCCGCCATCGAGGAGATCTTGCCAGCGTGCAGCAGGACGTAGGTGTCCTCAAGGACAGCCTCCATCCGCTCCTGGTCGGTGATGAAGTAGGGCGAGATGTAGCCCTTGTCGAACTGCAGGCCCTCGGTGAACTCGAGCTCGAGGCCCATCGTCGGCGCTTCCTCGACGGTGATGACACCGTCCTTGCCGACCTTGGCGAACGCCTCGGCAATGATCTCGCCGATCCTGCTGTCCTGCGCGGACACGGTGGCGACGTGCGCGATCTCGTCCTGCTCCTCGACCTCGCGCGCCGACTCGAGCAGCCGGTCCGATATCGCGGCAGCCGCGGCGTCGATGCCGCGCTTCAGCTCGATCGGGTTGGCGCCCGCGGTAACGCTGCGCAGGCCCTCGCGCACCATCGCCTGCGCCAGCACGGTCGCGGTGGTCGTCCCGTCACCGGCGACGTCGTTGGTCTTGGTGGCGACTTCCTTGGCGAGCTGGGCGCCCAGGTTCTCGAGCGGATCCTCCAGCTCCACCTCACGGGCGACGGTCACGCCATCGTTGGTGATGGTGGGCGCGCCCCACTTCTTGTCGATAACCACGTTGCGGCCCTTGGGGCCGAGTGTCACCTTGACGGCGTCCGCAAGATGATTCACGCCACGTTCTAGCGCGCGGCGCGCGTCTTCGTCGAACACCAAGCTCTTGGCCATGAGTACCTCAGACTACGTATGTGATCGGATTTTGCTGGCTAGGTAGGGGCGGGCGGCAAGCGCCCGGAACCCGGCCGCAGGGCGGGGAACCCGCCCGGCGGTGATAGGTACAGCGCTCTCATAGCACCGCCCCGGACAGGCCCGCCGCCCGCGGAGATAACTCCGCGGGACCGCGAGCCGATCCGGGGCGGCGGGCACGCAAGCGCGCCCGGCGCGGGCAGGCCCGCGCCGCATGATCTGCTCGCTACTTCTCGATGACGGCGAGCACGTCACGGGCGGAGAGCACGAGGTACTCCTCGCCGCTGTACTTGACCTCGGTGCCGCCGTACTTGCTGTACAGCACGACGTCGCCAACCTTCACGTCCATCGGGACGCGCTTAGCGCCTGCGTCGTCGAACCGGCCCGGACCCACCGAGATGACTTCGCCCTCCTGGGGCTTCTCCTTGGCGGTGTCCGGGATGACCAGACCGGACGCGGTGGTCTGCTCTGCTTCGAGCGGTCGCACCACGATTCGGTCTTCGAGCGGCTTGAGAACAACCTTGGTGGCGGTCGTCACGATCTGACCTCCCCCTCCGGAAAGGGCTAGCTGAGAAATTATTAGAGAGGGCGACCATGGCGGCCTGCCGTCGCGGGTGCCAGACCAACCTGTCGCATTAGCACTCTATCCTAGTGAGTGCCAGTTCCGAACATTAGCGTTGCCGCGCGCGCTCGTCAAACGCCCGTGGCCGACGGCACGGGAATACGCTGCGGGAACCAGCATAGAGTGGCCGTTCCAGACGCCTGCCCGGGAGGCACGGTGAGCATCGACTCGGTAGTGGCAAGGATGACCGCCCTGCTGGACGAACTAGCCGGTGCCGGAGATGCCCGGGCCGCGTTCCACGCCACCTACCTGCGCACGACGCAAGCCGTCGCGGCGGCGCTGCGGGCCGGTGCCTTCCAGGACGGCGACTGGGTAGAGCGCTGGGACGTGGCATTCGCCGGGCTGTACCTCGACGCGCTCGAGGCGGACCGGCGCGGCGAGCCGGTGCCGCGGCCGTGGTCGGTCGCCTTCGCCGCCGCGGCCGGGGAGCGCAGCCTGCCTGCCCTGCGCCATGTCCTGCTCGGGATGAACGCGCATATCAACTACGACCTGCCGCAGGCGCTGCTGGCAGTGATCAGCGATGCCGAGTTCGATGACCCCGCGCTGCTCGCCCGACGGGAGGCAGACCACCGCAAGATCGACGAGGTGCTGTCGGCCAGGGTGCGCGCCGAGGACGACGAACTGCGTGCGCTCACGCCCGCCCGGTCGTGGCGGGACGACGCCCTGCAGCCGCTGAACCGGGCCGCAACCCGGCGCTTCCTGCGCGAGTCGCGGGCCAAGGTATGGGCCAACGCGGCGGCGCTCAGCCGCAGCCGCCGGCAGGGCGAAGAGGCGTACGCCGCGCGGCTGGCGCAGCTCGAAGAACTCAGCGCTACCCGCGTCGCGGACCTGGAACGGCCGGGCCCGGTGCTGCTCCGGCTGGCGGCTGGCGGCTTCGGGGTGCTGCTTGGCCACGACCGCGGTCACGCGGGCCCGGCCGGGCGCTGGGCGGCCGGGCGCTGGGCGGCCGGGCGGCTTGCGGCCGGGCGGCCGATGGCAAGGCGGCCAGCCGTAGCGCCGACCGTGACGGGCCGGACCGTCACGGGCCGGACCGCCGTGACGCCGAACCCGCTACGGTCGTTCGACCCGCTGCTGGTCGGGCGGCTGGAGTGCGCGCTGTGGATGGCGTACTACCGGCGCCGCTGGCCGCAGTTCCTCGTGCTGAGTGTCCGGGTGGTGCGGGCCGCGTTCCGGATGGACTGGACACGGACCTTGCACGGGGCCTGGCTGGTGCTGCGGGCCAACCAGCTGTGGGCTCCGGCAGACAACGATCCCGACGGCGCGGAGCGCTGCATGCGTCGGTTTTACGCCCTGCTCCGGCTCGCGCACGGCGAGCCCGCCGACCCTGCCCGCGCCGCCCGGCTGGAGGTCGAATGGTGGCGTGTGCACCGCGCGCACCAGAACGGCGAGCTGGACGGCGATTTCTCGCCACTGGTCAGTGCGCTGTCACGGCTGTACGCCGAGGCCTACGGCCGGCCGGAGGACGAGCTGCGGACGGCGGCCCTGTACCGGGCGCGCGCGATGGATGTCTCTGACGAGTGGGTAAATCAGGGCTGCGATCCGGCCAGCCCGCTGGCCGCTCAGGAGCGGGCGCTGCTGATCCGCTCTTACGCGGCGCTGCTCGCTGCCGTGCACGGCTGAAGTCAGCCAATCCGGCAGGCGGCAGCACCGGTGCTTACCCGCGGCAGCACCGGGGCCTACACGCTGACCGTTGTCACCGGGAGGGCGGAGTCCGCGGCGAAGTCAACAGCTGACGGCTCGGCGCCGCGCGCGACGAGTTCGGCGCCGAGCGCGGCCACCATCGCGCCGTTGTCGGTGCAAAGCCCCGGCCTGGGCACCCGGAGCCGGAGGCCGGCCGCCGTGCAGCGTTCCTCGGCCAGGGCCCGCAGCCGTGAGTTGGCCGCCACCCCGCCGCCGATCACCAGATGGCCGACACCGTGCGCCCGGCAGGCGGCCACCGCCTTCCGGGTCAGCACATCCGCGACGGCTTCCTGAAACGACGCGGCGACGTCGGGCACGGACACCGCGAGTCCTGCCTGCTGCCTGGCCTCGACCCAGCGGGCCACCGATGTCTTCAGCCCGGAGAAGGAAAAGTCGAAGGTCTGGTCCCGGTACTTCCCGCGCGGGAAGGTGACGAACGCCGGATCGCCGGCGCGCGCCGCCGCGTCAATGGGCGGGCCGCCGGGAAACGGCAGCCCGAGGACCCGGGCGACCTTGTCGAATGCCTCCCCCGCGGCATCATCTATGGTCGCCCCGAGAGGCACGACCGCGGCGGCAAGGTCCGGTACGAGCAGCAGCGACGAATGGCCGCCGGAGACGAGCAGCGCGATCACCGGAGCCGGCAGCGGGCCGTGTTCCAGCTGGTCCACGGCGATGTGCGCGGCGAGATGATTGACGCCGTACAGCGGCTTGCCGAGCGCCAGGGCATACGCCTTCGCCGCGCAGACCCCCACCAGCAGGGCCCCGGTGAGTCCCGGGCCCGCAGTCACGGCGATCGCGTCCACGTCGGACAGCCGGGCGCCGGCCGTGGCCAGCGCGCGGTCCACGGCGGGGACCATAGCCTCCAGGTGCGCGCGGCTAGCTACCTCCGGCACCACGCCGCCGAACCGGGCATGCTCGGCCACGCTGGAGGCGACCGCGTCGGCGAGCAGCTCGCGGCCGCGGACCAGCCCGGCCCCGGTCTCGTCGCACGAGGTCTCGATGCCGAGGACCAGCGGAAGGCTCATTCCCTGCTGCCTTCGCGAGGGCGGCTGGCAGCCTGGCCGGACGGACGCCCAGCGGCGCGAGCATCGCGGGCCGGATCAGCCTGGGTGCCGTCCGGGGCCGTCGGGTCCGGTCCGAGTGCCTTTCGCATCACCAGCGCGTCGGTGCCGGACGGCTGATAGTAGCCGCGGCGGATCCCGATCTGGACGAAGCCGTACCTGCGGTAGAGCTGTTGTGCCCGCGTGTTATCGGCGCGTACCTCCAGGAAGACCTCGGTGCAGCCGCGCCGTGCGGCTTCCGCGAGCAGCGCCTCCAGCAGGGCCGATCCGATGCCCCGGCCCCATCGGCTGGCGGCTACCGCGAGCGTCAGCACGTCGCCCTGGGAGCCGGCCGCGAGCAGCCCCGCATAGCCGGCGATCACTCCGTCGTCGTCGGCCACCAGGTAGTGCCGGCTGCCCGGCTGCTGCGCCAGTTCTCCCCGCAGCATCGCCCTCGACCATGCCTCCTGGCCGAACAGCTCCTGCTCCAGCCTGAGCACGGCGCTCAGGTCCGCCGACGTCATCGGGCGGAGTACCGCGCTCGTCACGGTGTCACCCGCTTGGGCGGGCCGGGGACCCGGGCGTCCGGCCGGCGCAGGTACAGCGGCTCGGCCGGCGCCGCCGGCGCCCCCTGCATGATCCGCTGCGCTGTCATCTCGGCCAGCCATGCCGCCGAAGGGTAGCGCGGCTCGATCGGCGTGCCCAGCTCCGCGGGATAAAGCAGCGCCCCCTCGCCGGCCACCTGGCAGCAGGCACCGGCCTCGCCGGGCGCGCTTACCTCGGGCCCGCTGACGCGCTGCCCCGCGGCCGTGTAGCGGGCCCAGTAGATCTCCTTCCGCCGTGCGTCGGTGGCGACTACGAAGTCGTGGCCCGCCGTGCCACCCGTCAGGCCGGCCGCGGAACCGGCCCGGGCACCGGCCGCGGAACCAGCCCGGGCACCGGCTGCGGAACCAGCCAGGCCGCTAGCCGCCGCCCGGGCGATCACGTCCAGCGTGCAGGTGCCGTGCACGGGCAGGCCGAGCGCGCTGCCGAGCACTCGCGCGGTCACCAGGCCCGCGCGCAGGCCGGTGTAAGGTCCCGGCCCGACGCCGACCGCGATGCCGGTCAGGTCATCCGGGACGGCGCCGGCGGCGGCAAGCACCTGCTGAATCGAGGCAGCCAGCAGCTCACCGTGCCGGCGTGCATCCACCGCGGATTCCTCGGCGAGCACGCGCGTCCCGTCGTGGAGCGCGACAGTGACCGCCGGGGTCGCGGTGTCGAAAGCCAGTAGCAGCACGGTTGACCAGCGTAGGTCACGCGGCGGCCGGACGGCGGCCGGGCAGCTCGCGCACGGCTCAGCTCAGCCCGGCGAGCACCTCGCGCGCCGCCGCGACCGTGCCGGCCTGCAGCTGCGGGACCGAAACCGGGCCGTAGCCGCCGCGGTGCGAGCGGTTGAGGCCCTGCAGCTTGACGGTAATCAGCGCGTTGCGGTCACGCACGACCAGCGTGACCAGATCCGTGGTGTCCCCGCTGGCGTGGATGACCTGCAGCGCGCTGAACGCGCTGTTGCCGAGTCCTGGCACCCGGGTGACGGTCGCCTTCGGCAGATGCGTGGCCTTGGCCGGGCTGGCCAGGCCTTGCTGCGCGTTGCCGTAGCTGTCGATAGCACTGAACGTCGCGCTGCCGTTGCCGGTCGCCAGCAGGCTGGGCGCGAACGACTGGGCGGTCACTTCGAGCACCCGGTACAGCGGCCTGGCGTCCAGCGTCCAGGTGCACTGGCTCTCAGTACGGCTGCCGCCTAGCGCGGAGACCGCCCTGGCCCGCCTGCCCGGCAGGTACTGGTTCAGCGTGGCGGCAGATATCACGCCGCAGGCGTTCGGCACCGACCGGAATTCCCCGGGCTGATAGGTGGTCACGAAGTTGGTGTTCGGCTGCGCCGCTGGCTTGGGCCCGAAGAACTGCCATGCCCCGGCGGCGATCACCGCGACCGCGATCGCGACGCCGGCCCAGGTGTAGATCCTGCGCCGTGCCTTCCTCGCCCGGGTGACGATGGCCCGCCTGGTGGGCGGCCCGCCGGGTGACACCACCAGGTCGGCGTCATCGTCGTACGGCGGAAACTGCTCCGCGTACCGGTCGGGGCCGTCCCGGGGCGGCCGGCGCGGGGAGACGCTGAGACCGGCCCAGGGCGGCAGGTCCTCGTCCAGGTCCTGATCCTGGGCGCTGTAGTCGACCGCACTGCGCCGCGGGGCTGGCTCTTCGGGCCAGCCGGATGCGGGCAGCCGGGCGGGGCGGCGGGGCGGAGGGCCCTGCTGTGCCACGGCGCGCCTCCAGGGAAGGGCATCGGACCGCGGGAGATCACGGCAAGCTGACGGGCGACGACCGCAGTTTAGTGGTGCGAACGGCGCTCGGTCGGACAGATCGGAACTTCGGACAGATCGGAACTATGGCAGCCGATCGTGGTGCGCGCCGCGGCAGCTGGCCTGTTCCGGCGGGCCGGATTCGCCGCTCACGCTGACCACGTGATCATCCGCCACGGCCAGGTCACCGGGCCGCCCGGCCAATAGCGTCAATGGGGGTGTCGGTGGCGGCGTCGATGAGACCGTCGCGGACGGATTCGGCGGCCGCGGCCCAGCGCTCGCCCCGGCCGATGAGCAGCACGGTCCTTGGCTCGTCGTCCTCCCCCGGCGCGCCGCCTGGCCCCGGCTCACCATCCGGATCCAGGTCGCCGCCCAGCCCGGCGTCACTGGCCAGCCCGGCCCCGCCGCCCAGCCCGGCGTCACTGGCCAGCCCGGCCCCGCCAGCCGGAACCTGGCCGGCCAGCGCTGGCACGGGCATGACGATCGTGACGTCAAGCCAGCTGGGGGCAAGTTCCTCGACCAGGCCGCCGCCCCACTCCACCACGGTGACCGAGCGCTCCAGGTCGGCATCCAGGTCCAGGTCATCTACCTCTGCCGGGCTGCTCAGCCGGTAGGCGTCAGCATGCACCAGGGCGGGCCCGCCGCCCAATGCCGGGTGCACGCGGGCGATCACGAAGGTGGGCGAGGTCACCGGCCCGCGGACGTGCAGCCCTTCGCCGATTCCCTGGACGAGCGTGGTCTTCCCCGCGCCCAGCGGGCCGTTAAGCACGATCAGGTCCCCGGGCCGCAGCATCGGTGCCAGCCGCCGCCCCAGGGCGCGCATCCGGGCCGCGGTGGGGACGCCGATCTCCGCCCGCAGGGACGGCGGCGGCTCGCCGGGCCGGGTCAATGCCCGGCCCGCCGGCGCCGTGACTGGCCGTGCGCCGCACGGCCGGCCAGCGCCGCCGCGACCAGCCGGGTGATCGCCTCATTGACCTCCGCGGGCCGCTCGAGGATGACCACGTGACCTGCGCCGGGCACCGTGATGAATTCCGCGCCGGGGATCTCCGCTGCGAGTCGCTGCGTTTGCGCCGTCAGGACCAGGCGATCCCTGTCGCCGGACAGCACGACGACGGGGACGCGGCCGAGCACGCCGAGCGCGGACAGCTTGTCATGCCCGAGCAGAGCCAGGTAGAACTCGGCGACGACGTTGACCGGGGTGGCCCGGATCATGCGCTCGAGAAAGTCCACCAGCGCCGGGCTGGTCCGGGAATCGCCGAAGCCGATGCGCTTCGCGGCTAGGAATGCCAGGTCGCCGCCCGCGTCGCGGCCCCGTTCGATGAGCGCCGCCCGGCGGCCCTTGGCGACCCCGCGCAGCACCGGCGTGGTCACCCGCCGCGCCACCGGCCGCAGCGGTCCCGGCAGCCAGATAGTCGGGTCGATGCCGCTCGCCGCGGTAGAGATCAGGACCACCCCGATGACCTTGGGCCCGAACAGGCCGGGATGCTGGTCAGCGAGCGCCATGATCGCCATGCCGCCCATGGAATGACCGACGAGCACCACCGGGGCGCTGCCCGGGGCAACGGCCGCCAGCACCGAGTGCAGATCGGCGCCGAGCTGGTCGATGGTGATGTGGACGCCGTCAGCCCCGCCGGACCTGCCGTGACCGCGCTGGTCCCAGCACACCAGACGGCCCAGCCCGGCCAGATCCCTGCGCTGGTAGTGCCAGCAGTCCTGGTTCAGCGTGTAGCCGTGGCAGAAGATGACCGTGACCGGCGCATCATCCGGACCGCTGATCTCCGCGTGCAACGGCACGCCGTCGCTGGCGAGCACGGTGAGCGCAGCGCCGCGCAATTCGCCGAACGGCTCGGCCGCCTGGAGATCCGGCCGCAGCCGCTGCCGGCCGACGGCTATCTTCTCGGCCGCGATGACGGCACCGGCCCCTGCTACCACCGCGCCGGCGACCAGGCCCGCCGCGCCGGTGATCCGCCGCCAACTGGCCATCTGACCTCCCGCTATGTGCCCGCGTCACGAGATGCCGCCAGCTCCGGCGGTTCAGTTACTCCAGAGTAGCTTCTGGGTACCCGGCCGGCGAACCTCGTCACGATCTCATAGGACAGCGTGCCGAGCGCGTCGGCCCACTGCTGGGCGGTGGGCTCCGCTGAGTCGCCGGGACCGAAGAGCACCACCTCGTCGCCGGCCGAGACGGCCTGGTCGCCGAAGTCCACCACGAACTGGTTCATGCAGACCGTGCCCGATATCGTCCACCGCCGCCCGCGGACCTGTACCTCGGCGACGCCCGACGCGTTCCTCGGCACTCCCTCCGCGTAGCCAAGCGGGACCAGCCCGAGCGTGCTCCGGCCGGTGGTGAAGTGCCGGAACCCGTAAGACACGCCGGTGCCCGGCGGCACCTGCTTGACCAGGACCAGCCGCGCCCGCAGGGTCATGGCCGGCCGCAGCCAGCCCGGCAGGTCGCCCGGCAGCGTTGACAGCCCTACCACCGCGCCGCCCGGCCGGACCAGGTCGAACCACGTCTGCGGCAGCGTCAGCGTGGCCGGGGTGTTGGCGAGATGACGCAGCTCCGGCCGGGCGCCGGCCCGCTCCGCCAGCCCGACCGCATCCCGGAACGCCGCCAGCTGGGCGTCAATTGAAGGATGCCCGGGCATATCGGCGCAGGCCAGGTGCGACCAGATACCGGTGATCCGGACATGACCGGCCGCCTCGGCGGCCAGCGCGGCGGCCACCAGCCCCGGCCAGTCCTCCGCCGTGGCGCCGCCCCTGGACATCCCGGTGTCCGCCTTCAGGTGCAGCCGCGCGGGCCGCCCGGCGCGCTGCGCCGCGGCCGCGATCTGGCCGACCAGCTCGACCGAGCCCGCGGACAGGTCAACGTCGCCGCGGATGGCCTCCTCGTGCGCCGCGTCCGGGGCGGCCAGCAGGCACAGCACGGGCGCGGTGAGGCCGGCCTGCCGTAGCGCCAGCGCGTCGCCGGTCTGCACGACGCCGAGCCAGTCCGCGCCGCCGGCCAGCGCCGCCGTCGCGGTGGGAATCATCCCGTGCCCGTACCCGTCCGCCTTGACGACCGCCATCAGCTGAGCCCCGCCGACATGCCGGCGCAGCGCCGAGACATTCTCCTTGATCGCGCCCTGATCGATGAGCGCCTCTGGGTGACCGTCCATGACGCCCCAGTGTGCCAGCAGCTGCGGCGTGGGCCGGATCTGCGCAGGCGGCGCGAACATGATAGGCACTTGGCATGGCTCAACTCATTCCACGGCAGGTACTTTTCGGCAATCCCGAGCGGGTCAGGCCCCGGATCTCCCCCGACGGAACCCAGCTGGCGTGGATCGCGCCCAGCGATGGCGTGCTCAACGTCTGGGTCGCCCCGGCGAACCAGGGGAAAGACCAGGGCATCGACTGGTCCGCGGCGCGCGTGGTGACCGATGACTCCGATCGCGGCATCCGCATGTTCGCCTGGGCGCACGACGGCAGGCACCTGCTCTACGTGCAGGACGCCGGCGGGGACGAGAACTGGCGGCTGCACGACGTTGACCTGGCGACGATGCAGCGGCGAGACCTCACCCCCTTCGACAACGTCCAGACCCAGCTCATCGCCGCGGAGAAGAAGTTCCCGACCGAGATCCTGATCGGGCTGAACAAGGACAACCCGCAGCTGCACGACGTCTACCGGCTCGACCTCACCACCGGTGAGCTAGCCAAGGAAGTCGATAACCCGGGCTTCGTCGGCTGGCTCGCCGACAGCCAGCTGGTGGTGCGCGCCGGAATCGCACCGCAGCCCGACGGCAGCCTCATCCTGATGGTCCGCGGCCGCGCGGACCAGGACTGGCGGGCGCTGCTGACCATCGCCGCCGAGGATGCGCTGACCAGCACGCCGGTCGCATTCAGCGAGGACGGCGCATCCCTGCTCGCGGTGAGCTCGGTGGGCGCGGACACCGGCAGGCTGGTCCGCATCGACCTGGCCACGGGCAGCGCCGAGGTGCTGGCCCAGGATCCGGACTGCGATGTCACCGACGTCCGGCTGCACCCGGACACCCGCGAGCCGCAGATCGTCACCTTCCTCAAGGACCGCTCCGAGTACCTGGTGCTTGACCCCGACGTCGAGGCCGATCTCGCCGCGATCCGGGCGCTGCACCCCGGCGATCCGTCGTTCGCCGACCAAGACGATGCCGACCGGACCTGGCTGATCGGATTCACCAACGACACCGGCGCGGTCCCGTACTACAGCTACGACCGGGAGACCCGGACCGGGCAGTTCCTGTTCGAGCACCAGCCGGAGCTGTCGCGCTACGAGCTGGCGCCGATGGAGCCGTTCTCCTTCACCTCCCGGGACGGCCTCACCATCCACGGGTACGCGACCTTCCCGCCGGGGGCCGGCCGCGAGGGACTGCCGATGGTGCTCAACGTGCACGGCGGCCCGTGGGCGCGCGACACGTGGGGCTTCAACCCCGAGGCTCAGTGGCTGGCCAACCGCGGCTACCTGTGCGTGCAGGTCAACTTCCGCGGCTCGACCGGGTACGGCAAGGCATTCGTCAACGCCGGCGACCGCGAGTGGGGCGGCCGCATGCACGACGACCTGCTGGACGCGGTGGCCTTCGCCACCGGCCAGGGCTGGGCCGATCCCGCCCGGGTGGCGATCTACGGCGGCTCCTACGGCGGCTATGCCGCCCTGGTCGGGGCCGCGTTCACCCCGGAGCTGTTCTGCTGCGCCGTCGACATCGTCGGCCCGTCCAACCTGAAGACCCTGATCGAGACGGTCCCGCCGTACTGGGCTCCGGTGATCGCCCAGTTCCACCGCGCGGTCGGCGACCCGGCGAAGGACGCCGATTTCCTCTGGTCCCGGTCGCCGCTGTCCCGCGCAGACAACATCAGCATTCCGCTGCTCATCGCCCAGGGCGCCAACGATCCCCGGGTGAAGCAGGCCGAATCGGAGCAGATCGTCGCGGCACTGGTGAAGGCCGGCATCGATCACGAGTACATGCTGTTCCCGGACGAGGGGCACGGCTTCGCCAAGCCGGAGAACCGGCTGCGCTTCTACGCCGCCGCCGAGAGGTTCCTGGCCAGGCATCTCGGCGGCCGGGCCGAGGAGCAGCCGGACGACGAATAGCGGAAACGAGCACGATCCCGTCCCCCACGCCAGCGACCGCAGCGCGCGGCCGGCAGTAGGGCCGCCCGGCCGGGTTAGCGGGCGGCCGCGGCGGTCATCCGGATGGCGGCCGGGAGCGCATCGATCAGGTCAGCCGCACCGATCGGGGCACCCTCGGACACCGGGCTGGCGGCCTCCGCCGCGCTGCCCTGCGTGGCGCCGGTGGCCGCCAGCCGTCCGGCGATGCCATGCAGGTACGCCGCGACGGCTGCCGCGTCCGGCGGCGCCAGCCCCTGCGCGAGCAGCGCGCCCGCCAGCCCGGAGAGCACGTCCCCCGAGCCGGCCGTGGCGAGCCAGCTGGTGCCGGTGGCGTTCACCCGCACCGGCGGGCTCCCCGACGTGGTCGCGATCACCGTGGTCGATCCCTTGAGCAGCACCGTCACGCCCAGGCCGTCGGCGGCTTTCCTGGCGTGCTCCAGGCGCCTGGCCTCGACCGCGTCCCGGTCGGTCCCGAGCAGCCTGGCCAGCTCGCCGGCGTGCGGCGTGATCAGCGTCGGGGCGGCTCGTGGCAGCAGTTCCCTGTGCTCCGCTAGCAGGGTGATCCCGTCGGCGTCGACGAGGACGGGAAGGTCGCTCGCCAGCACCTCGGCAAGGAGCATTGCCGAGGCGTGTTCCGTTCCAAATCCTGGGCCAGCAACCCAGGCCTGGACCCGCCCTGCCTGCTGGATCGCGCGGGCAGCGGGTACCTCGTCGCCGACCACGGTCAGCACTGCCTCCGGCCAGTGCTGCCGCACCACGGCCGCGGCCTGCTCCGCCGTGACCAGCCGGATCATCCCGGCGCCGCCGCGCACCGCGCCGCCGACGGCCAGGTAGGCGGCGCCGGTGAAGCGGCTGCTGCCGGCCAGGATGCCGAGCACGCCGCGCCGGTACTTGTCGGATTCGGCCGTCGGGCGGGGCAGCAGGGCGGCGGCGTCCGCGTTCTGCAGCGCGGCGGCGCTGGCCGGGGCGAGATGGGCGGTCAGCCCGATGTCGACCAGCCCGGCCGTGCCCGCGTGGGTGGCGCCGGGGTCGATGAGCAGGCCCGGCTTCCAGGTGCCGAACGTCACGGTCACGTCGGCCCGGATGGCGGCGCCTGCCACCTCGCCGGTGTCGGCATCGATCCCGCTCGGCAGGTCGACCGCGACGACCAGCGCGCGGGCTGACGTTGCCCGGGCGGCCAGTGCGGCGGCGGGCTCCCGCAGGCCGCCTCGCCCGCCGATGCCGAGAATGCCGTCGATGACGATGTCCGCGCCGTCGATCAGGTCCGCGCCGTCGGCCGGGCCGGCCAGCCTGCCGCCGGCGCCGCGCAGCGCCGCCACGCCGCCCTGGTGTGCCCGCGGCCCGGTGGTAATCGCCGTCACGGCCGCGCCGCGGCGGGCTAGCAGGGCGCCCGCGTAGAGCGCGTCACCGCCGTTGTCCCCGGTTCCGGCCAGGATGACGACCCGCGACCCGTAGACCTGCCCGAGCAGCCGGGCGCAGGCGGACGCCAGCCCGGCGGCCGCCCGCTGCATCAGCGTGCCGTCGGGCAGTTGCGCCATCAGCGCGGACTCGGCCGTGCGGACATCCGCGACCTGGTGGGCGTTCCTCATGACTCGGCCACCACCATCGCCACGCACATGCCGCCGTCGTGACTGAGCGAGACATGCCAGCTGCGGATGCCCAGCCTGGCCGCGGCCGCGGCGACGCTCCCGCTGACCTCGAGCACGGGCCGTCCGCGGCTGTCGTGCACCACCTCCACGTCGGTCCACCGCAGGCCGCCCGGCCCGCCCAGCGCCTTCGCGACGGCTTCCTTCGCGGCGAAGCAGCCAGCCAGGGAGGAGGCCGACCCGTCTTGTTCGCCCTTAGCGAACAGCCGGGCGGCGAGCGCCGGAGTTCTCCGCAGCGCTTCGCCGAGCCGGGAGATGTCCGCTATGTCGACGCCGATGCCCACGATCACGGGTCCAGCCTGCCATGGCGGCCCCGCGCCGCCGCCAGCCGCCAGCCGCATGCCGCATGCGCTCTGCCGCCAGATGCCTGCCGCCTGCCGCCCTGCCGCCCTGGCTGCCCCTGCCGCCTGCGCCCTGCCGCCAGATGCCTGCCGCCTGCGCCCTGTCGCCGGATGCCTGCCGTATGCGCTCTGCCGCCAGATGCCTGCCGCCTGCCACCCTGCCGCCTGCCGCATGCGCCCCTGCCCAGATGCCTGCCGCCTGCCGCCCTGCGCCTGCCGCTAGCCGCCCGATGCCTGCCGCCTGTCGCGGACCGCCTGCCGCCTGACGCCTGCCCCCGCTGCCTGCCACCTGCCGGGCCGCGCTGGCGACTGCCTGTCGCGCTATTTCCGTTGCCAGGCGGCTGGCCCGGAGCCTAGCGTCGTGCCCATGCCTGCTTTCATCAAGTCCGTATCCTTCGACTGCTCGGACGCGCTCACGCTGGCACGGTTCTGGGCCGCCGCGCTTGGCTCGGACGTCGACGAGGAGGCAACCGCCGCGCGCGCCTACGTGGAGGCGGCCGGCTGGGGCGGGCCGAACATGTGGTTTATCCGGGTACCCGAGCCCAAGACGGCCAAGAACAGGATGCACTTCGATCTGCGGGCGCCCGGTGAGACGGCCGCCGAGGTCCGGCGGCTAGCTGCGCTTGGCGCCAGCGTGGTCCGGCACGACAAGACGCTCACCGTGATGCAGGATCCGGAAGGCAACGAGTTCTGCGTGGAGCCCGGGACGCCCGGAGTGCCCTAGGGAGCTGGCTGTGCTCGCGCCGGGATGCGTGGTCATCCCGGCAGCTCGCACGAGCGCCCGCAGCGGCGAAGCGTGCCGTCCCAGCCTCGCCTGCCCAGCGTGGCCCCGATCTCGGCGGCAACGCGACACGGCCGCTCGGTCACGTCCGGCCAGCCATATCGGAGCGTGACCTGTCCCTCGGCGGCGTTCGCGTTGTCCCGGCGGATGTCTGCCCAGCGGAGTCCTGTCGGGTGAGCGGCCCGGCCGTCGAGTTCCACCACCACGCCGTAACAGTCGTAGTCGACATCCTGGTACTGGCGCCTGCTACCACGGCGCACCGCGTGCTGCCGATTCCCGGCTGGCAGGCCATGCGGGTGCTCGACCCGGTCGACGTAGCGGAATTCAAGCAGTGAGTGCACGCCGCTCGCCGCCAGGCCGAGCGCGGCCGACAATTCGCCGCGCCAGCGCATCCTGGGCCGCGCGGCCATGGCCGCGCTGAGCTTGGCCGCAGTCGTGCGCCGGCTGCCGCAGGCATGGAAAATCCAGCCGAGAGCCAGGTCCAGGCTGCTGGCCGCCGCGGCGAGATCGAGTACGGCCTCCTCGACACGCGTCCGCGGCGGCAGCAGCACCGGATGGCGCGCCTCGCTGACCCGCCGCGAGTAGTGCAGGGCAACCCCGCTGATCGGGGCGATCTGACGGCCGGCCGGGACCAGCACGTGAATCGCCGGAGCGGGCTCGCGGCTGAGACCGTGCAGCTCCGCGGCAGTCTGATGACTGAGCGCCGCGGCGGGCCCGGCACGTAAGACGGCCGCCCACAGCATGGCCTGCCTGGGGGGATCGCCGCTGAAAGCCGCGTACACGCCGGGATGCAGCCGCTGCCATCGGCCGCTGCGCAGCCGGGCCGCGATGGCGCTGCTGGTCAGGCCCAGGCTGATGGCCTGCGGCCGGGAAAGCACTCCGCCCTGAAGCGCGAGCGTGTCGGCGTCGCATCGGGCAGTGCTGGTGACGGTCACGGGACCAGCGTGACTGCGGCGCCTCGGCCCTGGCGGCGCTGGTTCCCGCGCTGTGGATAAGCCCGCGCCAGGGGCGCAACCTGTGGATAGGCGTTATCAGTTCGGTTTTTGCACGCTCCAGCGTGCAAAAACCGAACTGATAATCGATGGACAGCGGGGAGCGTGCTCTCAGTGAGCGAGCTCCCAGGACGCGAGCTTGAGCAGGCTCCACGGGGGGTGTCAACTCCAAGGAGCGGGCTCCACGGGGCGAGTTCCAAGCGGGCGGGTCCAAGCGGCGGGCTGTCCATGGGAGCGGGCGGGTCCCAGGGAACGGGCGGGTCCAAGGAGTGGTCTGTCCATGAGAGCAGGCGGTCCGAGGGAACGGGCGGGTCCGAGGGAACGGGCGGGTCCGAGGGAGCGGGCTCCAGTAGCGGGCTGGGCTACTCCACAGTGACGGACTTGGCCAGGTTGCGGGGCTGGTCCACGTCGTGTCCCTTGGCGGCGGCGAGCTCGCAGGCGAACACCTGCAGCGGCACGGTCGCCACCAGCGGCTGCATCAGCGTCGGCACGGCGGGCAGCATGATCAGGGTGTCGGCATAGGGCGTGACGACATCGTCGCCCTCCTCGGCAATGACGATGGTCCGGGCGCCGCGTGCCCTGATCTCCTGGATGTTCGACACGATCTTGTCGTGCAGGACCGAGCGGCCGTCCGCGGACGGGACGATCACCACGACCGGCAGGCCTTCCTCGATCAGCGCGATCGGCCCGTGCTTGAGCTCGCCGGCCGCGAATCCCTCCGCATGCATGTAGGCGAGTTCCTTGAGCTTCAGGGCACCCTCCAGGGCGACCGGGTATCCGACATGGCGGCCGAGGAAGAGCACGCAGCGCTGGCCGGCCAGGTCACGGGCGACCGCCCGTACCGGGTCCATCGCGGTCAGCACCCGTTCCACCGCGGACGGCATCTGCTGCAGCTGATCCAGCACGACGCCGACCTCGTCGTCGTACATGGTGCCGCGTACCTGGGCCAGGTAAAGCGCCATCAGGTAGCAGGCGACCAGCTGGGTGAGGAAGGCCTTCGTGGATGCCACCGCAATCTCGGGGCCGGCGTGCGTGTACACCACCCCGTCACTTTCGCGCGGGATGGACGAGCTATTGACGTTGCAGATCGCGATGACGCGGGAACGCTGCTCGCGGGCGTGCCGGACCGCCATCAGCGTGTCCATCGTCTCGCCGGACTGGGAGATCGCGATGACCAGGGTGGACCGGGTGAGTATCGGGTCGCGGTAGCGGAACTCGCTGGCCAGTTCCACCTCGCAGGGAATCTTGCTCCAGTGCTCGATGGCGTACTTCGCGATCATTCCGGCGTGATAGGCGGTCCCGCAGGCCACGATGATGATCTTGTCAACGTCGCGCAGCTCATCGTCGGAAAGGCGGATCTCGTCGAGGGCCAGCCGGCCGTCCCCGCCGACCCGGCCGAGCATGGCGTCGGCGATCGCATGCGGCTGCTCGGCGATCTCCTTCAGCATGAAGTACTCGAAGCCGGACTTCTCCGCGGCCGACAGGTCCCAGTCCACGTGATAGTCGCGCACCTCGGCGGGCAGGCCGTCGAACCCGGTTACCGTGATCCCGTCGGCGCGCACCTCGGCGACCTGATCCTGGCCGAGTTCCACCGCATTCCTGGTATAGGCGATAAACGCCGCCACGTCGCTGGCGAGGAAGTTCTCGCCATCGCCCCGGCCGACCACGAGCGGGGAGTTGCGGCGCGCGCCGACGACCGCGTCCGGGTCGCGCACGTCCACCGCGACCAGCGTGAACGCGCCGCGCAGCCGCTGGCAGACCTGGCGCATGGCGGTGGCCAGCGAGCCCGGCGGCGGCGCGCCGGTGCCGGGCACGTCTGCCATCACCGCCAGCTGCTCCTCGATCAGGTGCGCGACGAGCTCGGTGTCGGTTTCCGAGGTCAGCACATGGCCATGGGCCTCGACCTCGGTGCGGAGGGCGGCAAAATTCTCGATGATCCCGTTGTGCACCACGGCCAGCTGGCCGCCGCAGTCGGTGTGCGGGTGCGCGTTCGGGTCGGTGGGCGGCCCGTGGGTAGCCCACCGGGTATGGCCGACGCCGACCAGGCCGGCCAGCGGATCACGGTCCGCGAGCGCGGCCTTGAGGTTGGCCAGCTTGCCCGCCCGCTTGGCCCAGGTGAGCTTCCCGTCCGCAATGACGGCGACGCCCGCGGAGTCGTAGCCGCGGTACTCCAGCCGGCCAAGGCCGTCAAGGACGACGCCCGCCGCTTGCCGGTGGCCGGCATACCCCACGATTCCGCACATGGCCGCCAGGCTAGTACCTGATGGACGCCTGCTATTCAGATACGCTCAGTTAATTTATATAACTAGAAGTAATTAACGGTCCCGGCGATCTCCGGCGGCGGGCCAACTCAGGTCAGGTCAGGTCGCGGACGGTGTCGGCAAGCCGCTCGGCCACCCGGCGCGCCTGACCGGCATCCAGCGCCTCGACCATGACGCGGACCGCATGCTCGGTCCCGCTCGGCCGGACCAGCACCCGGCCGGACGTGCCGAGCTCGGCCTCCGCGGCGAGCACGGCGGCAGCCAGCTCGCCGGAGGAAGCGGCCAGGGCCTTGTCCACCCCCGGCACGTTGATCAGGACCTGCGGGTACTTCGTCATCGCCTGGGCGAGCTCACGCAGCGGCAGGCCGCGGCGGGCCATGACCGACAGCAGCTGCAGCGCGGTCAGCAGGCCATCGCCGGTTGTCGCGTGGTCGAGCAGAATCACGTGGCCGGATTGCTCCCCGCCCAGCGTGAACTTTCCCTCCCGCATTGCCTCCAGCACGTACCTGTCCCCGACCGGGGTCTCGACCACGTCAATGCCTGCCGCGCGCATCGCGGTCCGGAACCCGAGGTTGGCCATCACCGTCGTCACGACCGTGTCCCCGGCCAGCTGCCCGGCATCCCGTAGTGCCAGCGCAAGCACGGCCAGGATCTGATCACCGTCAATCAGCCGGCCGTCCGCGTCGACGGCCAGGCACCGGTCCGCGTCGCCGTCGTGCGCGATCCCGGCATCGGCCCGGTGCTGCGTCACGGCCGCCGCCAGTACCTCCAGGGAGGTCGAGCCGCAGCCGTCGTTGATGTTCAGCCCATCGGGCTCGGCGCCGATCGCCAGCACGTCGGCGCCGGCCCGGCGGAGCAGCCGTGGCGCCAGCTCCGAGGCGGCCCCGTGCGCGCAGTCAACGACAACCCGCAGCCCGGCAAGCGGCAGCGGGGCTGCTGGCAGCCCGGCACCGGAGCCCGGCAGCGTGCCGAGCAGGTGGGCCAGGTAGCGCTCAACTTCGCCGGAGGCGTCGCGCACCCGGCCGAACCCGTCAGCCGGCAGCCGGGAATCTGCCGCCAGCCCGGCGGAACCGCCCGCGAGCCCGGCGACATCTCCCTCGAGCCCTGCCTGCGGCCCGGACGCGGCCCGGAGCCTGAGCTCGATCTGGTCCTCGACGGCGTCCGGCAGCTTCAGGCCGCCGAGCGCGAACAGCTTGATGCCGTTGTCCGGCGCCGGATTGTGGCTGGCGGACAGCATCACGCCAATCTCGGCACCGAGATCGGCGGTCAGGTAGGCCACTGCCGGGGTGGGAACCACGCCGAGCGTCAGCACGTCCACGCCGGCGCTGGCCAGGCCGGCCACCACGGCCGCTTCGAGGAACTCGCCGGATGCCCTCGGGTCGCGGCCGACCACCGCGATCGGCCGGCGGCGGACGGCGCGCGCCTGGGCAAAGGCGCCCATGCCGTCCAGCACCGCTGCCGCCGCAATAGCCAGGTCCATGGCCAGTCGTGCGGTGAGGTCACGGCCAGCGACGCCGCGAACACCATCCGTGCCGAACAGCCGGCCCACGGGAACGCCCCCGGTCTTCCGACGCTGGCGCGCTGACGGATGTCAGCGCATCGAGTGATTTAGCGCTTCGAGTACTGCGGAGCCTTACGCGCCTTCTTCAGCCCGTACTTCTTGCGCTCCTTGACCCTCGGATCCCTGGTCAGGAAACCCGCTCGCTTGAGGGCCGGCCGGTTCTCGGGGTCGACCAGGATCAGTGCCCGGGCGATGCCGAGCCGCAGCGCGCCCGCCTGCCCGGTGACACCGCCGCCGGTGATCCGGGCAACCACGTCAAACTGGTCTTCCGCGCCCAGCGACACGAACGGCTCGTGAATGAGCTGCTGATGCAGCTTGTTCGGGAAGTACCCCTCCAGCGGCCGGTCGTTGACCAGCCATTTCCCGGTTCCGGGCATAATGCGGACCCGCGCGATGGCCTGCTTGCGGCGGCCGGTGCCCAGCGCATTGCCGGTCACCACCGGCTTGCGCGCCGCGGGGCGCGCTACGCCGCCCGCCGTCGCGTCACCAGTCTCGGTGGTGTACTCCGATACGTGCTCGCCGGCGGTCTCCCCGGGTGCCGTATCGGCTCCCGCTGCGGGTGCCCTGGCGGCAGTGGACTCGGCCACAGTGTCTTCCTCGCGCTTCCTCGTTGGCTCTCGTTATTGCGCCGCGGCGCGGCTGACGCCGGCCTGCTGCGCGACCTGCGTGATCTCGAACGGAACAGGCTGCTGAGCCTTGTGCGGGTGATCAGGGCCCGCGTACACCTTGAGCTTGCGCAGCATCTGCCTGCCCAGCGTGTTCTTCGGCAGCATGCCCTTGACCGCCTTCTCGACCGCCCGCTCCGGATGCCTGGCAAGCAGGTCGCCGTAGGCAACGGAACGCAGGCCGCCCGGGTAACCGGAGTGCCGGTACGCCAGCTTGTCGGTCAGCTTCTTGCCGGACAGCGCGATCTTCTCCGCGTTGATGACGATCACGAAGTCACCGGTGTCCACGTGCGGCGCGAAAATCGGCTTGTGCTTGCCGCGCAGCAGGATGGCCGCCTGGCTGGCCAGCCGTCCGAGGACAACCTCATTGGCGTCGATGACATGCCACTGACGCTGAATATCGCCAGCCTTCGGGCTGAATGTGCGCACAGTCATAAGCCTTCGCGTGTGAGTCCCTGAATCCTGGTTCCTCGCCCGGGTAATCCCTGCGGCGGGGGAATCCGCAGCATCAGCAGCCGCTGGGCCGCCCGCAGGCGGGCAGCGCGGCATGCCAGTGCACACGGACGCTTGAGCAGGATACCGGCCGTAGCCAGCGGCGGTCAAAGCGAGACCCGGACGATCATGGCCAGGCAACGGCAGGCATATCACCGACAAGGGCAACGGCGAAAACCCCGGAGCGCCCTACCGTGCGCCCAGAGGGCCGATACGCTCGCCGCATGCGCTACCCGGGTGATGTGGACGCCGGACCGGCGGCTGGCGGGCAGGAGCGCCCTGCGGGCCGTCCATGGCTGCCGTGGCCGCGGCCAGGAGATACCAGCGGGGCAGCCGGAGCCGGGCATCCGGCCGGCCAGTACGCCGACGGCGGCTATCCGGATGGCGGCGGCCAGCCGGGCCGCGGGGACGACGGCGCGCAGCACCCGGGCGCCATCCCGGCCGGCGGCATTGCCGCAAGCCAGGCCTTGTACGGATCAGCGGGCGGCAGCGCGCGCAAGGGCCCGGCCCGGGGTTTCCCCCCCGCACCTGGCCAGGCTCCCCCCGTTTACCCGCCCGGCCAGTTCGCCGCCTGGAACCGGGCAGCAGGCGGGCCCGGGCCGGGCGGCCCGGGCGGCGGCGCGGTCAAGGCGGCAGCGGATGCCTGGCCGGTCGCCGCGTCGGCCGAGCACGGGTACGCCGAGCCCGACTACGCGATCCTCGCCGTGTCCGATCCGGCCGCCGACGCTACCGCCACCCAGACCTTGGCCGTCGCTGACCACCCTGCGGCGGGCGGCGGGCAGGCCCGGACGGGCCGGGCCACGCGCCCCAGCGCGAGGCCGCGGGCCCCCCGGCAGGCGACCCGCCCGGACGGGCCGCTCGCGGATCATCGCGGGGCACCAGAGGGCGCAAGCCGGCGGGCGCGAAACGGCGCCGCGTGCTGCTCGCGGCCGGCCTGGCCGTGGTCGTGGTGGCGGCATCCGGCACGTATTTCTTCCTGACCAGCGGCCAGACTAAGACCAGCCACGGGGCGGCGCCGAAAACGAGCCAGCCGGCCACGCTGCCATCGCCCACGCCAACGGCTACCGGCCGCTGGGGTCATATCCAGACCCGGCGCACCGACCCGCAGCCCGTGACGCTCGCCGAGCTCTTCCCTGCCCGGTTCACCAGCAACGGATCGGCCTACTCCAGGACCGCCGACCGGGCGGGCAAGCACTGCGCGGCCGCGGTACTCGGCAGCCGGCTGCAGTCAGCTGTCCGGGCGGCCGGCTGCAGCCAGGTCCTGCGGGCAAGTTACCTGTCCAGGAACAGGAAGCTGATGGGCACGATCGGGGTGCTGAACCTGAGGACCGCCCACAACGCGAGCCGGGCCGGCCAGGCGACAGGACGATCGGAGTTCATCGCGCAGCTGCGCGGCAAGAAGGGGCCCACCCGTAACCTCACTAAGGGCACGGGCATCGAGGAAGCCGAGTTCAAGGGCCATTACCTGATCCTGATCTGGGCAGAGTTCGCCAGCCTTCATGCGCCGAAGACAACAGCGAGGAAGAACGAGCTCGAGCAGTTCTGCACCCGCCTGTTCCGCGGCACGGCGAACGTGAGCCTGAGCGCCCGGCTGGTCACGGGCAACCCCTAGCTGCTCCCGCTGCCGCCGGGGACGGGCCGGACCCGGCGGGTCGCCGCTGCCCTGGCGGCGAAATCACCCGGAGCCGGGTAGCCGATTTCGTCCAGGCAGAGCCCATGCGGGGGCACTACCCGAACGGCTGGATCGCGCATCCGGCCGGCCAGCACCTCCGCAGGCCAGCCGGCCGGCCTGCTGCCGTCGCCAACCGCCAGCAGCGCGCCGGTCAGCGCCCGCACCATGTTGTGGCAGAACGCGTCGGCCACGACGGTCGCGACCGCCACGCCCGGAGCCGGCCTGGCCCAGGTGAGCTGCAGCAGTTCCCGGACGGTCGTCGCGCCGGGCCGCGGGCGGCAGAAGGCGGCGAAGTCGTGCTCGCCGAGGCAGCCGGCCGCGGCCTCGTTCATCTGCCGGAGGTCAAGCGGGCGGGGATGCCAGAGCGTGTCGTGCCTGCGCAGCGGATCGGCGCGGGCCGGGTCATCGCAGACCCGGTAGGAATAGCGCCGCCAGAGCGCGGAGAAGCGCGCGTCGAAGCCGGCCGGCGCGCTGGCTATCCCGTGTACCCGGACGTCGGCCGGGAGCAGCCGGCCCAGCCGCCGGGCGGCTGTCGCCGCGGCCGGCTGCCAGCAGCCTTCCGGCACGTCGAGGTGGGCGGCCTGGCCGCGGGCGTGCACGCCCGCATCGGTCCGGCCGGCCACGGTCAGCCTGGGCGCGGCCGGCAGCGCCAGCACCCGCCCGAGCGCGTCCTCCACGGTCTGCTGGACCGTCCGCAGGCCGGGCTGCCGGGCCCAGCCATGGAACGCCGATCCGTCGTAGGACAGATCGAGCCGGAGCCGCACGACGGGCGACTCGGGCATGGCCGGTGGCCCGGGCATCGCCGTCATTGCCGCCGCCCGCGCGCTGGCGCCCGGCGGCTAGCTCCGGTCAGGCTCGCCGCCCGCGGTACTGCCGTCTGCAGTACTGCCGTCTGCAGTACTCCCGTCTGCGGCACTGCGGTCCGCGGCACTGCGGTCCGCGGTGGTGCCGTCCGCTGGCGCTGTCTGCCCCGGCGGCGGCACTCACTCGCCGGCGACAGCCTCGGTCTCGCCAGCGTCGGTCCCGGCAGTGTCGGCCTCGGCCGCGTCGGTCTCGTCGGCGTCAGTCTCGGCCGCATCATCGGTACTTGCGGTCACGTCCTCGGCCACGTCGTCCTGGTCGGCGACCGCAGCTTCGGTCTCGCCCGCGGCTGCCGCGGTCTCATCCGCGGCTGCCGCGGTCTCATCCGCGGCTGCGGCGGTCTCGTCCGGCGCTGCTGTCTCAGCAGTGGCGTCGGCGGCAGCGGTGCCCGCCGATGCCACCGCGGGCACGGTGGCCGGCTGCGCCCGGCGAGCCCGGCGGCGGCGAGGCTTGGCCGTCTCCTCCTCGCGGACCAGCTCGATCACCGCGAGCGAGGCATTGTCGCCCTTACGGGAACCGATCTTGGTGATCCGGGTGTAGCCGCCGTCGCGCATGGAGAAGCTCGGCCCGATCTCGGTGAAGAGCGTATGGACGACGTTCTTGTCCGTCACCACGGTGAGCACCTGCCGCCGTGCGTGCAGATCACCGCGCTTGGCGTGGGTGATCAGGCGCTCGGCAAACGGCCGGAGCCTGCGCGCCCTGGCCTCGGTGGTGGTGATTTTGCCATGCTCGAAAAGTGCCGTGGCAAGGTTCGCCAGCATGTGCGTCTGGTGCGCCGAGCTGCCGCCCATTCGGCGACCCTTGGTGGGCGTGGGCATGGAAAGGTTCTCCTCGGTTCGCTACTGAAGGGTCTGTGGCCCTTTCAGTACTGCTCAGTCTCGACGTAGCTCTCGTCATCGTCCGCATAGTTGTCCGCCGCGGTCCCAGGATCGAACCCGGGCGGTGAGTCCTTCAGCGCGAGGCCCATGTCGATCAGCTTCTGCTTGACTTCCTCGATCGACTTCGCGCCGAAGTTGCGGATGTCGAGAAGGTCCTGCTCGCTGCGGGCGACAAGCTCGCCCACGGTGTGAATGCCCTCGCGCTTGAGGCAGTTGTACGAGCGGACGGTGAGATTCAGTTCCTCGATCGGCAGCGCCAGGTCCGCCGCGAGCGCGGCGTCCGTCGGCGACGGGCCGATATCGACACCCTCGGCGTCGACGTTGAGCTCCCTGGCCAGCCCGAAAAGCTCGACCAGTGTCTTACCCGCGCTCGCCACGGCGTCCCGCGGGCGCATGCAGGGCTTGGTCTCGACGTCCAGGATGAGCCGGTCGAAGTCGGTCCGCTGCTCGACCCGGGTCGCCTCGACCTTGTAGGTGACCCGCATCACCGGCGAGTAGATCGAGTCGATCGGGATCCGGCCGATTTCCTGGCCCTGCTGCTTGTTCTGCGCGGCCGAGACGTAGCCGCGGCCGCGCTCGACCGTCAGCTCCATCTCCAGCTTGCCCTTGCTGTTCAGGGTGGCGATGTGCAGCTCGGGATTGTGCACTTCCACGCCGGCCGGCGGGGCGATGTCCGCGGCAGTGACCGGCCCGGGGCCCTGCTTGCGCAGGTACATGGGGACGGGCTCGTCATGCTCGGACGAGACGACCAGTTCCTTGAGGTTCAGGATGATGTCGGTCACGTCCTCGGTGACCCCGGGGACGGTGGAGAACTCGTGCAGCACTCCCTCGACCCTGATGCTGGTCACTGCCGCGCCGGGGATCGACGACAGCAGGGTACGGCGGACCGAGTTCCCGATCGTGTAGCCGAACCCCGGCTCGAGCGGCTCAATGACGAACCTCGACCGGAACTCGTCAACCGGGTCCTCGGTGAGGCTCGGACGCTGGGCGATGAGCATGACTTTCCTTTCCGCGCTGCCCGTTATATGACAGTCGCGACTTCCGCTGACGAATGCCTGCCGGCCGGGGCCGCGGCCCGCCGCCGGGTGCGGCGGGCCAGCAGGAGCGTTACTTGGAGTAGAACTCGACGATGAGCTGCTCCTGGACCTGGGTGTCGATCTGCGCCCGGACCGGGAGCGCATGCACCAGGATCCGCATCTTGTCCGGGATTACCTCAAGCCATGCGGGCGCGGGGCGCTCGCCGGACTCGGCGCGCGCTACCACGAACGGCGTCATCTCATGGGACTTGGCCCGCACCTCGATGATGTCGCTCTCGCCCACCCGGTAGGAGGGGATGTCAACCTTGCGGCCGTTGACGAGGATGTGCCCGTGCCCGACAAGCTGGCGCGCCATGTCACGGCTCTTGGCGAACCCGGCCCGGTAGACCACATTGTCGAGGCGGCTCTCCAGGATCTGGAGCAGCACCTCGCCGGTCTTCCCGCGCTTGCGGGTCGCTTCCTCGTAGTAGTTGTGGAACTGCCCTTCGAGGATGCCGTAGACCCGCTTGGCCTTCTGCTTCTCCCTGACCTGCAGCAGGAACTCGCTCTCCTTCGGCCGGTTCCTGCCGTGCTCACCAGGCGGGTAGGGCCGGATCTCAATGGGGCACTTGGGCGAATCGCACTTGGCGCCCTTCAGGAACAGCTTCATCTTCTCTCGGCGGCAGCGCTTGCAGTCCGCACCGGTGTATCGAGCCATGTTGTCGCTACTCCTCAGACCCGGCGCCGCTTAGGCGGGCGGCAGCCGTTGTGCGGAACCGGGGTGACATCCTGAATCGAGCCGACCTCCAGGCCAGTCGCCTGCAGCGACCGGATAGCGGTCTCCCGGCCCGAGCCAGGCCCCTTGACGAAGACGTCGACCTTGCGCATGCCGTGCTCCATGGCGCGGCGCGCGGCGGCCTCCGCTGCCATCTGGGCGGCGAACGGCGTCGACTTACGCGAGCCCTTGAAGCCGACCTGCCCGGATGACGCCCAGGCGATGACGCTGCCGCCCGGATCGGTGATCGAGACGATGGTGTTGTTGAACGTGCTCCTGATATGAGCATGCCCGTGAGCGATGTTCTTTCTTTCCTTCCGGCGCACCTTCTTGGTGCCCGTACGGCTCTTGGGAGGCATCCTGCTCCTCTACTCCCGGAGGTGGTCGGTCCGCGATTCCGCGGACTACTTCTTCCCGGCCTTCTTACGGCCGGCTACTGTCTTCTTCTTGCCCTTCCTGGTACGGGCATTGGTCTGCGTGCGCTGGCCGTGCACCGGCAGCCCACGGCGATGACGGATGCCCTGGTAACAGCCGATCTCAACCTTGCGGCGGATGTCGGCCTGCACCTCGCGGCGCAGGTCTCCCTCCACCTTGTAGGTTGCCTCGATCCAGTCCCTCAGGCGGACAAGTTCGTCATCACCGAGTTCGTGGACGCGGGTGTCCCCGCTGACTCCGGTCGCCGCAAGGGTCTCATGCGCGCGGGTCCGGCCGATTCCGTAGACATACGTAAGAGCGACCTCGAGGCGCTTGTCGCGCGGGAGGTCAACGCCAACCAGGCGTGCCATCCGGGCAGTTCTCCTTCGTTCGCGGAGGTCCTGCGCACCGCTCCCCGGTCCCTGCCCGGACGGGGCCCCGGCCTCCTCCGGGGGTGATCCACGGCCGGCGCTTGCGGCCGGTCGCGGATCGCGGTGCGTGTCTTCGGCTTTGCTCAGCCCTGCCGCTGCTTGTGCCGCGGGTCAGAGCAGATGACCATGACACGGCCGTGCCGGCGAATGATCCGGCACTTGCTGCAGATCTTCTTCACACTCGGCTTGACCTTCACGATGGTCTCCTCATACACCCGTGCCGTGGCATGGCCCGGGTGCTGCTAGCTGTTACTTGTACCGGTAGACGATCCGTCCGCGACTCAGGTCGTACGGACTCAGCTCAACGACTACCCGGTCGTCGGGAAGGATCCGGATGTAGTGCATCCGCATCTTCCCGCTGATGTGGGCTAGGACTTTGTGCCCGTTGTCCAGCTCCACTCTGAAGAAGGCGTTGGGAAGTGACTCCACCACCGTGCCCTCAATCTCGATGGCGCCGTCTTTCTTGGGCATATCCTCCGCGCTTCGCTGCTAGATCGCTAGCCTGGCTGGCTTGCTTGCTGTCAGTGCTAACTGACAACCATTTTCGGTTATTCCTGGATCTGCCGTGCTCACCGTGCCACGGCGGGTCGTACCGTCGTCGTATGGCTTCCCCGTGGCCAGCCGTGCTCGCGCACATTCCTCCGGATACGGGCGGCCCAACCGGAATAGCTGCCTTCGCACCTCAGGCTCAGGCCATGCGAGAACGGCAGTCCATTGGGGCCGCAGCAGAGTCTACGCGAGACCCGGCGACAACGCGAACCGGGGGCGCTGGCCCGTACCGTGCAGCCCGGAACCATACGGCCAGGGCCGCCCGGGGCCGCGCTGGCTGGCGGATCAGCCTGCCGATCCGTGCCTGCCGGTGATCAGACCGCCGATCCGTGCCCGCCGGCGAATCCGGCCGCCGATCCGTGCCCGCCGGCGAATCCGGCCGCCGATCCGTGCCCGCCGGCGATCAGACGGCCGATCTGTGGCCGCCGGGGAATCAGGTCACCGATCCTGGGATCCGTCACCGAGCTGATCCGGATTCCGGCCCGGCCCCAGGTTGCCGTGCCCCCGGCGGACTCCGCCGGAGATCCAGTCGGCCAGCATCAGCGCCCCCCACGGCCCGACAATCCACAGGAACCACGGATAGCCGGCGCCGCTGAGCGCCCAGATCACGATGAGGACCAAGCTGGTGCTGAGCCACGATCCCCAGGCCGCGCCCCAGCGCGGGGAGAACCTGCCTCCGCTCCTGGTCGCGTGGCCCTCATGGAACCGCACCGAGGGGAGCGAGTCGTGCCCGGCGGCGGGCCCACGGTAGCGCGGCAGGGACGCGTCCGGCAGCCGGTAGAGGTCGATCCCGGGCAGGTCGGCTAGCAGTTCGTCGATCTCGCCCATCGTCTTGGCCGCGTAGACCTTGTCGAGCCGCTCGTTGAATTCCTCGACGGTCAGCCTGCCGACCGCGTGGTGCTCCCGAAGCAGCGAGGCGGCCCGGTCACGGTCAGCGTCGGAGGCCCGGATCCTTGGGTCAGGCGGCATGGGCGTTCTCCTCAGCCATTCGACCGCGCGCCGGAGGAAACCTGGCCGGCCGGCTGGGCGCCGACGGCCTGCCCGCCCGAGATCAGCCCGCCGGAGACCGGCCCGCCGGAGACCAGCCCGCCGGAGACCAGCCCGTCCGAGACCCGCGCGAGGCCGCTCCGCCCGCCGTCCTCCGCGGTCAGCACCCAGGGCCCGGCCGCGGTGATGGCGACCGTGTGCTCGAAATGCGCCGCCCGGGTCCCGTCCGCACTGACTACGGTCCAGCCGTCGTCGAGCACGCGGACGTGCCGCTCGCCGATGACCAGCATGGGCTCGATAGCGAGCGCCATCCCCTCGGCCAGCACTGGCCCCCGGCCGGGCCTGCCGTAGTTGGGCACCGGCGGATCCATGTGCATCTCGGTACCGATGCCATGGCCGACGTACTCCTCCACGATCCCGTACGGGCCGCTGGACCTGGCACTCACCTCGACCGCGTGGGAGATGTCCATCAGCCGGCTGCCTGGCCTGGCGAGGGCCAGGCCGTGCCAGAGGGCTGTCTCGCAGGCCTCGATGAGCCGGGCGCTCTCGTCATCGACCGCCCCGACGCCGACGGTGATGGCGGCGTCGCCGTGCCAGCCCGCGGCGATCGCGCCGCAGTCAATCGAGATCAGGTCGCCGGCCGCCAGCCGCCGGTCCGGGCTGGGGATGCCGTGCACGATCTCGTCATTGACCGAGGCGCAGATCGTGGCGGGGAAGCCGTGATAGCCCTTGAAGGACGGCACCGCGCCGGCCGCGCGGATCTCGCGCTCGGCGATCGCATCCAGGTCAGCCGTGCTGACGCCGGGCTGGACCGCGCTGGCCACGGCGCGCAGGGCGCGCGCGACAACCAGGCCCGCCGCCCGCATCAGTTCGAGCTGGGCTGGCGACTTGATCTGAACCGGCGGTTCCCGCCTCATCCGCATGCTGCCTCCGGGGTCGTACTCCAAGGTACCCGCCGCATCGGGGACCCTCCTCAGCGGATGAAGCGCCGCAGCGCGGCCAGCGCACGATCGGTGATCTCCTCCACGGGACCGGTGGCGTCGATGCCGAGCAGGGTTCCCTCGTCGGCGTAGAACGCGATCAGCGGCTGGGTCTGCTCGGCGTAGACAACCAGCCGGTGCCGGATGGTTTCCTCGCGGTCGTCATCGCGCTGGAAGAGTTCGCCGTCGCAGTCATCGCAGCGATCCCGGCGGGACGGCGGATCGAACGTCGCGTGCCATACCCGCCCGCACCGGCGGCACGTCCGCCTGCCGGACAGCCGCCTGACTACCTCGTCGTCGTCCACCACTAGTTCCAGCACGATGTCGAGCCTGGTGTCCCAGTCGGACAGCAGTTTCTTCAGCGTCTCGGCCTGGGGCACGTTGCGCGGGAAGCCGTCGAGCAGGAATCCGGCCTGCGCGTCCTCTTCCTGGAGACGGCTCGTCACCATCGCGATCGTGACCTGGTCGGGGACCAGGTCACCCCGGTCCATGTAGTCCTTCGCCTGGCGCCCGAGCGTAGTTCCCGTGGTGACGTTGGACCGGAAGATATCCCCTGTCGAGATCTTCGGGATCGCCAGGTGAGACGCTATGAACTGGGCCTGCGTCCCCTTGCCCGCACCGGGGGGCCCGACGAGGACGGCGCGCACTACCGCAGGAAACCCTCATAGTTACGCTGCTGCAACTGGCTCTCGATCTGTTTCACCGTATCGAGGCCCACCCCCACCGCGATCAGGATGCTCGTCCCGCCGAGCGGGAACTGCGAGGATGCCCCGACCAGGCCGATGGCGATCATCGGGATCAGCGCGACACAGGCCAGGTACACCGATCCAGGCGCAGTCAGCCGGGTGAGTACGTAGTTCAGGTACTCCGACGTTCGCCGGCCGGGCCGGATTCCGGGGATGAAGCCGCCGTATTTCTTCATGTTGTCGGCGACCTCGACCGGGTCGAAGGTGATCGACACGTAGAAGTAGGTAAAGAACACGATCAGCAGGAAGAACGCGCCCATGTAGTAGGGCGAGTCGCCGACGTTGACGTTCAGGTGGATCGAGATCCAGTTGACCCAGGGCTGCGGATGCTTGGTGTTCCCGAACAGCTGGGACGCGAGCAGCGGGATGTACAGCAGCGATGACGCGAAGATCACCGGGATGACGCCGGCCTGATTCACCTTCAGCGGGATGTACGTCGAGGTTCCGCCGTACATCTTGCGCCCGACCATCCGTTTCGCGTATTGCACCGGGATCCGGCGCTGCGCCTGTTCCATGAAGGCCACGAAGGCGATGATGGCCACGCCCACCGCGAGCACCAGCAGGAAGACGAACGCGTGCTTCTCCCGGTAGATGGCGAGCATCTCGCCTGGGATGACGGCGATGACCTGCGTGAAGATCATCAGTGACATGCCGTTGCCGACACCGCGGTCGGTGATCAGCTCGCCCAGCCACATGATGACGGCCGTGCCAGCCGTCATGGTGATGACCATGGTGGTGATCGTGAAGACCGTCGGGTTCGGGATCAGCGGCCGCTGGCAGCCGGGGAGCAGGTTCCCTGACCTGGTCAGGGCCACGATGCCGGTGGACTGCAGGATGGCCAGGCCAACCGTCAGGTACCGGGTGTACTGGGTGATCTTGGCCTGGCCGCTCTGGCCCTCCTGGCGCAGGGTCTCCAGCCGCGGGATCACCTTGACGAGCAGCTGCAGGATGATGCTCGCGGTGATGTAGGGCATGATGCCGAGCGCGAACACCGACAGTCTCAGCAGCGCGCCGCCGCTGAGCAGGTTGACCAGCTGGAAAACGCCCGCGCCGCCGGTGGCCGTGGTGGTGGCCGCGGCGCCTAGGCAGAAGCTGACGTTCCGCTCGGAGATGCCCGGCGTGGGCAGGCACGCGCCGAGCCGGAACATGGCGATGATGAAGAGCGTGAACAGCAGCTTCTTGCGCAGGTCAGGGGTCCGGAACGCCCTGATGAACCCGGTCAGCATGCGCCGTCCTCACGTCGAAAGGTCAACATCTGCCGCTCCTGGTTACGGGGCTCGCCCGGACGGATCGAGGGCGTGACGTGCACGCCGAAGTCTAACCTGCGCAGCGCACTCCGGCAGCCGGGCACGAGCCCGCCGCCGCAGGCCGCGCGAGCAGCGGTGACGGCGCCCGCGCCGGTGGCGGTGGCGGCGGTCATCTCACAACTCGGTGACCGTTCCGCCCGCGGCGGTGATCTTCTCCCGCGCGGACGCGGAGAACGCGTGCGCGGTCACCCGCAGCTTCGCTGCCGCCTCGCCGGAGCCGAGTACCTTGACGAGCTGACCTGAGCGCACCGCGCCCCTGGCGACGAGGTCGTCGGGGGTGACGTCGCCGCCCTTGGGGTACAGCGCGGTCAGCCGGTCCAGGTTGACTACCTGGTAGGTGGTCTTGAAGCCCGTGTTGGAGAAGCCCCCCAGCTTGGGCAGCCGGCGGTGCAGCGGCATCTGGCCGCCTTCGAACCCGGGAGCCACCTTGTTGCGTGCCTTGGTGCCCTTGGTCCCGCGACCCGCAGTCTTGCCCTTGGATGCCTCGCCGCGGCCCACCCGGGTCCGCGCGGTGCGCGATCCGGGCGCGGGGCGCAGGTGGTGAATCTTCAGCCCGCGGCCTTCCGGGGCGACCTCGCCCCGGTCTTCCTTACTGCTTCCGGCGTCTGCCATCTCAGTCGACCTCCTCGACGGTGACCAGGTGGCGCACCGCTCGGATCATGCCGCGGATCTCCGGCCGGTCCGCCTTCGTGACCACGTGACCGATCCGCCGGAGCCCCAGCGAGCGCAGCGAGTCCCGCTGCACCTGGGTGCCCCCGATCTTCGACTTGACCTGGGTAACCTTCAACTCTGTCATGTCCGCACCCCCGCTCAGCTGTTACCCGACGAGGCGGTGGCCGCGGCGGCCGCGCGGGCCCGGAGCATGGCGGCTGGCGCGACGTGCTCGATCGGCAGGCCACGCCTGGCCGCGATCTCCTCCGGCCGCTTCAGGCTCTTCAGCGCGGCGACGGTGGCGTGGATGACGTTAATCGCATTCGACGACCCGAGGGACCGTGACAGCACGTCATGCACTCCCGCGCACTCCAGCACGGCCCGGACCGGGCCGCCGGCGATGACGCCGGTTCCCGGGCTGGCCGGCTTGAGCAGCACGACGCCGGCGGACTCCTCGCCCTGCACGGTGTGCGGGATGGTGCCGGCGATGCGCGGGACCTTGAAGAAGTTCTTCTTGGCGGCCTCGACCCCCTTGGCGATCGCCGCCGGGACCTCCTTGGCCTTGCCGTAGCCGACGCCGACCATGCCATTGCCGTCGCCCACGACGACCAGCGCGGTGAAGCTGAACCGGCGGCCGCCCTGGACCACCTTGGCCACCCGGTTGATGGCCACCACCCGCTCTAGGTAGGCAGTGCCCTTGTCGGCCGCGCCGCCACGGCGGTCGTCACGGCGATCGCGCCGCTCGCCGCCGCCGGCGCCGCGCCGCGGTGCTGCTGGCATTAGATCTTCCTTCTCTCATGAGTATCCGGGCTGCCCGGCGTTACAGTGCTGGCTCTCATCGGGCCAGGCTCGGCTCTCACAGGGCCAGCCCGCCCTCGCGCGCGCCGTCCGCGAGCGCGGCGACCCGGCCATGGTAGGCGTAGCCGCCGCGGTCGAACACGACCGCGGTGATGCCCGCCTGGGACGCGCGCTGCGCGAGAAGCGAGCCTACCTGCCGCGCCTTAGCGGTCTTGTCGCCCTCGGCGCCGCGGATGGCGTCGTCCAGGGTCGAGGCGGACGCCAGCGTGACGCCCGCTACGTCATCAATGAGCTGGGCCGAGGTATGCCGGGCCGACCGGGTGACGACCAGCCGGGGCCGCGCGGCGCTGCCGGCGACCTTCTTCCTGACCCGCAGGTGCCGCCGTGCGCGCGCGGCCGCCCGCGGATCGGTGCGGCCGGTGATGCGGCCGTGCGCCCTGGTCCTGGTTCCAGACGGCATTTCTACTTCCCAGCCTTTCCGACCTTGCGGCGGATCTGCTCACCCTGGTAACGCACGCCCTTGCCCTTGTACGGGTCGGGCTTGCGGAGCTTGCGTATGTTGGCGGCGACCTCGCCCACCTGCTGCTTGTCGATGCCCTCGACAACGAACCTGGTCGGCGTCTCCACCTTGAAGGTGATTCCCGCAGGTGCGCTGACCGGCACCGGATGGCTGAAGCCCAGGGCGAACTCCAGGTCCTGGCCCCTCGCCTGGACCCGGTAGCCGACCCCGACGATCTCCAGGGTCTTGCGGTAGCCCTCGGTCACGCCGGTCACCATGTTGGCGATCAGCGACCGGGACAGGCCGTGCAGGGCGCGGATCTCGCCCTCGTCGCTCGGCCTGGTGACGGTGATCGACCCGTCCGCCTGGGTGACCTCGATCGGCGCCGCGACCTCGAGGCTGAGGCTTCCCTTCGGGCCCTTCACGACGACCTCGCGGCCATTGATGGTGACGTCGACGCCACCAGGAACGGCGACGGGCATGCGTCCGATTCGTGACATGGCCGGCTCCCTACCAGACGTAGGCGAGGACTTCTCCGCCTACGCCCTTCTTGTTCGCGGCCTTGTCGGTCATCAGCCCGCCCGACGTGGAGATGATCGCGACGCCAAGGCCACCGAGCACCCGCGGCAGGTTGTCCTTGCGCGCGTACACCCGCAGGCCCGGCTTGGACACCCGCTTGAGCCCGGCGATCGAGCGCTCGCGGGTCGGCCCGAACTTGAGCGCGATCACGAGGCTCTTGCCGACTTCGGCATCCTCGACGCGCCAGCCCGCGATGTAGCCCTCCTGCTGGAGGATCTCCGCGATATGCACCTTGATCTTCGAGTGCGGCATGGCCACGGCGTCGTGGTATGCCGAATTGGCATTGCGGAGCCTGGTCAGCATGTCTGCGACCGGGTCGGTCATGGTCATGGCCTAGAGGCCTTCCTCGCCGCGGTTTCCGTCCGGACCTTCGGCGTGGTCGGTGGGCGCGGGTAGCGCCCACGGTGATTCAACTGGCCGGGCGCTGGTCGCGCCCGGGTCGGTGGCCGCAGGCGGCTACCAGCTGGACTTGGTGATGCCGGGCAGCTCGCCCCGGTGCGCAAGCGTCCGGAAGCAGATCCGGCAGAGCCCGAACTTGCGGTAGACGGCCCTCGGGCGCCCGCAGCGCGAGCACCTGGTATACGCGCGGACCTCAAATTTCGGCGTGCGCTTCGCCTTGGCGATCAGAGCTTTCTTCGCCACTACTCAGTTCTCCTTGAACGGGAATCCGAGCCGTCGCAGCAGCGAGCGGGCTTCGGCGTCGGTGGTCGCGGTCGTGACGATGGTCACGTCCATGCCGCGCTGCCTGTCCACCTGATCAGGGTTGATCTCGTGGAACATCAGCTGCTCGGTCAGGCCGAACGTGTAGTTGCCCCGGCCGTCGAACTGCCGGTCGGACAGCCCGCGGAAGTCGCGGATCCTGGGTAGGGCGGTGGCCAGCAGGCGGTCGCAGAATTCCCACATCCGGCTCCCCCGGAGCGTCGAGTGCGCTCCGATCGGCATGCCCTCCCTGAGCTTGAACTGGGCGATCGACTTCCTCGCCCGGGTGACCGACGGCTTCTGGCCGGTGATCACCGACAGGTCCCTGACCGCGCCGTCGATGAGCTTGGCGTCCCTGGCGGCCTCGCCGACCCCCATGTTGACCACGATCTTGGACAGGCCGGGAACCTGCATCACGTTGGCGTAGCCGAACTCCTCGCGGAGCGCAGGCGCGATCTCGCTGAGATAGCGCTCCTGCAGCCGGGGGCGGGGCGGGGCCACCGCCGCCGGAGCATCGGAAGCCGACGCGGCGTCCTGGCCCCGGCCGGCGGGCGCCTGCTTCGTCTTGGTTGCTGCCATCAGATGTCCTTACCGCCCGGGCGGGTAATCCGGACCTTCTTCTTGTCCTCGTCCAGCCGGTAGCCGGCCCGAGCGGGCTTCTTGGTCTCCGGGTCGATCAGCTGCACGTTGCTCACGTGAATGAACGCTTCCTGGTGGATGATGCCGCCTTCTTTGGCACCGCGCCTGCCCTGGTAGTCGACCTTGGTGTTCTTCTTGATCATGTTGGCGCCCTGGACCAGGACCTTCTGGCGCTCCGGGTCGACGAGAATCACCGTGCCCTCGCGATGCTTGTCCTTGCCCGCGATCACGATGACCTGATCACCCTTCTTGATCTTCAGGCTTCGTGCTTTCCGTGTCAGCTGGCTCTTGGCCAGTGCGGCCTTCCTGGTCATCACAGCACCTCCGGCGCCAGCGAAATGATGCGCATGAATCGCTTCTCGCGCAGTTCGCGGCCGACTGGCCCGAAGATGCGGGTGCCGCGAGGATCCCCGCCATCCCTGATCAGTACCGCGGCGTTCTCGTCGAAGCGGATGTAGGAGCCGTCACCGCGGCGGCGCTCCTTGCGAGTGCGCACGACGACAGCCTTGACCACGTCGCCCTTCTTCACCGCGGCGCCCGGGAGGGCATCCTTGACCGTGGCCACGATGACGTCACCAATGCCCGCGTATCGCCTGCCCGAGCCGCCGAGCACCCGGATGCACAAGATCTCCTTGGCACCCGTGTTGTCGGCGACCTTAAGCCGCGACTCCTGCTGGATCACGTCAACTCCTGCTCCGTCACGCCGGCCTCGCAGAGGCCTGGCGGGTCCTGGTGGGTCTTACTTGGCCTTCTCCAGAATCTGCGCGACCCGCCACCGCTTGGTTGCGGATAGCGGCCGGGTCTCCATCAGCAGCACCCGGTCACCGACGCCGCAGCCATTCACGTCGTCGTGCGCCTTGTACTTCTTCGTGCGGCGGATGACCTTGCCGTACTTCGGGTGCATGACCCGGTCCTCGACTTCGACCACGACGGTCTTGTCCATCTTGTCGCTGACCACCAGGCCTTCGCGGACCTTGCGGTAGCCACGCGCGGGCGCACCGCCGGTTGCCTCACTCATCGTCATCCGTCTCCTCTACCACCGTCACGATGCCAAGCTCGCGCTCCCGCTTCACCGTGTAGATGCGGGCGATCTCCTTGCGCACGGCACGAAGCCGCCCGTGGCTCTCCAGCTGGCCGGTGGCCGCCTGGAAACGGAGGTTGAACAGCTCTATCTTCGCTTCCGCGAGCTTGCCGTCGAGCTCTTCCTCGGTCGAGTTCCGCAGATCAGCGGCGACCATGCCCTTCGCCATCACGCCTCACCTACTTCGCGCTTGACGAACTTGCATTTCATTGGAAGCTTGTGCATCGCGCGGCGGAGGGCTTCCCTGGCGACCGGCTCGGTCACGCCGGACAGCTCGAACATGACCCGGCCCGGCTTGACGTTGGCGATCCACCATTCCGGCGCGCCCTTGCCGGATCCCATCCGGGTCTCGGCGGGCTTCTTGGTCAGCGGCCGGTCCGGGTAGACGTTGATCCACACCTTGCCGCCACGGCGGATATGCCGCGTCATCGCGATCCGGGCGGCCTCGATCTGCCGGTTGGTCACATAGGAGTGCTCGACCGCCTGGATGCCGTACTCACCGAAGGTCACCCTGGTGCCGCCCTTGGCGGCACCGTGCCGGTCGGGACGGTGCTGCTTGCGGTGCTTCACCCTGCGCGGGATCAGCATGACTCAGCCCTCCTCGCCCGCGGCAGCCGGGACAGCGGCGGCCTGCGCCGCCGGATCCTGGCCTTCCTGGCCGCGTTCCTCTGGCCGGTCCGCGCCGGACCCGGCCGCGCGATCGGTCCGCCGGGCGCCGCCGGCGGCAGCGCCGGCCGGACGCCGTTGCTGCTGCGGCGGCCTGCCCGGCCGCTGGCCCGCCCGCAGGGCGGCGGCCGCGGCCTCGCGCTCCGCGCGGGTCTGCGGTGCCTCGCCACGGTAGATCCAGACCTTCACGCCGATCCGGCCGAAGGTGGTCCTGGCCTCGTAGAAGCCGAAGTCAATGTCCGCGCGGAGAGTGTGCAGCGGAACCCGGCCCTCGCGGTAGAACTCAGACCGGGACATTTCCGCGCCGCCCAGCCGGCCCGAGCACTGCACCCTGATGCCCTTGGCGCCGCCCTTCATCGAGGTCTGCATCGCCTTGCGCATGGCGCGGCGGAAGGAAACCCGGCTGGACAGCTGCTCGGCAACGCCCTGGGCGACAAGCTGAGCGTCGACCTCGGGGTTCTTCACCTCGAGGATGTTGAGCTGGATCTGCTTGCTGGTCAGCTTCTCCAGGTCGCCGCGGATCCGGTCGGCCTCGGCGCCTCGGCGGCCGATGACGATGCCGGGCCTGGCCGTGTGGATGTCCACCCGGACCCGGTCCCTGGTCCGCTCGATCTCGACCTTGGAGATGCCGGCCCGCTCCATGCCGCGCTGCAGCATCCGCCGGATCGCCACGTCCTCCGCGACGTAATCCTTGTACAGCTTGTCGGCATACCACCGGCTCTTGAAGTCAGTGGTGATACCCAGCCGGAACCCGTGCGGGTTCACTTTCTGGCCCACTAGCGGGTCCTCTCCTTGCGGTCATCCGACACGACGACCGTGATGTGACTGGTGCGCTTGTTGATCCGGTAGCCGCGGCCGAGGGCGCGCGGCCGGAAGCGCTTGAGCGTCGGCCCCTCGTCCACCCACGCCCTGCTTACTACGAGCGTGCTCGCGTCGAGATGCTTGGCGTACTCGGCGTTGGCGATGGCACTCGCCAGGACCTTGCCGACGGGATCGCTGGCCGACTGCGGCGCGAAGGCAAGCGCCGCCCGCGCCTGGTCAGCAGGCAGCCCGCGGATCAGGTCCACCACCCGGCGGGCCTTCCGCGGCGTGACGCGTACGTACCGCGCCTTTGCCCTCGCTTCCATCGCTCTCTCTCGCTCTCTTTTAGCTAGCCGGTCTGCCCGGGATGTCTGCGGGCGGGCTCAGCGGCGGGCGCGCCGGTCATCCCGCACATGAGTACGAAACGTGCGGGTGGGCGCGAACTCGCCGAGCTTGTGCCCGACCATCGATTCGGTGATGAAGACCGGCACGTGCTTGCGGCCGTCGTGCACGGCGATCGTGTGGCCAAGCATCGCGGGAACGACCATGGAGCGCCGCGACCACGTCTTGATCACGTTCTTGGTGCCCTTGTCGTTCTGCACGTCCACCTTCTTCATCAGGTGGTCGTCCACGAAGGGACCCTTTTTCAGGCTACGAGGCATCGTCAGGTGCTCCTACCGCTTCTTCTTGCTGCGCCGCCGGGTAATCATCCGGTCGCTGGGCTTGCTGGCCTTCCGGGTGCGCCCTTCCGGCTTCCCCCAAGGGCTGACCGGGTGACGCCCGCCTGAGCTCTTTCCCTCGCCGCCGCCCAGAGGGTGATCGACGGGGTTCATCGCGACACCGCGGACCGAGGGCCGGCGTCCCTTCCACCGGTTCCGGCCCGCCTTGCCGAGCTTGATGTTGCCCTGCTCGGCGTTGCCGACCTCGCCGATGGTGGCACGGCAGGCGGCCTCGACCCGCCTGATCTCGCCGGACGGCATGCGCAGCTGCGCATGCCGCCCCTCCTTGGCGAGCAGCTGCACGCCGGACCCAGCCGAGCGGGCGATCTTGGCGCCACCGCCGGGCCGCAGCTCGATCGCGTGCACGACGGTGCCGGTCGGGATATTGCGCAGCGGCAGGCAGTTGCCGGTCTTGATGTCCGCGCCCGGCCCGTTCTCCACCAGGTCGCCCTGGGTCAGGCCCTCCGGGGCGAGAATGTAGCGCTTCTCCCCGTCGGCATAGTGCAGCAGCGCGATCCGGGAGGTGCGATTCGGGTCATACTCGATGTGCGCGACCTTCGCCGGGACGCCGTCCTTGTCCGCGCGCTGGAAGTCGATCAGCCGGTAAGCGCGCTTGTGCCCGCCGCCCTGGTGCCGGGTGGTGATCCGGCCGTGCACGTTCCTGCCGCCGGTGGAGTGCAGCGGGCGCACCAGTGACTTCTCCGGGTCACTGCGTGTGACCTCGGAGAAGTCAGCGCCGCTCGCGCCCCGCCTGCCCGGGGTGGTCGGCTTGTACTTGCGGATGGCCATGTGTGCTCAAGCTCCTATGGATGTGCGGCCTAGACCGGGCCGAAGACGTCGATCCGCTCGCCGTCAGCGAGGCTGACGATGGCGCGCTTCGTGTCCGGGCGCTTGCCCCAGCCAAACCGCGTCCGGCGGCGCTTGCCCGGCCTGTTGACAGTATTGACGCCGGTCACCCGGACGCTGAAGACGGTCTCGACCGCCTGCCTGATCTGGGTCTTGTTCGAGCCGGGCGCGACGATGAAGGTGTACTTGCCGTCATCGGCGAGCCGGTAGCTCTTCTCCGAGATGACCGGCCGCAGAAGGATGTCCCGCGGGTTCGAGATACCGCTCACTGCTGTGCCTCCTGCTGCTTGCCGGCCCGCGAGACGAACCGGGCCAGGCTGTCCTCGGTGAACACCACGTGATCGCTGACCAGCACGTCGTAGGTGTTGAGCTGGCCGGAGGCGATCAGGTGCACGCCCGCGACGTTGCGCAGGCTCTTCCAGGTGAGCTGATCGGCCCGGTCCGCTACGACCAGGACATGCGCAGCGCCCGGCGCCATCCCGATCACCGTGGCCAACATGGCGTGCGCGCCCTTCGTGCTCGGCAGGTCGCCCTCGACGAAGCCGCTCACGACGTGTACCCGGCCGTGCCGCGCGCGGTCAGACAGCGCACCGCGCAGCGCGGCGGCCTTCATCTTCTTGGGCGTGCGCTGCTCATAGGAACGGGGCACCGGGCCGTGCACCACGCCGCCGCCGGCGAACTGCGGTGCGCGGATCGAGCCCTGCCGGGCGCGGCCGGTGCCCTTCTGGCGGTACGGCTTCCGGCCGCCGCCCCGGACCATGCCGCGCGACTTGGTGGCGTGGGTGCCCTGGCGTGCGGCCGCCTCCTGCGCCACCACTACCTGGTGGATCAGCGGCACGTTCACCTTGACATCGAAGATCTCGGCGGGCAGTTCCGCGGCCTGGCCGGCCGAGCCGGACGCCGAGACGACGTTGACGGCGGTCATTATGCTTCACTCCTCGCTGGCCGGCCGCCGGGAAGCAGCGGGGTCTTGACGGCACTGCGGACCAGGACAAGGCCGCCCTTCGGGCCGGGCACCGCGCCCTTGATCAGCAGCAGCCCGCGGCCTGCGTCGACGCCGTGCAGCGTCAGGCTCGGCGCCGTGATGCGCACGCCGCCCATCCGCCCGGCCATCCGGACGCCCTTGAACACCCGGCCGGGGGTGGCGCAGCCGCCGATCGACCCGGGCGAGCGGTGCTTGCGCTGGGTGCCGTGCGATGCGGACAGGCCCTTGAAGCCGTGCCGCTTCATCACTCCGGCGAAGCCCTTGCCCTTGCTTTTCGCCGTCACGTCGACCAGTTCCCCGGCCGCGAACGTCTCGGCGCTGACTTCCTGGCCCAGGGTGTACTCGGCGGCGTTGTCGGTGCGCAGCTCGACCAGGTACCGGCGCGGCGTCACGCCGGCCTTCGCGAAGTGCCCGGCCTCCGGCTTATTCACCTTGCGCGGGTCGATGTCGCCGTAGCCGAGCTGCACGGCGGCGTAGCCGTCGGCGTCCGGCGTGCGCACCGCGGTGACGACGCAAGGGCCGGCCGCCACGACGGTGACGGGCACGATCTTCCCGTCATCGGCGAAGACCTGGGTCATGCCGAGCTTGGTGCCCAGGACCCCCTTGATCTGCTTGGTCATGTCGGTGCGTCCCTCTACAGCTTGATCTCGATGTCGACGCCCGCCGGCAGGTCAAGCCGCATCAGGGAGTCGACTGTCTTCGGCGTGGGGTCGATGATGTCAATCAGCCGCTTGTGCGTGCGCATCTCGAAATGCTCCCGCGAGTCCTTGTACTTGTGCGGTGAGCGGATGACGCAGTACACGTTCTTCTCGGTAGGCAGCGGCACTGGCCCGGCGACCTTCGCGCCGGTACGCGTCACCGTGTCGACGATCTTCCGCGCCGAGCTGTCGATGACCTCATGGTCATAGGCCTTGAGCCGGATGCGGATCTTCTGTCCCGCCATGTGGCTTCGATGTCCTTCGCTTCTGTGGTGCCGCTGGGTGCCCGTGCTGGCTGCCCGGCCGCTGGCTGGCGTGTGCCAGCCGGCGGTGGGCCTTCGTGCTGCGTGGTGCGGCGGCCGTGCCGTGACGGCACGGCCGCCGCACCCGCTGCAGCTACTTGATGATGTTCGTGACCCGGCCGGCGCCGACGGTGCGGCCGCCTTCCCTGATCGCGAACCGCAGTCCTTCTTCCATGGCGATCGGCTGGATGAGGTCGACCTTCATCTCCGTGTTGTCACCCGGCAGCACCATCTCGGTGCCCTCGGGCAGGTGCACGACGCCGGTCACGTCCGTGGTGCGGAAGTAGAACTGCGGCCGGTAGTTGTTGAAGAACGGGGTGTGCCGGCCGCCCTCGTCCTTGCCCAGGATGTAGACCTGCGCGTCGAACTCGGTGTGCGGGGTGTTGGTGCCGGGCTTGATGATGACCTGGCCGCGCTCGACATCCTCGCGCTTGGTGCCGCGGAGCAGCAGTCCCGCGTTGTCCCCGGCCTGGCCCTCGTCGAGGATCTTGTGGAACATCTCCACGCCGGTGACGATCGTCTTGCTCGACCTCTCCTTGATCCCGATGATCTCGATTTCCTCACCGGTGTGGATCTTGCCGCGCTCGATCCGGCCGGTGACCACCGTGCCGCGGCCGGTGATCGAGAAGACATCCTCGACCGGCATCAGGAACGGCTTCTCGGTGTCCCGGACAGGCTCGGGGATGCTGGCATCGCAGGCGGCCATCAGCTCGACGACCTTCTCGCTCCAGTCGGCGTCACCTTCGAGCGCCTTGAGGGCGGAGACCCTGATCACCGGCAGGTCATCGCCGGGGTAGTCCTGGTTGCTGAGCAGCTCGCGGACCTCAAGCTCGACGAGCTCGAGGATCTCCTCGTCGTCGACCATGTCGGTCTTGTTGAGCGCGACCACGATGTACGGCACGCCGACCTGGCGGGCCAGCAGCACGTGCTCGCGGGTCTGCGGCATCGGGCCGTCGGTGGCGGCGACCACCAGGATCGCGCCGTCCATCTGGGCCGCGCCGGTGATCATGTTCTTGATGTAGTCCGCGTGTCCCGGGCAGTCGACATGCGCGTAGTGGCGCTTCTCGGTCTGGTACTCGACGTGCGAGATCGCGATGGTGATGCCGCGCTCCCGCTCTTCCTTCGCGTTGTCGATCTGGTCGAACGGCGTGAAGGGATTGACGTCAGGGAACTTGTCGTGCAGCACCTTGGTAATCGCCGCGGTCAGCGTCGTCTTGCCATGGTCGATGTGCCCGATGGTGCCGATGTTGACGTGCGGCTTCGTCCGCTGGAACTTGGCCTTCCCCACTGGTGTCTCCTTGTTGCGATCGTTCCCCACCGTGGTGGGGCCAGGCGCTCACGCGGGGCGCCGTCTGCTTCTAGACATGCTTGCTACTGGCTACTCGCCTCTGGCTTTGGCGATGATCTCCTTGGCGATGCTGGGCGGCACCTGGGCATACGAATCGAACTGCATGCTGTAGTCCGCCCTGCCCTGTGTCCGGCTGCGCAGGTCACCCACGTAACCGAACATCTCCGACAGCGGGACGACCGCCTTGACCACCCGCACCCCGCTGCGTTCCTCCATGGCCTGAATCTGGCCTCGGCGGCTGTTCAGGTCGCCGATGACCTCGCCCATGTAGTCCTCGGGGGTTCGCACCTCGACGGCCATGACGGGCTCAAGCAGCACCGGGTCGGCGTAGCCGGCCGCCTTCTTGAAGGCCATCGATCCGGCGATCTTGAAGGCCAGCTCGGAGGAGTCCACCTCATGGTAGGAACCGTCAGTCAGGGTGACCTTCAGGTCGACCATGGGGTACCCCGCCAGCACGCCGAACTCGGCTGCCTCCTGGCAGCCCGCGTCCACCGAGGGGATGTACTCCCGCGGCACCTTGCCGCCATGGATCTTGTTCTCGAACTCGTAGCCGCCGCCGTCGCCGCCGGTCGGTTCCAGGTTGATGACTACCTTGGCGTACTGCCCGGCGCCGCCGGTCTGCTTCTTGTGCGTGTACTCGACCTTCTCGGCCTTCCGCCGGATGGTCTCCCGGTAGGCCACCTGCGGCCGGCCGATGTTCGCCTCGACCCGGAACTCCCGCCGCATCCGCTCGACCAGCACCTCAAGGTGCAGCTCGCCCATCCCGGAGATGATGGTCTGGCCGGTTTCCTCGTCGGTCCTGACCTGGAAGGTCGGGTCCTCCTCGGCCAGCCGCTGGATCGCGATGCCGAGCTTGTCCTGGTCGCCCTTGGTCCTCGGCTCGATCGCGACGTTGATCACCGGCGCGGGGAAGGTCATCGACTCCAGGATCACCTGCTTGGCCTGTTCGCAGAGCGTGTCGCCGGTCGAGGTGTCCTTCAGGCCCATCACGGCGACGATCTGCCCGGCGATCGCGGACGGGCGCTCCTCGCGCTTGTTCGCGTGCATCTGGTAGATCTTGCCGATCCGCTCCTTGCGGCCCTTCGTCGAGTTCTGCACCGTGGTGCCGGTCTCGAGGGTGCCCGAGTAGATCCGGATGTAAGTCAGCTTGCCGAGGTGCTGGTCGGACATGATCTTGAAGGCGAGCGCGGCGAACGGCGCGGCCGGATCGGCCTTGCGCTCGATGACCGTGTCCTCGTCATTGACGGCATGGCCCTTGATCGGCGGGATGTCAACCGGGCTCGGCAGGTAGTCCACGATCGCGTCCAGCATGGGCTGGACGCCCTTGTTCTTGAACGCGCTGCCGCACATGACCGGCGTGACGGCGCCGGCGATGGTGGCCCGCCTGATCGCCGCGATCAGGGACTGCTCGTCCGGCTCGGTGCCGTCGAGGTACAGCTCCATCATCTGCTCGTCGTTCTCGGAAATCCGCTCCACCAGGATGTCCCGCCACTCGCGGGCCGCCTCCAGGTGATGGTCCGGGATCGCGACGGTCTGGTAGGAGTCGCCCTTGCCGTCGGTCGGCCAGAGCAATGCCTGCATCCGGACCAGGTCGATGACGCCGCGGAAGTCGGACTCGACGCCCCACGGCAGCTGGATCACCAGCGGCGTGGCGCCGAGCCGGTCGGAGATCATCTCCACGCACCGGTGGAATTCGGCCCCGACCCGGTCCATCTTGTTCACGAAGCAGATCCGCGGCACGCCGTAGCGGTCCGCCTGCCGCCAGACAGTCTCGGACTGCGGCTCTACGCCGGCCACGCCGTCGAAGACCGCAACGGCGCCGTCCAGCACGCGCAGCGACCGCTCGACCTCGACGGTGAAGTCCACGTGGCCCGGGGTATCGATCAGGTTGATCGTGTGATCCCGCCAGATGCAGGTAGTGGCAGCCGAGGTGATCGTGATGCCCCGCTCCTGCTCCTGCTCCATCCAGTCCATCGTGGCGGCGCCCTCGTGGACCTCGCCGATCTTGTAGTTGATGCCGGTGTAGAACAGGATCCGCTCGGTGGTCGTCGTTTTGCCCGCGTCGATATGCGCCATGACCCCGATGTTGCGGAGACTGGCCAGTTCCAAGGCGGTCTGGGTGGCGGCCACTGCTGAGATCCTCGTCTTCCTCGATAGCTGCCGGACGTTTCCGTCCGGCAGGCGGCTGCGCGCCGGCAGTCCGGCGCTGCTGGCGTTTACCAGCGGTAGTGCGCGAAGGCCTTGTTCGACTCGGCCATCTTGTGGGTGTCCTCGCGGCGCTTCACGCTCGCCCCGAGGCCGTTGCTCGCGTCGAGCAGCTCGTTCATCAGCCGCTCGGTCATGGTCTTCTCCCGGCGCGAGCGCGAGTAGGCGACCAGCCAGCGCAGCGCCAGGGTGGTGCTGCGGGAAGCCTTGACCTCGACCGGCACCTGATAGGTCGCGCCGCCGACCCGGCGGCTCTTGACCTCCAGGGTCGGCTTGACATTGTCGAGCGCGCGCTTGAGCGTCACGACCGGGTCGTTGCCTGACTTCTCCTTGCAGCCCTCGAGCGCGCCGTAAACGATCCGCTCGGCCAGCGACCGCTTGCCGTTCCGCAGCACCTTGCTGACCAGCGCGGTGACGAGCGGTGAGCCGTAGACGGGATCAGTGACCAGCGGCCGTTTGGTCGCGGGGCCCTTGCGCGGCATGTCAGCTCTTCTCCTTCTTCGCGCCGTAACGGCTACGGGCCTGCTTGCGGCCGCGGACGCCCTGGGTGTCCAGGGAGCCGCGGATGACCTTGTAACGCACTCCGGGAAGGTCACGGACACGACCGCCGCGGACCAGCACGATGGAGTGCTCCTGGAGGTTGTGGCCGACGCCGGGGATGTAGGCGGTGACCTCGATGTGGCTGGTGAGCCTGACCCTGGCGACCTTGCGGAGCGCCGAGTTCGGCTTCTTTGGGGTAGTTGTGTAGACGCGCGTGCAGACCCCGCGGCGCTGGGGGCTGCCCTTCAGCGCCGGGGTGTTGTTCTTGGCTACCTTGTCCTGGCGGCCCTTCCGGACCAGCTGCTGGATCGTGGGCACCGCGTCTCCGTCTTCGTTAATCTTCGGGCGCCCTGCGGCGCATGTCGTCCTTCACCTGGCTGCCCTGGCCGCCCATGGCTACCCGGGGCCGGCCCCTAGAGGCCGCCCAGGCAGGCGGTCGTACGCACCTGGCCTGCAAGTTCACGCGACTCTCCGACCCCCGTGGTCGGGCGTGTCGCCGTCATCACAGCGCACCCGCCCGCGAGGGCCGATACGTCAGAGTGGGTAAGCCTGCGCGCGTGGCCGTTCGCTGCTCCCGGCCTACTGGCCAGGGAACCGCAGCCCGTTAGCGCGCACGTGCCCGCCTGTGACGGGCACGGAGAAACAGCGTACCGGCCTGTCACCACAAGGTCAAAGCGAGCCCATAAATTCCCCTCGGCCGGGCCAGAATTCATCCGGCGCCAGCCGATTCGGCACCGCCACAACTGCCGGCCGGTGCTCTCACAGAATACCGCGCCGCGGGGGGTCCGTGGTCCTGTTCGGTGTCCGTGGTCCTGTTCGGTGTCCGTGGTCCGGCTCAGCTGTCGTCGAGGCGGTGGAAGGCCACTTCCTCCAGCAGCAGGCGGAGCGCGGCCGCTGCCGGGATCGCGACCAGCGCGCCGATGATGCCCATCAGGGCGCCGCCGACGAGGACGGCCACGACCGAGACGACGCCGGGTACCCGGACCGTCCTGCCCATCACCCTGGGCACCAGCAGGTAGTCCTCGGCCAGCCGGTAGGCGACGTAGAAGCCGAGCGTCAGGGCGGCGATGGGAAGGGACACGGTCAGGGCGACCAGCGTGACCACCGCGCCGCCGATCGTGGAGCCGATCACCGGGATCAGGTCCATGAAGGCGACGAACAGGCCCAGCAGGATCGGGTAGGGCAGCCCGAAGGCAAGCATCCAGAGATAGGTGCCGAGGCCGGCGATCACCGAGGTCAGGAAGTTGCCGAGGACGAACCCGCCGACCTTGGCGAAGATCTCATCGCCGATCAGGATCACCCGGGTGCGGCGCGAGTGCGGCGCCAGCCGGTAGGCGAACAGCTTGATCCGCGGCATGTCAGCCAGGAAGTAGACGGCTAGCACGGCCACCACCAGCAGGGCCGACGCGGCCCCGAGGACAAGCTCGCCCGCGCCGAGCACTCCCCCGATCAGCGAACTGCCCCGGGTGGAAATCAGCCGTGAGAGCCGCTGCTGGATGTGATACTGCGCGTCCAGCCTGCCCAGCTGTGAGTTGTGGTCCTGCAGTGAGTGCATGTACCTCGGCAGCTCGGCGACCAGCGCGGAGGCCTGCGCGGCCAGCGGCGGGATCGCGGCGGCGAGGAACGCTGCCACCGCGGCTGCGACGGTGAGCAGCGTGATGATGACCGCCAGCCAGCGCCGCACGCCGTGGCGGGTCAGCCAGCCGACGGCCGGATCCAGGCCCGCCGCGATGAACAGTGCCAGGCCGATCAGCACCAGCACGGATCGGGCCCTGATCGTAAGCTCGACAAGGCCGTAGGTGACCGCAACGCCCGCGGCCGCGGCCATCCCGATGAAGAACGGGGATCGCCGGTTCATCGGCCTGCCGGGCGCTCCCAGGCCGCCGGTTGCCTCCGCCAGCACGGCCGCCGCCTCGACCGCTTCGTTCAGCCGGTCCTCGGAGGCCTGATAGCTCCGGTCCTGCGTCGCCTCGTGAATCTTGTCCTCAGAGTCCCCGAGGACGCTGGCCTCGGCATCCCCGGGGGTGGAGTCCCCGGGGATGCCGGCCTCAGATCGCCCTGGGCCGGAATACCCGGCGGTACCCGCGGGCTGGCCGCCGGCGGCCGCGCGGACCTGCACCGGCACTTTCTGGCCAGGCCCGCCAGCCGGTGCCGTCATTTCCTGAAGACGTCCTTAATCTTCTCGCCGGCCTGCTTCAGGTCGCCCTTGGCCTGGTCGCCCTTGCCCTCGGCGATGAGCTGCTCGTTGCCGGCCGCCTCGCCGACCTTCTTCTTGACCTTGCCCTTGACCTCGTCGGCCTTGCCCTCGGCCTTATCGCTGGCTGCCATGCGGGGCACCTCTTTCCTGGATAGTGGTGGCTGGCAACTATCCGGAATGCGCGGGCTCAAACAACGCGCGGACCGGGGCCGGGCGCAAAACCGGGATAGGCACCGGCCTGCGCGGGCCGCGGAATCTCTGCGCGGGCCGCGGAATAGCCAAGCCGCAGGACACGGCAAAACGCGGCACACGGCAAAACGCGGGGTGCCCGGCAGCATGCTGCCGGGCACCCCGCGCTACGGACCGCCGCGGGAGGCGCTGGTCCGGTTGTTACCGGTTGTACGAGCCGAAGTCGTACTCCTCCAGCGGGATCGCCTCGCCCGAACCCTGGGCGAACGAGTACCCGCCGGCGCCGTTCTCGAACGTGGGCGCCGGGTACACGGCGGACCTGGCGTCCTCGGTCGGCTCGACGCGCAGGCTCCGGTAGCGCTGCATCCCGGTGCCTGCCGGGATCAGCTTGCCGATGATGACATTCTCCTTCAGCCCGAGCAGCGAGTCCGACCTGGCGTGGATGGCGGCATCGGTCAGCACCCTGGTGGTCTCCTGGAACGAGGCCGCGGACAGCCACGAGTCGGTGGCCAGCGAGGCCTTGGTGATGCCCATCAGAACCGGGCGGCCGGAGGCCGGAGTGCCGCTCTCCTCGACCACCGAGCGGTTGACCGCCTCGAACCTCGGGCGCTCCACCAGCTCACCGGGCAGCAGCTCGGTGTCACCCGACTCCAGCACGTTCACCCGCTTCAGCATCTGCCGGATGATGATCTCGATGTGCTTGTCGTGAATCGAGACGCCCTGCGACCGGTAGACCTCCTGCACCTCGTGCACCAGGTGCAGCTGCACCTCACGGGAGCCGAGGATCCGCAGCACCTCGTGCGGGTTGACCGCGCCCTGAATCAGCTGCTGCCCGACGACCACATGGTCACCGTCGGCGACCAGCAGCCGCGACCGCATCGGGACCTGATACAGCACCTCGTCCGCGCCGTCGTCGGGAATAACGGTGATCTTCCGGGTCTTCTCCGGCTCCTCGAGCTTGATCCGGCCCTCGACCTCGCTGATCGGCGCCATGCCCTTGGGAATGCGGGCCTCGAAGAGCTCCTGGATGCGGGGCAGGCCGTGGGTGATGTCCTGGCCTGCCACGCCGCCGGTGTGGAAGGTACGCATGGTCAGCTGCGTGCCCGGCTCACCGATCGACTGGGCGGCGATGATGCCGACCGCCTCGCCGACGTCCACCCGCTTGCCGGTGGCCAGCGAGCGCCCGTAGCACTTCGCGCAGACGCCGAACTTCGCCTGGCAGACGAGCACGCTGAACGTGCGCACCGACGCGACGCCCGCCGCGACCAGCATCTCGATCATGGCCTCGGTCATGTCAGACCCGGTGGCGACGAGCACGTTGCCGTCAGCATCGGAGATGTCCTCGGCGATGATGCGGCCGGTTCCGGTGTTCTCGATGTTGGGCAGCTTGCGCAGGGTGCCCTTCGAGACCGTTTCCGCGATCTTCATGGGCAGCGACCGGTCAGTGCCGCAGTCCTCCTCGCGCACGATCACGTCCTGCGCCACGTCGACCAGGCGCCGGGTGAGGTACCCGGAGTCGGCGGTCCGCAGCGCGGTGTCCGCCAGGCCCTTGCGCGCGCCGTGCGTGGAGATGAAGTACTCCAGCACGGACAGGCCCTCCCGGAAGCTGGCCTTGATCGGCCGCGGGATGGTCTCGCCCTTGGGGTTGGACACCAGGCCCCGCATGCCGGCGATCTGCCTGACCTGCATCGGGTTACCACGAGCACCGGAGTTGACCATCATCCAGACCGGGTTGGTCTCCGGGAACGCGGCTTCCATGTCCGTCGCGACGTCGGCGGTCGCGTGCGTCCAGATCTCGATCAGCTCCTGGCGGCGCTCATCGTCGGTAATCAGGCCGCGCTCATACTCGCGCTGCACCTTGTCCGCGCGCCGCTCGTAAGCCTCCAGGATCTCCCGCTTGTTCGGCGGGGCGACCACGTCCTCGATCGCGATCGTGAGCCCGGCCCTGGTGGCCCAGTGGAACCCGGCGTCCTTGAGCGCGTCGAGTGCGGCTGCCACCTCGACCTTGGGATAGGTCTCGGCTAGCTCGTTAACGATGATCGACAGTTCCTTCCTGGCGACCTCGTAATTCACGAACGGGAAGCTGGCGGGCAAGGTCTCGTTGAAGAAGCAGCGGCCGAGCGTCGTGGTCAGCCGCAGCGGCTCGCCGTGCGCCAGCCCTCGGGCGGCGTAAACCCGATCGGCGGGGTCACGTCGCGCAGCCGTACCTCGACCTTCGCCTGCAGGTCCAGTTCGCCGCGGTCGTAAGCCATCACGGCCTCGGACGGGCTGGAGAAGGCCCGGCCGGTTCCCGGGGTGCCCGGGGACTCCCTGGTCAGGCAGTAGATGCCGATGATCATGTCCTGGGTGGGCATGGTGACCGGCTTGCCGTCGGCAGGCTTGAGGATGTTGTTGGCGGACAGCATCAGGATGCGGGCCTCGGCCTGCGCCTCGGCGGATAGCGGCACGTGCACCGCCATCTGGTCACCGTCGAAGTCCGCGTTGAACGCGGTGCAGACCAGCGGGTGGATCTGGATGGCCTTGCCTTCCACCAGCTGCGGCTCGAACGCCTGGATGCCCAGCCGGTGCAGCGTCGGCGCGCGGTTGAGCAGCACCGGGTGCTCGGTGATGACCTCTTCCAGCACGTCCCACACCACCGGCCGGGCGCGCTCCACCATCCGCTTGGCCGACTTGATGTTCTGCGCGTGGTTGAGGTCCACCAGCCGCTTCATGACGAACGGCTTGAACAGCTCGACCGCCATCTCCTTGGGCAGGCCGCACTGGTGCAGCTTCAGCTGCGGTCCCACCACGATGACCGAGCGCCCTGAGTAGTCGACGCGCTTGCCGAGCAGGTTCTGCCGGAATCGCCCCTGCTTGCCCTTGAGCATGTCGGACAGCGACTTCAGCGGGCGGTTGCCCGGGCCGGTCACCGGCCGGCCGCGACGGCCGTTGTCGAACAGCGAGTCCACGGCCTCCTGCAGCATCCGCTTCTCGTTGTTGACGATGATCTCCGGGGCGCCCAGGTCAAGCAGCCGCTTGAGCCGGTTGTTCCGGTTGATCACCCGCCGGTAGAGGTCGTTCAGGTCAGAGGTGGCGAACCTGCCGCCGTCCAGCTGAACCATCGGCCGCAGGTCCGGCGGGATCACCGGGATGCAGTCGAGCACCATGCCGAGCGGGCTGTTCCTGGTGTTGAGGAAGGCGGATACGACCTTGAGCCGCTTCAGCGCGCGCGCCTTGCGCTGGCCCTTGCCGGTCCGGATGGTATCCCGGAGGTTCTGCGCCTCGGCCTCGAGGTCGAAGCTGCCGAGCCGCTCCTGGATCGCCTGGGCGCCCATGCCGCCGCGGAAGTAACGGCCGAACCGGTCCCGCATCTCGCGGTACAGCAGCTCGTCGCCCTCCAGATCCTGGACCTTCAGGTTCCTGAACCGGTTCCAGACCTCCTCGAGCCGGTCGATCTCCCGCTGTGCCCGGTCGCGGATCTGCTTGCACTCGCGGTCGGAGCTCTCCCGCACCTTGCGGCGCGCGTCGCCCTTGGCGCCAGCGGCCTCCAGCTCGGCGAGGTCCTTCTCCAGCTTGGACTGCCTGGTCTCGATGTCGTTGTCGCGGCGCTGCTCCAGCTGCCCGCGCTCCACCGAGATCTTCGCCTCCATCGACGGCAGGTCACGGCCCCTGGAGTCGTCGTCGACGTACGTGATCATGTACGCGGCGAAGTAGATGACCTTTTCCAGGTCCTTGGGCGCCAGGTCAAGCAGGTAACCGAGCCGGCTCGGCACGCCCTTGAAGTACCAGATGTGCGTGACCGGGGCGGCCAGCTCGATGTGGCCCATCCGCTCGCGCCGCACCTTGGCCCGGGTGACCTCGACCCCGCAGCGCTCGCAGATGATGCCCTTGAACCTGACCCGCTTGTACTTACCGCAGTAGCACTCCCAGTCCCGGGTGGGGCCGAAGATCTTCTCGCAGAAGAGCCCGTCCTTTTCCGGCTTGAGCGTGCGGTAGTTGATGGTCTCCGGCTTCTTCACCTCGCCGTGCGACCACTGCCGGATGTCGTCCGCGGTCGCTAGGCCGATACGCAGGTCGTCGAAGTAATTGACGTCAAGCACGTGTTTTATCCCCTGGGTAGATCGGATCAGACCTCTTCAACGCTGCTCGGCTCGCGCCGCGACAGGTCGATGCCGAGTTCCTCCGCCGCGCGGAAGACATCCTCGTCCGTGTCGCGCATCTCGATGGCCGCGCCGTCGCTGGAGAGCACCTCCACGTTCAGGCAGAGCGACTGCATTTCCTTGATCAGCACCTTGAAGGACTCAGGGATGCCGGGCTCGGGGATGTTCTCGCCCTTGACGATGGCCTCGTAGACCTTGACCCGGCCGAGGATGTCGTCCGACTTGATGGTCAGCAGCTCCTGCAGGGCATAGGCGGCGCCATACGCCTCCAGCGCCCAGACCTCCATCTCACCGAACCGCTGGCCGCCGAACTGGGCCTTCCCGCCGAGCGGCTGCTGGGTGATCATCGAGTACGGCCCCGTCGACCGGGCATGGATCTTGTCGTCGACAAGGTGCAGCAGCTTGAGTATGTAGATGTAGCCGACCGCGACCGGATCCTTGAAGGGCTCGCCGGTCCGTCCGTCGTACAGGCTGGCCTTGCCCGACGACGCGACCATCCGGTTGCCGTCCCGGTTCGGCAGCACGCTGCCGAGCAGGCCGGTGATCTCCTCCTCGCGGGCGCCGTCGAAGACCGGCGTGGCGACCGGAGTGCCCGCCGCGGCCGAATCGGCGCCGATCTGCCGGAGCCGGTCCTTCCACTCGGCGTCCTTGCCCTCGACGTTCCAGCCCGAGCTGGCAACCCAGCCCAGGTGGGTCTCGAGGACCTGGCCGACGTTCATCCGGCCCGGCACGCCGAGCGGGTTGAGCACGATGTCCACCGGGGTGCCGTCCTGGAGGAACGGCATGTCCTCGACCGGCAGGATCTTGGCGATGACGCCCTTGTTGCCGTGCCGGCCCGCCAGCTTGTCCCCATCGGTGATCTTCCGCTTGGCCGCGACGTACACCCGGACCAGCTCGTTCACGCCGGGCGGCAGTTCGTCGCCCTCTTCGCGGCTGAATACGCGGACGCCGATCACCTTGCCGGACTCACCGTGCGGCACCTTGAGCGAGGTGTCGCGGACCTCACGCGCCTTCTCGCCGAAGATCGCGCGGAGCAGCCGCTCCTCGGGCGTCAGCTCGGTCTCCCCCTTCGGGGTGACCTTGCCGACCAGGATGTCGCCGGTGACCACGTCGGCCCCGATCCTGATGATGCCGCGGTCGTCGAGGTCGGCGAGGACCTCCTCGGAGACGTTCGGGATGTCCCGGGTGATCTCCTCGGGCCCGAGCTTGGTGTCCCGGGCGTCGACCTCATGCTCCTCGATGTGAATCGAGGACAGGACGTCGTCCTGGACCAGCCGCTGGGAGAGGATGATCGCGTCCTCGTAGTTGTGGCCCTCCCACGGCATGAAGGCGACGAGCAGATTGCGCCCCAGCGCCATCTCGCCGTTATCGGTGCACGGCCCGTCCGCGATGACCTGGCCGGCCTCGACCCGCTGCCCTTCCGTGGCGACCGGCTTCTGGTTGAAGCAGGTGCCCTGGTTGGACCGCTTGAACTTGGCGACGAGGTAGGTGCTCCTGGTGCCGTCGTCGTTCATCACCGTGATGAAGTCGGCGCTGGACTGCTCCACGACGCCGGCCTTCTCCGCCACGATCACGTCACCGGCGTCGGTCGCGGCCCGGTATTCCATGCCGGTGCCGACCAGCGGCGCCTCGCTGCGCAGCAGCGGCACTGACTGCCGCTGCATGTTCGAGCCCATCAGGGCGCGGTTCGCGTCGTCGTGCTCGAGGAACGGGATCATCGCGGTGGCGACCGACACCATCTGGCGCGGCGAGACGTCGATGTAGTCGACGTCGTCCGGCGGGATGTAGTCCACCTCGCCGCCCTTGCGGCGGACCAGCACGCGGTTCTCTTCGAAGTTGCCGTCGGCGTCGATCGGCGCGTTGGCCTGCGCGATGACGTGCCTGTCCTCCTCATCGGCGGTCAGGTAGTCAATCTGGCTGGTGACCTTGCCGGACTTCACCTTGCGGTACGGGGTCTCCACGAAGCCGAAGGCGTTGACCCGGCCGTAGGAGGACAGCGAGCCGATCAGGCCGATGTTCGGGCCTTCCGGCGTCTCGATCGGGCACATCCGGCCGTAGTGCGACGAGTGCACGTCACGGACCTCGAAGCCGGCCCGCTCCCTGGACAGGCCGCCCGGGCCGAGCGCGGAGAGCCGGCGCTTGTGAGTCAGCCCGGCCAGCGGGTTGGTCTGGTCCATGAACTGCGACAGCTGGCTGGTGCCGAAGAACTCCTTGATGGAGGCGACGACCGGCCGGATGTTGATCAGCGTCTGCGGCGTGATGGCCTCGACGTCCTGCGTGGTCATCCGCTCCCGGACAACCCGCTCCATCCGGGCGAGCCCGAGCCGGACCTGGTTCTGGATCAGCTCGCCGACCGTGCGCAGCCGCCGGTTGCCGAAGTGGTCGATGTCGTCGGTCTCGATCGGGATGAGCGTGTCACCGGACTTCATCTCCTCCTCGCCGCTGTGCAGCCGGACGAGGTACTCGATGGTGGAGACGATGTCTTCCTCGGTCAGCGTCCCCTGCCGGATCGGCTGGGACAGGCCGAGCTTCTTGTTCACCTTGTACCGGCCGACCTTGGCGAGGTCGTACCGCTTCGGGTTGAAGTACAGGTTCTCCAGCAGGGCCTGGGCGGATTCCCTGGTCGGCGGCTCGCCGGGACGCAGCTTGCGGTAGATGTCGAGGAGCGCGTCGTCCTGGCCGGTCGTGTGATCCTTCTCCAGGGTGGCGCGCATCGACTCGAAGCCGCCGAACCGGTCGAGGATCTTCGCCTCGTCCCAGCCGAGCGCCTTCAGCAGCACGGTGACGCCCTGCTTGCGCTTGCGGTCGATCCGGACGCCGACGCTGTCCCGCTTGTCGATCTCGAACTCGAGCCAGGCGCCGCGGGACGGGATCACCTTGCAGCTGTAGATGTCCTTGTCGGACGTCTTGTCGACCTGCCGGTCGAAGTAGACGCCGGGCGACCGGACCAGCTGCGAGACGACGACCCGCTCGGTGCCGTTGATGACGAAGGTGCCCTTCGGTGACATGAGCGGGAAGTCGCCCATGAACACCGTCTGGCTCTTGATCTCGCCAGTGCTGTTATTGATGAACTCCGCCGTGACGAACATGGGGGCGGAGAAGGTCATGTCCTTGTCCTTGCACTCCTCTACGGAGTACTTGGGCGGCTCGAACCGGTGATCACGGAACGAGAGCGACATGGTCCCGGTGAAATCCTCGATCGGGCTGATCTCCTCGAAGATCTCCTCGAGGCCGGACTGCTCCGGGAGGTTCTTGCGGCCCTTCTCCTTCTCCGACTCGATCCGGGCACGCCAGCGGTCGATGCCCAGCAGCCAGTCGAACGAGTCGGTCTGCAGGGCAAGGAGGCTGGGAACCTCAAGAGGTTCCTGGATACGAGCGAAGGAAATGCGATGTGGACCTGGAACGGTGGCTGAGGCGCTGCGCGAAGCTGCCAACAGGGGTCCTTCCGAGCTTGTGGCGGACGGTCACCGCGCGCACGCGAAACGTCCTGCGGGCAAGCCGCGAGAAGTCCGAGGGTCCGAGGACGTGTGAGTGCAGCGCAAATTAGCAGTGTAATCGAACGACACACCGCTGGTCAACTTTACGCCTCTATTACGTTCACGGTTGCAACGCAGCATCGCTCTTCTGCCGCAAAACGTCAAGCCCGCAGGGGGCTGTGTTGCCATCCAGATTCACGTGACGAACGTCACAGTCCGTGAGTAGTTTGCCCGGCATGCCCAGCGGGCATATCACATCGTTCGACCTGATCAGAGACATAGTGCCGCGGGAACCGGGTGTGCGCCTAGGGTGGACCAGCTGAGTCCGCCGACCGGGCAGCCAGCGTCCCGGGGCATGCAGGGCAGCCCCGGGACGCGACCATGACAGTGGCGCCTGCCGTCTTCAGACCGGGCCGGCAGGCGCCGGGTGCTACTTGACCGTGACGGTGGCGCCGGCGCCCTCCAGGGCTGCCTTGGCCTTGTCCGCGGTCTCCTTGTTCGCCCGCTCCAGGACCGGCTTGGGGGCGCCGTCGACCAGGTCCTTGGCCTCCTTCAGGCCCAGGCTGGTGAGCGTGCGAACCTCCTTGATGACCTGGATCTTCTTGTCGCCGGCGGCCTCGAGGATGACGTCGAACTCGTCCTTCTCCTCGACCTCGGCCTCGCCGCCGCCCGCGCCGCCTGCGGCCGGGGCGGCCATCGCGACCGGGGCCGCTGCCTTGACGTCGAACGTGGTCTCGAACTCCTTCACGAACTCGGAGAGCTCAAGAAGGGTCATTTCCTTGAACGCGTCGAGCAGTGCGTCGTTGCTGAGCTTCGTCATGATGGTGCTTCCTCCGTGTGCCTGCGTCTCGCGGCGACCTGCGGCCGCTCGCATCTTGTCGTGAAAGTCCCGGGCGTGCGGGTGACCGTCCTCAGGCCTCCGCCGCGCCGTCGGCAGCCGCCGCGCCGTCGGCAGCGGGAGCCGCGTCGGCCGCATCGGTCGCCGCCTCGGCATCAGCCGCCGGCGCCTCGGCCGTTGCCGCCTCAGCCGCCGGCGCCTCGGCCGTTGCCGCCTCAGCCGCCGGCGCCTCAGTGGCAGGTGCCGCTTCGAGCTTGGCCTGCAGTGCCGCCAGCAGCCTGGCCATCTGGACCGGCAGCGCGGCCATGGTGGCAGCGGCGCCCGACATCGACGCCTTCATCGCCCCGGCCAGCCTGGCCATCAGCACGTCACGCGGCTCCAGGTCGGCGAGCTTGGTGATCTCATCGGGCGTCATGCTCTTGCCCTCGAGCACGCCGCCCTTGATCACCAGGAAGGGATTCGCCTTCGAGAAGTCACGCAGTCCCTTCGCCGCCTCGACCACGTCACCGCGCACGAAGGCGATCGCGGACGGGCCGCTGAGCAGCCCGTCGATCTCGGCCGCGATGCCCGCCTCGGCGGCGGCGATCCTGGTCAGGGTGTTCTTCACCACGGCGAACGTGGCGTTATCGCCCAGTGACTGCCGCAGCTCGCCCAGCTGGGCAACGGTCAGGCCGCGGTATTCAGTAAGCACCGCGCCCGCCGAGGTCTGGAATCGCTCGGTGAGCTCGGCCACCGCGGCGACCTTCTCCGCCCTCGCCATGGGCCTCCCTTCTCGTTCCGGTGGGCCCGCCGTGCGGGCCGCTCCCGGCTACATCCGGTACATCTGGCGCCGGTGAAGGGCCGACGAATGGCGAACGCCCCGGCGCAGGCGCACGGGGCGTTACCGCTTTCCGGGTGTCCGGTCAGCGGTGTCGGCTCGTTCACCTGCGCGGGCCGCCCCTCTTCGGGGCCTTCGGCCACCATGCTGAGCGCAGGGTGACAGCCGACGGTCTCTGGCAGTGGGTCAGTTTACGGTGCGCGGTTGAGTCTCGCCAAATCGCGATGCCCGGCGGAACATCCGCCGGACCGGGCCGCGGGGTGCAGCGGCCGCGGGCATCAGCTCGTGGCGGTCTCCTCCATCTCGTCCGCCAGCCCGCGGGTCCGGTTGGGGTCGACCTGTATCGCCGGGCTCATCGTGCTGGTGAGGACGATCTTCCTGAGGTAACGGCCCTTGGCGGCGGCGGGCTTGAGCCGGATGACTTCCTCCAGCGCCGCGGCGTAGTTCTCGACCAGCGCCCGGTCCTCGAACGACGCCTTGCCGATCACGAAGTGCAGATTGCCGTGCCGGTCGACCCGGAACTCGATCTTGCCGCCCTTGATCTCGGAAACGGCCTTGCCGACGTTCGTGGTGACCGTGCCGGTCTTGGGGTTGGGCATCAGGCCGCGCGGGCCGAGCACCCGGCCGAGGCGGCCCACCTTGCCCATCAGGTCCGGGGTGGCAACGACGGCATCGAAGTCGAGGAACCCGCCCTGGATGCGCTCCAGCAGGTCATCCGAGCCCACGTAGTCGGCGCCGGCCTCCTTGGCCTCCTCCGCGCGCGCACCGGTCGCGAACACCAGCACGCGGGCCGTCTTGCCCGTTCCGTGCGGCAGGTTGACGGTGCCGCGGACCATCTGGTCGGCCTTGCGCGGGTCCACGCCGAGCCGCAGCGCCACCTCGACGGTGGGGTCGAACTTGGTGATCCGCGTCTTCTTCGCGAGTGACACGGCCTCAGCCGGGCCGTACAGCCGCTCCGGGTCGATCTGCTCGGCCGCGGCGCGGTATGCCTTGCTGCGCTTCATGATCAGTCTCCTTCTCTCCTGGAGGTCGTGGTCCGCGGGCCAGCGCCTGGCCCTGCCACTGCTCGGCCGCCGATGACAGCACGGAAGGTGCCGCCGCCGGGACCACCGGGCACCGCCGGCCGGCGGTGCCGTAATTCTCAGCCGTTCACCGCGGGTACTCAGCCTTGGACGGTGATGCCCATGGAACGGGCCGTACCCGCGATGATCTTCGCGGCCGCGTCGATCGAGTTGGCGTTCAGGTCGGCCATCTTGACCTGCGCGATGTCCCGGACCTGGGCCATCGTGACCGTGCCGACCTTCGTCTTGTGCGGCTCGCCGCTGCCCTTCGCCACGCCCGCGGCCTTCTTGATCAGCTCAGGCGCCGGCGGCGTCTTCGTGATGAAGGTGAACGACCGGTCCTCGAAGATGGTGATCTCGACGGGGATGACGTTCCCCCGCTGGGTGTCGGTCGCGGCGTTGTACTGCTTGACGAAGTCCATGATGTTGACGCCATGCGGGCCGAGCGCCGTGCCGACCGGCGGCGCCGGGGTGGCCTGGCCTGCCTGCAGTTGCACCTTGACGACCGCAGCGATCTTCTTCTTTCGCGGAGCCATGTTTCCGGGTCCTTACCTCACTGGCGTACGGGCAGAAAACCGATCAGATCTTGCTGACCTGATCGAAGGAGAGCTCGACCGGGGTCTCGCGGCCGAAGATCGAGACGAGCACCTTGAGCTTCTGGGTATCGGGGTTGATCTCGTTCACGGTAGCCGGGAGCGTCGCGAACGGGCCGTCCATCACGGTAACCGACTGGCCGACCTCGAAGTCCACCGCAGCGGCCCGCATGGTCTCGGCCTTCTGCGCTGCCTTCTCCTCTGGCACCGGGGCGAGCAGCGACGCGACCTCGCCCAGGCTGAGCGGGGACGGCTTGCTCGACAGCCCGACAAAGCCGGTCACGCCGGGAGTGTTGCGGACCGCGGCCCACGACTCGTCGGTGAGGTCCATCCGCACCAGGATGTAGCCGGGCAGCACCTTCTCCTGGACCTGCTGCCGCTTGCCGCCCTTGATCTCGGTGACCTCGTGCACCGGCACCTCGATCTGGAAGATGTAGTCCTCCATGTTGAGCGACTGGGTGCGGCTCTCCAGGTTGGTCCTGACCCGGTTCTCGTATCCCGCGTAGGAGTGCACCACGTACCAGTCGCCGGGGAGCATGCGCAGTTCCGAGGTGAACTCGGCGACCGGATCAGCGTCCGGCTCGCCCTCGCCCTCGTCGGCCACCGGCTCATCGCCGGGCGCCGGCTGCTCATCGCCATCGCCCAGACCGGCCGGATCGCCGGCGTCCAGATCGTCCGGCGCGCCGGCATCCAGATCGGCCGGGGAACCGTTCGCGCTGATGACGGCAGCGTCGCCGTCCGCGGAGGAATCGGCGGCGAACTCGTCGTCGACGGCGGACTCGCCGGTCACGACGGACTCACCGTCATCGGCGGCGGACTCGTCGGCCGCCGGATCGCCGACGTGCAATTCGGACTCGGACACAGTAACTCTTTCTTTCCGCTTTTCCTGGCGGGCTCTCCTGGCATGCGTACCTGGCGGCGCAGGCCCCAGGGCTTCCTGCACGAGCCATCAGCCCCCGGGCCGGACCAGCGGCCCGCCGGGCGGTGCCGTCAGGCTGACGTGATCATGCTGCCACCGCTGGCAGCCGGATCACTAATCACCGCGCTGGCACTCAGCTGAAGACGGCGAACACCAGCTTGGTAAACGCATAGTCCAGGCTAGTCACGATCGCCACCATGACGAGGATGAAAACCAGCGCCACCGTGGTGTAAGTGCCCAGCTCCTTGCGGGTAGGCCAGATCACCTTACGCAGTTCCGCGACAATCTGCCGCAGGAAGACCGCAGGGGTGATCCTGGCCGCCTTCGCCGGGCGCCCGGACTTGTCCCGTTTCTCCGGGGCACTCCCGCGTATCTGAGTAGCCATGTCCTCACCTGAGCAGCGCTGATCGTTCGACGGCTCGCACCGTCACCGGCCCGCGACAGTCACGAGCCGTAAGCGCAGGGCAGGAGGGACTCGAACCCCCAACCGCCGGTTTTGGAGACCGGGACTCTAGCCAGTTGAGCTACTGCCCTGTGACGGCCCGTGCGGGCATGCACCGGCCACCTGGTGGACCTCCACCAGATCCTGAAGTGTACGTGGCCGGCGGCCCCGGCGTCGAACCGCGGCTGCCATCGCGACCGCGGGACGCACCAGCCGGCATCTAATGTCACCATGGACTCCATGGGATCCCCTCATCAGCGCAGCGCGCAGCGGCGCATCTCGGCCCGGATATCGGCGATCGCGGAGTCGGCCACGATGGCCGTTGACGCGAAGGCACGGGCGCTCAAGGCCGCCGGCAGGCCCGTCATCGGCTTCGGCGTCGGCGAGCCCGACTTCCCGACTCCCGGCTACATCGTGGCCGCTGCCCAGCAGGCCTGCGGCGAGCTGCGGATGCAGAAATACTCGCCAGCGGCCGGCCTGCCCGAGCTCAGGGAGGCGATTGCCGCCAAGACCGCGCGGGACTCCGGCTATCACGTCACGCCCGGCCAGGTGCTCGTGACCAATGGCGGCAAGCAGGCCGTCTACCAGGCATTCGCCACCCTGCTCGATCCCGGCGACGAGGTGCTGGTGCCGACGCCGTACTGGACCACCTACCCGGAGGCGATCGCGCTGGCGGGCGGCACGCCCGTGCCGGTGCTGACCGATGAGCACTCCGGCTACCTGACCTCGGTCGCCGACCTGGAGGCGCATCGTACCGAGCGCAGCAAGGTGCTGCTGTTCGTCTCCCCCTCCAACCCGACCGGCGCGGTATACCCGCCGGAACTAGTCGCCGAGATCGGCCGCTGGGCCGCGGCCAGCGGCCTGTGGGTCATCACCGACGAGATCTACGAGCACCTGGTTTACGGCGACGCGAAGTTCAGCTCGATCCCGGTGGCGGCACCGGAGATCAGCGACCGGTGCGTGGTCGTGAACGGCGTGGCCAAGACCTACGCGATGACCGGCTGGCGGGTGGGCTGGCTGATCGGGCCGCCGGACGTGGTGAAGGCGGCCGCGGACCTGCAGTCGCATCTCACCTCGAACGTCTGCAACGTCGCGCAGGCCGGTGCGCTGGCCGCGGTGACCGGCGACCTGTCCGCGGTAGCCGCCATGCGCGCCGCGTTCGACCGGCGCAGGCTCACCATGACGGCCATGCTGAACGAGATACCCGGGGTGACCTGCCCGCTGCCCGAGGGAGCTTTTTACTGCTACCCGTCGGTCAAGGGCGTGCTGGGCAAGAAGATCGGCGGCCGCCGCGCGGACAGCACCGCCGAGCTGGCCGAGATCGTCCTGGAGCAGGCGGACGTCGCGGTGGTGCCCGGGGAGGCCTTCGGCACGCCCGGCTACTTCCGGCTGTCCTGCGCGCTCGGCGACGCCGACCTGGAGGAAGGGCTCGCCCGGCTGGGCAAGCTGCTCGCGCAGGCCGGCTGAGCCGGGCTGCCCGAGCCGCGCCGCCCTGCCAGACTGAGCCGATGGCACGGCCACTCGCCGCGCTCCCCAAGGCGCACCTGCATCTGCACTTCACTGGGGCCATGCGGCATGCCACGCTGGTCGATCTCGCCGCGCGGCACGGGGCGCACCTGCCGGAGGCGCTGCGGGCCGACTGGCCGCCGCGGCTCAGCGCGGCCGATGAGCGCGGCTGGTTCCGGTTCCAGCGGCTTTATGACATCGGCCGGTCGGTCATCCGCACCGAGGATGATCTCCGGCGGCTGGTACGGGAGACCGCCGAGGACGAGCGGGCGGAGGGATCCGGCTGGCTGGAGATCCAGGTGGATCCGTCCGGCTACGCGGCGTACTTCGGCGGCATTACCTCGGTCGCCGAGCTCGTGCTTGATGCGGCGGCGGAGGCGGCGGCGGCGTCCGGCGTCGGCATCGGCGTCATCATCGCGGCCAACCGGACCAAGCACCCGCTGGAAGCCAGGACGCTGGCCCGGCTGGCCGCCGGGCTGGCCGGCCGCGGCGTGACCGGGTTCGGGCTGAGCAACGACGAGCGCCGGGGAGTCGCCGCCGACTTCGCCCCGGCCTTCCGGATCGCGGCCCGGGCCGGGCTGCTCGCGGTGCCGCACGGCGGTGAGCTGGCTGGCCCCGCCAGCGTCCGGGCCTGCCTGGACGAGCTGAATGCGGACCGCATCGGACATGGTGTCGCCGCCGCAAAAGATCAAAAACTGGCAGAACGGATCGCCCGGCGCCAGACAACCCTCGAAGTGTGTCCCGCCTCCAACGTTGCCCTGGGGATCGCCCGCAGCGCCGCCGACGTGCCGTTGCGAATCCTGCTCGACGCCGGTGTCCAGGTCGCGCTCGGCGCCGATGACCCGCTGCTCTTCGGCCGCCGCCTGGTGGCGCAGTATGAGCTGGCCAGGCAGGTGCACGGGCTGCCCGACGAGACGCTGGCCGAACTAGCCCGGATGTCGGTCCGCGGCTCCGCGGCGCCGCCAGCTGTCCGCTCCGGCCTGCTTGCCGGGATCGACGCCTGGCTCGCCGCGCCGGATCCGGCGGGCCCGCAGCCGGCCGGGTCCACCCTGGCCACCGGGCAAGCTCCCGCGGCGCCCCGCGGCTGAGGCAGCCCCGTCCGCTTCGGCGGCCTATCGCTGGTGACTCCACTGCGGGCCTACCGACTGCCAGGCCCTCTCCCAGCCTGCGAGCCTTCGCCGGTCCAGCACCCGCCGGGTGAGCATGACCATGCTGGCCAGGAAGACCGCGAGGCCGGCCAGCCCGATCAGTGCTGCGGCAATGACGCGATCGCTGACCTGGGCGGCGGTCAGCGGAGGCGTCCGCGCGTGCCCGGCCCGGTCAAGCCAGACCCGCACGGTGCTGCCCGCGCTGGTCCCGGCGAGGGCCGGGACGCTGCCGGTCCGGGTCCGTCCGCCGGAGGTCCAGCGGGCCGGTGTCCAGACCACCCAGGTGTTCGCGCCGTTGTCGGACATTTCCGGCCCGGGCGCGGCCTTCAGCAGGACCGCGGGAGCCAGGTGCCACGACAGCTGGGCGTGCCTGGCCGCCGCGTTGTCCACCCGGACCCACAGGCCGGCCGCGGCCGTGACGAGCGGGCTCGCGGCCAGGAACACGGCGATCGCGGCGGGCAGCAGCCACCCCTCGATCCGGTCCACGGGCCGGCGCAGCGGGTTTCGGTCACGTCGGCGAGCCAGCCTTCGCCACGTCGTCGTGGGCCTAGCCATAACGTTCACCTCATCGGCGGACCGGCCGCGTCAATGCGGCCGCTCACCATCCGATTGTCGCTCTCCGCACGCTGACTCCGCCATACCCGCAGCACAACCTTCAGCGGCGGCGGCCGGGGCCCGATCCCGCTCAGAGTCTCGCGCCCACCAGCACCGGCTCGCTGACCAGTTCCACGCCGAATGTCTCGCGTACGCCGTCCCTGATTTCCCTGGCCAGCGCGAGCAGCGCCGTAGTGCTGGCGCCGCCCGGATTGACCAGGGCAAGCGTGTGCTTGGTCGAGATCCGCGGGCCGGCGCTGCCCGGGTAGCCCTTCGGAAAGCCCGCGCGCTCGATCAGCCATGCGGCGGGCACTTTGACCTGGCCCGCCTCGGCGGCGAAACGCGGGATGCGCACCTCGGTCCCCCAGCCAGCCGCGACCGTCTTCGCCAGCGCGGCGAACTGGTCGCCGTCCAGCACGGGATTGGTGAAGAAGGAGCCCACGCTGCGGGTATCGGGATCTGCCGGATCCAGCACCATCCCCTTGGCCCGACGGAGCCGCAGTACCGCGGCGCGGGCGGCCGCCAGCGGCACCCTGCCGTCCTCGGCGATGCCGAGCGAATTCGCCAGCTCGGCGTACCTGACCGGCGCCGACAGCGGATCACGAGCGAGCCGGAAGGTGATCCCGAGCACAACGAACCTGCCGGTCGCCGTGCCTGCCGCGGCGCGTTTGAAGAAGCTCGTCCGGTAGCCGAAGCCGCAGTCCGCGTTCGACAGCTCAGTCGCCGCGTCACGCCGCCGGTCGTACGCTCGCACCGCGGTGATCGTGTCCGCGACATCCTGGCCGTAGGCATTGACGTTCTGGATCGGCGTGGCGCCGGCCACGCCGGGGATGCCGGACAGGCACTCGATGCCGGACAGCCCGCCGCGGACGCACCAGTCCACGACCGTGTCCCAGTTTTCGCCGGCGGCGACACTGACGGCCACGTGGTCGCCGTCGGGTGCGGCCGCGATGCCGCGGGTGGCCACCAGGACAACGGTGCCGGGAAAGCCCGCGTCGGCTACCACGAGATTGCTGCCGCCGCCGAGGACGAGCACCGGCTCGCCGCGCTGGTCCGCGTCCCTGACGGCCTCGATGACCTGCTGGTCGGTACCGGCCTCGATGAAGCGCGCGGCCGGGCCGCCGAGGCCGAGCGTGGTGTACCCGGCCAGCGTGACCTGCTCCCGGACCGTCACCTCGTGTGCCCCATTCCGCCCGGCGGCCGCTGGTGCGCCGTCGCCGCGCCAGCCGCGGTAACCGCGCCGAGCCGGCCTGCCAGTTACCGGTCCAGCATCCTATGGGATCACGAGGGGGTCAGCCGCCGTTGACGCTCTTCCTGGTGCCGCACCGCGCACCGGACCAGTGGCCCGACGCGCCGCGATCCGGTGCTAGTGCCGTGACGCGGGCCATGGGCCGTGAAAAGAGCGCGGCGTACACTCGCGCCGGTCGCCCGTGGCGCAGCCCCTCCGCGCCCGGGCCCGGATCTGGAGGGACATGGACGCGGCGGGCTGGATCGTCACGGTGGCGCTGGCGGCGGCCGGCCTGACGGCCGGCTGCTGGGTGACGATGCTCGGCGCGCGGGTTCCGCGCGGCGAGAGCCTGCGGCTGCCTGCTGGCCGGTGCGGGTCCTGCGGATCGCCGGCCGGGCTGGCTGACCTGATCCCGGTGCTCGGCTGGGTGCGGCTGCGGAGCCGGTGCGAAGAATGCCGGCGGGCCTTCGGCTACTGGTATCCCGCGGCCGGGCTCGTCACGGCTGCCGCCCTGGTGGCGATGTGGCTCCGCTTCGGGGCGAGCCCGGAGCTTGCCGCGTTCTGCTATCTGGCCGCCGTGGGGGTGCCGCTGGCCTTCATCGATGCGCGGTACCAGCGGCTTCCCGATGTGCTCACGCTGCCGTCGTACCCGGTCGGCATCGCGGCGCTGGGCATCGGCGCGCTGTTCATCCCCGGCGGCGGCCGGCCCTTCAGCTACGCGCTGATCGGGATGGCGGCCGTGTGGCTGTTCTTCGCGGCCCAGGTGCTCATCTACCCGGCGGGCATGGGCTGGGGGGACGTGAAGCTGTCCGGGCTGATCGGCCTCTACCTGGGCTGGTTCGGGGCCGGCCCGCTGATCGCCGGACTGCTCGGCGGGTACCTGCTGGCCGCCGTCACCGGGATCGGGCTGATCGTCACCCGCCGGGCCACCAGGAAATCGCATCTTCCGTTCGGGCCGTTCATGCTCGCGGGCGCGTTCGCGGTGATCCTGATCCCGGCGCTGTCGCGATAGCGGCCAGGCGGCCTAGCCGCCCGGGTCTCGTCCGGGCCAGCCGCGATCGGCGGGTCAGGGCAGCCGGACGACCGCGCGGGCCCGGGTGAGCACCTTGGACCCGCCGGCCCGCGCGGTCAGCGCCAGGACGACGCGGTTGTCATCGAGCTTTTCCTCGATCTTGCCGCTGACCTCGATCGTGGCCCCCGCGTCGTCATCGGGCACGACCACCATCGAGGAGAACCGGACCCCGAACTCCACCAGCGCGGCCTGATCGCCGGCCCAGTCGGTGACGTACCGGCCGGCCTGCGCCATCGTGAACATGCCGTGCGCGATGACGTCCGGCAGCCCGACTGACTTGGCGATCCGCTCATTCCAGTGGATCACGTTGAAGTCGCCGGACGCGCCGCAGTACTTGACCAGGCTGAGCCGGGTAACCGGGTAGCTTTCCTCGGCCAGCTCGGTGCCCGGCTCCACCTCGGTGAACTTGACCTGCTCGCTCACGGACACCCGTCCCGTCTCTTCTTAGCCGGCGCCGCCGCGCTCCACCAGGGTGGAGTGCGCGGTGCATACGTGCTCGCCGTCCGCCGTGCGGATCTCGGTCTTGGTCGTGAGCAGCACGTTGCGGCCCGCGTCCCTGATGTCGGTAATCGTGGCCTGCGCGGTGACCACGTCGCCGGCCACGATCTGGCGGGAGTACTCGAAGCGCTGCTCGCCGTGCACCACCATCGCGTAGTTGACGCCGAGGCCCGGGTCAGCGACCGCCTTCGCGCTGCCGGCCATGCTGATCACGATGGCGAGGGTGGGCGGCGCGATGACGTCCGGGTGCCCGGCTGCGCGGGCGGCCGCGCGGTCGCGGTACAGCGGGTTCGGGTCGCCGATCGCGTCAGCGAACTCGGCGATCTTGACCCGGCTGACCTCATAGGGGTCGGCCGCGGGGAAAGTCCGGCCTAGGTAGTCGCGATTGATGGCCATGATGCTCCCGCCGTGTCAGCGATCACGTGGCCGGCCGGGCGCGCCTGCCCGGCCGTGCGGGCCGCGCCGCGCGACTGCCGCGGCCCCTCAGGGCGCGGCCGGCGCTGGCGCGGCTCGCGGTCAGCCGCAGCGTCAGCGCGTCTCGCGATGCGGCTGGTGCTTCCGGCAGTTCGGGCAGTACTTGCTGAGCTCGACCCGGTCGGGGTCGTTACGGCGGTTCTTGCGGGTGATGTAGTTGCGGTGCTTGCACTCCTGACAAGCCAGGGTGATCTTCGGCCTGACGTCTGTCGCAGCCACGATGGAGTGCCCTTCTTCCGGACGGATATTACGGTCATGTACGGTCAGGCCGGAGCCTGCCCGTAGTGGTAGAACACCCAGCGCCCTGGCGGTGTTCCTGGGGATTGCTCCCAGGGTAAACCGCCAGCTCACCGGCGAGTTCGTAGCGGAGGCCGGACTTGAACCGGCGACACAGCGATTATGAGCCGCTTGCTCTGCCTGACTGAGCTACTCCGCCGCCTGACCAGCCATCCGCAACGGGTCGCCCCCGCCGCGCACAGCCGGATTCCCGGGCCGGACAGGGCTGCGGGCGGATGGCCCGCGGCCCGTTCCGCCGCTCCGGGAGCTCTGGTCCTGCCGCTCGCCGGAACGCCGGGCTGACCTAGCTTACAGCGATTCGGGCCGGGTCAGCACTCGACCACGTTGAGGGCGAGGCCGCCGCGGGCGGTCTCCTTGTACTTGTCCTTCATGTCGGCCCCGGTTTCCCGCATGGTCTTGATCGCCTTGTCCAGCGACACGTGGTGCTCGCCGTCGCCGCGGACCGCCATCCTGGCCGCGGTGATCGCCTTGACCGACGCGATCGCGTTGCGCTCGATGCACGGGATCTGCACCAGGCCGCCGACCGGGTCGCAGGTCAGGCCGAGGTTGTGCTCGATGCCGATCTCCGCGGCGTTCTCCGCCTGCTCCGGCGTCCCGCCGATGACCTCGGCCAGGCCGGCGGACGCCATCGAGCACGCCGAGCCGACCTCACCCTGGCAGCCGACCTCGGCACCGGAGATCGACGCGTTCTCCTTGAAAAGCACGCCGACGGCCGCCGCCGTCAGCAGGAAGCGGACCACGCCGGCATCGTCGGCGCCGGGCACGAACCTCGTGTAGTAGTGCAGCACCGCGGGGATGATCCCGGCCGCGCCGTTCGTCGGCGCGGTGACCACCCGGCCGCCTGCGGCGTTCTCCTCGTTGACGGCCAGCGCGTACATCGTGACCCACTCCATCGCGTAGAACGGGTCTGAGGTGTCGCTGGTCCGCTGCAGGGTCTCGCGCAGCGCGGCGGCCCGGCGCCGGACCCGCAGCCCGCCCGGCAGCACGCCCCCGGCGGCGCAGCCGCGCTCAACGCACTCCTGCATCACCGCCCAGATCCCCAGCAGGCCGGCCGAGATCGCGCCGGCATCCCGGCGGACCAGCTCGTTGGCCATCATCACGCCGCTGATCGGCAGCCCGGTCCTGCTGGTGTGCGCGAGCAGCTGGGCTCCGGTACTGAACGGGTACGGCACCGGCGTGGCGTCCGCCACGATCTGCGGCTCGCCTGCCTCGTCCTCGCCCAGCACGAAGCCGCCGCCGACCGAGTAGTAGGTCCGGACGCTGAGCTGCCCGCCACCGGCGCCGGTGGCCTCGAACCGCATCCCGTTGGGGTGGAACGGCAGCCGCTTCCGGCGGTGCAGCACGATGTCCTCGTCCGGGTCGAACTCGATCTCGCGGCTGCCGGGCAGCCGCAGGCGGCCGGACTCCCGGACGGCTGCCACCATCGGGCCCGCGGCCACCGGGTCGACGGATTCCGGCAGCTCGCCGGACAGCCCGAGCACCAGGGCCTGCACGCTGCCGTGCCCGTGCCCCGTCGCGCCGAGCGAGCCGAACAGCTCGACGTGAATGCCGCAGACCTGGTCAAGCAGCGCGTCGTCGCGCAAGGCCGCGGCGAACATGGCCGCGGCCCGCATCGGCCCGACCGTATGCGAGCTGGACGGGCCGATACCTACCTTGAAGAGGTCGAAGACGCTGATCGTCATCGCGGAGCTCCCGTCTGCCTCATCGCACTCGCTGCACTCGCCACCTCGCCGTATCGCCTGGCCGTATCGCGTTCAGCGCCCCTTGACCCGGTCGCCCGCCGGGTCAAACGGCGGCCGGAGGCTGACGCTGGCCGGGCGCAGCTCACCACCGACGTTCACCTGGTACGAGCCGGACCGGGCGAAGTCGGCCGTGACGGCCTCTCCGGCCGGCTGCCAGATATAGGCCAGCCCGACCGAGCAGCCCAGTGCCTCGCCCCAGGCCGCCGAGGTGACCTGGCCCGCCGCCACGCCGTCCCGCAGGACGAGCTCGCCGCCCCACATCATGGTGTCCGGGTCATCGACCACGATCGAGACCAGCCTGCGGCGCGGCCCGAGCGCTCTGGCCTTCTCTACCGCCTCCCGGCCGAGGAAGCTGATGTCCGTCGCGAGCTTGCAGGCGAAGAGCAGCCCGGCCTCCACCGGGTTATAGTCCGGGGTCAGCTCGCGGCCGAACGCGCGGTACCCCTTCTCCAGCCGCATCGACTCGATGGCGTAGTAGCCGCCGTTGACGACGCCGAGCCCGGCGCCGGCCGCCATCAGGTCCTCGTAGACGCCGACGGCGAACTCGGCCGGCACGTACAGCTCCCAGCCGAGCTCCCCGACGTAGGTGATCCTGGTCGCCCGGACGGTGGAGTAGCCGAGGTCAACCTCGCGGCTGCTGCCGAACGCGAAGGCCTCGTTGCCGAAATCGCTGCGGGAGAGCAGCGAGAGCAGTTCCCTGGACCGGGGCCCCATCACCCCGTAGACGGCATAGCAGGAGGTGACGTCGACGAGGGTGGCGCGGGCATCGGCCGGGATGTGCCTGCTGATGTGGTCCTTATCGCGTTCCGTCGTCGCGGCGCTGCTGACCAGCAGGAACTCGCCAGGCGACAGCCGCGTGGCGGTGATGTCGGACTCGTAGGTACCGCGGTCGTTGAGCATCCCGGTGTAGACGGTCCGGCCGGGCCGCACGGCAACGTCCGCCGTGCACAGCCACTGCAGCACCTGCTCCGCATCCGGGCCGGTGAGCAGGTACTTCGAGAACGACGTCTGGTCGAACACGGCCACCTCGCGGCGGGTAGCGCGCTGCTCGGCGGCCGACCAGGGCTGCCAGTTCTGCTTTCCCCAGCCATACTCGATCGCGGCCCGCTCGCCGGGCGGGGCGAAAAAATTCGCCCGTTCCCAGCCCATCCGGCTGCCGAAGCAGGCATTAGCCTGCCGCAGCAGGTGATAAACCGGAGACCGGCGAAACGGGCGCGCGGTGCTGAGCTCACGGTTCGGCCAGGGCACCGCGTAGTGCAGTCCGAGGATCTCGCCGACCCGGTCGTGCAGCCACTGGTTGTTGCCGTTGAACGGGGCGAATCGCCGGATGTCCACCGCCGTCAGGTCGACGCCCGGGTCCCCGCCGGCGATCCATTCGGCCAGTGCCTTCCCCGCTCCCCCGGCCGAGGCGATGCCGACCGAGTTGAAGCCCGCGCAGACGAAGAAGTTCCTGACCTCAGGTGCCTCGCCGAGGATGAACTGGTTGTCCGGCGTGAAGCTCTCCGGCCCGTTGCAGAACAGCTTGATGCCCGTGTCATGCAGCGCCGGGATCCGGTGCAGGGCGCTCTCCATCAGCGGCGCGAAATGGTCCCAGTCCTCGCCGAGCAGCTGGAACTCAAACGGGTACGGCAGTTTGTCCGGCGCGACCCAGGGCTTCGCGGCCGGCTCGAAGCCGCCCACGACCAGGCCGCCGACCTCCTCCTTGAAGTAGGTGTAGCCGTCCGGATCACGCAGGATCGGCAGGTCGCGATGGGTGCCGTCGATCTGCTCGGTGACCACGTAGAAGTGCTCGGCGGAGTGCAGCGGCACGTTCACCCCGCACATCGCGCCGACCTGCTTGGCCCACTGCCCGGCGCAGTTGACCACGACCTCGGCGGCCACATCGCCCGCATCCGTGCGGACCCCGGTGACGGCGCCGCCGGCCGTCAGGATCCCGGTGACCCTGGTCCGCTCCCGCACCACCGCGCCGCGCAGCCGGGCGCCCCTGGCCAGCGCGGCGGTCAGGTCGGTCGGGTTGGCCCGGCCGTCGCCGGGCAGCCAGATGGCCCCGATCAGGTCCGCGGTGTCCATCACCGGGAAGAGCTGGCCGGCCCGCTGCGGGCTGATCAGCTCGCAGTCGAGCTGGAACGCCTCGGCCACGGCGGCGGTGCGGCGCAGCTGGGTCATCCGCTCCGGCGTGCGGGCCACGGTCACCCCGCCGCAGCGCCGGAATCCGGTGCCCAGGCCGGTTTCGTCCTCCAGCCGGGAGTACAGCTCGGTGGAGTACTGCACCAGCCGGGTGCCGCTCTCGGAGGCGCGGAGCTGGCCGACCAGGCCGGCCGCGTGCCAGGTGGTCCCGCAGGACAGCTGCCCCTGCTCGAGCAGCAGCACGTCGGTCCAGCCGAGCGCGGTCAGGTGATAGGCGATGCTGGTCCCGATCACCCCGCCGCCGATGATGACCACCCGCGCCTGCCCGGGCAGCGCTGGCCGGCCCGGCTGGGCCGCGGCTGACTGGGCCGGGGCCACCTCGGCTGCGGCCGGCTGAGCCTGCCCGGCCGGGGCCGGCTGACCGGGCTGCGGTGCTTGCGTCGCCATCGCGGTCAGTCGCCTTGCTGCACGTCGTCGAGCAGGCGGCCGAAACCGGGCCCGGTGAATCCGGCCGCGGCCGCGTCGTATTTCTCCATCGCCCACGACCAGAAGTCGAAGTCCAGCGGGCTGGTCGCGCTCTGGATCGCCCCCCAGAGCGTCCAGCCGTACCTGGCGACCAGCCCGAACAGCAGCGCCCTGGCGATCCGGCTGCGCCGGGCCCGTCCGTAGTAGGCGGTCACCAGCTCGGCAAGCCCGTCCGGCGACAGGCCGGACTCAGCCGCGATGTTGCCGAGTTCGAAGCAAGGGTCGTTATTGCCCGAATACTCGTAGTCGATCAGCCAGATCCGCTCGCCGTCGTCGATGAAGTTGCCGGCCAGCAGGTCGTTGTTGCACGGCACCGTGCCCTCATCGCGCGCCGCCAGGGCCGCCCGCGCCGCCCCGAACTGGGCCGCGAAGTCGTCGTAACCGGCCGGCAGCCGCAGTCCGCGCGTCTGGATCACCGACCGGTAGCGGGGCTGGATCTCGAACATGTCGAAGTCGTTGCCGAACCGCCGCGCCGCGTGCAGCCGCCGGCAGGCCGCGGCGATCCGCTCGGTATTGGCCGGGTCCGCCACGTCGGCGTTGCCGTAGGTCCGGCCGTCGATGAAGCCGATGACCAGAAGGCAGTCGGCGGGCCGGTACTCGATCACGGGCGCGCCGACGCCGGCCCGCGCGGCGATGACGGAGTTGACGTATTCGTGGTCACGGTTGATGGCCAGCAGGTCGCCGCCGCCGCCGGCCCAGGTCCTGGCCACGAACGAGCCGCCCGGGGTGGTCACCTTGTAGTTTCGGTTGGTCAGGCCGCCCGGCAGTTCCTCGACCGTGCGCGGCCCGCCGGTCAGTCTCGGTACCCGGTCCAGCAGCTCGTCGATGGCTGCTCGGCCCTGGCTCATGCTCGCAGGGTATGCGGCCGGGGGATTAAAGGTCTAGACCGAACTAAGGATCTTCGCCAAAGCCGGTCAAAGGGTATGGACAATTAGCCGCGCGTGACCTTACGCTACGCCTCAATCCGTGGCCCATCGCAAGGGAGGACCTCGATGAGCGCCAGCACTCCGGACGTCAGCGGGCAGGAACGTGACTCCGCTGACCTTGCGCAATTCGGCTACAAGCAGGAACTGAAGCGCTCGCTCGGCACCTTCAGCTCGTTCGCGGTCGCGTTCAGCTACATCTCGCCGTCGACCGGCATCTTCACGCTGTTCTTCCTCGGCCTGACGACGATCGGCGGCGTCTTCATCTGGACCTGGCCGGTGGTGGCACTTGGTCAGTTCATCATCGCGCTGAACTTCGCTGAGGTGTCCAGCCATTATCCGGTGGCCGGCTCGGTCTTCCAGTGGACGAAGTACATGGCGAGCAGGGCCTACTCCTGGTTCACCGGCTGGATCTACCTGTTCGCCGGCATCCTGACCGTCAGCGCGGTCGTGGCCACCCTGCCGCTGGCGCTGATCCCGGCGCTGAACGGCCTGGGCTGGGACCGCCTCGGGGTCGGCAGCCCGGCCACCGTGCTGCACACCCAGCTCATCGTCGCGCTGATCACCCTTGTCGTCATCACGGTGCTGAACATCTATGGCGTGCGGCTGGTCGCGATCATCAACAACACGGGGGTGATCTTCGAGATCCTCGGCATGTTCGTGTTCGCGCTGATCCTGATGATCTTCCACAACCACCAGGGCTTCCATGTCATCACCAACACCGGCGGCCTCAAGCTAGGACCCAGCTCGTTCCTCGCCGCGATGTTCATGAGCCTGTTCGTGATCTACGGATTCGACACCGCGTCGACGCTAGCCGAGGAGACCCGTGACCCGCGGCGATCAGCGCCGAAGGCGGTGCTGTTCGCGGTGATCGGCGCATTCATCATCGGCGGGGTATTCCTGCTCGGCACGCTGATGGCGATCCCGAACCTGCACACGGCCATCTCGAACGCATGGGGCCCCGTGCAGATCATCGAGGCGAACTTCTCCCCCCATTTCGCCACTCTCTACCTGCTGATCGTCTCCGCCGCGATCTTCGTCTGCTGCCTGTCGATCATGGCCGCGACGATCCGGCTGTGCTTCGGCATGTCCCGCGACAACCAGCTGCCGTTCTCCGGGCCGCTGTCGCGGGTGTCGCCGACCCTGCACACCCCGTTCTGGACCTGCATCACGATCGCCGTGGTCGCGGCGATCCCGTTCCTGCAGTACTCGGGCGTCGCCACCATCGCCATCGCGGCGACCGGCATGATCTACCTGAGCTACTTCCTCGGCAATCTCGTGATCATGCGAGCCCGGACGCGCGGCTGGCCGACAGCCAGCGCCCCATTCCGGCTCGGGCGCTGGGGCATCCCGATCAACATCCTGGGCCTGCTGTACGGGGGCGCGATGCTGATCAACTTCGCCTGGCCGCGAGCCGCGAGCAACCCCACGCCCAATCAGACCGCGCCGCCCGCCCAGCTCGATTTCCATATTGGCTTCCTGAACGGCATCCCGATCCTGTGGACAGTGGCGGTAGTCATCGTGCTGATCGGCGCGGTCTACTACCTGCTCGTCGGGCGGGCCAAGGCATTCGCGCCGATCACGGCGCCCGCGCCGGACGACCCGCTGCCGGCTACCGGGACGGCTCCCCAGGTGGGAAGCTGACTGACGTCCGTCAGGCACCGCGATGCCCGCCGGCCGCGGCGGTTACCCATAGGAGGGGAGCTGCGGCCGGCGAGCTGACCGGGCCCGGTCAGCTCGCCGCTCCCGGCCTGCGGGCGTGCTGACCGTGCCACGGCAGCCGGGCGGCAGGCGCAGCGCCATGAGGAGCGCACGGCGCGGAGCGTCCCCGCCCGCGCTGAAAACGAACGCCAGGACGCCACCGGAGATCGTCCGCGCGCCGGGCACCACCGTGCACTCGCAGATCGAGGACTGGCTGGCCGGGGAGATCACCGTCGGCGCGCTCCGGCCCGGTGAGCGGCTGCCGACCGAACAGGACCTGGCGGCGTGGTTCGGGGTCAGCCGGATGACGCTGCGGCACGCGCTCGGCGAGCTGGCCAGGCGCGGGCTGGTGACCAGGGCCGTCGGACGCAACGGCGGCACCTTCGTGGCCGAGCCGAAGCTGGAGCAGGATCTCACTACCCTCGCCGGGTTCTCCGAGCAGCTGCGCAGGCACGGGATGGTGGCCGGCGCACAGGTGCTCACCGCAGCGCAGCGCCCGGCCGGCCCGGCCGCCGCGGCGGCGCTCCGGCTGGCGGTGGGTGATCCGGTCCACGAGGTCCGCAGGATCCGGCTGGCGGACGGCAAGCCGATCGCCGTCGAGCGCTCGCTGTTCCCCGCGGCCCTGTTCCCCGAGATGCTGCAGTGCAGGCTGGACGGCTCGCTCTACGAGCTGCTCGAGGTCAGGTACGGGCAGCGGCCGCACCGGGCCCGGGAGGTCCTTGAGCCGGTCACCGCGGGAGTCCGCGAGGCTGAGGCACTGCAGGTGGCGGAGGGAGCCCCGCTCATGCTGGTCGAGCGCACCGCCTATGCCCGCGATGGCCAGCCGCTGGAGTTCGCCAGGGACCTGTTCCGCGGTGACCGGACCCGCCTCGTCGTCTGGACCTCCGAGCTGGCCGGCGACCTCTGAGCCGCCCTGAACCGCACTGAACCGCCGCGAAAATGCCGCCTTCCCGCCTGCCGGCAACCCTATGGATCGGGCTTCCACCGGCACCCAACCCGCTGGAAGCCCGATCCATAGGGTTGTGATCGCGCGCGGCTGCGACTGCGGCATCGCGCCGCGCTCGCGTGAAGTAGTCACGGGAAGCCGGGCTGCTTGCCTGCTAACCTGGTTGTTATGACTTATGGTCACGGGACGACGACGCCGGGGAGATCCCGGCGCGTGTTGGCGTGACCTGACCACGACGACAAGGCCCCGGGAGCATCGCTCCCGGGGCCTTTTCTCGGTCCAGGAATGGTGCTCCCGGAGAACTCCGAGGAGGCACTCATGCCCGTTGACCACCGGCAGCTCGGCCGGGATCTTGCGTTGTTCCGCACCGATACGCTGGTCGGCGCCGGGCTGCCGTTGTGGCTGCCGGCCGGCGCCGTCATCCGCAGCGAGCTTGAGCGGCTCGCCGCGCAGGAAGCAGTCAGCGGCGGCTGCCAGCGCGTTTACACCCCCGTGCTGGCCAAGCGGGAGCTGTTCGAGCGTTCGGGGCACTGGGCGAAATTCGCCGCCGACATGTTCCCGGCGATGGTTATCGGCGGCGAGGAATTCGTGCTCCGGCCGGCCAACTGCCCGCACCATGCCCTGATCTATGCCGCGGAGCAGCACAGCTTCCGGGATCTGCCGGTGCGGCTGTCAGAACTGGGCAGCATGTTCCGCAGCGAGCTGTCGGGCGTGCTCGGCGGGCTGTCCAGGGTCCGGCAGATCAACCTTGACGACACCCACGTCTTCTGCAGGCCGGATCAGGTAACCGGCGAGATCGTCCGCGGCCTGGAATCGGTACAGCGGTGCTACCGGATACTCGGCATCGAGGTCACCCGCTACCGGCTGTCCCGGCGCGGCCACGGCGGGGGCTACCTCGGCGACGACGGGCTATGGCAAGACGCTGAGCGCCAGCTCGCGGCCGCACTCGGCCAGGTCGGGCTGGCCTATGCGGACGCCGCCGGGGAAGCCGCGTTCTACGGGCCGAAGATCGACGTGCAGGTGACCGATCCGGCCGGCCGGGAGGAAACACTGTCCACCGTCCAGCTGGACTTCAACCAGCCGGAACGCTTCGACCTCGGCTACATCGGCAGCGACGGCCGCCGGCATCGCCCGGTGATGATCCACCGGGGCACGCTGTCCGCCATGGAGCGCCTGGTGGCCTACCTGATCGAGCGCTATAACGGGGCATTCCCGCCGTGGCTGTCCCCCGTCCAGGTACTCGTCCTGCCGGTTAGCGACGACCAGGCCGAGCTTGCCTGGTCGCTGGCCGAGCGGATCAGCGCGGCCGGCCTGCGGGCCGAGTGCGATCCGGCCGACGCCACCCTGGGGGCGCGGATCCGGCGCGCGCACGGGCGGCGCGTTCCCTATGTCGCCGTGATCGGGGACCGGGAGGCAGCCAGCGGCCTGCTCGCGGTGCGGCTGCGCGACGGCCGGCGGCTGCCGGGAATCTCCGCCGCTGACCTGATCGCCGGTATCACCGCGCAGGTCGCCGGCCGGTCCGCCGGGCTAGGCTTCGGCGCCGGAACACCAGCATGATCCCGCCGCCTGACTTGCTGCCGGGCGCGGCAGCCGCATGGCGGACAGCCACGCTGCGGACAGCCAGCTGCGGACAGGCAGCTGGGACAGCCACGCTGCGGACAGCCACGCTGCGGACAGGCACGCTGCGAGCTGACGCGGCAGGCTGGCCAGCTGACGGGCCGGCCAGCCTGATCGGCCGCTGTCGTCAGGGCGGCCCGGCTTACTGCCTGGGCCGCCCGGCGAGCTCGCGCGTCGCCCCGATCAGCGCCTCGCCGATCTCTTCGAGCTGCTGCAGTGCCCTGTCCTCATCAGTGCTCAGGTGCCGCCGGAACGCCTCGATGGCCGCGCTGAACCCGGGGAAGCAATCCTCCGTGGCGCGCTGGCCCTCGGCCGTGAGCGAGATCAGCCGCGAGCGGCCGTCAGCCGGATTCAGCTCGCGGCGCAGGTGACCCTGCCGCTCCATTTTGGTGAGCAGGCTGGACAGCGTCGTCACCCGCATGCCCAGCGTGGTCGCCAGCTCGGTTGGCGTTGTCGGCTGGAGCAGCCGCAGCGCGCTGTAGACAGCAAAGTCAGCCGGGCGAAGCGGCGCTCTCGCCATCGCCTGCGCCAGCAAGGAGCCAAGCTGCTGATTGAGGGCGAAGATCAGCAGGAACGAGCCACGCTGCGCTATCTGCGGCATCGCTGTGCCCTCCGCTTCGTAATTCAAAGTACTTCGAGTTCGTAATACATTCGCGATCAGCGGCAGCCTACGATCACGCCATGCCCTCGCTCCCGGCCGGCCGCCGGACCACCATTCTGATGCTGGCCGCGGTGGCCGGGCTGTGCGGCTGCTCATCCGTGACCGCGACAACGCCGGCCGCCCCGGCAGCAGCGGCGGGGACGGCGACTGCGCCGGCGACGGCACCGGCGGCAAGTTCCCCGGCGGCAAGTTCCCCGCCCGCAGCCACGCCCGGCGCGAGCCTCGCCTACCTGCGCCGGATCCATACCGGCAGTAAGCCGTGCGCCGTGCTCGGCGCGGCGGGCTCGGTCTGGGTAGCCGACTTCATCGACACCAGGGTCAGCCGCATCGACCCGGCAACCGGCCGGATCACCGCGCACGTCCGCACTGGCGCCCAGCCATGCGGAATGGCGTACGGTGCCAGGTCGGTATGGGTCGAGAATTACGGCGGCGACAGCGTGACCCGCATCGATGTCCGCACCTTGCGCACCCGCAGCTATCCCGTCGGCCCCAGCCCTTACGACGTCACCTTCGCCGGCCGGGCGGCCTGGACGACCAACTACGGTAACGGCACCGTGACCAGGATCGACGCCGCCACCGGCCGGGAACGGACGTTCCAGGTCGGGGCAAGCCCGGTGGGGATCGCCCGGGCCGATGGCGCGGTCTGGGTGGCCGACCAGGGCAGCGGAACCCTGTCGCGGATCGACACGGCGACCCTCAAGGTCACGACGATCAAAGTGGGCGGCAAGCCGTCCTGGACGGCCTATGCAGGGAACACCATCTGGGTCGGCGATCAGGCTGCCGGGACGGTAGTGCGCATCAATGCCCGCACCAGGAGCGTGGCGGCCAGGGTGAAGGTCGGCTCGACGCCTAACGACGGTGACGTGCTCGACGGCGCGGTCTGGTTCCCCGACATGAGCGGCGGCCTCTACCGGATCGGCCAGCGGAGCAACGCGGTCACCGGTCCATTCCCGCTGCGGGCAGGCAATCCCTTCACCTTGTCGGCCTACGCCGGCCGGCTGTGGATTGCCGATTTCGCCGGAACGGACGTCATCGTCGTTAATCCGGCCCGGCTGCCGGTTACCGGCTGAGCAGGCCAGCCCGGCCAGGCCATAGACTCCAGGGCGTACCTGCGACGCTGGCAGTTCGCGGCGGAGAAAAGGGAGCATGAAGAAGATCACCGGCGTCATCCTGGCCCTGCTCGTGGCCGGTTCTGCCCTGGCAACGGCTCTAGTCACGTCCGCCGGATCGGCGTCCGCGGCCCGGCGGCCGCCGGTCGCCTACGACTGCCAGGGATGGCATCACGGCCAGACGCGGCCCGGCGAGGTTCTGCTTGACTGCCTGTCCGGGAACGTGATCGTGAAGACCCCCGGCTGGAAGTACTGGACCGCCATCTCCGCCCGGTCCAGCGATGCGGTGCTCTGGGTTAACACCTGCAAGCCTGACTGCGCGGCCGGGCACTACCGGAAGTACGCAGCCAGCCTGGTGCTGTACCGCGCTCGCACCAGCCATGGCGCGGGGCACTACACGCGCATGCAGCTCCAGTACCGCCATAACGGGCCAAGGAAGTACATCTACCGCTGGGGGACTTACCCCGGTGCATCGATCCCCGGCTGGATCGGCGGCCCGTAGCGAGCAGACTCGTTACTGGTTCTGATATAGCCGGTTCCTGCCGGACACATCTCAACCACTAACCTGATCTTGAGACTGCTGAGACCAATGTGACGCATGGGCTCATGCATGGCCGCCCGATAGCCCACGGCGGGTCCGGTTGGGCGCGCGCCGTCCCGGCTAGGCCTGGCGCACGCGGTCCCGGCTAGGCCTGGCGCACGCGGCATAGCCGGGACCTGCCCGCGATGAATGCCAGCGCATAGAGCACGGCGGTCACGATCAGCAGGAACCGGTAGCCGGTAATCAGCGCGAGATACTCCAGCGCGCCGCCGACGATGGCGCCGAGCAGGTTCGCGGCGAATGCGTCCCCGGACGTGGCAACGTCCTTGAACCGCTGGGAGAAGATGAGGTTCGCCAGGTAGATCGGCGCGAACGCCAGCGCTCCTGCGGCCAGGAAGCGCACGACCGACGGCAGCCCGAGCAGCGATTCCTGCGGCACCACCCAGGTCAGGACCAGCGAGGCGAGCAGCGCGGTGTAGAGGACCACCGGTGGCGGCAGTTTTATCCGGCTCGCGGTCTCGATGGCCAGCCACACGGTCAGCAGGACGGCAGCGAACACCAGCGAGTTGACGAACCAGGTGCTGCCGAACAGCAGCGCGAACTGAATAATGTTCTTGGTCTCGAGCAGCAGGAACGCGGCCCCCATGAAGGCCAGGTCCAGGTAGCCGCTCATCCGCTTGAACACACCGCCGGCCAGCTTGATGGCAACCACCGCCGCGATCAGGATCAGCGCCAGCATCTGCAGGTAGATGGTCGGGATGGAGTTGCCGGGCAGGTACGGGAAGGGGTGGTCATCGGTGGCAGGCGCGACCGCGACACCGTGATACACATGGGCGCAGCCAGGCACCGGCCCGCTTGCGCGTACCGTCAGCACCGCGAGCCGGCGGCCGCCGAGCGGCGGCCCCACCTCGACGCACGGCTCGTGGCCGAACGCCTGATCGATCGTGGTGGCATACCTGGCCAGCAGGAACGGCTGGTAGTAGTTGTACATCGAGAAGGTACCGCCGGGCGCCAGGTGCGCCCGCGCCTGGGCGACGGACTGCTCGGTCAGCAGGTAGCCCTCTAGCCGGAGGCTGGACTGGCCGGCCAGCGCCGTCAGGGAGTCGGGCAGCGCGAACAGGATCAGGTTGTAGTGCTGGGAGGTGTTCTGCAGGTACTCGCGGCCGTCAGCGACGTGGGCGGTCACCCGCGGGTTCTGGTAAGGGTGGTCCGGGTGGGACCGCCGGCCGATCTGCAGCAGCGACGGATCGATCTCGACCGCGTCGACGTGCCTGGCCCCCTCCGAAAGGGCAACCGCGACGTCGTTCCCCGAGCCCGCGCCAATGATGAGCTCGTCCTGCAGCGACGCCTTGGTGACATGGCGGTACGGGTAGAAGTAGAACTTTTTCTGCGCGTGCAGCACGGGGAGTGAGCGAGCTGCCTGGTAGGGCACGTTGTTCGCGGTCACGTACAGCGCGGGCGCGGTGCCGCCCTTCTGCTCGACGGAGAGCTTGTAATACGGGGACCACTGCTCGTGCGGAGCGAAGGAGTCCATACCCAGTAGCACCACGACGCTGGCGACTGCGACCCACTGCCACCACCGGGAGCCCCTGCCGAGCAGCACCACGAGTCCGCCGCCGACGATCACTCCCCAGGCCAGCGGCGGCAGGTCCAGGAAAGACAGCCCGGAGAACACGGCGATTCCGGCAATGCTGCCCATGATGTCCAGCCGGTAGGCGCTGAGCGGCTCGAAGCGGACGAAGAGCCTGCTGACGGCCTGGCCGAAGCCGGCCATCACGACCACGCTGAGGATGAAGATGATGCCGAGGCTGATTGGGCGGGGCAGTGCGAACATGCCGCCGAGTCCCCCGTACGGACGCTGACCGACGGACAGCGACTGCAGGATCACCGGGAAGGCGAGGACGAAGCCGACCAGCGCCAGCAACGTTAGCGGCGCCCAGCGCAGGAAGTCGCGCTGGGACCTGGCGTTCAGGAAGCCGATGCCGATCCCCAGGAAGCTGGCCAGCAGCACGAAGTTGGTGGCGGGCGCGAGGTAGACGTTGTTCGCGGCCGTCCACCGGATCAGCGCCAGCTCGACAAACAGCATCAGGAAGCTGGCGAAAGCCAGCCTGATCCGATCGCGGGGCTGGACGTCGGGCTTGGGGTCGGCATCGGTAACGACGCTCTGCGGGCTGGTGTCTCCGGAGATCTCTGTCGCGTCCACTGCGCAACGGTAACGTGGCCGGTACCACTTTGCGGCGATAACCCATGAGGGCGTCGGCTTCAGGTATGCCAACGGCCAAAAATGCCGGCCATGCTCAGATTCGGTCACGGCCCCCCGGCCGACGCGGCCGGCGCTGCGGCGTCGCGGGTGCACTGCTCACGCTGACAGCACGGCGGCGCCGTCGACGCGGTCCGCAGCCAGGTCGGCGAGTGCCCGGTCGGCCTGGTCCAGGGAGTACGGAGTGGTCGTGACGCGCAGCCGGAGGCGGCAGGCCAGCCGGAGGAACTCCTCCGCGTCACCGCGGGTGTTGGCGGTCACGCTGCGCAGCGTGCGTTCCTGGAAGAGGTGCGCGGCGTAGTTCAGCGCCGGGATATCGGTGAGGTGGATGCCGGCGACCGCCAGCGTGCCGCCGCGGTCCAGGGCGGCCAGTGCCGCCGGGACGAGCTCGCCGGCCGGCGCGAAGATGATCGCCGAGTCGAGTGGCTCAGGCGCCGGATCGAATGAGTCCTGGACGGACGCGGCACCCAGCTCACGGGCCAGCTCACGGGCCGCCGCCGCGCGGGTGAAGACATGCACGGCGGCGCCCTCGGCGACCGCGATCTGCGCGGTCAGGTGCGCCGAGCCGCCGAACCCCCAGATCCCGAGCCGGCCGCCCGGCGGCAGGTCCGCGCGGCGCAGCGCCCGGTACCCGATGATCCCGGCGCACAGCAGCGGCGCAGCCTCGGCGTCGCTGAACCCGGCCGGGATGTGGTGCACGTAGGCATCCGCCGCCACCACGTACTCGGCGTAGCCGCCGTGGATGTCCCAGCCGGTATAGACCGAGCGCGGGCAGAGATTCTCCGCGCCGCGCCGGCAGTACCGGCAGGACCCGTCGGTCCCGGCCAGCCAGGCGACGCCGGCCCGGTCACCGGCCTGGAACCGGACAGTTCCGGGCCCGGCCGCGACGACCTCCCCGACAACCTCGTGGCCGGGGGTAATGCCGGGCGCCTTCGGCGGCAGGTCACCTTCGGCGAGATGCAGGTCGGTGCGGCAGACGCCGCAGCACAGCACCCGGATCAGCAGCTCGCCCGGACCGGGATCGGGCCTGGCCCGGTCGATCATGCGCAGCGGGCCGGCCGCCACCGGCCCCGGCTGATGCACCACCCACGCCCGCACAGGCCCAGGCTACGCCGCGAGCGGCAGCCAGACCCGGAACCAGGTCTCGCCGGGGACCGACTCCACCCGGAGATCCCCGTGATGCTTGTTCACCACGATGCGCCAGGAGATGTCGAGCCCGAGCCCGGTGCCCTCGCCGACCGGCTTGGTGGTGAAGAACGGCTCGAAGATCCGCTGCCGGATCTCCTCCGGCACGCCGGGGCCGGTGTCGCCGACTTCCACCAGCACCCGGTCGCGGTCCGGCCTGGTACGGATGGTCAGCGTGCCCGTCCCGGCCATGGCCGAGACCGCGTTGTCGATCAGGTTCGTCCAGACCTGGTTGAGTTCGCCGGCGTAGGCGGGGATCCCCGGCAGCGCGCGGTCGTACTCCCTGACCACGGTGATGCCCTTGCCGAGCTTGCCGCCGAGCATCACCAGCGTGCTGTCCAGCAGGTCATGCACGTCGACCACCTGGTAGGGCGCCCGGTCCAGCTGCGAGTACTGCTTCGCCGCGGAAATCAGCGTCGAGACGCGCGTGGTGGAGTCCTCGATCTCGGTCATCAGCAGCTCGGTCTCGACCGTGTAGCCGAGCCACCGCAGCGCGCCCTCGAGGTACGCCACGTCGACGGTGGCCGCAACATGGTCGAGCCAGTTTGTATCCAGGCCCGCCTGCACGAAAACCGGGGCGAGATCCCAGCCGTCGGTCACGCCATGGCCGTCCAGCCAGTCGCTGACGGCATCCTCCCGGTCGGACGCCTCGATCGGGTCCAGCGCCGGCGCCTTCGGGACCCGGTCGGCCGCGTCCTCCTGCAACTGGATCAGGGTTTCCAGCGCCACCCGGTCATACGGCCCGGCCGCGATCATGCCGAGCTTGTGCCGCATCCCGGCGACCCGCTCGCGCAGCGCGGCCGTGGCGCGCACGGCAGCGGCCGCGGGGTTGTTGAGCTCGTGTGTCAGGCCGGCTGACAGCGAGCCGAGGGCGAGCAGCCGTTCCCGCTGGCCGATGATCTCCTGGGCGTTCTGGAAGTTGAAGAACAGCCCTTCCAGCAGGTGCAGCGCCATCGGGAACCACTGATGGATCATCTGCGTGTACGCGACCGAGCTCAGCACGAACAGCCTCGATGGCTCGGGGACCCGTAGCGAGGCCGTGTACAGCTGGGGCACCTGATCACCGAGGAAGGCCTGGAAGGCGCCGGCGTAGGCGCCGCGCTGCGACGTGCGGATGACCTCCACGTCGTCCCCGCCAACCCGGCGGGACAGCACGAGAACCCCGTCCATCAGCATGTAGCACCACTCGGCCGGCTCGCCCTCGGCGAAGACCGGCCCCGCCTCGAACTGCTCGATGTGCCCTTCGCGGCACAGCCAGGCCAGCTGCTCGTCGTTCAGCCCCTCGAACAGGAACAGCGTTCGCAGTTCGTCGGCGCGGCATGGCTGCGTAGTTCCTGCGTTCGTCATGGCTTCTCCAGATAACGATGAACGAGCATGACGGCCATCGCGCCCTCGCCGACGGCGGATGCCACCCGTTTCGCCGACTCCGCCCGCGCATCTCCGGCCACGAACACGCCAGGGACGCTGGTCTCCAGGTAGTACGGGGCGCGGTCGGGTACCCAGCCGGCAGGCCGGTGCCCGTCGGCGGTCAGGTCCGGGCCGGCCAGCACGAAGCCGCGCGCATCGCGGGCGACGACGCCGTCGAGCCAGTCCGTGCGCGGCGCGGCGCCGATGAAGACGAACAGCAGCTGGGCCTTGACCACCTGGGTAGTGCCGGTCGCACTGTCCCGCAGCGTCAGGCTCTCCAGGTGGTCATCACCGTCCGCTGCCACCACGTCGGTGCAGGTCCGGACGGTGATCGAGTCGATGTCCGCGATCTGCTTGATGAGGTAGTAGGACATCGAGCTTTCCAGCGATGCCCCGCGGACGAGCATCGTCACCGCGCGCGCGTGCCGGGACAGGTAGACGGCGGCCTGGCCGGCCGAGTTGGCGCCGCCGACGATGAACACGTCCTGCCCGACGCAGGACGCCGTCTCGGTCAGGGTGGACCCGTAGTAGACGCCGCGGCCGGTCAGTTCCTCAACGCCGGGCGCGGCCAGCTGCCGGTAGGAGACCCCGGTGGCCAGGATGACCGCGTGCGCGTCGACCCTGCTGCCGTCGGCGAACCGGACGCTGCGGGCCGAGCCGTTGACCTCCAGGCCCACGACGTCGCGCGCGGTGAGGATCTCGGCGCCGAACTTGGCGGCCTGCCGGCGCGCGCGGTCGGTCAGCTGCGCCCCGGATACCCCGTCAGGAAAGCCCAGGTAATTCTCGATCCGCGAGCTCTGGCCCGCCTGGCCGCCGGTGGCAGTCCGCTCCACCAGCACGGTCCGCAGTCCCTCGGACGCCCCGTACACCGCGGCGCCCAGGCCGGCCGGGCCGCCGCCGATCACGATCAGATCGTAGAAATCCTTGGACGCCGTGGTGGCCAGCCCTACCCGGCTGGCCAGCTCGGCGTCGGCCGGCTCGATCAGCACCTCGCCGTCGGCGGTGATCACGACCGGCAAGGCCAGCCCGTCCGCGCCGGCCGCCGCGAGCAGCCGCTGGCCTTCCGGCTCGTCGGAGGCATACCACCGGTACGGCACCTGGTTGCGGGCCAGGAACTCGCGGACCGCGGACGAGCGCGCCGACCAGCGGTGGCCGACGACCTTCGTCTCCGGGACCGGCCGGTAATCGGAGGCGAGCCAGGTCTCGAGCAGCGCGTCGACCACCGGGTACAGCTTCTCCTCCGGCGGGTCCCACGGCTTCAGCAGGTAATGATCCAGGTCAACCACGTTGATGGCGTCGATCGCGGCGCCGGTGTCGGCGTAGGCGGTCAGCAGCACCCGCCGCGCCCCCGGATACACATCCATCGCGCGCTCGAGGAACTCGATGCCGTTCATCTGCGGCATCCGGTAGTCGGCCAGGATCACCGCGACCAGGTCACCGCGCAGCTTCAGCTCGCTGAGCGCGGCCAGCGCCGCCTCGGCGGACTCGGCCCGCACGATCCGGTGGCTCTCGCCATAGCGGCGGCGCAGGTCACGCGCGACCGCCCGGGACACGCCCGGATCGTCGTCAACGGTCATGATCGCGGTACGCACCGCGGTCGCCGTACTTGCCGCGGCGGCGGCCGGCTCCGTGCCGCCGTCTCCGGGCCCCGTCACCGGCATCCGGCAGCCCGGTCATTTCCAGCGTGAGCAAAAGACGATCGCATGCCCCCATCGTAAGAAGGTTCCGGCCCCGGGCATAAGGGTGCGCGGGCCGGCGTCGTCAGGCCGGCGCCGGGCAGCCACCCGGGGCAGCCACGCTCCGCGGCACTTCACGTGATCTCATGGCGGGGTGAATCGACCACTGCTGAACAGCCGGATGGCCGGGATGGGCACGACGATCTTCGCCGAGATGTCGTCGCTCGCGGTCGCGACCGGGTCAGTCAATCTCGGCCAGGGCTTCCCCGACACCGACGGGCCGCCCGAGGTCGCCCAGGCCGCCGCGAAGGCGATCCTGGACGGGCGCGGCAACCAGTACCCGCCCGGGCCCGGCATCCCTGAGCTGCGCCTTGCCATCGCCGAGCACCAGCAGCGGTTCTACGGCCTGCGCTTCGACCCGGGCACCGAGGTGCTGGTGACCGCCGGCGCGACCGAGGCCGTGGCCGCGGCGCTGCTCGCGCTGGTCGAGCCGGGCGACGAGGTCATCGCCTTCGAGCCTTACTACGACTCGTACGCGGCCTGCGTGGCGCTGGCCGGCGGCATCCGCGTCCCGGTCACCCTGCGGCCGCCCGGCTTCCGGCCCGACCTGGCCGCGCTGCGCGCCGCGATCACGCCCCGCACCAGGCTGATCCTGCTGAACTCCCCGCACAACCCGACCGGATCGGTATTCACCCGCGCCGAGCTGACCGGGATCGCGGCGCTGGCGCGCGAGCACGATCTGCTGGTAATCGCCGACGAGGTCTACGAGCACATGGTGTTCGCGGGCGAGCACGTGCCGATCGGGTCGCTGCCCGGCATGGCCGAGCGCACCATCTCGATCAGCTCGGCGGGCAAGACGTTCTCCTTCACCGGCTGGAAGATCGGCTGGATAACGGCGTCGGCCGAGCTCGTCACGGCCGTGCGCACCGTCAAGCAGTTCCTCACCTACGTCAGCGGCGGCCCGTTCCAGTACGCCATTGCCGGGGCGCTGCGGATGGACGACGCTTACTTCGCCGGGATCAGCGAGGACCTGCGCGGGAAGCGCGACCTGCTCTGCGCGGGCCTGGCCGAGGCAGGCTTCGAGGTGTACCCGCCGGCCGGCACCTACTTCGTCACCACCGATATCCGGCAGCTCAGCGATGCCGACGGGATCGAGTTCTGCCGGGACCTGCCGCACCGGACCGGGGTGGTCGCCATCCCCAGCGCCGTGTTCTACGACAACGCCGAGGCCGGGCGGACTCAGGTACGGTTCGCGTTCTGCAAGCGGCCAGAGGTCCTGCGGGAGGCACTCGCCCGGCTCACCGGATCATCGCCGCGCAGCTGACCCCCGGCAGCTCAGTGCCTCGGGTTGGCGCGGATAGGGCCGGTGAACGCGCCGATGCAGGTCAGGCTGGTGCCGGCGGCTGTCCAGTGCGGCCAGGAACTGGACGACCGCGGCGGCGATGTCGGCCGCAGCGCGGCGGGGCAGGTGATGGCCGACCTGGCTCAGCAGCTGGACCCGGGCATCGGGCAGCATCGCGGCCAGCTGGTGGGTCGTCCGGACCGGGATGAGCGTGTCGTCCGGGTCGGCGAGCAGCAGTACCGGCTGCCGGATACCCGGCACCGCGGCGGTCAGCCCATCCAGCTCGCTGACCAGCGCACGCTGCTCGGTGAGGAAGGTACGCCACATCGGACCGTGCTGGTGCTGCGAATTGCCCCAGATCTGCCAGTTCACGTGCTCGTTCGCGGCGAGCGGCTGCCGGCGGCGGCGGGTGATGCCAGCCAGCCGGGCGCGGGCCAGCCACGGAGTCAGCCACCACGCCGTGAGCGCGCAGACCTCCCCGGCCGCCGGCGCGGCGAGCAGCCGGTCCCAGCCGGTCAGGCAGCCGGGGCCGACGCTGGCCAGCAGCACCAGCGCCTCGACTCGCTGCGGTGCCAGCTGCGCCACCGACAGCGCGACGCCGCCGCCGTAGGAGTGGCCCGCCAGCACGGCCCGCTCGATGCCGCGCGCATCCAGGTCGGCCAGGACCGCGCGCGCGTTGAACGCGAAGCCGCCGGCCGGCTGGCGGCTGGCCCCGTACCCGGGCCGGTCGAGCGCCACGACGCGCAGCTCGGCCGGCAGCTGGTCAGCCAGTTGCTGCCAGTCCGCGGCCGAGCCCGGCTGCCCGTGCAGCAGGACGATCTCGTGTCCGCCCACACCGGTGACTCTAACTTCGCCCGGCACCGCCTTCGCCCGCCACCGCGTTTCACTGCCCGGAGGTGGAGGAACAGGGGTATCCGGGCGCACCGCCGTTCCGCCGGGTGGTCATGAGGGAGGCGGCCGGGAGTCGCTGTTGGGGCGGGTTGCACGGAAGCACCCCGGTTTGGGTTATTATCCAGAGGCTTTTGGGTCCCCTGACCTGCTGCGACGGCTGGCCTGTCTGGCGAGCGGCGCGATGGGTGCGGGAACGCCGGGACGGCGCTTGCCCCTCGGCGGCAGTTGACTAGGCGGGTGGGGGGCCGATCGTGCGGGTATTCGATGCGAACTGGATGCAGATCGAGGAGTACCTGACCAGGGACGACCGGATCGTGCTGCCGACCGGGTCGACCGAGCAGCACGGCTACCTCTCGCTGGGCACGGACGCCATCCTCGCCGAGCGGGTCGCGGCCGAGGCCGCCGGGCCGCTCGGCGTCCCGGTCCTGCCGGTGCTCCCGTTCGGGATGGCACCCTACTTCGCCGCCTTCCCCGGCAGCATGAGCCTGCGGATCACGACCTACATCGAGGTGCTGCGGGATCTCCTGGACGGCCTCGCCGGGCAGGGCTTCCGCCGCATCGCCATCATTAACGGGCACGGCGGCAACTCGCCGGTTACCGGGTTCATCCGCGAATGGATCTGCCAGCCGCGCCCGGAGCGGGTACAGGTGCTGTTTCACAGCTGGTACAACGCACCGCAGACGGCGGCCGCCGCGAGCCAGTTCGACCCCGATCAGATGCACGGAGGCTGGGTGGAGAACTTTCCCTGGACCCGGGTGGCCGGAGCCGAGATGCCGGCCGGCTCGCGGCCGGTCATACCCCGGGAGCATTTCGGCCTGCTCGACGCCGCGCAGGTCCGGGCCGCGGCGCCGGATGGCGTCCTGGGCGGCGCCTACGCGCGCCCGGACCAGGACATGAAGGTCGTCTGGGACGCGGGGGTGGCCGAGGTCCGGGCGCTACTGCAGAACGGCTGGGTCAGATGACGACGGATCCGGCGACGATGACCCTGACCGGCAAGACCGCCGTCGTGACCGGCACGGCGCACGGCATCGGCGCCGCCATCGCCGAGGCGCTCCGCGACGACGGCGCGACCGTGCACGGGGTCGACAAGGATGCCGTCGACCTGACCAAGCCGGCCGCGGTGCGGGAGTTCTTCGCCGGGCTCGGCGCCGTCGACATCCTGGTCAACAACGCCGGGGGCGTCTGCGGCCAGGTCGGCCACCCGCTGGAGGAAGTGTCCGACGACGACTGGCACGAGGTGGTCGACGCCAACCTGACCAGCGCTTTCCTCTGCACTCGCGCGGTCGTGCCGGGCATGAAGGAACGCCGCAGCGGCCGGATCATCAACATCTCCTCCGCAGCCGGCCTGAGCGTCAGCCGGACCGGGATCCAGGCCTACGCGAGCGCGAAGGCGGGCCAGATCGGGTTCACCCGGCAGATGGCGCACGAGCTCGGGCCGTTCGGCATCACGGTGAACTGCATCGCCCCCGGCTTCATCCTGTCCAACCCGACGACCGAGCGGCAGTGGCAGAGCTACGGCGAGGAAGGCCAGCGCCAGCTCGTCGCGGACATCGCCCTGCGGCGGCTGGGGAAACCCGAGGACATCGCCAACGGCGTGCGGTTCTTCGCCGCCGGGCAGTCCTCCTGGGTGACCGGGCAGACCATCGCGATCGACGGCGGCAGTGCTGGCCTTTGACCCGGGTGACGCCGGCTACCTGCGGGAACTCGCCGAGTTCGTGGCAGTGCCGAGCGTCAGCCGGGACGCGAGCCACGACACGATGCTCGCCGCCGCACAGTGGCTCGCCGGGCAGCTGACGTTCGCCGGCGGCCGGGTGGCGGAGACCGACGGTCATCCTGTCGTCCGCGGCGAGTGGCTCGGCGCCGACGGCGCGCCGACCGTCCTCGTTTACGGGCACTACGACGTGCAGCCGACCGGCGACCTGGCCGAGTGGGAAACCCCGCCGTTCGAGCTGCACGCGGACGGCGACATCGTCCGGGGCCGGGGCGCCACGGACGACAAGGGGCCGGTCTACATGGTGCTCAAGACCGCCCAGGCGTTCATGGCCCAGGAGGGCGGCCTGCCGCTGAACGTGAAGTTCCTGTTCGAGGGCGAGGAGGAGATCGGCAGCCCGCACCTGCCTGCCTTCGTCCGCGCGCACGCCGGGGAGCTCGCCGCCGACCTGGTGATCTCCGCGGACGGGGCGATGTGGCGGCCGACCGAGCCGTCCCTGTCGCTGGCGTCCAAGGGCCTGGTCACCCTCGACATCATCGTCGAGGGCGCCCGCGGGGACCTGCACTCGGGCCGGTACGGCGGGACGGTCGCGAACCCGCTGCACGCGCTCAGCGAGATCCTGGCCAGCCTGCACGACTCCGGCGGCACGGTCGCCGTCGGCGGCTTCTACGACGGCATCCCCCCGCTGAGCCCGGAGCGCCGCCGCGAGATCGCCGCCGTCCCGTTCGATGACGCGCGGTACCTCGCCGATCTCGGGCTGACCGAGGCGCACGGCGAGGCCGGGTACAGCACGCTGGAGCGCCTCTGGGAACGACCGACGCTGGAGATTAACGGCATATCCGGTGGCGGAAAGTACACCGTCATCCCGCATGCCGCGGTAGCGAATGTGTCCTGCCGCCTGGTACCCGGGCAGGATCCGGACAAGGTGATCCAGGCCATCACCGCCCATGTCGGCGCGCTGGCGGTGCCCGGCGTGCGAGTCGTGGTGCATGCCGACGAGGCGCGGGTGCCCGCCTACACCATCCCGGCCGGCCACCCGGCGATCCGGGCGGCCACCGCCGCGCTTGAGGCGGTCTACCCCGGCGAGCAGGTGCTGCTGGCCTGCATCGCCGGCACGCTCCCGGCGACGGACCTGTTCGAGCGGGTGCTCGGGGCGAAGACGCTGTTCTTCTCGTTCTCGACCGCCGACGAGAAACTGCACGCCCCGAACGAGTACCTGCGCATCCGCCGGCTCCGCGAGGGGATGCGGGCATGGGAGCACTTGTGGCGTCTCCTCGCCGCCGGGCAGTATCGTCTCGGCTTCGTTCCTGCCCGGAAAGGTCAGCCGGAAAATGGCTGATCCCCTGGAGGCGGCGCCGGCCCCGGGGGCGGCCGCGGCCCGCGCTGAGGCGGCGGCGCGGCTGGCCCGGCTCGGCGAGGAATTCTTCGAGGCCGTGCACTCGACCGACCCGTTCAATGCGACCCAGCTCGGCGTGCCCGGCTTCGACGCGCTGGTGCCGGACCCCAGCCGGGCGGGCGCGGCGCGCGGGGCGGCGCGGATCGCGGCGATCGAGCGGCGGCTGGGCGACATCGACGCGGGCCTGCTCGGCGAGTCCGGCCGCACCGACCATGCCGTCCTGGCGCACCTCGCCTGGGGCGCGCGCGCCGATCTCGAGCACGGCCTCTGGGAAGCGAACGCATCAGCGGCGGGCTACGTCTCCCCGCAAGCCATGGTCTTCCAGTCCGTCCCGGCCGCGCTGCTCGGCGACGCCGCCGCGGTGGACGGCTACCTGCGGCGGCTCCGCGGGCTGAGCGGCTACTTCGACGCCGTCACCGGCCGCTACCGCGAGGCCAGCCGCGACGGCCGGATCCCGGCCGAGGCCGGGGTGCGGCAGGCCGCCGCGCAGCTGGCAGGCCACCTCGGCAAGGACATCGGCGCCGACACGCTGGTCACCGTGTCCCTGCCGGCCGACGTGGACCAGGCGGCGGTCCGCCGCGAGGCCGCCCGCATCGTCGCTGACGACGTCCGGCCCGCGATCCGGCGGCTGCTGGGCTGCCTGCGCGATGAGCTGCTGCCGGCCGCCCGGCCGGACGAGAAGGCCGGCATCCGATTCGTCCCCGGCGGCGCGGACGGCTACCTGGCGGCCGTGCGCCGGCATACGACTACCGGGCTGCCGCCCGAGGAGATCCACCAGATCGGCCTCGATGTGCTCGCCGATCTGCAGAGCGAGTGGGCCGAGCTCGGCGGCCGCGTGCTGGGGACCAGCGATGTCCCGGCGGTCCTGGCCCGGCTGCGGGCGGACCGCACGCTCCGGTTCAGCGACTCCGCGCAGATCGTGCGCACGGTCACCGATGCCCTGCAGCGCGCGGAGGATGCCAGGAACGACTGGTTCCCGCCGTACGACATCCCCGGCTGCGTGATCGAGGAAATCGACCCGGTCGAAGCCGGCCACGCGCCGCTCGCCTACTACCGGCCGCCCGCCGCGGGCGGGCTGCGGCCCGGTGCGCACTGCATCCTGACCGACCAGCCCGGCGAGCGGTTCGCTTACGAGTACGAGGCCCTCGCCTTCCACGAGAGCACGCCGGGTCACCACCTGCAGATCGCGTCCGCGCAGACGCTGACCGGGCTGCCTGACTACCGGCGCTTCCTTGACGCGGAGGTCTGCGGCTACGTTGAGGGCTGGGGCCTGTACTGCGAGCGGCTGGCGGACGAGATGGGCCTGTACACCTCGGATCTGCGGCGGCTGGGCATGCTGTCGTTCGACTCGCTGCGCGCCTGCCGGCTCGTCGTCGACACCGGCATCCACTACTACGGCTGGTCGCGCTCGAAGGCGGCCGACTTCATGTGGCGCCATACGGCGACCACCCGGGCCAACGTCACCAACGAGATCGACCGCTACATCGGCTGGCCCGGCCAGGCCCTCGCGTACATGATCGGCCGCCGGGAGATTCAGCGGCTGAGAGGGCTGGCCGAAAGCCGGCTGGGCGCGCGGTTCGACATCCGGGCCTTCCACGGCGTCGTGCTGGGCAGCGGCGCCGTCCCGCTCGGGGTCCTCGACCAGCTGGTGACCCGCTGGGCCGGGGAGATGCCCGCATGACGCCGGAGCGCCCCGGCCGGGACTGACGAGGAGTGACCATGTTCGTGAACATCAACGGCAACGACCTCAATGTCGAGGTCCTCGGCCCGGACGATGCCCCGGTGCTGATCGCGCACCACGGCGGCGGCGGCATCGGCTCGCTGGCCGAGCCGAAGGCGACGTTCGGCCCGCTCGCCGACATCATGCGCGTGCTGGTCTTCGACGCCCGCGGCTGCGGCCTGAGCGAGGGCAAGCCGCCGTTCTCGCACGCCCAGTGGGCGGCGGACGTCGACGGGCTCCGCCAGTGGCTCGGGGTAGACGAGGTAGCGGTGGCCGGCGGCTCCTACGGCGGCTTCATCGCCATGGAGTACGCCATCGCGTACCCCGACCGGGTCCGCGCGATGATCCTGCGGGACACCTCGGCCGACCGCTCCAACCTGGACCGGGCCTACGAGAACGCCCGCAACCAGAGCAGGGTCGCGATCAACTGGGACAACTTCGACCGGTACTGGGGCGGCCGGATCCGCGACGACGAGGACCTGAAGGCCCGCTGGGCCGAGATCATCCCGTTGTACGACTTCGAGTACGACCCGGTCAGGTCGGCCGAGCGCGTCGAGGCCGGCATCTACCGGCATGAGGCGCACAACTGGTGCTTCACCCGCAACATGCCCGGCTACGACCTCAGGCCGCAGCTGCCCGGGGTACGCTGCCCGACCCTGGTGACCGTGGGGCGGGCGGACTGGGTCACCCCGGTTTCCTCCGCCGAGACGATCGCGTCGCTGATCCCGGACTCGCGGCTGGTGGTGTTCGAGAAGTCGGGGCACTCCCCCCAGTTCGAGGAGTTCGAGCGGTTCCAGGAGGTACTCCGCGGCTTCGTGCACGAGGTATACGGAGCCCGCCCGGCCTAACGCAACGCCATCTCCGGCGGCCGCCACCGTGTTGACAGCGATACCGCCGCCTGTAATCTTGTCTTATGACAATAGATAAAGGGAACAGCCTGCCGGGTCTCCGGGATGGCGCCTTCCCGCCCGGCCCGGACGGCGGCGGCACGCCGACGGCGGGTGCGTCCAGGCCGGCGTCACCGGTCGATTTCCGGCTGAATGCGGCCTCTGGCGTGCCGACCTACCTGCAGCTCGTCCAGCAGGTCGAGCACGCGCTGCGGCTCGGGTACCTCAAGCCCGGCGACCAGTTGCCCAAGGTCAGGGACGTGGTCGCCTCGCTGGCCGTCAACCCGAACACGGTACTCAAGGCCTACCGCGAGCTGGAGACCAAGGGCCTGGCGGCCGGCCGGCCCGGCCAGGGCACGTTCATCCAGGCCACGCTCAGCCAGGTCGCGCTACCCGAGCTGGCCGTGCTGCACCGCTCCCTGCTCGGCTGGCTGGCCACCGCCGCCGCGGCCGGGCTGGACGAGGACGGGATCGTGGCGCTGTTCACCAGCGCGCTGCGGGATTTCCGTGAACGCCGCAGCCCCGGCGGCCGCCACGGCACGGCAAGCGGCGAGACGGAGGGCGTGGCATGAACGTCATCGAAGCCAGCGGCCTGGGCAAGCGCTACGGCAGCACCTGGGCGCTGCGCGAGTGCACGCTGGCGATTCCCGCCGGGCACGCGGCCGCGCTGGTCGGCCCGAACGGCGCCGGCAAGACCACCCTGCTGAACCTGGCGGTCGGCCTGGCCGCGCCGACCGCGGGCATCATCACCGTGCTCGGCGGCCGGCCCGCCGGGTCGACAGCCGCGCTGGACGGCATCGCGTTCGTCGCCCAGGACACGCCGCTGTACAAGAACCTGTCCGCCGCCGACATGCTGCACATGACCCGCAACCTGAACCGGCGCTTCGACCAGGGCTACGCCCGTGCCCGGCTGGGCGAGCTGGGCATCCCGCTGAAGCGCAGGGCCGGCCAGCTGTCCGGCGGCCAGCAGGCGCAGCTCGCGCTGACCCTGGCCTTGGCCAGGCGGCCGCAGCTGCTCGTGCTGGACGAGCCGATGGCGATGCTCGACCCGCTCGCCCGGCACGACTTCATGGCCACGGTGATGACCGCGATGGCCGACGACGGCGTGTCGGTGGTGCTGTCGTCGCACGTACTGGCCGAGCTCGAGCGGGTGGCCGACTACCTCATCCTCGTATCGCGGGGCAGGGTCCAGGTGGCCGGCGAGGTCGACGACCTGCTGGCCGGCCACCGCGTGCTGACCGGCCCGGCCACCGAAGCCGGCCGGTACGCCGAACGGCTGGCTGTGGTGCACGCCAGCCGCGGCGAGGCCCGCGCCCACTTGCTGATCAGGACCAGCGGAACGACCGTCCCCGTGCCGCCGGGGTGGCAGGCGTACCCGGTCAGCCTAGAAGAACTCGTCCTGGCCTACCTGCGCGAACCCGACGCCGCGGCGCTGCCCGGCCCGGCGCACGGCAGGGACGCCCAATCGACGGAGGTGACGAATTGACCGCGCTGACCACGCCCGCTCAGCCGGGCCAGGACGAAGGCCTGCGGCCGGTGCCGTGGCGGAAAATGGCCTGGGTCACCTGGCGACAGCACCGGATCGCGCTGGCCGGCGTCGTCGCGCTGTTCGGCGCGGCGGCCGTGTACCTGCTGATCACGGGCCTGCAGATGCGCCATGCCTATGCCGCGGTGGCCGCCTGCCGCCCGGCAGGCTCGGCTGCCTGCCGGCAGGTAGCCGGCAACTTCCTGAATACCTACGCGCCCGACTCGGGGGCCGCCCTCGGTCTGTTGCAAGTGATCCCGGCGCTCATAGGGGCGTTCGCCGCCGCGCCAGTGCTCGCCAGGGAGCTGGAGAGCGGCGCATTCCGCTACGCCTGGACCCAGGGCTTCGGCCGTACCCGGTGGGCGGTCGCCAAGCTAGTGCTGCTCGCCGTCGCGGTGACGGCTGCGGCCGGAGCGTTCAGTGTGCTCGTCTCCTGGTACATCCAGCCGCTCTTCGGCGCGGGAGACAACAATGGCCCGCTGTATCCCACCATCTTCGACCTCCGCGGGGTCGCGCTCGCGGCCTGGACGCTGGCCGCGTTCGCGATCGGCGCGCTGGCCGGCATCGTGATCCGCAGGGTCATCCCCGCGATGTTCGCCAGCTTTGCCGTGTATGCCGGGCTCGCCTTCGTGACCGGAGCGTTCCTGCGTAGGCACTACGCGACGCCGCTGGTCAGCACAAATCCCAACTTTAATAGCCGCGCGTGGGTGATCAGCCAGGTGTGGACCAGGGCCGGCCAGCCGGCCAGCCTGGCCGCGATCAACCAGACATTCGCCCGGATCGACATCCGGGCGTTGACATTCGGAGTGTGGCAACCTGGTCCCGCGACTCCGGCCAGCATCGACCCCGTGCGCTATCTCGTCCAGCACGGCTACACGCAGCTGACGACTTACCAGCCCGCCAGCCGGTTCTGGCCGTTCCAGTGGATCGAGGGCGGCTGGCTGCTCGCGCTCTCCCTGCTCCTCATCGGCGCGACCGTCTGGCTGGTCCGCCGCCGTGCGGCCTGAAGCGCCGGCTGGATCAGCGGCCGGGGCCGCGGCGCCGCGTCAGTTTGTCAGGCGTCATCGGTGACCGCCTCGTAGGTGTGCTCGAAGACCGCATCGCGGCAGGGGTAAAACTCGCCCGCGACCCCGCGGATGATCCAGTCGCCAGGATAGGCGGTGACCGTCCCCGCCGCCGTCCGGATGTCGATCATGAACCGGAAGCCGCTGCCGTACCCCTTGCGAAACTCGCCGCCGCACCACGCCGCGACCTGCGCGCCGTTCCCGGGCTCGAGCCGGACGGCCTGGACGGCGACGGGCCGCTTGCGGAAGTAAACCGGACGTGCCGCCGCGGTCGCGGGACGGTGATCTGCAGCGGGGCGGGAGGCGCACACCGGGATCTCCGGATTACCGGTGATCTTGATCGCGATGGCGGACCGGCCGGGTCAGCGCCGCCGAAGACGAAGGGCGGGCAAGCCGCTGGGCGGTGTAGCTGCCGCCGGCCTGCCCCGCGGCCCACGATCCGATCATCTGCTCCCCGGCTTCGGGCCCGGGGCCGGCTTGCCTTGAACGCAACCCTGAGATCGGCACCAGGTGCGGCGTGCCCGCGGCAAAGCGGTAGCGCGCGGGCTGCGCTGCGGCCGGTTCGGCGAGGGCCGGGTCGTCGGCCAGGATCTGCCGCTGGAGCCGTTGCAAGACCGGCCCGGGCTCGATCCCGTACTGCCCGGCAAGCACCGCGCGCGCATCGGTGAAGGCCGCCAGTGCCTCGGCTCGCCGGCCGCAGCGGTAGAGGGCCAGCATCAGCTGCCCCCACACCCGCTCGTGTGCGGGGTTCGCCGCTGCCTGCGCGCGTAGTTCCGGGACGAGGTCGCTGCTTTGCCCGAGCAGCAGCCTGGCGTCGGTCAGTACCTCGCTGGCCACCTGGCGTTCGTCGAGCAGCCTGCGCGTTATGGCACGCAGGCCCGGCGTTGCCGGGATATCGGCTAGCGGCGGCTCGCGCCACAGCCGCAGTGCCTGGCTCAGCAGCTGCGCCGCGCCGCGCGGGTCATTTTCGGCCAGCCCGCGTCCGCCTAGCTCAGCCAGCTCGCGGAAATTATCCAGGTCGAGTTCGCCATGGCGGACCTCAAGGCGGTAGCCATTTGCGCCCTTGTGCAGCCGCTTCGCGGGCGCCAGCACGCGGCGCGCCGCCCAGACATGAGTCCGCAGCGCGCCGGGTCCGCTGCCTGGTATGTCGGCGCCCCACAGCAGGCCGGCCAGTCGGCTGGCCCGGATGACCTGGTTCTGGTGCAGCAGCAGCGTGCAGAGCAGCGCTCGCTGCATTTGCTGCGGAACGCGCAGTTCGGCACCGTAATCGTCGGAGACGATCAGCGGCCCGAGTATCCGGAACCTCATCTGTACCCCTCGCCGGGCGCCGGCTTTCGGGCTTCGTTAATCCCGCTAATGCAGAATGACCCAACGCACTAGCACCTCGCTAGCGCCGGACAACTGGCGAGTGCCCAGACGCCGCCGGGCCGCGTTGGACCAGATAACAGGCACGTATCAGTTGACGCAATAAAAGCCGCCGACCTGCAGGTTGATTTCCGGCTGATGCGCGGCTAACGCGCAGCTAACGCGCCATGTGCCACCGTTCACCTCGATATGGCCATCGGCATCGCATCGCGCCTGAGACGACAGAGGTATAGGGATGCGTCTGGTCACGACAACGGCCGACCGCCTGGAATCGGTAATGGCTGACTCGCTCAGCGATGCGATGCGGAAGGAGCGCACATGTTTCGACGCGGAATGAGGCTGCGCCTCGCTGGGGTAGCAGCGGTCGGGGCGATAGCCCTGCTCGCCGCTGGCTGCGGCGCGAGCGGCAGCGGCAGCGGCAGCGGTGGTAGTTCCGGCGGGCCACCGGTCAAGGGCGGGACGGCGACGGTCGCGCTGCCGGCCGGCGTCACCTATAGCTGGATCTTCCCCTTCTACGCGATTACGAACTCGAGCGTCTACAACACCCAGCAGTTCCAGTACCTGATGTACCGGCCGCTGTACATGTTCGGCAACAACACCAATACCTCGGTCTCCGTTAACTACCCGCTGTCGCCAGCCAGCGCCCCGGTGTACAGCAACGGCGGCAAGACCGTGGTCGTCGACATGAAGGGCTGGAAGTGGTCCAACGGCGAAACCGTCGATGCCAACGACGTGGTCTTCTTCCTGAATATGACGGAGGCGGAGAAGGCGAACTGGTACGCCTATTCCAAGGGCCTGCTGCCCGACAACATCGTCTCCTACAAGGCCACCGGGTCCAACCAGGTGACCTTCCAGCTCAACAAGCCCTACTCCAGCCTCTGGTTCACCTATAACCAGCTGGCGGAGCTCAACCCGATGCCGATGGCCTGGGATGTCACCAGCCTGACCGGCAAGCCCGGCAGCGGCGGCTGCACCACCGACAGCGCCGCGGACCACTGGGCCAGGTGCAAGGCCGTCTACACCTTCCTCACCGCCCAGTCGAAGCAGGCCGCGACCTATGCGACCAGCCCGCTCTGGTCGGTGGTGGACGGGCCGTGGAAGCTGTCCAGCTTCAGCACGACGGGCAACGTGACGATGGTGGCTAACAAGGCGTACTCCGGCAGCCCCAAGCCGAAGCTGGCGGCTGTTAAGTTCGTGCCGTTCACCGCCGACTCGGCCGAGTACACGGCGCTGAAGACCGGGCAGGTCGACATAGGCAACATCCCGCCTGCGGACCTGCCGCAGAAGCCGGCCAACTCGCCGCTGCCTGCCACGGACCCGCTGGGCACCGGCCACTACCTGGAGCCGTTCTACAACTACGGCATCCAGTACATGCAGCCTAACTTCAACAATCCGACCGTGGGCTTCATGGTCCGGCAGCTCTACATCCGGCAGGCCATGCAGGAGGCCTTCGATCAGCCCGGCATCAGCAAGGCGATTTACCGCGGGTACGCGATCCCGACCTCGGGGCCGGTCCCGAACGTGCCGCCGAACCAGTGGACGCCGCCGATCCAGCGTGAGAACAACGGCCAGGGCGCGTACCCGTTCAGCCTCTCGGCGGCGGCGGCGCTGCTGACCAGCCACGGCTGGTCCAAGGTGGGCGGCGTGATGACCTGCCAGGACCCGGCCAAGTGCGGCACCGGCATCACCAAGGGCCAGCAGCTGAAGTTCACGGTGGACTACTCGACCGGCATGGCCGCCGCCACGGCGATGTGGCAGGTCTACAAGTCCGACGCCTCCAAGGTCGGCATCGACATCAACCTCGTCGGGCAGTCGTTCAATACGATCATCAGCGAGAGCAAGCCGTGCGCGCCGATGGGCCCGAAGTGCGCCGTGCAGGTGTTTGCCTACGGCGGCTGGGGCTTCGACGGCCCGGGCTACGAGCCGACCGGCGAGCCGCTGTTCCAGACCGGCGCGAACTCGAACTCCGGCAACTACTCCAACCCGACGATGGACAGCCTGATCGGCCAGACGCACACCAGCGGCAGCCTGACGGTGTTCCACAACTACGCCACGTTCGGGGCGCAGCAGCTGCCGTTCATCTGGGTGCCGAGCCCGAACCCCTTCCAGATCGAGGCGGTCAACAGCAAGCTGCGCAACGTCACGTTCAATGCGCTGTTCACGCTGCTTCCGGAGTACTGGTACTTCACCAAGTAGTCGCGGAGCCGTCCCGGGTGCCGTCCCGCCGCGCGGCGGGACGGCACCCGGCAGAGCAGGTGCGGCTGGCCGCCGCGGGCGTGGGAGGTAAGATGAGCTGGATTGAGGCCGCGGGCATCGCCCCGGCTGGCCGGGGCACGGTGGCGCGATGATCGGGTGGCTGATCCGGCGGATCGCGCAGGCTCTGATCGTGGTGTTCTTCGTGACGGTGTTCACGCTGTTCCTGGTGCACCTTTTCCCCGGCGGGCCGATCCGGGCGCTGCTCGGCCCGCGGGCCACCGTCCAGCAGGTCGCCTACTACAACCACCTTTACGGCTTCGACCAGCCGTTCTACCAGCAGTACATCAAGTGGGTTGGCCAGTTGCTGCACGGCAACCTCGGCTTTTCGCTCAAGCTCAACCAGTCGGTGTCGAGCCTGATCGCCCAGGACCTGCCGAAGACGATCGTGCTGGTGGCGCTGGGCACCATCGTCTCGCTTGCGTTCGGCATCCCGCTGGGCATCTACCAGGCGGTGAAGCGGTACACGGTGGGTGATTACGTGCTGACCGGGGTGTCGTTCCTGGGGTATGCGACCCCGGTGTTCTTCGTCGGCCTGATGCTGGTCGAGTGGTTCTCGATTGACATTCACCTGTTCCCGCCGTTCGGGCCGCAGGGCACTACGGTCGGCCAGATCCTGTCCGAGCCCAGGGCCCTGGTGCTGCCGGTGCTCTCGTACTCGTTCGTGCTGTACGCGCTGTGGAGCCGGTACATGCGCTCCTCGGTGATGGACAACCTGGTGCAGGACTACGTCCGCACCGCGCGGGCCAAGGGAGCCAGCGAGCGGCGGGTGCTGTGGGGGCACGTGTTCCGCAACTCGGTGATGTCGATCGTCACCCTGCTCGGGCTCTCGCTGCCGACGCTGGTCGCCGGGGCGATCTTCATCGAGGTGGTCTTCAACTACCCGGGCATGGGGCTGGCGTTCTACAACGCCGCGCTGAACGTCGACTACCAGGTGCTGCTCGGGTTCACCCTGGTCGTCACGCTGGCCACGATCCTGGGGAACCTGCTGGCGGACGTGGGGTACGCGGTGCTCGACCCGAGGGTGAGGTACAGCTAATGGCCATCATTCCGCCGCCGGGCGCCGCATCCGGGCAGCTGGCCCGGCCGTCCGCGCTGCTGGACGAGGCGCCAGGCGCCGCCGAAGGGCCGCTCGCCGCCGCCAGGCCGCGCGGCTTGCTGCGCCGCAGTTGGGAGGTGTTCGCGGAGAATAAGCTCGCGCTGGCCAGCATCGCCATGATCCTGTTCATCGTGGCGTTCTGCTTCGTCGGGCCGCTGGTCTACCACACCAACCAGGTGAACACTGACCTGAACAACACCTTGTGCCCGCCAAGCAGCGCGCATCCGCTCGGCTGCGACAACCTCGGTTACGACCAGCTCGGCCGGCTGATGGTCGGCGGCCAGACGTCCCTGGAGGTCGGCTTCGCCGCCGCGATCGTGGCGGTCGTGATCGGCACCCTCTACGGGGCGTTCTCCGGGTTCGTCGGCGGCCCGCTCGACTCGTTCTTGATGCGCGTCGTCGACGCGGGCCTGTCCATCCCCTACATCATGGTGGTCATCATCCTGTCGGTGATCTTCCACCCGGACAAGCTGATCATGATCTTCATCATCGCGGCGTTCTACTGGCTGGGCGTGGCCCGGCTGCTGCGCGGCGAGACGCTGTCGCTGCGGACCAGGGAGTACGTGCAGGCGGTCAAGGTCATCGGCGGCCGCAGGGGCCGCGCGATCGTGCGGCACATCGTGCCGAACGCGATCGGCACGATCATCGTGCAGACCACGTTCGCGGTCGCGGACTCGATCATCATCCTGGCCGGGCTGGGCTTCCTCGGGCTCGGCGTGCAGGCGCCGGCGACCGACTGGGGGGACATGCTGTCGGGCGGCCTGGCCTACCTGCAGAGCAGCCAGAACTACTGGTGGCTGATCTACCCGCCGGGCATCGCGATCATCTTGACCTGCATCGCGTTCAACTTCATCGGCGACGCGCTGCGGGACTCATTCGAGACCCGGCTGCAGCGCCGGTAGGGGCGGGGCTAGGGCGGGTTCGGGCGGGCTAGGGCGGGTTCGGGCGGGCTAGGGCGGGTTCGGGCGGGCTAAGAAGAAGGAGGACCAGGTGGCGCCGCTACTTGATATCACTGACCTGCGCACCGAGATCCAGCTCAAGGAGGGGGTCGTGCACGCGGTCGACGGCGTGTCGATCCACGTTGATCCGGGCGAGACGCTGGGAATCGTGGGTGAGTCGGGCTGCGGCAAGACGATGACCGCGCTGTCGATCATGAACCTGCTGCCAACCGGCGGGTCGATTGCCGGCGGCAGCATCAAGCTCAGCGGCCTGGATATCAGCGCGCTTCCCGACGACGACATGCGCCGGATCCGGGGCAACGAGATCGGCATGATCTTCCAGGACCCGCTGACCTCGCTGAACCCGACGATGACGGTGGGCAGGCAGATCGCAGAGGCCGTCAAGCTGCACCGCGGCGTCACCAGGGAGCAGGCCATGGACCGGGCCGTCGAGGTGCTTAACCTGGTCGGGCTGCCGCGGGCCAGGGAACGCATCGCCGAGTACCCGCACCAGTTCTCCGGCGGGATGCGGCAGCGGGTGATGATCGCGATGGCGCTGGCGTGCGAGCCGAAGCTGCTCATCGCCGACGAGCCGACGACCGCGCTGGACGTGACCATCCAGAAGCAGATCCTCGAGCTGATCGACGACCTGCGGGTGCGGCTGGGGATGTCGGTCATCCTGGTGACCCATGACCTCGGGGTGATCGCCGGCCGGGCGGACCGGGTCGCGGTGATGTACGCGGGCAAGATCGTTGAGACGACCGGTACCGCGACGCTGTTCAGTAACGCCCGGCACCCCTACACCGAGGCGCTGTTCCATGCGCTGCCGGACAAGGCGGCGGAGACCAAGGAGCGGCTGTACTCGATTCCCGGGATACCGCCGGACCTGACCCACCCGCCGGCGGGCTGCCGGTTCGCTGCCCGCTGCCGGTACGCAACTGACCATTGCCGCGAGGATGAGCCGCGGCTGGCCGGGGAGACGCCTGGGCACCAGTTTGCCTGCTTCTACCCGGTCGGCGAGGCTGACCATGGCGGGGCGAGGGTGACCACCTCGTTCGAGCAGCCGGTAGCGGCCGGCCGGCCTGAGTTCAGCGGGCCGACTGGTGAGGTGCTGCTGAGCGTGCAGCATCTGGTGAAAACCTTCCCGGTGACCAAGGGAGCCGTGCTGCAGCGACGGGTCGGCTGGGTCAGTGCGGTGGCCGACGTGAACCTGGCGATCCGCACCGGCGAGACGTTCGGCCTGGTCGGCGAGTCCGGCTGCGGCAAGACGACGATCGGCAGGCTGATTGTCGGCCTTGACCTGCCGACGAGCGGCTCGATCAACTTCGAGGGCCGGGACCTGGCCAAGAGCAGCGGGCGCGCGTACCGGCGGGAGCGCCAGCACATCCAGTTCATGTTCCAGGACTCCTACGCCTCCCTGGACCCGCGGATGCGGGCAGGCACGATCCTGCGGGAGCCGCTCACCGTCCAGCACCTCGGCTCGCGCAGCCACCAGCAGAAGCGCGTCGAGGAAATGCTGGACCACGTCGGGCTGCCGCGCTCGGCGACCGGGCGGTACCCGCACGAGTTCTCCGGCGGCCAGCGCCAGCGCCTCGGTTTCGCGCGCGCTCTCATGCTGTCCCCGCAGCTGATCGTCGCCGACGAGCCGGTCTCGGCCCTGGACGTCTCGATCCAGGCCCAGATCCTCAACATGATGCGTGATCTGCAGCGCGAGCTCGGGCTCACCTACCTGTTCATCTCGCACGACCTGGCCGTCGTCCGCTACCTGTCCAGCCAGATCGGCGTCATGTACCTGGGCAAGCTGGTCGAGGTCGGTCCGGCCGACGAGGTCTACCTCACCCCGGCGCATCCCTATACCAGGGGCCTGATCGACTCCGCGCCGGAAGCCGATCCGGCGGCCGAGCGGGCCAAGGTGAAAGCCGGGATCACCGGCGAGCTGCCCAGCCCAATCCATCCGCCGTCCGGGTGCCGGTTCCGCACCCGGTGCCCGCTGGCCCAGGACATCTGCGCCGAGAGCGAGCCGCAACTGCGGGCCTTCAGCCAGGCCGGCCACCTGGCGGCATGTCACTTCCCGCTGCGGCCCGCGATGGCGGCGGATAGCCCGGCATCGGCCGCGGGAACCCGCTGACCCCGTAAACGATCCAGGTCGGCTAGCTTGGCGCGGACCAGCCGGGCGTCGGGATGGTGCATTTCGTCGAGGATGGCCGTGGCCTGCCGCCATGCGTCGGCTGCGGCGCGCAGATCGCCGACGGTCTGATAGGCGTCACCGAGGTGCCTGCGAATGGTCGCCTGGAGGTAGCGCTCGTCTGGCTCCAGGAGCAGGGCAACGGCTCGCTGGTAGCTGGCGACGGCTAGGGATGGGCGGCCGAAGCGGTGCTCGGTGTAGCCGACGCTGTCCCAGGCGGCGGCCTCACCGCACCGGTCGCCGCGTTCCCGGAACAGGGCGATGGCCTTCTGGCAGTGAGTCATGGCCTGCCGGTAATCCCCGACATGAGCGTGGCACCAGCCAACGTTATTGAGCGCTACGGCCTGACAGGCCAGATCCCCGGCGGCGCGGTAGAGACGGAGGGCCTTGAGGTCATGACCGAGCGATTGCCGGAACCGGCCCTGTCGCTCAAGGATCATGCCGATCCCGTGATGGGCACGGCCCTGGCCAGCCCGGTCGCCGAGCTGCCGGTACATCTCGAGCGACTGCTGGCAGTGGGCGCGGGCCTTTCGATAGCAGCCGAGCAAGGTCGTGGCGCGACCGAGGCTGTGGTGGACGCGCGCCTGCGCCTGCTGGTCGCCGAGCCGCTGAGCGGCAGCCAGCGCCGTTTCCAGGGTGGCCGCGCAGTCGTGCCAGTACCCGCGCCGGATGAGGAAGGTGGTCAGGACCCAGGGGAGCTGCCAGGCATGGCTGTCAAACCCCTCGCTGGCCGCCTGGGCAACGGCCGCGAGGAGCACGCGGTACTCGCTGCTGAACCAGGCCATCACCTGCTCGTAGTCAGCAATACGTTCCGGGATCACTCCGGGCTGCGCCGGCGGGAGGACGATTGCGTCGGACGCCGAATCCCGCACTATGTCAGCAGCGGACTGTGCGGTGTGCAGGTAGTGGTCAAGTCCGCGCTGGACGGCGGCGCGTCGTAGCTCGTCGGGGTCGGTGACCTCGGCTTGCTCGGCAGCGTAGGCACGCAGCAGGTCGTGCAGGGCGAACCGTCCTGCGGAGTTCTCGGCGATCAGGTGCGCGCGAGCGAGCTCGCCGAGCTGGCGGCGCGCCTGCTCACCGGGGACGGCGGCCAGGCTGGCGGCCGCCGGAGCGGTGATATCGGGGCCAGGGTGGACGCCCAGCAGGCGGAACATCCTGGCGGCGGGCTCGGTCAGGCTCTGGTAAGACCAGGAGAACGCCGCGCGGACGCTGGCGGCGGCATCCCCCGCGTCGAGGACGTCCAGCCTGCTGCGCACATTCCGCAGCTCGGCCGCCGCGGCGGCGAGCGGATGGCGCGGGTGCTCGGCCGCGCGGGCCGCGGTGATCGCCAGGGCCAGCGGGAGTCCCGCGCACAGCCGGATCAAATCGGCAGTGGCCCGGGGCTCGGCCGCAGTCCGGTCTGTGCCCAGATGACGGGCCAGCAGCAGGTCGGCGTCCGCGTCGGTGAGCATGTCCAGGGTCAGCGGGCGCGCGCCTTCGGCCGCGACCAGGCCGGTGAGCTGACTGCGGCTGGTCACCAGCACCAGGCAGCCAGGGCTGGCCGGTAGCAGCGGGCGCACCTGTTCCTCATCCCTGGCGTTATCCAGGATGATCAGCATGCGCCGGCCGGCCAGCAGGCTCCGGTACAAACTGGCCTTGGCCTCCAGGCCAGTCGGGATCGGCACCCCCGCAGGCTGGATGGCTTCCAGGAACCCGGTCAGCGCCTCCTGCGGCTTGACTGGGGCGGCCTTCGGGCCGAAGCCGCGCAGGCTGACATACAGCTGCCCGTCCGGAAACTGGCCGGCCGCCTGATGCGCCCAGTAGACCGCCAGCGCGGTCTTACCGACTCCGGCGCTGCCGCCGATTGCGGAGATCAACGCGGTGCCGACCGTCCCGGCAGTCATCTCCAGCAGGCCGGTCATCTCCTGCAGCTCGTCCATTCGTCCCGCGAAGTGCGCCGGAGCCGTCGGCAGCTGCCGCGGAACGACCAGCCCGGCCGTGCGGCCCGGCCCGGCCACCTCGCTCGGGGCGGGGCGGGAGTTCAGGCTGGGCGGGAGGTCGAGCGCGGGGTCAGCGGACAGGATCTGCTGCTGCAGCTGGCGCAGGGCGGCACCTGGTTCCAGCCCAAGCTCGCTGATCAAGGTACGGCGGGCCTGCTGATATGCGGTCAGGGCAGCCGCCGGCCGGCCAGCCCGGTAGAGGGCGAGCATCAGCAGCAGGTGCAACCGCTCGCGCAGCGGCTCGGCGGAGGCCAGTGCCCGCAGTTCGCCGATCACCTGGTGGTGACGGCCCAGGTGCAGGTCGGCGTCGATCCGGTCTTCCAGCGCAGCGGCCCGCAACTCGGCCAGGCGCGGAACCTCGCTGTCGGCCAGCAGCCCGCACGGGATATCAACGAACGGCTGCCCGCGCCACATCGACAGCGCGACCTGCAGCTGCGCCGCGGCCTGGTCCCAGTACCCGCGCCTGGCCGCCTCCTTGCCAGAACCGCACAGTGCGGCAAACCGAATCACATCCACGTCACCGGGCTCAGCCGCGATGAGGTAACCGGGCGGGCGGGTCTGGATCAGCGTTTTCCCTGGCTCGCCCAGGGCATGGCGCAGCCGCTTGACATAGTTATGCAGCGTCGGCCGCGCCGAGCGCGGGGGCCTGCCCTCCCAGATCAGCTCGGCCAGCTCACTGGCCGCGACAACTCGTCCGTTACGGACCGCCAGGGCTGCCAGCAGCGCCCGCTGCTTGCCCTGCGGGATCGGGATAAGCGCCGTCCCGGACCGCACCAGCAGCGGTCCGAGAAGCAAGAACTCCACTGAAGTCTCCCAGCCATGCACCGAGCATCCTCAGCGCAGGCTAACCCGGCGCCCGTAACGAAACAGGGCAGGTCACGCATCGCACTAATAACACCGCACGCATGCCCTCGTTAACACCGCACGCATGCCCTCGTTAACACCGCACGCATGCGCCTCGTTAACACCGCACCGCGCCAGTGGCTGTGCCGGTCAGGTGGCCCAAGGCGGCCCACCGAGCGGCTGGCCGAGGTCCCACCTACGGCCTGCTACCTGAGCGAGCGCGGCACGACGGCTTCCCGGGTCTGGGTCCGGCGACCAGGCCGTTGACACATTTGTTTGGAAAGTATACAAACTAACTGATCTCGCCTGGGCGGGATGCCTGGCCGCGGTGACCCGTGAGACGGAGGCGCCAGCCATGAAATCCGTTACCAGCCTTCGGTCCGCACTGCGTTCGCGGTCCGCACTGCGCACGCGGTTCCCGGGGGGCACGCAGTTCCCGGTGCGCGCGCTCATGGTGCTCGCCTTGGCGCTCTCGGTGGTGTCATCGGTGCCGGCGGCGCCAGCGGCGTCCGCGTCCGCGGGGCAAGCGGCGTCCGGCGCACAGGCGGCGACCGCCCGCCTGGTGACTGCCACCACAGCCACTGCCGCCGCGCCGGCCCGTACGGCAGGCACCGGCATCCCGTCCTCTTCCGCGACCGGCAGCAGCGACCTGGCCAACCTGGGCACGCGGGGCTGGCAGGTACACAGCAGCGCGGGCGTCACCCGGCGGGGCGCGCGGATCTCCAGCCCCGGCTTCCGGGCACGCCACTGGCTGCGGGTGTCCAACGACAATGCCGGGGCGCCGGGGACCGAGATCGAGGCCCTGCTGCAGAACGGCCGCTGCCCGCACGTCTTCTTCTCCGACAACATGCGCAAATGCTTCGGCTTCGAGAACAGGGTCGGCAAAGTTACCGTCGCGCAGTTCGCGGTCCCCTGGTGGTGGCGGACGGACTTCGCCGCCCCCGCGCGGGCCGGCCGGGACGCGAAGCTGATCATCAACGGGGTCATCGGCGCGGCGAACGTGTGGGTCAACGGCCACAAGGTGGCCGGCCCGGCCAGAGTCACCGGCGCCTACGCGCGATTCACCTTCGACATCACCGGCCTGCTGAGGAAGACGCGGAACTCACTCGCCATCGAGGTAAAGCCGAACAACCCCAACAAGATGTTCACGCTGGATGACGTGGACTGGAACCAGATCCCGCCGGACAACAACACCGGCATCCAGTTCCCGGTCCAGCTCCAGGTGGCAGGGCCGCTGGCGGACGGCAACGCCCGCGTGATCGAGCACAATGCGCCTGACCTGGCCAGCTCCGCCCTGACCGTCAAGGCCGACATCACCAACGCCGCGTCCAGCCCGCAGCCGGGCAGGGTCACCGCGACCATTGCGCCGCCGGCCGGCGGCGGAGTGCCGGTAACGGTCAGCCAGGCGGTGACGGTGCCGCCCAGGACCACTCGCACGGTCGTGTTCAGCCCGGCCAGGTTCCCGGCCCTGACCATCCGGAAGCCGCGCATCTGGTGGCCCTACCAGCTGGGCAGCCAGCCGCTCTACGCGCTGGCGACCGCAGTGTCGCAGCGCGGCCGGACGCTGAATACGACCCGCGAGCAGTTCGGCATCCGGACGATTACCTCGACCCTGGTCGGCCGCTCGCCGGAGGCACCGCACGGAGCCCGGTCCTTCGCCGTGAACGGCGTGCCGATCGTGATCCGCGGCGGTGGCTTCTCGCCGAACCTGTTCCTGCATTACTCGGCGGCCAATACCACCCGGCAGATCGCGCTGATGAAGAACCTGGGCATCAACGCTATCCGGCTGGAGGGCCACCTGATGCCCGCTGACTTCTACCGGCAGATGGACCGGGCCGGAATCCTGATCAACGCCGGCTACCAGTGCTGTGACGCGTGGCAGCTGCCGGGCAGCGGGCAGGGCGTTACCCGCGCTGACTACCGGCTGCTCCGCCGGTCGGCCCTGACCATCGGCCAGGATCTGCGCAATAACCCGAGCGTCTTCAGCTTCCAGTGGAGCGACAACCCACCTATCCCCCGGCAGGAGGCAGTGTCGCTGGCGGCATTCCGGCAGGCTGACTTCGACGATCCGGTCATCTCGTCCGCCGAGTACAACAGCAGCCCGATACTCGGTCCGGCGGGCGAGAAGGAGGGCCCGTACGACTGGGTGCCGCCGGACTACTGGTACGACACGACTCACTTCGATCCGTCCGACTCGACCAGGACCAACGTGGGCGGCTCCTGGGGATACGACAGTGAGCAGAGCGCCGGGGACACGGTGCCGACCATCGACTCGCTCCGCCGGTTCCTGTCCGCGGCCGACCAGGCCCGGCTGTGGCAGGACCCGGGCGCCAACCAGTACCACGCCAACTACGAGGGGACCGGACACCGCGGATACGCGTTCGGCACGCTGTTCAACTTCGACACCGCGCTGCGGCACCGCTACGGCACCTGGCCCAGCCTGGCCAGCTATGTGGAGAAGGCCCAGGTCCAGAACTACGAGAACACGCGCGCGCAGTTCGAGGCATTCATCGACCACACGGACCACGCCCCGACCCCGGCGACCGGGGTCATCTACTGGCAGCTCAACAAGGGCTGGCCGAGCCTGCTGTGGAACCTCTACGGCAGCGACGGTGACCAGCCGGGCAGCTACTTCGGCGCGCAGCAGGCCAACGAGCCGCTACACGCGATCTACGCCCTGGACACCGGCACGGTCACCCTGGATAACCTCGGCGGCGCCGCGCAAGCGGGCCTGTCGGTGGAATCCAGGGTCTACAACCTCAGCGGGAAACTGCTCGATGAGCGGCGGGCGTCCGGCCTCCGGCTGACCAGCCAGCAGGTACTGAGCAACGTGCTAGCGCCCCGGGTGCCAGCGGTAACGGCGCCGCCGGCCCCGGCCCGGGCGTACTTCGTCGAGTTGCTACTCCGGCAGGGGTCCCGGCTGGTGGACCGTAACGTCTACTGGCTGTCCACCCAGCGGGACATCGTGAACTGGAAGGCCACCATCGGCAACCCGCAGGCCACCATGACCCAGTACGCGAACCTGCGCGCGCTGAGCACGTTGCCGCGGGCGACGGTGTCTGTGCGGGCCAGCACTGCCCGCCGCCGGGCCCGGCCGGCGCTGACCTGGCGACGACGATGACGATCACGAACACCTCCCCGGCGCGGAAAGTCGCCTTCTTCCTGCGCGCGGACGTGCGCCGCGGCATCGCACGCGGCACTGGACTGCGCGGCGGAAAAAAGCTGTGGGGCGGAAACGAGCTCGAGTCCTCGATCTGGGCCGGCAACGACATCACCCTGTGGCCTGGCGAATCCCAGACGCTGACCGTCACTTATCGCGCTGCTGATCTGCGGGGCACGACCCCGGTGATCAGCGTCTCGGGCTGGAACGTGCCCCGGCTCGATATCGCCGCGCCGCTGACCTCTGGCTAGCGCCCGTCGCCCGGCTAGGCCGCCGGGTCAGGCGGCGCGGGCGGGTGGTCCGTGGCTGTGCAGGGTCCGCTGCCCGTCGGGGCTGACGGCGGTGATGGTGGCGTCGGGGTGCAGGGTGAGCTGCCAGCCCCAGCGGTGCACGGCGATGAGGTGGTGGAACGCGCACAGCAGCAGGAGGTTCGTGAGGCTGGTGGGGCCGCCGCGGCTGCGGGGGCGGAGGTGGTGGACCTGGCAGGCGGCGGGCCGCTGCCGGCAGCCGGGGAACGCGCAGTGCCGGTCCCGGGCGATCACCGCCCGGCGCAGGTGCCCCGGGATCTGCTCCGTGGCCTTGCCCACGTCCAGCGGCAGGCTGGCGGTGCCCGCGGGGCCGGGCAGCAGGCCCGTGCGCAGGAACGCGGCCAGCCCCGCCGGGCCGGACAGCACGTCCGCGGCATGCCGCAGGATCAGCCGCCGGACCCCGGCGCCCGCCGGCGACGCCGGCCCGGACGGCGACTCCCCCGGCAGCGGCCGACTGGCCGGACGGCGACGGCCCGGACGGCGACTCCCCCGGCAGCGGCCACCCAGACGGTGACTGGCCAGACGATGGCTGGCCGGACGGCGGCTGGCCGGACGGCGGCCACCCGGACGGTGACTGGCCAGACGATGCCACCCGGACGGCGGCTGGCCGGAGCCGGGGCTCGCCGCGCAGCGCGGCGGCGAGCCGGTCCAGCACGGCCGAGTCCACGTGCCCGGAGACGACCGGCACGATGCTGGCGTCACAGTCGCTGCCCGGTCCGGCGGCGGGGCCGCGGGCCGCCCACGCCGCCTCCGCATCACTCGCGCCGTCGAGGCCGCGGAGCTGATCCAGGGTCATGTGCAGCTGGATCTGGGCCGGCTGCCCGGCCCGGTCCGGCAGGCACCCGGCGCCAATCAGCCGGCGGCAGGCCTCCTCCAGCGCGTCGTGGTCCCGCTGGCCCTTACTCCGGGTGTCCTCCGGGCCTGCCTTCCTGCCCAGCGCCTCGAGGACGGCCCGCAGCGCGGCGGCGCACTGCGGCGTCAGGTCACCCTGCACCCGCCCCGCGTCGTGCAACGTCAGGTCCAGCCGCAGCCACCGGTCACCGAACCCGCCATCATCGTCAGGATCGGGGCCGGCGCAGCGGCGCTGCATCTCCCCGGCCAGCCCGGCCAGATCCGCCAGATCGGCGCCGCCCGCCGCGGCGGCCAGCAAGATCGCGTCCGCATCGGCCTGCTTGCCGGCGGGGAGCTGGCCGGTCCAGGCGCAGATCTCCCGCGCCCACGACGCCGAGATGTCCCCCGCGGCCAGCGCGCCGCCGATGGCGGGGTGCGCGGCGAGGCGCCGCGCCCACGCCACCGCCCCGGCGGCCGCGCCGCGGGTGACGCGGGTCTGCCAGCGCAGCCACGCCCGCGCCGAGCCCTGACCGTCATCCTCATGCCCGCGGCCGGCCATGAACGCCGCCAGCATCCCCGCCCGCGCCGCCGTATGCAGCGACTCGATCCGCTCCAGGCCCCGCAGGCACTCCGCCTGCGCCGCGGCCGGCACCGACGCCATGTCCGCGTTCGCGAGGAACGCCAGCCCGGCCTGCGCCATCGCCACCGCATCAGCCGCCGACACCGGCACCGCCGGTGCCGGCACCGGCATGGCCGGAGGGGCCGGGCGTGCGGGCGGCTGACCAGGCAGGCACATGCCGGCACCCCCTTACTCGAATCTATGTTCCCAAACTACAAGCAGCCACCGACAAAACAGCGCGCTACCTGGGGGCTGGGATGCGCCGCCGCGTGCTGGTATCGTCGATGCCAGTGGCAGCGCACCGCCTGCCCGCTTCCGAGTCACCAGCCGGCCCGCGCCGCAGGTGGCAACGAGGACAAGGGTCCCCGACTCGCGTGCATCGTCCAGTCAGGTCTTGTATCCAGGCGGGCAGACGCGGGCAGACTCGCCGGGAAGACATGATCATGACTCAGGACAAGGCCAGGAAGACCGCCGCCCGCCAGCGCATGGCCGAGACTGGCGAGCCGTACAGCGTCGCGATGCGCGCCGTCCAGTCCGACCAACCGGACCGCGCTGCGGCCGGGCAAGATCCCGAAAGCCACGCCGCCAGCGCCTACACCGTGACGGCCGCCGGCCTCGTGACGACCGCCGGGGGAAGCAGCACGGACTGGGACGAGGAGTACTACGCCGACGGCGCGGCCACCGAAGGCATCACCGTCGAGGAGTTCAAGGCCCGCGAGGCAGCTGACCAGGCCGAACGGCTGGCCGGCCAGGGCGCGAGGGCGAGTGGGCAGCTGGCCAGGGCGAGTGGGCGGCTGCCGAGGGCGAATGGGCGGCTGGCGATGGCGAGTGGGCGGCTGCCGAGGGCGAATGGGCGGCTGGCCGGGCCCGGGAAATGGCGGGCCAGGCTAGCGAAATGGCGGGCCAGGTCAGCGAAATGGCGGACGATGCCAGCGAAATGGCTGACCGTGCGCAGGAGCGGGCCGATCGCGCCCAGGAGCGAGCCGACCTGGCGCAGGAACGGGCCGAGGAGGCACAGGGACGCGCCGAGGAGGCACGGGACCGGGCGGACGAGGCCCGCGACCGGGTCGATGAAGCGCGGGACCTGGCCGACGAGGCCCGCGACGATGGCGATCCGGAGGCGCAGAAGCAGGCCGACCGGGAACTCCAGCAAGCCGAGCGGGAAGCTCACCGGGCCGAGCGGGAGCTGGATCGGGCCGAGCGGGAAGCCAGCCGGGCGCAGGAGCAGGCCGACCGGGAACTAGAGCAGGCAGAAAGGGCGCAGGAGCAGGCCGAGCGGGAAGAGGAACGGGCCGATCAGGGCCGGGAGTGGGCTGACGACAGTCCAGGCCGCCAGCACCACCCAGGGCCGGGCATGCACTCGCCGCGGCCCCGCGGCCGCCTCGCCCGCCGCGGGCACCCCGCCCGCCGCGAGCACCCTGGCTGCCCCGCTGAAATCGGCGGCATCGGGCCGCAGGCGGCTGGCTACCCAGTGCTGTCCTGCGGCTCGGTGCCGTCCTGCGGCCCTGCGCCGTCCTGCGGCCCGGCGCCGTCCTGCGGCCCGGCGACCTGCTGGTTCCGCGAGCCGCGGAGTTGCTCTACCTCGCCGCGTAGTCCGCGGAACTCATCGGCCAGCGAAGAAAGATCCGGGTGCGTGGCCGCCCACTCCGCCTGACGCGAGGCCTTGTCGGCGATCAGCTGCTTTTCCTGGTCGCGCAGCCTCGCCGCATTCTCGAACTCCTGGGCATCGACGGCAGCCTCCTTGGCTCGCCGCGCCTGCGCGATCTCCTGGTCGAGGTCACCCGTGTCCGGCCCGGTGCCCACGCGCTGTTCGATGGCCGACAGGCGCGAGTCGATCGCGCCGAGACGGCCGAGGACCTCAGCAAGCATGCGATCCCGGCGGCCGGTCCGGCCGGATTCCGGCGCGGCGAGCTCGGCCTCCGGCTCCTCCTTGCTCTGTTGGCCGTGCACCAGCTGGATGACCTGCTGGCGGACCCGGTTCAGGTCGGCGCCCAGCTTCACCAGCACCTGGGCGGCGACGCCCTCGCCCTCCCGGATCAGCCCCAGCAGGATGTGCTCAGTGCCGATGTAGTTATGACCGAGCTGCAGCGCCTCGCGCAGCGACAGCTCCAGCACCTTCTTGGCCCGCGGCGTAAACGGGATATGCCCGGACGGCGCCTGCTGGCCCTGCCCGATAATCTCCTCCACCTGCTGCCGCACAGCCTCCAGGCTGATCCCGAGCGACTCAAGTGCCTTGGCGGCGACGCCCTCACCCTCATGGATGAGGCCGAGCAGGATGTGCTCAGTGCCGATGTAGTCGTGGTTGAGCATCCTGGCCTCTTCCTGAGCCAGGACCACAACCCGCCGCGCCCGGTCGGTAAACCTCTCGAACATCTCGTCGCCGCCCTTCTCAGCAGGCACCGCGGCCGCTGCGGAGACTTGACCGGGATAGCCCGGTCCGGCTCCGGCGGACCAGCGGTGACATGCCAAGAATAGATCTCACCTCAGCCGTTTTCGCCCGCTGCGGGGTAGTGACCTCGCGGCGGGGCTACCGTGCCCACTGGTACTCCGTCCCCTGATGGAGCGCCCGGTAGATCCGGTCACGCAGGGAGTTGGCGGCCTCACTGGTCAGCGTCTTCTCCAGGTCGCGCAGCACCACGCGCAGCAGCAGGTTCCGCTGCCCCGGCTTCGCCCCGAGGCGGCCGATCGCCGCCGCGGGCAGCTGATCGTAGCCGGTAGCCGATAGCACGCTGATCTCCTCCACGCAGGACGCATCGGCGCCGAGCGCATCCCGGACCCGGTCGCCAAGAGTTTCCTCGTCGTCGTCACCGGCTACGGCGACCGACAGGTCACGCCTGACCGGGGGCATCGAGGAAACCCGCTGGTACCGGGCGAGATCGAGCATCTGGCCCGCGATCCGCGGATCACCGGAGCGGAGCAGCCGGATGTCGGGGATGCCCTTGACCAGCATCAGCAGCCGGTCCAGGCCCGCGCCGAGGGCGAGCCCGCTGCGGCCGGCCAGCCCGCCGGCGGCGAGCACGGACCGATGGGCGAGGCCGCACTCCCCGACCTCCACCCATCGGTCGTCCTGGAGCACGTCGACCTGACGGCCGCCGGCGGTGTACGGGTGCGCCCGCGCCTCCTGGCGGTGCGGCAGGCCCGGGGTCAGCGCCTGGAGGACGAGCGCGATCATCTCGTCCAGGTCGGCGCCGCTCATCGCCCGGCGGGTGATCCGCCACAGGTCGAGCTGATGCGGGCACCCGGTGTGCTGCCAGTCGATCGCGTCCCGGCGGTACACGATCCCCGGGCAGACCAGGAGCACGTCGTCCCCTGGCTCTGCGGCGAGCTGGCGCAGCGCTGGCGGGATCATGGCGCTCGAGTGGCTGCGGAGCATCTGGCCGGCCCCGGTGTAGCGGGTGTAGCGCGCCTCTCTGGTGATCGCGCCGGGCGGGTAGCCGAGACGGTCGTAGTTGTCCGCGACCGGCACGATGCGCGGACCGCGGCACCAGCGGACCTCGCAGGCCCAGGCGCGGGACAGCGACTCGACGACCCGGTCGATGACGAGCTGGATAGCGTGCGGACCTTCGGCCGGGTCGGAAAGATCCCGGATGCTGAGGTCGAGCTGCAGCTGCTGAGGGGTGAGATAGGAAACTGGACTGGACACGGTGACTCCTTGCTCTGGTGAACCGGCGGGGAGAGTTCCTCCCGGCCCTGGCTCACCTGAGCGGCGTCGCCGTGCTAACGCGGCGCGGCGCCTCCCGGCGGCCCGCTCTGGGCCGGGAGGCGAGAAAATCGCCGTGCCAGCAACTCGATCACGTCTGCCAGTTTAATCCCCGCGCTGGGCGCGCGGCTAGCCGCGCGCGCCGCAGCCTGCCCGCGGATGGCTAGACGGGGATGCGCCCGGCGATGGTGGTTCCCTGGCCCGGCAGTGAGCGGATCTCGATGGATCCGCCAAGCGCCTCAACACGATCGGCCATGCCCTGCAAGCCGGAGCCAGCCGCGGTCGCTGCCGAGTCGAATCCGAGGCCGTCATCGGTGACCTCGAAGGACAGGTGGCTGTTCACCGCGGACACCCGCAGCCGGGCCGAGGCGGCGCCGGCGTACTTGGTGACATTTTGCAGGGCCTCCAGGCAGCAGAAGTAGACGGCCGCCTCGATGTCGGGAGAGTACCTGCCGACGCTCCGGGTCTCCGTGACCACCGGCACTGGTGATCTCCTGGCCTGCGCCGCCAGCGCGTCGGGCAGGCCCCGGTCGGCGAGCAGCGGCGGTAGATGCCGTGCGCCAGCTCCCGCAGGTCCCTGGCGGCCTCGCCCGCTTGCGCCTGCAAGTCCCGCAGCGCGCTATGGGCCTGCGCCGGATCCTCATCAATCAGCGAGTCCGCCAGCCTCAGGTACACCGCCAGCGCCACGAGCTGCTGCTGGGCGCCGTCGTGGATGTTGCGCTCGATCCGCCTGCGCTCGGAATCCTGCGCGGTGACCAGCCGCTGGCGCGAGCCACGGAGCTCCTCGATCAGCCGGGCATTGCGCAGCACCAGCCCAGCCTGCCCGGCCAGGTCGCGGATGAGCTTGTCCTGGGCGGCGGTCAGCGGGCTGCCCGGCGGCATCCGCACGATCAGCGCGCCGAGCAGCTGGCCGCGATGCAGCACGGGCACGGCCCGGTCCGCGCCGGGGACCAGGGGCAGGCCGCCGGCCGATGAGAACGGCAGGCTGGCAGGCGCCGGCGTCTCCCCCGGCCAGTCGGCCGCCCGGTGCAGTTCGGCGCCGAGGGCGAGCCATACCTCGGCGGTCTGCGCGCCGGTGCCCTGGGCGAGAATCTGCGCCATCCGGCGGGGGACCTCCTCCGTCGCGTAGGCATCGGCCATCCGGCCGGAGAATTCGGCGAGGACCTCGTACGGCGTGGCGCGCCTGCCGTAGACGATGCGGTTCGCGAGGTGCTGGACCCGCTCGCGGAGTGGCTGGAAGGCTACCGCGATGACGGCCGCCGCGATGGCGGCGAGGGCCAGGCTGCCGCGCTGGCCGACCAGTGCCCCGGCGCCGGCCACGGTCGCTGCGTAAATCGCGGTAATGAAGACGGCCAGCGTCCCGAACACGATCGTCTTGCTGATGACCAGGTCCAGGTCATACAGGCGGTACTTCAGCACCGCCACCGCGATGGGGATCGGGATCAGCGAGAACAGCGCCAGTGAGTACCTGCCGTTCCCGAAGATGACGACGATCGAGATCAGCACGGCGGCGATGACCACGGTGACGGTGTAGACGAACCATCTCAGCTGCTGCCGCTCGTCGCCCCGCGCCCGCCGGAACCGCATGATCAGGGCAACGACGCAGGCCGCCACCACGGTCAGCTGGATGGCGAGGAACGGCGCGGCGACCGCCTGCGCGGCGGACTGGCCGGGCAGCAGCGACGGCAGGGCGCGGCGGGGGAAGATGCCGGTCACGTCCGCCGACCAGAGCGCCGCGGTAACCGCGAGCACGCCGTAGACGAAGGCCCCGTACCACAGCAGCCAGCGCCACCGCGGTGACGGCAGCCTGCCGTCGGGGAACAGCAGCAGAAGCAGCCCGATGACCAGGAACAGCAGGTGCGAGCCCAGGATCAGGTTCGCCACCCAGGCGGCAAGGGTGCCGAGCGGCAGCGGCCCGGCGGCGCGGGCGAAAGACCGCAGCGCCCAGCCGTCGGTGGCGAGCCCGATGGCGGCGAAGGGCCCGGACAGCAGCACTATCCAGCCGACCGTGTTCCGCGGCTGGCGCGTGACGATCAGCGCTCCCATGCCGGTGAAGGTGGCGGGCATGAGCAGGGATATCGCGGGATAGGTCTGATGCGGCTGCAGGACGATCCAGACGATCAGTGCGGCGGTCACCAGCCCGGCTGTCGCGGCCGCCGCGGTGACCGGCGAGCGCAGCGCGATCGCAGGCGCCCGGCCAGGTTTCATCTGATGCTCCTCCGCTGGAAAAGACTGCTGAGGACATCGTCGGATTGCGGCAGCCGCCGCCGCGTCCGTCGCCGGGCGGAACATGCGCCCGGGCCGTCCGCCCGGCGGAGGATCCCGGGCGGTTTCCTAGCTTGTCTCAGGCCTGGACGTCAGCGGATGGTCCCCGGCGGCCGCGTTGACGCCTGCCGGAGCGGGCCGGGCCGGCAGCCGGGCCAGCACCTCCCACCCGCCATCGCTGGCCGGGCCGGCCGTGAGGTCGCCGCCGCAGGCAGCCGCGCGCTCGCGCAGGCCGGCCAGGCCGCGGCGGCCACCGGTCCGCTCCAGCCCGGACGGCGCGGCCCCCGCAGGCCCGTTCACGACACTGATCGTGATGTCCCCGCCCCCGGCCACGATGGTGATACAGACCGGTGCGCCGGGCGCGTGCTTAAGTGCGTTCGTCAGGCTCTCCTGGATCAGCCGGTACGCGGTTTCGGAGATCGCCGGTGACAGGCCGTCGGCGGAGCCGGTGAACCGGCACGTCACCTGCAGGCCGGTAGCCGCGGCCCTCGCGACAAGCTCGTCGATCAGCCGCAGGCCGTCCGCGCTGCCCGGATGGGGCCGGTCGCCCAGCAGCTCGACGAGCCGGCTGATCTCGGCCTCGGCCTGCCGGGCGGCCTCGCCGATGGAGTCGAATGCCTCGGCGGCCAGGGCCGGATCCGTTGCCGCCAGCCGCCGTCCCGCGCTCGCCTGGATCACCATCACGCTGACGCCGTGCGCCACGATGTCATGCAGTTCCCGCGCGATCCGCGCCCGCTCGTACCGCACCGACTCCGCCGCGAAGAGCTCGCGCTCGGCTTCCAGTTCGCCGCCGCGGATGGTGAGCTGCTCGGTGAGCTGATGGCGGGACCGGACGACCAGCCCGGCCGCCCACGGCCCGGCCGTGATGATCACCACGAACGGATTGAACGTGGCCACTGCAATCTGCAGGCCGGCCCCGAGCAGCACCACCGTGAGCACCGACAGGCCGAGGCGCCGGCTGGCCCCGAGTGAGTAGGCCAGCAGGAAGATGACGACAAAGACCAGGCCGAACGGATCACCCGCGCTTGGTCCCGCCCACCCGGCCAGGCCGAGAATGGCGGCCGCTGCCAGGGCGGCCAGCGGCGGGGACGCCCGCCGCAGGGCCAGGCAGCAGCAGACGCCGGCCGCGCAGGCCGCCTCGAACGGCCGGCCAGATCCGGTCAGCTGGCCGCCGGCGGCCAGCAGGGACAGCAGCAGCGCGACCAGGATCGCGGCGGCAACGGCGTCGCCGCGCCAGCTATCCAGCGCGTGCCAGCCGCGCACGGCGGTGTCACGCATGGCGCGGCGTCAGCGGCAGCTGGACGAGCGCGTCGCACCGGCCGGCCTGGCTCTCGACGCGCAGCGTGCCGCCCAGCAGCGCGGCGCGCTGCCGGACCAGGGCGAAGGCCGTGGCCGGATCAGCCTCCCTGGTGACCGGCCCGGCGACCCGCAGCTCAAGCGCATCGGGGGTGAACCGCACGAGTACGTCGATGCGGGCCTGCGGGGCGTCCTGCAGGGCCGCCAGCAGGTGCTCGACGATCCGGTACCCGGACAGCTCGACGCCGCCGGGCAGCGCGCGCGGGCTGCCCTCGACCTGCAGCCGGGCGTCGGCGCTGGTGGCCCGCTCCAGCAGGCCGGCCAGCTGCGCGAGCACCGGCTGCGGCTCGGTGAGGGACTCTTCCCGCAGCGTGCCGACCACGTGCCGCAGCTGGGACAAGGTGGCCCGCCCGCTGGTCTCGACAGCGGCGAACGCGCCGTCCGCCGCGGCCGGATCGGTGAAGACCTGCTCGCGGCCCGCGGCGGCGGCCGCGGCCATCCCTTCGATCCGGTCCCGCAGGAACCTGTCCAGGCCGCCGGCGACCCGCGCGCGGTCGGCCGCCACGGCAAGCTGCGCGGTCTGCTCCCGCTGCTCCCGGAGCTCGGCGTTCCGGTCGCGGAGCGCCGCGGCCGCGCGGCCGCGGGACCGGACCAGCTGCCCGGCGAGGCAGAATCCCGCCGTCACGGGCAGCCCGGCGACCAGGAAGACCGGGCCGAGCTGCGGGTCGTAGAACGACTGCGTGACCACCGCGCCGAAGCAGAACGCCGCGCCGGTGGCCAGCCGCCGGCCGCTGCAGCGGGTACCCACGAAGAACGCGATGGCGAAAACGGCGGGTAGTGCCGCGCCGCAGCGGACCAGCGGGCCGATGAGCAACTCGCTGCCCACCGCGCCGATGGCCACCGCGGCGGCGGCGGCGACCGGAGCGCGGCGTTCCCAGGCCACCGGCAGCGTCATGGCCAGTGCCCCGATGGCCGCGACGACGCCGCCGGGCGGATGCTGGGCGGTCAGCGTCCCGGTGGTCAGGCCGATGATGAGCACGCTCAGGACGCCGGCCAGGATGACATCCCCCCGGCCGACGTCGCGCAGGCCCCACACCGGCGCGTCGAGCCAGCTGCCCGGACGTATCGGCTTCACGGCGGCCCTCCCTCGGCCGGCACTCCATTGTCGCCCCGCGCAGCCGCCGGTGCCAGGCCCTCGCTGCGCGCCCACGTTCACCAACCTAGGCAGGCACCGCTGTTCGCGCGTCCGCCGCCAGGACGACCTGCTTGCCCGCCCGTCCGCCGCCAGGGGGACGCCCGGCAGCCTGGCCCCGGCTAGCATGAGCATCGACCACCTGCGAGAGGCGGACTGTGCCGTGACCAGCACCGCGTGCGCCTGGGGGCCACGCCATCTCGGTGGTCATCGCGGACGACCAGCGGCTGGTCCGGGCCGGTTTCCGCGTCATCCTGGCCAGCGAGCCCGGCATCAGCGTGGTCGGCGAGGCCGCCGACGGCCGGGAAGCCATCGAGCTGGTGCGCGCGTTGGCCTCAGCCGTGGTCCTGATGGATATCCGGATGCCGAACATGGACGGCCTGACCGCGGCCCGCCATATCCTCGGCCACTCTGGCACCCGGGTTCTCGTGCTGACCACCTTCGACGCCGACGAGTACGTCTACAAGACACTCTGGAAGCTAGGGCTCCGTGACCGGGTGCAGGCCGTAGTGGCCGCCTACGAGTCCGGCCTGGTCGTGCCCGACGAGCGCACTGACCGGGCGTGAGGCCTACCCGCCTGTCCCGGTGGCGAAGACGGGCCAGCCGATCTCCGTCCGCCACGCCGACTCGTCAGCCGTGTCGTGGCGGCTGACCAGGTAGTACTCGCGGATGGGCCCGTCGACGGCAAGCGCGTGCTGCGTCACGTAGGTGGCCAGCGTCCCGTAGGCGCGGTCGATGTCCGTATACGGGCCGGCGTGCACGGTGGTCGCTAGCTCGGCGGCCGGCACGACGAGCGGCGCGACCCGGCCCAGCGGGCGGACCGGGCCCGCGCAGGGGATGAAGATCGTCGCCTGCCCTCGCTCACGGGTGAACAGCTCGCCGGAGAAGATGCCGCCGGCCGGCCCGGCGGCCGGCACGTCGCGGGCGGCCAGGGTGGCGTGCAGCTCTCCGAGCGCGCCCTGGTACCACGGCAGCGCGTGCTGGACATCGACCACCTCGCAGATCGCGGCCGCCGGGACTGCCTGCACGCTCCGGTGCCCGACGGGCGCGGCGGGCGACGGGTGCTGGAGCAGGTCGCGCAGGGAGGCAACGGCGCTCTGCGTCCGGGCGAGGCCTTCTTCCAGGCGGCTGAGGTGCGCGGCGATCAGGTCGTTGCGCGTCCGGAGATCCGGCGCGGCCAGCACGGCCTGGATCTCGTCCAGCGGCATGTCGAGGCGGCGGAAGCGGCGGATGACCTGGGCGGCCGGGATCTGATCCGTCGCATAGCGGCGGTAACCGGTCTGCTGATCCACATCGGCGGGCTCGAGCAGGCCGATCCGGTGATAGTGACGCAACGTCTTGACGCTCAGATGAGTCGCGCGAGCGAAGTCACCGATCGCGAGGGATGACCGCATGCCCTCAGTGTGCAGTCTCCCCTCGGGGGAGAGTCAGCCCGCTGGCGCGTTGTTGACTCTCCCCCGGCCGGATCGGCGAGCGTGGGAACTACCGGCCGCGAGGGCCGGCGGACAGAAAGGATCGCAAGCACATGGCAACCGAGCTGACCGGCGTCATCGCCGACCACATCAGGGCCATCAACGCCTTCGACACCGACGCGATCGTCGCGACCTTCGCCGAGGACGCCTACGTGAACGACAACCGCCGCGAGATCACGGGCAGCAGCGCGATCCGGCGTTGGGCGGCGAAGGAGATGGTCGGGGACAAGGTCACCCTCGACGTGCGCGAGGTCGTCGACCACTACGGCGACACCATCGTGCGGGCCGCCTACGACGGCGAGTACGACAAGACCAGCCTCCCGGACGAGCTGATCATGTCGAACTACTTCAGCGTCCGGGACGGCAAGATCGTCAGTCTGGCCGTCATCCGCAACCAGCCGTCGGAGTACTGATCCGCGCGGGCGGGCCGGGCCGGGCGTGTAGCCCGGGTTCCAGCGGGCAAGGTGAGTTGGCGGAGCATAGGGCCAGCGGCCCCCGCCAGCCACCCGAGGAGAACACGTGAGCGCAGTACCTGACGTCATGCTGAACAACGGCCAGCAGATCCCGCAGTTCGGCTTCGGCGTCTTCCAGGTCAAGCCGGCCGACACAGCCGCGGCCGTGAGCACGGCGCTGGAGGCCGGCTACCGGCACATCGATACCGCGCAGATGTACGGCAACGAGAAGGAGGTCGGCGAGGCCATCGGCAAGTCCGGCCTGGACCGCGCCGAGGTGTTCGTGACCAGCAAGCTGAACAACGGCTTTCACCGCCCCGATGACGCCCGCAAGGCATTTGACGACTCGCTGGACGCACTCGGCATCGAGTACATCGACCTGTTCCTGATCCACTGGCCGCTGCCCACCAGGTATGGCGGCGACTACGTGTCGACCTGGCGGACCCTGGAGGAGTTCTACCGCGCCGGGCGGGCCCGGTCGATCGGCGTGTCGAACTTCCAGCCGCACCACCTGCGCCGGCTGCACACCGAGTGCGAGATCCCCCCGGCGGTCAACCAGATCGAGGTGCACCCCTACCTGACCCAGGACGACGTGCGCGCGTTCTGCGGCGAGCATCAGATCGCCGTCGAAGCGTGGTCGCCGATAGCCCAGGGCATGGTCCTGGACGACCCGACGATCGTCTCGATCGCCGGCGGCGCGGGCAAGAGCCCCGCCCAGGTGGTGCTGCGCTGGCACATCGAGCGCGGCGACATCGTCTTCCCGAAGTCGGTCACCCCGGCCCGGATCAGGGAGAACATCGACATCTTCGACTTCGAGCTGTCCGGCCAGGACACCGAGGCAATAACCGCGCTGAACAGGAACCTGCGCACCGGGCCCGACCCGGACACCTTCGACATGATTCCCGACTAGGCCAGCGCACCTTTAGGATCCGCCCATGCAAAGTTACCCACTCGGTCATTTCTCCGTCTCGCGCGTGGGCTTCGGCGCCATGCAGCTGCCCGGCCCCGGCGTCTTCGGACCGCCGCGAGACCGGCCCGAGGCACTGGCGGTGCTGCGGCGAGCCGTGGAACTGGGCGTCGACCACATCGACACCTCGCAGTACTACGGGCCTGACGTCGCCAACGAGCTCATCCGCGAGGCGCTGTACCCCTATCCCGGCAATCTCGCGCTGGTGAGCAAGGTCGGGGCGCGCCGCGACGAGTCCGGCGGATGGCTGCGCTATGACGAGCCTGACGAGCTGCGAAAGGGGATCGAGGACAACCTGAGCAGTCTCGGCACCGGGCAGCTGGCGGCGGTCAACCTGCGGCTGATCGACGGCGCGGCACCGGATCAGCGGTTCGACGACCAGCTCGGCGCGATGATCACGGCGCGCGACGAAGGGCTGATCGGGGGCGTCGGCCTGAGCAACGTCAGCCACGCGCACCTGCTGCGCGCGCTGGAGCACACGGACATAGCGTGCGTGCAGAATCCGCTGAACCTGGTCGATCGCGCGTCGATGCCCGTACTCGCGGAGTGCAGCTCGCGGGGCATCGCGTTCGTGCCGTTCTTCCCGCTGGGCTCCGGCTTCGCCCGGCCCAACCCGGTGCTGGGCAACGAGCAGGTACTGACGGCCGCCGGGCGGCTCGGCTGCAGTCCGGCCCAGGTCGCGCTGGCCTGGACGCTGGGCCTGGCGCCCAACGTCCTGCTGATTCCCGGCACGTCCAGCCGGGCGCACCTGGAGGAGAACCTCGCGGTGGCCGGTATCGAGCTTGACGAGGAGACCAAGCAGCAGCTGGCCGCGGTCGCCGGGTAGCGGCGGCCCGGCAGCCGCCGCCGCTCAGTCACGGGGACGTAAATCCACCGCAACGAGCATGTACTGCGCGGCCCGCCCGCCGTGCGGCCCGCATAACCTTGCCGCCATGCTCACTCAGGCCGCGTCCCTGGTCCACCTGGATTTCTCGCCGCGGCACCGCCAGCCGTCGCCGGGCCGCGTCCTGCTGGCCATGGTCGCCTCCATCGCCGGCTCGCTGGCCGCCGACGCGATCCTGGTGATCATCGGCGAGGCCGTGTTCCCCGGCACGAAGGGATATGGCCACTTCCAGTTCGGTGACTACGGCAAGCTGACGGTGATCGGCGTGATCATCGCCAGCGTTGCGTGGCCGGTTGTCACGCGGGTGACCTCGCAGCCCCGGTGGCTGTTCCTGCGCCTGGCCGTCCTGGTCACGCTGTTCCTGTGGCTGCCCGACCTCTACATCCTCTACCGGGGCGCCCCGGTAGACGCGGTGGCCGTCCTGATGGTCATGCATGTGGCGATTGCCCTGGTGACCTATAACCTGCTCGTGCACATTGCGCCCGCCCGGCCGGATGCCCGGGTTTCGCCGCGCGCCACCGGCGCTGACGATGCAGCCGCGCCGCCACCGGGACGTACCCTGATGGCACCAGGGCCGGGCAGCCGGCTCGTGGGCCAGCGGTCTGGAGCGATGGATCTGTGCCGGGAACGGCCATGCGAAGGGAGCCGTGTTGGCTATCGCCGTGCTGATCCTCTGGGTAGTGACGGCCGGCGCGGGCATGACGCTGCTGATGAAGGGAAACGCGGCCAGGCGCCGGGCCGTCGCTCCGGAGCCGGCCGCCAGCGCGCCGGCCAGGTTCGCGGCGGTGCCGCTGACCGAGGACGGCAGGCCGCCGCCTGTGCCCCGCACGAGGGTCACCACCCCGCCTGGCCAGCACCCGCTGCTGGAGTTCAGCCATCCGGCTCTCGCGCTTGTGGGCCTGGCCTGCTGGTTCGTTTTCGTGCTCATCCACTACCGGCTGCTGGCCTGGATCTCGTTCGGGGTGCTGCTGGTCACCGTCGGTGCCGGGCTGAGCTGGCTGGCCGCCAATGCGCTGGCCGCCAGGCGGCGTGAGCACGCCGCGCGCTCGTTTCCGCCCCGTTTGATCGTTTTTCACGGCCTGGCCGCGTCCGTCGCGCTGGCCCTCACGGTCCTCACCGCGGTGTCCGCGAGCCACGGCTGAGCCCTCCCACTCCGCCGCTCAGCGCAGGATCTGCACGAGCAGCACGCAGGCGTTGATGGCGGCGACGGCGATGGCAAGCATGCTGTACTGACCGTCCCGGCGCGGCCACGTCGAGCCGAGTGCGGTCGCGTTCCGGACGGTATCGGCCGCGGCCGGACGGGCCCGGCCGTAGGGTGACCTGGTGAAGCCGTTCCTGCTGTTGTCCGTCCGCGCCGAGGACGCCGCCGCGGACGGCGAGTATGAGTCGATTCTGGCGTTCGCCGGGCTGGCCGAGCGCGACCTGCGCCGGGCCCGGCTGGAGCAGCGGCCGCTGGGCAGCGTCGACCTGAGCGAGTGGTCGGGGATCCTGCTGGGCGGCGGCCCGTTCAACACCAGCGACCCCCGCGAGTCGAAATCACCAGTGCAGCTGCGGGTCGAGGCCGACCTGCACGGCCTGCTCGACCAGGTGATCCCCGCGGACTTCCCGTTCCTGGGAGCCTGCTACGGCATCGGGGCACTCGGCAGTCACCAGGGAGCGGTCGTCGACCGGCAGCACGGCGAGCCGGTCGGCGCCGTTCCGGTCACCCTGACCCGGGCGGGCCGGATGGACCCGCTGCTACGGGGACTGCCCGCCACCTTCGATGCGTTCACCGGTCACAAGGAGGCGATCAGCGCGCTGCCCCGCCATGCCGTCCTGCTGGCCAGCTCCCCCGGCTGCCCGGTGCAGGCATTCAGGATCGGCTCGCATGCCTACGCCACCCAGTTCCATCCCGAGCTCGACCCGCCTGCGCTGTGTACCCGCATCGACGTCTACAAGCATGCCGGCTACTTCGATCCCGCGCAGGCCGGCGAGCTCAAGGCGATGGCCTACCGCTGCAACGTGACCCACCCGCCCGCCATCTTGCGGCGGTTCGCCGAGCGCTACGCGCGGAGCGGGGCAGCCCAGGCCGGCACGACGGCACCGTCCTCCGCTACCCCGGCCGGTCAGCTCCGCGGATAACTGGGCGCCAGTGCCCGGCGCTGCCGAGCGTCAGTGCCTGGTGATGGTGAGCTGAGGGTTACCGGAATCGGCACGGACCTCGATGGTGCCGCCAACCGGGAAGGTCAGCATGGGCGTGGTGTGGCCGAAGTCAACATTGGCTATCACCGGCAGGCCTGCCAGCTCAGGCCTGGCCGCCACGATCTGGCGCAGCAGCTCCCGGGTCATGCCGGTCGCCTGCTGAAATCGGCCGATGATTACTGCCCGCACCCCGGTAAAGCCGGGTTGCTGCAGCAGCGAGACCAGGTCCCGGTCGAAGTCCCATGGCCTGACCTGATCGTCGTCTTCCACGAAGACGACTGAGCCGTCCAGCGATGGCATGAACGGGGTGCCCTGGAGCAGGTTAAAAGTACACAGGTTGCCGCCCAGGATCGTGCCCTCGGCGGCTCCCTGCTGCAGCACCCACCAGCCGTCACCCGGCTCAAGGTGGCGGTCGTCCTGGTCCAGGAACCACCGGTCGTCGCTCCAGGCCGGCGACGGCGAGAGCCGGATCGGCTCCGCTGCCATCAGGCACGCCCGGAAGGCAGCCCCGGAGTAGCCGAAGTGCTGCTTCATCCCGAAGCTCGAGTAGTGCGGGCCGGAGTAGGCGACGACCCCGGCCCGGGCGTACAGCGCGTTGGCAAGCGCGGTGATATCGGAGAAACCGCACAGCGCCTTGGGGTGCGCCGCGACAAGGTCATAGTCGATGCCCGCGAGCAGCTGGTTGGAGTTGAATCCGCCCAGCACGGTGAGAATCCCATCCACCCCGGGATCAGCGAACGCCGCATGCAGGTCAGCGAGCCGGTCCTGGACCGGGGCGGAGCTGAAGTCGTCGCAGACGCCGACGTGCTCGCCGAAGCTGACCTCAAGCCCGAGCGCGGCCAGCTTGCGGTCGGCCTCGGCCCGGACGTCCGGGCCGACGATCGCCAGTGATCGTGACGGCGCGATCACCCGCACCGATGCGCCGGCGCTCAGCTTCGGAGGGAAGACGGCCATGGCCCGATCCTGGCCGATCGCCGCGAGATCGGCCAGCGAGTTAAGCGGCCGGCCTCACTCGCCTGACCCCCCGGTGGCTGCGGCGGCGGCGGCCTTGACGGGTCAGCGATCTCGTCATACTCTTAATCTAATGTCATAGATAAATAAGTTGATAGTCAGAGCTGGATTTCTGCGGCTCTGACGTCGGGTACTGAGGAGACACCATGATCAAATTCCGGCCGGGCGCCCGCACGGGTGCTGCGCCGCGCCTGCGGCTGCGGGCCGTGGCGGCGGGCATGGCCGTCACGGGCATACTCATCGCGGCTTGCGGGTCGGGCGCGGCACCCGGCCGCGCCGCGGGGCTCGGGTCCGCCAGTCAGGGTGCCGGGAGGACGGGCGCCAGTCAGGGTGTCGGGAAGACGGGCGACTGCAATTCCCTGACGACGTGCTATACCCCGCACCAGCTCCGGGTTGCCTACGGCATCCAGCCGCTGCTGGATCGGGGGATCGACGGCCGCGGTGAGACCGTGGTGCTGCCCGAGCTCGCCTCGGCGCAGCTGTCCCCGCCCCAGGTCAGCGACATCCGCCAGGACTTTGCCCGGTTTGACAGCCTGTTCGGCCTGCCCGCCCCGCGGCTGCGGGTGGTGACCACTCTCGCCGGGCCGGTCTCGCCCTTCCTGGCCGACCAGGAGGAGGTGCTGGACCTGGAGATGGTGCACGTGGTCGCCCCCGGTGCCGCCATCGTCGTGGACCTGGTCAAGGCGACGGCCCTGAACAACGTGCGTAACGCGGTCGCGGCCGCCGTGGCCGCGATCCGGCTCGGCCTGTCCGAGGGCGGCGTCATCTCGATCAGCGCGGCCGGCCAGACCGGCGGAGAGCATTGCGACACCCGCGCGCAGATAACCAGCCTGCACTCGGCGCTGCAGGCAGCCGCTCGGCAGCACGTGACGGTCGTCGCCGCCTCCGGCGACGTCGGCGCGGTCGGCGAGCCATGCGCCTTGATCAAGGCACTGACCGGGGGCAGCACCTTCCGGCCGGTCAAGGAGGTCAACCTGCCGGCCGCGGACCCGCTGGTGCTGGCCGCCGGCGGCACTAGCCTGCTGGCCAGTCACCAGACCGGCGCCTATCACGGCGAGATCGCCTGGGGCCTGCCGTTCGGAGACCCGGGGACGGGCTTCCAGGCCTCGGGCGGCGGTTTCAGCCACCGGATCTCCCGGCCCGGTTACGCCGATGGCGTGCCCGGCATCGGCGCTACCAGAGGCGTGCCGGATGTGGCCGCCGACGCTTCCGGTCACTCCGGCATGGCCCTGGCCATCAGCGACGGCGGCGGCCAGTTCACCATCCGCAATAGCGGCGGCACCAGTGCCTCCGCTCCGATCTGGGCCGGGCTGATCGCCCTGGCCGACCAGTACGCCGGCCGCCACCTGGGCTTCGTCAACCCGGCGATCTACCGAATCGGCCGCAGCGCGTTCTACCGCCGGGCCTTCCACGACATCACCCGGGGGGACAACACGGTCAGGTTCCCGCCCAAGACGATCACCGGCTTCCGGGCGACGGCAGGCTGGGACCCGGTCACCGGCTGGGGCAGCCCCGACGCACGCGTGCTCATCCCGCTGCTCGCCCGCTACGCCCGGTCCTGAACCGGCCCGGCACCGGCCTGCACCTCAGCGATCCGCTGGCCTGCGCCCGAGCTACGGCTCGGGCGCAGGCCAGCGCCGGACCCGTCAGCCCGCCGGGAGCGGTTCCAGCGCGATCCCGTTCATGCCCTGGCTGGTGCCGTACTCGTAGGCGCCGCGGCTGGTGGACAGCAGGAGCTCACGGTCACCGTGGCGGCGCAGGGCCAGCTCGACGGTGGCGACAGCGGCGTGGCTGACGGCACGGCTTCCCCCCGACGGATCGGCATAGGGCACCGCGACCACGTCGTCACTATCGGTCGTCACGCTGAGCTGAAGCCGGGCTCCGGGCGAGGGGATGCTGGCGGTGAGCCGGCCGGGTTGCCCGTGAACCAGGGGGCGCCGGCCGAGCCCGCCGAGCGGGATCCGCTCGCCGCCGTGGCTGAGCGCTCCCATTGCCGTCCAGGGCAGCCGCGCCCGGCCGATCCTTATCCTCGCGAGCACCAGTTCCAGCCAGGCGTCCGGTGCCGCGGCAAAGCCGGCCGCGTGCAGCCACACCCAGGAGTCGGCATGCTCGGATCCCCAGTTGTGGCCGACGGTCCCGCGCCATCCGGACACGCCGACCGGCTGGCCGTCGACGTCGAACGTGCCGGTGACCAGCCCGTCAGGGACACTGGCCGCCAGCTTGGTGCGCGGCAACGGCGCCCGGTACAGCACCGCCGGGCGCAGCGGCCGCAGCGGCGGCTGGCCGCCGCTGACGCTGAGGTCCCAGGACGCCGTCCGCTTTCCCATGACGGCGCTCCCCCGGAACTGCCGCGGCCCGGCGGCTGCGTCCGGCGGGAAGGCGCCGAAGACCTGCTTGACCACCACCGGCCGCTGGCCCTGGCCGCGATCGACCAGCGTGCACCACAGCGCAGCCGACTCCGGTCCCTGCCGGGGCCGGTGCCTGGTGTGGCGGATCCAGAGCGCCCTGGGCGAGGCCGGGTCGCGCGCGCTGACGAACCATGACTCATATCCGCCGTCGCTCATGCGCCGATCATCGCCTGCCGGCGCCGTGATGACGAGCCATCGCAGGCGCGGGTTTGCCCAGTCCGGCCTGACCGTCCGGCCTTACCGCCTGGCCTGGCCGGCTGTCCTGGCAGCCTGGCCTGGCCGCCCGGCGCGCGCTCAGCCCCGGGCGGCCGTCGCGGCGGGCTTGCGACGGCGCGCGCCCGGGATGTGCGGGCGGGTACGGGTGCCGGCCTCGGCGTTGGGCCTGATCAGCAGGTAGGTCGCGGTGAGCCAGAGTGCGGCGAAGAGCACGCTGCCGAGGACGTCAGTCGGGTGGTGCTCGCCCCGGTACATGCGGGAGGTCGCGACGAGGACCGGCATGGCGATCGCGGGGATCAGGAACAGCCACCGCCACCAGCCGCGGGCGTGCCCGATAACCAGGATGGCCACGGCGACATAAATGCAGGTCGTGGCGGCGGTATGGCCGGACGGATAGGCGGACGTCGGCAGGTGGTGGTCGAGGTGGGGGACGTTCGGCCTGGGCCGCTTGACGACGGAAGACGCGGCGAGGAAAGCGGCGAGTTCCCCCACCATGAGGACCGCGATGTAGATGACCGGCCGCCAGTGCCGGGTCACCGCGAGGAATACGACGCAGGTGACGACAGACGCGACGAGGATCGCCGTGGTCGCGCCGAGGGTGGTGAAGAGCAGGCTCCAGCGGGTCAGGCCGGGCGTGCGGTGGGCGGCGAACCAGTGCGGGATCGTCCGGTCACCCAGCACATTGCCGTTTCCGGCTTTGGTGACCAGTTCGCCGAAGCCGACCACGATGCCGAGAATCAGCACCCAGGCAACCACGATTCCGGCGGCGATGCGGCCACGCTGACGGGCGGGCGCGTTCTTCACGGCAGTCTCCTTCTGAGTCGGCTTGAGGTCGGCGCGGGCCTCGGGCTCCAGGCCCTCGGTAGCCGGATCGGTCACCGGCAGGCCAGCGGCGCGCCGGGTTAGCTCGAACGCGAAGGCGGTGATGCCGAGCCAGACGATCCCGACCGCCCACGCGCCGATGACGTCGGACAGGAAGTGCACGCCGAGCAGGATCCGGCTGATCCCGATCAGGGCGATGAGCGCGACGGTCGCCGTGGTGAAAATGGCGCGCCACCGGCCGCGGGCAGCGGGCAGGAAGACGAGGAATATCGCGCCGTAGCAGACAATCGAGCCGAGTGAGTGCCCGCTCGGGAAGCTGTTACCGGTGCCGTGCGCGATCGGGTGCGCGACTACCGGGCGCAGGCGGCCGACCAGCGATTTGAGGATCGGGTCCAGCACCAGTGCGCCCGCGCCGGTGACGAGCAGGTAGATCGCCAGCCGCCACCGCCGCCGGAGCGCGAGGATGATCGCCGCTATCGCGATGACCGTCCACAGCACGCCGTCGCTGCCCAGCCAGGTCACCGCCTTGATCACGGTGACCAGCGCGGCGTGCCCCGCGACCAGGCTGTTGAGATGGGCGGCGGCACCGTGGTCGGCCGATTCCAGCGGTGCCCACTGCAGGCGCACCAGGACGAGCAGGATCGCGAAGACGAGCGCCGCGGCCGTGACGGTGATCAACGGCGTGAGCTCGCGGAGCGGGCGATCGAGGGTGCGCGGCGACATGACCCGCCAACTGCCCGCGATACGGGCGTTCACACGTACGTTTTCTGGCTGCTTGCGCTACAGCCGGCCCCGCAGGCGGTCCCGCCAGGGCCGGCCATCCGGGTCGTAGATCATCCGGTACAGCGGGCCTGCCCAGACCCGTTCGGCGGGCGTGATTGCGCGGCGCTGATGTGGCAGCACCCGGCCGGGGGGCCGCGGCCCGGATCTGCCGCCCGCATGCCACGCGGCGAGCAGCTGCGCCTGCCGCCGGAACGCCTCGAAGGCTTCCGGCGGATCCAGCAGGTCCGTGGTGTCCTCAGGATGGCGGTCGAGGTGCTCGCGCCACAGCCGGAGGCGGAGATCCCGGGCGAACGCCCGCGCTCCGTCCCCGAGGCCGGCCGGGTCGCTGGGCTCCCGGGCGTCCCGCTCCGCGTCGAGCACCGCGACCGACAGCTCGCTGTCGTGACTCCACGATCTCCGGTTCAGGTTGTCCGACCCGACCATCGCCCACACGTCGTCGACGATCACGACCTTGGCGTGCACGTAAACCGGCGTTCCCTGGTGATTCTCCAGGTCGTAGACGGCGAAGCGGTCGCCGCCTGCGGCGGCGCAGGCACGAATCACCTCACGTCGGCCGAGCAGCGGCGGTACCCGGGTGATCCGGCCGTCCTTGTCAGGAAAACGGGGCACGACCGCGATGACGCGCAGATCTGGCCTGTCCCGCAGGGCCGACGCGATGAGGCCGGCTACCGGGCGCGACCACAGGTACTGGTCCTCCAGGTAGACGAGGCAGCGTGCCCGGGCGAACGCCTTCCGGTAAGCACGGGCGATGCTGCGCTCGCCGTGCGGCGCGAACGGGTAGCGGCGGACCCGGGCCGGGTAGGTGCGCAGCACCTGTACTGCCTGCGTGCCCCGCGGGGTCTCGTCGGCGGCGGCCGGTTCCGGCAGGGGCCGGCTCGTCATCGCGCCCATGTGGTAAGCCCGGTCGTAGAGCTGACGGACCGGGCTGGGCAGGTCGAGAACGCTGCTGCCATACCAGCGCTCGCGGAAGGTGTGCTCCAGGTCGTGCACGGCAGGCCCGCGCACCTCGGCCTGGATGTCATGCCAGGGCGGGCGCGGGCCGTAAGCGGCCGGGAAGTTCATTACCTGCGGGTCGCCGGCGTGGCCGGAGTCATCGTTGCGGCTGTAACCGAGGTCGATGCCGCCGACGAACGCGATGTCGCCGGCCGGAGACCCGGGATGACGCACCACGACCAGCTTCTGGTGATGGCTGCCGCCGCGCCGGGTCCGGGCGTCGAGCAGTACCTGCCCGCCGTCCTCGTCGATCTGCCGGACGAACTCGGCGTTAGCCTTCTCCGACTGCTGCAGCGCCTTGGGCTGCGAACGCCAGAGCAGGCCGTAGACCATGACTTTGCGGCGCGCCGCCTCGCCCAGTACCTCGCCGATCTCGGACCCCGGGCCGTCGAGGCGCTCCTCAAGGTCCCCCCGGAAGTCCAGGAAGTACACCTGGTCTCCCGCCTGGGTCGCCTGGAGTTCGGCACACAGGCGGGCGAAATAGCTGCGGCCGTCCACCAGCGGGCGGACCAGGTTTCCGGTGGTGAAGGCCCTGAGGTCGGTGGCCAGGTTGGCCCGGTCTCCCTCGCCGAGGAACCACAGCCCGATAGCCGGATCGTCGGCCACGTGATCGGGGGCATCCTGCTCGAGCGGGTCATCTGCCGGGCCCGCCGCATCTGGAAGCACGTCCGAATTGTGGCACCTTCCGGCCGGTCGTGTCCGGCAGTGCGGCCCCGGTCTAGCTGTCGGCTGGCCGGCCTGCTTCCTTCGCCGGGACGCAAATCCTGATCGAGGAGGGATGGACCCTGACTTTCAGCTTGCTGACAGCGGGCCGCGCGCCGCCGTCCAGCTCGTAGAGGAACTGGCGGTCGAACCGGATCCGGAACTTCCTGCCCCGGGTGACCTCAACGAACGGCGACTTCTCCGATTTTCCCAGCGCGACCCGTCCGAGGGTCCTGGCCCATTCGACCGGGTTCTTGGCCGTGACCACGCCGAGTTCAAGCAGCCCGTCGTCTGGCCGTGCCCCGCTGAAGGCCTCGACCCCGCCGAGGACCTTGCCGACGTTGCCCACCAGGACGCATGAGATCCGGCCTTTGAAGAATCGCCTGCCGTCCACGGCGATGGTTGCCTTCGCCCGGCGAGCGCCGAGGTTCCTGGCACCGGTGTAGAGATAGGCGGCGCGGCCGAAGCGGTCCTTCATCCCGCCGTCGGCTTCCTTGATCATCCGGGCATCGAACCCGGCGCCGGCCATAACCGCGAAGTGCTCGCCGTTCACCGACCCGGTGTCCAGCGGGCGGCGTTCCCCGTGCAGTCCGGTCCGCACCGCGGCGGCGAGGTCGCCGGGCACCTTCAGGTTCGTGGCCAGCAGATTCGCCGTGCCGGCCGGCAGGATCGCCAGCACGGCGTCCGTCCCCGCCAGGGCATCGATGCAGCGCTGAACCGTCCCGTCGCCGCCCCAGAGGAACAGCACATCCGCGCCGTGCTGCAGGGCCAGGCGGGCGTATTTGGGCGCCTTGCGGCTCTTGGGGACCTCGTACCAGAGCGGGTCGGGATACCCCTCGTCCGCCAGCACCTTGCGGAGTTCCGGCAAGCCGCCGCCGAGGTTCTTGCCGGCGTGTGCGACGACAGCGATCGTCTGCATGCCATGGCCTCCGTGTTCTCGGCCGCTTTCGGCCGGGCTTGCGTGAAGCAGCTCCGTCAGCCTGTCTGCTGGGCTTCAGGACTCTGCCGGACTTCAGGACTCTGCAGACTCGAACTGCCCACAGGGCCGCACGGCAATCGTCGCGCGTTTGCTCATCACGCATGGCCGTCCGACGGCGCGCGCCGCGGATGCCTCAGCGAGGACCGGCGCCGGCCGCCAGCGACCAGCCACAAAGGCCCGTGACCGGCCACGGAGGCCTGGCCCGGCCGAATCGGGATGCCCGCGGGGCCGGGCTTGCTGGCGATGGCCGCGAGCTGGAAAAATGGAGCTAGGAAAAGGCGACGTGCAGAATTCTGCTCGTGAGGATGAACTGATTCGATATGACGACCTGCTCAGCCGGCCGACCGCACAGTCACCAATGACCGAGAACCGGCCCGCGAGGAGGGCGCGCCGGGCCGAGCCGTGGGCCGAGCAGCTCCCGCCGGAGGCTACGGTCAGCTTCGCCGCCGAGCGTGCGGCGTCGGGCATCGACGACACCCTCGCGGCTCTCGATACCGAGCTAGTCGGCCTTGGGCCGGTGAAGAGCCGGATACGGGAGATAGCAGCGCTGCTCCTGGTCGTCCGGGTGCGCCAGATGTTCGGCCTCTCGTCAACCCGGCCGAATCTGCACATGTGCTTCACTGGCGACCCAGGTGTCGGCAAGACCACCGTGGGCATGCGGATGGCCGAGTTGCTGCAACGGCTCGGCTACCTCGACAGCGGGCACCTTGTCGCCGCCATGCGTAACGACCTGGTCGGCGAGTACATCGGGCAGACGGCGCCGAAGACGAAGAAGCTCCTTGACCGGGCAAAGGGCGGGGTGCTGTTCATCGACGAGGCGTACTACCTGCAGCGCACAGATAGCGAGAAGGACTACGGCCAGGAGGCCATCGAGATCCTGCTTCAGGTGATGGAGAACGAGCGTCACGACCTGGTGGTGATTCTTGCGGGCTATAAGGACCGTATGGACGCATTCTTCGAGTCCAATCCCGGGATGAGCTCGCGGATCGCTCACCATCTCGACTTCGCCAACTACGAACTGGGAGAGCTGGACGCCATCGGCAGGCTGATGCTGGAGCAAGAGTCCTACTACCTCTCCGAGGATGCTGGGCTGGTGTTCCGCGAGTACCTCACGCGCCGAATGCAGCAGCCCCGGTTCGCCAATGCCCGCACTGTCCGCAACACGCTGGAACGGGCCCGGCTTCGGCATGCGAACCGTTTGCTCGCCGAGCCGGACCGTGCACGGAGCCGGGATGATCTCATGCGCCTTGAGGCCGTGGACATTCACTCCGGCTCCGACCTCCCACCGACCACCGGGTCGCCGCCTGAGTGAGGCCGGCGGACCACTTCCGGGTCGAGCCGTAGCGTTGGTGAGATCGCGGGCCTCGATCATCGAGTATTGTCCCTGGGTAGCGTTATTGCACTGGTTAATCACGCTCGGAGGCGGCCGGCCAGCGGCAGGACTGACACCCATTCGCATGGGGGGATTTCCCCTAGGCTCAGCGCGGCTGACCTGTTCCGGGAAGGTCATCTCGACGTCACCCGCGCGGCCTTAGGGAGTCGACATGGGTTTGATGAGAACGCCGTTCCTGGTCCCTGGGCGCTGGCTCCGCCTGCTGGCGCCGGCTGCGGCGGGACTGATGGCAGCCGGGTTGCTGGGCGCCGCCCCGGCGAACGCAGCGGGATCGATGACGCCCGGCGTTCCGGCGGCGGTCCGCGTTCCCGCGGCGGGTGGCAGGGTCGTGACGCGGTCGGTGCTGGCCAGCCTGAACGCGACAACCACGGATGACTCACTGCTGGGCGTGTCCTGCCCCGCTGCCCGGGCCTGCACCGCGGTGGGGACCACGAAGGGCGACGGCACCGGGGCCAGGCTGGCCAAGGCATGGAACGGCAGCAGCTGGCGGGTTCAGGCCGTTCCCGGCGACGGCTTCCTGTTTGACGTATCGTGCACGTCGGCCCGTGCGTGCACCGCGGTCGGGCAGACCAGCCTCGGCAAGCCGCTGACGGAACGCTGGAACGGGACGACGTGGGTTAACCCGCGGCACAATCCGGGGGCGCTGTTCAGCCGCCTTACCGGGGTGTCGTGCACGTCGGCGACAAGGTGCATCGCCGTCGGGCACACCGGGGGCGGGCCGCTGGCCGAGCGCTGGAACGGGACGACATGGGCACTGCAGACCGTGCCCATTCCGGCTAGCTTTTTTCACCCCGGCCTGAACGACGTGTCGTGCACATCGGCCAGCGCGTGCGTTGCCGTCGGGTTCTACATAACTGACGACGACAATCACCTGCCGCTGGCGGCGACCTGGGACGGGACAACGTGGACCGTGCAGGCCACGCCGCCGGTGAGCGATCTCAGCTCGCTGGGCAGCGTGTCCTGCACCTCAGCCAGCGCGTGCATAGCGGTCGGGACCACCCCGGTCGGCGGCAACGAGATCCCCACGCCGCTGGCGGAAGCGTGGAATGGCGTGGCCTGGACGATCCTGCCCGTTCCCGACCCGGCCGGTAACGGCTCGCTGAGCGGGGTGTCGTGCAGTTCCGCGACGGCATGCACCGCCGTCGGGAGCGCAAGCTCGGGGGCGCTGGCGGAACGCTGGAACGGCATGAAGTGGGCTGTGCAGCCCACCCCCGCCGCGACCGGGGCCATCCTGGACTCGGTGTCGTGCAGTTCCGCCACGGCATGCACCGCCGTCGGGGAGGTCAGCCCCAGCGTCAACGCCAGCGGTAACCACGTGACGCTGGCGGAACGCTGGAACGGCACGACATGGGTCATCCAGCCCACCCCCGGCAACCCGGCCGCGCCGCCGCGCTAGCTCTTTCCCGGTTCGACGACGACCTTGAGGCCGCTCCGCTGTGCGGCCGCGCTGAAGGCATCTTCCGCTCTTGCCAGCGGGAACCGGTGGCTCACCAGGGAATGCAGATCGGCCCGGCCGCTCGCGGCGAGCCCGATCGCCCGCGGGTAAGTCTCGTTCATCCGGCGGACCATGGCGATGGTCAGTCCCTTCCGGCGGGCTACCGAAGCCTGGAACCGGGTCTGGTCGTCACCGGGTATGCCGCCGAGAACCACCCGGCCGCCGGGCCGCGCCGCCGCCATCGCGAGCTGCACGCCGCCGTCGGTGCCAGCCATCTCGAAGGCCACATCCACGCCGTCGCCGGCCAGCTCGCGCAGGTCAGCGGAACCCCCGGCCCGGGCCGGGTCGGCGGTGAGATCGGCGGTGATGTCGGCACCCAGGCGGCTGGCCGCCTCCCGGCGGTGCGGCAGCGGGTCAAAGGCGGCCACCCGGGCCGCGCCCGCGGCCCGCAGCACCTGGATGAGCAGCAGCCCGATCGGCCCGCACCCGGCCACCACGGCGGATCCGCCGAGCCGCAGGTGACCCAGGTCGGCCGCGTGGATGGCCACCCCGAGGGGTTCGAGCATCGCGCCGTCGGCGTCGGTGAGCGCGTCCGGCAGCGGGTGCAGCAGATCCGACGGCCAGGCGAGATACTCGCGCATCGCGCCGTCCTGCGAGCCGTGCCCGGCGAACCGGATGCGCGCGCACAGGTTCCGGTATCCGCTCCGGCATTCCCGGCAGGTGCCGCAGGCGATCGCCGGGTCGATGGCCACTCGCTCGCCGCGCCGCGGGCCGCTGTCAATGATCCCGGCAGCCTCGTGCCCGGGTACCAGCGGGTGCTCCAGCACCGCGTCCCCGATCCCGGCCTCGGCCCACCAGTGCAGATCCGAGCCGCAGATGCCGACCGCGGTCACCCGGACCAGGCACGTCCCCGGCCCGGCCGCGGGCACCGGCTCATCGCAAAGCCGCAAGTCAGCGACCCCGTGCAGCCGGGCAACCTGCATGTCCATCTCCCCGTTCATCCCGCTCAGCCCGGGTCCGGACCGCTCATCCGGACCGCTCATCCTGAACCGTGACCCAGGACGACATTCTGGCCTGCTCATCCAGGCAGCGGCCCGTGCGGTGCTCCCCCGGCCGATACTGGTTTCTGCCGGACGCACGGAGACTAGCGGGGAGACAGCGGATGCATCGTCGCGGTGCTGCAATCCTGCTCCTCGTCCTGGCCGCGGCGCTGGGCGCATGCTCCGCGCCGCCGCATCATCGCGCTTCGGCCGCCACGACCCGGCCGGGCCCGGCGGGTGCGACGCGGCCGGGCCCGGACAGCCGCACCGGCGCGGCGCTCGTCCGCATCGCCCAGGTCTTCAACGACGACTACGACCGCAACAATGACGGGCCTGTCTGGGATCGCTGGGACGCCCGGAGCCAGGCGGTCATCACCCGGGCTGAGTACATCCGGCGGCACCGCGAATGCGCGACCGCCCCGCAGGGGCCGGCGCACGTCACCAGCGCCGCGCCCGGACCGCACGGAGCCTGGCTCGTCCGCTACGAGATCGGCGGCCAGCAGCTCACCGACTACTGGTACTACGTCCACCGCCGGTGGGCGTTCGACCTGCTGCTCAGCAATCCCGATGCCGCGCGGCTCTACCGGCTCCCGTTCGCGAAATACGCCGCCCAGGCCGGCTGCCAGGATCACTAGCCGCCGCGGAAGCCACCCGCCATACGCAAGGTGCAGTCAGGCCAAGCCGAGACGCGGCGGTCGCGCGGAGATTGTCCAGGATGGTGCTCCTGCGCGGGCTCGCGTCGCGGTTCAGGCCCGGTTGCCGAGGGTGGCGAGACCCTCCCCGGTGAGGTCCGGGTGAACGGCCATGCGTCCCGTCATGGCCAGGCACAGCGAGATGAGCGGGCCAGCTCGTCCGCGCCGATGGCGGCCAGGCGCCTGGCGGCCCGGTCGGCGAACACGTTGAACTTGAAGCCAGCCGAGGTCATCTCCTTGAAGAAGTTCGCGGGGGTCTGCTCGGCGGCGGCCAGAATGTGGCCGGCGGTGTCCTGCACTGACCAGCTTTCGCACCAGGAGGCAGTAGCCCGCTGGCCGGGCGTCAGCTCCGCCCGGGTCTCTGCCAGCTGGCCTCGCTCGAGTGGATGTACTTCCAGATTTCCTCGGGCTTCATGCCAGATCCCCTGTCGGTGAGCTCGGCCCTCAGCTGCCGGGTATCCCCGGCTTGCTCGTTGCTGCTGGTATGGATGCCCCGCCCCGGATGGCGGTGGCACCTTGCCGTACACCTGATACGACGAACGGGAGGCACCCGATCGACACGCAGGCGCTTCCCGGTTCTGCGGCGGTGTCCCGACCGCGCTGCTTCGGATGCTCACCCCGTGCAGCTGGCCGGTCCCGTCAGGCGATCAGGCGGGCTGGGCACTTCAGTCGTGGCGGTGCCCCGGAATGCCATCTCACGGCCGTCTGGCCACCCATCCGGTCCTCGCGGTGCGGACGGTGAGGTCGCCGCGCTGCAGGATGCCGTCGGGCCCGTCGCTGTCGAGGAGGGTGTCGAGCGTGGCCAGATCGCCGGCGCTGATCCGGCCGTCCAGGCTGGACCGGATGCGTCGCAGGGTTGCCTGGGCGTAACGGCCGGCGGAGGCGGGGAGCGGAGGCTTCAGGTCGATGGCGAAGGGCCGCTCGGCCTCGATGGTGAAGCCGGCCTGGGACAGGCGCGGGCCCCAGTCGGAGCCGAGATGAGGCAGCTCGTCGGCATGTCGCTCGGCCAGGACGGCATGGCAGCGTGCTTCGAGTCCGGGGCGGCCGAGACCGAGGTCGTCGGGCAGGAAGCGCGGGAAGGAGTCCATTTCGATGACGGCCAGCAGCCCGCCAGGGCGGAGCGCGGCGAAGACGCTAGTGAGCACGCGATCGGGGTCTGCCATGTGGTGCAGGGACGAGGACGCCCAGGCCAGGTCAACTGTGTCGAGAGCCGGCCATGACGTGTCCAGGTCCACCTGGACGGTCCTGACCCGGTCAGCCACGCCGAGATCGCGGGCCTTGGCCTCGAGACGGTGCAGCAGCTGCACGGACATATCCAGGGCGGCCACGTCAGCCCCCTGGAAACGGTGGAGCAGAGCGAGGGCACCGGTACCAGTTCCGCAACCCAGGTCGAGGATCCGGCGGGGAGGCGGATCGGCAGCCAGCTCCTGGATCCAGGCGGTCAGCTCGGACAGGTACGACTGCAGTACCTCGGCATCAAGGTCCAGGAGCCCGGCCATGGCCGACTCATCGGTCCCCCCGGTCCCGGTTTCGTTCGTGTTCGCGTTCGCGTTCGCGTTCGCGTTCGCGTTCGCGGGATGGTGATGGTGGTGGTTTCCCATGCTCCGAGCATACGAACAGCTTGCGCTACTGGCATAACATCTTGCGTATGACGCAAGACGGTGATCTCGACGGCCTGGTCCGCAAGCGGATCAGGGGACTGCGCATGGCCCTGGGCTGGTCGCTCGACGACCTGGCTGCCCGCTGCTATCTGAGCCCATCCACCCTGAGCCGGATCGAGACGGGCCACCGGCGGATCAGCCTCGACCAGCTGAGCTCGATCGCCCGGGCGCTGGGGACCACTCTCGACCAGCTGGTGGAGTCCGTTGACGACGACGACGTGGTGATCAGGCCGCAGCACGATGCAGCGCGGGGGCTGACCACCTGGATGCTGAGCCGGGAGCCCGGGCCGCATGGTGTCACCGTGGCCAAGATGCGTATCACCAGGCCGGAACCCCGGCGCGGGGCCAGCGAGCTGAAGGCCCATCCCGGCAGGGACTGGTTCACCGTGTTGTCCGGAACCGTCGTACTGCTGCTGGGAGAGCGGACCATCGTGGTCGAGACCGGCCAGGCGGCGGAGTTCTCCACCATGATTCCCCATGCCTTCGGGGCGCATGACGGCCCGGCGGAGGTCCTGGGCATCTTCGACCACGACGGGCAGCGCACCCATCTCCGGCAGCTGACATGACCGCTGCCACCGGCTGCCCGCAGCTGAGGCCTGGTATTTCAGCGCTGCGAACCGCTAGGTCCCGGGCCGTGGCGGCAGCGGCGGCCGGACCCTGGAGGGCCGGCCGGACAGATCGGGCGGGCTGGCCGGCGGACGCGCCTGCAGCGCCTCGAGTGCCATCCTGACGGCGGTCTCCAGCTGCGGATCCCGGCCGGCGGCCCAGTCGTCAGGCGAGATGATCACCTCGACGTCCGGGTCGACACCGTAGTTCTCGACGCCCCAGCCGAAGCCGTCCAGCCAGGACGCGTACCGCGGGACGGTCATCTGCGTCCCGTCGACCAGCTGGTGCCAGCCGTCGATGCCGATGACGCCGCCCCACGTCCGGGTGCCGATCACCGGCCCCAGGTTCCGGATCTTGATGGCAGCGGTGACGATGTCGCCATCGGATCCTGCCCACTCGTCGGACAGTGCCACCACCGGCCCCCGCGGCGCGTCCTTCGGATAGCTGCCCGGCTGCAGCCCTCTCGGCACTGACCAGCCGGTTATCTGCCGGGCGAGCTTCTCGATTACCAGTTGCGAGGTATGGCCGCCCCGGTTGCCGCGCACATCCAGGACGAGGCCGTCCCGGCGCATCTCGCCGTGCAGGTCACGGTGGAAGTCGGCCCAGCCATCGCTGACCATGTCGGAGATGTGCAGGTAGCCGAGCCGCCCGCCGCTGAGTTCCCGCACCCGCGCGCGCCGCCCCGCCACCCAGTCCTGGTAGCGCAGCCGCTGCTCACTGCCAAGCGGCGTGACGACCATCCGGCGCGGCTGCCCGTCAGCGCCGGTGGCCACGGTCAGCTCGACGGGCTTACCTGCCGTTCCGGCCAGCAGCGGCCCCGGCCCGGCCGGGCCGACCCGCTGGCCGTCGACCGCGAGCAGCCGGTCACCTGCGTGCAACTGCGCGCCGGGCACCGCGAGCGGAGAACGCGCCCGCGGGTCGGATGACTCCCCCGGCACTACCCTGGCCACCCGCCAGCCGCCGTCACCGTCACGCTCAAGGTCGGCTCCGAGCATCGCGGCTGAACTGCCGCCGGGCCCGTCATCGGCCGTCGCCTGCGTCACGTAGGCGTGCGACGCACCGAGCTCGCCGAAGACCTCCCACAGCACGTCAGCGAATTCGCTCGGGCTGCTGATCCGGTCTACCAGCGGCCGGTACTCGGCCAGCATGGCGTCCCAGTCAACGCCAGCCATGTCCGGCGTCCAGAAGTCATGCGCCATGATCCGCCCGGCCTCGCCGAACGCGTGCCGCCAGAGCGCTACCGGATCAGCCAGGAACCTGGCCCGTGATCCGTCCACGCTCACCTTGTCGTCCGGGTTATCAGGATCAGCCTTGCGATCCGCGGGCAGCACGGTCAGGCTGCCGTGATCGCTGATGACGAGCCTGCTGCCGTCTCCGCTGGCCTCGAACCAGTCCACGTTGTCATGCAGCACCGTGACGGCCTGGCGCTTGAAGTCGAATCGCTCCAGCGCCGGGCGAGGCGCGTCATCGGCCGGCCGCGCTCCGCCCTGGCCGAGATTCCCGGCCACCGGCTCGCGCAGCCAGGCCAGCCCGCCCTTGACGGCGCGCAGCGAGGTGTAGCGCGATTCCGGCACCGGCACGGTGACTAGGCGCGCTGTCAGCCCGTCGATGTCGATGCTGACCGCCGTGGGCTGGCGCGGCGCGCCTGCGGTCTCCTGCCTGGCTGCCGCCGGGTCGTCGCCGATCTGCCTGCCGCCGGAACGCGGGGCGAACGGGGACGGCGTCCCGTCAGCGAGCGGGAGCAGGTACGGCCGGGCGCCATAGGGAAAGGACAGGTCGAAGAAGTGCGCGTCATAGATCGGGTCGAAGCTGCGCTTGGACAAGAACGCCAGGTACTTGCCATCGGCGCAGAAGACCGGGTCGGTGTCGGTGAACCTGCCGTCGGTCGCATCGTCAACCTGGCCGTCGGCCACCCTGGCTATCCGGATCCTGCGCAGCGGCTCTGGCCCGGGCTCAGACCAGGCAAGCCAGGCTGAGTCACCGGACCAGGCAAGCCCGGTCATCTCGCCGTTGTCCGACTGGGCCAGCTCGGTTACTTCGCCCGACGCCACGTCGACTACGCGAAGGTGGCCGTCCAGCGCGGCCACGGCCACGGCCGTGCCGTCCGGTGCGGCCGCCAGGCCAGCCACCCGGCCGATGGCCCCGGCGGCCAGCCGCCGCGGGGGCGCAGCAAGACCGGCACCCGGGCCGGCACCGTCGCCGATCTCCAGGGCGTCCGCGCCCCCGGCGTCGGTGACCCAGACTGCCTGTCCGTCCTTGCCGAGAACCCGTGGCAGCCGTACCCGCACGCCCGGCGTCACCGCCAGCGCCCGGCCGGGCCCGTCCCGGTGGGTCAGCCAGTGCGCCGTGCCGCGGACCTCCACGACGCTTGCCTGGCCGGTCTCGTCGCAGCTGAGCCCGCCGACATGATCAGCTGCCGAGATCAGCCGCGGCGCGCGGCCGGCCACGGCCGAGCCCAGCCTGACCTCGACTAGCCGCGGCCCAGCGGCGTCGAGCCGTCGAGCCCGTCGAGCCCGTCGAGCAGCCACAGTTCGCCGCGGCAGCTGTAGACAATCCGGTGGCCATCGGTGCTTGCCTGCCGGGCGTAGCTGCCGTCATGGTCGGTGTGCCGGCGCAGGTCGCCGCCATCCAGGCCGACGGAATAGATGTTGCCGGTGCCCTCATGGTCAGAGAGGAACGCCAGCCTGCCGCCGACCAGCATCGGGCTGGTGAAGTGCCCGGCCAGATCGGTGAGCACGCGGCGGAATGGCTGGTCGGGGCCGGCCGCCGCATCGCCTGGCGAAGTGGTCCGCAGCCAGATCCGGCCCGACCTGCCGCCCCGGTACCGCTTGCGCCAGGCCGGATCGGTTATACCGCCGGCGGTCAGCAGCGCGACGGCGGCCGGCTCGACTGCCAGGTCGGAAATCGGCCCGAACGGCAGCCGCCGCAAGCCCGGCTGACCGGCCTCGGCGCTGATCGCGTATGCCCAGGTCTGGCGGACGAAGGGCTGTCCGGCCGCGGTCAAGGCGATTACCTCGCCCGCCGGTCCCTCACCTGCCGCTGCCTCCCTGCCGCTGCCTCGCCCGCCGGTCCCTCGCCCGCCGGGGTCCACCCGCAGACCCTGGCAAGCGGATCGCCCCAGTAGGTCAGGCGGCGGCTCGCCCCGCCGTCGGTGTCGGCTAGGTATACCTCGGCGGCACCGTCCTTCAGGCTGGCCCACGCGACCTGGGCACCGTCACGGGACAGCCGCGGCCAGGTGGCCTTCCTGTCGTCCGCTGACAGCCGCCAGGCGCGGCCGCCGGCGGCGTCGGCGAGCCATACGTCGTCCTCGGCGACAAACGTCAAGAGATCGTGATGAACATGCGGGAAGCGCAGGTAATGAGGCGTCGTCACCGAACGATCATAATGTCGGCCGGTGCACGGCCCGCGAATCCAGGGCACGTTCGTGCGAGGAGCGGGTATTGAGCTAGGCCGGTGATCAGGCCGGCTATGACGTGCGCTGGGCGCTATGTCAAGGCAGTCGTGTTACGTGGGTTTCGGCGATCGGTGTGGGGGACAACTGCCCGGGCTCCAGTTCCCGCATATCCGCGGGAGCGCCGATGATCAGCGGGTCCGGGTGCCCGACGGCATCGTGATCCTTGCGGTCGTATTCGATGCCGGCGAGTAGGCTGCGCATGGCCTCCAGGCGGGCGCGTTTCTTGTCGTTGCTCCTGATCACGGTCCACGGCGTCTCGGGCGTGTGGGTGCGCTCGAACATCGTGACCTTGGCCGCGGTGTAGGGATCCCATTTGTCCAGCAAGGCAATGTCGGTAGGGCTGAGCTTCCACTGCCGCACGGGGTCGATCTGGCGGATGGCGAACCGGGTTTGCTGCTCGCCTGGGGTGACGGAGAACCAGAATTTCGTCAGCGAGATGCCGTCGTCCACTAGCAGCCGCTCGAACCGGGGCACCTCCTGGAGGAAGGCCTCATGCTGCTCGTCGGTGCAGAAGCCCATGACCTTCTCGACCCCGGCGCGGTTGTACCACGAACGGTCGAACAACACCATCTCCCCCGCAGTTGGCAGGTGCGCCACGTAACGCTGGAAATACCATTGCCCCCGCTCACGCTCGGTCGGGATATCGAGCGCGACGACCCGCGCGGAACGGGGATTCAGATGCTCCATGAAGCGCTTGATAGTGCTGCCTTTGCCGGCGGCATCCCGGCCCTCGAAGATAACGACGAAGCGGCGGCCAGTATCCTGCATCCAGTATTGCAGCTTGAGGAGCTCGACCTGGAGGACACGTTTCTCATGATCGTATTCCTCGCGGCTCAGCCGCTCGGGATAGGGATAGTCTTGCCGCCAGGTATCCACCATGCTTCCGTCGGCATTACGGAGCACCGGGTCATCCTCGTCTGAGTCATCCACCCATACGCCCGGCGGTATCACGCCTCTGCTGCCCAGGTCGCCCGCGCCCGGGTCGTCCGCGCCCGGGTTGCCCGCGTGGGTGTGCGTCTCGCCAGTCATACCGATCCCATCCACGGCTCTGTCTGTGCTGTGCTCTTGCCCAGCATCGAGGCTAACCCTGCCACTCAGTCGCCCTGGTGGCGAGATTCACCAGGAGTTCACTGCCATCGCGCTCCGCGATCCAGCAGCCTTCCGACCTCGTCCCGCTAGAGGAACGGGGGCCGCTGGCTGGCCCACCCGCTCCATCGGGGTGGCAGCCACCCATCTGCTCGCCCTCGCCGACGCCGGCCAGTTGCTCGCGCTCCACCGCTGACCGCATCCACCCGATCGCCCGCAACTTTGCCTGCGGCCGATGGCCTGCCGCGGCCCGGGCACGGGCTTGCGATCGGCAGCCTGCCAGCCGCGCCCGCACGTACCGCCTCCGCCGGGTCGCGGCGAGCGCCTCAAGATCAGTCCGCTGGTCATGCCGGGCTCAGGGTGCCCGCAGCGTGTATCTGAACTACCGCTAGCGACTCCGTAATAATGAGCGAAGGCGGGTGAGGGTCAGCATGAATGCGTGGTTCGTCTGGGGGGTATTCGCGGTCGTTGTCGTATTCCTGGCCTGGGTTGGCTATCACTTCACCGTGCGCACCCTGCGGTTCGTCACGGCGGCGTTCGCGGTGGTTGTGATTGTGGTTGTCACCGGGTATGGACTGACGCACCCGGCCCGGGCACCCGCTGAGCTTGTGAACGCGTTCACACGGGGGGTAGATGCCCTCAGCGGCGCCTTCTTCCAGCCGCTGCTTCCTGGTCACGACGTTCCGGTGCCCGGGCGGGCCGGATGGCTCGTCATCATTGGCGCCCTTGTGTTCGCGTACCGAGAACTCGAGGTGTGGGCGATGCGCTGGCAGCCGCCTGCGGTTGACACCTCGGCTCTGGGCAGCGACAAGCCGGGCAGGCAGGGAAACAGCCCGCCGGGCGGCAGCAGGCTAGACGGGAAGCGTGACCATGACCGGCTCGTCGCCGAACTCCGGTTCCGGCTGCCTGCGGTGGAAGTGCGGGCGCCCTCGATCCTGCCTGGTGGCACGGCGCCGAATGGGCTCGCGTCCATCGCCGAGAACAGCGGCATGGCTGGCAGCGGGCTTGCCGGTGCGATCATCCGCCTTGCCGGGATGCTGTGGCCGACCCCCCGCCGGTATCAGGTCCGGGTCTGGGTCTGGGCCAAGCCTGACGATTCGGCGCCGGCCGCAAACTCCGATGGCAAGGAAGGAGCCGTTGCTAGCAGAAGCGTGACGGTCGACCTCGAGGACGCTCAGACAGGCGGGACCATCGCGACGAACACCCTGGCCGCGCGTGATTTGGACGATGCCGCCGCCCGCGTCGCCGCTTATGTCGCCCGGCAGATCTTCAAGGCAGACCCAACAGCGCCACCCTGGTCGGTTGGCTCCTTCGATGGCAGCGACCTTGCTGCCCTTGTGTGCACAAAGCAGCGTCGTGAACTTATTGATTGCCCGGAGGACGCTCAACGTGCCCGACGTAGGCAAATTAAGCAGCTCGAAAAAGCGGTGTGCAATAGTCCGGGGGCTGGTGTCGCCAGATATGAGCTTGCCCTGCTCTACGATCTTGAGGGCCGTCATGCGGAGGCGCTGTGGCTGCATGCGATTAACCGGGAGCAGTATCCCCGCTTCTTCCGCGGCCGGTACCGGCTCGGCATGTCCCTTGAAATGATCGCGAACCCCAACTTTGAAATAGTAGATAAGAAAGGCTGGGATGCTTTCCGTGAGAGCTTGCACATTCTCGACCAGTGCCGTGTAACGGGGGATGCCGAGGACATCTGCGAGGTTCTTCCCACAACGCTGTCGCGCGAGCTAAGGAAGGAATTGCTGGCGGCCGCGAGGGATGAGCTGCGCGCATGCCGGCGGCAATTGACCCTCTGGCGCATCATCTGGGCAACGTTCCAGCACCGTGATGAGCGGGCGATGCGCAAGCCCTACTGGCGGCTGGGAGAGCGGCAGCGCTTCCATGACGGCGCGCGCGTCGCCGAACTTCTGGTCGCCGTGCGTCAGAGCTTGAACGAGCAGGAGCGCGATGGCACCGGCAGGGACGGGAGTGAAGCAATCAAGGTGCGCCGTTGGCCCAGGAGAACCATGCATATAACGGGCGCCATTGCCGGTGGCAATGCAGCAATCGAGGCGCTCCTGGATCCAAACGCGCTAGACGCGTCGAAAGGCGGCAAGAATAACTGGCGGCCGGGCGCAAACGCGGGGGAAACACGCTGGCTACCCTGGCAGCGCCGCACACCATCCTGGCAGGCCGCTTACAATGCGGCCTGCCTTTACGCCGCGCTGGCGGGCAGTGATAAGTACCGACAGAACAAGAAAGCTCCGATGGATTGGGCGGTTGTCAGCCTCAAACGCGTTGTCAGCGATCGCCACTGCGAGATGGAGCGGCCATGGGACTGGATCCACCACGATCCAGATCTGCGCTGCCTGGCTGATTCACCGGATTACCGCGACCTCCTGGATAAGCAGCTGAAAAATGACTATCCGAGCGCGAAATCCGGATTGGATCGTATTGGCACTGGTCCCACCGTGGCGGCGCACGGACTTACCTGCCGCGCAGCCGCTGAAGCCGGAAGCTCGGCCGCGGCAGTCCCGATTTTGAGCTGACCCGCGATAACGCAGCTGCCGCGCTCAGCGTGCCGGGCGAGTTCAGAAAGCACCTGCCGACCATGGATCGCCGACCTGGTCAAGACCGGCATGCTCCATGGCGGCGTAATTGTCACACCAGCGTCAGCTCGCCGGCTAGCCGTGCCAGGACCGGCGTCTTCCACTGGACTCCCGTCGGCTGCAGGTACTCGAGCATCCCGGGGGGACGCGGGATGCCAGCTGCTATCTCTGGTGGGGCCACCTTCCTGGCAGAAGTCGTCCCAGCACCCTTGCGGCTGACTCGCGGCAGGCCATCTACTGGGAGCCACGGCCTGGGGCACGGCAAAGTCGCGATGCGCTCTGAAGGGGGGTGAACAGCTTGCGCATTACCTTGACCTGGCTGCGCCTGGAGTTGCGGCAGCGCTGGCGGTCACTCGCCGTGCTTGCCCTGCTCATCGCGTTGGCCACAGCGACGGTGCTCGCAGCCGTCGCGGGAGCGCGGCGCGGCCAGACCGCGTTCGGCCGGCTGTGGGCGCGCACGCTGCCGGCGACCGCCACGGTGCTGCTCAACCAGCCGGGCTTCGACTGGGCCAAGATCCGCGCACTGCCAGAGGTCAGCGCGCTGAGCAAGTTCCCGCTCGGCTTCGGATACGAGGTCGAAGGCCATCCGGGCGCAAGTGCCGGACTGCAGGCGGACGATCAGTTCACCCGGACACTCGAACGGCCCGTCATGCTGGGCGGACGCCCGTTGAATCCCGCCAGCGTCGATGAGGTCCTGATCACCCCGAAGTTCGCGGCGAACTCCGGCAAGGGCGTGGGCGACACGCTGACCCTGCTCCTGACCAGCCCGCAGCAGGTCAACGCAGGATACGACGGATCGGGCGGGCCGCCGCGAGGACCGAAGATCCTGGCCCACATTGTCGGGGTGGGCCGTTCGCTGTGGGGATCGGTCATCGTGGACGGCCCAGAGCAACCGGGAGGCGTGCTCGCATCACCCGCCTTGTTCACGCATTACCGGGCCAACTTCATGGGCACGAACGGCCGGGCGTACATCAACGCGCTGGTGCGGCTCAAGGGAGGCACTGCTGCGATACCGGCATTCCGCGCCGACCTGGCTCGCGTCACCGGACGGTCCGATATCGACCTGTGGAATAACTACTCCTACTTCGGCGGCCCGGTCCGCAGGGCAACCGCGTACGAGGCCGCCTGCCTGCTGGCCTTCGGGATAGCGGCGCTGCTGGCCGCAATGTTCCTGGTCGGCCAGTCGGTGGCTCGCTACACGTCCGCCAGCGTCCCGGATCTCCAGGTCCTGCAGGCGGTGGGCATGACGCAGCGGCAAGCCGTCGCGTCAGCTTCGGCCGCGCCTTTCCTGGCCGCGGCCGCCGGGACGACGATCGGTGTCGGCGCGGCCATCGTGGCCTCGCGGTGGATGCCGATCGGCCTGGCATCATTCGTGGAGCCGCATCCGGGCATCAACGTGGACTGGGTCGTGCTGGGCGCCGGCTTGGTCATCGCCCCGCTGCTGGTGCTCGCCGGCGCCGCGGCCACGGCAGCGTCGGCGCTCACCGCCAGCCGACGGCACCCAGGCCGCCGCCGGTCCGCCGTCGCGGGAACCGCATCGCGGGCAGGCCTGGCCGCACCAGTAGTGATAGGCGCCCGATTCGCGCTTGAGCCCGGCCGCGGCCGGGCCGCGGTGCCCGTCAGGCCGGCGGTGGTGGGCGCGGTCACGGGCGTCCTTGGCGTGCTAGCCGCCTTCACTTTCGCCGCCGGAGTCTCCGACGCCGCCGGCAATCCGGCGCGCTTCGGGCAAACGTGGCAGCTGGCCACTTTCCTCGGTCTCAACGGGCAGGATCTCGGGCAGGCCAGCCAGGTACTGCGAGCCGTCGCCGCCGACCGCGACGTGACCGGGGTTGATGACGCGCGCATCGCGGGAGCGCAGTCCGGCCAGTTCTCCATCGAGAGCTACACCTATGCCCCGGTGGCGGCAAGCGGCCGTCGGTCGTCCTGACTGCCGGGCGACTGCCCACCGCGCGCAATGAGATAACGCTGGCCCCGATAACCGCTCGCCAGTTGCACGCGGCGACCGGCTCCACGATCCGGCTCGGCGGCGGCTCGACGCCGCGGGTAGTGAAGGTAACGGGCATCGGCTTCGTCCCCGCAGGGATCCACAACGACGACGCCGACGGGGCCTGGCTCACACCCGCCGGATACGACTGGATATTCGCGGGCGCGCACTACTCCTTCAAGTTCCACACCGCCACCGTGGCGCTGCGGCCCGGCGCTGACGTGCAAGCAGTCGCGCGCAGGCTGGACGCCGCAGCAGCTGCCATCCCGGGCGGCCAGAATTTCACCTTTACGCCTCCGGGCCAGCCGCAGGACATCGAGTCGATCAAGGACCTGGCCATCCTGCCGCTGGCGCTTGGCGCCTTCCTGGCCCTGCTCGCCGTCAGCGCGATCGGGCACGCCTTGTTCATCGCCGTGAACCGCCGCCGCCGCGAGCTGGCGGTGCTGCGAGCGCTCGGGATGACCCGGCTGCAGACGCGGATAGTGGTCGCCACCCAGGCGAGCGTGCTCGCCGTGATCGGGCTGGTGTTCGGGGTGCCGCTCGGAGTCGCGCTCGGCCGCGTCATATGGCGCGCGGTCGCCGACTTCACGCCGCTGGCCTATCACCCGCCGCTGGCCCTGTGGGCGCTAGTGCTGATCGTCCCGGCTACGTTGCTGGCCGCGAACACGCTGGCGGCCTGGCCGCAACGGCGTGCCACGCGGCTACGCACCGCACAGGCGCTGCGCACCGAGTGATGCCGAACTGGCCGGCTGCGAGCTCGGCCCGGTACGGTCCTGTCCAAGGGGCAGGAGTCGGCCGCCGGCACGGCGCAGCCCGCGGTCGCGAACAGCATCCTGCACAGGGCGAGCAGCACTCGGCTCGTCATTGACACCGGCTCCGCCGTGGCTGATGGGCACGTTTCGCGGCAGCCTGACCGTTAGCTCCGGCTCTCAGCTGGCAAGCACGCTCGCCGGGCGGGCTGGCTCGTGCCTGACTGGCGGCGCAGGGCGCGTGCTGGCCTGGCGAGTGAACGGAACAACTGGGCAAGCGCCGCGGAACGCTGACCCAGCAGAGCGTCAGCTGCCCTCCGCTCGGCCGGGCTCCGGGTGCGTTCTGCCTCGTAGATCATGTACCCGTAGGGCATGGTGCTTCCTCGCTGTGGGTGATCGTCAGCCGACGAGCTGACGTGGGTGAGTGCATTTCATGGCGATGGCGTGCCGTCGGTTATCACGGCGGCGATCGAGATCTTCTGCGATGGGCGTGCTGGCGCCCCGTCCCGGCGGCGATGTCCCTGCCGGGGCGCCATCCCGCCTGCGGACAGCAGCCGTCCGTTGACTAGAGACCTGGGTCTGGGACCGAGAGAAGGGTCCATACTGCCTCCTGTTTCTATCAAAATATGTTTTGATGGTAACAGAGACACAGATATTCGGATAGACCCGCACTATGCGCAGGCAGTGTTTCCGGTATAGTCAATGTTGATGGCTGCAACTCTGACACGGCCGCCCCTCACCGACCTGAGGATCGTCGGCGGCAATCTGGCGCTGGACTTCGTCAACACCTGCGCCGGCCCCAGGCACGGTCCGGCCGACACCGAGTGGCTGTCCAGCTACGAGGACTTCGCAGCCTGGAGCCGCCATGCCGACGTCGGCCATCCCAGCCCCGCGCCCAGCGAAACCGCACCACGCCCGGCCGCGATCGCGGCGCTGGCACGGGTGCTGGCGTGCCGGGACGACATGCATGAGATCTTCCTCGCGCTGGGTGACGGCTCAGCGCCACCCGATCCAGCCCTGCGGCGCCTGCACCTTGCCTACGTCGAAGCACTCGCGCAGGGCCAGCTTGCCGGCGGCACGGAGGGCTGCGCGTGGACATGGGTTCCGGGCAGTGACCTCCTGGCCCCGCTGTGGCCCATCGTCGCCGCGGCGGTTGAGCTGCTAACCCACGGGACGACCGGCCTCATCAAGCCGTGCCGCGCATGCCGGTTCCTGTTCATCGACCACAGCAAGAACGGCAGCCGCCGATGGTGCAGCATGGACGACTGCGGGAAAGCAGCGAAGATCGCCCGCTATCTCCAGCGCCGGTCCGACGCCCGCGGGCAGGAAGAATCCAGCACCCACCGGCAACAAGAGAACGCCTGACCGTCCGCGGTCGCCGGCGGCGCTTGCGATCAGGGATCCAGTACTGTCCTGCTCACTGCGGCAGGCTCGCCATCTGCGCGTTCACCGGCCCGGCCGGCCGGGGCATGTCCGCGATCTGCATGCGGAGCGCCTTCACTGCCGCGTCGTAGATCCCCGAGAAGCTCGGGAAAGGCTGGATCGTGTCGCTCAGCACCTCAAGCGGGACGCGTGCGCGGATGGCAAGCGTCGCCTGCTGCATCCACTCACCGGCTTCGGGCCCGAGCGCGTAGCAGCCGGTCAGTCGCTGGCCGTCGCTGAGCAGCGTCAGGAACCCGTTGGATTCGGCGTAGGCGTGCGTGTAGGTAGCGGTCTTGGGCACCTCTGACAGGAGCGCGGTGGCGCTGTACTCCGCTTCGGCCGCGCCCACCGCCGCGGCCTGCGGATCTGTGTAGGTGACCCGAGGAACGGCTTCATAGTTCGCCGGACGCCCATCACCGCGGATGTTCTCCGCGACCACATCGCCCTCGTACTCGCCGACGTGGGTCAGCGGCCAGATGCCGTTGACGTCTCCGATCGCCCAGAGGCGCTCGCCCGCGCGCAGGTGCTCGTCCACACTGATCCCATGCGGATTGGCCTCGACGCCGACCGTCTCCAGGCCGATCCCCTCGACCCGCGGGCGCCGGCCGGTCGCCACGAGCAGACGGTCGCCCCGCAGCTCCTTACCGCCATCGAAGGCCAGGACATACTCGTCCCCCTCGCGCCGCGCGGCGGTGGCGTGCATGCCGAGCATCAGCTCGATTCCGTCCCGGCGCAGCGCCTCGCTGAGCGCGTCGCCCAGCGGCGCGGGCTCGCGGGGAAGCACCCGATCGGCGCCCTCGACAATCACCGCCTCGCCGCCGAGACGCCGCACGACCTGCGCCATCTCGACGCCTGCGGCCCCTCCACCCAGCACGAGCAGGCGGCGCGGAACAGCCTTCATGCTCGTCGCCTCGCGGGTGCCCCAGACGCCCTCGAGCTCACGCAGTCCCGGGACCGGAGGCACGAACGGAGCTGCGCCGGTCGCCACGACGATGTGCTCCGCGGTATGGCGGACGGTCTCGACTTCGACCACCCCGGTGCCGGCCAGCCGGCCGGTGCCCCGCAGCAGGTCGATGCCCCGGTCGGCCAGCCAGCGCTGCTGGCCGGCGTCGGACCAGTTCGAGACCATGTAGTCCCGCCAGGCCAGCGCGGCCGCCACGTCGACCTGTGCGCTCGCGCCGGCCGCGCGCGCGCCCTGCACCGCCTCGCCCGGGCGCAGCAGCGACTTCGACGGGATACAAGCCCAGTAGGAGCACTCGCCGCCGACCAGTTCGCGCTCAACGACGGCGACGTGCAGCCCGCGCGCAGCTAGGGCCGCAGCGCAGTGCTCGCCGGGCGCCCCGCCGCCAAGGACGATCACGTCATAATCGCTCATGTCGGCAGCTCCGTCCCGGCCTGCTCGGCCACCATGTACTCGGCGTACCAGTCGGGCCAGTTCGCGTCTGCCTCGCCGGTGCGCTTCTCGTGTTCGCCGTGCGCGGACCGACGCGCGCCGCATCGCGCTCGCCAGGTCCGCCGTGGATGCGAATGCCGTCTCAGCGGCGTCGATCCGGCCGGGCAGCCGCGTCGTGAGCTCCTGCATTAGCCAGCCGTTGCCGTCCAGGTCGCGGAACGTGGCGAAGGTGCTGTAGCTGGCGTGATCGGGCGCGGGGCCGCTCACGCGACCGCTCGTGCCGTCGGGCTGGAACTGAGCACCCGGCGTCCCGGCATGGAACACCTCGCTGACCTCGGCACCGCGGGCGACGAGCTCGCCGCGCGCAGCCTCGATATCGGAGACGATCAGGTACAGGCCCTGGGCCGAGCCGGGCGCGGCCGACGTGATGTTCGTGCCGAATTGAATCGAGCACCCCGAGCCGGGGGGCGTGAACTGGACGACCCGGAAGCCGTTATCGAAGGGAAAGTCGGCGTCGAGCCTCCACCCGAGCCTCCCGTAGAAATCCTTGGCGCGGTCAACATCCAAGACAGGGATGACGACCACCTCAAGTTTGATGTCCACGATGCCGGCTCCTCTCCTTTGATGTCAGTGGCCTGTGTCAATGTCTCCGGTTCCTGTGCCACCTGGGCTGGTGCTTACATCCACTCTCACGCCGCACATCGCCGACTCCACAAATCACATCAGATCGCTCGGGAAAGCCTGGTGGCGGGTGGTGGCATTTTCGATGCGGTCCAGCTGAGGAACAGGTTCTCCGCAGACTACCGATTTTTTGCCCGTGCCAGAGACTGGTGGTTCGGCTGAGACGCCTGCGTTGGTGAACGGACCAGGAGCTGGCGTCTTGCATCAGGCGGGGCCGATGCCCGGCGGGCAAAGCTGCCCGAAAAAATAGCCCTCTGCGGGTGAGGCGTAGCCGCCCCGCCCGGTGGGAGGCTGCCAGCGAGATGAAACAGGGAATCGTGACCAGGCCCGCCTGGTGGAAGCTCGTCATGGTCTTGTCCGGCTTGGCGCTGCTGGTGGTGGCGTGCGGATCTAGTGGCGGCACCCCGTCATCATCCACGCCTGCCGCCCCCTCATCGTCCGCGCCTGCCGCCCCCTCATCGTCCGCGCCTGCTTCCCCGGCGACCTCGCCGTTGAACGCGGCTGCGTGCCCGGACGCCGCTGCCCTGCGTGCCTCGCTGGACAAGCTCAAGCATGTCAAGGTGGGGAAAGGCACAGTCAGTGAGATCAAGGCAGACCTCAAAGACGTCCAGACAAATCTGACGGCCCTTGTGAATGACGCAGTCGGCCAATGGCAGGCCCAGATCAACGCGCTGAAATCCGCGCTGGCCAACCTCCAGACGGCGGTCAAGACCCTGGCGGCGAACTTCAGCGCCAGCGCGGTGTCAGGCGTGGTGACCGCGATAGGCGGCGTCAGCACCGCAGGGCAGAACCTGCTGGCTGTGGTGAGCACGCGTTGCCCCTCCGCATCCCCGACATCCAGTGCGTGAGCATTAGCCCGAGAGGTCAGCAAGCGCTCCGTCGAGGCTGTCTTGCGGTATCACTACGGCCTGACGGCCTAGCTTCCGGGTCTCAGCCCGGGCGCGGAGGTGCCGCGATGACTACACGACCTGGCCCAGCTCGCTCACCGTTGCCCAGACCGCCCGGCGGCCCGGCGGCCGCGCGCCGGGCTTTCGCCCCGGCCTGCCGCGAGCTAGTTCGCGTGCGAGCGCGCACGGCTCTACGTGCACTGCCACGACATCGGGCTGTGGTACTAACGATTTGTCGGCTGGCAGTCCATTAAGAACGTCAACCTTCGGCGGCGATCATGCTGGACCGGACACTTCACCTGTGAGCTGCCTTGCGCAGGATCGCGTTGCGCGTGGATGCTACTGACGTGCAGGCGCAGGTGATCATCTTCACGGGCCTTCCGGGTACTGGTAAGTCGGCGCTCGCCGAGCAAGTGGCGCGGACGGTGCGCGCTCCAGCATTCGCTGCGGACTGGCTCATGGGAGCGTTCAAGCCCGCCCTGGCCAGGTTTGATCGCTCCGAGTACCTGGCCGCGCGGTCCAGGCTGCTGGAAACGCTAATCATCCGGCAGCTGATGCTCGGCCAGGACGCGGTCGTTGACGCTGTGGTGAGCGAGAGCCAGGTCGCGGCATGGCACGATACCGCCGCCCGGTTCTCGGCCCACTGGTATCTGATCGAGTGCATCTGCTCCGACGAGGTCATCCACCGTGAGCGGATCGAGGGTCGCATCCGTGGCATTCCGGGCTGGCACGAAGTCGGATGGGATTTTGTCGAGCGGATGCGCGGCGAGCTACCCCCCTTGACGGGGAATCGGCTCACCGTCGATGCGATGGAGCCGGTGGCGGACAATGTCTGCCGCGTCCTCGATTACATTTCGGCATGAGCGAGTCCAGGATTCCTGACGTCCCCCATCTTCCGCGGCCGGCGGCAGGCACGCTATCCCGGCCCGGATGGCAGGGAACATACCGCGCCCTGCACCTCTCGCCCATGCGCACGCGATGGCTTTCTCTCCCTGCTGGGTGTACGAAATCCTGGCGCGGCCGACTGTCAAGCAGCGGTTGACGCCCGGACTGACGCGGCGGGTGATGGTGGCACGGCGGGGGGCGGCCTGCTCAGTTGCCAGTCACGAGCCTGCTAGCCAAAAACATCCCGCGAATATCCCGCGTCAAAGCCGATTGAGCGCCGACGCTGATGTCTCGCCGCCTCATACTCGGAGCTAAGCAGGCATACACCCGCGAGGGTGCCGATGCATGACCCGAACGACCCTTATAGCCCGGATAAAACGACCCTTATCGCCCGGATAACTTGTCATGGAACTGGTCAAGGGGCGGGCCGAAGCGGCGGCCGTCCGGCGGCCGGGGCGGCCGGCGGAGGGTCAGCTGAGCTCGCGAACCTGGAGGGTGTCGACGTGCTGCTGGAAGGCAACAGCTTTGCCACCGTTCATGGTCCACACGTGGACCATCTTCACAACGGCCGGTTCTCCGGAACTCTTGTGCTTCCACCCGTAGCTCCCGAGCGCCACGACTGTCTCACCGTCGGCGACGAACTGCTCGGGCACCACGGCGAAGTCATCGCCGATTTCCCCGAGTCGCATGAACACCCCTTCGAGCACCGCCTGAGGACCGACGTACGTGCCAGCGAGTGGAAATCCGTCGGCCTCGGTCCACTGGATGTCGTCGGCCATGGCACCGAGCGCGGCGGGAACGTCGCCCGTCGCGAAGCTCGCATAGGCGTTTTCGACGATTTCCTTGTTGGTGGCCATCTCGTGTCCTCTTTCCTGTCGGCACCGTTACATCACAGTGTTATGCATAACACTGTGATGTACAGATGTCAATGACGGTGTTATGGATATACTGTCGAGCGTGCCGCCCCGGTCTGCCGACCCTCATCTGCGCGAAAGGATCATCAACACCGCCGCGCAACTGCTGGCCACTGAGGGCGCCGTGTCGGCTCGGCGCTTGGCCCGCGAGCTGGGCACGTCGACGATGGTCGTCTATACCCACTTCGGCGGGATGGACGAACTGACCCGACAGGTGATGCGCCGCGGGTTCGCCGATTTCGGATCCGAGCTGGACCGCGGCGCGGTCACCGACGATGCCGTCGCCGACTGGATGACCTACCTCTGGAGCTACCGCCGCTTCGCTCTGCGCGAACCCCACCTGTACGGGGTGATGTTCGGTCCTGGACTGGCTGCGTTCAGGCTCGGTGATCCCGCCGACCTCGAGGCGGCTAGATCCACCTTCGTCTCGCTCCTCCGTCGCATCCACGCCTGCGTCAACGCGGCCCGATGGGAGGTCGACGACGTCACCACCGCCGGCGAAGCTGTCTGGTCCGGTGTGCACGGCCACACCACGCTCGAGCTCACCGGGTTCTTCAATGCGGTCGGCCGCGACCCAGTGCACTCGTACAGCGAGATCCTCACCAGGATGTCGATCGGCCTCGGCGACCACGCACTAGCCACCGCTCGCTCGCTGTCGACCGCCAGACGGCGGGCCGTCCGCGCAGACCGAGCCGAGGCCGCGTCAACGATCAGCTGGACCTAATAAGGGCTAACGGGTCGGCCTGTCGGGCAGACTCGGGCCTGGTAGCCGCCGGCAGGTGAGCACTCTTTGGACCCGGGCTCCTTTGCGGAAGCCCTATGCCTAGACCGTGCCCCTGCCGGTGGCCGGGAGAGTAGATCGCTGCTGGGATGTCGTGCCCGCCGCTGGGCGTGAGCACTGGTTTATTAGGTCGCTGATGATTCTCCCGCAGGCTGCCGTGGATTGCCGGTTTCGAGGACGGGAGAGCTCGTGCTGTTCGTGGGTGATGACTGGGCCGAAGACCATCACGATGTTGAGGTGATGGATGCTTCAGGGCGGGTGCTGGCCCGGGCGCGGCTGCCCGAGGCCGCGGCGGGGATGGCGCGGCTGCACGCGATGATCGGCGAGGCCTCCGCCGCCGGCGACGACGTGCAGGTGACGGTCGGGATTGAGACGGACCGGGGCTTGTGGGTCCAGGCACTGGCCGCGGCCGGTTACCTGGTGTTCGGGATTAACCCGCTGCAGACGTCCCGGTACCGGGAACGGCACGGGGTGTCGGGTGCCAAGAGCGATACCGGTGACGCGCACGCGCTGGCGGATATGGTGCGCACGGATGCGCATCAGCTGCGGCCGGTGGCCGGCGACAGCCCGGCCGCTCAGGCGGTCAAGGTCGTGGCCCGCGCGCATAAGACGCTGATCTGGGAACGGACCCGCCAGGTCCAGCGGCTGCGTCACCAGCTGCTGGATTTCTTCCCCGCCGCGCTGGAAGCCTTCGACGACCTGGACGCCCCCGACACCCTGGAGCTGCTGGCCAGGGCCCCCGACCCCGCCTCGGCGGCGAAGCTGACCACCGCGCAGATCGACGCGGCGCTCAAGCGCGCCCGCCGCCGGGACCGGGCCGGCAAGACCGCCGCGATCAAGACGGCGCTGCGCAGCCAGCAACTGACCCAGCCACCCCAGGTCACCGCCGCGTGCGCTGCGGTGGTCCGGTCGCTGATCGCTGTCATCACCACTCTCAGCGAGCAGATTAAGGTGCTGCAGGGGCAGGTGGACGCCTATTTCAGTCCGCACCCGGACGCTGAGATCATCAGGTCCCAGCCTGGCCTGGGACCGGTTCTCGGCGCCCGGGTGCTGGCCGAGTCCGGCGACGACCCGCAGCGTTACGCCTCCGCTAAGGCCCGCAAGAACTACGCGGCCACCAGCCCCATCACCCGCCAGTCCGGCAAACGCAAAACCGTGGCGGCCCGGTACGTGCACAACGACAGGCTCCGCGACGCCCTCGACGGCCAGGCCTTCGCCGCCCTCAACGCCTCGCCCGGCGCCAGGGCCTGCTACGACGCCCAGCGCGCCCGCGGCGCCGGCCATCGCGCCGCGCTGCGCCACCTCGCCAACCGCCTCACCGGCATCTTGCACGGCTGCCTCAAAACCCGCACGTGCTACGACGAGGCCACCGCCTGGCCCCAGCACGCCAGCCAGCAAATCAAGAACGCCGCTTGACACTGCTAGCCCCTGGGATGTCTAGGCAGGAAAGGGCTATGCGCGTGATGTCCCGCTTGATGCTTACACCTCGGCTCCGCTTGATGCCGCTATAGGTGTTCTGCCAGCCAGGCATGCACCTCGGGTACACGATTCTGCAGTAGCGTCAGGTGCCCGTCGTCGTCGAGCAGCCGGGCCTGGACGCCGGGAATGTGCGCGGCCAGCCATTCGCCGTGGCCGAACGGCACGAACATGTCCTGCCTGCCATGCAGCAGCAGGACCGGGACCGTGATGGCGGCCAGGTCGAATCCCCACGGCCTGACCATGCAGTTGTCGTCCCACCATCCCTGGCTGCCGGGCGCCAGACCGTCCCGTGTGGAGGAAACCAGGTATTCGGCCAGCTCACCGCGCAGGGCCGCGGCATCTGTCGGCGTGAGGAGTGATTCCATCACCTTGGCCACATCCTCCGGCGCTGCGGCCAGGAGTTCCTCCCGGTCCTTGTCCGTTTTTGCCCTGGCCGCAGCCTCGTCGGTGAGGAACAGGCGGGTGTCATCGACGTTGTCTTGGCCCATGCCGGCGAAATAGTCAAGGCCCTCAGCGCCGTATGGGGCCGGCGAGGCGAGCGAGGCGGCGGCGGTCACCAGGTCCGGGAGCAAGGCAGCGCACGCGAGCACGTGCGGGCCGCCGCCTGAGATGCCCCACGTGGCCAGCCGGTCGATGCCGAGCTCAGCGCAGATCGCGCGGACATCGCCAGCGCAGTCGGCGACGGTGCGGCCCGGCAGCGGCGAGGACCCTCCGTAGCCCGGCCGGTCGTAGCCGATGAGCCGCAACCCACGGGCGGCGGCATCCCGCGCGGCCGGGCCATAAAGGTGCCTGGAGTTTGGCGTGCCGTTGTGAACCAGGACCGGCCGGCCCGCGGGATCACCGGACTCCTGCACAGCCAGTGTCCGGCCGTCCGGGGTACGAACTGTGCGCTCCACGCTGCCTCCTGTGCTCCGCCGTATCCACCTTAGCCATCAGCGCATGGTGACGTTAGAGCAGGTAGTTGTCGGCGGCAACTGATTACTGCGCGGCCAGGCAAGCCGCCAGCTGATCAGGAAGGACTACCCGATCTAGGGCTCGTCGGCTGCTCTCGGATGGCGGCGGGTGAGCGCGACACCGGCCAGGACCAGCGCCATGCCCGCGATCACCATCGCGGTGATGTCCTCGCCGAGAACCACGACGTCGAGCACGATCGCGACCATGGGCAGCAGGTAAGTGACGGTAGAAGCGATAGTCGCGCCGCCGCTGGTGATGATCTGGTAGTTCAGCACGCAGGCGGTGCTGGTCCCGATGACTCCCAGGATCACCACGCCTGCCGCGCTCACGGCCGTGAAATGCGGTGCTTGCGCACCGGCAATCGCCAGGGTTACGGCGAGCATGATCGACGTGGCCAGGAGCTGGCACGCGGATAGCTCCCATTGCGCCGAGCCGGTTTCAAGCAGGCCCTTGATCCGGCAAATCGTGCACGTTACAGTTAAAATAGCTTGCCAGCAGGGGGCGAACATGATCTTTCTTATCGGCGGGCTCTTCTTTGGGTTACTCGCGATAGCAAGCGTGAGCCACGGCGGCATTGTGATTGCGCTGTGGTGGGCGGTGCCGTCGATCCTCTTCATCGCAGCCGGCATCAAGAAGCTCGCCGGGACTGACTCCGATGACGTCCTGGAGGCCTTTCGGCGGATGCAGGAAGGTGGTCCGGCCCTCCACCCCATGAGCGCGGAAGAGATCCGGCGAGTGCAGGAACAAGCGCAGAGCAGCGGCCATCCCCTCAGCGCGGAAGAGATCCGGCGATTGCAGGAACTAGCGCGGAGCAGGGGCGCAGACTCGACAGGGGCACGAAACACCCGTCAGTCGAAGAAGAACTGAGCCGCGAGGGCAACGGGTCCAAAGCCGAGCACGACTACCAGGTCAACGAGAACGCCCTGACCGAGATACGAGCCAACACCGCGCTCATCGAGCGGATCCACGGCCTGGCATCTGTGCGCGTCGACCGAAGAGTTCAGCTTGCCGCAACGAGACGCCCATTCGGCGATCTGCGCTCGCTAGCGTCCAGGTGTCAGCTTTGTTCGAGGTTACGGTAATTTCGAAGAGTCCTACATCCGATCTGCACGCCGTTGGCGTCGGTGAATTCCCGCCGTCGCCCAATGCGTATGGATTGTTCTGAGCGCTGGGGCGGCATGGTATTTGGCGGACCGAGCGACCACACTCCGTGTCGATATGCCGGAGGCCGAGACTATTGGCGAGATACTACGGCCCTGCGAGCAGTTCGGCAGCCTGGGAATGCCTACGGGTGCAGGCCGGAAGAGCTGGGAGTGAGTGCGCGTTCGCCTGGATAAGTTCGAGACTCATTCGCCCCGTTCAAAGCGGTTCACGGGCGAACGCGGACCGCCCTTCAGCCCAAGTCAGGTATACGGATCGGTGGTGGATGGTCCAGCGCCGTCCTCGAAGACGTGTGAGGGGGCAACCCCTTCGTGGGGTTCAAATCCCACCTCCACCTTCACCTCCACCGCGTCTGAACAGGACAAACGCCAGACGTGTCCGGTCGTGAGAACGTCCGGGGTGCACTTATCCGTCTCAGTTTCCCGGCCACCGGCCATCGGGCCGTTGTTACCTACGATGCGCTGGGCAGGGCGCCAAGATAGGCAGCGCGGCATCCCCAGGAGATAGGTTCTGCTCTTGCGGTCCACCGCTGCCTGCTCCTAGCGTTGTGTGACAGGACAGCCTGGTTGCGAGAAGAGGCATACGATCACCGTCCGTACGTCTCGTATGGATTCGTGAGTACGGTAGAGCAGGGGTTGCCATGCGGAAGGCAGATTTTACCGTCGTTTCAGCGCTTCTTGGTGTGCTCGCAGCGAGCATTCTCGGGGCAGCGATGCTCGCCGCGCCTGCGGCAGGATCGACATCCCCTAGGACCTGCACCTGGTCAGGCAGGGGGTCTTGCTCGCTCGCGTTCACGAGTGACGGGCAGCCGGCGGGCACCGTCGGCGGCGCGGTGATCACCGCTGGCTTCGACTCCCACGGTGGTCCCGTCAAGGTCGAGGTCCTAGACGGATCCGGCCGCCTCGTCACGGGCTCGACCGCGGCCGTGACCGTCGCCATCGGGTCGAACCCAGGTTCTGGATCCCTGGCGGGAACCGCCACGGTGTATGCGAGGGGAGGCGTCGCCTCGTTCTCCAACCTGTCAATCGACAACCCCGGCATCGGATATACCCTCACCGCGAGTAGTCCGGGAATAACCCCGGCGGCCTCGGACGACTTCACGATTTGGGGATCGCTCCAGCGCTGTTCCACGACACCGTGCTCGGCATCACTGTCATCAGCGACGACGGCCGGGACGGTCACGACCTTTTCCGCTGCCCCGGCCGAGCTCCTCGGGGCCGGGATCGGCGGCGTCAGCTACAGCTGTGCTGGGAGCTACAAGCCGGTGTCGGACCCATTCAACTTCAACACCCTCAACACTTCTGGTGTTGCCCAGCCGGGCGCCCGGTTCGCCGGCTCGCTCGAGATCAGCAAGTCCACCGTCAAGTCCTCGGGTCATCCCGGCGCCTCGAGCTGGCAGATCTGCTACGCCTCCACGTCACCGTTTACAGCGCTCTATGGCACCTCCGGAACTGCGGTTATCGGCGGTGTCAGCTATCACACAGGCTTGCTGCCCAACTGCTCGAAGACCCAGGGGGCGCCTTGTGTGCAGGCGCGCCACAAGGCCAAGGCCGGCGACGTCGTGGTCGCGTTCCTCGCGTCCGGGGATCCCATCGCTAGGGGGTGATCTTCCTTGGTGCAGCGCTGTCCCGACTGCAACGAGGAGAACCCTGATCGGTTTCGCCTCTGCGGCTACTGCGGCGCGCAGCTGTCGCGGCTGGTTGCCTCGGAAGAGGTGCGCAAGACCGTCACCGTGGTCTTCTGCGATTTGAAGGGCTCCACGAGCCTGGGCGAGAAGCTCGACAGCGAGTCACTGAGGGAGGTCCTCAGCGTTTACTTCTCGGCCATGAGGCAGGTGCTTGAGCGGCACGGGGGCACGGTCGAGAAGTACATCGGCGACGCCATCATGGCCGTGTTCGGCCTCCCGAGGCTGCACGAGGACGACGCCCTGCGCGCAGTGAGGGCTGCATTCGAGATGGGGACGGTTCTACAGGAGCTGAATCTCAGGCTTGAGGCCACCTGGGGGGTGAGCCTCGAGAACAGGACTGGAGTCAACACTGGTGAAGTTGTGGCCGGCGACCCGGCGACGAGACAGCGCCTCGCCACGGGGGACACCGTCAACGTGGCCGCCCGGCTGGAGCAGGCGGCGCCTGACGGCGGGGTTCTCATCGGAGAGACGACCTTCCGCTTGGTGAAGGACACCGTCACCATCGAGCCGATGGAGCCACTCGAGCTGAAAGGCAAGTCCAAGCGGGTCCCTGCCTACCGGTTGATCGGCGTTGGCCGCGGCGAGACGATCACGCGGCGGGTGGATCTTCCTGTTGTTGGCCGTGATGAGGAGTTCGGGCGCCTGCTCGATGCGTTCGATCGCGCGCTCAGAAGTCCGCACTGCGAAGTCGTGACCGTGCTCGGCCAGGCCGGTGCCGGCAAGTCACGACTGATCGAGGAGCTCGTCCGCCACGTGGGCGAGCGTGCGCAGGTCCTGAGGGGCAGGTGCCTGTCCTACGGGGAGGGCATCACCTTCTGGCCAATCGCTGAAGCTCTCCGCCAGGCCGCCGGGATCCTCCCTGATGACCAGGAGGAGGAGGCACGAGCCAAGCTGCGGTCCCTCGCCGGTACGGGGCGCGAGGACGCCGCGATGCGGATCTGGTCCCTCCTGGGATTCGGTGCGGGCGGCTACGGCAAGGGTGAATTGCTCTGGAGCGTGCGGGCCGTCCTTGAGACGATCGCCCGGCGCCGACCGCTTGTCGTGATCTTCGATGACATCCACTGGGCCGAGCAGATCTTCCTCGACCTCATCGAACTGGTCGCCGGTACCTCAGACGGCGTTCCCCTGCTCATTCTCTGTGCCGCCCGCCACGAACTACTTGAGGAACGCCCCGGCTTCCTCGCTGGCCGTGACGGTGCCCACAGGATCGAGTTGCACGAGCTCTCGCGCCGCGACATGGCGCGGGTGCTGGATAACCTCATCGGTGACCTCCAGCTACCTGCGAGCCTGGAGGACCGGATCTTGTCGGTCGCCGGCGGCAACCCGCTCTTCGTAGAGCAGATGATCTCCATGCTGATCGACTCCGGGGTGATTCGCGAGCGGGGCGGCAGATGGGAGTTCGTGGGCGGTTACGAGGACGTGGCGGTGCCGCCGAACGTTTCGTCCCTCCTTGCCTCACGGCTCGACCGTTTGGTCCCGCTCGAGCGCAGCCTGGCCGAGCGGGCAGCGGTGATCGGCTTCGAATTCCAGCCCGCCGCCGTCGCGGCTCTCGCAGCGGACGGGGACGCGGGGGCCGACCTCGCAGCGCCGCTGTCGGCACTATGCGGCAAGCGCCTCATCAGGGCCGCCGCCGCGGGTCTTGGTGGTGAGGGCTACCAGTTCAGTCACCTTCTGGTGCGGGATGCCGCCTACGACCGTCTGCTCAAGCGGACACGGGCTCGTATGCACGAGCGCTTCGCCGACTGGCTGCTGGAGGTCTCCGGGACTCGAGTGGCGGAGCTCGAGGAGATCATCGGATACCACCTCGAGCAGTCGTTCCGGTACCGGGCCGAGCTCGGGCCCGTCGATGTGCAGGCCCGCGCGCTGGGCGAACGTGCCGCCCGGCACCTCGGCGTGTCCGGCTCGAGGGCGATCGACCGTGGGGACATGCCCGCTGCCGCGACCTTGCTCCAGCGAGCTGCCAGCCTTCTCGAAGAGGGGCACCAGGACCGGCCGCGCCTGTTGCTCGAGGCCGGTGAAGCGCTTACCGATGTCGGCGAACTGGCCGCCGCCGAGGCGGCGCTCGACGCGGCGCGCAGCGGCGCTGCGCTGCTCGGGAACGACGCGATCGGAAGATCGGCCGAGCTCGCCGGACTGCAACTGCGCTACACCACCGACGCCACGAGCGTGCGGGATGCCGTAGTTGCGCGGGCGCGGGAACTATTGCCCGTGCTAGAGGAAGCCGCCGACCACCGCGGCCTCGCTCGGGCGTGGCGGCTGCTGACCTACGCGTATTGGACGGCGAGTCGGTTTGGCATGGCAGCGGAGGCGGCCGAGCAGACGATCCGCCACGCGGAACAGGCGGGCGACGACCTGTTGGCGAGGCGGTCCGTCGGCATGCTGGCGCCTTCGGTGCTGTACGGGCCGACTCCTGCCGGTGAGGCGATTGCCTATTGCGAAGAGGTGCTCTCCCGAGCGGCCGAGGACCGGAAGGCCTCGGCGATCACCGAGGTGGCGCTGGCGCATCTCGAGGCGATGCGTGGCAATTTCGAGGTGGCCCGGGTTCGCTACCGCCGAAGCCGGGCTGTGCTCGAGGAGTTCGGATACCGGTTCTTTGCCGCCCTCACCTCCCTTGACTCGGCGCTCATCGAAATGCTCGCCGGCGATCTCAAGGCGGCGGAACGCGAGCTCCGCAAGGATTACAGGACTCTTGAGCAGATGGGGGAACGCAATTACCTCTCCACGACCGCGGGGGTGCTGGCAGAGGTCCTGTACCGCCAGGGTCGCCACCAGGAGTCGGCCGAACTTGCCGACGTCTGCCAGGAAATCGCTTCTGCGGACGACGTGGCTTCGCAATTTCTCTGGCGATGCGTGCAGGCGAAACTGCTCGCCCAAGACCGCCAGCACGAGCGGGCGGGCGCGATCCTCACCGAGGCGCTCGAGCTGATCGGCGGTTCGGACTGGCTGGACTGGCAGGGCAACGGGTTCATGGATCTCGCCGAGGTATGCCGGCTGGGCGGCCGTGTCGCCGACGCCGTCGAGGCGCTGGAGCAGGCGTCTACCCGCTTTGCCGCGAAAGGCAACGTCGTCTCGACCCAACGGGCAGACAAGCTTGCCGACGGCCTGCGGGCGTCCCTGGCTGACGCAACGCCGGACCCAGAGCGACCGGCCGCTCTAGCCTGACCAGGC
>CAVPPJ010000019.1:0-12301 GCA_963707065.1 uncultured Actinomycetes bacterium
GCCAAGATTCTCCCGCAGTTGCGTGGACCGGTTGATGCCAACGGGCAATACGGCGGCGCATCGCCGATGAGGAGGACGATGCGGCGTTGTCCTTGTCGCCGCGCCGCGACTCCGTATTGTTACCACGGCCCGGCCGGTCTGCCAGGCCTTCCTGGACGCCATGGCCGTCTACGGCGTGCCCGAGGAAGTCTTGTCGGATAACGGGACCGTGTTTACCGGGAGGTTCATCAAGCCCCGCCCGGCCGAGGTGCTGTTCGAGCGGATCTGCCGGGAGAACGGCATCACCCAGCGGCTCACCCGCCCCGCATCGCCGACCACCACGGGGAAGATCGAGCGGTTGCACCAGTCCCTACAGAACGAGCTGCTCAACGACCACGGCCCGTTCGAATCGATCGAGGCGCTGCAAGCCGCGCTGGACGCGTGGCGCCAGGAGTACAACACCGACCGGCCGCACCAGTCACTGAACATGGCATTCCCGGCTTCGCGCTTCGGGCCTGCTGCATCGCCACTGGAACTGCGAGTCCCAGCCCGCCACGGCCTGACCCCGACACCGGAATCAGATCCCGCGCCCGCTGCCGGTCCCACCACATCGGCCGGGGCAGAGCCGCCGCGGGTAGCGATAGAGGCCGACAGGCTGGTGCCGCCGTCAGGGAACATGTGGATCGGCGGCCAGCAGATCTGGCTCGGTCCCGCGCTGGCAGGCCGAACGGTCACCATCTGGGCCGATGAGACAGTCCTACATGTTCTGCTCGACGGGGCGCGGCTCAAGACCCTGCCCTCCCGGCTCGGCGTCATCGAGCTAGCCCGCCTGGCCGCCGACGGCGCCCGCCCCGCCGGGCCGCCGCTACTGCCCGCGGGCAGTAGCACCGCAGTAGAAGTCGAACGAATGGTCAACGCCGTCGGCCTGGTCGGCCTCGCTAGCCGACAGCTGAACGTGGGCTACGAACTCGCCGGGCAGCGCGTTACCCTGCGGATGGACGGCACCCAGATGGCCGTCATCAGCCATGACGGCGAACTCCTGCGCACCCTGCCCTGCCCCGTCCCGGCAGCCGACCGGCACCGGCTCCGAGGAGCCCGCCGCGCAGGCAGCATGGCAGCACCACTGGCCGGGCCGGTTGTCGTCCAGCGCCGCGTCTCTCAGCGGGGCTCCATCATGGTCGCCAGGCAGAAGATCCAGGTCGGCATGATCCACGCCCGGAAGATCGTCACTGTCACTGCCGGTGACCACAGCTTCCAGCTCGATATCGACGGCGAAAGTGTCGGCACGATCCCGCGAACTACCAGCAGCGAGATCCACCGATACAAGGCCTACGCCACCAAAACCCGATCCAGCCCATGACAGCTAGACCAGACGTGCTGCTCCGGTCGGCGCTCACGCCAAGCCCGGCCACAGACCATGCTCGGTGCAGAAACGCTCGACCTCATCCAGCTCGACGTCGGCGTCCTCCGCCATCGCCACGGCGGCACCGGCGACCCACCAGTCGGCGCCGGGCAGCCCGGCGGACAAATAGGCTCGAGTTCCGGGCTGTCGATGCAGCTCGGCGCGGCGGGGATGCGCAACAACTTCGCCATGTGCGGGCTCCCATAGCCGGACAAGGCCCGTCTCCTCGCCGAGCACGACGGCGTCGTACCACCGCCAGACCACCGCCTCAGCGCCGTCCGCCGCGGCCGCGACCGCTACGAGATGACCGGGTGACACCCTCTCTGTCCGCGGCGAAGGGAAGGGCTTCGCGAATCGAACAGAGGAAAGCTGTCCCGCCCGGAGAATCTGACATGCGTCCTCCTGAACGTGCAGAACGATCCCGCAACGCAGCGGCGCGGGAGTAAGACCTTGATCCATCGAAGCAGCCATCCGCCGAGTGTCTCCCGACGGGTCACCGGCCGGCAAAACGTCTTAGGGCGTGTAAACGATCAACTGAAGCCGATCCGTCCAGCATCAAGTGAGCCTAGGCAACCGGATGGCAACCGTTGTCCTGTCCCGCTTGATGCTTTACATCTCGGCTCCGCTTGATGCTTAACACTCCCGCTCATGCTGTGGGAGCTGAGCGTGACCGAGCAGAGATGCCGGGCCGTACTGGAGGTCAGGGCGGGAGTCCCGGTGACCGAGGTAGCAGATCAAGTGGAGCTAGGCACACAGTGTGCCTCGCACTGTGCTGGCGCTGTGCCCGGCCCGCAGGTCAGGTTAGGAAGTCAGACCGTCGCATTCAGGGCTCATCCGATCTGAGGGTGTAGCGGTGGTAGGAGACTTGGCACGTGTGCGACCGCTCAACACCGTTCGTCGACGAGCCGGCTACCGATCCGGCGCTGCTGAGGACGCTGGCGGCCGCTGGTCTGCCAGCAACCGGGCGCTTTCTTCCAAAGGCCGGTTGGGTTAGCCGCGTGTGGGTCGGTGACGAATACGTCGTACGACTGAGCAACGGACAGTTCCGCGACTCGTTTCGCCACGAGGCTACAGTCGTCAACCTGCTCGCCGGCAGCGAGGTCCCACACGCCCGGCACCTCGCCCACGGCGACGGCCCGGACGGGCCGTGGTATGTCTCCGAACGCGTGCCCGGCCGAACCATGTACGACGCATGGCCGGCGGCGGACTCGCACACGCGCCAAGCAATGATCGAGAGCCTCGGCTTTGCGTTGCGCGCACTTCACCGCGTTCCTGTCACGGCCGACCTGCTGCCGCCCTGGCTGGCCGACGCGCTCGCCGGCAAGCCGCGGGCTGCGTTCCACCCACCCGTAGTGAGTGCGGCGCTCCAGCAGGTCGAGGCTGCCCGGCGACTGCCCGGTCATGACTCGCGCCTGCTCGCGGACGTCGCCGATTGGATCCAGGAGCGGCTGGCGTTGTTCGCCGCCGACGAACCCGTCCTCGTCCATGGTGATTTACATGGATCCAACGTGATCGTCGACCAAGGACGCGTCACCGGTCTTATCGACTTCGCGGAGGCGTTGGCTCAGCCAGCGGATGTCGAGCTCGATACCATCCTGCGCTGGTGCGCGAAGGCGCGAGAGTACCCACCCGCACCCGACGAACGAGGGCTCGACGAGACCACACTCACAGAGGTCCCCGGATGGCTGCACGGCGCGTATCCGGAGCTGTTCGAGCGCGAGCATCTGCGCGAGCGGTTGCTCTTCTATGACATGCAGCGGGAGCTCGCGCTATACGCACACCACCCCCTGCCTGACATACGCGAAGCGGCGCTGGACCGCATCGCTCGCCTGCTTTCCGGCCATAACCATCTAGATGGACTCGTCTGGTAGGTCGTCGTCTCATCAGATCTGGCTCCGGACCCAGGTGTAACCGTCGGCGCGGTTGTTTTCCTCGATGTTCGTGTGATCCTCGTCTTCCGGGAAGTGAGCGATGATGTGCGGGATGCGTTCCGCCAACCATCGGCCATGGCTTGGCGGGCAGCGTTTGTCGGCCACGCCGTGCCAGAGACTGACCGGAGCAGTGATCGCGCCCAGCTCGAAGCCCCACGGACTGAGGAACGCGCACCAGTCGTCCCACCAGCCGTCATCACCGTGGGTCCATCCGTCCTGGAAACCCGATGCGAGAAAATTCGCTGCTTCTTGGCTGTGGGCGGCGTCCGGGCCTGCCCGGTCGCCCCACAGCCGCAGCCAGCCCTCCGGGGTCGACAGGCGAGCGTACATCTCGGCGCTGTCAGCCCGGAATTTCGCGGGCGGCCGCCCGGTCGGCAAATAATATGCGGACCTCCTCGCGGTAGGAGTCATCCATCCCGTTAAGGAAATCAAGGCCGGGCGCACCATATGGCCCGAGAGGCGCAAGCACGCAGACCGCCGCGACGGCCTCTGGCCGCAGAGCCGCTGTCGCCAGGGCGTACGGACCGCCCCCGGAGAATCCCCAGACGGCAATTCGGCTGATCCCCAGGTCGTTAAGGATGGCCTCAACGTCAGCCGCACAGTCTGCGATCACCCGGCCGGGCATCGGGGTCCGACCCGCCATACGCGGGCCGGTCATAGCTGATCAGCCTGAGCCCGTGACGGTGGGCTTCTCGCACCGCCGCTGGCTCCAGGTGGCGCGACCCGCCGCCGCAGTGCACCAGAACCGGAAACCCATCTGATGGCCCAGCGTCCTCGACAGTCAGCGCCCGCCCGCCGAACTCGACGAAGCAAGGATCTGGATACATGGACGAACCCTATCTGCGGTCTCGCATCCTGGCTTCCACGCTCTTGTTAGGGTCATCCCCTCGGCCGGGAACCCTGCGGGCTGCGCCCTCGGGGTTCGGGCGTAGGGCCATCTGGCGCCATCGGCGAGCCCTTGATCACTACTACAGCTTAATTCGGCAATCCCGAGCTGAGTCCGCGAGTTGAGTGCACCATGGCGAGGCAGTGTTGCAGGCGCCAGTGGCCCAGGCTGTGCGTGGATATGGCGCCTCTGGCCGTCCTCGTCGTCGGCTTTCTGGCCGGTTATCACCGGTGCCAGCATGCGTGTAGGCACGGTCGGGAAGTAGAATAGCTTGTGTGATCGATCCGGCTAACGCTCGTGAGCTTGCGGAGCTGTGGCTTGCGAAGTCGGAGCCTCGGCGTTGGCGTCATGTGCGCGGAGTGGGTGTCAAGGCAGAGGGTCTTTCTGAAGCGATGTCTTTGGAGAGCTGTCGTGATCGCGACGTGCTGGTCGCCGCTGGTTATATTCACGATATAGGGTATGCGCCAGGCCTGAAGCGAACGGGGTTGCATCAGCTTGATGGAGCGAGGTTTATTCAGACGCTTGGAGATCAGCGTTTGGCTTGTCTCGTGGCGCATCATTCTGAAGCTCGCTTTGAGGTTGGACTCCGGGGCTATGAAGAAGATCTTTCCAAGTACCCTCGCGAGCATACAAGAGTCTATGATGCTCTCGTTTATTGCGACCTGACTACTGGCCCTGATGGCAAGACGATGGCATTTGAAGATCGTATTCGCGAAGTTTACGAGCGGTACGGAGAGGGCGACGTATCACGTGCCTTGCATATGGCTGAACCGCATTTGAGAGCTGCTGTGGATCGAATTTCTCAGGCGATAAACGCTTCAGATTTTCCTGAGAGATAATGAGATATTCTCAGCCGGATTGATGGGTGCATGTCGAGGGTGTCGAGTCTCCCCTACAGGCCAGAACCTGACTTCGAGAGACTCATCGCTCTTGGAGAGTTCGCCTGCCAGGATCCGGCAGGCGAAGCATACAGAGAATTCTTGGCGTACCTCTCCGTCCGAGTAGGCGAAGACATGATCCGGGTCGGAATAGATGCCTACAACGCGGTGGGCTTTTACTGTTAGCCCTGTTTCTTCCTGCACTTCGCGTTCGGCGCATTGTGCGATAGTTTCCCCGATGTCCATAGTTCCTCCGGGGAGCGCCCACCGCTCGTTGTCACTGCGGCGGTGCAGGAGCAGGCTGCCTTTTTCATCGGCCACGATGGCAGAAGCACCGGGTACTAGCGAGTTGGCTCTGGGAGCATTTCGATCACGATAATAGTCAGTTCGTGTCATCATTCATATCTTTCGTCGTGGCCCAGAGAGATTCGAAATGATCAGCGTAGGTCGCGAAGATGCCGTAGGGACTGAGTCGGCGTAGATGCAAAGCCGGATGCTCGAATCCGTGTGACCTGGCAAGGTACGGGGTTACCAGCATCTCATCGTCGAATCGGTAAATAGCGCTATACAGATGTGTCTCATGATAACGAACCTGGACAGATGGAATTTTAAGTATGGGCTGCAGATGCGTGACAGTAGTACGTATACGGGCCGGAAGGGTGCCGTTTAGGCTTTCCAGCCGGTCACGCTCGCGGGTGTGCTGACAATCCGGATTGGCTATTGCGATCCGGACCTTGCCCCCGCTGGAACACTTATGCCCAATAACCTTGGCCAGGTCTATGGTCTGTTCCGGCAGGAACAGGAAAGAGTAGCCAATAATGTCAATCTGGCGACAAGCACGGGTCAGGAGTTCATTCCATACGCTGGTCGGGATGTCCGCGCGGTGCGCGTACGCGGTAACAACCTCAGACGTAGCAGGGGCTCCAGGTGATACGTCTGGACGGGCTGTAGGCCACAGGTAGCCCTCTTCCTGGCCCACGAGTTCTGAGACTGTCCAGCGATGCCGCGGGTGCGGAACGCGACCAGCTAGCCACCGCTGGACAGTCTTCGGATCGACCTTGGTTGCTTCCGCAACCTGGTCGATGTCTATCCGGGCGTTGCCCATCGCGGTGCGCAGACGCTCGTTGGGCATTGGATGATCTCCCATCGCCCACCGGGGCAGGACGTTTTGAGCTTAGCATGGACGTCCTTAAACGTCCTGGCCCGTAGTTACCTTGTCCTGCATGTCGGCGTGAAAGTGGCCACGTGGCCAATCCCGGCCAAGCCAACTAGCCCCGCGAGATCGGGGCCTGCCACTGAAGGAGTGGTGATCATGCTCATGCATTTGATGCTGGACACGTCGCAGATGTCGTTCCTGGTGACGAAGGCACCGGAGCCGCGGCGGGATTTCGGCAAGACGGAGCAGAAGGTCGACAGGGGCACGGGCCTGCCGTTGTGGGTGCTGGACGTGCTCGCTCAGGAGCCTGATGGCGGGCAGGTGATCCGGGTCTCCGTGGCTGGCGAGCAGCCGAGAGTGACTCAGGGTCAGCAGGTCCGCGTCGAGGGCCTGGAGGCGATCCCGTGGGTGCAGTTCGAGAAGAAGACCTCGGGCACGGCTTTCCGCGCTTCCTCGGTCGTGCCTGCTGCCGCCGCCAAGGCCGCCTGACGTCCCCGCCGCCAGCTCCGGCATGCCTGCCGCCGCTTGCGTCCGGCGAGCCTGCCACCTGTCTCATCCGCATCATGCACGGAAAGGATCACGAGCTGCCATGACCAGCAGCACCACCACCGATCAAGGCCGTCAGCGACGGCACCGCCACCGAACCAGCGAAGCGCGAGCACGGCCTCGCCGTCCTGCGCGCGAAGGAGGCCAAGGCCCTGATCAGCCTGGCCTGCGACGCGGTCTCCGAGACCAGCCGCATCACCAACGACATGCACGGCCTCATCTACGAGCTGGACGACGCCGATGCCCCCGATGCCCGGCTCCAGCAGAGCCTGGAGGAGGCACTGACCTGCTGGCAGACCGCTGATCATTACCTGCGGATGCTCGGCAGCGTCATCGATGAGCGCACCGGAGACAGCCAGGCTCCCTGGCCCGCCGACCCCGCGCTCTAACCCGCCAAGTACACGGATGCCGGGCCTGGAGGACTTGCACTCCTCCAGCCCGGCCCACCACAGAAAACCCATCCCCAGCGCTCAAACAAGGAAAGGGGTACGTGGCATGTTCCACGCTATCAGCGCACGCCTGCACCGTCTCGCCCGCAAATTCGCGGCCCTGCGGGATGTCCGGGCCAGGGAGTACGCCACCTGGCATGGCTGGACCGTGACCGAGGTCTCGCCGGGCACCTGGCGGTACCGCGACCCGCGGTTCACCCAGCTCAAAGCCATCCGCGCCACCCAGACGGCCACGACTGGCCGTACCTGGAGCCAGGCCGCGCTCGCGCAGCGCATCCACCACCTGGACCAGGCCGACGACGACACCGGCACCGCCCGGAGGTGGTCCTAGATGACCGCCAAGGCCAACCCGCGTAACCACCGCAACAACCCGTACGTCCTGGACGGCCTGGCGGTGCAGGTGCATCACAGCGCCGCCGGGACCCTGTGGCGGTTCCGCACCGAAGCCGCCGCCATCACGACGGCCACCGGGGCGTTCTTCGCCCTGCACCGGGCGCTGTCCCTCACGCTGGCCGCCGTCGTCCTGGCGGCCGTCATCGCGATGCTGATGCTCGTGCCGTGGTCGCGCCGGTTTGTTACCCGGCGGGCGTGGTGCGTGCTGTCGCGGCACCGTATCCAGCGGGTGTTTTACGAGACCCGCATGCACACGCGCTCGGGGCGGCTGTCCCTGGTGCTGCGCATCCATCCCACCGAAGTCGGCGAACGCGCCGTGATCTGGTGCCGGGCCGGGATCTGCTTCGAGGACCTCGAAGCCCACACGCCCGAGATCGCCGCCGCCTGCTACGCCCGCGAAGCCCGCGTCGAGAAATCCCGGCGCCGCGCGCAGCTCGTCGTGGTCAACATCGTGCGCCGCGACACCCTCGCCGCGCACCACGTCGTCGCCTCCGGCCTCACGCACCGCGTGCAACGGCCCGGCGACACCCCCCACGCCGCCTGACAGCGGCACCACCAAGGAAGCGGGATGCCCCCGAGGAACCAGGAAACTCCCCGGGGGCAACCCCCGCCCTTGCCTAACCGAGAGAAGGAGCGTCAAACGTCATGGATGACTGGGCGTGCACGCGCTGCGGTGACAGCTTCTGGGGCCAGCCCCCGGACGGCCTGCTGTGCGGCGCCTGCGAGCAAGAACAAGAACCAGCCGGAGACCGGCCATGACCCCCGGCCTGTCCGTGCCGGTGGCGCCGTTGTCGATCTGGCATCCGATCCACCTGGGCACCGATGAGACCGGCCGCCGGGTCGAGATCAACCTGGCCGAGCGGAACATGCTGATCGGCGGCGAGCCCGGCGGCGGCAAGTCCGTCGCGCTGCAGCTGATCGTCGCGCACGGCGCCCTGTCCAGCGGACTGCAAGCTGATCCTGATCGACGGCAAGCGCGTCGAGCTCGGCCTCTGGAAAGAGTGCGCGGAGAAGTTCGTCGGCCCGTCGATGGATGACGCGATCAGCGTCCTGGGCTGGCTGCAGGACCTGATCGATGAGCGCACCGACGTGCTGCTGCAGATGAAGAAACGCAAAGTCACCCCCGACATGGGCTGGCCGTTCTACCTCGTGCCCATCGATGAGGTCGCCTACTTCTCGGCGACGAAGGGCACCCCGGCGCAGCAGAAAGAATTCAACGCCCTGAACCGGGACGTGGTCGCCCGCGGCCGCGCCCCGGGCATCATCCCCGTCGAGGCCACCCAGCGGCCCTCCGCCGACATCATCCCCACCTAGCCTGCGGGACCTGTTCGGGTACCGGTGGGCGTTCCGCTGCTCGACCGAGGCGTCCTCGGACACGATCCTGGGGCACGGCTGGGCCAACGCCGGGTACTCCGCTACCGAGATCGACCCCCAGGCCCGCGGCGTGTCGTGGCTGCGCGCCGAGGACGGCATCCCCCGCCGGGTCAAGGCCGCGTTCCTCTCCGATGAGCAGATCATCGAACTCGCCGAGTTCGCCGCCACCGCCCGCACCAGGGCCACCCAAGGTGACGGCGGCAAGGTCATCCCGCTGACCCGCCCGGGCGATGCCGCGTGACCGGCGGCTACCGGGATCAGTGCCCGGCCTGCGGCAGCAACGACGTCACCCCCTACGCCGTGATCATCGGCGGCAGCGAGGACTACGGCTACCAGTGCGACGACTGCGCCGTCACCTGGCCCGTCCTGCCCACACCGGAACACCAGATCCCGTCCCGGCGGACGGGACCACCGCGGCGTGAGCGCCCCGGCGCTGGCCCCCGCCCCCGAACCCACCACGGGTCCGGGGCCGGGAGCGAACACCGGAACCCACCTCGCCGCCATGATCGAGCGGGCCGCCCGCGACGACTACCACCGCTGGCTCGCCACCACCGCATCCGCCGGTGGCTGCTCCCGGCCGATCCGGCTGCACGGCCAGGTCCGCGACGTCAACACCGCGACCGGCGAGATCCTGCGCACGTTCGACACCGCGGCCATGCCCGACGGGGTGATCTACACCGCCTGCGGGGACCGCCGCGCCTCGGTCTGCCCGGCCTGCGCCGAGACCTACCGCGCCGACACCTACCAGCTCGTCCGCGCCGGACTCGCCGGAGGCAAGGGCATCCCCGAATCGGTCGCCCTGCACCCGTGCGTCTTCGCCACCTTCACCGCCCCGTCCTTCGGCCCGGTCCACACCCGGCCGACCGGCCCCGGCGGCAAGGCGCTGCGCTGCCGTCCCCGCCGTAAGGCCGTCTGCTGCCCGCACGGCCGGCCGATGTCGTGCCCGCAGCGCCACCGCGACGACGACGCGTGCCTGGGCCGGCCGATCTGCGCGGCCTGCTACGACTACGACGGCGCCGTGGTCTGGAACGCCCACGCCCCCGAACTCTGGCGCCGCACCAGCATCGCGATCCGCCGCCGCCTCGACCGGCTCGCCAAAGCCCATGGCTGCCGGGTCCGGCTGTCCTACGCCAAGGTGGCCGAGTTCCAGGCCCGCGGCCTGGTCCACTTCCACGCCATCATCCGCCTCGACGGCACCGACCCCGCCGACAAGAACCGCATCATCCCCCCGCCGCTCGGCATCGGACGCGGAGCAGCTGGCCGACGTGATCCGCGACGCCGCGCGGGTGACCTGGTTCGCCACCGTCGACCACCCGGCGCACCGTGGCGGGTGGGACATCGCCTGGGGCCGCCAGCTCGACATCCGCACTGTCCGGATGACCGGTTCCGGACAGGTCACCGATACGGCGGTAGCCTCGTACCTGGCCAAGTACGCCACCAAATCCACCGAGGCCATCGGCGCGGGCACCGCCCGGATCACCGCCGCCACCCTCGCCATCTACGGCAAGCCGCTCACCCATCAGGGCAGGCTCATCGCCGCCGCCTGGCGGCTCGGCCACCACCCCCACGACGACTTCCGCGCGCTGCGCCGCTGGGCGCACATGCTCGGCTTCCGCGGCCACTTCGCCACCAAAAGCCGCCGCTACTCCACCACCCTCCGCGCCCTCCGCACGGCCCGCCACGCCTGGCGCCGCCGCCAGACCCGCACCGAGGACCAGCTCGAGGAAGAGACCACCCTCGTCATCACCGCCCTGAACTACCAGGGCCAGGGCTGGCGCACCACCGCCGATGAATACCTCGCCCTCTCCGCCGCCGCCCGCGCCCGCGAGCACCAGCGCACCGCCCGCGACGAAGCCATGTGCATGACCTGACCCCGGAAGGAGACGAACGAACATGGAGAAGCTGCTCTACCGGCCGAAGGAGGCCGCCCAGGTGCTCGGCATCGGCCGGGCAACCTTGTACGACCTGATGCGCGCGGGCCGGATCCGCTCGGTTAAAGACGGCGGGCTGCGGTTCATCACCCTCGACGCGCTCCGCGCCTACGTCCGCCAGCTTGAGGACCAGGCCGACGAGGTCGCCTGATGGCCCGCGCAGGGCCGCAGGCTCAATGGCGAAGGCTCCCTCACCCTCCGCGCGGACGGCCGGTGGATGGGCCGCTACTACGCCTGGACCACCGCAGGCACCCGCAAGCGGGTCACCATCTATGGCACCACCCGCCAGGAGACGGCCGACAAGATGCGCGAGGCGCAGGAACGCAACAGCCAGGGCATCCCGGTTCCGGACCGGGCCTGGAAGCTCGGCGACTGGCTCGACTACTGGCTAGAGAACGTCGTCGCACCAACCGCCGGCCGGCGACTTACCGCCTTTACGAGATGACCGTCCGGCTCTACCTCAAGCCCGGCCTGGGTACATCCGCTTGACCCGCTTGTCGGCGGCCCGGGTCCAGGCCTTCCTCAAGGGCCAGCTCGCGGCCGGGCATTCGATCCGCCAGGTGCAGGTCATGAAAACTGTCCTGTCATCCGCGCTGACCCGAGCGATGCGCGAGGAACTGGTCTTCCGCAACGTGGCCCGCCTGGCCGAGCTGCCTGCCTGGGAACGCCAGGCCATCAAGCCCTGGTCATCCGCCGATGCGCGCGCTTTCCTGGCCGCCTCCCGGAATGATCCGCTCTATCCGGCCTTCGTGCTCCTGCTTCTTTACGGTCTGCGCCGCGGTGAAGTCCTCGGCCTGCGCTGGGCCGACGTCGACCGTGAAAATGATCAGATCCATGTCCGCCAGCAGATTCAGCGCACTAAGGACCAGCTATGGATCGGCCCGGTCAAAACCGCTGCTGGCCGCCGCGACTTGCCGCTGCTCGAGCTGGCGAGCGATGTCCTCGAAATCCGTATTGCCGCACAGGCCGCGGATCGTATCGAGCTGGGCAGAGCCTGGCAGGACAACGGCCTGGTCTTCACGACCAAGACCGGGCGGCCGATCGAGCCTCGTAACCTGGTCCGGTCATTCCGCCGTATCTGTGACGCGCACGGGCTGCGGGTCATCAAGTTGCACCATCTTCGGCATACCACCGCAACCTTGCTGAAGCAGCTGGGCGTCCCCGCCCGCGATGCTCAGCTCATCCTCGGGCATTCACGCCTGGCGATAACCCTGGAGGTCTACAGCCACGAGGACCGCCAGGGCCAGCGCGACGCGCTCGGCAAGATCAGCGAAACACTCAGCGGAAGCCACCGAGCTGGCTCGTGAACTGGAGAAAATGGGTGTCAACCGTGGGTGTCAACGGCCTGCTGTTGATCTCGGAGGGTGTTTTGGCTG
>CAVPPJ010000020.1:0-409018 GCA_963707065.1 uncultured Actinomycetes bacterium
TATCACCCGGTCGACTTCCGAGCCGTCCTCCGACAGCCCGCGGACGGTCAGCGTCGATGGCGCACCCGGCCGCCAGCCGGGCTTGCTGTCCATCACCAGCAGGCTGTACCCGGTGAAGCGGGTCCGCGACCAGGTCACCGTCTCGTTGACGGTCGTGCCGCCGGCCTCGTTGACGAAGCTCGGTCACCGACGGGACGTTGTGCAGGTGGCCCTCATAGCTGTCCGGCGCGGCGAAGTCATAGAGGCTCACGCCGGCCCCGCCGGCCGCGATGTAGGTAGTGCCCTCGGTGGCCGGGCGGACGGTCGACGCCGATCGGGGCCGGCCGGGAGACACCGCCCCGGAGCGGATCGGTCCGCTCGTAGATGTGGTTGTGGCCGTTGATGACCAGGTCAACACCGAACTTGTCAAACAGCGGGACGAAGAACTTGCCGCGCGCCGCCCTCGGAGCCGTGCACGGCGCAGGTGCAATAGGCGCAATGGTGGAAGTAGGCCACGATGAAGTCGACGTCCGGCTGCTGGCGCAGGCCGGCCAGCGTCGCGGCCAGCCACGCCACCTGGGCGCCGCCGGTGTAGCCGTTATTGGCCGGGATCTCGAAGGACACGTCGTTGGCGTCGAGGCTGATGATCGCCGACATTGCCGTAGACGAACGAGTAGTAGGTCGGCCGGGCGGCACTGGACGCTTCGCCGGGGAAGTCGAAGCGAGCGTACTGGCCGCCATAGCCGTCGGGTGAGTACCAGGCCTCCATCTCGTGGTTGCCCACCGCGATCTGCCACGGAATCGAGGCGGCCGCGGGCTCGATCTCGGTGAAGAACGAGTCCCAGACGCGCGGGTCGTAGGAGTCGGTAACCAGGCCCTCGCCGCCGGACTCGGCGTAGGAGATGTCGCCGGCGTGCAGGTGGAAGGCCGGGTTCTGGGCCCGGATCAGCGCGGACGTGCCGACCGCGTCGTAGCTGACCCCCTGGTCACCGAACGCCGTGAAGGTGAACGGGATCCGGCCGGCGGGCGCGGTGCTGAAGCTGCCGATCGCCGGCGAAGCCCGTGGCCGGGTCCCAGCCGTCGTGCCCGACGCTGTAGAAGTAGGTGTGCCCGGGCCGCAGCCCGGTGATCCTGGCGTGCAGGTAGAACTGCTCGACGGTGGCGGCAGCCGACGGCGGCACGGAGTCCACCGGCTTGGTGTCACTCACCTGCGTGGTCAGCGCCCGTACCTCGGCGCCGATCCGCTCGCCGAGGTCCCATGGCGTGGTCCCGACGCGGATGAACGGATTGCTGACCTGCGCCGGGACCTGCCAGGCAACCGATATCTGGCTGGCCGGGTCGCGGCCATAGGCGATGTGCCTGCCGAAGGGCGGCACCGCGGATCCGGAGATCCAGCTGGACTTCGCGAGCAGCATCGGGCTCGCGGGCCGCCGCCGGGCGGCCGTCCCGGCGGCGGTCGCCGGCCGATGCCGGCCGTCGCGGTGCCGCCCAGCAGGGCCGGCCCGGCGACGAGGGTGCCGGCCCCGGCGACGCCGCCGCGCAGCAGCGTCCGGCGGGAGGTAAGCGCGCGGTACCACGCATGCTGCTCGGCGAGGGTAAGGCGCCTGGCCTGCTCCGGGGTCATGCGGGAAGGGTTCATGGCACGGACGCTAGGTACCGGCAGTTTCCTGTCCTGATCGCGGGAGTGAACGCGAATCGACGCATGGCAGAAGCCTTGGCCAGCCGCCGGCCGATCCCGGCCGTGACCTTCGCCGTGCCGTGACCTCGCCGCCCTTGCCAGCCATGCCGAGCCGGGAATTAGACTGAACATTCAGTCAATCGCGTCAGGAGCACGCAATGACCACCCACCAGGTCTCTCCGATCAGGCCGCCAGCGGGCCCGCGGACCGAGGCCCCGGTCAATCTTCGGCAAATCATCGCGCAGCAAGAGGAAATCTTCGTCAGGCGGCAGCCAGAATCGCGCCGGATGGCCAGCCGGGCCGGCCATGCGCTGGCCGGCGGCGTGACCTCGAGCTGGCAGAGCACTCGCCCGCAGCCGGTCTGGCTCAGCCACGGCAAGGGCTCCAAGATCTACGACGTGGACGGCAACGAGTACGTCGACCTGGCCGGAGGATACGGCGCGGCGCTGGCCGGGCACGGCCATCCGGCGATCGTGGAGGCCGTCCGCAGCCAGGTCGGTCTCGGCACGCACTTCGCCCAGCCGACGCCGAACGCGCTCATCGTCGCCGAGGAGCTTTCCGCCAGGTTCGGCCTGCCGCAGTGGCGCTTCGGCAACTCCGGTACCGAGGTCACGATGGACGCGGTGCACCTCATGCGCGCCATCACCGGCCGTGACGCGATCATCAAGGTCGAGGGCTGCTACCACGGCCACCACGACTCGGTGCAGGTGTCTGTCTGCCCGGACGCCGACGAGGTCGGCCCGGCCGACCAGCCCAATTCCGTGCCCTCAAGCACCGGAATCCCGAAGGCGATGACGGATCTCACGCTCGTCGTCGGTTTCAACGACCTGCCGTCCGTGGCCAGGCTGCTGGAGGCGAACCCGGGAAAGATAGCCGGGATGCTCATCGAGCCGATCATGATGAACTCGGGCATCATCTTGCCGCAGCCCGGCTACCTGGCCGGCCTGAAGGAGCTGCTGCACGCCCACGGTGCCCTGCTGACCTTCGACGAGGTCAAGACGGGCCTTACCGCCGGGCCGGGCGGCGTCACCGGCTTGTCCGGGGTGACACCGGACATCATCTGCCTGGCCAAGGCCATCGGCGGCGGCGTCGCGGCGGCCGCGATCGGCGGCACAGCGCAGGTGATGGGCCACGTCAGCGACGGCGGCTACGACATGGTCGGAACCTTCAACGGGAACCCGCTCGCCATGGCCGCGTGCCGCGCGATGCTCTGCGAGGTCGCCACGCCAGCGGCGTATCAGCGGGTAGAGGCCCTGCGGCTGCGCGCCGTCGAGGGACTTCAGCGGGAAATAACGCGAAACGGCCTCAGCGCGCACGTCGTGTCCATAGCCGCGAAGGGCTGCGTGGTGTTCTCCGCCGAGCCGGTCAGCGACTTCCGCGACTTCCTGGAGATTGACGACTCCTACAGTCACGCGCACTGGCTCTTCCAGCACAACGGCGGCGTCTTCCTGCCGCCCTGGGGGAAGACCGAGCAGTGGCTGATCTCCGTGCAGCACGACGAGGCGGACATCGACCGGTTCGTCGGCAACTTTGCTACGTTCGCAGCGGCAATGCGAGGATAGTCTGATTTGATACCTGGAAGTCTTGCGCAGGCCGTGATCGTGGCCGCAGTCCGGGCGGTAGGATTTCCAGCGCTGACGGAATGGTTCAACAACCGCCAGAGAAGGGGTGGGGCGGCATGCACCCTCGAGAAGGCTGGCAGGGCCACGGGGCTCCGCGTCGCCCTGGCCTGTCCCGGCGGAGCTTCCTGACCCGCACCGCGGGCGCCGGGCTGGCGGCCGCCGGGCTCGGCCCGCTGCTGCAAGCCTGCGCCCCGGCGCTGGCGGGCGGCACCACCGTGCCGCTGCCCCGGCCGAACAATCCGGTCATCTGGCCAACCACCGACAACAAGCCGATCGCCAGCGGACTCCACCCGGAGCGCGGCGCGACGCTGCAGATCTTCAACTGGGTCGCGTACGTCAACCAGGCCTGCCTCAATCATTTCGCCAAGAAATACAACTGCAATGTGCAGCTGACCACGTTCAACACGATGAACGAGGCAATCTCCAAGCTGCGCAACGACAAGAAGCTGACCTTCGACGTCTTCATGGGCGTCACCGTCGATGTCATGGGCCAGCTGGTCGAGTCAAAGCTCATCCAGCCGCATCAACCACAGTTACATCCCGAACATCACGCAGGCATGGCCGGACTTCCAGGACCCCTTCTACGACAAGGGCTGGCAGTACACCACGCCGTACACGATCTACACGACCGGCATGTCCTGGCGGAAGGATCTCGTGCACGAGAATCCCTACGCGCATGGCGAATCCGTGGGCGATGCCCTGGCAGCCGAAGTACAAGGGCAAGGTCGCGATCCTGGACGACTACCGGGAGGGCATCAGCCTCGGGCTGATGAAGAACGGGATCTTCAACCTCAACACCACCAACCGCAACAAGATCGACCTGTCCCGGCAGACCCTGCAGGAGCTGGTCGACCTGGTGAACGTGCGGATCGACAACAACGACTACACCGAGGTTCCCGACGGCCAGACCTGGATTCACCACGCCTGGTCCGGCGACATAGCCGCGGCGGCCGGCTACATGCCGAAGGGCGTCCCGGTCGAGACCGTCGGGTACTGGTTCCCGACCGACGGCAGAGGCCCGGTGGCGAACGACACGCTGACCGTGCTTCGCACGGCGACCAACCCGGTGCTCGCCCACCTGTTCCTGAACTATCTGCTGGACTTGCCGAACGTACTGGAGAACATCAGCTACAACGGCTACATGCAGCCATTGAACGAGGTCACGCCGCAGCGCCTGGTCAAGGAGAAGATCCTGCCGCCCAGCCTGATATCCACCGTCGTGCTGCCGTCCTACTTCCGGCGCGGGCTCGGTGAGCTGCAGTTGCCGGTGGACACGGACGCGCTCTGGCAGCAGGCCTGGCTCGTCGCGAGCAACGGGATGTAGCATGACGACTCCGCCGCAGGACACCGGAGGCAGCCCGCGCACGGGGCGCGTGGGGCGCAGGAGGGCCGGTGATCAGCCGTCGAAGGCGTTCTGGGTGGCGCTCGCCGCGCCCGGGATCATCTGGCTCACGCTGCTGTTCATCGTGCCGTTCTATGCCGTGCTCGCGATCGCGGAAGGCCAGCTGAACCGGCTGTTCGAGTCGCCGATCGCGGTATACAACCCGCTGCACTGGAGCTCGGCGAACCTGTTCAACGTATGGCATGACCTCTTCGGCGCGTCCGCCTTTGCCGGGCCGATCGCGCTGCGCACGCTCATCTATGTCGCGGCGGCATCGATCCTGTCCCTGCTGATCGCGTACCCGGCCGCGTACTTCGTGACCCGGTTCGCCGGGCGCCGCAAGGGGCTCTTCCTGGTGCTCCTGATCGCCCCGTTCTGGATCAGCTTCATGATGCGCATGCTGGCGTGGATCGACCTGCTGCAGACCAACGGGTACGTGAACAAGATCCTGGTGTCGATGCACGTGATCAGCCAGCCGGTCAACTGGCTGGGCGGCCACTCATACACCGTCATCCTCGGCCTGGTCTACGGCTACATCCCGTACCTGATCCTGGTGCTGTACGCCGGGCTGGACCGGATTGACCCGGCGCTGATCGAGGCGGGCCGGGATCTTGGCCTCAACCGGGCGCAGACGTTCCTGCGGGTCACCCTGCCGCTGTCCAGGCAGGCGATCCTGACCGGAATGCTCATCACGGTGCTGCCGATGGTAGGCGACTACTTCACCAACCAGCTGCTGTCCGGCGCGCCGCAAACCTCGATGATCGGCAACCTGATCCAGGGCCAGCTCGGCACGCCGGGGCTGGAGGGCCAGGGAGCGGTGCTGTCCCTGCTGCTGCTGCTGGTCCTGCTGATCCCGATGATCTACTACGTGGTGGCGACCAACCGCTCGGCCAAGGAGGTCGCATGACCACGGCCAGCGCGACCCCGACCGCGGCCAGCCCGCCGCGTACCGAAGCAGCTGCCGGGACCGCGCCCTCCAGCCGCTGGCGCAACCCGTGGCGGCGCGCCTGGTTCCTGGAGGGCTTCACCTGGCTCTACCTGCTCTGGTCGCTGGCGCCGATCGCCATCGCGGTCCTGTTCTCCTTCAACAAGGGCAAGTCGCAGGCCACCTTCCAGGGCCTGTCCATGCGCTGGTACACCGGCGACCCGCTGCAGTCGGTGCTGCACAACCCCACCTTGCATCACGCCGTCATCCAGACCCTGTGGCTGTCGTTCCTCACCACCGTGATCTGCGTGCCCCTGGGCGTGGCCTTCGCGCTGGGCATCAACCGGTGGTACAGCCGGACCTCGGCGACGTACAACTACGTGATGATCATGTCGTTCGTGGTGCCTGAGCTGATCTTCGGCGTCGCGATGTTCTTCGTCTTCACCACCCTGTTCTCGTCGATCGTTTCGCTCGGCACCTGGGCCGAGGTACTTGGCCTGGTCAGCTGGAACATCAGCTGGCCGGCGATCATCGTGCAGGCACGGCTGGTCACCATCGGCAAGGAGTACGAGGAAGCCTCGGCCGACCTGGGCTGCACCCAGTTCCAGACCATGCGGCGGGTGCTGATGCCGCTGCTGGCGCCGGCCATCTTCGCGAGCGCGATCCTGGTGTTCTCCGGCGTGATCGACGACTTCGTGATCGTCGACCTGCTGTCCTCCACATCGCTCACCCAGCCGATGTCGGTGATCATCTACTCGACGCAGCACGGCGGCAACGGCGGGCCCGCGCTGAACGCGCTCGCCACGATCATGCTGGTGATGTCCTTCGTGGTCGGCAGGCCTCGGCTTCCTCGGCTACCGGTGGATGACCCGCGGCGAGCGCGTCGACGGGAGGCAGGCGATCGCCACCATCGCCGGCGCCTGATCCGGCGCTTCCGGACCGCTTGACGGTCCCTTATGCGGTGCCGATCCCAGCTCATTCCTTTGCCTTTTCGCACTAAGCCCGCTGGTTCACGCGGGTCGCACTTGGCACCGTTTTGCAGCACCCTGCGACGGACTTTCCCAGCTAGAACAGCACGCGCGCTTACGCAGATCACGCTAAGGTCAAGAAATCGCCGATGGGCTGCTGCGGGCCAACGGCGACGGGCGCCAGGCTAAGGAGGGCTGACTATGCGGCGGCACAATGTCGTCAGGACGGCTGGCAGCTGCGGAATTGCCGCACTGGCCATCGGCTTGGTGCCCCCCGCCGCTCGCGCGGACGCAGGCCGACGCTGTGCACGGGTCCCGGGCAGGCAGCCCACGCGCACGGCACAGGCGCCCGGCTGGCGGATCGTCCGGGTCAACAACTACGGCGACCACGACTCGCTGACCGCCGTGACGGCCGTCAGCCAGCAGGACGCGTGGGCTGGCGGACTCGCGAACAGGGCCGGCTCGCATGCCTTCCTGCAGCACTGGGACGGCCGGGCCTGGAGCAGGGTGAGCCTGCCCGCCGCGGTACGCAAGATCAGCTACGGCCAGGTCAGCGGGCTCGCCGCCTCCTCCGCCAGCAACGTGTGGGCATTCATCAGCGGGCACCCGGCGGCGGTCGCGCGCTTTAACGGCACGAGCTGGCAGGTGATGCGGGAATGGCCGGGCGAAGGCTTCTCGATCACCGGCGCGACGTTCGGCCCGCGAGACGTCTGGATGTTCGGCGGGCTCGGCCCGCAGACCACCGGGACCTGGCATTACGACGGCCGCCGGTGGAGCAGGCCGAAGATGCCGCTGACCGCCTTCGGGATCAGCAGGGTGTCGGCCCGCGACGAGTGGGCGATCGGCGAGCGGCTCACCGGGCGGGGCGAGTACGCGGGCGGCGTCGAGCGCTGGAACGGCCGTTCCTGGCGCACGGTGCCGACCGGCGGCCTCGTTCCCGCTGACACCGCGACGCGGAGCACCGCGCTCGGGCAGATCTTCGCGCAGTCCCGCCGCAGTGTCTGGGTAACCGGCACGACGTATACCGGCGGCTTCCGCCACCTTCGCTCATTCGTCCTGCACTGGAACGGCAGGAAATGGCGGCGGCTCACCGGCAGCAGCGACATCAGCCTCGGCCCCGCCATCATCGCCGCGGGCCGCGTACAAGCCGTGTCACAGCACGTCAAGCTGACGAACCAGAGCTATATCGACCCCGCGCCCGCGGTAGTCTCCGCCACTGCCCGGCGCTGGACCACGCTGGCCATGCCCCCGCATCCCGGCCGGTCGCTGGAGATCAACGGCATGGCCGCCATCCCCGGCACGCAGTCGGCCTGGGCCGTGGGCGGGTATTTCACGGACACCACCACCGCGGGCTGGGTGCCGACCGGCGGCGTCATACTCCGCCGCGGCCGCTAACCGGCTCCCCCGGTGACCTGGCCGGAACTGGCCCGCGGAAATGGTCTCTGCATAGTGCGTAACCTGGCAAAGACCCTGAATCAGCTATGCATTCTGGTTCAGGTGTTCAACGCATTTTCGGCGATTCTTCTTCCCGCCCAAGGATCATCATCGCCCAGACAGTTCGTGCTGTCATGAATTCGCGATAAACGCTCGAATCCGGGCATGCCGGAAGCGTCAGCTGACCTTCAGGGCGTCGTCGTCCGCGGCGTCCGAAGCCGCCCCGGAATCGGCGAGCACGCGGAGCGCGTCCGGCGCGAGGAACGCGTGCACCGGCGTGCCCTGGACGAACTTCTCCCTGCTGCCGTCGTTCTGCAGCAGTACCTGGAGCTCTGCCCCGGCGGCCAGCCGCAGGATCACCTGGGTGGCCGAGCCGAGGTACACCAGCCGCTCGACCATGGCAGGCACGCGGTTGGGCCCGGGCGAGCCGAATTCCTCCAGCCGGACGCGCTCGGGCCTGATCACCGCATGCGCGTGGTCGGCCGGGTCAGCCCCGCCGTGCTCCACTTCCAGGACCGATTCACCCAGCCTGACCTGGCAGCGTGCGCCCGGGCCGCGCTCGATGACATCGACGTCCATGAGATTCGAGACGCCGAGGAAATCAGCCACGTACGTGTCCGCTGGTTCCTCGTACACCTCGTGCGGGCTGCCGAGCTGGACGATCTTGCCGCTGCGCATGACCGCCAGCCGGTCGGACATGGTCAGCGCTTCCTCCTGGTCGTGCGTGACGTAGAGGAAGGTGATGCCGACCTGCTCCTGCAGTGCCTTGAGCTCGATCTTCAGCGAGCGGCGCAGCTTGGCATCCAGCGCGCCGAGCGGCTCGTCGAGCAGCAGGACCGAGGGCTTGAGCACGAGTGCCCTGGCCAGCGCCACCCGCTGCTGCTGGCCGCCGGAAAGCTGGCCAGGACGGCGCTTGGCGAACGACCGCAGCTTAACCAGCTCCAGCGCCTCGTGGACCGCGCTGGCCATCTCGTTCTTGCCCAGCTTGCGGTTGCGCAGGCCGAACGCGACGTTGTCGAACACGTTCAGGAACGGGAACAGCGCGTAGCTCTGGAAGACCGTATTGACGTTGCGCTTATGCGGCGGGATGCCGGAGACATCCACGTCATCGAGCAGGATCCGGCCGGCGGTCGGCTGCTCGAACCCGGCGATCAGCCGCAGCGTGGTCGTCTTCCCGCAGCCGGACGGGCCGAGCAGCGAGAAGAACTCGCCGCTGGCAATCGTGAGGTCGATGTCGTCGACGGCGGCCTCTGCGAAGTGCTTCGTCAGTGCGACCAGCTCGATCTTGCCACCAGCCATGTCGGCTACCTCCCCTTCGGACGGGGCTTGCGGTCAGCGCCGCGCCTCCCCCGGCCCGGGTCCCACCTGAACCCCAGCTGGTTCGCGACAAAATGCATACTTAGCTCGAATGCCCCCACCGGGTCAACTACCCGGTCCTCCAGCGCAATCTGGATGGCCAGCCCGTCGAGCAGCGCGGACAGGCAGACCGAGAAGTCGGCCGCGTCCACTGCCGCGAACTCGCCCGCCTCCTGCCCGGCGAGCACCAGCGAAGTGATCATCTCGCGCCAGCGCTCGTCGGACTTCTGCCGGACGCTGGCCACTTCGGGATTCCTGGCCGCCTGCGCCCAGAAATCGAGCCAGAGCAGCCAGGAGCTGTGCGGCTCGGGGTCGGCCTCGGGAAGGCAGCTCATGGCCACGATTTCCTCGAGCCGCGCGGCGGCCGTCGGCAGCGATGACATCCGGCGCTGGCTGTCGGCGTACCAGGTGTCTTCCGAGTACCTGATCGCCTCGGTCAGCAGCTGATCCTTGGTCTTGAAGTAGTAGATGACCAGCGCCGGGCTGATCCCGATCCGCTCCGCGACGTCGGCGATCCTGGTGTCGGGGTAGCCGCGCTCGGAGATGACCTCAAGGGCCGCGCGCAGCATCTGCTCCCGGCGCAGGTCGGCGGTGCCCTGGGCCTCGACGGTTTCCCGGACCCCGGCAGCCTCACGGACCTGGTCTGTCATCGCGGCAATCCTCCCCGCCTCTTGTCAATACGGTAGCAGGTTTCTAGACTGAACGTTCAGTCAACTCTTTTTGCGGACTCGTGGCCGCACCGGAAAGGAAGGCCGACTCATGGCCGCAACATACGACGCTATCGTCGTTGGCGGAGGGCATAACGGACTTGTCGCAGCCGCGTACCTGGCCCGTTCTGGCGCCAGGACCGTGGTGCTCGAAGGACGGCACAAGACCGGCGGCGCTGCGACCACCGAGGCGCCGTGGCCGGAGGCACCCGAGTTCAAGGTCACCCGGCTCTCCTATGTGATGAGCCTGATGCCGCCGACGATCATCTCCGACCTCGATCTCGCCAGGCACGGCTATCAGATCTACCCGATGGGACCGTACTACCAGGCGTTCCCGGAGGGCGGGTCAATCAAGCTCTACGCCGATGATGCCAAGCGCAACCACGAGGAAGTGTCCAAGTGGTCCAAGAAGGACGCGGACGCCATGCCGCGCTGGGATGCCTGGCTGGAGGGCCTCGCCGAGGTGCTCGGCCCGCTGCTGCTGACCGTGCCGCCGACGTTCGGCTCGCGCAAGCCGCGTGACCTGGCCGGCACGCTCAGGCTTGCCTGGCGGCACAAGGGCCTCGACGTGCGCACGATCGCCGACGTGACCCGGCTGATGACCATGAGCATCGCCGACCTGCTCGATGACTGGTTTGAGTCGCCGCAGGTCAAGGGCGCGCTCGCGGTCAACGGCGTGATCGGCACCTGGGCGGGCCCGTGCGAGCCGGGCACCGCCTACGTGATGGCGCACCACTCCATCGGCGACGTCGGCGACGGGCACCTGGGGAACTGGGGATTCCAGGAAGGCGGCATGGGCGGCGTGTCGTCGGCCATCGAGGCGGCCGCCCGCGGCTTCGGCGCGGAGATCCGCACGAACGCCAGGGTGGCCCGGCTGATCATCACCGACGGCAAGGCGGCCGGCGTGGTGCTGGCTAACGGCGACGAGATCCGGGCCCGCGTCGTGGTCTCCACGCTGCACCCGCGCACGGCCTTCCTTGAGCATGTCGGCGCGGAGAACCTGCCGGCCGACTTCGCCAGCGACATCGAGCACTGGAAGACCCGCAGCGGCGTCGTCAAGATCAACCTTGCCCTGGGCGAGCTGCCGGACTTCACCGCCGACCCCGGCTCGAACCTGCAAGAGCACCACACCGGCTCGGTGGAGATGGCGCCATCGGTCGAGTACATCGAGCGCGCGTTCCAGGACGCACGGGAGGGCCGGCCCGCGCTGCGCCCGTTCAGCGACGGGGTGATCCCGACGGCCTTCGACAAGAAGCTGGTCCCCGACGGCTACCACATGATGTCGCTGTTCACCCAGTGGGTGCCGTCCGACTGGAACGAAGAGCCGCATACCGCGGAGCTTGAGGCGTACGCGGACCGGATGATCGACTGCTACAACGAGGTCGCGCCGAACCTCAAGTCCGCGATCCTGCACAGGGACATCGTCGGGCCACACGAGATGGAGCACGAGTACGGCCTGATCGGCGGCAACATCTTCCACGGCGAGCTGTCGCTCGAGCAGCTGTTCCACATGCGCCCGGCGCCCGGCTTCGCCGACTACCGCACCCCGGTCGACGGGTTGTACTACGGCAGCTCGGCCACCCATGCCGGCGGCGGCGTCTGCGGCATCCCCGGCTGGCAGGCGGCCCGCGCGGCGATCGCGGACAAGAAGGCCGCGCGGCGGGCCCGGCCGGTACGTAAGATCACCCGGCGGTCATGAGCATCGAAGAACAGCTACAAGCGGGAGAACGGATATCCCTCCCGGCTGCCGGACCCCAGCGGCCAGTGCTGCAGGCGATGCTCGAAGCGACCAGCATCGCGCTGGTCGGCGCCTCGCCGCGGCCGGGCAGCTTCGGCCAGCGGATGATCGCCGAGGTGGCCAGGAGCCCGGCCAGGCCGGACATCTACCTGGTCAATCCCCGGTACCGGCAGATCGGCGAGCGGCACTGCTACCCGTCGCTCGCCGACCTGCCCGGGCCGGCCGACCTGGTACTGCTCGGCGTCCCCGACGCCGCGCTTGAGCAGCAGCTCAGCCTGGCCGCCGGCCGCGGCGATGCCGCGGCGGTGATCTTCGGAAACGCGCACGAGGACCCGCTGCCCGGCCAGCCGGACCTGCGTGAGCGCCTGGCCGCGATCGCGCGGGGAGCGGGCATGCAGCTGTGCGGGGCCGGCTGCATGGGATTCGTCAACGTGGCCAGGGGCCTGCGGGCGATCGGCTACGTCGAGCCTGAGCAGCTGCCGGCCGGCCCAGTCGCGCTGGTCACGCATTCGGGCTCGGTGTTCTCCGCGATGCTGCGCAGCCGCCGGGCGATCGGATTCACCCTCGCGGTCTCCTCCGGCCAGGAACTCGTCACCACCGCCGCCGCCTACCTGGAGTACGCGCTCGGCCTGCCGGAGACCAGGGTGCTCGCCCTGGTACTGGAGGCGATGCGCGAGCCGGACCGGCTGCGGTCGGTGCTGGCCGCTGCCGCCGCCAGGGACATCCCGGTGGTGCTGCTGACAGTGGGCAGCTCGTCTGCGGGCCGGGCGATGGTGGCGGCCCACTCGGGCGCGCTGGCCGCCCAGGACGGCGGCTGGGAGGCGCTCACGGACGCCTACGGGGTGCACCGGGCCGGCGACCTGGCCGAGCTGGCGGACACCCTCGAGCTGTTCGCCATCGGCCGCCGCGTCCGGCCGGGGCGGGCGGCGGGGGCCGGGATCGCGACAGTGCATGACTCGGGCCTCGAGCGCGCGCACACGGCGGACCTCGCCGAGGAACTCGGCGTGCCGTACGCGGCGATCGGCGAGCCGACGCTGGCCCGGCTCGCTGCCGTGCTCGATCCCGGCCTGCAGCCGGCCAACCCGCTCGACGTCTGGGGCACCGGCGGCGATGCCGAGCGCCAGCTCGCCGACTCGCTCAGCGCGCTGGCCGACGATCCGGCAGTCGCCGCCGTCGCGCTGGCCGTCGACCTGATCCGCGAATTCGACGGCGACCGTTCCTATCCCGGCGCGGTGCTGGCCGCGGCGGCCCGCACCGCCAAGCCGGTCGCCGTGCTGGCCGGCCTGGCCAGTGCCGTCGACCAGGACGCGGCGGCCGAACTGCGCCGGGCCGGTATCCCCGTGCTGGAGGGCACGCGCACCGGCCTGCTGGCCCTGCGGCACCTGCTGGACCATGCGCCAGTCACCGGCGCCGGCCGCCGGCGCGGCCTGCCGCTCGTGGCCGGCCCGACGACCAGCACCGGCCGCGCGCGGCGCCGCTCGATGGCCGCCCTCCTGCGTGCGTGCCCTGGCCGGCCAGGCCGCCGGGGCGCCGCTGCTGAGCCTGCTCCGCGAGTACGGGATCGCCGCCGCGCGCAGCGATCCGGCCGCGGACATCGACGCCGCGCTGGCCGCCGCCGCCTCGGTCGGCTACCCGGTCGTGCTGAAGACGGCCGAGCCGGAGATCCTGCACAAGTCCGATGCGGGCGGCGTCATCCTCGGCGTCCGCGGCCCGGCCGAGCTTGCCGCCGCCTACCGGGACCTGTCCGCGAGGCTCGGCCCGCGAGTGCTCGTCTGCGAGAGCGTCCCGCCCGGCACCGAGCTCTCGCTCGGCATCGCCCGCGACGCGGACCTCGGCCCGCTCATCGTCGTCGGCGCCGGCGGCGTGCTGGTGGAACTGCTGGCCGACCGGGCGGTCGCGCTGCCGCCGGTGGACGAGGACCAGGCCAGGCGGATGATCGGCAGGCTGCGCGCGGGCCGGCTGCTGGCCGGGGTCCGCGGCGCGCCGCCGGCCGACTCCGATGCGGTGATCCGGGCGATCACCGGGCTGTCCGCGCTCGCCGCCGAGCTGGGCGGCGAGCTTGAGGCGCTGGACGTGAACCCGCTGATCTGCGGCCCGGCCGGGGCGGTCGCCGTCGACGCGCTGGCCATCCCGCGTGCAGCCCGCCGCTAGCTAGTGCCGCATCAAGCTACGTTTGCTCGGTCGACGACTCGGCGGTGGCCGGCCCGAGGCTGCCATCCAGCCGGCGGGTCCTCGCCGGTTCGTCCGTCCACCGCTTCCCTGAGCAGGTCGGCGTGCCCGGTGTGCCGGCCATATTCCTCGATCAGGTCGCACACGAGCCGACGGAGGCTGGCATGGGCGCCGTCGGACCTGGAGGCGTGGACGAGCTGGCCGAGCCCGCCGTCAGCCAGGGCCGCGCTGAGCCTGCCGCGGGAGCGCTCGACGGCGTCGTCCCACAGCGCGTAGAGCTGCTCCGGCGTATCGTCCGCGGCGGTGGTGAACTCCCACTCATCGTCGCTGCCGTCCCAGCCAAGGGCATCCCAGGGCGCACCCAGGGGCTCCCCGGTCAACTTGGTGGTGGACATGTAGTCCTCATTGATGGCGAGGTGCTTGAGCAGGCCTCCGAGGGTCAGCGCGGAGGCACCGACGCGAGCCTGCAGCCCGGTGGCGTCCAGGTCGTCGGCCTTCCAGCGGAAGGTGGTGCGCAACCGGTCCAGCGCCCCAGTCAGGTGCGCGGCCTCGGTGCCAGCCATGGGCGGTTCCCAGGGGTAGCCGGTGTTAGTCATACCGGCACCGTAGATCCCATTAAGGACGTTCTGCGTCCGGAATGTCGGTGCTCCACGAGGAGTTGCGGCCCGTCAGCCGCCTTCATCACCGGCGGTCTGCTGGGTAATGCCCTGCACGAACTTGAACTTCGACAGGCACTCCTGCAGCTGGGCCACGTTTCCGTCGCTGGCATTGGTGGTGTTGTATTCCACTGCGCTCATGCTGTTGATCAAGGTCCGGTGCGACGGCAGCGCCATCGGCCGCACGTTCGGCACGTGCGAGCATGCGGCGCGGACGTGCAGTTCCTGCGCCACGGTGGTGTTCGCGCTGAAGCTGACCGTTACCCACTGCTTGTCGAGGGCGGCATCCATCTTCGCGCACCCGGTGAGCACCAGCAGCAGGACGGCAGTCGCGGCGACGCGGACTTTTGCTCGCGCTTGCATGCGCCTCTCCTGGCATCAGGTCGTGGAGATACCACGCTAGCCTGTCCCTCACACGAGCCAGCGGGTGCCAGGCCTGCCTGCGGCGGGCAGCAGATCATGGCACACGCCAGTCCCGCGCGACTCTTCCGCATCAGTATCGAACATGTTAGCGTACCTTGGTGATGACCAGCGAAGATCCGGTTGAGCCCGTGCCCCGACGCATCCCGGCTGGCGTGATGATGAGCAGCACCAGACACGAACCGCGGCATCGCCAGGCCGAGGTGCTGTGCACCGACCAGGGCTGGCGGCCGGCCGAAATCCTGGCCTGGGCACGGTGCCAGGCCGGCTGGGCGGCCCTGATCAGGTGGCCGGACGGCACCCAGGACTGGCGGCAGCACGACCGCCGCCTCATCCGCCCAGCCTGAGGCCCGGCAGGCCGGCCGATGCCCGCAGGGCGGCCGACCTGCTGCCCGCAGGGCGGCCGGCCGGCCCGCTCGACGGCATCACCGCGCGCCCTCCGCACCGGTACCCGGCCGACCGCCCCTGCGGGCGCCGGCACCGTGACACCGGCACCGTGACAGATGTCATGGCGCTTCCCTGAGATGGCGCACTGCCGCCAGGCACTCCGCGGCTGGTGCTATGTAAGGGCGGCCCGTAGGGGGCCGGATTCACCTGAAGGGAATTGTCATGAGTCAACGAGGACGCGGACAGGCCGGAGCGCCGGTGGTGTCCTTCGATGAGGTCAGCAAGGTCTACGGGAACGTGCGGGCGGTCGACGGCCTGTCCCTGGACTTGCGCCGGGGGGAGACGGTGGCTTTCCTCGGCCCGAACGGCGCGGGTAAGTCGACGTCACTCGACATGCTCCTCGCGCTGCGCAAGCCGACTTCCGGCCGGATCCGGGTGCTCGGCGGCGACCCGTACACCGGGGTCAAGTCCGGCCGGGTCGGCGCAATGCTCCAGTCCGGCGGGCTGATGCCCGAGGTGACCGTGCGGGAGCTGGTCGCCCTGGTGACCGGCTTCCATCCGCGGCCGCTGCCCGTCACGCAGACGCTCAAGCGCGCCGGAATCGCGGACATCGCGGATCGCCGGGTGGACCGGCTGTCCGGTGGCCAGACGCAGCGGGTCAGGTTCGCGCTGGCGATCGTGGGCGAAAGCGACCTGATCGTGCTGGACGAGCCCACCACGGCGATGGACGTGGAAGGCCGGCAGGCGTTCTGGGCCAACATGAAGGCCGAGGTCGCCGAGGGGCGGACCCTGCTGTTCGCCACGCATTACATGGAAGAAGCAGATAGCGCCGCCGACCGGATCCTGGTGATCAACAAGGGCAGGCTGCTGGCCGACGGCACGCCATCCGAGATCAAGGAAAAGGCCGGGGCCAAGCGGCTTTCCTTCCGGCTTGACCGGCTGGACGAGACGTTCCTGCTGGGGCTGCCCGCGCTGGTGAACATCGAGATCAGGCACGACCTGGTGCAGATCCAGTCAGCCGATTCCGATCGCACGCTGTACGCGCTGCTGGACGCCGGCTACCGGCCGCGGGAGGTCGACATCTCCAGCCTGGGCCTGGAGCAGGCATTCCTGGCCATCACGGCGGAAGACAACAGAGCCGGCGCCGCCGGACAGGAAACGGCCGCAGCTGCCGGGCAGGCGGCGGGATACGCCCGGCACAACGATCAGGCGAAGGAGATGGCCCGATGAAAGCGACGCTGGCACTGGCCCGCACGGAAACACTGCGGCTATCACGCAACAAGCGCTACCTGATCTTCTCGATCGCGCTGCCGGTCATGCTGTACCTGGTCTTCGGCAAGCAGGCCAGCGCCACCTCCTACGGCGTTGAGTTCACGGCCTTCTACATGGTCGGGATGGCCTCGGTCGGCGCGTTCAGCGGTGCGCTCACCGGCAACGCGCAGCGCATCTCCCAGGAACGCAAGGACGGCTGGATCCGGCAGCTGCGGCTGACCGCGCTGCCACCGGGCTCTTACGTGGTCGCCAAGATCATCGCCTCCATGGCCACCACGGTGCCGTCCATCATCGCCGTGCTGGCGCTCGGCCATTTCTACGGCGGCGTCCAGCTGGCGGCCTGGAAGTGGCTGGCCATCGGCGCGGCAATCTGGCTGGGCACGATGACGTTTGCCGCGCTGGCGGTCGCCATCGGCTACCGGTTCATGCCCGACACCGTCCAGCCCGTCACCATGTTCGTTTACTTCCTGATGTCGATCCTCGGTGGCCTGTGGTTCCCGCTCAGCAACGGGATCCTGCGGAGCATCGGCCAGGTCCTGCCCACCTACCAGGTCACCAGGATCGGCACCGACGTCATCGCCAGCGGGACAGTGTCGATGACATCGATCGTGACGATCCTGGCCTGGCTGGCCGGCTTCATCGCACTGGCCGTCCTGGCCGTACGCAACACGGCCGAGACGATCTGAGCCGGACACGGCTGATGCCCGCCCGGCCGGCGCGTGCGCACACCGATACGCCCCGGCGGGCGGGCATGGCAGCATGGAAACAATGCAGGATGGCGAGGTAAGCATGAGCATTGCCGTCGGTACCCGGAACCGGCCGGGCCCTGGATCGGGGGGGCCGCTGCGGTGGTTCTTCTCGGCAGTCTGGCTCGTCTACCTCATCCAGCCGGTCAGCGAGCTGTTCGGCCACCAGCACACGGCGTTGTGGACCATCGGTGGCCTGGCCATCACGGTGACGTTCTGCGTCGTCTATGTCGGCGTGATCGGCGCCTGGGACAGCAACCCCCGGATGGCGCAGCGAGGGCTCGCGGTCATCTTCGCGCTCGCCGTGCTGGCCTGCGTGGTGTACGGGTCGGACTGGCTGCCGATGTGGATCTACGTCTCCGCGGCTACCGGCTTCGTCATTCCTGGCTGGCGCCCCGCGATGCTGGCGGTGCTCGGAGTCGGCGGCTGCTACGCGCTGCTGTCGTGGCTGACTCACTTCAGCGTCGACGACTTCCTGATCGACTTGCTGCCCGTCGTGCTGATCGGCTGGGCCATGTGCGGCTTCAGGACGCAGATCATGCTGACGCGGGAGCTCGGCCAGGCCCGCGAGACCGTCGCGAAGCTGGCGGCGAACGAGGAGCGGCTGCGCCTCGCCCGCGACATGCACGACCTGACCGGGCAGTCGCTCTCGCTGGTCACGCTCAAAGCAGAGCTAGCCAGGAAGATGCTGGGCAGGCTGCCGCAGACCAGCGAGCGCGACGCCGCGATGAGCGAGGTCGACGACATCGGCCGGGTCAGCCGGCAGACGCTGCAGGACATCAGGGAGGCCGTCAGCGGGTACCGGCGCCCGACGCTCGCCATCGAGATCATCACCGCGCGGACCGCCCTGGAGGCCGCCGCCATCCGGCTGGACGACGATCCGGCCGTGACACTGCGGTCAGGCACTTTCGACCCCGACGCGGAAGCGGCGCTCGCCTGGTGCCTGCGGGAGGCCGTCACCAACGTGATCCGTCATTCGGGCGCAAAGAGCTGCCGGGTGCGGCTGACGCAGCAGGCGGGCGAGATCTCCCTTGAGGTCAGTGACACTGGCCGCGGATTCGGCGGCCGGACGGCACCGGCGCGGGACAACGCGGCGGCCCGGCGGCCCGGCGACGGAGGCGCCCAGTCGCGGCCGGCCAGCCGGGTGAGCCGTACGCCCCTCCTGGCCGGCCAGGAACCCGGTCCCGCAGGCCAGGAACCCGGTCCCGCAGGCGAGGAACCCGGTCCGGCTGGCCAAGAGTCCGGTCCTGCTGGCCAGCAGCCCGGTCCGGCGCAGGCGGCCGGCAGCGGACTGCGGGGGATGTCCGAGCGGCTGGCCGCCATCGGCGGCCGGCTGTCATTCGGACAGGCGGCCGGCGCCGCCGGCGCTGGCGGCCGCGGCTTCCGGCTCGTCGCCACCGTGCCGGAAACACCGGCGCTGCCCCCCGACGAGGAAGCACGGCGCACCGATGAGGGCGAGCACGGCGAGACTCCGCCCCCGGGATCGGCCGCCGCCGGCCCGCCCAACGGCACCGGCCACGAAGGCCACGAAGGCCACGAAGGCCAGCATGCGGGGCAGCACCGGAGCGCCGCCGCGCGGCCGGAATGACGCCAGATCGCGTTACCGTGCCTGCCCGCGTTGCCGTGCCTGCCCGCGTTGCCGTGCCTGCCGCGTTGCCGTGCCAGCCCGCGATTACCGTGCCAGCCCGCGATACCACGCCGGACCGCGATACCGTGCCAGACCGCGGTACCGTGCCGCAGTGACCGACCAGCCCGAGCCCCGCGGTGCCGGGGCGCCCGACGAGCCGGCCCGGCGCATTCGCGTGCTCCTCGCCGAAGACCAGGCCATGATCCGTCAGGCGCTGGCCGCCCTGCTGTCCTTCGAGGACGACATTGAGGTTGTCGCCCAGGTCGGCAGGGGTGACGAGGTCGTTTCCGCGGCCGCAAGGCACGATGCCGAGGTGGCGCTGCTCGACATCGAGATGCCCGGCATGGACGGCCTGACCGCGGCGGCCGAACTGCACCGCGCGCAGCCGGAAGTGAAGATCGTGATCCTGACCACCTTCGGGCGGCCCGGCTTCCTGCGCCGGGCGATGGAATCGGGCGTGTCCGCGTTCCTGGTCAAGGACTCGCCGGCGGACAAGCTGGCCAAGACGGTGCGCCGGGTGCTGGCCGGCGAACGTGTCATCGACCCGGACCTGGCCGCCGCTGCGCTGTCCGAAGGAGTCAACCCGCTGACCCAGCGGGAGCGCGATGTGCTGACGGCCTCAGCCGACGGCACGCTCATCTCGGAGATCGCGGCAACGCTCTACCTGTCCGAGGGGACGGTGCGAAATTACCTGTCGGCCTGCATCCAGAAGACCGGCGCGCGCAATCGCGCCGAAGCCCTGCGGATCGCCGAGGAACGCGGCTGGCTTTAGCTGTGGGAGCGGCTGGCTAAAGCCCAAGGCCGTGAAGTTAAGGGCTGATGGGCGGGGTCAAGGGTGCAGGCTGGTAGGCAGGCCGGCTTGAGTCACACGTCGAGCCGGCGGATTGGAGCGTCTGGCAGGTGGCTGCGCTGCCGGGCCTGTCAGTTGGTCATGGTGACTGTTCGTCGCGCTGTGTCTGGCCGGATGGGCGGGCGGTAGCGGCGAGGCACTCCGCGAAGCGGCCGGGGTGTGCGATGTGCGGGAAGTGGCCGCTTCCTGGCCAGACGATGATGGCCGCTTGCGGAAGCGTCTTGCTCAGCCACTTCTCGTACTCGGGTTCTAGGTCGGCACCGGCCACGACGAGATACGGCACTCCGGCGCTTCGCACTGCTCCGAGCGTCGCAGCGGCGAAGTCGGTGACCTCGCTGACGGGCCGGTCGAGGAGTTCGCGCCAGTATGCGAGGACGAGGTCTTGCCGAGGCTGGCAACTGGACCGCAGGAGCTCTTGTGCCGCCTCGGGCAGGAGCTCGATGTGCATGCTCGCGGCGAACATCTGCCAGACGGCGGGGAAGGCGGGCCCGCGGAGCTTGTCGGCGAGAGATTGCACCATGGTGGCGAAGGGGGCTACCTGCAGTGGCTGGTCGACGTTGATGATGCCACGGGTCGGGTGATTGGCGGCGTAGGCGGTCGCGATAATCGCGGCGATGGAGTGCCCGACGACGACCGGTGCTTGCAGCCCCGCCTCTTCGACAGCGCGATGGATACCGTCGGCGAGGCTTTGGATGTCGTAGGACGGCCATCCTGGGGATGCGCCGTGACCGGGCAGATCTAGCGCGAGGATCCGCCGGCCGGGGTCGATGCCGTGCAACTCGGCCAGCGAGGGCCGCCACATGCTGCGGTCGAAGGTCAGGCCGTGGAGCAGGACCAGCGGCGCCCGGTCATCGGAGTTGCCGTAGTCGTCGGCAGCCAGCCCGGCCAGGGTCCTGGTGGCCATGTCCCCTGCTGGCGTTTGCGCTGTCCCCGGTCCGGCCGCCGGCGCTCTCGTCATCTCCATGATGTTCCCGTCTTCTTGCTGAGGAGCACTGTTACGATACGTTGTAACGTAACGACGTTGCGATAAGGTGTCAAGATGGGAAGGCCGAGGGAACACAACCAGGCAACCGCCGCCGCGCTGCTCGAAGCAGCCGAGCGAACCGTTCAGGCGGCCGGCCTGGAAGGGCTGTCCGTTCGCGGGCTCGCCGATGATGTGGGAACTACCACCCGCGCCGTGTACAGCTTGTTCGGTTCCAAGGACGGTCTGCTCGTCGCCCTCGGGACCCGGGCTTTCACGATGCTCGGGGCTGCCATCGCTGAGCTGCCGGCCACAGCTGATCCAGCTGCCGACCTCGTCGAGGCTGGCGTCGCGGTGTTCCGGCGTTTCGTTATCGGGCATCCATCACTATTCAGGATCGGCGTGCAGCAAACGGCGGGACCCGAGCTGGCAAGAGACTTCGCCCAGGCCGCGGCGCAGGCATTCGCCGGCCTTGAGACGAGGGTGACACGCGTCAAGGTCGCCGGCCTGCTCGGCAGTCGCTCGGTACGAGAGGCCGCCTGCCAGTTTCATGCGCTCTGCGAGGGACTCGCAGCGGTGGAACTGCGCGGACTGATGACGCCCGGCGAGGAAGTGCGGATCTGGCGTGACGCCCTCACCGCACTCGTCGCCGGCTTCGCGATTGCGGGGGGGTCAAGCCGTCACGCTGCGACGATGCAATAACGCCCCCCGGGGGGTCCGCCCGATAGCGATGCGCCAACGCGATAGAAGAAACTATCTGCACGCCCAGGCCTCTAGCGGGGTTTCCCGGCGGCTGGCCTTAGCTGCCGCAGGGTGCGGGCAGTCGGTGCTGGCTGCGCTAACGGACGGGGCCGCCGATCAGGCTGCCCACGGCGTAGGTCACCCCGATTGCGACCCCGCCCAGGGCGAGCTGGCGAAGGCCCGAGCGCAGCAGCGACCGGCCCGTCAGCCGTCCCACCACCATCCCGCCGACGATCAGCGCCACCGCCGTGATCCCCAGGGTCCAGGCCAGCGTGGCCCGGCCGACCAGGTAGGGCAGCAGCGGCACCAGTGCCCCGGCGGAGAACGCGATCAGCGACGAGACGCCGGCCACCACCGCGGAGGGCAGCTCATCCGGGTCGACACCGAGTTCCTCGCGGGTATGCACGCGCAGCGCGGTGTCCGGATCCCGGGACACTGCGGCAGCCATCCGCGCCGCGGTCTCCGGGTCGGCGCCGTAGCCGCAGAAGGTATCGGCCAGCTCGGCCTGCTCGGCGGCCGGGAACCGGGCAAGCATCCGGCGCTCGACGGCGACTTCGGCGTGCACCAGCTCGTTCTGATTGGTCACCGACACGTACTCCCCGGTACCCATCGAGAATGCCCCGGCCACCAGCGCGGCAACGCCGGTCAGCACGACCATGTGGGCCGATGCCCCGCCCCCGCCGAGCCCGGCTATCAGCGAGGCGTTGGTGACCAGGCCGTCGACCGCCCCGAACACCGTAGGCCGCAGCCAGCCGCCCGACACGTCGCGATGACGATGCGACCACCCGGCCGCGAGCGCCGCCGGGCCCACCGCCTGATTCGGCTCCCGTCTCTCCTCGCCAGCCACCTGCCCGATTATCCCATTGCCGCCGGGGACCGGCGGCCGGCCAGGCCGGCATCTTCGCCCGCGGAGCGTCTTCGCCGCGTGGAGCTTCTTCATTGCCGAGGCGGCGAACCCATCGCATCGATGAGTCTTTTCAGTTCCCGGTCCTGGGTGAGCAGGTGTTCCTGAATCTGCAGGGCCTCGTGCAGGACCGCCTCGGCGTCCTGGAAGGTGTTCTCCGCCCGCTCGTCAGACGCCGCGGCCTGCACGTTCTGGCCCACGATGATGATCGACAGCAGCACCAGCTGAAGGAACGTCTGCGCGATCCACTGCACGATGCCGCCGAGCCCGTTGTGGATGGCGGACGGCAGGCCGAACAGGGTGATGGCCGCGAAGATGTACGCGCACCACATGGAGCCGACGGCGGCGGTGATCTTCAGGGCGAAGGCAGTGTTGAAACGGGCGACCGGGCTGTCCCGGGAGAACTGGTCAGCCACCTTCACCGGGCGTGCCGCCTTCCGGTGCAGGATGTGCGGGTGCGGAACGTGCCGGTAGGAACTCATGCGGTCTCCATGTGTAGTTGCGGAACTGGCCACCAGCCCGCTAGGCCCACGGCCGGCGGCGCCAGCGGCCGGCCCGGCGGTCGGCCATGATCTGGCGTACTACGTTGCGGCCGGGAATCCCGGTGACCCCGCCGCCGCCGTGCGTGCCCGACCCTGCCTGGTACAGGCCGCGGACCGGGGTGCGCAGGTCGGCGTAGCCGGCCGCGGGCCTGGCGTGGAACATCTGGCCGAGGCTCAGCTCGCCGTGGAAGATGTTGCCGCCGACCAGCCCGTACTCCTCCTGCATCTGGTGCGGGCCGATCACCTGCCGGTGCAGCACGGAGTCGGTGAAGCCGGGGGCGATGGCTTCCATCCGCGCGATCACCCGGTCGGCGTAGGCGGCAAGCGCGGCACCATCCGGCTTGTCGGCGTAGCCGTGCGGCACCCACTGGGTGAACATCGACATGACGTGCTGGCCGGCCGGGGCGAGCGAGTCATCTACCGCGCTGGGGATGCAGATGTCGGCGAACGGCAGCGACGACGGCCGGCCGGCGACCGCCTCCTGGAAGGCGTTCTCGATGTCGTCGAGGCTCTCCGCCAGCACGATCGTCCCGCCGTAGACCTGCGGGTCCGGATCGGGGTGGCTGGCGAACACCGGCAGCCTGCCCAGCGCCAGGTTGATCTTCACCGTGCCGCTGCGGGTCTGCCAGCCGCGGATGTCGGCCAGGAAGTCGGCGGGCAGCACCGCCGGGTCGAGCAGCCGCAGGAACGATATCTGCGGGTGCGCCGTGGTGACCACGATGGCGGCGTCCACCTCCTCGCCGCTGGCCAGCGTCACCCCGGTCGCGCGGCCGCCGCTGACCCGGATCCGGGCGACGGCCGCCCCGGTACGGATCTCTGCGCCGAACGAGCGCGCCGCAGCGGCCAGCGCGTTGCTGACGCCGCCCATCCCGCCGCGCGGGAACCCCCACGCGCCCGCCTGCCCGTCGACGTCGCCGATGTGATGGTGCAGCATCACGTAGGCCGTGCCGTTGGACCGGGGCCCGGCCCAGGTGCCGATCACGCCGGAGACGGCCAGCAGCCCGCGCAGGGCGTCGCTCTCGAAGTAGCCCTCGACCAGGTCCGCGACGCTGCCGGTGAGCAGCCGGGTGACGTCGACCGCGCCCCGGGTGTCGAGCTTGCGCAAGTGCCGCAGCAGCAGCCCCTGGCGCAGCAGATCCTGCGGCCGCCGGGACCCGAGCCGCGGCGGGATCTCCCCCAGCATCGGCCCGAGGATCGCGCCGAGGCCGGCCAGGTGCGCCTCGTACCGGTAGTAGGCGACGGCGTCCCGCGCGGAGAATTTCGCGATCTCGTCGCTGCGCTCCGCCGGGTCGTGCGGCAGCCGCAGGTACCGGCCGTCCGCGCGCGGAGCGAAATAAGGGCCTTGCGGGAAAACGTGGTAACCGTGGCTGGCCAGCCGCAGATCGCGAACCAGGCCCGGGGGCAGCAGGGAGACCACGTACGACAGGGACGTCACCGTGTAACCGGGCCCGAAGGGGTGCTCGCTGACCGCGGCGCCGCCGACCACGTCGCGCTGCTCGCAGACCAGCGTGTCGAGCCCGCTCCTGGCGAGGTACGCGGCCGCGACCAGGCCGTTATGCCCGCCGCCGACGATCACCACATCCCGGCTAGCCGTCATGAGCCGCGTGATCCCTTCCCGCGCGCGCATGCCGGGCGAATCCGGCCCTGGCCGGGCGGCCTGCACGTCCTTGATCATAAGCAGACGTTCCCGACGGCAGCGCCGCCGAACCGCCGGGCACCGGGCGGTCCTCCCGGCCTTGACGAACTTCGCCCGGGAGGCTGGCATGCGTTACGTTCCTAGTGCCCTGAGATGCGCTCCCGGAGGTACGAATGCGAATCGGCCGCCTGTCGGCGTCAGCACTAGTTCTCGCGGTCGGGTTCGGCATCGCGCCGGCCGGTCCGGCCGCTCTCGCGGCCGGCTACCAGCCCACGGCCGCGGGCACGGCGGCCACGACCGCGGGTACGAGCACAGTCATGGCCGCGCGTACGGCCGGGGCCGCGAGCGCAGTGCCGCTGTGCGGGTCCATGGCCGGGACCAGGCCGCACATCACGAAGGTGATGTGGATCTTCATGGAGAACAGGTCGTACGGGAACGGGCCGGGCCAGATACCGGGTGACCCGTCGGCGAAGTACATCGGCGGCACCCTGATCCGGCATTGCGGGAGCACGTCGGACTACCACGCCATCACGCATCCCAGCTTCCCGAACTACCTGGCGGCCACTAGCGGCGGGCTGCACGGCGACGGCTCGCAGCACTCCTACAGCGTGCGCAGCATCTTCAGCCAGGTGGATCCGTCCTGGCGCAGCTACGAGGAGTTCATGCCGGTCCCCTGCGACCATGTCCCGCAGGTCGGTAACCCGGCGACCGGGCAGTACTACGTCAACCGGCACAACCCGGCGGCCTTCTACTCGTCCGAGCCGGTCAGCGGTGACTGCACGCAGGTCGACCGCAGGCTGGGCAGCAAGAACACCGGCGCCCTGGCGCGCGCCGTCAGTGCCGGGAAGCTGCCCAGGTTCAGCTTCGTCACCCCCGGGCTCTGCGACGACATGCACCTGCTGCCGCCGGGCGTCGCGGGCTGCGCCAACCCGACGGCGAGCGGCGATGCGTGGCTGGCCACCTGGATCCCGATCATCACGGCCGGGCGGGACTACCAGAAGGGCCGGCTGGTAATCGACATCACCTGGGACGAGGGCAACGGCGGCACGCTCGGGGCGGACTGCCTGACCTCGAACGCCGCCAACTGCATCGTCCCCGACATTGTCATCTCGCCCTACACCCGGCACAAGGTGGCGTCGCGGGACCTCTCGCACTACTCGCTGCTGAAGATGACCGAGCGGCTGCTCGGCCTGCACTTCCTCGGCCGGGCCAGGAACACGACGGTCCGCAACCTGTGCAAGCCGTTCGGCCTGTGCCCGCGGCGGCACTGACCGCGGGCGGGCGCGGCGCCAGCCGGGCTTAGAAGATCACGTAGACCTTGCGGATCTTCTCGTGGATCTGCCAGGTGCCGGCCCAGCCGCGCGGGAAGACGGCCGTCTGGCCCGGGCCGATGTCGCGTGCCTCGCCGCCTTCCGGGGTCACCGTCATCCGGCCGGCCACGATGTGCACGAACTCGTGCGTTTCCAGCTTCCAGTAGGACGGCCCTGGCGTGCACTCCCACACGCCGACCTCCTGCTCGCCGTCCTGCCAGAGGGTGTGGCCGGCGGTCTGCATCGGCTCGCCGGTCGCCTCCTCCAGCGGGCCCCAGTCCGCCAGCTCGGCGGTGGCGGCATCGGCGAGAAACGGCGTCGCGGCGGTGATGTCGGTCATGGCTTTCCTCTCTGGGTGGATCAGGGAATCGTCAGCTTGCCGGGAGCGCGGGGGGCATGCTCGGGGAAGGGCAGCGCGATCGGGTCGGCGGCCAGCCGGCTGCGGCCGTCCGCGTCGAAGCGGTCGAGGCCCAGTTGCGCCGTGTCCACCACGTCGGACCGCCCGGTCAGCGCTACATCGGCGGCGGCACGGGCCACCGCCGGCCCCCACATCATTCCGGCTCCCCCGGCGCTGGCCACGGTGGCCCCGTTATAAATCTGATCGGTGCCGGCCGCCGGGCCGATGATCGGAAGATGGTCAGGGGTGTAGTCAATGGTTGCCGCCCAGACCTTGCGCAGCCCGAGCCCGGCGGTGACCGGGACCAGCTCGGCGAGGCGCTCGCGCATCAGCGCCAGGTAGGGCTCGTCGATGCAGCTGGCCTCGCCGGGCGGCTCGGCCGGGTTGCTCATGCCGAACAGCAGGCCGCCCTCCTCGGGGCGCCAGTACAGCCCGGCGGACAGGTCGAAGACCATCGGGAGCCGGGCGGGGCGCAGGTCAGGGTGGGCCTGGGTCACGGCGACCTGGTGCCGGACCCCGGCGGCCGGGACGCGGATCCCGGCCAGCTTGCCGACCTCGGCGAGCTCGGGGCCGCCGGTCAGCACCACGATCGGGGCGGCGATCGGGCCTGCGCTGGTCTGGACCCCGGTAACGCGGCCGGATCCGGTACGCAGGCCGGTGAAGGTAACGTGCTCGCGGACCTGCACGCCGCTGGTGGCGAGCGCCACCGCGTAGGCGGTGACATTGCGCGGCGGCGTCAGGTAGCCGTCCTCGGCGCAGAACGTGCCGCCGAGCGTGCGCCGGGGCGCCATGGTCGGGTTGAGCTCGTCGAGTTCGGCCGGCTCCAGCCAGCGGACGGCCAGCCCCTCGGCGTTCTGCATGGTCATCCGCTTGCGGGCGGCGGCGACGTCTGCCGGGGTGAAGCAGGGCAGCAGGTATCCCTGCTGGGTGAAACCGGAGTCGATGCCCAGCTCGTCGTGCTGGCGCAGGTAGAACTTGCGGGACCACTCGCCGAGCCGGACCGCCCAGGACGTGCCGCCCTGCGTCCGGACGATGCCGGCCGCGCGGCTGCTGGCGCCCTGGCCGAGGGTGCGCTTCTCCAGCAGGACGACGCGGGCCAGGCCGCTGCGGCGGAGGAAATAGGCACACCACGCGCCCACCGTCCCGCCGCCGACGACGACGGCATCCGCGGTGTCCGGGTGGCCAGCTGAGAGCATTGGCACGCTGTCGATGCTGACATAGACTGAACGTTCAGTCAAGAATGGTGAAGGCCCGGCTGGCGGGCCAGGAGGCTACGGCTGCGAGCCGGCCACAAGGGAGTGCCATGTACGGCCTGTCCGCTGAGGACCTGCAGATCCAGGAAACCGCCCGGTCATTCGCCGACGAGCTGATCCCGCTGGAGGTCACCGCCGAGCTGAACAACGGCGAGCTGCCCGCCGACGTGGTGGCCGGCCAGGCCAAGCGGGCCAGGGAACTCGGCCTGCATGCCGCCAACATGCCCGTCGAGCTCGGCGGCGGCGGCCTGTCCAGCCTGCGGCAGGTGCTGGTGCAGGAGCAGGTCGGCCGGGTGACCAACGCGCTTGCCTGGGTCGTCGGCACTCCGCCGTCCTGGCTGCCCGCGGTGGCCACGCCGTACCAGCTGGAGCGGTTCGTGCTGCCGACCATCCGCGGTGACGCGGAGGAGTGCTACGCGATCACCGAGGAGGGCGCGGGCTCGGACGTGGATGCCATCGAGGCAACCGCCCGGCGGGACGGCGATGGCTACGTGCTGAACGGCGAGAAGTGGCACGTGACGTCGTACAACACCGCGAGCTTCGCGTTCTTCCAGGCGAAGCTGGCCGGCGGGGCGCACGACGGCGAGCACGCGATGTTCCTGGTCGAGCTGCCCAGCTTCGGGGTCAGCGTGGTGCGCACGCCCGCCTACTCGCACACGATCAGCCACCACCACCCGATCGTGGCGTTCCGTGACGTGCGGGTGCCCGCCGCGCATCTCGTCGGGGCGGAGGGCGACGGGATGAGCTTCGCGTACGAGTGGTTCCGCTTCGAGCGGCTCATGGTGGCAGCGCGCTGTGTCGGCGCGGCGGAGCGGCTGGTCACGGAGATGACCGCGTTCGCTGCCGAGCGGCAGGTGCAGGGGCGCCCGATCAGCGAGTTCGGCGCCGTCGCGGCCATGCTCGCCGACAGCCTGACCGAGCTGTACGCGGCCAGGTCGCTGACGTACGAGACGGCCCGTGCGATCGACGCCGGCGCGGACGTCAAGGTGCAGCACGCGCAGTGCTCGATGGCCAAGTTGTACGCGTCCGAGATGGCCGGCCGGGTCGCCGACCGGGCCGTCCAGGTGTTCGGCGGCCGCGGCTACATGCGGGAGAACGTCGCCGAGCGCTTTTTCCGCGAACTGCGGGTGGAGCGGATCTGGGAGGGCACCAGCGAGGTCCAGCGCGCGATCATCGCCGACCAGATGGCCAAGCGCGGCGTGCGCGCGCTCGCATAAGGCGCACCCAGGCCGGCTCCGGGCTGGCGTATCCGCGGCCCTGGCCTCGGGTACCGGCCCCCGGTCAGGCCAGGTTCGCCTCGATCGCCTCGATGACCTCGGGAGCCTCGGGCACGGTCCGCGGGCGGAACCGCGCGAGTACCTTGCCATCGCGGCTGACCAGGAACTTCTCGAAGTTCCACTGGATGTCACCGGCCTCGCCGTCGGCATCGGGCTCGGCGGTCAGCTCCGCGTAGATCGGGTGCCGTCCAGGCCCGTTGACCTCGATCTTCTCGAACATCGGGAAGGTCACGCCGTAGGTGGTCGAGCAGAACTGCTGGATCTCCTCGGCGCTGCCGGGCTCCTGGCCGCCGAACTGGTTGCTGGGGAACCCGACAACGGAGAACTCTCGGTCGCCGTAGCGCTCTTGCAGTCGCTCCAGTCCCGCGTACTGCGGCGTCAGGCCGCACTTGGAGGCGACGTTGACGACGAGGAGCGTCTTGCCGGCCTGGGCGCCGAGCGAGGAGGGCTGGCCGTCCAGCGTGTTGACGGGAATGTCGAGCAAGGCCACGGAAGGTTCCTTCGCTGTCTCGGGAGTAATGAATCTGCGGCAGGCTAGCGCGCCTGCCCATCGGTCAACACCACGGCGGCCCAGCGCATGCCCGGCGGACTGTTACCCCGGCCCGGGCGGACCTGATGCCACGCCCGGCCGGAGCGGCGGCGGCGGGCGGGGCCGGCGGCGGGCGGGGCGGCTAGCTGGCGGCGGCGTTCGCGGCAGTGGCGGCCTTCGCGGCGGGATTCCAGGCCGGCTCGCCCTGATAGCCGCGCGCGATCATCGTGACGAACTGGTAGACGGCGTCCTCCTCGGACGACAGCGGCCCCGGTACCGCGTGCTCCGAGGAAAGCCCGCGCTGCACCGACTCGCAGGCACTCCAGTCCTGCCGGTTGGTGATGTCCCAGAACTCAACCGCGTAACCGGGGTCGAAGCCGGGCCGCTCCAGGGCCTCCGGCGCGAACGCCCAGGTGCACTCGATCCTGGTCCGGTCCGCGGCCAGCGGCACGATCCGGTGCGTCATGACGTAGTCCGGGTGCAGGCTGAGCAGGATGTTCGGGAACACGTTGACGTAGATCACGCTGCGCAGGCCGCGGGCATCAAGCCCGCGCAACGGCACGCCGAGGCTGCTGCCGTCGAGCGACATGGTGTCCATGCCGTCCCGCAGTTCCATCCAGCCGCCAATCCAGGTGCCGTCCGCTGCGTAGTTTTCGCCGCTCTTGGGCGGGCTTACCTTGCACAGCTCCGGATGGATCATCGGGCAGTGGTAGCACTCGTGGTAGTTCTCTGTCAGGATCTTCCAGTTGGCCGTGGAGTCGTAGTCATGCCGCCCGGAGATCACCAGCCGCTCGGGTTCGTACGGCGCGATCAGCTCGTCCAGGGCCTGCAGGGAATCAGCAAGCGGCCCCGCATTCCCTGAGCCGTCTACGAAGATCAGCCCGTGCCATTCCTCGACGGGCAGCTCAATCAGTCCCCAGGCTGCCTGGTCGAAGCCTGGGCGGCCCTTGAACCCGGCGGCTGCGCGCAGTCCGCCGGAAAGCGAGTAGGTCCAGGAGTGGTAGGGGCAGATGATCGCGTTGCGCTGTTGCGTCGCGCCGCAGGCGAGCAGCTCATGACCGCGATGCCGGCAGCTATTGGCGAACGCGCGCAGAATGCCGTCTTCGCCCCGGACCAGCAGAACGCTCCCGGTGCCTGCCTGCTCAGCGTGCTGGTCGCCCGGCCTGGCGACCTGCGAGCTGTGCCCGGCGCAGACCCAGCCTGCGCCGAAGAAGTACCGCTGCTCCCAGGCGAACACCGCCGGGTCCACGTAGGCGGCCCGCGGCAGCATCCTGCTCTGGCCGAACGGTTGCAGCGACGCGGCGAGGCCGGCCTGGTCGATGGGCGCATGCGGGTACCTGGGCTGACTGATCATACAGTCAAGAGTAAGCAGGACGGGGCGGGCTGTCCAGCGCCAACTTCCCGGCAGGCGGCTGTCACCCGGCCCGCCGGGATCGTGCCCATGGCCGGAGCGCAGGGCCGGGGCGCAAGGTCGGCGGCTCGGGAGACCCTCGCGTGCGGCGGCAGAGATTACAACGTCTCAGTACACAAAACGGCCAAATTACCTTACTTAGCCCCGTAATTTACCTATGGTTCTCAACCGACCGGTGTCCGCCCGACAAGGAAGCGTGAACGTGACTGACATACCCGCTGGCCCGACGGCTATCGCCGCTGCCGACGGCGCCTCCGCTGCCCGATGAGAAGGGAGCCGGCGGCGCCATGCCGATCGAGGTCGGCTTCGCCGGGCCGGCAGAGCAGCGCAGGGTCACCGTGCTGTTCCGGCTGATCCTGATTATCCCGCAGCTTCTCTTCCTCATCCTGGTGGGCATCGCGGCCGAGATCGTGCTGATCCTGGGCTGGTTCGGCGCGCTCTTCACCGGGCGGCTGCCGGGGTTCGCGGCTGATTTCCTGTCGGGCGTGCTGCGCTGGCAGGTGCGGGTCCATGCCTACTACTTGCTGCTGACCGACCAGTACCCGCCGTTCTCGCTCGACGACGCCGACTATCCGGCCCGGGTCGCGATGCGCCCCGGGCGGCTGAACCGGCTCGCCGTCCTCTTCCGGTTCATCCTGGTCATCCCGGCCTCGATCGTGGCCGGCGTGGCGATCTACGGCCTGGAGACGATCGCCCTCTTCGTCATCTGGCTGATCATGCTGATCACCGGGAGGATGCCCGCGTCGCTGTATGAGGCGGCCAGCGCGGTGTTGCGTTACTCCACCCGCGTGACCGGATACCTGTACCTGCTGACCAGCGAGTACCCGCGCGGGCTCTTCGGCGATCAGGCCGGACCCGGCAGCCAGCCAGGAACTGCGGCTTACCCGGCCGGGGGGCAGGAGACCGGCGGGTACCAGGCCACGGGGTACCAGGCCGGCGGGTACCAGCCCGAGGGGTCCCCGGCCGCCTCCGGGTTTCCGTCCGCGGCCGGATCGGCGCCAGCTCCTGCCCAGCCGCCCGCCTACGGCGACCAGCAGGTCAGCGGCATCGAGGGCTACCAGCCGGTCAGCGGCACCGGGCCGGCGCCCGCCGGGAACCCGCCGGCACCCGCCTGGGGCCAGGCAGCCCCGGCCGCTGGCTCGGCGCCACCCTACGGAACGGCCCCGGCGGCCGGCTACGGGCAGCAGCCGGCTCCGGCCTACGGAGCGCCGCAGGCCATGTCCGAGGCAGGCTGGTCTGTCCCCGGCTCGCCGCCATGGCCGCTGGTCCTCTCGCAGCGGGCGAGACAGCTTGTCGGCCTCTTCCTCGGCCTCGGCGTGATCATCGCGGCCGCTTACTTCGTCATCATCGCGGCGGTGGTCAGCAACACGCAATCCAGCACCGAGAGCCGGGCGGCCGCGCTCAACCAGACGGCCGCAGCCTTCCACGGGCTCAGCACCTCGATGACGGCCTTCGGGACCCAGACCACCGCCTGCAGGACCAGCCATCACCCGCTCCCCTGCGTCACCGCCGCCGACCGGAAGGCGGGCGCCGCGTTCGCCGCCTACGCCAGCGAGCAGGCCGCGATAGGCATGCCCACCAGTTCAACCCAGCAGGCATCCAGCCAGATGACCGCCGACGCGACGCGCGCCCAGCAAATCTTCCAGCAGCTCAGCGCGTCAAAATCCGTTGCGCAGTACGAGCAGAGAGCCACCGCGTCCAACCTTCAGCAGGTCCTGACTCAGCTTCAGCAGACCTACACGTCGCTGGAGACAACGCTGGCACGCGGCTAGCGGCCATAAACGGCTCTTCGAAGCTAGCCGGGATCGTGTTTCCGGCCGGTCACCAGGCGTGATCGCCTGAGCGCTGCGTCCTGTGCGCGGCGGTTGCCGCTCCCGGCGGTCCGCCAGCTTAGGACGTGCCGGGCAGGCCGGGCCGGCTGTGGATCATGGGCAATTGCTCAGACGGCGCGCGTCCGGGTGGCGTGCCAGCCCGATGCCAGTGCAGCCGCGGCGGCCGCTAGCAGGACGGTGAGCAGGATGAGCTGCAGTGGCCAGTACTGGCTGGCGGGGTGGTAGGGCACCGGGACACCGGTACCTGAGCCGAGGACCCAGCTGCCGGGCGGCGCGGCAAAACGCGGCCCGGTCGTGTTAGTGGCCGGCGTCAGAGCCTGCACCGTCCACCGGGCGGCAAGGAGCAGGACGGCAAATCCGGACACGGCCGCGCCGATCGCGGGAAGCGTGCGCCGGAGCAAGGCGCCGAAAGCTACTCCCAGCGCGAAGGCGAGCGCGGCCTCGCCGGCCAGGGCCAGGTTGATGGAGACAAACCAGGACCAGCGTGAGCTTGTGGTGTCACCGGCCGCGAGCTGGTGCTGCAGCCAGGCGTTGGCTGCCCCGGCGGCCAGGCCGGCCACGGCCAGGGCGGCAGCCAGAGAAGCGATCTTGGTGATGTACCAGCGGCGTCGTGATACTGACTGAGTCCAGGCCGCCAGCTGGGTGCGCTGCTCGATTTCCCTGGCGACCAGCGGGGCGCCGATCATGGCGCCGATGATCGCGAACGCGGCGGGCAGGCCGTCCTGGGAGAAAAGGATCGCGAAGCTGTAGCGGGACGCGAAGGCGGCTTGCAGGCCGCCCGGATACCGATCCCTGAGCGCGCTGCAGGTTGCGGCCGACCGGACGTGGAACACGCCGCTGTGAGCGTCGGGCGGCGGGCATCCGGCGGCTGCCAGCTGCCGGAGCCAGCTGTGGTAACCCGCCAGCCAGTGCCCGGCGCTGAGCCCGAAGCTGACCATAAGAGCGCACAGGGCCATGACGGTGATGACGGTCCACAGCGCCTGGCCGCGGTGCTGCCGCCAGATCAGGCAGGTCATGCCCATGCCTCCTCGGGGAGCGTGGCGGCATCGCCTTCGAGGTAGCCGAGCACGAGCTCATCAAAGGTGGGTGCCGCGTCCTGCAGGCCAGGGCCAGCGAGGCGGGCGCCGTCGCAGCGCACCAGCGCCGTGGTCCGCCCGGCTGTGCTGCGCTGGCTGATCACCTGCCAGCCTCCGCCGCCGGGCCAGCCGTCCGGCCCGCAGATGACCCGGTGCTGCTGGCGCAGTTCGTCAATGTCGCCGGCGAGCCGCAGGTGCCCCGAGCGGAGCACGATCAGGTAGTCGCAGATGCGCTCCAGCTCCGCCACCGCATGGGAGGAGTACAGAACGGTAGCGCCCGTCTCGCTGCAGGCCTCGAACATCGAGCCAAGGAACTCTCGCCGGGCCAGCGGATCAAGGTTGGCCGTCGGCTCATCGAGCAAGAACAACTCCGGCTTCTTGGCCAGCACCAGGGTGAGAGCCACCTGGGCGCGCTCGCCGCCGGACAAGGCGCTGATCCGCGCCCGGGTCCGGATGCCCAGCCGCCGGATCCGCTGGGAGGCCATAGCCACGTCGAAACCGCGGTTCATGCACCGTCCTATCTCCAGGACATCGGCCACGCGCAGGCGCGGCCAAAGCGGAGCGTCCTGGGCGACGAACCCGATCTTGTCCAGCCGCTGCGCGGGGGCGCCGCCAGCGGCCTCGACACCTCCCGTGCTTGCCGGAAGCAGGCCCGCCGCCATACTCATCAGGGTGGTCTTGCCGGAGCCATTCGGGCCGACCAGTGCCACCACGCGCCCAGCTGGCACGTCCAGGCTGCAGTCACGCAGGCCCCAGATCTTGCGCCCGTAGCGGTGCCCGAGGCCTGCACACAGTAGCGCTGTGCTCATCCGGCACCGCCTGCAGCGCGGCGGTCACCCACGATGACTACCGGCTCATCGAGGACAACCTCCAGGAGCATCCGGATCTGCTCGGACGACAGCCCGTCCTGCCTCGCCCGGTCCACCCACCGCGCGAGCGGGCCTAGCAGCTTCGGCGCAACCGGCAGCGACGTTACCGGCGGTGCAGCCGCCACAAATGTTCCTACCCCCTGCCGGCGTACCACCAGCCCCTGATGCTCCAGCTCACCGAACGCCTTCACCACCGTGTTCGGATTGACCGACAGGGAATCGACAACGTCTTTCACGCTGGGCAGCTGGTCACCGGGCTGCAGCCGGCCCAGCATGACATCCCGGCGCACCTGCTGGACCAGCTGCCGGTAGATCGGCACACCGGACCCGGCATCAACACGGAACATGCCCGCCTCCAAGGCTATCGCTCTATTACTAGACTAGTAGAGTGACAGTGTTTGCGCAACGTAAAGCGGGGCCGAGGCGAGGTCCGCTGGGCAGGTGCCGGCGCCGTCTGCGGCAGCAAGCGACCTGGCCTGGCCAGCGGCCAGGCACCGGCTGAGACGCGGCAAGTGAGCCAGCTAGCCGCGAGCTAGATGAGGGCCGGCCAGCGGTGGAATCATCCCGCCCGGAAGTTCCGCATCATGGCACCGTGGTCGTTCAGCTGGTATCGGGAATGGCGTAGTCAGCCAGCCTGCCCTGGTGCACGGCCTGCGGGCGACCCCAGGCGGGGCCGGCCCCTGGCCGGTACCGGATACTGACGGCACCGAGGTGGCGAGCGCCGTCAGGCAGGTGCGGAGCAAGCAGGAGGAGAAACGTGCAGTGGCTGAACGAGCCCGTCCAGTGGTCCGAGGAGCCTGGCGTGCTCACCGTCACCGCGGATGCGGGCACCGACTTCTGGCGGACCACGGGCTACGGCTACGTCCGCGACGACGGCCATCTCTACGCCACGGCGCTGGCTGGCGACTTCGATCTGTCGATGCGACTGCGCGGCGCCTACGCCGACCAGTACGACCAGGCCGGGGCGATGGTACGGGTGAGCGAGCGGCACTGGCTGAAGACTGGCGTCGAGTACTTTGACGGCAGGATCCGCTTCAGCACCGTCGTGACCAACGATTACTCAAGCTGGGCGATGGCGCAGCTGCCAGCCGGCCTCGGCGAGCTCCGCTTGCTCCTGACCCGCCGGGGGGATGCCGTCGAGGTACGCTACGCGGCCGGCGAAGGCGAGCTGGAGCTGGCCGCGCTGGCGTACCTGCCGCCAGGAGAGGCGCTGGCGGGTGCCATGTGCGCCGCGCCGGAGGGCGGCGGCTTCCGGGCCACCTTCCATGACCTCACGATCACCCCGTGCCGCCCATGATCGATGCCCGTCCCCGGCTCAGCCGGGAAAAGGCCAGCTAGGCAGGCACGGTCCGGGCCGGAACCGCTGAGGACCCGGCCTCGCAGCAGCGTGCGGTCTCGCCCGCTGCCTGCAGGTAACGCTCGGCCCGGGCGCTCGCCTCCGAACCCACGATGACAATCTTCATATGCGTGTTCGCGTCATGATGCGGGTGCGAGGCCGACCGGAAGTGAGCAGTTTTGAAGAAGCGCGGGTCACGGAGCCGCGCCTAGCATGACCGTACACATGGGGTCGACGACCCGCGACGTCAGGAGTGATCATGACCGACTCTTCCACTCAGGGAATCAAAACCGTGCTGCATCCGGTGACCGACCTGGCCGCGGCCAAGCCGGTGTACGAGGCCCTGCTCGGCGTCCCGCCGCAGGCCGACGCGTCCTACTACGTCGGCTTCGAGGCCGCGGGCCAGCACATCGGGCTGGTGCCGGGCGGTGCACAGCGGGGCATGACCTCACCGGTGGCCTACTGGCACGTGCCGGACATCGAGGCGAAGCTGGCCGAGGTGACCGCCGCGGGTGCCACCGTGCAGGAGCCCGCGCACGATGTCGGCGGCGGCCGCCTGGTGGCCACCGTCACCGACCCCGATGGCAACGTCCTCGGGCTGCTTCAGGACCCATGAGCACCGCCCCCCGCTCCCGGGCGCAGCGTCGTCGCGACACCGAGCATCGGCTCACCCATGATGTCGATGCCTGGGTGGCCAGTGCCTCGGCGGACGGTGCACCGTACCTGGTGCCGCTGTCCTTCGACTGGGATGGCGAGGCGCTGCTGATGGCCACGGCGGCGGACAGCCCCACCGCCAGGAACCTGGCCGCCACCCGGGCCGTTCGGCTGGGGCTTGGCCACACCCGCGACGTGTCCATGATCGAGGGCGAAGTCGAGGCCCTCGAGATCGACGCGCTGCCGCAGCAGCGGGGTGACCGGTTCGCCGCGCGCACCGGCTTCGACCCGCGTGCGCTGGCCACGCCGTACCGCTGGTTCCGCATCGCGCCGCGCCGCATCCAGGCTTGGCGCGAGGTGAACGAGTTGCCCGACCGCGAGCTGATGCGCGACGGCCGCTGGCTGGCCTGACGCCGCGAGGCCGACGGAGACCGCGAAGGCGCCCGTCTAACAGGCGGCCCCGTCTAACAGATGGAGACCCGATGAGCATGGCCACGAGGACGGACACGCAGTCGCCTGCGCTGCACGTTGCCGACAGCCACGACCTGATCCGCGTGCACGGCGCGCGCGTGAACAACCTCAAGGATGTCAGCGTCGAGATCCCGAAGCGCCGGCTGACGGTATTCACCGGCGTCTCCGGCTCGGGCAAGAGCTCACTGGTGTTCGACACGATCGCCGCGGAGTCGCAGCGGATGATCAACGAGACCTACAGCGCCTTCGTGCAGGGCTTCATGCCGACGCTGGCCCGGCCGGACGTCGACGTCCTCGACGGGCTGACGACCGCGATCATCATCGACCAGGAGCGGATGGGGGCCAACGCCCGCTCCACGGTCGGCACCGCCACCGACGCCAACGCGATGCTGCGCATCCTCTTCAGCCGACTCGGGCAGCCGCACATCGGCTCGCCGCAGGCGTATTCGTTCAATGTCGCCTCGATCAGCGGCGCGGGTGCGGTCTCCATCGAGCGCGGCGGCCAGACCGTCAAGGAGCGCCGTAGCTTCAGCATTACCGGCGGAATGTGCGCACGCTGCGAGGGCCGGGGCTCCGTCACCGACATCGACCTGTCTGCGCTGTACGACGACAGCAAGTCCCTCAACGAGGGTGCGCTCATCATCCCCGGTTACAGCATGGACGGCTGGTTTGGCCGCATCTTCAGCGGCTGCGGCTTCTTCGACCCGGACAAGCCGATCCGTAAGTTCACCAAGCGGGAGCTCCGCGACCTGCTGTACAAGGAGCCGACCAGGATCAAGGTCGACGGCATCAACCTGACCTACGAGGGGCTGATCCCGAAGATCAGCAAGTCGATGCTCGCCAAGGACGTCGACTCATTGCAGCCGCACGTCCGCGCCTTTGTGGAGCGGGCGGTGACCTTCACGACGTGCCCCGAGTGCCACGGCACCCGGCTGTCCGAGGCGCCCCGATCGTCGAAGATCAACGGGATCAGCATCGCCGACGCCTGCGCGATGCAGATCAGCGACCTCGCCGAATGGCTGCGGGGCCTGGACGAACCATCCGTCGCGCCGCTGCTCGCGTCGCTGCGGCACAGCCTCGACTCGTTCGTCGAGATCGGGCTCGGCTACCTCTCGCTCGACCGCCCCTCGGGCACGCTGTCGGGCGGGGAGGGGCAGCGCATCAAGATGATCCGCCACCTCGGCTCGTCGCTCACCGACGTCACCTACGTCTTCGACGAGCCGACGATCGGGCTGCACCCGCACGACATCCAGCGGATGAACGACCTGCTGCTGCGGCTGCGCGACAAGGGCAACACGGTGCTGGTCGTGGAACACAAGCAGGAGGTGATCGCGATCGCCGACCACGTCGTCGACCTCGGCCCGCGGGCCGGCACCGAGGGCGGCGAGGTGGTGTTCGAAGGCACCGTCGAGGGGCTGCGGGCCAGCGGCACGCTGACCGGGCGGCACCTGGGCGACCGGGCCTGCATGAAGCCGTCCGTGCGGACACCGTCGGGAGCGCTGGAGGTGCGCGGCGCCAGCACCCACAACCTGCAGGACGTCGACCTCGACATTCCGCTCGGCGTGCTGGTGGTGCTGACTGGCGTGGCCGGGTCGGGAAAGAGCTCGCTGATCCAGGGCTCGGTGGCGGGCCGGGACGGGGTGGTATCGGTCGACCAGGGCGCGATCAAGGGTTCGCGGCGCAGCAACCCGGCGACGTACACCGGCCTGCTCGACCCGATCCGCAAGGCGTTCGCGAAGGCCAACGGCGTGAAGCCGGCGCTGTTCAGCGCCAACTCCGAGGGCGCCTGCCCCAACTGCAACGGCGCCGGCGTCATCTACACCGACCTGGCGATGATGGCCGGGGTGGCAACCGTCTGCGAGGTGTGCGGCGGGAAGCGATTTCAGGCCGAGGTGCTCGAGTACACCTTCGGGGGCAAGGACATCAGCGAGGTGCTCGCCATTTCGGTGACCGAGGCCGAGGAGTTCTTCGGCGCCGGTGCGGCGAAGACGCCGGCCGCGCACAAGATCCTCACCCAGCTGGCCGACGTCGGGCTCGGCTATCTCAGCCTCGGCCAGCCCCTCACCACGCTGTCCGGCGGCGAGCGGCAGCGGCTCAAGCTGGCCACTCGGATGGCCGAGAAGGGCGGCGTGTACGTCCTGGACGAGCCGACCACCGGCCTCCACCTCGCCGACATCGAGCAGCTGCTCGGCCTGCTCGACCGGCTCGTCGACTCCGGCAAGTCGGTCATCGTCATCGCGCACCACCAGGCGGTCATGGCGCACGCCGACTGGATCATCGACCTCGGCCCCGGGGCGGGCCACGACGGCGGCCGGATCGTCTTCGAAGGCACACCCGCCGAGCTCGTCGCCGCCCGCTCCACCCTGACCGGCGAGCACCTCGCGGCCTACGTCGGCACCTAACCGAAGCCCTCGCGGACGCCGATCGCAGCAAGGACCGTGACCGGTCACATTTGCCTGAGCGGGCCGTCCCGGGCATTAGCCCGGCGTGGCTGCTGCTCCCGGCTGGCTGGTGCAGAGCTCGTCCAGTCGTTCCAGCGTCCGGGTCATGCTCTCGACCCAGATATTGCCGTTATCGATATCCACGCGCTCATCTTCGGGCACCCGGGAACAGTCGAAGATCTCGGTCACGATGGTCGCGTCCGGGCCCTCGGGAGTCAGCTCAAAGGACCATCGCTGCCCCCAGCGGGCCTGGCGCTCAGCCTCCGGGTCGGCATTCGGGTGCCCGCGCCCCGCTTCCGGCTCCCAGCCGATGCGCCGGTTCGGCTCGTACTCCACGACGTGGTTGTTCATCTCGTAATAGCCCAGCTCCGTGAAGTACATCTTCATCACAAAGACGTCTCCAACACCGGAGATCGTCGTGCCGGACACCAGTTCCTGCAACATCCCGGAACCGTCGAGGTCACGATGCCTGCCCGGGTCCGCCAGGATCTGGAAGATCTCAGCCGCCGGCGAGCCGATCCGCCGCGATGCCATGATGGGCTCGTATTCACCCCCGGCCATGATCGCGCCTCCCTGGCCATCGGAACATCAGCAGATCCGAGCGTACCCAGGGCCACCGCAGCCTGGCCCTGAACGGCGTCCACGGCAACACCGGCTCACTCTCGACCGGGCCGGGCACCGCCAAGCGCTCACCTGGGCTGCTTGCCAGACCCGAAGACGCGAAGAAGCGTCCCACCCGAACCCGCGTACCAGCACGAGGTTCGAGTAAGACGCATCAGGTGGAGGTGGCGGGAATCGAACCCGCGTCCTTCAGTACTTCACCAGGACTTCTCCGGGCGCAGCCTGCGCTAGCTTTTCTTAGCCCCGGCGTTCATGCAGGCGAGTCGCCGACAGGCTCAGCCACTGTTTGGTGTCCCGCCTGGTCCCGTGGCCGGGCCGGACGGTGGATCCTCCTTGCTGATGCCAGGCACCGGGCCGGAGGCTCTCCCGGGCTGACAACCCCTAAACCCGCGGTTTATTAGGCCGCGAGAGCGAGGTGAGTGCGCTTTGAGTTGGCACTTAGTGTTTGCGGTCACGGGATTTACGAGGTCGTATCCGCAACCCTCGGCCCGCTTCTCCTGGATCGACTACCGAAGTCGAAACCAATCACCCCCTATTGAGTTGTCCGACGCGCCGCCAGCCTGGCCGGAACTCCGCGTCGTGATCAACGGTACCCGATCCGCCTGCGGCGGCCAACTGCAGACGGCCGCGGCCAGGCAGCAGCGGCACCCCGGTGCAGGCAGCGGCGTGCAGGCAGCAGCGGCACCCCGCGTGCAGGCGGCAGCGGGCAGGCAGCAGCGGCACGCCGACGCCGGCAGTAGTTGCTCTGAGTTACTAAATTCACGTCACGTTCGGGTCACCGGCTGCCCGACAGCTCCCGGAGGAACTTGCCGGCCACCGGAGCTGCCGATGTCCGGGCGGAACGGGTGAACTCGAGCACGGCGAAGGCGACGCCTCCCCGGTAGCCCACGAACCAGCTGGCCCGCAGGCCGTGCTGGCCAGTGCCGAGTACGACGTTCCCGACCTGCCCGTAGACCGTCGCACCACGGATGTTGGCCGCGCGCCCGGCCCCCGACGTCACTGTCCGGCGCATCAGGGACCGCAACACTCCGACGACCTTCGGGCCGAACGGAGCTCTCGGCGCCAGCCCCGGATCGGGCGGGCTAGTCACGAGCGTTGGCCGGTGCCAGGTGCCGGACTGGACAATCGCGGCGACTAGCGCCATGTCCAGCGGGCTGGCCCGGACCGTGCCTGCCCCGATCGAGTCGGCCGCAAGCTGGGCATCATCAGGCTGGTTTCCCAGCGAGCCCGCGAAAGCGCGCAAGGGCAGCTGCCATTGCGCGCCGAACCCGAAACCATCCGGACCCGCGACGGAGGTCAGCTCGCTCGGGTGCAGCCGCTGCGACAGGCCCGCAAACGCCGTACTGCACGCGCGGGCAAAGTCGGTCCTGAACGCAGGCAGCGCGCCCATCCCCGATTCGCGCGGGCTGTTCCTGAAGGTACGGCCGCCGACCGGATCGGCACTCATGCAGGGAATCCGGGTGGCGACGTTGAAACCGGTGCTGACCAGCGCCGCGGTGGAGACGATGGTGAAGGCCTGGCCCGGCCGATAGCGGCCGTCCAGCGCGCTGACCGCCGGCATGCCGTGCGCCTTGTGCGTCGCGACGGCGAGAATCTTGCCGTCGGAGGCACGGACGGCGACGATCGCCGCGGACCCGGGCAGTGACCGGATGGCGCTGTCGGCGGCGCCCTGGGTGGCGGCATCGATGGTCGTTCGCACCGGCTTGCCTGTCGACCCGGGCCAGCTCTTCAGCACGGATACATGCCGGCCTGCGGCATTCTCGGCGACTACCTCCGTCGTCGGGGTGCCGACCAGGAAATGCTGGTAGGCCAGCTGCAGTCCGGACAAGCCCACGGTGGTTCCCGGCCGGTAGGGCTCTCCGTCAATACGCAGCACCTTGGCCGTCTCGGTACCGACCGAGCCCACGATCGAACTCGCCGCGCTGTCGAAGAGCCGCAGCCTGGTCCGCTTGATGATCAGCCCGGGTACCCGCCGGAGCCTGCCGCTGAGATGACGGTAGGTGCTCGGCCGGAGCCGGACAAGCTCGAAGAAGTGGGCCGACGGCGCAGCCAGGATCTCCCCGTATACCTCGCTGGCGGGGAGATGAGTCACCTCAGCGAGCAGGTCAGCCGTCCGTTGCGGATGAGTCAGGCGACCGGGGCGCACCCCGGCAACGACGACCCGCGAGCGCCTGGCCAGCGGCCTGCCCGAGGCATCGAGCAGTGCGGCTCGCTTGGGCATCGTGGTGACGACGGCCAGCCGCAACCCGGGTTGCAGGCCGGGATGGATCACGCTAGGGCGCCATACGACCTTCCAGGTCGAGCCGATCCTGCGCAGGGCGAACTGGCCCTGGTACCGCCAGGGCGCCCCGCTGCGGCCAAGATCGATCGAGGCGTTGAACTGTGCCACACCGGTGTCGCCGTGCTGGATGATCCGGCCCATGCTGAGGGTGATGTCGGCCGCATCCAGCTGCTGATACGCGGTACGCAGCGCCGATGTCACTATGTCCGGGTCGCCGGTGGTCAGCGCGGCCGCCGTGCGGTACTGGCCCTGCTCCCAGGCGAGCAGGAATTGCTGCACGGTGGGTTCAACGGACGGATCAGGCGACCTCGCGCTGACCAGCATCAAGGCGAGGACGACAACAGCGCAGACCGCGGCGACGGCTCGCTTGGGCGTGAGGCTGGCACGCCATCCGGCGGCGGCCGCCGCCGGCCGTGCCGCCGCGGCGGGCACGGTCCTGGCCGGCCGCGCCGGGGCCGGCCCGACGGCAGTGCCAGCGGGTCCCGGGGCGGAGCCAGCGGGCGCCGGGTCGGAGCCAGCGGAGCGGACGGCGGCACCGGCACATCCAGCGGAGCCGACGGCGGGACCCGCATATCCAGCGGAGCGGACGGCGGCACCGGCACATCCAGCGGAGCCGATGCCGGGAACGGCGAAGCTGCGGGCACCGTCGGCGGGACCGGGACGGCCGGCGTGGCCATGGGCGGGACCGGATCCCCCGGCGGAGGCGCTGCGGCCGACGTGCCGGGCCAGGCCGACGGGCTCGGGCCGACCGGGTTGGGCGCGACCGGGCCGGGCCGACCGGGTTTGGCGCGACCGGATCCGGGGCGACCGGATCCGGGGCGACCGGATCCGGGGCGACCGGATCCGGGGCGACCAGGCCCAGGGCGACCAGGCCCGAGACGACCGGACCCGAGGGCGACCGGACCCGGGGCGACCGGACCCGGGGCGACCGGATCCGGGGCGACCAGGCCCAGGGCGACCAGGCCCGAGACGACCGGAAGCTCCGGGAGAGGTGTCGCTGACCTGGCAGCCGGACCCGCCGGAGCCTGGGCCTGGTCTGGCAACGGCTCACTGCCTGACTCCCCGGCAGGTGGTGTCAGCGGCCAGGCCGACGGGCTCGGCGCGGCTGGGTTACCCGCGGGCGGAGCCGCCTGGCCAAAATTACCCGCCGGCGGTCCGCTGACGAGCGGTCCGCTGACGAGCGGTGCGCTGGCGGCGGTGCGCTGGCGGCGGTGCGCTGGCGGGCGGTGCGCTGGCCGGCGGTCCGCTGGCGGGCGGCACGGGCGTGTCCGGGGTCTCAGCGACCGGCGGCACCGGCCGGCCGGGAATCACGGGTACGGTGCGGACCCGCGACCCTTTTTGCGGCGCGCGCTGTGCCGCAGCGTGCGATCCGCGCCTACGCATGCGTGCCATGATTCGTCACTCGGCTACCTTCGCCGGCGCAAGGCACGATCAATATCCCTGGCAGCGTCCCGCTCTGCCAGGTCATGACGCTTGTCATAGGTCCGCTTGCCGCGGGCCAGTGCCAGCTCGACCTTGGCCTTCCCGTCCTTGAAGTACAACGACAACGGCACCAGCGTCAGGCCGCGCTCCGCGGTCGCGCTTGCCAGCTTGTCGATCTCCTTGCGGTGCATTAGCAGCTTACGGGGACGACGCGGTTCGTGGTTGGTCCATGTGCCCTGCGTGTACTCGGGAATATGCACACCATGCAGCCACGCCTCGTGGTCCGAGATCTGGCCGAATCCGTCAGCCAGCGAGGCCCGGCCGGCCCGCAGTGACTTCACCTCGGTGCCAGTGAGCACCAGGCCAGCCTCGACCACATCCTCTATGTGGTAGTCATGCCTGGCTCGCCGGTTCCTGGCGATGATCTTCGTCCCCTGCTCCGCTGCCACGGTTCTCCTGTCCCCCGACGTCACACCCGCAGGTAGCGCCTCAGCGTCAGGAACGACGTGGCACCGCAGAGCAGCACGCCGATGATCATCGCCAGGACGATGACCTCGATCAGGTCGGTTGCGCTCAGCTGCACGTTGAACGGGAAGTACTGCTGCAGCGTATCCAGCCCGAGGGTCTTCACCGCGATCAGCAGTCCGGCCGCGACCAGCCAGCCGAACAGGCCGGCGATCACGCCTTCGACCAGGAACGGCAGCTGGACGTAGAAGTTCGACGCGCCGACCAGCCGCATGATGCTGGTCTCCCGGCGGCGGTTGAAAGCGGACAGCCTGATGGTGTTCGCCACCAGCAAGATGGCCGCGATGAGCAAGATGATCGCGACGACCACGACTGCGTTCCTTGCCCCGTCGAGCAGCTTGTAGAACTTGTCCAGGATAGAGGAGTCATCCACGATCTGGTCCACGCCGGGACGGTTTTCCACCGTATCGGCCACGATCGGGAAGTCGGCCTCGGTGTTCTTGAGCTTCACCTGGAACGAGTTGGGGATATCGCCCTTGCTGACCGTGCTGACGAAGGACTGATCCTGGGAGAACTCCTGCCGGAACCGGGCGTAGGCCTGCGACTGAGACTCATACCGCAGGCCGATGACCTGGGGCAGGCTTTTGAGATCCTGCTGGATCTGGGCAATCTCCGACGGGGTGGCCGGGCCGTTCTTCGTGCACTGCGGGCTCACGCTGGTGCGAGTGCACAGGTAGATGGACAGCTGGACCCTGCCCTGCCAGTAGGTCCTGGTGTTATCGACTTGCTTGACGAAGAGCAGCCCGGTGCCGAGCAGCGACAGGCTGATCGCGACCACCACGATCAGCGCGATGGTCATGGTCAGGTTCCGCCGGAGCCCGATCCAGACCTCATGGAAGACAAACTGCGCACGCATGTCCTGATCCCTCGGTAATCCTGATCGAGTCGGTCAGTAGGCCTGGCCGTAGACCCCACGCGACTGGTCGCGCACCACCTTGCCGTACTCAAGCTCGATGACGCGCTTGCGCATGGAGTCCACGATCGCCGCGTCGTGCGTCGCCATCACGACGGTGGTCCCGGTCCGGTTGATGCGGTCGAGGACTTTCATGATGCCGATGGATGTCGCCGGGTCGATGTTGCCGGTGGGCTCGTCGGCGAGCAGGATCATCGGCCGGTTGACGAACGCGCGGGCCATCGCCACCCGCTGCTGCTCGCCACCGGACAGCTCGTCGGGCATCCGGTCCCGCTTGCCCTCCAGGCCGACAAGGTCGATCACTTCCGGCACTACCTTGCGGATGAATCGCCGCGGCTTGCCGATGACCTCCAGCGCGAAGGCAATGTTCTGATAGACGTTCTTACTGGGCAGCAGCCGGAAATCCTGGAACACGCAGCCAATCCGGCGGCGCAGGTGCGGCACCTTCCAGTTAGTGAGCCGCGCCAGGTCCTTGCCGGCGACGTGAATCCTGCCGTCAGTCGGCCGCTCCTCCTTGAGCACCAGCCGGAGGAATGTCGATTTGCCGGACCCTGATGGCCCGACCAGGAAGACGAACTCGCCTTTTTCAACGTCCAGACTGACGCTCTCCAAGGCGGCACGGCTCTGATTCGGGTACATCTTGGTGACGTTATCGAAGTGGATCACAGGCCCATCACACGGCGCTCGACGAAAATGCGGACGACCCTGCCGGGGCGGCCAGGCGTCCCGGTTTGGCCTTGGGCCAGTGTAGGGGGGAAACTGGTTGGGAACGTCCAACATCGGCGAAGTGACCGGGTAGCCGCCGGGACGGAGGAGACCCAGATGAGCTGCGAACACCTGATCTGCGCTGCTTGCGCGGGGCCGGTGGCAGAGGGTCACTGCCCGGTCTGCCAGGCAGCGAGAGCGCACGTGCATCACCAGGGCAGCGGCCTGCGGATGCCGCTTGTCGTGCTCGCGCTCATCGCCCTGCTGCTCGTGCTCGCCATGCAGCTTTCGCACTGAGAGCCGCCATCGGTGAACCACCGTCGCACTGGCCTGGCTTCAGGCTGACCTACCGCTAGCGGCGCGGCAGCGCGCGACTATGAGCGGCTGACCGCCCACCATGAGGCCATGGTGTACGGGGCCACCATCCTGATCATGACCAGAAGGCTGCCGTGCCGCGATGAACCCCAACTTGTTGGGGTATCGCACGCATCGGGGCAGCCGAATGATGGCGGTATGACAACTATCGAGCAGAACAAAGCCATCATCCGCGAGTTCATCGACCGGCTATTCACCAAGGGTGACCTGGGAGCGGTCGATGACCTGCTCGCCGAGGACTTCGTCAACCACGATCCGCCGTTCGGGGCGTCCTCGGACCGAGAGGGCATGCGCGGGGCCGCCGCCATGTTCCGTGCCGCCTTCCCCGATTGGCACAGCGACCTCGGTCTTCTCATCGGCGAGGGGGACCTGGTCGTGGAGCAGTTCACCGCCAGCGGCACGCAGCGCGGCGAGGTCATGGGAGTGTCGGCCACTGGTCGCACAGTCACGCTCCGGGGGGTTCAGATCTTCCGGGTCCGTAACGGCCGCATCGTCGAGCGCTGGGGACGGCTCGATGACCTCGGTCTCCTCAGCCAGCTCGGGCTGGTGAACCAGCCTTGACCTCTCCCGCGGGCGGCCGGCTCTCGTGGGCTGTCAGCGCCGGCCGCGTGCGGCGTACCGTCATGTGCATGGCTGATGGGCTGGTCGATCGGCGGGTTGCCGATATCGTGCGCCGCTGCTATGCCGGGCTAGATGCCGCCCAGCTACAGCCGGAGGTGCTTGGCCGGCTGCGCCGGATCGTTCCGGTAGACGCGGTGTTCTTCGCCACTGTGGACCCGGTGACCATGTTGTTCACCGGGGGGGTGGCCGAGGATCCGCTGAGCGCGGCCACCCCGCTCTTCCTGGACAACGAGTTCGGTCACGACGACGTCAACAAGTTCGCCGCGCTGGCCGGGTCGGACGATCGGATCACATCGCTGGATCGCGCCACGCGCGGCGACCGGTCCGCCAGCCCCCGCTACCGGGAGATCATGGCTCCGCTCGGTCTGGGCGACGAGCTACGCGCGGCGCTGGTGGCCGGGCAGCATTGCTGGGGCGTGCTCTGCCTGCACCGGGAAGACTCTCCGCTCGGATTCACCGACCGTGAACTGGGGCTGGTGCGACGCATCGCCCCGCACCTTGCTGAAGGCCTGCGCCGTGCGGTCGCTCTCCGGATGCCGGCGGAGACCACTTCCGAACCGGGCAGCCCCGGAATCATCGTGCTCGACGGGACGCTCGCGGTCGTGTCGATCAGCCCGGAGGCTGAGTACTGGCTGGCTGAGATCGCCGGCCATGACTCACCCCAGGGGGCCGAGCTGCCCCTGGCCGTCTACGCGGCAACGGCCCGGCTGAGCAGACTCGAACAGCTGCCGGACCCGGCGGCCGCGCCCAGCGTTCGTGTCCGGACTCGTGCCGGACGGTGGCTGACCATCCACGCCACCCGCCTAGATGGTGCAGGCGGACGCCAGACCGGGGTGATATTCGAGCCAGCCTCGCCGGCCCAGCTCAGCTCCCTGTTCCTTCGTGCTTACGACCTCACACCAGCGCAAGTGCGCGTCGCCGCACTGGTCCTGCAGGGACAGTCCACCCGCCAGATCGTCAGCAAACTGCATATCTCCGCCGACACTGTCCAGGAGCACCTGACTGCCGTGTTCGACAAGGTCGGCGTCCGGAGCAGGCGAGAGCTCGCCACAACTCTCATCACCGGCCGACACTGACAGCAGCCAGCCAAGCGGCCCCATCGCCGACGAAGCGACAGCCGGGCTGAGTTCGGGGAGCACATCTCAGCTGAACATCCAGGTTTCCCGCGCCCTCAAAGCCAGGCGAGAAACACCCGGGTTTTAACGGCAAGCTTAGAGTCCCTGGGTGCGCAGCCAGCGGATCTCCGCCTCGATGAATTCGTCGATCTCGCCGTCGAGTACGGCCGCGGTATTCCCGGTCTCGACGCCAGTCCGCAGGTCCTTGATGTTCTGGTACGGATGCAAGACGTAGTTGCGGATCTGCGTGCCCCAGCTGCTCGTGTTCTCACCGCGCAGCTCGGCCATCTTCGCCGCCTGCTCAGCCCGCTTGCGCTCCAGCAGCTTGGCCTGCAGGACGGCCATGGCACTGGCCCGGTTCTGGATCTGGCTCCGCTCGTTCTGGCAGGACACCACGATCCCGGTCGGCAGGTGCGTGATCCGGACGGCTGAGTCCGTGGTGTTCACGCCCTGCCCGCCGGGGCCGCTGGACCGGAAGACATCGATCCGCATCTCGTCCTCGCCGATCTCGATGTGGTCGGCCCGCTGGACGACGGGAATCACGCCCACTCCGGCGAAAGACGTCTGCCTGCGCCCCTGGTTGTCGTACTTGGAGATGCGGACCATCCGGTGCGTGCCGTGCTCGCCGCGCAGCGTGCCATAGGCATACGGGGCCTTGATGGCGAACGTGGTGGACTTGATCCCGGCCTCTTCCGCGTAGGAAGTGTCGTAGATCTCGGTCTGGTAGCCGTGCCGCTCGGCCCAGCGCAGGTAAATCCGCCGCAGGCCCTCCGCCCAGTCGGCCGCGTCGGCCCCGCCCGCCTGCGCGTTGATGGATATCAGCGCCTCACGGGCGTCGTACTCACCCGACAGCAGGGTGCGGATCTCCAGCTGGCTCATCTCCTGGCGGAGCACCGAGAGGTCGTGCGCGGCCTCCACCCGGGCGGGCTCGTCGTTCTCCCTCTCGGCTAGCTCGAACATCACCGAGGTGTCGTCGAGCTGCTGGCGCAGGCGATCCAGCCTGGCCAGCTCGCCGTCGAGGTAGGAGAGCCTGCGGGTGACTGCCTGCCCCTGTTCCGGGTCTTCCCAGAGCGCCGGGTCGGCGGCCCGGACCCGCAGGCCGTCCGCTTCCTTCAGCATGGTGTCCGGATCAAGGACGGCCTCGATACTGGCGAGCTTCGCCTTTAGTTCCGAGATTTCGCCGGCGGCGTCGGTTGCCATGGCGGAAGCCTACGTCAGCCCGCCGGCTGCCAGTGGCCGGCGGGCTCGCGACGCACCGCCTATTCTGGCAGCCTGCTGGCGGTTACCAGCGTGCGGATCGCGCGGACGGCCACGGACAGCGTCGCCACCGTGAAAGCGTCGCTCTCGCCGATCTCCGACATCGTCTGGCCGGCCCGCCGTACCGCCGAGTCGTTCCGCTTCGCCCAGGCGGCGAGCCTGTCCTCCGGGCTGCCGGGGCCGGTCACCTTCAGCACGTCCTTGGTGAGCGCGGCGTGCGCCGCGAACAGGTCGTCGCGCAGCGCGCCACGCGCCATCGTGTTCCACCGGTCGTCCCTGGGCAGCGCGGTGATCCGGTCCCTGAGGCGGTTGAGCTGCAATCGTTCGGCCAGGTCGAAGTACACCTCGGCGGTCTCCTCGACGCTGCGGCCCGTGCTCGAGGCAACTTCCACGATGTCGAAAGACGAGTAGGCCGGGACCATGGCCGAAACCCACTGCGCGAGGACGGCAGGCACTCCCCGGCCGGTCAGCATGTCCCTGCGCTCGGTGTACCCGGTCCGGTCACGGCCGACCAGCAGCGCGGGCAGGCCGGCCGCCACCGTCAGCACGCCGCTGGCGAAGAAATCGATAGTCGCGGCGATGTCGAACGGCGGACGGCGGCTGTGCAGCAGCCAGCGGGCCGCCCGCTCGGTCAGCTTGCGGCCTTCCAGCGCCATGGCGATCTGGGTGGCGGTATCGACCTTGCCGTCCAGCGCCTCGACCTGCTCCCAGAATCCCGGCAGGCCGAAGACATGCCTGGCCACCAGCCAGGCGCGAGTGATGTCCGGCACCGAGGCCCCGGTCTCCTCGGTCAGCCGGAACGCGAAGGTGATTCCCGCGCGGTCCACCATGTCGTTGACGACCGCGGTGGTGATGATCTCGCGATGCAGCCGGTGCGAGCTCATCAAGGACGAGTAGCGCTCGCCCAGCGGGGTGGGGAAGTAGCCGACCAGCACCCGCCGGAGATACGCGTCATCGGGCAGGTCGGAGGCGAGCACCTGCTGGGCCGTGGCGATCTTGGTCTGGGCGAGCAGCACGGCGAACTCCGGCGTGGTCAGGCCCACCCCGGCGGACCGCCGCTCGGCGAGCTCCCGGTCGCCGGGCAGCACGTCGAGCCTGCGGTGAACCCGCCGGTCCCGTTCCAGCTTCCGGATGTACCGCGCATGCACGTGCAGCATCTGCGCGGCCTGCGCGCAGGAGGCAGCCAGCGTCCGGTTCTGGTGATAATTGTGCGCCAGCACCAGGGCGGCGACCTCGTCTGTCATCTCCTGCAGCAGCAGGTTGCGGTCGGCGGCCTTCAGCTCCCCGGTCCGTACCACGCCGTCGAGCAGGATCTTGATGTTGACCTCATGGTCGGAGGTGTCGACGCCGGCCGAGTTGTCGATGAAGTCGGTGTTCACCAGGCCGCCCGCCAGCGCGTACTCGATCCTGGCGGCCTGGGTCAGGCCCAGGTTCCCGCCCTCGGCGACGATCCTGGCGCGCAGGTCGGTGGCATCCACCCGGACCGCGTCGGTGGCCCGGTCACCGGCGTCGGCGTGCGACTGGGTGCTCGCCTTCACCCAGGTGCCGATGCCGCCGTTCCAGAGCAGGTCCACCGGCGCCGACAGGATCGCGGAGATGAGCTGATCCGGCGTCAGCACCGTCACGTCGTCCTCGATGCCGAGCGCCGCCCGCGCCTCCGGCGACAGCCGCAGCGACTTGACATTGCGCGGCCACACGCCGCCACCCGCCGAGATCAGCGCCGTGTCGTAGTCCACCCAGGAGGACCTGGGCAGCGTGAACAGCCGCTGCCGTTCGGCGAAGCTCGCCGCGGGATCAGGATCGGGGTCGACGAACACGTGCCGGTGGTCGAACGCCGCTACCAGCTTGATGTGCCTGGACAGCAGCATGCCGTTGCCGAACACGTCGCCGGACATGTCGCCGATGCCGACGGCGGTGAAGTCATCCTTGCTGGTGTCCATGCCGAGTGCCTGGAAGTGGAACTTGACCGCCTCCCAGGCGCCGCGCGCCGTGATGCCCATCTTCTTGTGGTCGTAGCCCTCGGAGCCGCCGGAGGCAAACGCGTCGCCCAGCCAGTACCCGTAGCTCCCGGCGATCTCGTTGGCCGTGTCCGAGTAGGTCGCCGTGCCCTTGTCCGCGGCCACCACCAGGTAGGGGTCGTCCCGGTCATGCCGGACCACCCGGGCGGGCGGCACCACCTCTCCGGCCACCAGGTTGTCGGTGACGTCCAGCATCGCGGAGATGAACATCCGGTAGCAGGCCAGCCCCTCGCCCAGGTAGGCCTCCCGGTCAGCGGGGTCGGGCAGCTGCTTGCAGACGAAGCCGCCCTTGGCGCCGGAAGGCACGATGACCGAGTTCTTTACCTCCTGCGCCTTCGCCAGGCCGAGCACCTCGGTACGGAAGTCCTCCGGCCGGTCCGACCAGCGCAGCCCGCCGCGCGCGACGTCCGCGAAGCGCAGGTGCACGCCCTCGAACCTGGGCGAGTAGACGAACAGCTCGAACCGCGGCCGCGGGGCGGGCAGGTCGGGCACCTTGTCCGCGTCCAGCTTGGCCACGAAATAGGGCAGCGGGGCGTGCGGCCCGGTCTTCTCCTGGAAGTAGTTCGTCCGCAGCGTCGCGGAGATCAGGCCCCAGTACGCCCGCAGGATGCGGTCCTGGTCGAGGCTGGCAACATCGTCGAGCTCGCCGCGGATCTCTTCCGCGATGGCCTCGCTCCGCTCGCGCTCGCCTGCCTGGTGGTCGGGGTCAAACCTGGACTCGAACAGCCGCACTAGCAGCCGGGTCACCGTCACGTTGGCGCGCAGTACCCGCTCGACGTAGTTCTGGCTGAAGGTGGTGCCCGCCTGGCGCAAGTACCTGGCATAGGCGCGCAGCGCCACCACCTGCCGCCAGGTCAGGTGCGCGTCGAGCACCAGCGCGTTGAATCCGTCGTCCTCGATCTGCCCGTGCCACAGGGCGGTCAGCGCGCCCTCGACCAGGTCCTTCACGGATTCGAGCGAGACCGCGGCCCGGGACCGCCCGGCGGCTGACGCCGGTTCCGCGGTGGCCGCGTCCTGGCCGGTGCCGCCCTTGTCACCGGACCCGGTCTTGCGCAGCCCGAAGTCATAGATCCAGAACGGCTCACCGGCGTCGGCGCCACTGCCGGCGAACTCGTACGGGTGCTCGTCCACCACATCGACGCCCATGTGCTGGAGCCTGGGCAGTACATCGGTGAGCGTGATCGGCGAGCCGGTCCGGTAGATCGTGAGCCGCCAGACGCGCCGGCTGAACGCCCCGGACGCGCCGATCCGCTGATCATGCTCAACCGGCACGCCGCCGACGAAGCCCACCGACTCCCAGAGCTCGAAGGCGATGTCCTCGCCCGACTCGCGCAGCTCAAGGACCTTGGCCAGGTCGCCGACGGCCGCAACGGCCGGAACGTCCGTCTTGTAGGTATCAGGAATGCTGTCGCCGCACATGGCCAGCAGCACCCGGGCCCGCTGCGCGCCGAGCATCCTGGTCGCTTCCTCGGTCAGGTCGTCGTCCCACGACCTGACCACGGCGGCGAGCCGCTTCTCCAGTGCGGCCTCGTCGACGTCGGGCAGCACGCTGCCGCGGCGCGCGCGGACCACGATGTGCAGCCTGGCCACCGCCGACTCCCCGACCATCACGCTGTAGCCGACCGAGGCGCCGTCGAGCGCCGTGAGCAGGATCTCCTGCGCGCGCAGCCTGACCTTGGTCGTGTACTTGTCCCTGGGCATGTACAGCAGGCAGGACATGTACCGGCCGTAGATGTCCTTGCGCAGGAACAGCCGGGTCTGCTTGTGGTCGCGCAGCCGGAGCACGCCCGAGGCGATCGGGGCCAGCTCGGGCACCGGGGTCTGGAAGAGCTCCTCCCGCGGGTAGTTCTCCAGGAACTCGGCGAGATCCTTGCCGTCATGGCTGTCGGCGGTCAGGCTGAGGGACGCCAGCACGCCGGCCAGCTTCCGCCGCAGCACCGGGATCCGGGTGATGCTCTCGGAGTAGGCGACGTGGGTGTAGAGCCCGAGGAACCGGTACTCGCCCGTCACCTCGCCCGCGTCGTCGAGCCGCTTGACCGCGACGTAGTCGAGGTAGCTCGGCCGGTGCACGGTGGACTTCGAGTTCGCCTTGGTCAGGATCAGCCGCTTCGGGTCACGGGCCCTGGCCCGGACCGCGGGCGGCAGCGCGGCGAACGAGCTCGATCCCTGCTTGTCGTGCCGCAGGATGCCGAGACCGGTGCCGGGCACCGCGCGCAGCATCATCCCGTCCGGCCCGTCCAGCAGGTCGTACTCGCGGTAGCCGAGGAAGGTGAAGTTACCGTCGGCGAGCCAGCGCAGCAGCGCCTCGATCTCGGCCGGTGCCTCGGCGCCGGCGTCCGCCCCGGCCGGCTCGGCCGCCGCGGACAGCGCGAGATCCTCGGCCAGCTGCACGGCCCTGGCCCGCATCCTCGGATAGTCCTCGACCGCGACCCGCACGTCGCCGAGCACCCGCTGGATGTCGTCCTCCAGCCGGGCGATCTCGGCGTCGTCGGCGAGCACGCCGATCTCGATGTGCGTCCACGACTCGGCAATCTCGTCGTGCGCGGGCGGCGACCCGTCGATCAGGCCGAGTACGCCGTGCAGCGCTCCGGTGACGTCCCGGGCGACGAGCAGCTGCGGGTGAATCACCCGGTGGGCCGCCAGGTGGTGCCTGGCCAGTTCCATGGTCACCGAGTCAACGAGGAAGGCCATGTCGTCGGTGACGATGTCGAGCACCGCGCCGGCCGGCTCCAGCGATGCCGCCGCCGCGCCCGGCCGGATCCGGACCAGCGCCCGGCCCTGCGGCCGGTGCGCGGCGAACGCGGCCTGCTCGGTCGCCACGCTGGCGATCCGCTCCGGCCCGGCCGAGGCCAGGTCCTCGACGGCGACGTGCCGGTAGTAGGCCTGCAGGTAGCTCAGCAGCTCATCCCGGCCGCAGTCGCCCTCGGCCAGCGCCGCCGCCGCCGTCAGCAGGGCAAGCTTCCCGTCGCCCGCATTTTCCGCCATCGGTCCCACTCCTTTGTGTGCCGGGCCTGCCACCGCGCGCCGATCCGGCCGCTACAACCAATCTCGCAGTTCCCACAGCAGCGGGTAATAGCGCAGCGGCACCCGCTTATGCAGGTACGGCGCGCCGGTCGACCCGCCGGTGCCTGACTTCGTGCCGATCTGCCGCTCCACCATCTGAACGTGCCTGGCCCGCCAGAGCCCCGCTATTTCATCATGGGTCAGCAGATCCTCGGCGAGCTCCCACAGATCGTCGTAATTCGCGCGGTCCCTGGCGATGGTGACCAGCGACGCCAGGATCTCGTCAGCCGCCGCGACCGGCAGTCCCCGGCTCCGGAGCAGGCCGAGATACGCGTCCCACAGGGAGGGCTCGGCCAGCCGACGGGCCAGCCGGGCTCGTTCTGAATCTGTCAGAGCGCGGAAACGAGCGATGTACCCTTCATCTTTCGCTCCGGACAGGAACTCAAGCTCCCGGAACTGCACCGACTGAAAGCCGCTGGCCGGCGCAAGCGCCGCGCGGAACTCCAGGAAGTCCTGCGGCGTCATCGTCTCCAGCACGTCAATCTGGCTGACCAGCAGCCGCTCGATGACGTGCGCGCGGCGCAGCAGCTGCCTGGCCCGCCAGGTCTGCCCTTCCGTCATGGCACCGCGGGCGGCGCCCAGCTCGTGCAGCAGCTGCTGGAACCAGAGCTCGTACGCCTGGTGCACCGTAATGAACAGCAGCTCGTCATGGGCAGGCGGATCGACCTGCGGTACCTGCTGCGCCAGCAGTTCCGGCAGCCGGAGGTAGCCGCCGTATGTCAGCAGGCCGCCCTCCTCGCCGAAGCGGCGGTCCGGCACGCCGCCGGCCAGGCCCGCTGGCGTGGTCACGGTCGCTCCGCGGGCGCGAAGAAGGGCAGCACTTCGGGGTTGGCCAGCGCGTCCGGGTCGGCCGCGTCGGCGAGCGGCGTGCCCAGCAGGATTTTCCTGACCGGCACCTCGAGTTTCTTGCCGGACAGCGTTCGCGGGATGCCGGGTACCTGGTGGATCTCGTCCGGGACATGCCGCGGCGACAGCTCGCTGCGCAGTTGCGACCGGATCCGGGCGGTGAGGTCGTCATCCAAAACGCAGCCGTCGGCCGGCACCACGTAGAGGATGAGGCGGCCGTCGCGGCCGAGTTGCCCGGTGTCGACCACCAGGCTGTCGGCGACCTCCGGCAGCCGTTCCACCACCCGGTAGAACTCGCTGGTGCCCATCCGGACGCCGCCCCGGTTCAGGGTGGCATCGGAGCGCCCGTAGATAACGCAGCCGCCGTCCGGCAGGAACATGATCCAGTCGCCGTGCCGCCACACGCCCGGGTACTCGGCGAAATAGCTGGCGCGGTACCGCTCGCCGCCGGGATCGTTCCAGAAGCCCACCGGCATCGACGGCATCGGCCGGGTAAGCACCAGCTCGCCGACCGCGCCGGTAACCGGATTGCCGTTCGCGTCATACGCTTCCACCTTCGCGCCGAGGCACCGGCCGGCGATCAGGCCGGCCCGCACCGGGAGCAGCGGGCTCGGTCCGACGAAGCCGGTGCACAGGTCAGTCCCGCCGGAGAACGATCCGAGCAGCAGGTCGCTGCCCACGGCGTCATATACCCAGCGGAAGCCCTCGGGCGGCAGCGGGGATCCGGTGGATCCGACGCCGCGGACCTTCGACAGGTCATGATCGGCGCCCGGCCGCAGTCCCGCCTTGGCGCAGGCCAGCAGGTAGGGAGCGCCGGTCCCGGCGTAGGTCACGCCGGTGCCGGAGATCAGCCGCCAGAGCGCGCCGATATCCGGATGAGTCGCGCTGCCGTCGTAGAGCACCACGGTCGCGCCCGCCAGCAGGCCGCCTGCCAGGTAGTTCCACATCATCCAGCCGGTCGTGGTGTACCAGAAGAAGATGTCACCGGGCCCGAGATCCTGGTGGAAGGTGAGCACCTTGAGGTGCTCAAGCACGATCCCGCCGTGACCGTGCACGATGGGCTTGGGCAGGCCGGTGGTACCGGACGAGTACAGCACCCAGAGCGGATGGCTGAACGGAACCTCGGTGAACTCCAGCCGCGCGGCCGGATGACCGCCCGGGTCATCGGGGAGCGCGTCCCAGCCGAGCGTGCGCGGGCCAGGACTGGTGCCGGGATGGCCAGCGCCGGCGGTGCGCACGAGCAAGACCGCGGCCAGGCCGGGCATCGCGGCCGCGATGCTCGCGACCTCGCCGGTCCGGTCATAGTCCTTCCCGCCGTAGGCGTAACCGCCGACGGCGATCAGGACCTTGGGCGAGATCTGCGCGAACCGGTCGATCACGCTGCTGGCCCCGAAGTCCGGCGAGCACGACGACCAGATCCCGCCGAGGCTGGCGGTCGCCAGCATGGCGATCAGCGCCTCGGGGATGTTCGGCAGGTAGGCCGCTACCCGGTCACCGGCCGTCACGCCGAGCGCGCGCAGGCCCGCCGCCACCCTGATGACCTCACGTTCGAGTTCCCCGTAGCTGAGCGTGCCGCCGCTGCCATCCTCGCTCCGGTAGATCACCGCGGTGCGGGCAGGCTCGGTGTGCGCGGTCCGCAGCGCATTGCGCGCGTAGTTGAGGGTGGCGCCGTCGAACCAGCTGGCGCCCGGCATGCCGGCGTTGCCCAGCGCCGGGCCGGCGCCCCGGTTGCCAAGCACGCCGAAGTAGTCCCAGATGGAGTCCCAGAAGGCGGCGGGATCGGTCACCGACCATTGCCAGAGCTGGTCGTGGCCGGACAGGTGCAAGCCGTGGCGGTCGGCCAGCCAGCGCGCATAGGCGCTGACCCGGGCAGCGTCGATCGCTTCCGGCCGGGGCTCCCAGAGCACTTCGCCGTAGTCGCGTCCGGCCAGCGCCGGGTCAGCAGCGCCGGGGCTAGCGGAGCCCGGGCTAGCGGAGCCGGGACTAGCAGCGCCGGGCACAGCGGAACCGGAGACGGGAGCCGCCTGATCGTCGGAGGGCATAGGCCCCAGCATGAGACGCCGCGACGTCGCCCCGCAACCGGGGGGCGGCTACACCGGTAGTTGCCCGGCTGGACGGGTAGGCGTAGTCCATGACCAAAGCAGGCAGCAAGCGCCGCGATCCGGCGAAGACAGCCGGCCAGGACCTGCCCGGGCAGGTCGCTGAGCTGGTCGGAGAGCTCAGCACGACGGACTCGCCCGGGCGGCCGGCCTCGACTGGGCGGATCAGGCGGCTGACCGCGGCCACCGCCCGGGCCGTGGGACGCGGCGGCCAGGTCACCTGGCGGGGCGCGCGCTCGGCCGGCCGCTGGCTGGCCGACCAGGTGATCGCGATGGCGCCGCGGCTGCCGGTACGGGATCAGGCGACGCTGCGGCGCCAGTTTCCCGGTTGCACACCGGAGGAACTCGCCGACGCGCTGATCCGGGGCTCGTCCCGGGCCGCGGCGAGTGTCGGCGCGGCGGTCGGCGCGGCCACGGTACTGCCCGTCATTCCGGCCATCCCGGTGGAGATCGCGACCGAGACGCTGGCCCTGGTGGGGATCGAGCTCAAGCTGATCGCGGAGCTGCACGAGGTGTACGGGATGCGGGCGCCCGGCTCGGCCGCGGAGCGCATGACAGCCTACGTCGGGGCGTGGGCGAGCCGCCGCGGGGTGGCCTTGGCCCCCGGCGGGATCATCCTGGCGGTGGAATCGCCGCTGCGCCGCCGCCTGCAGCGCAAGCTGCTGGCCCGGGCCGGCCGGAGCGCCATCTCGCTCGGCCCGCTGCTGACTGGCGCCCTGGTGGGCGCGGCGCTCAATCGCCGCGAGACCCGTCGCCTCGGTCAGGAAATCCGCAACGACCTGCGGCGGCGGTCGCCGAACACGGCGCGCTGGGCCGGGCTCGTTCAGCCGGCCGACGACATGGTCAGCAGCTGAATAGCGCGGAGCAGAGCGCTGACATCGGTCAGGCCGGGCAGCACGACGCCGGCCCCGGCGGCGTGCAGGTCCGCCTCGGTGGACCGGCCGGTGGCGATGGCGACGGACCGCGCGCCGCCTACCCTGGCCGCCTCGACGTCGCGAGTGGAGTCCCCGATGTAGACCGTCGACGCCTCGCCGAAGGTCACGCCGTACTTCTCCGTCGCCCGGCTTCTTGACCTCATCAGCTGGGCGCCCTTCGGGTAGATCTCCGACCCGTACCCGCCGATCTCGAAGTCGAAGAAGTCCTCCAGGCCGAATGCGCGCAGCTTCTCCACCGCGTTCGGCCTGATGGTGCCGGTCAGCACGGACTGGACCGTGCCGGGCAGGTCAGCCACCGCCAGTACCGCCTCCCTGGCCCCGGGCAGGATGCGGCCGCTCTTGGCCAGGAACTCCCGCCGGGCGCCGAACGCCGTCGCGAGCTCGCTGACGAACCTGGCCAGCAACTCGTCGCTGCCGTCGTCGGTCGGAGCGGCGGCGGCGGGCACGGTGGGCGCCGCGTCGTTGCGCGCCAGCGCCTCGAAGAAGATCTCTGACTCGCTCTGGCCTGCCATCTGCGGCAACTGGACCAGCGGGCGGCCGGTAACCCGGCGGAACGCGTCAACGTACGCATCCCTGGTCACCCTGGTCACGTCAACGAGGGTCAGGTCTATGTTCCAAAGAACCAGGCAGTGAATGAGTTCCTCCGGCACGCTCGGACGCAGCGAGCGTACCGCGTCGTGGCCGGCGCCCGGCCGCATCGCGGGAGGCGAATAGCGATGAATGAACCACAACCTGCCGTCCATGCCCGATAGACTCCCGTCGCCACTGAAGTACCCCGCGCCTGCAGTACCCCTCGCCTGCGTGGCGGCGATCCCGGACGGTCAGCGATGGTGTCCGCCGCGATCGAACCCTGGCCAGATACGAGCGCATGCTGGAGCGACTAGTGATCAGCCGTGTCGGCTGCCGTAAGGCGACGGGCTGACTCATGCTTGCGTTTATCGTCGAGTCGCGTGCCTTCGGGCTCTCCGGCCATCTGTACCCGTTCGCTCTCCTGATGGCCTTGATCTGGGCCATGTGGATAGTTCGCGTGATCCTGGCCCGCCGTTACCGGCCATGGCTGCGGGCCTGGCCGACCACCGTGTCGGTGCTCATCCCGGTGGCCGGCGAGGAACCCGGGCTTTTCCGCGAGGTACTCGCCCGGATCCTCGCGCAGGAACCGGACGAGGTGCTCGTCGTGATCAACGGGCCGGAAGATCCTGATCTGGCGGCGATCTGCGCGGCCACCAAAGGCGTCCTCTGGACGTGGACACCTCAGGCCGGGAAGCGCAACGCGCTCCGCATGGCGGTCGAGCAGGCCAGCGGCGACGTCGCCGTCATCGTCGACTCGGACACCCTGTGGACCGCCGGCACGCTGCGAGAACTCGTCAAGCCGTTCCGGGATCCGAAGATCGGCGGGGTATCCACCCGGCAGCGGATCCTGCAGCCGAGGCGCTCGGTGCTGACCAGGTGGGCGGACTGGCTGGAGGTCGTCCGCGGCGAGTACTCGATGCCCGCGATGAGCGTGCTCGGGACGATCGGCTGCCTGCCCGGCCGCACCATCGCGATCCGGATGGGCATCCTGCGCGCGGTGATGCCCGACTTCCTCACCGCGAGGTTCCTCGGCATCATGCTCGAGGTATCGGACGACCGGACGCTGACCAACCTGGTACTCAAGGCCGGATACCGGACCGCCTACCAGTCGACGGCCCTGGTCTACACCGATGCGCCGGTCGCGCTCGGAAAGCTCATTCGCCAGCAGCTGCGCTGGGCCCGGGGGTCCCAGTACAACACGCTGCGGATGCTGCCCTGGATGATCCGGCACACGCCGGCGCTGGCGCTCTTTTACCTAGCGGACATCGTGATCCCGTTCATGCTGATCGCCACCCTCGTTTCCTGGTTTGGGTCCGCCACCAACGGCTCGCACAGCGAGCTCTATGCCGCGCTGCCGCTGCCCAGCGGGCACTGGCAGTCCGCCGTGAGCCTGATTGCGCTCGCCATCGTGATGACCGTGCTGTCGGTCTCGGTGCGATTCGGGCGGCACTTCGCCTACGCGCCCCGTGACCTGCTGTACTTGCCGATGTTTACCGCCATCAACACGCTGCTCCTGATGCCGATAAGGATCGCGGGCTTTATGCGGATGGGCCACGATTCCGGCTGGGGCACCCGCGGGCGGGCGGGCTATACCGGCACCCGCCGGCTGAATCCGCTGGCAATCATCCCCTACGCGCTCGGGGTCCTCATGCTGGGAATCGCGGTGAGAATCGGTGTCTAGCCATCGCGGCAGCCGGTCCAGGCTCAGGCTCCGGGTGTGGACCTTCGTGACCGTCCCGGCGCTGCTGTTCTGCTGCCTGTACGCGTCCGGCATGCTCGGGACCATCGCGCCGAAGGGCTGGCATCCCCCCGAGGCCACCCCGGCCGAGCAGGCCGAGCACGCCAAGCTGGCCGCGCTGGCCGCGCGGACCAGGCTGGCCGCGCAGGCACACCAGATTCTGCGGCGCAAGTGGAGAAAGCTCGGCGCGCCGCCGGGGTCTCGCATCTTCGGAGTGGCCATCGCCGGGAATGCGCTGCCCAAGTGGTACCGGGGCACCGGCATACACCCGCAGCTGCTGATGACCTTCCAGAACTGGTCCACCAAACCGATGCCGACGAGCGTCCTGCGGCAAGACCAGAAGGTCGGCATCCGTACCGCGATGATTACCTGGGAGCCGTGGGCACCTAAGCCCTTTTCCGCGAATGCCGCGGCGCAGTTCGCCCCGCAGAAGGGCTACACCAACAAAGACATCGCGGACGGTGACTGGGATCCCTACATCCGCCAATGGGCCCGGGACATCGCTAAGTTCCCTCATATCACGGTATACATCCGGTACGCGCATGAGATGAACGGCGTCTGGTATCCCTGGAGCCATGCCCCGCACGAATACGTGAAAGCCTGGCGGCACATCGTGCGGATCTTCCGCGGCGAGCACGTCACGAACGCCAAGTTCGTGTGGTCCGCCGACCTGGGCGTGGGGCCGCCGACCGCCGCGGACCAGCAGCGGTTGATGGAATACTGGCCGGGCGGATCGTATGTCGACGCGATCGGCACCACGATGATCAACTTCGGCGGCCTGGGCCACACCCATCCGGTCAGCCAGTTCGTCCAGCGCCTCGCCCTGATGCATCAGGAACTGGGCAAGCCGACGTGGCTGACCGAGGTGGACACCGCGCAGGCGGGCCGCGTCAGATGGATGCTTGACCTGGCCAAATTCGCCGAGCACACGCCGTGGCTGAAAGGCGTGGTGCTATCCCAGCTGCGTTCCCACGGCGCCGGGAACCTGCTGACCGGCAACATGAAGTGGCAGGTCAGCAAGCAAAAGAGCCCGCGGGCACGGCGGGCGTTCCGCGACCTCGCGCTGGCGGCCAGCTGGCCGGCCACGCCCGTGCACTCCCGCCGCGTGAGCGCGGGTGCGTGAAGGGCACGCCACCTGCCCGGCCAGGACTGACCGGGCCGCTGGCCGGGTAGTCACCAGCCTGGCCGGCGGGCTGGTGCTGCTGGCGACGCTCGGCGGAGTGACGGCTTGTGCAGCGGCGGCGACGGCGGGCTGCGGTCAGTACTGGCAGTCGGCGGCGGGCTCGTTCGTGATCGAGAACAACAACTTCCGCGGGCAGCCGGAGTGCGTCGCACGCACCGGCAGCAGCGGCTTCAAGGTCACTATTTCCGGTGCCGCTGCCCCGCGGGGCAGCGGCCAGCCGGCCGCCTACCCGGAGATTTACACCGGCTATCACTGGGGCACCCAGGCGGGCAGCGCGTTCCCCGCCCAGCTCAGCTCGCTGTCCTATGCACGGTCAAGCTGGTCGGTCGGCACCGCCCGGGCGCAGCCGGACAGCGCCTACGACGTCGCGTATGACCTGTGGATCAACAGGGGCAAGCAGGTGGCGGCGAGCGGGCAGTCCAACGGCGCGGAACTGATGATCTGGCTAACCGAGCGAGCGGTGCCGGCCCCGGCGCCGGGCACCCCGACGGTCACGGTGGACGGCGTGCGGTACTACCGGATCGAGATTACCCGTCACGAGCACGGCATCCGCTGGCCGCTGATCATCTACCGGCGGGTGGCGTCCGTCACCTCAGTGCGGGATCTGAGCCTGCTCGGCTTCGTCGCTGACGCGGCTGCCCAGCACCAGCTGAGCATGTCCTGGTACCTGGAGTCGGTGGAGGCCGGGTTCGAGATCTGGCGCGGCGGCACCGGGCTGGCCACCAGGTCGTTCGCGCTGACGGCCGGCTGAGACGGCGCTGGCGAAGCAGGCTGCCTGGTCAGCTGCGGCCCAGCGCCCGGTAGCTCCAGCCCGCCGCCCGCCAGCGCGCCGGGTCCAGCGCGTTGCGCCCGTCCACGACGTTCCGTTGCGTCACGACCTTCGCCATGATCTCCGGGTCGGCATCCCGGAACTCCTGCCATTCGGTGAGCAGCATCATCACGTCGCTGTCGCGCGCCGCCTCGACCGCGGAGTCGGCGTACTTGAGGTCCGGATGGAGGCGCCGCGCGTTGTCCATGGCCTCGGGATCGTAGACGGTGACCTGGGCGCCGAGCCGGTGGACCGCTGCCGCCACGTCAAGGGCGGGCGAATCCCTGACATCGTCGCTGTCCGGTTTGAACGCCGCCCCGAGCACGCCCACGCGCCGGCCGCCGAAGGATCCGCCGAGAAGCTCGCTGGCCAGCCCGACCGTCCGGGACCGGCATCGGCCGTTGATCGCGTCGACCTCGCGGAGAAAGGCCAGCGACGGCCCGACGCCCAGGTCCCCCGCCCTGGCCATGAACGCCCGGATGTCCTTGGGCAGGCAGCCGCCGCCGAATCCGAGGCCGGGACGCAGGCCGGCGCCGCCGATCCGCGCGTCATGCCCGAGTGCCTCAGCCAGCACGGTCACGTCGGCGTCGGCCGCGTCACAGACCTCGGACATCGCGTTGATGAAAGAGATCTTGGTCGCCAGGAAGGCGTTCGCCGCGACCTTCACGAGTTCGGCAGTGGCGAAATCGGTCACCAGGAACGGAGTGCCCTCGGTCAGCGGCCGGGCGTAGATCTCACGCAGCGTTGCCTCGGCCCGGTCCGATCTGACCCCGGCCACGATCCGGTCGGGATGCAGCGTGTCCGACACCGCACACCCCTCACGAAGGAACTCCGGGTTCCAGGCGAGTTCGGCGCCGTCCCCAGCGGGGGCCAGTTGCGCGAGCCTGCGCGCGCACTCCGCGGCGGTGCCGACCGGCACGGTGGACTTGCCGACCACCAGGCAGGGCCGGGTGAGCAGCGGCCCGAGGCTGCCGATGCACGCGTTCAGGTACGAAAGGTCCGCGCGGTAGGAGCCGGCCGACGGCGGCGTGCCCACGCAGATGAAGTGCACGTCCCCGAAGTCCGCGGCCCGCTGATAGGAGGTGGTGAAGGACAGCCGGCCGGAGTCAAGGCCGCGGCGGAGCAAGTCCGCGAGGCCGGGCTCGTAGAACGTCGGCTCGGCGTGGTTGAGGCCGTCGATCAGCGTCTCTTCGTTGTCGACACCCAGCACCTCGAAGCCAAGCTCGGCCAGACACGCCGCATGCGATGCGCCCAGGTGGCCTGTCCCCACGACGGTGACGCGCGGCGGCATGCAACTCCTTGCGGGACTAGGCGATCATCTGCGGGCGAGTCAGGAAATCTTATAAGCCGCACATGTTCTTTTTCAGCGCTAACGCTGAAAATTCACCCGCATTCGGAACGTCACACTGTGGTACGGCTCATACGGTGACTTCGGACTGCGTAATAGCAGTTGCCGTCGGTAATTACCCCATATGGGGATATCGGTAATCAACTGGCGGGACGAACAGCTCCTTGATGGTCCGGGCATTAACCCAGCGGATGAGATTGAAGATCGAGCCGGCCTTGTCGTTGGTGCCGCTGGCCCGCGCGCCGCCGAAGGGCTGCTGGCCGACGACCGCGCCGGTCGGCTTGTCGTTGATGTAGAAGTTGCCGGCGGTGAACCGGAGCGCCTCGGTCGCCGCAGCGATCGCCGTCCGGTCGCTGGCGATGATCGAGCCGGTCAGCGCGTACGGGGAGATGTCGGCCGCCTGCGCGACCACGCTGTCGTAGTCCGCGTCGTCGAAGACGTGCACCCCGAGGATCGGGCCGAAGTACTCCGTGGTGAACACCTCGTCCGTCGGATCCGAGCATGCCAGCACGGTCGGCTGGACGAAGTATCCCTCGGCGTCATTGACGTCGCCGCCGGCCAGCACCCGGATCGACGACCGCGTCTTTGCCCTGGCCAGGGCGTCGGCGTGCTCGGCGAATGCCTTGTCGTCGATCACCGCGCCCATGAACAGGGAGAAGTCGCTGGACACGTCACCCATGGTCAGCGACTGCACGGTGGACACGAAGTCGTCTCCCATCCGGTCCCAGACCGAGCGCGCCACGTAGGCGCGGGAGGCCGCCGAGCATTTCTGGCCCTGGTACTCGAACGCGCCGCGGATCAGCGCCGTGGTCAAGACGTCGGGGTCAGCCGACGGGTGCGCGATGACGAAGTCCTTGCCGCCGGTCTCGCCGACTAGCCGCGGGTAGCCGCGGTAGCTGGCGATGTTCTGGCCGACGGTGCGCCACAGGCTCTGGAAGGTCCCGGTCGAGCCGGTGAAGTGGATGCCGGCCAGGTCCTCGTGCGCCAGCGCGACCCGGGACACCGTCCGGCCGTCGCCGGTCACCATGTTGATCACCCCGGGCGGCAGCCCGGCCGCCTCCAGCAGGCGCATCAGGTAGTGCGCGGACAGTTGCTGGGTGTGCGACGGCTTCCAGATCACCGTGTTGCCCATCAGCGCGGGCGCGGTCGGCAGGTTGCCGGCGATCGAGGTGAAATTGAACGGCGTGATGGCGAGCACGAAGCCCTCGAGCGGCCGGTACTCCAGCCGGTTCCATGCGCTGCTGGTGGAGTCGGGCTGCTCGGCCAGCAGCCGCCTGCCGAAGTGCACGTTGTACCGCCAGAAGTCGATCAGCTCGCAGGCGGCGTCTATCTCCGCCTGGTAGACCGACTTGGACTGGCCCAGCATGGTGCTCGCGTTGATGGTGGCCCGCCACGGTCCGGCGAGCAGTTCGGCGGCCTTCAGGAAGACCGCGGCCCGGTCGTCGTAGGACAGCTCACGCCAGCCGGGCGCCGCGCGGTTAGCGGACTCGATCGCCGCGGCGACGTCTTGCTCGGTCACGCTGCCCAGCTCGCCAAGCACATGCCGGTGGTTGTGCGGCTGGACGATCTCGACCCGCTCGCCACCGCCCATCGACTGCCGGCCGCCCGCGGTCATCGTCAGCTCGGCCCGTTCCCCGGCCATTTCCTTGACCCTGGCCGCCAGCACGGCGCGGTCCTGGCTACCAGGCGCGTATTGCCTGATCGGCTCGTTGACCGGCGGCGGCACGTTGGTGACGGCATCCATGGCGACTCGCTCCCTGCGCTATCCGACTGCCCGATTCTCGCCTCGACGGCGGCGCAATCATCGTCGCATGAAACGCCGGGAGCCCTTCACCCGCCCGCGTACACCAGTTCCTGGCTGGCGTACCACATCAGCTCGTGCCCTTCCGCCCCGTCCACGGCGAACCTGGCGTCATCATCGCCCTCGTCGGACTTGGGCAGCGCGGCGACGGCGGCCCGGATGTCCTCGGTAGCGCGGGGGTCGTCGATATGACCAGAAACAATGAGATTAACGGGCACGGTTCCGTCGATCTCGACCAGCGCCGGTTCGTCGGACGCGGTGAGCTTGACGATCCGCTCATCCGGGATCTCGACGGCAAGCACGACCCGCCGCGGCGGCGCGTCGGGGTCCTCAAGCAGCAGCCGGAGCGACGCCCTGGCCGCCTGCATCATGGCGGCGTACTCAAGTTCCTCCAGATCGCCGCTGACGTACCACTCCCGCAGCGCGGGCGTAACGGCGTAGCCGCGCAACGGCTGGCCCGCTGCGGGCTGGCCGATGTCGGTGCTTGCCAGCAACCCAGCCAGGGCCGACAGCGTGCAAGGCAGGTAAACGCGCATAGCTCCCCAGAAGGTCCGGCACCAGTGCGCGGAGCCCGGTGCCGGCTGCGGGCCGGGCTCCTGCGCACTCCCCGCTTCCTGCGCACTCCCCGAGTGAGCAGGAGAGGGTAGTCCCGAGTGTGCCAGGCGCTAGGGGGCCGGGGCTGGGGAATCGGATTTGCTACGGCCCAGGGCGGCCGGACTGCGGGCCAGGGCGGCCGGACTGGCGGGCCAGGACGGCCGGACTGCGGCCCCGGGCGGCCTGGCTGCTACCCAGGGCGGCCAGCACGGCGGCCACCGCAGTCTCGATTGGCTCGTGTTCCCAGACGCGGACGACGGCCCAGCCCGCTGCCTGCAGCGCGGTGTCGGCGGCGCGGTCCCGCTCAACGTTCCGGCGCAGCTTCGGGTTCCAGTATCCGACGTTGACGGCTGGCTTACTGCCGTGGTCGGGGCAGCAGTGCCAGAAACAGCCGTCGACGAAGACCGCGACCCGGCGAGCGGTGAATGCGATATCCGGCCGGACTCGTTTCCCGCCGTCGAGATCCAGGCGGTAGTCCTTGCGGTACCGGTAGCCCCGGCTGTGCAGGGCGCGGCGCAGCGCGAGCTCGGGCTTGGTGTCGGTGCGCCGGTTAGCGCGCATGTTGGCCGAGCGGCCTGCGCTGGACGGGTGCGGGTAGTCGGCCACGGCGCCCAACGCTAGAACAATCGGCCAGCCGCCGTCAGGTTCCCAGCCGGTCAGGTCGCTAAGCCGCTAGCCATCCTGGTCGCTAGGGATCCTAATGGTCGCTAGGCGGTCAGGTTGTCCAGCGGGATCCCGAGCAGTTCGGACAGTCGCTCGGTGGTAGAACGCATCTCGCGGTGATGAACCCCGACCATGCCGACCACCTCGGCGGCCAGCACATTGGCCTCGATGTCGTCGATGAAGATGCACTCGGCCGGCGCCAGGCCAAGCAGCGACGCGGCGTGCAGGAAGATTCTCGGCTCCGGCTTGCGCATGCCGGCCTCGCCGGAGATCACCACGGCGTCAAACAGCTCAGGGAACAGGTGCCGCGGGTAGTCGTTACCGCCCCACGAGTTGGAGAGCAGGGCTGTCTGGAATCCGGCCCGGCGGCAGGCCCGCAGCATGTCCTGCATCGCGCTGTCCGGCAGCGTCGCGGCGAACATCCGGGTCAGCAGGCCGTCCGCAGGAACTGGGCCACCGTCGGCCAGGACGAGCTGGCCGGCGAGCAGCCGCTCGAACTCTTCGTTCGTGCATTCGCCGCGTTCCAGCGCATGAATCGGATTTCCCGCGCCATCCGGGTCGTAGGCCTGGCTAACCCAGGGCCGCATGACTGCCGTGTAGCTGGCGCGATCGATACCCTCAGCCTCGATCCAGGCGTTGACCGTCTCCAGGATCGGGTTAGTCATGACCCCGCCCCAGTCGATGATCACTCCGCGTAGCTTCGGGTCGGTGGATCCGCTCTTATCAGGCACGCCTTCGATGGTAGGCGACCGCGACGCCCGGCCCGTGGGTGCCCAATTCTCGATCATGCCCGCGCTCTGGAACTTTTTCTATGCCTTTTCCCGGCCGGCGCCTGAGAGCGCCCGTTCTGTCGGTAGTAGTCGATAGTTTGTTTGAAGAACATTTAGCCAGCAGCAACCTGCCGGGCCAGCGCAAGCGGGAGGAGGACCGATGCCGGAAGAGCCGATGCCGGAAGAGCCGATGACGCCTCCCGTGCCGCCGGCTGTCCCTCCCGCCGCCTGGTCCTGGCCCGCGTACGCGGACGATGACGGGGAGCCGTTCGACGCGGTGGCGTTCTTCAACCCGTACTGCGGGCCGCCGGAAGGCGAGGACGGGTGGCTCGCTGACGTGCCCGCGGCGGTCCGGGATGAATACCTGGATAACGCAGCGTCCCCGGCTGCCGCGCGGGAGGTCCTGGCCGCCGGGTTCACCCATGGCGATCATGTGGCCGGCGCGCTGGGGTTCGCCGCCGGCGGGCAGCTCGATCAGCTGGAGCCCGGCCCGGCGCTGGCCGCCTTCGCCCGCGATGCATGGGATGACGGCCTGGCCGTGCTCAGCGACGATGAGCTGATCGGGGTCCTGGCCGCGGCCCGGCGGCTGGCGTCGTGGTCCGCCGCGCTGGAGCTGGCCGCGGTGGCCGGGCTGGGTTCCCGGCGGGCCGCGGACGCCCGCGCGGCGGGTGACCAGCGGCCGGCGATCATGTCGGTGATGAGGTCGCCGCGGCCCTGACGCTGACCTGCCGGGCGGCGGACCGGCTGGTCAGCCTCGCCGCCGCGGTGATGCGGCTGCCGGCCGTGGCCGCGGCGCTGGCGGCCGGGCGGATCGACCTGCCGAAGGCGATCATCTTCACCAGCGAGCTGGCCGGCCTCGGCGACGTCGGGGCGGCCGCCGTCGCCGCGCTCGTCGCCGCGGACGCGCCGGGGCTGACCACCGGGCAGCTGCGCGGCGTGCTGCACCGCGCCGTGCTCGCCCTCGACCCCGGTGCCGCCCGGAAACGGCGGGAGAAGGCGCAGAAAGACGCCCGGGTGGAATGCTGGACCGAGCCCGCCGGGACCTGGTCGCTGGCCGGCCGCGACCTGCCGCCCGCCGCCGTGCTCGCCGCCGACCGGCACATCGACACCGCCGCCCGCGACCTGAAGAACGCCGGAGCCGGCGGGACGCTGGAGCAGCTCCGCGCCGCCGTGTTCCTCGCCCTGCTCACCAGCCGGCCCCTCTACACCCTGCTCCCCGGCCAGGACGACGACGCTCCCCGGCCAGGACGAGGGCTCCCCGGCCAGGACGACGGCCCGGCGGACACGACCCGGCGGCCGCCGCGGAGACGAGCCCGGCCGGACCGCGACGGCCCGGCGCAGATGGCGCCCGGCCAGGCGGCCAGGACGGCGACAGCGCAGCAGGCCAGGACGGGAACGGCGGGGACGGCGGGAACGGCGATGGCGGATCACGAAGGCCACCGCCCGGCCCCCGGCCGGGCGCGCCGCGCGGCGGCGCCGGACTCCCGCCCGGGCCGGGCGGGCTGACCGGGACCGTCAACTTCACCATCCCGCTCACCACCTGGCTCGGCCTGGCCGGCGGCCCCGGCGAAGCCGCCGGCTACGGCTACCTCGACGCCGCCGCCAGCCGCGACCTCGCCACAGCCATCACCACCAGCCCCGGCTCCCGCTGGTGCCTGACCATCACCACCCCCGGCGGCCACGCCATCGGGCACGCCTGCGCCAGGAAAGGACAACCACCACCCGGACCCGCACCACCCGGCGGCCCCGCACCACCCGGCAGCGCACCACCCGGTACAGGGCCACCCGGCCCGCACAGCGGCCCGGCACCACCCGGCACCGGATCACCCCGGCCACCCGGCCGGCAGCCCGCGCCACCCGGCACCGGCAACGCCCGCTGGCTCACCGGGCTCACGATCAGCTGGCTGGAGACCGGGACCTGCGGCCACGCCCGCGAAACCTCCGCCTACCAGCCACCACCAGCACTACGGCACCTGCTCCAAACCAGGGACCGCACCTGCTCCTACCCCGGCTGCCGCCGCCCCGCCACCCGCTGCGACCACGACCACACCATCCCCTACGACCAAGGCGGCCGGACCTGCGAATGCAATCTGGCAGCCCTCTGCCGCCGCCACCACCAAGCCAAGCAAGCACCCGGCTGGCACCTCGAACAACCCCGCCCCGGCACCCTCACCTGGACCCTCCCCAGCGCACGCACCTACACCACAACACCCCGCCCCTACCCGATCTAGCGATGTTCGTATTGACGACGGGTGTGTCCTACCGGCCGATCAAGACAAGTCTGCGAGACGCACGGGGGAGAACTGCCGGAGACTGTTCAGCTTTCGTCACATAGCGTGACTGGACCACTGCGGGCTTGGCGCGTCCTCGCTGTGCCTTACTTAACGGCTGAGGCGAACGCGAGGTGCAGGAGGTCCCCGGTGGTGAAGTCGGCCACCCACAGTCCGCTCGGGGCTGGGGCGATGTAGATGGGCGATGTCCCGGCTGGTACCGCCTTGCCGGCGATCCGGTTTGACGCGGGATCGATGCGCGCGAGCGTGCCGGCCTGATCATTCGATGCCCAGGCCGAGCCTTCCCAGAAGGTGACACGCACGGCGTTCGGCTGACGAATGGTCGCGGTCACCTGGCCGGTCGCAGGATCGACGCGCTCGATCCCCCCGTAATTAGACGTCCCCCACAGCGAGCCAGCGCCGACGGCATCGACGTCTGGGATATTCGCGAGGGTACGGGTCACGACACCAGTCGCCGGGTTGATGCGACTCACCGACCCGTTGCCATTCCCGTTCGTGACCCACAGCGAGCCGAAGCCTGCAACGATCTGGGCGGCGCCGGTGCCGACCCGGATGGGCGGACGGCTGACGCGGTTGGTCCGCGGGTCGATGCGAACCACGATGCCCGGACGCTGCTTGGACTCGGTCACCCAGACGCGGCCGTAGGCGACCGTGATCCCGATGGGAGTCGGCTGAAGGCGGATGAAGGACGTGATGCGGTTGTGGCGCGGATCGATGCGGTAAACGCCATCACTGCTGGTGCTGGTCACCCAGACCGCGTCGGCGCCGGTGGCGATGCCGCTAAATTCGCCCGCTCCCGGGGCCGGGATGATGGCCACGGTCCTTGTGGCCGAGTCGACACGGTAGATCACGCCGAGGCCGACGACCCACACCGACCCGTAGCCGGCCGCGAGGTGGGTGACTCCTGCTCTCAGGTGGGTACGGCTGACGATGACGAGCCGGGGCGCGTGGCGTGATACTCGATGTGGCTGGCTGATGACGGGACCCGAAATCGTGTGCCACAGGTACGGCGTCACCGCGGCCGCGGTGACGGCAATCGCGGCGCACACAGCCGCGATCCCCGTCCGGCGCCAGGTTCGCCGGCGAAGCCGGCGCTCGATCTGCGACCACCCGCCTGGACCTACCTCGTGACGGGCAGCCTCCCGATCCAGCACAAGCCGAATGCTTTCAGCGATCTGATCGTGTTCCATCAGGTACCGCCTTGGTTACGCTCTGGCAGGGGCACCGGGCCAGTGCCGGGTTCGGCGAGCAGCCGCTGTAGCTGCCGCAGGGCCTTGGCGGTCTGGCTCTTCACGGTGCCCACCGACACGCCGAGCGCTGCCGCAGTGTCGGCCTCGGACAGATCCAGGTAGAAGCGCAGGACCACGCAGGCGCGCTTTCGCGCCGGCAAGCGCGTTAGCGCGTACAGCAGGTCGATGCTCGCGTCGGGGTCAGCTGACCGCTGATCACTGGCGTCGCGCCAGGCCCGGCGTTCTTGCAGCCTGCGGCGCAAGCTGCCGCGAGCGAGGTTGATCACGGTGGTGCGCAGGTATGCCGGGGCGGACTGCTGATCGCGGATGTTCCCCCAGCTGCGCCAGACGCGGACGAACGCATCCTGGGCGAGTTCCTCGGCTAGGTCCCAGTCGCTGGTCAGCGCGAAGGCGAGCCGCACGAGCTCGGCGTAATGGCGCTCGTACAGCAGCGCCAGTGCGTCACGACGTGACGGCGGATCCATGCCAGTAAGACCCCAGCGCTCCCCAGAAAGTTGCCGCTAACGTGTCCCCATCTCAAGAGAATTTCAGTCTCAGCCCTGTTCGAAAAGCGTGTTGCCGCGTCTCCATGAGGAGTGACGCGCGACAGGCTGGCAGAATCACGGCATGCAGCGCGTAGCGGTAGTGACCGGAGCAAGCAGCGGCATCGGGGCAGCCACGGCGGTCCGGCTGGCCAGTGCCGGCTACCACGTTGTTGCCGCAGCCAGGCGTGCTGACCGGCTGGAGGCGCTCGCCGCACGGATCCGCGAGGACGGCGGCCAGGCGGAAGCCCGGCAGCTAGACGTCACCGACCGGACCGGCGTCGACACGCTGGCCGAATCGCTGGATCGCTGCGATGTCCTGGTCAGCAACGCAGGCGGCGCCACCGGTGGGGACCAGATCGCCGACGGCTCGACCGAAGACTGGCGGGCCATGTACGAAGTCAACGTGCTCGGCACGCTGAACGTCACGCAGGCTTTGCTGCCCAAGCTCATCGCGAGCGGCGACGGCACTGTCGTGCTCATGTCCTCCACCGCCGGATTCGTCGCCTACGAGGGCGGCGGCGGCTATGTCGCCGCCAAGCACGGGGTGCACGCCTTCGCTGGGACGCTGCGCCTCGAGCTGTCCGGGCAGCCGGTCCGTGTCATCGAGATCGCACCTGGCATGGTCAAGACCGCCGAGTTCGCGCTGAACCGGTTCCGCGGCGACGCGGACAAGGCAGCCGCCATCTACGCCGGTGTGGCCGAGCCGCTGACCGACGAGGACATCGCCGACGCCGTCACCTGGGCGGTCACCCGGCCTTCGCATGTCAACGTCGACCTGATGGTGCTGCGGCCGCGAGCGCAAGCCGCTCAGCACAAGGTCTACCGGGAGCTGTAGGCGCGTCCAAGGGAGAGCCGTGGCGGGTCGCGGTCACGCCATTGGTCGCCGACCCGGCCTGACGGCTGACCGGCCGGCGCATCCGGCGGATCCGCTGGCCAGCCGACTACTGATCAGACGACTACTGGCCAGGTGATCTCGGTCAGGTCCGACACGATGCGGTCGGCCGCGCCCAGCTCGGACCGCGGGTGGGTGGTGGCCACGGCGACGCAGTACATGCCCGCCGCTCGTGCGGCGGCCAGCCCGGCAGGCGAATCCTCGAACACGACACAGCGTGACGGCGGCACGCCGAGCTCGTCGCTCGCCCGGCGATACCCTTCCGGATCCGGCTTGCCGGCAGCCACGTCGCCACCCGCCACGATGACGGTGAACAATCCGAGCAGGCCCAGCCGCTCCAGCGTCGGGACGGCATGGTCCCGGGTCGCTGACGTGACCAGCGCCAGCGGATCGCCGAGCCGGTGAATATCGCTTGCCAGCTCAACTGCCCCCGGCAGCGCCGCGATGGGCGGCAGCCCAGGCGTGCCAAAGCGCGCGCCGACCTCGGCTGAGAGATGCGCGGGATCACGGCCGGGGAACAGGTGGCCAAGCTCGGCGAACACCTCCGGCCCGCGGCGCCCGACGAACCGGGCAAGCAGTTCGTCGTCATGGGGTACGCCGTAGTGCTCGAACATCCGGCGCAGCGCCAGCCGGCTGCGTGGCTCGCTGTCCGCGATCGTCCCGTCGAGGTCGAAGACCGCGGCCCGCGCGGGCTTGCCCCAGGCCCCGCTCAAGCGGTCTGGGTGACCTTGCTCAGGCCCCGCGGGCGATCCGGATCGAGTCCAAGCCGCCGGGCAAGCGCCTCGGTGAGCAACTGCCCCGGCACGATGAGCCCTATCGGCGCGAGCCATTCCGGCAACGCCGGGCCGGGCAGCGCCAGCATGCTCGCGGCCGCCAGCCGCGGGCCGCCGCCGATCGCGTACGCCCGCGCACCCGCCCTGGTGACGTGCCGCGCGAGATCAACGGTTCCGTCCAGGGTCGGGCCCGCGTCCGCCGCCAGCACGATGGCCGGCGTCCGGGCGTCCACCACCGCGATCGGCCCGTGTAGCAGATCGGCGTAAGAGAGCCCCATCGCGTGCAGGTAGCACGCTTCCTTGAGCTTCAGCGCAAGCTCAAGCGCGGCCGAGTAGGCCAGGCCGCGGCCGGACACCACGACGCCCTGCACGTCGGCCAGTTCGGCCACGATCGGGTCGAGATCAAGCGGGCCTGCCAGCATCGCCTCGATCGCGGCTGGCACTTGCCGCAGCAGGCCGGCATCCAGGTCGGCGCCCAGGCCGATCGCGAGGACCGCCAGCGCCGCGAGCTGCGTGGTGAAGGTCTTGGTGGCAGGCACTGCCCGCTCGACGCCGGCCTCGGTGACGAACGTGACCTCTGCCGCGTCGGCGACCGGCGAGCCAGCCCCGTTGGTGATCGCCAGCGTCCGCGCGCCGCAGTCACTCGCCCAGGCCAGCGTCTCGACAATCTCGTCAGTCTGCCCGGACTGGGATAGCGCCACCGCGAGCACGCCGGACAGGTCCACCCGGCTCCGGTACGTGGTGGCGATCGACGGCGAGGCCAGGGTGGCCAGCCGCCCGGCGTATGCCTGGATCAGGTAACTGCCATAAACGGCCGCGTTGTCCGAGGTGCCACGCGCGATGAAAAGCACCTGCCGGGTACTGCGGGCGAGCTCTCCCACCTCCGCGGCACGAGGCAGCAGCGCGTCGATCGTGGCCTGCAGCGCGGCGGGCTGCTGCAGGATCTCGGCGTGCATGTGACTCATCGGATGCGCGCTGTCCGGTCCAGGACTCATGCGGCGACGTCTCTCCTTCGGCCGGTTACCGGGCTGGATATACCTTCTCACCCCGCAGCCAGGTGGCCGCCGCCCGCAGGTCATCACCGAGCCAGGCCAGGTCCGCGGCGGCACCGGGGGCTATCCGGCCGAGGTCGGGCCGTCTGATCAGATCAGCGGGCACCCGGCTGGCCGCGGCGACTGCCGCTGCCAGGCCAACCCCGGTCGCGGCCATGTTCGCCACGCCCGCGTCCATCCGCAGCACCGAGCCCGCCAGGGTGCCATCGGCGCGCACGGGCGGCTCAGTGCCCCATGGCTGCTCAGCACCCCACGGTGGCTGATCGTCGCCCGGCGACTGGCCGTCGCCCGGCAACTGGCCGCCGCCGGCCGGCCGCTCGATCGGCTCGCCGCCAAGCAGATAACTGCCCGGCGGCATGCCCGCGCACGCCGCCGCGTCCGTGACCAGGCAGATCCGGCCGGGCGCAGCCGCGAACGCGATCGCGCAGGCCTGCGCGGCCACATGCCGCAAGTCGCCGATCAGGCCGCTGGTCAGCCGGGGATCTGTCAGCGCCTGGCCGACGACACCAGGCTCGCGGTGATGCAGCGGCCGCTGCGCGTTGTACAGGTGAGTCACCATCCGGGCGCCCGCGGCGGCCGCCGCTGCCACCTGCCGAGCGGTCGCGTCGCTGTGCCCGACGCTGACCAGCACCCCGGCCGCGGTGAGCTGCTCGACCGCCGCCAGCCCGCCGTCCCGCTCCGGTGCCAGCGTGACCAGGCTGACCAGCCCGGACCCGGCGGCGAGCAGCCGGTCGACCGCGGCCGGCGATGGCGGGATGATCCAGGACTGGTTGTGCGCGCCACGGCGGGCGGGCGAAATGAACGGCCCCTCCAGGTGCACGCCGAGCACTCGCGCACCGGCGGGCGGCAGCGCCGCCGTGATCGCGGCGGCCGCGCGCAGCGACGCGGTGAGCTCAGCCAGCGGTGCGGTGATGAACGTGGGCAAGAACGCAGTCGTCCCGGTTTCTGGCAGCCGGCCAGCAACCAGCTCCCAGCCGGCTGCCCCCGCGGTCATCAGCTCGATGCCGAAGTAGCCGTTGACCTGAAGATCGACGAAACCCGGCACGAGCACGCCGCTGTCCAGCGCCAGGTCAGGCGGCCGTGGCGGCAGCCCCTCGCCGACCTCGGTGACCAGGCCGCCGGCGATGGCCACGTATCCCGGCGTCAGCACCCCGGAGCCGGGGGTGGCCGGGATCACTCGCGGGGCGGAGATCAGCCGCGGGGAGTGGGTCAGCAGGCCGGGCGCGCCGTCAGGCTCACCCTGCTCCCTCGGCATCGGCCTGCGTGGCGGCATGCTGCGAGGTCCCCCGTTCTCGCTCTGTCTTCTTGGCTTTTCTCGTCCGTCCGGCCACGCTGGCCAGCAGTTCGCGCATCTCGCCGGCTACCAGGTCCGGCCGCTCCATCATCGCGACGTGCCCCATCCTGGGCAGCACATGCACCCGCGCGGCAGTGAAAGCGCGCGCGGCCCGTGCTGCCATTAGCGGGCTGACCAGCCGGTCGTGGCTGCCGTAGAGCACCAGGGTGGGCGCGGTAACCCGGGCGGCATCGCGCCAGAGCGACTGCGGGCCGGGGCGGAAGTACTCGACGACGAGCGCGCGCGCCGACCCGATCAGTACCTGATGGTTGTACTCGAGGCCGTCCCTGCGGCGTACCTCGTCGGCCTCTTCCGCATACCGTGCGGGATGCATCAGGCCCGGATCCAGGTAGACGTCCTGGACGGTGCCGAGGGTCCTGGACTCGGCCGTGGTCCGGCCCAGCCGGCGCATCGCCCAGCGGCCGACTCCCGGGGCGGAGAACACCATCACCCGCAGCGGAATGCGCCTGGGCCGCAGATCGGGCAGGGCAGGCGAGATCAGCGTCAGCGTCCTGACCAGGTCGGGGCGGCGGCCGGCCACCCGGGTGCAGACGGCACCGCCGAGCGAGTTCCCGATCAGGTGCACTGGCCAGTGCCGGCGGTGCTCGATCAGCTCAATGACCGCTCTCGCCTTTGCCCCGATGGAGTAGTCGCCATCGGCTGGCACCGGCGAGAACCCGAACCCGGGCAGGTCGATCGCCTCGCAGTCCAGCGCGGGCGGGCCGGCCTGCGACCCGTCGGCCGCGGGCCGGTGCATCAAGTCCATCAGGTCGGTCCAGTTCGTTGCGGACCCGCCGAGGCCGTGCACGAACAGCGCGGGCTCGGCGCCGGGCGCATCGGCCGGCGCTGACCGCACGTAGACCTCGCCCGAAGCGAGGGCGACGGTCTCGCCCGGCCAGGCTGGAATGGGATCGGTCATAAGCAGCAGGCTTTCACGCCGCCCGGATCAGGCGCTGGCCCGGCGGCGTGAGCGTGGCCGGGCGGCCGCGCGGTCCTTGCCGTCGGTGCCGGAGGCGGGTTCCCGCGCCGCGGCGGCTGTCCTGACCCGGCGCGGGCCGGCCTGGTCACGTTCTTCGTGGGCGACAGCGACGCTTGCCCGCAGCGCCTCCATCAGGCTGACCGGCTCGTCCGAGTCCTCCGCCGGGCCAGCAGCCTGCAGCACGTCGCGCCCCTCAATCTTGGCTGCGACGACTTCGGCGAGTGCCTCCCGGTAGCCATCGCGGTGTGCGGCCGGGTCGAACTCCTCGGTCATCGACTCGATCAGCGATGCGGCCATCTTCAGCTCCTGGGAGCGCACCTCGACGTCCTGGTCAAGGAACGAGAAGTCCGGGATGCGGATCTCATCCGGCCAGAGCAGCGTCTCCAGCACGATCAGGCCGCCCCGGCTGCGCAGCGTGGCCAGTGCCTCGCGCTGGCGCAGGGCCACCTGGACCACCGCCACCTTTCCCGACCGGTCAAGCGCGTCATGCAGCAGCACGTAGGCCCGCGTACCTGATTTCTCCGGCTCCACGAAGTAACTGCGGGAGAAAAGGATCGGGTCGATCTGTTCCTCGGGCGTGAAGTGCAGCACCTCGATGCTCCGGGTGGTCGGCAGCGGCAGGCCGGCCATGTCTTCCTCGGTCAGCACCACCATCTCGCCCGTCGGCAGCTCGAACCCCTTGGCCACCTCCTCGAACGGCACCTCGGCGCCATCGACCGAGCAGACCCGGCGGAACTTGATCCGGCCGCCATCATCGGCGTGAACCTGCCGGAAGGCGATGTCCTTCTGCTCGGTTGCGGCGTAGAGCTTCACCGGGATCGTCACGAGCCCGAAGGAGATCGCGCCCTTCCACATGCTGCGCATGCTGTCTCCCTACCCCGCAACAACAGCTACTGATACCTGCAGCGTTGTCCGTTTTCCGCGGGGCGGCATTATGCTCGGTGAGCCCGGCCTGCGGTAACGAGCCGCCGCGACTACGGCGGCATCAGCGGTCAGCTGGGCGGCCCGGTCGTAAGATGACACCGGAATCCCGGCTGGCGAGATCCCAGCTGACACTCAGCACACCCGGAGACACTCGTGAGCACTACGCGGCAAGCCCGGCCGGCCGGCTCGCGGCTGCCGCGGCCCGCCCGGCGCCGCCAGCTGCTCGGGGCCGCCCAGGAGGTCTTCGTCGCCCAGGGATACCACGCTGCGGCGATGGACGACATCGCCGACCGGGCCGGCGTCAGCAAGCCGGTGCTCTACCAGCATTTCCCCGGCAAGCTGGAGCTTTACCTGGCGCTGCTGGACGAAAGCGCGGACGAACTCGTCGCGATCGTCAGGGAAGCGCTCTCGTCCACGACCGACAACTCCGAACGGGTGCCCGCCACGTTCCGGGCATTCTTCGACTACGTGGGGACGAGCGGAGAGGCGTTCCGGCTGGTCTTCGAGTCCGACCTGAGCAACGAGCCCGCAGTGCGCGCCCGGCTGGACCGGACCATGCAGGAGTGCGCCGAGATGGTCAGCCAGTTCATCCGCGAGGACGCCGGGGTCGGCGACGCCGCCGCCCGCCTGCTCGGCGTGGCACTCGTCGGGATGGCCCAGGTCAGTTCCCGGTACTGGCTCAGCACCGACGGCGCGATCGATAAGGACGTGGCGGAGGACCTGCTGTCACGGCTCGCCTGGCGCGGCATCAGCGGCTGGCCGATGTCGACGGGCTGACCTTTCCGGCTATCCCGCTGGCGGCGCCTTTCGGCCCGCCGGAAGCGTATTTGGCCCGCCAGCGGCGTATTTTGGCCCGCCGGAAGCGTATTTCGCTCGCGGCGTAGCACTGGATGAGCGCCAGCGCTCCTTCCCGGCCGGGTACCGGGTTAGCCTCGAACGAGGCGAGAGGAGTGCCGTGGAGATCAGGATCGGGATGCAGTCCGTGCACCGCGAGCTCATGGTCGAGACCAGCATGTCGCAAGAGGAAGTCGAGGCCGCGCTGACCGCGGCCGTGGCGGCGGATGGCGGCGTCTTCGTCCTGCCGGACGAGAAGGGCGGCCGGGTGCTCGTGCCGGCCAGCAAGATCGCCTACGTCGAGATCGGCGGCCCGGACTCGCGCCGCGTCGGGTTCGGCTAGTCCGGCAGCCCGAGCGCGGCCAGCACGGCCCGGATCACGGCGGCCGGCCTCCGGCGTACCGATTTGATAGACTGCGCTCTGATCCGCAGCAGGAATGCGGCGAACCCCCGGCACGTTGACACTGAAGGTAAGGCACGGCTATCGCGAGATGCCATGAGGCATCCGAACGCCGCGCCGGATTTTCTTCTCCGCGGGCGTGCGGCCAGTGCCGCGCTGGGAGACGACAGGCTCGTCCTGCCGGGGGCAGTCAATTGCTTAGCCCGCGACGAAAGACGCCTAGCGCACGATGCGCTGGGCGACCGCGGGCCACTGATGGAGGCTGGAAGCCCTGACTACGCAAACCATGCAGAGCGCGCCGGGAGACCGGCCCGTGACGCCTGACACCACGACTGACTACCCGGCGGACTTGCCGGTTACCGATGACCACGCCGCTGACCTGCGGCCGGACGAGACGCTAGCCGACGGATCGCTCGCGGTCCAGACGCTGGCGGTGGAGACGCTGACGGCCGAGCCGACCGCCGTCGGCAAGACCTTCCGCGACCTCGGGGTCACGGAGGAGATCTGCGCAGCGCTCGATGCCGCCGGGATCGTGACCGCCTTTCCGATCCAGGAGCTCGCGCTGCCTATCGCGCTCGACGGGCAGGACATCATCGGCCAGGCCCGGACGGGAACAGGCAAGACCCTCGCGTTCGGCATCCCGCTGATCGAGCGGCTCGCCGGGATCTCGGACCGCACGCCGGCCGCACCCACCGCCCTCGTCGTCGTGCCCACCAGGGAACTGGCGATCCAGGTCGCCGACGACGTGCGGATGGCGGGATCCCGCACCGGCGTGAAGGTGGTAACCCTGTACGGAGGGCGCGCCTACGAGCCGCAGATCGAGGCCCTGGCCACCGTCGATATCGTCGTGGGCACCCCCGGCCGGCTTCTCGACCTGGCCCGGCAAGGTCACCTGAACCTGTCGGAGGCCAGCGCGCTCGTGCTGGACGAAGCAGACAAGATGCTCGATCTCGGCTTCCTGCCCGACGTCGAGCGCATCCTGCGACTCTGTCCTACCCAGCGCCAGACGATGCTGTTCTCGGCCACGATGCCCGGCGAGGTCGTCACGCTCGCCCGGCGGCACCTGCGCCAGCCGACCCACGTCCGGGCCGAGCAGCACGACGCGCCCGCGCTCGTGCCGAGCACGGAGCAGCACGTGTTCCGCGCACATCAGATGGACAAGATCGAAGTTCTGGTCCGGGTACTGCAGGCTGACGGCCGCGGTCTCACCATCGTCTTCTGCCGGACCAAGCGCTCCGCCGACCAGGTGGCCAGCACCCTGACCACGCGGGGCTTCGCGGCCGCCGCGGTGCACGGTGACCTCGGCCAGGGCCAGCGCGAGCGTGCCATGCGGGCCTTCCGCAGTGGCAAGGTCGATGTGCTCGTCGCGACCGATGTTGCTGCCCGCGGGCTGGATGTCGACGATGTCACTCACGTGGTGAACTACGAGTGCCCCGAGGACGACATGGCCTACCTGCACCGCATCGGGCGGACCGGGCGGGCGGGGCGCACCGGCGTGGCGGTCACGTTCGTTGACTGGCGTGACCTGCAGCGCTGGAAGATCATCGACGAGACGCTCAAGCTGGGCAAACCTGAGCCCGCTGAGACGTACTCCACCTCCGAGCATCTGTTCACGGCGCTGAACATCCCGACGACGGCCAAGGGAATCCTGCCGCGCGCTCAGCGCGGCCGGCTTGGCCTGGAAGCCGAGGACCTTGAGGACATCGGGGAGACCGGCCGGATCCGCTCACAGGCGGCCCGCGGTGGCCGAACCGACGGCCGGTCTAACGGCAGCCGGTCCGACGGCAGCCGGTCTAACGGCAGCCGGTCTGACAACGGCCGGTCCGACGGCGGCCGCGGTAACGGCAGTCGGCCTGGCAGGACAGAGGATGCCGGCACCCAGGATCGCGAGGCCGGACGGCGAGGTCAGCGCACCCGCCGCCGGACGAGGTCAGGGGCAAGCGTCGGCGCAGGCCAGGGTGGTCAGACGGCCGAGGGCGCCGGGACCGGGCCGGCCGATGATTCCTCGACGGCCAACCGCAGCCAGCCGGCGGCCGGACGCAGGCGCGGCCACCGCAGCCGCAAGCCCCGCGGCGCAGGCCCGGCGGACCTGAAGGCCGGCCAGGCGGGTGCAGGCCAGACGGCTGCTGGCGCGGGCCAGACGGCGGGTGCCAGCCAGACGGCAAGCGCAGGCCAGACGGCTGCTGGCGCGGGCGCTGGTGGCGCCGGGACTGGCGCCGCGGCCGGGCTGTAGGCACCGGGTCACGGCCGTGACGGACGGTATGCTCACAGCAAATCTCCAAGATATGGACGATTTATGCCAAGTTACGCTGGGTAAGCTGCCACCCCGTGAGTACACCAAGGACCCTCGACCTGCCTGAGCAGGTACGGCGGGTCACCGTTCAGACTGGCCGCGGGGCATTCGCAGCACTTGAGGCGATGCCCGGCAGCGGCGTTTGCGAACGGCGGCCCGCACTGCTCATCCCCGGCTACACCGGCAGCAAGGAAGACTTCCTGGCCGTGCTCTGGCCGCTGGCGGCGGTCGGCCGGCGGGTGATCGCGATCGACATGCGCGGCCAGTACGAGACGCCGGGCGGCGACGACCACTGTCATTACGGGCCGGACGCGCTTGCCGCCGACATCGCCGATATCGCCATGGCGGTTGGGCAGGACGACCAGGGCGTGCATCTGCTCGGCCACTCGTTCGGCGGGCTCATCGCGCGGCAGGCGGTGCTGGCCCAGACAGCCAGGATCAGCTCGCTCACCCTGCTCGGCTCGGGGCCCGGCGCCCTCCGCGGTGAGCGAGCGACCGTGCTGCGGGCCACGCTGGCCGAACTAATGAAGGCCGGGCCCGGCGGCCGCGCCGAGCGGATCGCGCAGTTGTGGGCGTCCGAGCAGGAGCCGCAGGCGGTCGCCGCCGGAGTACCCGGGCCGGTCATCGCATTCCTGCGCGAGCGCATGCTGCGCAGCGCGCCTGAAGGCCTGGTCGCCATGGGCAAGTACTTGGTCAGCTGTCCCGACCAGACCGCGGCGCTCGCCGAACTGGCCGGCGTGCCCATCCTGGTCCTGTACGGCGAGAACGACGACGCCTGGGCGCCAGCGACGCAAAACCGCATGGCCAAGAAGCTCGGCGCGCAGCGAGTCTGCATCCCGGCGGCGGCGCACTCCCCCGCGGTCGAGGCTCCGGAGACCACGGCAAGCACGCTCACCGCGTTCTGGAACGCGGCCGAGAGCAGCGCGCGGCGGCGCAAGACCGTCACCGGTCACAGCGTGCTGCCTCCGGGCTCGGCAGGCCCGGGCTCCGAGGGCTCGGCAGGCCCGGGCGCGGCGGACGCGGGCTCGGCAGACGCGCGCTCGGCGGGCACGGGCTCGGCAGACGCGCGCTCGGCGGGCACGGGCTCGGCGGGCTCGGGTGCGGCTGGCGCCTGACTGGCGCGAGTCCATCCCAGGGGCGCCGGGGCTCGGCCGCCGCCATGCCCTCCGGGCAGTGGCTGCGGTAGTCACACCAGCCGCACCCCACGCCGGGACTCGGCGGGAAGGCCTCGTCGCAGGCGGCAGGCGGCAGGCCGCCGCGGTACTGCTCGTCGGCCGCGGCGCACTCGGCGGCGATGTCCTCGGCACGGCGCAGCTGACGGTCCAGTGACTCCTGGGTGTGCTCCCAGGCGAGTATCCGGCCGGTCGGCAAATGATGCAGTTCGACCCGACGGCAGGACCGTCGCAGCACCCGCCCGGCCGCCAACGCGTAAAGCGCTAGCGGCATCGAGGTCCGCGTGTCATCGACGGTGAGCCGGTACCGGCCCGTCTTATAGTCCACCACGACAAGTTCGCCGGCGCCGTCCGGGGACCCGGTTCGCCGCAGGTCCAGCCGGTCTATCCGGCCGGACACCGCAATCAGGTCCGTTCGGGTCGCCACCGTCCTTTCCACCCCGGCCGGCTCGTCAGCCGGATCCAGGCCGGCCACGTAGTCCCGCACCATCTGACTCGCCTGCGCCCGATACTGAACCGATTGCGCGTCATTGGCGTAGCCATCGGTGAGCCAGCCCCGGTCCAGCAGGTCACCTGCTGCCGCCACGGTCCGCTCCCGGCGTGGCAGCCGCCACCACCCCGCCAGTGCGTTGTGCACGCTGGCGCCGAGGCTGTTGTGCGCCCAGGGCAGCCCTTTCCGCGGCTGCGGGCGGTCCAGGTAGCTCATCCGGTACCGGCGCGGGCAATCCAGCCAGGTACTCAGCCGGGTCGGCGTGCACGCATAGAGCCGCCGCGGCATTCCCTCGAAGCCGAGTTGCTCCACTCTGGCTCAGTCCCCGTCGGCGGACGCAGCCGATCCAGGACCGGCGGAAATCCACGAGTCGAAGCTCTTCTCCGCGATCGCGACGGTGAGTTCCTTGCCGTGACCGGGCAGCACCCTCGTCTTGCCCGGCAGGGTCAGCACGTGCTCGCCGATCGAGCTGAGCTGACTGGCGAAGTTGGAGAACCCGTCCTCGCTGGTGACCAGCCCGTCAGCGGCCAGCACATCGCCGCACATGACGACATCGAGACCCTCGCAGTAGAGGCAGACGGAACCCGCGCTGTGGCCGGGCGCGTGGATCACCTCAAGCGCGACGTCGGCCACCTCGAAGATGCCGCCGTCCTCCATCTCGATCTCCGGATCTTCCTTTCCGTGCACCTCGCGCCAGGACAGCCGGTCCGCCGGATGCAGCGCGACCGGCGCCTCGTCGCGGGCGGCCACCTCGAGTGCCGCACTTGCATGGCCGGCGTGCCCGTGGGTGCAGATCACCGCGATCACCTCCCGGTCGCCTACCTTGGCCAGCACAGCCTTGGCGTCGGTGCCCGGGTCGATGACGATCACCTCCTCGTCATCGCCCACGATCCAGGTATTCACGGCGGAGACAACCTGGTCAATGCGCGCTTCCATGCCGGCCTGCCTTTCTTGTCAAAGCCCTGTTGATCCTTCTCAGCCCTGCCTGATCAGGGTGCGGACGGCGCCGATGATCAGCTGCACGGCGATGGCCGAGAGCAGCAGTCCGGCGATCCTGGTCAGCAGCTCCACGCCGTTGTCCCTGAGCACCCGGTGGATCCCGCCGGAGAACCGCATGGTCAGCCACAGCACGACAGCAACCAAGATGATCGCCGCCCCGAATCCCGTTACCTGCCCGGCGCCGTGCGTGCGCTGCACGAACAGCATCGTGGCCACGATCGCGCCCGGGCCGGCCAGCAGCGGCGTGCCCAGCGGCACGAAGGCGACGTTCGCCTTGGCCCGCTCAAGCTCGGCCGGCTCGGCGGCCTTGCCGGTCAGCAACTCCAGGGCGACGAGCAGCATCAGCAGCCCGCCCGATGCCTGCAGGGCAGGCAGTTCTACGCCCAGGTAAGACAGCACCGACTGGCCGAACAGCGCGAAGGCGACGATCACCCCGAAGGCGACGACCGCTGCCTGCCAGGCGAGTCTGTGGCGGTCACGGGGGAGCCGGCCGCGGGTCATGCCGAGGAAGACCGGCACGATGCCCGGCGGGTCGGTGATCACCAGCAGCGTGACGAAGACCTCCCAGAAGAATTTCACCTCAAAATACGAGTTCATCGCCTGCTCACTGGGGCCGCGCCCGCGGCGCCGGTGACCAGCCGCTCGTACGCTTGCGGCGCGATCGTATCGCAGCCGATCCGGTAGCCGGTCAATCCCCCGTGATCGTCACTTCCGCCCGACGCGACGACATCGAGGTCTGCGGCAAGAGCGGTGAGACGGCTGCGTTCCTCCTGGTTGTGATCCGGATGCCGGACCTCGATGCCGGCTAGGCCGGCCGCGGCAAGGCGGGCGATATCGGCATCGGGCATCAGAGCGCCGCGGGCCGGCGCTCCCGGGTGGGCGAGTACCGCAACGCCCCCGGCAGCCCGGATGAGGGTGATCGCCCGCACCGGGTCCGGCGCGTACCTGCGCACGTGGGCGCGGCCGCCGGCGCCGAGCCATTCCGGGCCGAACGCGTCAGCTGCCGACTCGATCACCCCGGCTGCCACCATCGCCCTGGCGATGTGCGGCCTGCCTACCACCCCGCCGCCCGCGATCGAGCTGACCTGCTCCCAGCTGACGGGGGCGCCGAGCCCGGCCAGCCGGTCCACGATCGCGCGGGCCCGGGCGATCCGGTGCTGGCGGATCTTCGTGCATTCCGCGCCGAGTGCCCGGTCGGCCGAGTCGAACAGGTAGCCGAGCAGATGCACGCTGTGCCCCCGGAGCCGGCAGGACAGCTCGATTCCCGGTACCAGCGTTAGCCCCGCGGGCAGCGCCCGCGCCGCCTCGGCGTGCCCGGCGACCGTGTCATGGTCGGTCAGCGCGATCACGTCGAGCCCGGCCGCCCGGGCGCGGGCCATCACCTCGGCGGGCGGCCCGGTGCCGTCCGATGCGGTGCTATGGCAGTGCAAGTCCGCGCGCACCTACCGGAGACTAGCCGGGCAGATGCGGGGACATCGCGCCATAGGGCAGATCAAGGTCCTGGCCAGGATCCCGGAGGTCACGCAGCGTGAGTGATTCCATGAGCAGCGTCCCTGCCGTGTCCGGCCACAGCACCAGCCACAGCCAGCTAGCCATGATCTCGCCGACGAACGCGGCCCGGTCCGGTGCCTCCACGTGCCAGAGCGGGAACTCGTGATTGCCGAACCGAACGGACGCGTCCGGCGACCCGGCGGTGAAGTCACGCCCCGGATCCGGTCCGTCCAGGCCGGCGAACCTGGCGCCAAGGCCCACCCCGAGCTGCTCGGAGATGATCAGCATCTCGCCCGGCCCACCGACGGGGTTCGGGCCGGTCAGCGCGACGGCGCAGCCACAGGAACCGCTTCGCTCGTCCCCTGCCGCGGCGAATCCGGTCACCAGCCAGCCCGGCGGCAGCGGCCAGGGCAGCCAGACCGGCACCGTCGCGCTGCGCAGCACTCCGTCCAGCCCCTCCTTGGACGGGCGGAAGGCAGGCCGCAGCGGCTGCACCCGGCCGTGCAGCTTGCACTGCCATGCGCTCGACCACACGCTGGGCTCATGCAGCGGGCCGCCGCAGCGGGGACAGGTGGAATCGTTCCTCATGATTACCGAGAGTTACCCCTGGATCGGCTAACGTCAAGTACCGATCACGCCAGTTCTGGGGTTCTCTTGCATCAGCGGTCCTCTTGCGAACGCCGCCTGCCGGGATACTGGGCACCATGACGGTGCGGCGGATCCCGTGCGTAGGAGCGGTCATCAAGGACGATACGGGGCGGCTGCTGCTGATCAGGCGGGGCCACGAGCCAGCAGCCGGACTGTGGTCGATCCCGGGCGGCCGGATCGAGCCCGGCGAATCTGACGCCAGTGCGCTGGTCAGGGAGGTCCTTGAAGAAACCGGGCTGACCGTCGTTCCCGGGCGGCTGCTTGGTGCGGTCGAGCGCCCCGGCCTGGCTGGCGCGGTGCTCGACATCAGGGACTACCTGGCGGTGGTGACCGGGGGCGAGCTCGTGGCCGGCGACGACGCCGCCGACGCGCGCTGGAGCGCCCCGGCGGAGCTAACGCTGCTGGACGCCCGCGGCGCCCTGACCAGCGGCCTGACCGAGGCGCTCACCTCCTGGGGAGTGCTGCCATAGCGATTGCGGGGTGCTGCCCGGCCACCGGGCAGCAGCGGACGGCAGCCGGGCGGTGGCGACGTTAACGGGCGGTGGTGACGTTAACCGGGAGGTGACGTTCGGGAGGTGGCGTTACCCGGGCGATGGCGTTACCCGGGCGGCTCGAAACGCCGGGTCCTGGCCAGGCCAGCCGCGCGGCCGCGGGCGGCCGCGACCTGGGCGAGCTGACGAGATGCCGCGTCGATCATCTCGCCGTCCAGCATCGCCGCGCCGCGCTTCTGCACGGTCGTGTAATGCTGATACGCCTCCAGGATCAGCTCGGCCTTGTCGTACTCCGCCTGGCTCGGCGAGAACGCCTCGTTCACCGCGGCGATCTGGCCCGGATGCAGCACCCACTTGCCGTCGAATCCCAGCGCCGCCACGCTGGCCGCCGCCCTGGCCAGCCCGTCGGTGTCGTGGATCGCGGCATACGGCCCGTCAATGGCCTGCAGGCCGTGCGCGCGGGCGGCGACAAGGATGCGCAGCAGCGGATAGTGGAAAGCGTCGCCGCCGACATACCCGGGCGGCTGCGCGCCGATCTCCAGTGATCGCATGCCGACGCTGGCCATGAAGTCGGCCGGGCCGAAGACCAGCGCTTCGAGGCGTGGCGAGGCGGCCGCGATCTCGTCCACAGCCGCAAGCCCGCGCGCGTCCTCGATCTGGGCCTCGATCCCGATCTGGCCAGCCGGGTATCCCATCGCCTGCTCGATCTGGCCGAGTAGCAGGTCGAGCCAGGTCACGTGCTGCGGCCCGGAGACTTTCGGGAGCACTATGACATCAAGATCCCGGCCAGCCTGCTCGGTGATGTCAACGACGTCCCGGTAAGCCCAGCGGGTGGTGACGCCGTTGATCCGGACCGCCCGCAGCTTGCCGCCCCAGTCGCCCGAGCGCAGCGCGTCGATCACGCTCTGCCGTGCCTCTTCCTTGGCATCCGGCGCGACCGCGTCCTCCAGGTCGAGGAAGACCTCGTCGGCAGCCAGGTCACGGGCCTTGGCCACGAACCTAGGGCTGCTGCCAGGGACGGCCAGGCAGGACCGGCGGGCGTGGCCAGCGCGCGGTCCAGCGGCGCGGGGCCTGCGGGCAGGCGGACTGGCGGCGTTCACATCGCGGAGGTTACCAAGCGCCCGTAGTTCCCGCCGTCGTCGCCGTTGACGGGCAATGGCACAGCAGGCAACCATCATGGCTGTGGACTCGTTCACGGGGAAGCTCGCCGTGGTGACCGGCGGCGGTTCCGGCATGGGCCGCGAGCTTGTCCGCCAGCTGGCGGCGCAGGGATGCTCGGTCGCGGCATGCGACCTGAACCCCGGCGCCGTCGCGGAGACCGCGGCCATGGCGCGGGCGGCCGCCCTGCCCGGCGTCCGGGTCACCAGCCATGCCTGCGATGTGTCCGACGAGGCGCAGGTGCTGCGGTTCCGCGATGAGCTGCTTGAGCGGCACGCCAGCGATCACGTGGACCTGGTCTTCAGCAACGCCGGCATCGGCGGGGGCGAGAGCTTCATCAGCGGCCCCCGCGAGGTGTGGGAGCGCGTCTTCGCGGTGGACTGGTGGGGCGTGTATTACTGCGCCCGCGCGTTCCTGCCCCTGCTGATCGCGAGCAGCGAAGCCGTGCTGGTCAACACCAGCAGCGTGAACGGCTTCTGGGCGTCACTGGGCCCGGGCATGCCGAGTACCGCCTACAGCGCGGCCAAATTTGCCGTGAAGGGCTTCACCGAAGCGCTCATCGAAGACCTGCGCGCCCACGCGCCCCATGTGCGGGTCGCGGTCGTGATGCCGGGCCACGTCGGCACCGACATTGTCGCCAACAGCCTCCGCGCCCGTGGCCTGCCGGAACTGGAGCAGATGAGCGACGCCCAGCTGGAGGAGCTGATCCCCCGCTACGTGCGGGCCGCGCTGACCCGCGCCGGGGTGCTGGCCGACGGCGCGTCAGCCGGGCAGCTGCGCCAGTTCCTGGTGCGCATCAATGCCGATTTCCGGGACAAGGCACCGGTCAGCGCGGCGCAGGCGGCGACCGTCATCCTCGACGGGGTGCGAGCCGGGGCCTGGCGGATCCTGGTCGGCGAGGACGCCAAGATGATCGACGCCGCGGTGCGCGCGAAGCCCGAGGCCGCCTACGACTACGCCGAGTTGTTCAGCGGGCTGGCGCAAGAGCCGCCGGCAGGAACACCTGAGCGGTAGCCAGCACCCGGCCGCCCGGGCGGCAGCCTCGTCCCAGGGCCATCTACGTCCGTCAAGCTGCACCTGCCTGTCATGCCCCGGGCCGCGGGGCTTTCGCTCGCACGGCGGCCAGGTAGGCGGCGCCGCGCGGGGACAGCCGGTACCCCACCTCAAGGCTGATCGTCAGGCCGAGTTCCTTGAGCCGCCGCACGTGCAGCTTCAGGTCCGCCCGGACCCAGCCCATGTCCTCGGCGATCACCGCCGACGAAACGCCGGGCCGGCCGGCGATCTGATCCAGGACCGCGGCGGTCCACGGGCCGCGCTTGCTTGCCTTGTCCATCCGCGCCAGCCTGGCAGCCACCTCGACGATCTCGTCCTCGGTCAGCGACGAGGCCGCGGCCAGCACGTCTCGTGGATCCGGCTCGGCGAGCAGCCGGAACCTGACGCGGTACAACGGCAGGGCCGGGTTTCCGCGCAGCCCGGCCAGCAGGTCCTCGATCGTGGCATAGCCCGCCGCGTGCGCCTGCCCGGCATCGATGTCACCGGCCGTGACGATATCAACTGCCGCGGCCTCAACGAGGTCAAGGCCGGTGCGGTACCGATGCCCGGCGACTACCTGGCCGCGCCGCCAGCGCCGGAAGGCCAGCGTGACCCGGCCGGAGTGGATCCCGTCCCGCAGTCGCTTCTCGAAGAGCACCCGGCGAGTGTAGAGCCGGGCATCGGGCCGGCCCGGCGGCCGGCCCGGGCATTACGTCTCGCCACCGGCCAGCGGCCGGGCAGGCAGCCGCGCACGCACGCTCGAACCACGCTAAGCGGCATTGCCCCGAGGCCCGCCCGATGCAGTATCGTGTGCGCCATGCCAAGCGCGCATATATCGGCCGGCCGAACGATTACGAGCGTGCACCCTGCCGATATGGCTCTTCGGACGGAGGTCCCGTGCGCATCCTAGTAATTGGCAGCGGCGGCCGTGAGCACGCAATTGTTACACACCTCGCGCGCCACACCGAAAACGCGCAGATCTTCGCCGCGCCAGGAAACCCCGGCATCGGCCTTATCGCCACTAACGTAGACATTGCCGTTACCGATGCGCCCGCGCTGGCAAGCTTTGCCCAAGCACAGGGCATAGAAATCGCTATCGTAGGGCCGGAATTGGCCCTGGCCGCGGGCGCGGCGGACTCGCTTCGCGCCGCGGGCGTCAAGGTCCTCGGGCCAAGCGCCATCGCGGCACGCCTTGAGACGAGCAAGATATGGACGAAGCAGCTCATGCTGGAGGCCGGGATACCAACCGCCGCCCATGCTCGCTTCAGCGATTCCAAGGAAGCTATCGAATACTGCCGGCCGCACCCGTTTCCGCTGGTAGTGAAGGCGGATGGACTTGCCGCGGGTAAAGGCGCGATTGTCTGCGAGACCTTCGATGAGGCTAAGACCGCCATCGTGAACATGCTGGATGAAAGCTTGTTCGGCGACGCCGGATCCCAGCTCCTCATCGAGGACTTCCTGATCGGTGAAGAGTACACCCAGATGGTCTTCACTGATGGCGTGTCCTGGCGATCAATGCCGATTTCACAGGACCATAAACGGGCGCTTGACTTTGACCAGGGACTCAATACCGGCGGCATGGGCGCATACTCGCCGGTGCCGACCCTGCCGCAGGCTCACGACGCGGCCATCGAACGAATCTTCGTGCCACTTATCGACGCGCTTCGCCGGCGCAACATCGAGTACCGCGGAGTCCTCTGCGGCAACCTCATCTGGACCGCCGACGGTCCCTATGTCATTGAGTTCAATGCCCGTTTCGGTGATCCCGAGATTGAAGTCACGCTGCCGCTCCTGGATACCGATCTTACGGTAATCGTCGAGGCAATCGAGGCCGGCACGCTCGGCGACTGTGCTATCACCTGGTCCAGCGGTAGCGCCGTATGCGTGGCGCTCACCGCGGCGGGCTACCCCGGTAATCCGCGAGCGGGCGATCCGATTGACGGGCTAGACGACCACGTCCGCGGAACGGATGTTTTCCAGGCCGGCACGAAGACAGTCAACGGCACCGTCGTCACCAGCGGCGGCCGGGTGCTGATAGTCACCGGGACTGGCGACGACTTGCTCGAAGCGCGACAGCGCTGTTACGAGAGGGTCAGCCGCGTGCGATTCGAGGGCATGCACTACCGGCGCGACATAGCCTGGCGTGCGGTTGAGCACTTCGGCCTCAACGTTGCCGACCTCACCGGGTAACCGCCGAGGATTGCCGGGCACGGACCCAAGTCGCCGGGCACAGACCCAAGAAGAGACAGGCCCAAGAGGAGGCCGGTTACCAGCCGTTCTTACGCGCCCTGGCCTCGTACAGCAGCACGGACGCGGAAATCGCCACGTTGAGCGAATCCGCTGCGCCGAGCATCGGGATGCCGATCCGGCTGAAGCCCGCCTCATGCCACGCCGGGGAGATGCCGTAGCGTTCGCTGCCCACCACCAGGGCCGTCCGGCCGGCGTAGTCGGCGTCGCGATAGCTCAGGCTCTGGTCCGTATCAGCCAGGTAGACGGTGCAGTTACTGCTGGCCAGCCAGCCAATGGCAGCCGCCACCTGGTCGAAGTCGAGCACCGGGACCTTGATGCTCATCCCCTGGCTGGCGCGCAGTACCTTCGGGTGCGTTAGCCTGGTCCGGCGGTTGGTCAGCACCAGGCAGTCAGCCGCGCAGGCATCCAGGGTGCGGATCAGCGTGCCGAGATTGCCGGGGATCTCGATGCCGTCGGCCACCAGGATGAGAGCGCGTGCGCCGAGCCTGATCTCCGCCGGGTTCCAGTCCGGCAGCTGGGCGATCGACAGCAGGCCATCTGGGTTCGGGCGCTCCGCCAGCCGCTCCAGTGTCTTGGCCGAGATCTGGTACGCCCGGCGAGCCCGCTCGGCCAGCTCGGCGCTGCGTTTCTGCGCCTCGTCCGAATACGCGGCCTCCGGGCACCACAGGAAGGTGTCCAGCCGCACCCCGGCGTCGAGCACGATGTTGTGCTCGTAAAGCCCCTCGGCGACGAACATCCGGCGTGGTATCCCGGTGCGGTTGCGCTGGATATTCCTGACCAGCTCAGCCGCCGGATGCCGGAGGCCGATCTGCTGAAGCTCCATGGACAGCCGTTTCTGCTCGCGGTGAGGCCGGGTACCTCTGCGGCGTCGCATGATCGTACGCCGGCGCCGGCGGTTCGGCGGCCGGTCAGGTGTTCGTAGCATGGGGTCATGGCATCCCCGTCGGCCGCATCGTCGCCGCCCACCAAGGAGCAGGTGACCCAGGCACTCTCCGGGGTCAACGACCCCGAGATCCACCGTCCTATCACCGAGCTCGGCATGGTCAAGAACGTGGATGTCGGCCGGGACGGGACCGTCCGGGTGGATGTATGGCTGACCGTCGCCGGCTGCCCGATGCGCGACACCATCACCCGGGAGGTCACCGCGGCGGTCAGCAAGCTGGACGGCGTGGCGAGGGTCCAGGTCGAGCTGGACGTGATGAGCGATGAGCAGCGCCGCAGCCTGCAGGGCCAGCTGCGCGGCGGCAGGCCGGAACGGGAGATCCCGTTCGCCAAGGACTCCTCTCTGACCAGGGTGTACGCGGTCGCCAGCGGCAAGGGCGGAGTCGGGAAGTCCTCGGTGACCGTGAACCTCGCGGCGGCGCTGGCCGCCGCCGGGCAGAAGGTCGGGGTACTGGACGCCGACATGTACGGGCACTCGGTGCCCCGCATGCTCGGCGTGACCGGCAAGCCGACCCAGGTCGAGAAGATGATCATGCCGCCGTCCGGGCATGGCATCAAGGTCATCTCCGTCGGGATGTTCACGAAGGGCAACGAGCCGGTGCCGTGGCGCGGGCCGATCCTGCACCGGGCGCTTGAGCAGTTCCTCGCTGACGTGTACTGGGGCGACCTGGACGTGCTGCTGCTCGACCTGCCGCCGGGCACCGGGGACGTCGCGATCTCGGTGGGTCATCTGCTGCCCGGCGCCGAACTGCTCGTGGTCACCACCCCGCAGGTTGCCTCCGCCGAGGTGGCCGAACGAGCCGGAGCCCTCGCACCCCAGCTGCACCAGCAGGTGGTGGGCGTTATCGAGAACATGTCCTACCTGCCGTGCCCGCACTGCGATGAGCGGATCGACCTCTTCGGCTCCGGTGGCGGCCAGGCCGTAGCTGACGCGCTGACCAAGGTCATCGGCACCCGGGTACCGCTGCTAGGCCAGGTGCCCATCGACGTCCGGCTGCGCGAGGGCGGGGACAGCGGTACGCCGCTTGTCCTCAGCAACCCCGAGTCCCCGGCAGCGCAGCAACTGTCCATGATCGCGGAAAGCCTGGCCAACCGGTCGCGCGGGCTTTCCGGGCGCCGGCTGGGCATCACGCCACTGCGGCGGCAGCCATCCGGCGCAGGTCAGGTCGCAGCCTCCTGACCGGGTGCTGAGCTACGCCGCCAGGACTCGCTGAGTTACGCCTGCCAGGCCCCCGCTGAGCTGCGCGGCCAGCCCCCCCGCTACGCGAGGATGCGGCTGGTGCTGCGGCCGGGCCTCAGGTGGCCTCTGCGTCGTATGGCGGGCTCTCGCCGGGCAGCAACGCCGGGGCGGCGTCCGCAAGCGGCCGGGAATCTGATTCCGGGTCGCTGTCGAGATCAAGGTCGAGGTCGTCGAGGAGGTGCTTGCGCACGAAGTTCCGCGGGTTCAGGTCATCGATGTCAAAGTCGGCAAATTCGGGCCCGAGGCCCTCCTTCAGATCAGCCTTGGCCAAGTCGGCGATCCGGCGCAGGTCACGCAGTGCCTTGCCGGCCTGCGCGGCGAGCTTCGGCAACTGGTCAGGGCCGAAGATCAGCAGCGCAAGGACAGCGAGCACCAGCAGCTTGGCGAAAGACAAGTCGAACACAAGCAACGCTCCAGCGTCAGGCAGCACGCAGGGGACTGCGTTCCGCTCAATACCAATGTAGACGCTCGGCCGCCCGGCCACGAATGGCCGGCCGCCCGGTCACTGTTTCCGCGCGGCGCCGCGCGGCACCGGGCGGCGGGCGGCACCGGGCGGCGGGATCATCCTGCGCCTCGCTGCGCCGAAGGTCAGGACGGCGCCGCGCCGAGGGTAAGCGTCACGTGATGCCTGACCCCGCCACGCAGGAAAACGACGGCTACCCGCATGCCCGGATCCCGGGACCGGATGGCCTGGATCAGCGTGGTGGCGCTAGTGATCCGCTGGCCGCCGAAGCTCACGATCACGTCACCCGGCCGAAGGCCGGCCCTGGCCGCGGGACCACGCGGCGTGACCGCGAACGATCCATGCCGCGCCGCGGTGACGATCTCGGCACCGGACCCCGTGTAGGCACTGTTGAGCATCACCCCGATCACCGCGTGCGTCGCCCGGCCGGTGCGGATGATCTCGGTGGCGATCAGCCGCGCCTGGTTGATCGGGATCGCGAAGCCGAGCCCGATACTCCCGCTCTGGCCGGCCAGCGGGTCGCCCACCGTCGCGATCGCCGCGTTAACGCCAATGACCTGCCCCTGGCCGTTCACCAGGGGGCCGCCTGAATTGCCGGGATTGATCGGCGCATCGGTCTGGATTGCGTTGATGAAGGCCTGGGCCGCTACGCCCTGGATCCCGCCCGGCCGCACCGGCCGGTCCAGGGCGCTGATGATGCCGCTGGTGACAGTGCCGGCCAGGCCGAGCGGCGAGCCGAAGGCGACGACCGGATCCCCCACTTCGATGCCCGCCGAGTTGCCGAGCGACAGCGCCGGCAATCGCCCGGTCACTCGCGGCCGGATCACGGCGATATCCGAGAACGGGTCCGTGCCGATCAGCTTGGCCGACACGGCACGGCCGCTGTTGAAGACGATCTGCAGCGACGCATGCCGCAGGCGGCCGTCCAGCGTGACGACATGGTTGTCGGTGACGACGTAACCGCCGCGGATGATGAAGCCGGAGCCAGTGCCCTCGCTGCCATCGACCCTGATCATTACCACGCTGGGCAGGACTCTCGCCGCAATGCCGGCGATCGAGGCAGGCGGCCGGTTAGTGAACGCGCGCGGGACCGTGCCGAGGCTGAAGCCGGGGGATACTCCGTCGCCGGATGTCCTGGACACGACGTATCCGCCGACCAGCCCTCCGGCAATGGCCGACACAAGAGCGAGCGTGAGCGCGAAGACGGCGAGCCGCCGGCCGCCCAGCGCATGGCGTCCGGGTGGCTCGGCCTGCGCCGGGGGCGGGGGGAGCTCGCCCGGAAGCGGCAGCGGCGCAGGAGGAAGCTCGCCAGACGGCGACGGCGGCACGAGAGGAAGCTCCGGGGCCGCCGGCCGCTCGGCCGCGGCTGCGGTTGCCTCCCCCGGGGGCCCGGCGGCAGCAAGCCCAAACTCCTCAGACATCACGCGCCTCTCCGATCCGGCCCAATAGCGAGGAATTCGTCGCTTCTTTCACCATTCCTGCCCTTGATCGGGGTGTGATAGGCCTGATCAGGGGAACGGGTTGACCCAGGAGGCCAGCCGCCGCATTCCCTTGGCGATCCGGCCCCAGAACCCTGGCCGCGCGTCATGCGGCAGCGAGTCGACGACCTGATCGACGGTCGCCGCCGGGGCTTCCGCGATCACCGTGTAGACGAACCCGTGCGCGGACCAGGCCAGGCTGCGCGAGTCAGGGTCGGTTGAGTAGACGGCACTGCCGCGCAGCGTGATCTCCTGCCACCCGGGCAGCGCCCGCGGCAGTTCCCCGCGCTGCAGGAAGACCGAGACCAGCGACAGCCCGTCGGAGTAGTCAAGGTCAACGACCGGGCCGGCCGGGGTGGCGCTCTGATGCGCGGCGATAAGAAGCAGGTTGCCCGGCAGCTGCGGCGGCACCGGCCAGCCCTGAGCCCTGAGCTCGGCGATCTGCGCTGAGCCCAGCCGGGATGACCATCCCCGCACGCCCGCCACCGGCATGCCGTGCAGGCCGCCAGCGCCGATCCGCAGGTTGATGAAGGCATCCTCGCTGATCATCCGGGCCCGGGAGTCGAAGGTCTCCCGGCGCAGCGGCAGCTTCGTGGCGGTGTCCAGCCAGTACCGCGCGGCCAGGCTGCCGCCGGGTCGCAGCACATCGACGATCTGTGCCTGCCTGTCGTCCACCGAGCCCCGGCCCGCGTACATCACCTCGTAGTTGTCGGGCATGAGGACAACCAGCTGCCGCGACAGACCGAGAATCCCGTCCGGATCCTGCGCGCCCGCCGCCGATGCCTGCGGCGCGGCCGCTGACGGCGCTGAGCCCATATCGGTGACCTGCGCCAGGATGCTGTGGTCACGTTCATGCCAGACCTGCACGACCGAGGTGCTCGTGCCATCCGGCCCCCACCAGGCCACGATCTGCACGCCCTGGTACGAGGTGGCCATGCCTGCGGTGGCGGCCTCGCGGAGCAGCCGCAGGCCCGTCCGGGCCCGGCCGGCCGTGCGCACCTGGCGCAGCCCGCCGAGCGCGCCGCCGGCTCCCGTCCGCCGGGCCACCGACTGGCCGGCCGAGCCGTCAACAAGGACCAGCGCGGCCAGCGCGGCACCCAGCAAGCCCAGCAGCACGGCACCGCCGGTGAGCCGCCGGGACGACGGCGAGAGCGGGCTCACGGCGCGTGCAGCACGGCACCCTGGCGGCCAGACGGCGCCGGCCGGGGCCGCGTGACCGGAACCACGCCGGTCATTATCTCGTGCTGGACCATGAAAACGTCCACCGCGGGCGTTATCTGCGGGCCGGGCTGCGGGCCGCCGCCGCCCGCCGCGAAGGCCGCGGCACCAAGGCTTACCAGCAGGAACGCGAAGCATCCCGCGACCACGACGCGGCTTGGCCGCAGCTCGCGGGTGCCGGCCGCGGATCCGGACGCCACTACCGGCCGAAACGAGCCCGCTCCCCCGGTCGCGCGGGTATCCGCGAGCGGATCGGCCGGCCGGGCCAGTCCCATCAGCCGGTGGGTCAGCGCCGAGTCGGCTGCCGCGCCGCCGAGTGCGTTCATCCGCCGCTTCAGCGTCCGCAGGGCCACGGCCTCGGCACGGCAGGGCTCGCACCTGACCAGGTGGCCGAGGACCCGGTCGCGCTCCACGTGGCCCAGCTCGCCGTCGATCAGCGCGGAAAGGCGTTGCCCGAGATGGCTCATGGCTGGCCGCCTTCCGGTAGCGGCGCTTTCAGCCGGGCCTGGGCCGCCGGCAGCGGCGCCTGCCGCGGCCTGCGGTGCTCAAGCGCGGCCCGGAGCTGCGCGCGGCCCCGGTGGATGCGGCTCCGGACGGTGCCGAGCTTGACCCCGAGCGTGGCTGCGATCTCCTCGTAGGACAGTCCCTCGATATCGCAGAGGATCACCGCTGCCCGGTACTCCGGGGCCAGGGCCTTGAGCGCGGCCTGGATGTCGTCGTCGAGGTGGCGTTCATCGAATGCCTCGGCCGGCGTCGGCTCGTTGCCGCCCAGCCGGGCAGCGGTGTCGTCCGCGAGTCCCTCGAACCTGATCCGCTGCTTCCGGCGGGCCATATCGAGGAACAGGTTGGTGGTAATCCGGTGCAGCCAGCCCTCGAACGTTCCCGGCGTGTAGGTCGACAGCGAGCGGAACACCCGGACGAAGACTTCCTGGGTGAGATCTTCCGCGTCATGGGAGTTGCCTGTCAGCCGGTACGCGAGGCGGTATACCCGGGCGGAGTGGTCCCGGACCACCTCCTCCCAGGTAGGCGGCGTCCAGTCAGCATCCGCCGCCTTGACGGGCACAGCACGATCCACGGTCTGCCCACTTTCTGCCTGCTACTACCCCCAACAACGACATCGCGCCGGGACTTCCGTCAGCTGTTACCCGGCGTCCTGACAACGCCTGAGCAGGCCGGGCTGGTTCCCGCGCGAGCCGACGTAACGCTAGGCTTCCGGCGGAGAGCCGGCCAGCGTTCACGGAGGAAGTCATCGCCAGCGCAGAGGACGCACTGACCTATGTCGAGGAGTTTCTCCCCGAAGACGACGTGCTGCATGCCGCCCGCCGCCATGCCGCTGAGGTCGGCGGCGCCGTGCCTGTCGGCCCGGCCACCGGCGCGGCGCTGCGCTTCATCGCCGCGGCCATCGGCGCGAGATCAGTCGTGGAGATCGGCACCGGCTGCGGCACGTCCGGCATCTGGCTGCTCCGCGGTATGCGCCCCGGAGGCGTACTCACCAGCGTTGATATCGAGCCTGAGCATCAGCGGCTGGCGCGCAAGGCATTCGTCGACGCCGGGTTCGCCTCCAGCCGCTACCGGCTGATCAGCGGCCGCGCACTCGAGGTACTCCCCCGGCTCGCCGACGGCGCCTACGACATGGTGTTCTGCGACGCCGACAAGCAGGAGTACCCGGAATACCTGGTCGCCGCCCTCCGGCTGCTGCGGCCGGGCGGCGTCGTGGCCTTCGACAACGCCCTGTGGCACAGCCGGATCGTCGACGCGCTCTGGCGTGAGCGGGCCGACGATTCGGCCGCGGACGACCCGGACACCGCCGCCGTGCGGGAACTATGCGAGCAGGTCAAGTCGGACGAACGGCTGGTTCCGCTGCTGCTGCCGCTGGGCGACGGCCTGCTCGCAGCGGTCAAGCAGGCTTCCTAGGCCCCGCGGCTTCCGGCCCGCCCGGGGCCGCCGGGCCGCAGCGATCCGGTCCCGCCGTCAGCCCGGTCAGATGCCGCCGAGCCAGTTCAGCAGCAGCCTGGTGCCGAACCCGGTGCCGCCCTTGGTTGTCTCCCCCTCATCCGACGCCGAACGGGCCGGGCCGGCCACGTCGAGGTGCGCCCACGGCCGTCCGCCGGTGAATTCGCGCAGGAACAGGGCGGCCGCGATGGACCCGGCCTTCGCTCCCGCCGCTCCGCTCCGTGCTATGTGGGCCAGGTCGGCTACCGGCGAATCAAGCGCGTCCAGGTAGTCCGCGGGCAGCGGCATCCGCCATAGCCGCTCCCCGGTTGCCTGGCCGGCCGTGAGCAGCGCGCCGGCCACGTCATCATCGGTCGAGTACAGCGCGCCGATACCGGACCCGAGCGCTGTCCTGGCCGCGCCGGTCAGGGTCGCGATGTCCACCACCACGCCGGGGTCGAGCGCCGCGTCCGCATAGGCGATCGCGTCGGCCAGTACAAGCCGTCCCTCGGCATCAGTGTTCAGCACCTCGACAGTCCGCCCGCCGTGCTGCGTTATGACGTCCCCGGGCCGGTAGGCCGAACCCGACGGCATGTTCTCCGCCGCCGCCACCAGGCCGGTAACGCGCGCCCTGACGCCCAGGCCAGCCAGCGCGGACATCACCGCGATCACCGCCGCGCCGCCGGCCATGTCGGTTTTCATCAGCTTCATGCCGTCGTTGGGCTTCAGCGACAGGCCGCCGCTGTCGAAGGTGATGCCCTTGCCGACGAGCACGACGTGGGTCTGCCAGCCGGCCGGCTCATAGCTGAGCTCAATCAGCCGGGGCGGCCGCGCCGATCCGGACCCCACGGCCAGGATGCCGCCGAAGCCCGCCGCCGCCAGTTCCGCCTCGGCCCAGATGCGGGACCGGAGGCCGGCCTGCGCGGCTGCCTGCACGGCCTGGCCGGCCAGCCACTCCGGGGTCTTGCGGGCCGATGGCGTGTTGACCAGGTCGCGCGCCAGGGCGACGGCCCCGGCGATGATGGCCGCACGGCCGAGCGCGGCGCCGTGGCCGTCGGACCGCTCAGTCAGCAGCCTGACCGCGGCGCCCGGCACCGGGCTCGGCCCGGATTTCAGCGCGAAGACGTAGCCGCCCAGCAGGATTCCCGTCACGAAATCCTGCGCAGCCTGGTCGGGCAGCCCGGCGATCGCCGACGCGGCGACCGTCTTGCCCCGGGCCGCCCGGCGGCCCAGCTCGGCCCCGGCCCGCCGCAGCGCGCGCGGCGAGCCGTCGCCAGTGCCGAGGAACAGCACCCGGCTGGAGCCCGCGCCCAGCCGGACGGCAGCCTCGGCGACCTCGCCTGCCTTGCCGGTCATCCCGGCAGCGGCCATCACCGCGGCCGAGCCGGCCGGGAGGAGATGGCCGAGTTCCGGCCAGTCCTGCTGCGCGGCGTCCAGGCGGACCGGCACCGCGATCAGGTCAGGGGCATCGGCCTGGCCGTCAGCGACGGCGGAGAGATAGTCACTGAGCAGGCCAGCGCCATCCGCCCGGCCCTCCGCGGGGAGGAGGGTGACGTGGATGTCGATCGGCAAGGGTCAGCCGACCGCCGACTTGAGCGCTTCCCCCAGCGCGGCGGCCTCCGTGGCTGACAGCTCCACCACGAGTCGCCCACCGCCCTCCAGCGGAACGCGCATCACTATGCCGCGGCCCTCCTTGGTGACCTCAAGCGGACCGTCACCTGTCCGCGGCTTCATCGCCGCCATCCTGCCTCCCCTTCCTGCCGCTAGGCCGCAGGGGACCTCATCTGAGGCCTTACGGCACCGGAGCCCCGGTACCTGGCGGGACCTGTCAGCCACATCAATGTCGATCAGTGCCTCTATTATCCAGAGTTCGGGCGCTCGGTGGTAACGATCACGTTCCATCGGGGCTAGCGGCCGTCAGACGAGACTGGGTACGTGGACGCAAGATCGGCACTCTTCGACCTCTACGGTGACCACCTGCGCTCTCGCGGGGGGCGCGCGCCGGTCGCCGCCCTGGTCCGGCTGCTTGCCCCGCTCGGCATCACCGCGCCCGCGGTCCGCACGGCCGTGTCCCGGATGGCCAGGCAGGGCTGGCTGCAGGCGGTCCGGCTGCCCGAGGGGGCCGGGTACGCACTGACGCCGCGAGCGGTCCGGCGGCTGGACCAGGCAGCCGAGCGGATCTACCGCCGCGGCGCCCCTGACTGGGACGGCCGCTGGCACCTGATCGTGATCGCGCGGGCTCGCGACCGCGCCCGCCGGGACCGGCTCCGCGCGGCGCTCGGCTACCTCGGCTATGCCCCGATTGACGAAACCACCTGGGTCAGCCCGCGCCCGTCGGTCGAGCTGGAAGCGCTGCTGGAGGCGGAGCGAGTCCGCGCGGAGCGGTTCACGGCCAGCTACGACGGCGATGCCCGCGGGCTGCTCGCCCGGGCCTGGGACCTCGATGGCCTGGCGCACGCGTACCAGCGCTGGCTGGCCGTGGCGGCCGCCCTGGCCGCCGACATCAGCCCGGACGCCCCCGACGAGATGGTTTTCGCCGTGCGGAGCAGGCTCGTGCATGAATGGCGGAAATTCCTCTTCTCCGATCCCGGGCTGCCTGCCGAGTTGCTGCCCGGCCACTGGCCAGGACGCCAGGCGGCCGAGCTCTTCGAAGCAGAATCCGCCCGGCTACTGCCTGCCGCCGCCCGTTTCGTGGACTGCTGCCTGCGGCCGGGTGCTAGTCGTCCGGATGGTGCTAGTCGTTAGGCCCGGGTGCCGGCGACGTCAAGTTCCTCGTGGGTGCAGACAATCTGCTCTTCCACGTCGACAAGATCGGATAGTTGCTGGCGTGCGTAGCTGCCGTCCGGCTTACGCCAGGACACCGAGCAGCTACGCAGCCACACCGTCAGGTCACGGCGGACGGACAGCACGGCCATGTCCGCGGTGGGCTCGTCCGCGCGGACCATGCGGCCGCCGATTCCCCGGCCGGTCAGCATGGCCTCAAGCTCATCGACTGCGCTGCCGACCTTCATCCGCGGGCGCCCGGAGCGAACCACGTCACAGGCCGGCGGCAGCCGCAGCGAGAACCATACGGCCTTGCCGGGAACCTTCCAGCTGCCCAGCCGGGCCCGAGTCGGGTGATAACCCCATTGCCCGGCGGACAGCCCGTTGACAACCTGCAGCCCGCGGCCGTTGACGCCCTCCAGGGCATGCTTGGTGGGGTCCGGAAGCTCGCCCGTGTAGAGGTCGCCCGTCCGCCAGCCTGGCTGCGAGTCGTAGACCTTGCAGACCAGTTCGCACCTGGCACCGGTGCCGCGGAGATAAATCCACAGCTCAGGAAAACCGGTCACCGGCCGCAGCCGGTTACTACCGAATTCAACGTTCCCCTGCGCGTGCATCGTGTTGGCGGCGAGTTCGCTGGCCATCGTGACGCCGTCGTGGATGAGGTCAGCTGGCATCCCCATCCCGGCCACGGCCTCGCGGAAAAAGCGCCTCGCGGCACCCGCGCAACTGCCGTCAAGCGGAAGCGGCCTAGCGAAGCAACCACCGGAACGCACGCTGAGCTGCGCGGGAACCTGCGGCGCGATGGCGAAGGCGTCGGCCACGGGCGCCGCCATCAGGCCGCTATCGCTAGCTGGCCGATCGAGCCCGCCGGGCCGGTCCTCCCCGCTATCCGCGGGCGACGGTAACATGCTCCTCCGCCTTCGCGACTCGGGTATCTGTGAAACACAGATTATGAGTCAATTGCCCCTCTTCGCAATGGCCTCCGGCGAAAATGGCCAGATTAGCTGCATCTCGGCGCCGCCCGGAGGGCGCCGCCGAGGTCACTGTCGCGTCCGCCGGGGCCCCTGCACAGGGCCTGTGCAGACCCCAACGCCGAGTGTACAGTCGCAGTCGCGGCGGTTATCTGATGATGACATTGCCGGGCCTTGAGACAGGCACAGTAAAACGCAGAACCCCCCGGGGTGCATCCCGGGGGGTTCGTGCGCTCGCCCTGCGGATTGCTCAGCCGGTGTCGAACCGGCCCGCCTTGGCGTCCGCGAGGAACGCCGCGAACGCGGCACGCCCCACGACATGGGCGCCGTCGTCCGGGCGCTTGCTGTCCCGGACAGCGGTCACGCCAGGAAGGTTGGCTGCAATCTCGACGCAGCCGCCATTCTGCGAACTCATGCTTGCCTTGCGCCAGGTGGCTTGAGACAGATCGTTCATCGTTGTTACTCCAGTTGTTCCGCAAGTTGCCTGAGGAAGACCGCGGTGTCGGAGGACTCTAAGGCCCCCTCGCTAGCGCGGGCAAAGGCCTGAACGTAGGCGTTCACGGACTCCGCGTTGCTCACCTCCTCAATCGCGTAGTCCGTCTCCATGTACACCAGGTCGGGCTCGTCGTCAGGGAAGCCAAAAATATTGATCATGGAATGCATGCCCGGATACGGCCCGTCGATAAAGCGCTGGATGCGGAGGTCGACGTTGGCACGGCTGCCGATGTCAGCAAGGTGGCGGACCTGATCGTAGCGGTCGGCGCGGGTGCCCCAGCGGTACATCAGCGAAGCCTCCGTGATCACCACGTTCAGCCTGGGCGCGGTATCGCCGGTGCGGTCGAGAACTTCCTGCCGCCGCAACCGCGTCGCCAGCGCCTTCTCCCGCCAGGCCGGCGGCCGCGAGCCGGTCCGCATCAGCGCTTCCACGTAGGCGGGGGTCTGCAGCAGGCCCGGCAGGATCAGCGGCATGAAGACCCTGATGCGGGTGGCGTCGTTCTCGAAGCCGGGGAACTCGTTGTCGAAGATCTCCGGGTAGTCGCGCCACCATGGCCGCGCTCGTGCCCTGATCGCGAGTTCCTCGAGTTCCTCCGGGACGCCGGGGGGCGCCTGGTAGATGCGCAGCAGGTCACGGATGTCGCTCATCTCCGGGCGCTTCCACTGATTGGCTTCGAAGCGCCCGACCTTCCCCCGCCCCCAGTTCAGGATGTCGCAGACATGATTGGCCGTATAGCCCGTTGCCACCCGCAACTCGGCGAGGCGCCGGGAAAGCCGGCGCTTCGCTATCGTCGCGCCGTAGGCATCGTCGGTCATCCGCGATCTCCCTCTTGACAGGGCATCGCTTCCAGCATATCGCTACTGAAGTTGTGATTCACAAACTTTATGATCACGGTTGCGCATAACACAATGACCAGCTCGCAGGCGGGTTTCACGGCTAGACCGCCCGCCATGGCGGGCAGCCGCAGGCAGGATGCCCGCTGCTGTCCTCCGGGTGCGGCATCCGCCAGCGTGACCCCGGCCCGGCTAGCCGGCCGCGTCGTCGAACTCGCCTTTCCGCACGCCATCGAGGAAGCACACCCACTCGTGCCGGTCATAGACAAGCACCCGGCCGGCCGGGTGGCCGGCCACGCGCATCAGCACCCAGTCGCCTCCGGACCCGGCGGTGTCGCGGACGAAGGCGACCTCGATGGACCCGTCGCCGTCGCCGGATCGCTGCCAGGCCTGCGCGTCGACATCGATACCCAGCGCCTCGACCGTCGGTTTAGCTGCCACGATAAGCCCCTGTCAGTACGGGAGCGGGTTCGCGGGGCGCCGCGCCACGCCGCAATAGAACGCCCGGGACCCGTCGCTGTCCGCCGCGGCGGAGTCCTCGGCCCCCCACAATCCGATGTGCGTCACGACGCGCCCGGCTCCGTGATAAGGAGCGACAATTTCGAGCCCGTCGAAGAATCGCTCTACCGCCGCTCTGGGGCGGGGGTAGGCGGCCTCCGCCGCTTTCGCGTATATATCCACGCCGGTCTGCACCGCCCGCGGCGGCAGCGCGTCGGCAGTGATGTGCGACAGCGCTAGATAACTGTCCGGGGCCAGCGCGCCGACATAGCGGGCCACCAGTCCCCAGGGGTCGGAACTGTCGGCCACGAACTGCATCACGGCCGTCATCAGCAGCCCGGCCGGCTCGCCGAAGTCGATCAGAGCGCGCAGGTCCGGCTCATGCAGCACGCTGTCCGGGTCGCGCAGGTCGGCCTGGACCAGCACGGTGGTGCCATCGGAGGTCAGCAGCTCGCTGGCGTAGGCGAGCACCATCGGATCGTGATCTACGTAGACCACCCTGGCACCTGGCACCACCGCCTGCACGACCTCATGCGTATTGCCCTGGGTGGGCAGACCGGACCCGATGTCGATGAACTGGCGGATACCGCGCTCCTCGGCCATCCAGCGGGCTGCGCGCTGGTGGAACGCGCGGTTCGCCCAGGCTGCGTCCTGGAGGTCAGGCAGTTGCGCCCGGAACCTCTCCACCGCATCCCTGTCCGACTGGAAGTTGTGCTTTCCATCCAGCATGTAGTCATACATTCGCGCGGGACTCGGCGTTGCCGGATCCACCCCGGCGGGAGCCTCCTCGGACCGGTTCATCTGGCCTCCATCGAACGGTCTATCCGCGGTGCGCCCGCGGCACGGCCGGCGGCTAAGGGCAGCGCCAGCTCGTCCGTTACAGACGCCGTTCTCAGCAACATTAGCGCCAATGCAAACCTTTGCGGTCCGCGAGTCCTGACATTGGCGGGCTCGCCGCCGAGGCGCGAAACTGGCCCCAGGGCGAAGAGCCGACCGGATCCGCGGGCATGCCCGCAGGATCAGGTGCCCGGTCGGTAAGCCGGACCGGGACAGCATGTTAGTACAGCCCTGGATAGCCGGCCGGAATGGTCAGGAAACCGCGGGATCGCGGAATGCGCAGGCTTGGAGGTGGTCGTTAACCACACCGCTGGCCTGCATGGCCGCATAGGCAGTTACCGGGCCGGTAAAGCCGAAGCCATGCCGCTTGAGCTGCGCAGAAAGCGCTTTCGACGCTGGTGTCCAGGCGGGTACGTCGGCCAGCGTAACCGGCGCCTTGTGCTGGTCACCGGCATGACTCCAGACCAGCGCCGCGAGCCCGCCGGGCAGCACCAGCGCGGCCTTGGCGTTCTGGATCGATGCCTCGATCTTCGCCCTGTTGCGGACGATGCCGGGATCGGCCAGCAGCCTCGTCACGTCGGCGGGCCCGAAGGAGGCGACCGCCGCGATGTCGAAGCCCAGGAACGCGGCCCGGAAGTTCTCCCGCTTGCGCAGGATAGTGAGCCACGAGAGCCCGGACTGGAACGCCTCCAGGCACAGCCGCTCGAACATCCGCGAGTCATCGCGAATCGGCCGGCCCCATTCCTCGTCGTGGTAGGCGAGGAGATCTGCGCTGGCACCCCACGGGCACCGAGCGAGCCCGTCCGGGCCGACCGCCACGCCGCGGCCAGGCTCAGTCACCCGCCCTCCCGCGGGACGGCAGAATCGGAGTCCGGCGCCGGAGCTGAACCCGGCGCCGGGCTGGCAGGGTCGGAGCCCGGCGCCGGGCTGGCAGGGTCGGCGGCCGGCGCCGGGCTGGCAGGATCGGCGGCCGGAGCAGAGCCAGGGTCCGACCCCGCAGCCGGAGCAGAGCCAGGGTCCGACCCCGCGGCCGGAGCAGAGCCCGGGTCCGAACCCGCGGCCGGAGCAGAGCCCGGGTCCGAACCCGCGGCCGGAGCCAGGTCGTGCGGTGGTGCAAAAGCTGGCGGCGGGCCGGCGTCCGGGGTGGCGCCTGCATCCGGCACGCCGGCGTCTGGGGCTCGGCCGGCCTCCGGGGCGCGGCCGGCCTCCGGGGCGCCGGAAGCGGCAGCGGACCGGGTCTGCCAGGCGGACCGGGGAGCCTGCAGCGGCCACGAGCCAGCGGACGGCTGTTCCATCGCGGGCTGATCAGTCATCTCGCGCCGCCGCACGCTGGGGCGCGACGGCAGGGGCGGGCCGGCGGCGGCCGCGCCAGTGACATCCGCTACCGGCGGCGGCAGCGGGCGTTGCGGCCGCGGGAACTGCTCCTGCCGACCTGCGCCCTCCGCCGGGTGCACCTCGGCAAGCCGCCGCTGCAGCATCGCGATCTCCACGTCCCGAGCGGAGATCGCCTGCGCGATCAGGCCGAGGGCCTGGTCCGTCACCTGCGGGTGGTAGCCCCACAGCGCCCTGGGCAGCCGCAGCAGGGCCACGTCGGTTGCGGTCACTTCATCGATGGCGCCCAGGTCAACGGGGGCGAAGTCGGCGGTGAACTGCGCCATCTCGCCGCCACGCCCGAGCGCGACAGCGATCACGCCGACGACTATCGCGGCGGCCACGACGATCAGCACCACTAGCACAGGAAGAATCGTGCCATGCTCGGGCCCATGCTGGGCGCATCAGGCGGGCCACCCGCCGCCGGAACGGCCTTGCTGGCGGTCGCCGGCAACCCGGCCGAGGCGGCAGCCGCCGTGCGGGCGGGTGCTGCCCTCGTCGAACTCCCGGCAGCCGGACCTGCCGCGATCGCGGCGTTCCGGGCCAGCCATCCCGGCGTTCTCGTCTGCGCGGAATGCGACCAGGCCGATGTTGTCCGCGACCCGGCTACGGCGCTGCGCACCGGGGCCATCCTGCGGTGCGACGGCCTGCCGGCTGCCGACGGCGCCGGCGTACCCCGCTCCCGGCTGCTCGTCGAGGTACCGCCAGCCATGGTGGCACGTGCCATCGCGGCCGGTTATGCGGCGCTGGTGGACCTGGCCGACAGCCCGGCCCAGCCGCCGGATCCCGGGCTGGCGGCCGGACCGATCGCCATCGCGGCCATCTGCGCCTGGCTGGGCGCCGCGGTCGTCCGCACGTCTGCGCCCGGGCAGGTCCGGCAGGTCCGGCGCGCACTCGATATGGCCGAGTCCATCCGCGGCACCCGGCCGCCCGCGCGGGCCGTACGAGGCCTAGCCTGATCAGCCGGGCCTGCGCAATCCGCCGGATTTGTGCGCGTCCAGGATGATCTGGACTACCTCAGCCGGGTCATCAGCGACCTGCACGAGCCGCGGATCTGCGGCCGAGACCTTGCCGCGGTCAAGCAGCGTCCCGTTGATCCAGGAAAGCAGCCCCGACCAGTAGTCGCTGCCGACCAGGACGATCGGGAACCTGGTGATCTTTCCCGTCTGCACCAGGGTGAGCGCCTCGAAGAGCTCGTCCAGCGTGCCGAAGCCGCCCGGCAGCACCACGAATGCCTGCGAGTACTTGATGAAGACGGTCTTCCGCACGAAGAAGTACCGGAACTCGAGGCCGATCTCGACGTAATCGTTGAGGCCCATCTCGATGGGCAGCTCGATGCCCAGGCCCACCGAGACGCCGTTGGCGCCGACGGCGCCCTTGTTGGCCGCTTCCATGATCCCGGGACCGCCGCCGGTGATCACCGCATAGCCGGCCGCGGCCAGCCTCGCGCCGATCTGCTCCGCATGCTCATACTCGGTCGTTCCCCGGCCGGTCCGGGCCGACCCGAAGACCGACACCGCCGGCCCTAGCTCCGCCAGCAGGCCGAAGCCCTCGACGAACTCGGCCTGGATCCGCAGCACCCGCCACGGGTCGGTATGCACCCAGTCACTCGGGCCGCGCCGGTCCAGCAGCCGCTCGTCGGTGGTCGTCTTCGGGATGGCCTTTCCGCGCAGCGTGGCCGGGCCCTGGCGGCGGATGCGGCGGTGCGGATCGGAGTGGACGCTCATGATCCCTAAGGTAGCCGCGGCGGCGGACCCCCCGCTCCCGGCGCGCGGTGATCAGGCAGTTGCGCGTGGTGATCAGGCTGGCGCACGGCGCCCGCCGCGGCCCGCGGCTGGCGAGCCCCGGCGACACGGCACGGCCGTCCGGGCGGTCAGTGCCGCCGGGAGTAGGAGACGTTAATGACCCCGATGATGATCCAGATCAGCGCAACCAGCACCTCCGCCGCCCCACCGCTCTGGTGAGCGAGGCTAAGGACAGCCGAGGCGGCCGCGATGCCGAACCCCATCGACCCGAAAGCGAGGACGATCACCGACCAGGCCGGGCGGCCCGCGGAGCTGAGCTGGCCGTCCCCGTCGTGGGACGCGTGCCGGTCACGCTGCACGGGCCTGTCGCTGCGATGCCCGAGTCTGGCATCGACCCGCTTGTCGATCTCCGCGCCGATCCGCTCGATCAGGCCCTCGGCGACCGCGCCGTCATAATCGCGGCCAAGTTCATGATGCGCTGCCGCCGCCGCGGCGATGTCCTCACGGGCAAGCTGGTCCATGGGGACAAGATACATCTCGATTGCCAGGTACGTCCATGTCCAGCTCAGGCATCTGCGCCATGGTCGCGGAGAATGTCGTTCAGGGCCGACTTGTCGTGCTCGCCGCCCTCGGGCAGCCGCTTGAGCACGAGCACGCACGGCATGCCGAACTCGCCGCCGGCGAACTTCCTGTTCCGGGTGCCGCCCACGCAGACCGACCACGCCGGCATCTCGCCGCGGGGCAGTTCGCTGCCGGTTTCGGTGTCGATGACGTGCGTGCTCTTGGTGAGGATCAGGCCGGCCCCGAGTACCGCGCCGCGGCGCACCCTGGCTCCCCCGACCACCATGCAGCGGGATCCGATGAAGGCGTCGTCTTCGATCACCACCGGGACCGCGCCCGGCGGTTCCAGCACGCCGCCGATCCCGACCCCGCCGGACAGGTGCACGTTCTTCCCGATCTGGGCGCCGGAGCCGACCGTTGCCCAGGTATCGACCATGGTCCCCGAGTCCACGTAGGCGCCGATGTTGACGAACGACGGCATCAGCACCACGCCCGGCGCGACATACGCGCCCCAGCGGACGATCGAGCCTGCTACCGCCCGCACGCCGTCCAGGTGGCTGGTGAGCGGCACCCTGTCGTGGTAGCGGAACTCTCCGACCTGCGAGGCGACCATCGGCAGCAGCCGGAAGGCCAGCAGGATCGCACGCCTGGCCCGCTCATCCACCATGATCTCGCCGGTCACCGGGTCCGGCCAGGCCACCCGGGCATGCCCCGCGTCGATCGAATCGACGGCCGCGACCACGGCCGCGCGGGCGCTGGCGTCCTGCGGGGTCAGCACGCCGCGCTGCTCCCAGAGTTCGTCGATGCTGGCAGGCAGCGGGGACGGGGCCGGGCCGGCGGGCAAGTCAGGTGCGGCGTTCATGGCGAGCGAGCCTAGCCGCTGGCGCACAGCGGGTACGTTCTGTTGCTGTGCCTGGAACCAGCAGAAGGCGCGGCAGGGCCGCCGGTATCACCGTCGCGGTCGTAATCCTGCTGGTGGCCGGCGGCTACGTGGCCTTCCGGCGCGTCGCTCCGCTGATCCTGGTGAGCAGCGGCTGCGAGGTGAAGGTCCCCGGCCAGTCCTTCCGGATGGGCACCAGCCAGGCCGGCATCGCCGCGACGATAGCGGGCGTGGCCCGCCACGACGCGCTGCCTGCCCGCGCGGTCACCATCGCCTACGCCGCGGCCCTGCAGGAATCGAAACTGCAGAACCTGCACTACGGCGACAGGGACTCCGTCGGGGTGTTCCAGCAGCGGCCGTCGGAGGGCTGGGGCACGACCCGCCATCTGGAGAATCCGGTCTATGCGACCACCAGGTTCTTCCAGGCCCTCATCGAGGTGCCCGGCTACCGGCGGCTGCCGGTGTACAAGGCCGTCCAGGCCGTGCAGCGCAGCGCCGACGGCTCCGCTTACATCCAGTACGAGCAAACGGCCGCCAGCCTTGCCCGCGGGTTCACCGGGCACGATCCGCGCTCGGTCTGGTGCTGGTACCCGAAGGCCGCCAGACAGCGGGCCCGTCTCACCGCCGCCAGCCAGGAACTCGCCCGAGCGTTCGGCCCGCTGCAGGTAAGCACGGAGGGCGACCCGGAGCTGATCCTGGGCGTGCCGCGCCCGGCCGACGGCTGGTCGATGGCGGCGTGGCTGGTCTCGCATGCTTCCCGCTACGGGATCCGCGACGTGCGGTACGGCCGCTACGAGTGGCGGGCGGCCAGCGGCACCGCGGGCTGGGCCCGCGCGCCGTCCCCGGTACCGAAGGGCAGCCTCCAGATTGGCTGATAGCCTGCGATCCCGCGTGCCGGGCCGACGGCGAAGGTACCCGGGCGCACCCGGATCGCAATCCCCTCCAGATTCGCCCCCCGGGATGCCGCAGGCCGCGGTCCCCGCGATACTGGGGGCTACCGCCCCGCCGTACCAGCGCGTGGACCTGAAGAGGAGTTCCGACGTGACCTACATCATTGCGCTGCCTTGCGTCGATCTGCTCGACAAGGCATGCATCGAGGAATGCCCCGTCGATTGCATCTACGAGGGCGAGCGGATGCTCTATATCCACCCGGACGAGTGCGTGGACTGCGGCGCATGCGAGCCGGTCTGCCCGGTCGAGGCCATCTTCTACGAGGACGACGTGCCGGACCAGTGGAAGGATTACTACAAGGCGAACGTCGAGTTCTTCGAGGATCTCGGCTCGCCGGGCGGCGCCGCCAAGACCGGCAAGATCCCGAAGGATCACCCGCTGATCGCCGCCCTGCCGCCGCAGGAGCAGGAGGCGGAGCACTGACCGCAGCAGGCAGGGCACTGACCCTGGCAACGCGCCTCCCCCCGTTCCCCTGGGACGCGCTCGAGCCAGCCAAGGCGACGGCCGCTGCCCACCCCGGCGGGATCGTCGACCTGTCCGTGGGCACGCCGGTCGACCCGGTCCCGCCCGTCGTCCGGGACGCGCTCGCCAAGGCCTCGGACTCGCCCGGCTACCCGGCTGCCGCCGGGACGCCCGCGCTGCGCGAGGCGGCCGCGGCCTGGCTGGCCCGTCAGCATGACGTCATCGTGGACCCGGCCGCGGTGCTGCCCGTGCTCGGCACCAAGGAGCTGATCGCGTCGCTGCCGACGCTGCTCGGCTGCGGCCCGGATGACCTGGTGACGTATCCGCGGCTGGCCTATCCGACATACCGCGTCGGCGCGCTGCTGGCCGGCGCGCGCCCGCTGGCCGGCGACGGGACGCTTGAGCTCGGCCCCGAGCGCGTCCGGCTGGCCTGGCTGAACTCCCCGTCCAACCCGACCGGTCAGGTGCTCCCCGCTGAGCATCTGCGCAAGGTCGCGGCCTGGGCCAGGCAGCGGGGCACGATCGTCGCGTCGGACGAGTGCTATCTCGGATTCGGCTGGGATGCCACGCCGGTATCCGTGCTGCACCCGGACGCCTGCGACGGATCCCACCAGGGCCTGCTCGCCGTGCACTCACTGTCCAAGCGGTCCAACCTGGCCGGCTACCGGGCCGGCTTCGTCACCGGGGACCCGCAGCTCATCCGGGAGCTGCTGGAGATCCGCAAGCATGCCGGGCTGCTGCTGGCCGCGCCCGTCCAGGCGGCCATGGCCGCGGCCCTGGGCGACGATGAGCACGCCAGCGTGCAACGGGCCAGGTACGCGGCGCGGCGCGAGCGGCTCCGGCCCGCGCTGGCGGCGGCGGGCTGGGCCGTGCAGCATTCCGAGGCCGGGCTGTACCTGTGGGCGGCCCATCCGGCGCACGACTGCTGGGGCTCGGTGCACGCGCTTGCGGCCGCGGGCATCCTGGTCGCCCCCGGCGAGTTTTACGGGCCGGCCGGCCAGCGGCACATCCGGGTGGCGCTGACCGCCACCGACGAACGGATCGACGCCGCCGTGTCCCGGCTGGCGGCGCTGGCCTGAGCCGGCCGAATACCCAGCAGCGCCGCCGCGGCCCGCCTCCTAGGCTGGGCGCATGTTCCGGCTCTACGACACGCGGACCCGGCAGGTCGAGGCGATCACGGCGGCCCGCCGGGGCGAACTGCGGATGTACACCTGCGGCCCGACCGTCTACCGGCCCGCGCACGTCGGCAACCTGCGCTCTTACCTGCTCTCTGACCTGATCAGGCGAACCGCCGAGCGGCAGCGGCTGACCGTGACCGGCTGCCAGAACATCACCGACGTGGGCCATCTGGCCGACGACGGCGAGCTCGATCCCCGCGGCGAGGACAAGGTGCTGGCCCAGGCGCGGGCCGAAGGCACCACCGCGCTCGGGCTCGCCCGCCACTACGAGGACGCATTCCGCGCGGACTGCTCCGCGCTGAACATCCGCCCGCCGGACTACTCGCCGCGGGCATCCGAATCGATCGACCTGATGACCGACATGATCGCGAAACTGATCGAGACCGGGCACGCCTACGGCACTGACGATGGCTCGGTGTATTTCGACGCGCGCTCGTTTCCCGGCTACGGCGAGCTGTCCGGCAACCGGCTGGACGATCTGCGGCCCGGCCACCGCTCCGGCGGCGAGGTGGCCGGGCAGAAGCGCTTCCATGCCGACTGGGCGCTGTGGAAGGGCGCGGACCCCGGCCGCGAGCTGACCTGGCCGGCGCCCTGGGGCACCGGCTTCCCCGGCTGGCATACCGAATGCTCCGCCATGTCGCTGCACTACCTCGGCGAGATCATCGACATCCACACCGGCGGCATCGACCTGCGCTTCCCCCATCATGAGGACGAGCGGGCCCAATCAGAATCAGTAACGGGGCACCCGGTGGTACGGCACTGGGTACACGGCGAGCACCTGCTGTTCGAGGGCCGGAAGATGGCCAAGTCGACGCGCAATGTCGTGCTCGTCAGCGACATCACCGGCCGCGGGCTGGATCCGCTGGCCCTCCGGCTCGCGCTGCTCGAGCACCGGTACCGCCAGCAGATGAACCTGACCTGGGACAGCGTGCAGGCCGCTGACGTGACGCTGCGGCGCTGGCGGCAGCGGGTGGCTGACTGGGCCGAGTCGCCGAGCAAGCCTATGTGCGCGCAGTACGTCCAGGACATCACCGGCGCGTTCGACAACGACCTGGACACCCCGGCGGCCCTGCGCGGGCTGCGCGCGCTGGAGAAGGACGGCGAGATCCCGCCCGGGTCGAAGTTCGAGACCTTCGCGCATGCCGACCGGCTACTCGGGCTCGACCTGGCCCGCGATGTCGGGCGGCCGCGCGCGGCCGCGCCGCTGCCGGCCGGCGCCGCGGCGAAACTCGATGCCCGCGGCGCCGCCCGCGACGCCAGGGACTTCGCCGCCGCCGATCGCCTCAGGGACGAGCTTGCCGCCCTCGGCGTCACCGTCACCGACACGCCGGGTGGCCAGGAGTGGACAATCCGGGCAGGCGGCTAGGCGCCGCCAGGCCCGTGGACGCGGCTACTGCCGGGCCAGCCGCAGGCATTGTGCCGGGACGCAACGTTTTATACCTTTTTCGGTGTACTGCGCAACAGATCGCTGCCACTGCGCAGGAACTGCGGCTACTGGGGGCCGAGGCTGGCTCTTACGCTGGAGCTATTAGCCGATCACCAGCTGACGGGAGCCGCATGAAGCCCACGGACGGCGCCGCAGGAGGCCGGACGCCGCGCGCCAGGAGCTACCTGATGTGCCCGCCGGCGCATTTCACCGTGCAGTACGCCATCAATCCGTGGATGGACCCGGCACGGCCGGTGGACGCCGACCGCGCGATGGCCCAGTGGCAGAACCTGCGCGGGACATACGCCAGGCTCGGTCATCAGGTACGCACCATCCATCCCGAGCCCGGGCTGCCGGACATGGTCTTCGCCGCCAACGGCGGCACCGTGATCGGCGGCCAGGCGCTGGGCGCGCGCTTCCGCTATCCGCAGCGGGAGCCGGAGAGCACCGCCTACTTTCGCTGGCTCCGGCGCAGCGGCTTCCCGGCGGCAGTGCCGCCGCGCAGCGTCAACGAGGGCGAGGGCGACATCGTCTTCGCCGGCCGCGCCGTCATCGCCGGATACGGCTTCCGCAGCGACGAGGCGGCGGCGCAGCAGGTTGCCGGGCTATTCGGCCTGCCGGTGGTCAGCGTCCGGCTGGTCGACCCGCGTTTTTATCACCTCGACACGGCGCTCTGCGTCCTGGATGCTGACACAGCCGCTTACTACCCGGCGGCGTTCGACGACGCGGCGCGGACGGCACTGGCCTCGCTGTTCGCCGAGCTCATCGAGGCGAAGGATGCCGATGCCGAGGTGCTGGGGCTGAACGCGGTCAGCGACGGCCGTCATGTCGTGCTGCCCGCCCAGGCCCGCGGCCTGGCCGCGCAGGTGGCGGCGGCCGGATTCGAGCCGGTGCCCGTCGATGTGTCAGAGTTTCTCAAGGCGGGGGGCGGCCCGAAGTGCTGCACCCTCGAGCTCAGATCGTGACGGGCAGGGCAGCGTGAGGGGCAGGGCATGACAGCTAACACCGGACTCACCGCTGGCGAGCGGATGGCACAGGAGCTGCGCGCGCAGGCTTACCTGCACGGCGCACACAACTATCACCCGCTGCCCGTGGTGATCTCGGCCGCGGAGGGCGCCTGGGTCACCGACGTGGAAGGCCGGCGCTACCTGGACATGCTGGCCGCCTACTCGGCGATTAACTTCGGCCACCGCCATCCCCGGCTGGTCGCCGCGGCGCAGCGCCAGCTTGACCGGGTCACGCTGGTCAGCCGGGCATTCGAGCACGACCAGTTCGGCCCGTTCTGCGCGGAACTCGCGGCGCTGGCCGGGATGGAAATGGTGCTGCCGATGAACACCGGCGCCGAGGCGGTGGAAACGGCGATCAAGACCGCCCGCAAATGGGGATACGAGGTCAAGGGCGTGCCCGCCAACGAGGCCGTCATCATCGCTTTCGATGGCAACTTCCACGGCCGCACCACCACGATCATCAGCTTCTCCACCGACGAGGATGCGAAGGGCTCTTACGGCCCGTTCACGCCCGGATTCCGGGTCGTGCCGTACGGCGACCTCGGCGCGCTGGCCGAGGCCGTCGATGACCGCGTGGTCGCCGTCCTGGTCGAGCCGATCCAGGGCGAGGCCGGCGTGCTGGTGCCGCCGCCGGGATTCCTGACCGGCGTCCGCGAGATCTGCACGGCCCGCGGCGCGCTGATGATCGCTGACGAGATCCAGTCCGGCCTCGGCCGGACCGGCACGACCTTCGCCTGCGAGCACGAGGAGGTCGTGCCGGACATGTACGTGCTGGGCAAGGCACTCGGCGGCGGCATCGTGCCGGTCTCCGCCGTGGTCTCGTCCAGCGACATCCTCGGCGTGTTCAAGCCGGGCCAGCACGGCTCCACCTTCGGCGGCAACCCGCTCGCCTGCGCGGTAGCCCGCGAGGTCATCGCGATGCTGTCGACCGGCGAGTTCCAGGAACGATCGGCCAAGCTCGGCGCGCACATGCACGACCGGCTCTCCGGCCTGCCCCGCAGCGCCGTGCGCCAGGTGCGCGGGCGGGGCCTGTGGGCCGGCGTCGAATTCGCCGAGCTGCCGGGCCGGGAGGCCTGCGAGCGGCTGGCCGCGCTCGGCGTGCTGGCCAAGGACACCCACGGCACCACGATCAGGCTCGCGCCACCGCTGGTAGTCACCGAGGAAGACCTCGACTGGGCCATCGACCGCGTCGAGGAGATCACCCGCTGACCTGACGGCTCGTCGCCCGACGGGCGTAACGCCGCCGCGCAGTCGCGGCAGCTATCTCTCGTCAGGACCACGACGAGGGCTCAGCCGGCCGCCAGGCGGCGGTAGCCGCCGCCGAAGTAGATCAGCGGCCCGCCGTCCTTCGGCTCGCTGACCCCGACTACCTCGCCGACCACGATGCTGTGATCGCCGCCATCATGCACGGCCGTCGTCCGGCACTCGAGTGACGCCAGCGCGGCGTCCAGGATCGGCGACCCGGTGGCCGGGCCGTGATGGTGCGCGATCTGGTCCAGCTGGCCCTCCAGCGGGCGGCCCCGGGTCGCCAGCCAGCGGGCCGTCTTCTCCGACTCCTCATCGAGAACCGATACCGACCAGATCCCGGCCTCGAGGACCGCGTCGTGAAAGCGCGCGATCTTCTCCGCGCAGAAGAGCACCAGCAGCGGATCAAGGGATACCGACGTGAACGCGCTCACCGTCATGGCATGCCCGGTGCCTTGCAGGCTGGTGCAGACCACCATGATGCCAGTGGGAATCCGGCCCGCGGCCCGCCGGAAGGCGGCGGTGTCGACCGATGTCACCGGATTGTCCCCGGCAGCCGCCGGGCTGCCATGGTCAGCGGCCGGGCTGCCCTCGTCAGTCGCGGTCACCGGCCTGCCTTCGACGGCCGGCGGCCCGGATGCCCGGCGAATGCCACTACCACGCCGGCTACGGCGCAGGCCGAGCCGCCGTACAGGAACCACTTGCCCGCAGCTGAATCCGTGATCACGACGCTTCCTCCTGGTGTGGCCATGGCAAGCACGAACGATGCGACGAACCACCCCACAGCGGGCATAAGTCCCGCGGTCGGCGTCTGCATTCCCCAGGCGGCGAGAACGCACGTCGCGAAGATCGCCGCGGCGAACGCGAGCGCCCCGGCCGGCACCGGGCCGAGGGTCCAGCTGTAGTAGAAACAGCCGACCACGCCCTCCAGCGCACCGAGAACGAATAGCAGCACGTACGCGCCAATGCTGACGATCACCGCTTCGCGCCGATCCGGCGCCGCCTGCTCCACGGACTGAAGGCTAGCCAATCCCGGCGAAGAGATCGGGTTCCCAGCCATGCGGCGCCCGGCCGGGGCCGCGCGGGCCTGCCAGCAGGATGTAGTACTCGCGGCCGAGCGCCCGCTGGCCCACCTTGTTGGAGAGCGCGAAGAACGGGCTGTCCACGGCGATCTGGGTAACGTGCGCGCGCATCGCGTCGACCTTGGCGTCCAGGTAGCTGGTGGCATCGATGTCCGTGGTCACTACCTCGTCCGGCACTCCGAAGGGGAGATCCTCCACCGAGTCGACCTGGGTGAAGTCCGTCCCGCCTGCCGGATGGGAATCCGGCTCGCTGCCGCGCATCAGCTTGATCGCCTCGGCCAGTACCGACTTCGGCACGGTCGTCGCGTAGAACTTGCTGACCTGGCCGTCGGCGAGCTCGAACGCCCGCCACGCCACCCGGTGCGCCTGGATGTGGTCGGGATGGCCGTAGAAGCCGTTGTCGTCGTAGCTGATCATGACCTGCGGCCGGACCTCCCGGATGACGGCGAGCAGCTCACCGGCGGCCTCCTCCACATCGGCCTGCCAGAAGCAGTCCGGCGCCTCGTTGGTTGGCTCGCCCATCATGCCGGAATCGCGCCACCGGCCCTGGCCGCCGAGGAACCGGTGGTCGGTCACGCCCAGTGCCGCGCACGCCGCGGCGAGCTCGCCGATCCGGTACTCTCCCAGGCCGCCATCAGCGTCGGCGGCCAGATGAGCGAGTTCAGCCGGGATGATCTCGCCGAGTTCGCCCAGTGTGCAGGTGACCAACGTGACCGAAGCGCCCTCCGCCGCGTACTTCGCCATCGTCGCGCCGGTGCCGATCGACTCGTCATCGGGATGGGCATGCACGAGCAGGAGCCTGCGGCCGTCGTCGGTTGCATTCATACCGGCGAGCTTAACGGCGGCCCGCGCTGGCAAGATCTAGCCCATGACGGATACCTTCCCGCGCCAGAACGCCAGGACCCAGCACTTCACGCTGGGCGTGCCGCGATCCTTCCAGATCTCGCCGGACGGGGACCGGATCGTCTTCCTCCGGTCGAAGGGCGGGTCTGATCCGGTCACCTGCCTGTGGCTGCTGGACGTGGCCAGCGGCACGGAACGCCTGATCGCCGATCCCGCGCAACTCGGCGCCGCCGGCGCTGAGCCTGACGAGGCAGAGAAGGCGCGCCGGGAGCGTTCCCGTGAGCAGGCCGCCGGCATCGTCGCGTTCGGCTGCGACGCCGACGTCCGGCTGGCCGTGTTCGGCCTGGCGGGACAGGTGTACGCGGCGGACCTGACTGGCGCGGCCGCTGGTTCCGGTGACGGCCCGGCCGGCGCCAGTGACGGCGCCGGCGGTCACGCCGACGGTGACGGCGGTAACGCCGCCGGTAACGGCGATGGCGATGGTGCGTCCGGTGTGCGCGAGGTTCCGGTCTTGGGCCCGGCAGCAGACCCCAGGCCCGACCCCGCCGGGCGGCTGGTTGCCTACGTCTGCGACGGCGCGCTGCGGGTCACCGATCTTGCCTCCGGCGAAGACCGGGCCATCGCCGCGCCCGGCGATGCGCCGGAGACCTCGTTCGGGCTTGCTGAATTTCTCGCCGCCGAGGAAATGGGCCGCGGCCGCGGCTACTGGTGGGCACCGGATTCTGCTGCCCTGCTGGTCGCCCGGGTCGACGAGAGCCCGGTGCAGCGCTGGCATATCGCCGATCCGTCGAACCCGGGCCGGCCTGCCGCCGTAGTCCGGTATCCGGCGGCGGGAACGCCGAACGCCGATGTCTCGCTCGTCCTGGCCACGCTGGGCGGCCAGCACACTCCGGTGAGCTGGGACAGGGCCGCGTTTCCCTATCTGGTCACCACTTGCTGGGCGGATCAGGGCACGGCCGCCGACCCACCACTGATCGTGGTGCAGTCCCGCGACCAGCGCGAGATGCGGATCCTCGCGGTGGACCGGCGAAGTGGTGCCACCACCGTCGTGCGCGCGGATACCGACCCGCACTGGCTGGACATCATCCCGGGCGTGCCCGCCAGGACGGCCGGCGGCCGGATCGTCTGGACCGCCGACAGCGGCGGCGCGCACCGGCTGATCGTCGCTACCGCCGACGAGCTGTCGGCCGGTCGCGCCGTCCCGGTCACGCCGGATGAGCTGCAGGTCAGGGAGGTGCTGAGCGTCGACGGGGAGACTGTCCTGTTCGCCGCGTCGGACGCGGAGCCGACCGAGACCGGCCTGTGGACCTACGGCCCGGCTGGCCTGGCCAGGCTCGCTCCCGGCGACGGCGCTGCCGGCGACGGCGGACCGGGAACGCTGACCGGACGGCGGGCCGGCGGCACCACGGTGATCGTGCGCAGGTCGCTCGACCGGGACGGCGCCACGATCGACGTCCTGCGCGATGCCCGGGCCGGTACGCAATCAGGGGCCGGTGCGCAAGCAGGGGCCGGTACGCAAGCAGGGGCCGGTACGCAAGCAGCAGCCGGTGCCCCGGCACGGGCCGAGTCCCCGCTGCCGCGTGCGACCCCGGTCGCGCGGATCACCTCGCTCGCCGATACCCCGCTGCTCCCGGTACCGCGGCCGGACATCTTCCCGGCCGGGGAGCACGGCATCAGGACCGCGCTGCTGCTGCCGTCCTGGCACCAGCCGGGAGCAGGGCGGCTGCCCGTGCTGATGGACCCGTACGGCGGTCCGCACGGGCAGCTGGTGCAGGCCAGCCGGGGCTCGTTCCTCACCTCGCAGTGGTTCGCCGAGCAAGGCTTCGCCGTGGTCATCGCGGATGGCCGGGGCACCCCCGGCCGCGGGCCCGGCTGGGAGAAGGCCGTGGCCGGCGACCTGGCGGGCCCGCCGCTCGATGACCAGGTCACGGCGCTGCTCGCGGCCGCGGCCAGGTGCGCTGACCTGGATCTGGGCAGGGTGGCGATCAGGGGCTGGTCGTTCGGCGGCTACCTGTCCGCGCTGGCCGTGCTGCGCCGCCCGGATGTGTTCCACGCCGCGGTCGCTGGCGCGCCGGTCACCGAATGGCGGCTTTATGACACCCATTACACCGAGCGCTACCTCGGTCATCCCGATGGCAGCGCGGACGCCTACGACTCCTGCTCGCTGCTGACCGACGCGCACAAGCTGTCCCGGCCGCTGCTGATCATCCACGGGCTGGCCGATGACAACGTCGTCGTCGCGCACTCGCTGCGGCTGTCCTCGGCGCTGCTGCGGGCGGGCCGGCCGCATAGCGTGCTGCCGCTGTCCGGGGTGACCCACATGGCCGGGCAGGAGGAGGTGGCAGAGAACCTGCTGCTGCTCCAGGTCGACTTCCTGCGCAAGGCCCTCGGCACCCCCTGACCGTGCCCGGTGCGGGCACGCGAGAGCTGATGCCGCTGAGTGAATGATGAACACTGCGGCAGAAGCTGTGACAGCTAGAAAGAGGACAATCCAGACGGATCAGAGCGGCGGCTGGTCGATGACGGCGGGCTTAGGTTCGGTCGCGGCCGCAGGCTCCGGGGCGGCGGGGGCACCAGTGATCAGGTTGGCAGCTGTAGCTTGCACGGCCAGCCGATCTTGCAGGCGAGCGTGGCGGAACTGGTAGACCGCCCCGACGATACGCAGGACACCGCGCTCTCGGGCATCCTCAAGGAACCGCATAGGGCGAACAGGAGTGTGCTGGCGTCTGCGTAGCTGAACGAACGCGAGAGACGCGGGCTCTGGTCCCGGTCGCGTCTCAGGGGCTGCGCTGTTGCAGGCTGGCGACGAGCTGCTCGGCTTCAGTTGCCTCGGTTGCGGCGCCGGGCCCGGCCTGCCGGAAGTTGTCCAGGGCCGCGCGTGCGTATAGCAGCGCGTCGCTGATCCGGCCGTCATTGGCGAGGAGGAGGGCGATGTTGTAGCGGGTTTGCCCGGCTCGGTAGATGTCCCCCTGGGCTTCTTCGTGCTGGATGGCTTGCTGGTAGTGGCGCAGCGCCTGGCGGGTGTCCCCGGCGCGTGAGTAGATGTTACCGAGCTGGTGCTCGGTGATGCCTCGTTGGTCGTGGTCGTCGGCGGGGGTCAGGTCCAGGGCCTGGTGGTAGCCGTGCAAGGCGGCGTTGAGGTGCTCCAGCAGCACCGGCTCGGCCTGACCTGCGGCCTGGGCGTCCTTCGAACCGTTCCAGGGCGACCTGGCCGAGTGAGTTGAAGTTCCTGGCCCGGCCGAGCCGGTCACTGTCGGGGCGGAGGCCGAGGCTGTGCCGGAACCAGTGCTCGGCCTGGTCCAGGTCGCGCAGCCCGGGCACGTCCAGATAGGCATTGCCGAGGCTGCCAGCGACGCTGGGCTTCCCCCGGGCGGTCGCCGATCCGCCGGGCCAGCGCGAGGGCTTCCTGAAAGTGCAGCAGGCAGCCAGGATCATCCTGCCCGCGGAGGATATTGCCGAGACCGCTGAAGGAGACGCCGAGGCTGCGGATCTGGTTGCGCTGGAGCCGCGGTGAGGCTGGCGGCAGGGACGGCCAGCGCAGCGGCGGCCTGGTCCCGGTTCCATGCGATGATGCGCGTCCTGGAGGATGGTGGCGGCGGGCCAGTCCCGCGCCTGCACCGCGAACTGCACCCGGTAACTGGTGATGATGTTCCACTGGGTCTTCGCGGCCGGGCAGCGGCCCGCCGGTGGCGGGGTCGGTGAAGTCCGGGGTGATGGCGGCGACGAGCCGGGCCCATTCGCTGTCCCGCCCGGTCCGCTCATACAGGACGCTCAGGCCCTGCAGGCAGCCGGCCGCGGCGCCGCCAGAGTCCGGCGGCGCGGGCGCAGGTCGAGGGCGTGGCAGCAGGTTGGCTTCCTCGGCCTGCAGCACTGGCGATGACCTGGGCTGCGTGCCCGTCTTCGGCTTGGTCGTGGTAGTAGTTGCCGAGTGCGCCGATGGCGTGTGGCGTAGGCGCGGGCGGCGCGCTGGGCGGCGGGGTCGGCTGGCTGGCCGTAGGTGGTGGTGAACAGGGTGGTGAAGTACCAGGGCAGGGCGGGGTGGATCTGGTAGTACCCGTCGCCGAGGGATGTCAGCAGGCCGATGTCGGCGGCCCGGTCCAGCAGCGCGATCGCGGCGTCGCGGTGCCGAGCCCGGCGAGCTCGGGCACCGCATCCTCCCCGGCGGCATCGGGGTCGCCCATGTAGCGGAGGACATCGACGTCGGCGGTGTCGCGGAACAGGTGCAGCACGGCGAGCCGGGCCCGCTCGGCGTCGGTGAAGCGTGGGCGAACCCGTAGCTCAAGCGAGGCGGCCAGGGACCGGGTGCGGCCCAGCGCCGCATCCTCGCCCGGCTTCCAGCTCGCGCTTCCCCGGCCCGCAGCCGGGCCACGAACTGCCTCGATGCCGGCGGTGGTGGTGAGGTTCTCGCGCAGCGCCTGGCCGGCCAGGACGGTGATGGTCAGCGGGTTCCCGGCGGCGTAGCGCAGCAGCGGCCGCCAGTCCGCGCCGACGATGCTGGCGCCGTGCCGGGCGGCGAGCGCGGCGGCGAGCTGCAGGCTCTCGCGCATCGGCATCGGCGGCAGCTGGACCCGGGCCGGGCAGGTCGCCGAGCCAGCCGTGCTCGTCGCGGCGGGAGGTGAGCAGCACCTTGCACCGGGTCTGCTGCGGCCAGGTCGCGGAGCAAGCCGGCCAGGTCGTCCTGCTCGGCCTGCGGTCCAGACGCTGGGGTGCCGGCCGGGAACCCGGTGACCGGCTCGACGTTGTCCCACACCCACAGCACCGGCACCTGCCCCAGGACCTGCACCACGATGTCCCGCCGCTGCCGTGGGTCGGTGAGCGCCGCCCAGGGGATGCCGTTGGCTTCCAGCAGGGCGGCGAAGTGAGTCCCCGGCGGCGCCGATGACCCGGTCCGGCGGTCAGGTGGTGCTCGAAGGAGGACCACAGCACCGGGCCCGGCTCCCAGTCCGGGTGATCCGGGTGGTCGAGGCCGCCGGTGGCCTGGTACCAGCGGGCGAACTCCGCCGCCGTGGCTGGACTTCCCCGCCCCGGCGAAGGCGTGCAGCAGCACGACCGGCTGGGTGTCGAAGGCCCGGTCCAGGGCCAGCAGCGTCTCATCCCGGCCGAAGAACCCCGCATCCGGCGGCCGCGGCAGCCCCCCGGCCCCGCCGCACCGCCATCGGGGCTGGTGGTGTCGGCGGGGGTGAGCCGGATCAGCGGCGCGGCGCGTATCTGCGGGCGCAGCAGCGCCAGCGGGGCGGCCTCGTAGACGACGGGCACGGCCCAGTCCTGCAACGCCACCGGCACCGCGCCGATCTGCCGGATCGGGTCGGCGGCCAGCGCCCGCCGGGCCGCGGTCGACGGCCTGGCCCAGGGACTTGCCGGCGAGCAGGTGCGCGTACAGGTCCGCCACGAACTGCGCCGCGGTCACGACGTAGACGTTGTACCGCATCGCCACCACCCCGGGCACCCCGGCGTCCGCGACCTCGGCGGCCAGCGACCCGTACGCCCGGATCCGCGCGTGCACATCCCCCGCCAGCCCGCCCTCATCCCCGGCAGGCCGTCGCCGGGCGGCTCCGGTCGCGGGCTGGCGGGGCCTCGGCGAAGGCCGACCGGCAGGCGTTCAGCACCAGCACCGGCACCCCGGTGGCGGCGAGCAGCCGCCCCAGCGTCGGCCCGTCGGCCAGCTGCTGATTCTCCTCACTGTCGGGGTCCTCGAACAGCAGGTACCCGTGCTGGCCCGGCCGCACCGGCCCGGCCACCGACACCTCGTACATGCTGCGGCGACACGCCCACCCCGCCGCCGGCTCAGTACCTTTCCGTCCCCGGTCTCTCCCGGCCCGGCGCCGAGATCGGCTAGCGTCGAGGTAGGTGCCGTGGCCGTCGAAATGCACCACGTGATACGGCCGCCCGGCCGTCGTGGGCTGCGTGCAGCACCTCCGATAGGCGGGCGAACGTGGCCGGGCGGAGCACGTCCAGGTCCAGGCCTTCCATCTGCTCCGCCCCGCCGCGGACCAGGCGGCTGGCCACCGACCGGAACGGCACATCGTCCCGGCCGCCCGGCCGGCAGATCACCAGCAGCACCCGCAACCGGTCCCCCGCCGGCTCCGGCAGATCGGGATGCCCGGCCGCCCGCAGATGCGTACGGACGAACGCCCCCGCCCCCAGCGCCACCGCCGCGTCCCGGCCCGGGTCACGCAGCAGCTCCCACGCCAGCCCCGGCCCCGCCCCCGGGTCGGTGTCCACCTCCACCCGGACCTCGGCCCAGCCGGTCCCGCGCCCGCTCCCAGATCCCCGCCGCATCCGGCTCAGAGAACACCCGCCGGAACAAGTCCGCCCCGGCCCGGGCCAGCAGCGCCTCCGCCTCCCGCGCGATCACCGGCGCCGGGTCGGCCGGGAACTCGGCGTAATCCTCCAGATACCAGCGGACCTGCTCCCCGTCCCCCTCACCGCCGCGGTCAGCCGAACTCGGCCACCGCCACCCGGCGCGCCGCCCCGTCCTGCCACGTCACCTCCACCCGCCGGCCGCCGCCCGGCCCGGCCGGGACGTCGCTGATCCGCAACTCCGGCACAAGCACCCGCCCCCTCGCGCAACACCCGTAACCCACGCAATACGCGCTAAGTAATGACACCGGGGCCCTAGCGCAATGATGCGCGCCCGGTACCGCGATAGTAAGGTACCGGCCGATAATCCGCACAGGCCGATTTTCCGGAAAGGCCCACCCATGTCCGCTTCGGCTGGCATGACCCGGCAGGAGGCACCCGCCCGATGACCCTGGACCCCGGCCAGTACGAATGCCCCGAGCACCACGCCGACCTCACCGACCTGGTCGAGGAAGCCCTCGGCGAGGACGACCTGCCGCCGTTCGCATACCGGCGGCCTCTGCCTAGGGCAGCGGGCCCCGGAGGCCCGCCCGTTCATGGTGACCGTCACCTGCCCCGGCGTCGGCGGCACCGGGCCGCATCCGCTGACCTGCACCGGGACCCAGGCACCCGTGACCGACCCCGTCCGCCCGCCCAGCCCGCGCCGACCGGGCCTGGGCCGAGCTGGCCGCTCAGCTCACCCCCGCCGCGTCGCTGGCCCGCATCGACGCTGTCACCGCCCGCGCTGTCACCACCATCACCGTCATCGGCGTCCTGCTCACCGGCCTGGGCGCCCTCAGCGCCGGGCAGCTCGCCCACGACAGCCCGGCCCGCGGCCTGGCCGCCGCCACCGTGATCACCGCCACCCTCGCCGTCGCCTGCGCACTGACCGCCCAGGTCCTGACCATCACCCGCCGACTCAACCCCGCCAACCTCACCGAAGTCCAAGCCTGGTACCAGCGCCAGTTCCAAACCCGCGCCCGCGCCACCCAGGCCGCCACCATCCTGCTCATCCTCGCCGCCCTCCTGGCCGGCGGCGCCGCCGCCACCAGCATCCTCACCACCCCCGCCGCCACCAATACCCGCACCCCTGCACCAGGCACCGCGGCAGCCGCCCGGCCATCAGCCAGGTCCGCGACCACTGCCAGCGCCGGCGAACCGCCAGACCTGCAACAGCCAGCACAAGCGCGAAAGCCCCGGGAACCGGTGGTCATCCCGGAGGGCGCCGAACATCAGGCGATCTCCTGTCACGGGACTGTCAAGTTCTTCTTACAGTCCCCCTGTCACGGTGCCCGCGAGCCCGGCACGGTCATGTGAACCCAGACGGTGTGTACTTCCGATGATTTGCGCCGCCAGTTCAGCGTGCTGATCCTGAGCCTGAGCCCGCTGGTGGCTGGCTGGACGCCTACGGGTACTGGAGGTGCCGCTGCCAGCAGGTGAATACGCCGGTGAGGAAGTGCTGCACCGCGTGCGGAGCGGACCGCTGACGATCGCATAGCCGAGCCGCCACAACCTGATGTACGTGGCGGGCTCAGCTATCTGCTTTATGCCGCTGGTGCCTCCTTGCCTCGGTCCTTGCCGTACATCGCATCGAGCAGGACCGAGATCGGCTTGGTCTCGCACTTGGCGCAGATGTGCGTCGAGGGCTTCTGCGGTCGCATCACCAGCAGTCCGTCAGGAGACGGCTTGTCGCACAGGTCGCATAACAGCCTGCTGCTCATTGCTCTGCCTCCAGCTTGGTGGTCAGCTGGTGAAGGTCATGAGCGACAACGACCTCTTGAGCGGTCGGGCTCGGCCGGCGGATGGCCACCCAGGCAGCTGGTGAGGTGCTCCTGGTGATCTGCCACTGACCGCCGAAGCGCTCCAGGATTTCTGTGAGCCTTGCCTGGTGATCATCAGGCCACGGGTGAGAGCCTTTGGTCATGGTGCGGTCCTCCTAGTCAGGACTTGCTCCTAGGACCCGTCCGGTGGTTGCACACCGGGCGGGTCCGCCTGTTACCCGAAGGGTAACTCTTTGTGACGGAACGGGATTACGCTGTTTCGCCCGCACATGGCAGGGTCTTTGCCATGATGCAGTCGGGCCTGTGCGGGATGCCCGGCGATGCGCTGAAGCAGGAATGGGGGGAACGAGATGATCACGGCTAGCAACGGTGCTATCGGCTTCGACAAGGCGGTCGTCAGCCTGGACGATGACGGCACCGTCGTCACCATCCGGCGGGGGATCCTCGGGCGCCGGGAGACGGCTATCCCGGTATCACGGATCACCATGCTGGGCTGGAAGCATTCCATCACCGGCAGCGGGCACATCGAGTTCGTCGCGGCCAGCGTCGATGGCCGCGTGCGTTTCGCGGCGTGGAAGCACCAGGAGTTTGAGGCGCTCCGCGATGCCGTCAACGCGAAGATCAGTCAGTAGCTCCGCCAGGCGGTGTCACCTATGCGGCTGACGGACTAGATCCCCCAGCTCACCCGATTGTGTCCATGGTCCGGGGCTGAACATCGGCACTCACCACCAGGTCCCACTGCTCGCCAGTGGCACCATGGCAGGTGACGTCCAGCTGCAGCTGGGCTGGGGGCTTCGCGCCTACGTCAGCTGCCCATGTGACCGACTTGTGCGGCCTGAGCCCGGCGGGCTCGTTTGTGTGCGGATCCCAGCAGAAAGCCTGAAGGGCGCGGTCCCCCGGAGGCGGCATGACCACGCCGACAGTCCTGGGATTGAACTCGATGCCGTGCCATTCAGCGATCGTCACATCCAGCCCAGCGAGCGGTTCCTCAGTATCCAGCGTGATCCGCAGGCGGTACTGGTGGCCGCCGTAGAGGGCCTCGAACGTGGCCGTGAGCCGGGGACGTCGTTCCTCCAGCCGGCGCTCGCGGTCGATGCTGGCCGTGACCTCAGCAGCGTCGGCGGACCGCTGGGCAGCACCGGCTGACACCTGGGCAGCGTCGGCGGACCGCTGAGCCGCTGCAGCGCTACTGGCGGATGAGCGCGTGCCGTTCCGGTTGTACTGGAGTCCGGCCACGGCGGTGCCGAGCCCGCCGAGGGAAATGCCGATCGCGATCCACGGGAGCACTAAGGATGTATCCATGGCCGGAACGGCATCGGCGGGCACCGGGCAGGAGCGGGCAAACCAGCTAGTAGCGTCGCTGCATCCATCCTGGTCATGCCGTCCGCTGAGCCTCGGTACGTAGTCCGGCTTCAGGGCGAAAAACTAGGAGATCATCATGAAACCAGTAGCCACTGTGCCGCAGTCCACCCGCAAGACCACCATCGGCGAGCAGTGCCAGCTCCATGCGTTCGTCTGGCTCGCGTTCAGGGAAATGGACGGATACCGCCGCATTATCGTGTCGGATGCTGCCGTGCCCGGCTGGGAGGAGGCAGGGACGCTCATCGCCCTGGAGAAGGGCGATGGTACCTCTTACCACGAGTGGCAGATCGAGGCCGTCGTGACTGACGGCAAGCTCATGTCGGGCAAGGCAGACTACGAGGCCAGGCAGATGTATCACCGCGTTGGCAAGGCATAGCCTGGCCTGGCCGCGCCAGGCTCGCCCTGCTGCCGCTTACGGCTGCGGGCGAGGCTGCTCGCCAAGTTCAGCCGGATGAAGCATGCCTAACGGGCAGCGGTTGCCATGTGCCGCCGGGCCGGCTTTCTGCTGCCTGGAACTGGCGGGTATACGTGACGCCGGACACACTCCACGGCAGCTCCGTAACCTTTCGGTAGGCTCTTGCGTATGCCGTGGCAGGTGATATTCCTTGGGAATAGGGTTCACACGGCACCGCGACCATGCGCTACCGGAAACGCATGCGGCCCGCGGCGCGACCCGAGCCAGTTTTCAGGGCGGAGACGTCGACGATGACGCAGGCAGTGAATGCGCCGGCCAGTACCAGGGCGCAGATCAGCGAACGGACGCTGCGGAAGGACCCGTGGTGGCGGGAGCCGGCCATCACGGCCATTGCGCTGACCATCTGGGTCGCGTACGCGACCGTGCACGTCTTTCTCGGCCGGTGGTACTGGGTGCCGCGGTATCACTACCTGACGCCGTTCTATTCGCCGTGCATCAGCGGTTCCTGCGCAGCCGGGTCGAGCAGCCTGGGTCAGTGGTTCGGCAGGGTGCCGTCGATCGTGCCCTACGCGGCGGTGTCGCTGCCGTTCGTGCTCGGCTTCCGGCTTACCTGCTACTACTACCGCAAGGCCTATTACCGGGCATTCTGGCGCGCGCCTGCCGCCTGCGCGGTGCGTGAGCCGCACGCGACCTACTCAGGCGAGACCCGGTTCCCGCTGATCATGCAGAACCTGCACCGCTTCTTCTTCTACCTCGTGATCCTGATCTCGCTGCTGAACACCTACGACGTGGTGCAGGCGTTCCGCGGCCCGGACGGCGGTTTCGGGTTCGGCCTCGGCACCCTGATCATGCTGACCAACGTGGTGCTGCTGTGGGCGTACACGCTGTCCTGCCATTCCTGCCGGCATATCACCGGCGGCAGGCTCAAGCACTTCTCGAAGCACCCGGTCCGGTACCGGATATGGACTCAGGTCTCCAGGCTCAACGCGAAGCACATGCAACTCGCGTGGACCACGCTGGGCACGCTGATGCTGGCCGACCTGTACATCTTGCTCGTGGCCAGCGGGACCATCAGCGACCTCCGGTTCTTCAACTGATGCAAGAAGGTCGAACGACACATGACTGACATCGAGCGGCTGCCCTACGACGTCGTGGTGATCGGCGCGGGCGGGTCCGGGCTGCGTGCCGCGATCGAGGCACGGGAGGCCGGCCAGCGGACCGCCGTTATCTCCAAGTCCCTGTTCGGTAAGGCGCACACGGTCATGGCCGAGGGCGGCTGTGCCGCCGCGATGGGCAACGCCAACCCGCACGACAACTGGCAGGTGCACTTCCGCGACACCATGCGCGGCGGCAAGTTCCTGAACAACTGGCGGATGGCCGAACTGCACGCGAAGGAATCACCGGACCGGGTCTGGGAGCTGGAGGCGTGGGGCGCGGTGTTCGACCGCACCCCCGATGGCAAGATCAGCCAGCGCAACTTCGGCGGTCACGAGTACCCGCGGCTGGCGCATGTCGGCGACCGGACCGGCCTGGAGATGATCCGCACGCTGCAGCAGAAGGTGGTGGCGCTGCAGCAGGAGGATGCCCGCGAGCACGGCGACGCCGAAGCGATGATCAAGGTCTTTGCAGAGACCACCGTCACCCGGCTGGTGAAGGACGGCGAGCGGATCGCGGGCGCGTTCGGCTACATCAGGGAGGACGGCCGGTTCGTCCTGTTCGAGGCGCCCGCCGTCATCCTGGCGACCGGCGGGATCGGCAAGACCTTCGCGGTCTCCTCCAACTCCTGGGAATACACCGGGGACGGCCACGCGCTGGCGCTGCTGGCCGGGGCGAAGCTGCTGAACATGGAGTTCGTCCAGTTCCACCCGACGCACATGGTCTGGCCGCTGTCGGTGCGCGGGCTGCTGGTCACCGAGTCGGTCCGCGGCGACGGCGGGGTGCTGAAGAACTCCGAGGGCAAGCGGTTCATGTTCGGCTACGTGCCCGACGTGTTCCGTGCCCAGTACGCGGAGACGGAGGAAGAGGCCGACCGCTGGTACACCGACCCGGACCACAACCGGCGCCCGCCCGAACTGCTGCCCCGCGACGAGGTCGCGCGGTCGATTAACGCCGAGGTCAAGGCCGGGCGCGGATCGCCGCGCGGCGGGGTGTTCCTGGATATCGCCTCCCGCCGCCCGGCCGAGGAGATCCTGCGCCGGCTGCCGTCGATGTATCACCAGTTCAAGGAACTGGCCGACGTCGACATCACCAAGGAGCCGATGGAGGTCGGCCCGGCCCAGCACTACGTGATGGGCGGCGTCGAGGTGGACCCCGATACCGCGGCCTCCAGCGTGCCCGGCCTGTTCGCGGCCGGCGAGGTGTCCGGCGGCATGCACGGGTCCAACCGGCTCGGCGGCAACTCCCTGTCGGACCTGCTCGTCTTTGGCCGCCGGGCCGGCCTGGGCGCGGTGGCGTACCTGGACACCCTGCACGAGGCCGGCGGCAGGCCGGCCGCTACCGACGCGGCGCTTGACGCGGCGCAGGCGGAGGCGATCGCGCCGCTGCAGCGCACCGGCGGCGAGAACCCGTACACGGTGCACGCCGAGGTCCAGCAGACCATGAGCGACCTGGTCGGCATCATCAGGCGCGAGTCCGAGATCAAGACGGCCATTTCGGAGCTGGACAAGCTGCGCGAGCGTACCGCCCAGGTCAGCGCCGAGGGCGGCGCGGCCTACAACCCCGGCTGGCACCTTGCCCTGGACCTGCGCAACATCATGCTGATCGCCGACTGCGTCGCGCAGGCCGCGCTGGAGCGCCAGGAAAGCCGCGGCGGGCACACCCGGGACGACTTCCCCGGCATGTCGCCGGAGTGGCGGAAGATCAACCTGATCTGCACGCTGGACGGCGACCGGGTTACCCTCCGCCGGCAGCCGATGAAACCGATGCGAGGCGATCTGCTCGCCCTGTTCGACCGGGGTGAACTGGCGAAATACCTCACTGAAGAGGAATTGCCCGCCGCCGGAGAGGAGACAAGCTGATGAGCGAGAAGGTAACGCTCAAGATCTGGCGGGGCGATGCCGGGCAGGGCGAGCTCACCGACTACCAGGTCGAGGTCAACGAGGGCGAGGTCATCCTGGATGTCCTGCACCGGCTGCAGGCGACCCAGGCCGGCGACCTCGCGGTGCGCTGGAACTGCAAGGCGGGCAAGTGCGGCTCCTGCTCCATGGAGATCAACGGGCGGCCGCGGCTGGCCTGCATGACGCGGATGTCGACCTTCGATCCGGCCGAGACGATCACCCTGACTCCGATGCGGACCTTCCCCGTGATCAGGGACCTGGTCACCGACGTCTCGTTCAACTACGCGAAAGCGCGGGAGATCCCCTCGTTCACCCCGGATCCGGCGGTCAAGCTCGGCGAATTCCGGATGCAGCAGGTGGACGTGAACCGCTCGCAGGAGTTCCGTAAGTGCATCGAGTGCTTCCTGTGCCAGAACACCTGTCATGTGATCCGTGACCATCCGGACAACGAGCGCGCGTTCGCCGGGCCGCGTTTCCTGATGCGGATCGCCGAACTGGAAATGCACCCGGCCGATACCGCCGACCGCCGGGAGATCGCGCAGGACGACTTCGGACTCGGCCTTTGCAACATCACCAAATGCTGCACCGAGGTCTGCCCGGAAAACATCAAGATCACCGATAATGCGCTGATCCCGATGAAGGAACGGGTGGCCGGCCGCAAGTATGACCCGCTGGTCTGGCTCGGCGCCAAGATCGGCCGCCGGCCGCGGCATGACACGCCCGCCGTCCCCGGTGGCAAGAAGAGCTGACTGCCTTCGGCGCTCTCCTTCCAACAGTAAATATCTCGTTAACTAGCCGGAACAGGCAAAGGGCGTCCTGCATTATTGCGAGGTAGCCGGCAAGTTGCGGTGGCGGCAGGTTTGCTGCCCCCCGGCAGCCGGACATTCCTGCGCTGGGCGCCGCCGGCCCGTCTCAGTCAATACGATGAGTCCTGCGCGCAGGTCCCGGACCCGGTAGATCGGCAGCGTGCAGGGCCAGGACCCACGGCGCGAAAGGCTGACATGTCTCACCTGACCTACCTGGAGGCCGCGGTCGTCGGCCTGATCCAGGGTGTGACCGAGCTTTTCCCCGTCTCCAGCCTCGGTCACAATGTGCTCATTCCCGCCCTGATCGGCGGCAGCTGGGCCAGCGACCTGAGCGTCGCGAAAGCCGAGTCGCCGTACCTGGCGTTTATCGTGGGGCTGCACGTCGCCACGGCCATCGCGCTGCTGATCTATTTCTGGCGCGACTGGATCCGGATCATCAGGGGCTTCGGCACGTCCCTCCGGGATCGCCAGGTGCAGACGACCGACCAGAAGCTGGCCTGGATGGTCATCCTGGCGACCATCCCGGTCGGCCTGGTCGGCCTGTTCTTCGAGCACGAGTTCCGGGTGCTGTTCGGCAAGCCGATCAGGGCGGCGATCTTCCTCGTGCTGAACGGCCTGATCTTGTACGCGGGGGAGAAATTCCGCACCCGCAAGTCGCTGCGAGCGGACCAGGAACTGGCCGAGCTCCGCAAGCGCGAGGCCAGCGAGGCTGAGCTCGGCACGACGGCACGCGCCGGCGGATCACGTGCTGGCGCGCCGCAGGCCGCCGTGCCGCATGCGGCCGGCTCGCACGCCTCCGGGCATCGGGCGGCCAGGCAGCTGGAGCTGTCCCAGGCCGTGCAGTCGGACGAGCGGGTCGCCAAGGCCGGCTTCCTGCAGGCGCTCGTGATCGGCTCCGCGCAGGTGCTTGCGCTGCTGGCCGGGATCAGCCGGGACGGCGTGACGATGGTCGCAGGCATGGGCCGCGGCCTGTCCCGCGAGGACGCCGCCAGGTTCGCCTTCCTGCTGGCCACGCCCGTCATCCTGGCCGCCGGGGTGCTGAAGTACGGCGACCTGATCCAGAAAGGGCACGGCATTTACGGGCCGATCCTGGTCGGCAGCGTGCTGTCCGGCGTCGGCGCGTACGTGTCGGTCCGGTTCCTGGTCAAGTACTTCCAGACGCGCACGCTGACCCCGTTCGCGATCTACTGCGTCGTGTTCGGCGTCGCCAGCATCATCTACCTGTCAGTGAAATGACCGCCGTCGATTATCAGTTCGGATTTTGCACGCTGGGAAGTGCAAAATCCGAACTGATAACGGTTGTCCACAGGAGCCGCCGGAGCGGCGCGTGCCGTGCCGCGGCGGGCGCGGGGACGGGAACGCTACCGCGGGCTACTCGCCGCGGGCGCGGCGGGCGCGCTGCCTGCCGCGCTCCTTCGCGTCGAGCACGACCTTGCGCAGCCGGACGGTGGACTGGGTCACCTCGGCGCACTCGTCAGCCGCGCAGAACTCCAGCGCCTGCTCCAGGCTGAGCAGCCGCGGCGGGACGAGCCGCTCCAGCTCCTCACCGGAGGACTGCCGGACGTTGGTGAGCTTCCGCTCCTTGGTGATGTTGACGTCCATGTCGTCGGACCGCGAGTTCTCGCCGACGATCATGCCCTCGTACACCTCGGTCGTCGGCCCGACGAACATCGCGCCGCGCTCCTGCAGCGAGAACATGGCGTACGGGGTGGCAGTGCCGGAGCGGTCCGCGACCAGCGAGCCGGTCGGCCGCATCCGCAGCGGCCCGGACCACGGCTCGTACCCCTCGAACACGTGGTGCGCGATGCCGGTGCCGCGGGTATCGGTGAGGAACTGGGTGCGGAACCCGATCAGCCCGCGGGCCGGCACGGTGAACTCGAGCCGCACCCAGCCGGTGCCGTGATTCGTCATGCTGTCCAGCCGGCCCTTGCGGATGGCGAGCAGTGAGCTGACCGCGCCGAGATACTCCTCCGGCACGTCCACGGTCAGCCGCTCCACCGGCTCATGCAGCTTCCCGTCCACCTCGCGGGTGACCACGGTGGGGCGGCCGACGGTCAGCTCGTAGCCTTCCCGCCGCATGGTCTCGACCAGCACGGCGAGGGCAAGCTCCCCGCGGCCCTGCACCTCCCAGGTATCCGGCCGGTCAGTAGGCAGCACCAGGATCGAGACGTTGCCGACGAGCTCGCGGTCCAGCCGGTCACGCACCATCCGCGCGGTGACCCTCGATCCCTTTTCCCGGCCGACGAGGGGCGAGGTGTTAACCCCGATGGTCATCGAGATGGCGGGCTCGTCGACGGTGATCAATGGCAGCGGCCGCGGGTCGTCCGGGTCGGCGAGCGTCTCGCCGATCATGATCTCGCCGATGCCGGCCACCGCGATGATGTCCCCGGCCGATGCCGACGCCACCGGAACCCGCTCCAGCGCCTCCGTCCGGAAGAGCTCGGTGATCTTTACCCGCTGGATCGAGCCGTCCCGGCGGCACCAGGCTGCCTGCTGACCGCGCAGGATCTCCCCGCTGAACACCCGGCACAGCGCGATCCTGCCCAGGTAGGCCGAGGCGTCCAGGTTGGTGACGTGCGCCCGCAGCGGCTCCTCGGGGTCAAAGGACGGCGCGGGAACGGTCTCGCGGAGCGCGGCGAACAGCGGCTCCAGGTCCGGCGAGTCCGGCATCGTGCCGTCAGCCGGGCGGTGCAGCGAGGCCAGGCCCGCCCGCGCCGATGCGTACACGATCGGGAACTCGATCTGCTCCTCGGTGGCGTCCAGGTCCATGAAGAGCTCGTAGCAGGCATCGACGACCTCGGCGATCCTGGCGTCCGGCCGGTCCACCTTGTTGATCACGAGGATCACCGGCAGCCCGGCTTCCAGCGTCTTGCGCAGCACGAACCTGGTCTGCGGCAGCGGTCCCTCGCTGGCATCTACCAGCAGCAGCACGCCATCCACCATGGACAGCCCGCGCTCGACCTCACCGCCGAAGTCAGCGTGGCCGGGGGTATCGACGATGTTGATGGTCAGCCCGCCGTGAGTGACCGCCGTGTTCTTGGCCAGGATCGTGATGCCCTTTTCCCGCTCCAGGTCACCGGAATCCATCACCCGGTCAGCGACCTGCGCGTTCGCGCGGAATGCGCCCGATTGCCACAGCATCGCGTCGACCAGCGTGGTCTTGCCGTGATCGACGTGCGCGACAATCGCGACGTTACGCAGGTCATCGCGGGTGGCGAGCTGCGCGGTGCGGGCAGGCATAAAAGGAGACTCCGATAGCTGAAGGAAAGTTGGACCGATAGTGCGGCCAGCTTTCAGTTTATTCGTTCTTTACTACTTAACGTGCACTCCCCGGGCTGCCGTCCGCTGCCGGCCGGCCTGTCCCCCCGCGGGCCGGGCAGGCGCCTGAGCAGTCTAAGCCGCAGCACGCGCATAGATAAGGCATCCACCCGATGCCGCATGCCCTGCCTTACGGCGAATCTAAATGATGTCGGGTCAAGACCATGACCCGGAGTCCGAGGAGGAACCATGCATCCGGTGATTTTGCACGATCTCGCCAACGAGCATGTCAGGGATATGCGACTGACCGCAACCGCAGCGCGGCGTGCCCGGCGGGCACGCCGCGCCCGGCGCGGCTACCCGGCCCTGGGGATGGGGATCCGGCACCTGGCGCGCGAGGCGTCCGTCCGGCACGCGTGACATCCGGCTAGAGCGAGACCCGCTAGCTACCACCATGAGACCACTAGCCGCGATGGCGAGACCGTCAGCTGCAGCCGCAGCCGCGGGGCCGCCAGCTACGACGCCGGCCGCGGGCTATAGAACAGGCGTTCGACCGCAGCGTATTCTGGAAAATGTGGCAACTTATCTACCGCCCGGCTGGCCCGCTGGGGTGCACCCGCCGGGCAGCGAGGGTTTCGAGCAGACAGCCGTAGCGTGGCTACTGGATGTCGTCCCGCCCGACTACCGCGTGCACGGGGTGCTGCGGCGCCACCCCATCGCGCTGGCCGTGCTCGCCCGGCATCACCTGGCAGCTTGCGTGGAGGGCGCGCGCAAGGGATACCGCAGCGCCCGCTCCGAGCTCGGTGATGTGCTGCCACCGCAGGGACTTGACGCCGTGCTCGACGCCTACCAGGCCGAGGGCAGCAGGCTGGTGGCCACCGCCCTGGCCGTGGACCTGGTCGGCCGGGGCCTGCGGGGCGAGAAGTTCGCTCCCCGGTTAGGACGCCCTTAGCACCAGCAGCGCCATATCGTCGGCCAGCGGGCCTGGCCATGGCCGGGCCTGAGCCGGAGCCTCCCGCCCGTGTGGGAGGCGGCCCTGGCTCGTCGCAGAGTCGCGGAGATGTCACGCCAAAGTGATCAGTCCGGCCCGGAGGAGGGCCGTGACCAGCCGTTGCCTGCCGTGTATTCCCGGACGACCCGGGCCGGAGCGCCGGCCACCACGCAGTGGCTCGGGACCTTGCCGCGGACAACGGCGCCGGCCGCGACCACCACGTTCCGGCCGATGCTGGCGCCCGGCAGGACGACAGCGCCGGCGCCGAGCCAGCAGCCCGGGCCGATCGATACCGCGGCGTTGCTCGGCCACTGGCGCCCGATCGGCACCTCAGGATCGGCATAGCCGTGGTTCTGGTCAGTGATGTAGACATACGGGCCGGTGAAGACGTCAGCGCCGATCATGATCGACTGATGCGCCACGATGTGGCTGCCGCGCCCGATCACGCACCGGTCGCCGATCCGCAGCAGCGGGCCTTCCCCCAGGTCCTGGCCGGGCATCATCCCGGCGCTGAGGGTAACCTGTGCGCCGATCATGGTCTCGTCACCGATCTCGATCCAGGCTTCGCCGAAGACGGCGCCGGTCGGGAATGCGATCAGCGACCGGTGGCCGAAGGCCGCGAACCTGCGGCCGGCCCGGGAGTCGGCGGTGATCAGCCCGGCCTGCTGCACGGCCCGCCAGGTCTCGTGGATAAGCCCGGAGAGGGCAGCACGATACCGATTGCGGAGCATAACCTGCCAGCGGACCATGACCGTGCTAGCCGCCGGCCCGATCCGTCGCCGCGAGCTGGCCGCACGCTCCGTCGATCTGCGTGCCGCGGGTATCGCGGACCGTCACGGGAACCCCGCTGGCGGCCAGCCTTGCCTCGAACTCGCGCATGTCGGCCGGCCGTGACGCCGTCCACCGCGATCCTGGCGTGGGATTCAGCGGAATCAGGTTGACGTGGGCAAGCTGGCCGGCCAGCAGCCTGCCCAGCGCGTCTGCCCGCCATGCCTGGTCGTTGACATCACGGATCAGGGCGTACTCGATGGAGACCCGGCGGCCGGTCGCGGCCGCGTAGGCCCATGCCGCCGCCAGCACCTCAGTGACCTTCCAGCGCCTGTTCACCGGCACGAGCTCATCCCGCAGGCCGTCGTCGGGAGCGTGCAGGGACACCGCGAGCCGCACCGACAGTCCCTCGCCGGCCAGCCTTCCGATGGCCGGGACGAGGCCCACGGTGGAGACGGTGATCCCGCGCTGAGAGATGCCGAGCCCGCCGGGCACCGGGTCAGTCAGGCGGCGCACGGCCCCGAGCACGTGAGCGTAGTTGGCCAGCGGCTCGCCCATGCCCATGAACACCACGTTGGAGATCCGGCCCGGGCCGCCGGGAACCTCGCCGCTGGCCAGCGCCCGGGCGCCGGCCACCACCTGCGTCACGATCTCGGCGGCGGACAGGTTCCTGGTCAGCCCGGCCTGGCCAGTCGCGCAGAACGGGCAGGCCATCCCGCAGCCCGCCTGCGACGACACGCACATCGTCACGCGGTCCGGATAGCGCATCAGCACCGACTCGACGTAGGCGCCGTCGAACGCGCGCCACAGCGTCTTCCTTGTCGTGCCCTCATCGCAGGTGAGCTCGCGCTCGGCGGTCAGCAGGCGGGGCAGCAGGGCGCCGGCCAGCTCCGCGCGCTCCGCGGCCGGCAGGTCGGTCATGTCGGCCGGGTCATCGGTGAGCCGGCCGAAGTAGTGCCGGGATAGCTGGTCGGCGCGGAATGGCCGCAGGCCGAGTTCGCTGGCCGCCGCCCGCCGCCCGGCCTGATCCAGGTCAGCCAGGTGCCGGGGCGGCGGCTGACGGCGGCCGGGCCGGGCAGTCAGCCCGGCGGGCAGGCTATCGGTCAGCCCGGCCGGCAGCTCGGTCAGGCCGGCCGGCAGCTCGTCCGGCGGGGCGCCGGCCAGGTCCGCACCAGGCACGCTGGCCGGCACCGGAACTGCTGCGCTCGGCACCTGTGCTCCGTTTCTGCCCTGCCCGGCGGACCGCGTCGGGCACTGGCTGCTGTAAGCCCTTATAACGATGTCCGCGTGCGGCATTGTTGACCTGCGGCACGTCGGTAGATTTTCCTACTATGCCAACGTTGCGCAGAGGGGCCAGGGACACCAGGATAGCCGCCAAGCCCGGGCGGCCCGCGATCCTGCTGGAGAGCGGCAGTCCTTACGCGAGCCGCCGCGTGGTGGTCGAGTACGACGGCACCGCTACCGCCGCCTACCTGCACGACAAGACGACGGCGATCGCCGCCACCTGGATCGCCAACCACGGCCAGGCGCCGGCGGTCACCGACATGACCAGGCTGAACACCGGCAAGGCGCCGGTGATGCCGGCCGAGCACACCAAACATCCTGGTGGCAGGCCCGTGCCCGAGCCGCAGGCGCTGCGCGCGCTCTGGCTGGAGGAAGGCGACGGCGTGGCGATCCTGGAGAACAGGGAGCTGCTCGCCGTGATTCCCGGCTGGTCGGACATCTCCACGGGCATGCCCGGCTACTGCCGCGACATCATCGGCCAGACCCCGTTCGGCTGGTCGCTCGATGACGCGATGGAAGGCCTGGGCCCGCGAGTGGAGCAGGCAATCAGGTTCTGGCGCTGGCGGGGCGACGAGCAGGAGTGGCCGCGTTTCCAGCAGGCTGTGCTCGGCCACCTGCTCGGCAGGCTTGGCCCCGGCGCCCGGTACTGGGACGTGGGCGGTGGCAAGCAGCCGCTGGTCGGAGTCTCCGAGCGCCCGCCGACGGGGTACCGGCATTACACCGTGCTGTCCACGGTGGGAATGTGCACCCAGCGGATGCCCGCGGTCGAGCGGCTGGTCGACGACGTAGGCGCGCGGGCCAGGATCGAGCTCGCCATCGCGACCACGCTGCCGAGCACCGACGCCGCCCGCATTTTCCTGTGGCTCGCCCAGTACCCGTGGCGGGACGTGACCTGGCTCGGGCCCGGCCACAGCCTCCGCTGGTACCACCAGCCCGCCACCTTCCCGCTGGGCGGCGGCAACGAGGCCGTGCTGCTGCTGGACGAGCCGGCCGCGCTGCCGGGCCCGGAGGTACCCGAGCTCTCTGGTTTCACCTTCGGCGGCGATCCGGTGCGGTGGCTGTGGGTGATCCCGATCAGCGAGCGGGAACGCCTGATGGCCCGGGAGCGGGGTGCCGCGCGCCTCATTACGCAGCTCGCGGCGCAGGGCCGCAGCTGGGTCGTCAGCTGACCGGCTGCCTGGCTGCCTGCGCCTGCCTGGCTGCTTGCTGTGCGGGGCCGCAGCCGCTGTTCCGCCTTACCTGCTGTGCGGTATGAAGACCGTCAGCAGCAGCCAGACCACCGGGGCGACAACGAGCATGGAGTCAATCCGGTCCAGTACGCCCCCGTGCCCGGGCAGCACTGAGCCCATGTCCTTGAGCTCCAGGTCCCGCTTGATCATCGACATGGACAGGTCGCCGAGGGTGGCCGCGGCGACGGCAGCGGCCCCCAGGATGACGCCCTGCCAGACGTGGCCGTGCAGCAGGGTGGTCAGCAGGATCGCGCCGCCGGCCACCCCGATGAGCACCGATCCGGCGAATCCTTCCCAGGTCTTCTTCGGGCTGATCTTCGGGGCCATCGGGTGCCTGCCGAGCAGGATCCCGGCGAAATAGCCGCCGACGTCGCTGCAGACCGCTAGCGCAACGAAGATGAGGGTTCGCCGGGAGCCGTCCGGCCTGGCCAGCATGAGCGGCACGAAGACGGCGAGGAAGGGCAGGTAGACGAGGGCGAAGAGGCCCGCCGTCAGGTCCCGCACATAGCCCGTCGTGCTGCCGTGCAGGCGCCAGGCGACTACCGCGATCACGGTCACCGCGAAAGCGGCCAGTGCCGCCTGCTCGCCGCTCCAGTACGCCAGCGCGAGCATCGCCACTCCGCCGGCCGCGACCGGGGGCAGCGGCAGCGCGATGTCGCGGGTGGCGAAGGCCCGGGTCAGCTCCCAGAGCGCGAAACCGACCGCGACGGCCACCAGGCCGAGGAAGGTGGCCTTCAGGGTAAAGAGCGTGAGGATAGCGAGTCCGCCCAGCAGAACGCTGACGGCCATCGCGACGGGCAGGTTCCGGCCGGTGCGGATTTTCTTGCCTTCGCTCACCGGGCCGTCTCTTCCTGACCGGCACGCCGGCGCTCTGGTTGCAAGCTACACCTCGAGAAGCTCTGCCTCTTTGCGCTTGAGCAGCTCGTCGACCTGCGTCGTATAGGTGTGGGTGAGGTCGTCTAGCTCGCGTTCGGCCCGGCGGCCGTCATCCTCGCCCGCCTCGCCGCCCTTGACCAGCTTGTCCAGTGAGTCCTTGGCATGCCGGCGGATGTTGCGGATGGAGATCCTGCTGTCCTCGGCCTTGTGCCGGGCGACCTTAATGAACTCGCGCCTGCGCTCCTCGGAGAGCTCGGGAAAGTTCACCCGGATGATCGCGCCGTCGTTGGAGGGGTTGACCCCGAGGTCGCTATTCCTGATCGCCTTCTCGATGGCGGCCATCGAGGACTTGTCGAAGGGCTGGATGACTACCATCCGCGGCTCGGGCATGTGGAAGGAAGCCAGCTGGTTCAGCGGCGCCTGCGCCCCGTAATACTCGGCCGTGATCTTGCTGAACATCGCCGGGTGCGCGCGGCCCGTACGGATGCCGCTGAATTCCTCCTTGGCCACCACGACGGCCTTTTCCATCTTCTCCTCGGCCTCGAGGAGGGTGTCGTCAATCACTGCGGCTCCTGTGGGTCCGTCCATCGTCCCGGCGCGCGCCTGCGCGCACCGGCACCCTCCATGGTGCCAGGCCGCGGAGTCACGTCACGCCCGGTATCGCCGGGCCGGCCTCGGCGAGGGCTGCCAGGATGCCTGTCATCAGCGGCCGGACCGGCTGACCAGCGTGCCGATCTTCTCGCCCCGGGCGGCCCGCAGCACGTTTCCCTCGCGCAACAGGTCAAAGACGACGATCGGCAGGTCGTTATCCATGCACAGGCTGACGGCCGTGGCGTCCATGACCTTCAGCTCGCGGACCAGCACCTCGGCATAGTCCAGCTGCTCGAAGCGGACGGCGTCGGCCGACAGCCGGGGGTCGGAGTCATAGACCCCGTCGACCTTCGTGCCCTTGAGCACCGCCTGGGCGCCGATCTCCAGCGCCCGCTGCGCGGCGCAGGTATCGGTGGAGAAGAACGGCGCGCCGAGACCGGCCCCGAAGATCACTACCCGGCCCTTCTCCAGGTGCCGGATCGCCTTGCGCGGTATGTAGGGCTCAGCCACCTGGCCCATGGTGATCGCCGTCTGCACGCGGGTCTCCACGCCCAGTTTCTCGAGCACGTCCTGCAGCGCCAGGCAGTTGATGACGGTGCCGAGCATGCCCATGTAGTCCGCGCGGGCACGATCGATGCCGCCCCGCGCGGACAGCGTGGCGCCCCGGAACATGTTGCCGCCGCCCACCACCGCGGCGATCTGGATGCCCTCGCGGGCAGCCGCCGTGATCTCCCTGGCGATGTGCATCACCACATCCGGCGAGATGCCCAGCGGCTCCGCTCCGGAGAACGCCTCGCCGGACAGCTTCAGCACCACGCGGTGCCAGCTGGGATGCGTCTCACCGCTGGCGGCAAGCTGCTGATCCGGCGCGGCGGCGAAGCGATTCAAGGCCGCTTCGCCATTCCCCTGCGTGACGCCTTCATGCACGGTCCGCGTCCTTCGCTGATGACGGCTGCCAGGCCAGGCGTTGCCGTTGGTCGTGCTGGAGTCACCCAGCCTGGCCGATCTGGAACCTCGCGAAGGCACGCACGGTGACCTTCCGCTCGGCGAGCACCTGCTTGATCGTCTTCTTCGGGTCCTTGATGAACGGCTGCTCGACGAGGACCACGTCCTTGAAGAACGCGTTGACCCGGCCTTCGACGATCTTGGGGATAGCCTGCTCGGGCTTGCCTTCCTCGCGGGTCATCTGCTCGGCAAGCCTGCGCTCCTTCGCGACGATCTCGGCCGGGACGTCGCCGCGGTCGAGGTACGCGGGCATGCTCGCCGCGATCTGCTGGGCGATGTCCTTGCCGGTCTCCGGGTCAGCGGAATCCAGCTGGACAAGAACGCCCCGGACCGGCGGCAGCGAGCGGTCCGAGCGGTGCAGGTAGCTCGTGATGTAGCCGCCCTCGAGCCGGGCGAACCGGCCCAGTTCGAGCTTCTCCTTGAGCGCGGCGCCCGCCTCATCGATGAGCTGCTGGACCGTCGTGCCGGGCCGGACCTCCACGCCGAGCAGGGCAAGCCTGTCGGTGACCTTCGACGTCATCGCCGCGGCCGCGATTTCCGCCGCTGCCTGCTGGAACTTGTCCGTCTTGGCGACGAAGTCAGTCTCGCAGTTGAGCTCGACGAGCAGGCCCACGCTGGTGCCGTCCAGTTCAGCGGTGACCAGCCCGTTCGCCGCCGTCCGCCCGGCCCGCTTGCTGACGTCCTTGGCGCCCTTGAGGCGCAGCGTCTCCACCGCGGCGTCGAAGTCGCCGTCGGCGCCCACCAGGGCGTTCTTGCAGTCGAGCATGCCGGCGCCGGTCTGCTCGCGCAGCCGCTTCACGTCCGCGGCGCTGTAGTTCGCCATTTCCTCATCTCTCGATTCGTCTTGTCAGGCCAGCTGGCGTGTCGGGAGCCGGCCAGCCCCGCTGGCACCGTGCGCCGCGGGTCAGGCCGATTCGCCCGGTGATCCGTCGGCTGCCGCCTCGGCCTGCGCGCCTTCTGCGGCCGGCCCGCTGTCCGCGGCCTGCCCGCTGTCCGCGGCCTGCGCGCTGCCGCGCGGGGCGGTATCGGCGGCCGCGGCTTCGCCAGCCGTCGCCTCGGCCGGCTGCGGTGCGCCGCCGTCCGTTGCGGTGGCACTGTCCGTTGCGGCCGGGGTGGCCGCCGCGGCCGGGCTGGCCGTTGCGGCGGGGCTGGCCGTTGCGGCGGGGGTGGCCGTTGCGGTGGCACTGTCGGCCGCGGCGGGGGTGGCCGTCGCGGCGGGGGTGGCCGTTGCGGTGGCACTGTCGGCCGCGGCGGGGGTGGCCGTCGCGGCGGGGGTGGCCGTCGCGGTGGCACTGTCGGCCGCCGCCGGGGTGGCCGTCGCGGCGGGGCTGTCCGTTGCGGCGGGGGTGGCTGCCGCCGGGCTGGCCGGTGCGGCGACGGCGCTGTCGGCCGGGGTCGCAGCCGCAGGCGCGGTGGCGCTGGCGGTTGCCGCGCCGTTCGATGCGGCCGCCACGTTCACCGCGGCACCGTCGCCGGCGCCCTCGAGCAGCGCCCGCTCCCACTCGGGGAGCGGTTCCTCGGCACCGAGCACCCCGTCGGCTGCTGCGGCTGGCTTCTCCTCGCCTGCCGCGGCTCCCGCCCTGGCGATCAGGCCGTCCGCGACCGCGTCGGCGATGACCCTGGTGAGCAGCGCGACGCTGCGGATCGCGTCATCGTTGCCGGGGATCGGGTAGGTGACTTCGTCGGGGTCGCAGTTAGTGTCCAGGATCGCGATCACCGGGATGCCCAGCTTGCGCGCCTCGCTGACCGCGATGTGCTCCTTCTTGGTGTCGACGATCCACAGCGCGCTCGGCACCCTGGCCATGTCCCTGATGCCGCCGAGCGACCGCTCGAGCTTGTCGTGCTCCCGCCGGAGCTGGAGCAGTTCCTTCTTGGTCAGGGCGGAGCCGGCGACATCGTCGAAGTCGATCTCCTCAAGCTCCTTGAGCCGCTGCAGCCGCTTGTAGACGGTCGCGAAGTTAGTCAGCATGCCGCCGAGCCAGCGCTGGTTCACGAACGGCATCCCGACCCGGCGGGCCTGCTCGGCGATGGCCTCCTGGGCCTGCTTCTTAGTGCCCACGTACAGGACCGAGCCGCCGTGCGCGACGGTCTCCCTGATGAACTCGTACGCGCGGTCGATGAAGTCCAGTGACTGCCTGAGGTCAATGATGTAGATCCCGTTACGCTCGGTGAAGATGAAGCGCTTCATCTTCGGGTTCCAGCGCCGGGTCTGATGACCGAAATGTACGCCGCTCTCGAGCAGCTGCCGCATGGTGACGACCGGTGCCATGCCGGTGTCCTTTCCTGTCGTGCGCCTGCCGCAGGGCTGGCGCGTCTCGGTTGCTCCTGGCGCCCGTACGACCTCGCCGCGGGATGCTCATCCCGCGGACCGGTGAGGTGCGTTCCGCCGGGAACCTAGTTACCGGTTTCCGGGCGGCGAGCGGACGCGCGAATTTAGCCGTACGGCGCGTGCCTGATAAGGGCACGGACTGCAGCGGCCGTGCGTAGTCTACATGCCCAGCCTGGCCGGCCACTCCGGCCGGCCGAAGCCGCGCGGTGCCGTCAGGCCCTCGGATGCGCCTGGCCGTAGGCGGCCAGCAGCCGCTCGATCGACACGTGAGTGTAGATCTGGGTACTGGCCAGCGATGCATGCCCGAGGAATTCCTGCACGCTCCGGAGGTCGGCGCCGCCCTCCAGCAGATGGGTGGCCGCGGAGTGACGCAGGCCGTGCGGTCCGGTGTCGGGTGCCGCGGGCACGGCCGCGATCCTGGCATGCACGACCCGCCGGGCCATCCGCGGATCCAGCCTGCCCCCGCGCGCGCCCAGGAACAGCGCATCCCCGCTGCGCCCGGTGACCAGCAGCGGACGGCCGCGCTGCTGCCAGTGCCGGACGGCGCGGGCAGCGGGCACGCCCACCGGGACGGTGCGTTCCTTGCTGCCCTTGCCGAGCACGCGCACCGTCCGGCGCTCGTCATCGATGTCGCCGATGTCTATCCCGCACAGCTCGCTGACCCGCAGGGCCGACGCGTACAGCAGTTCCATGATCGCCGAGTCGCGCCAGCCCAGCGCGGCGGCTACCGGGCCCTGGCTGGCCCCCGCTTCTGCATCTGCCTGGCTGCCTGCCGCCGCCTGCTCGCCGGTCGCCGGCAGCTCCGCTGCGGGTGCCGGCCTGCCTCCCGCCGTCGCGCCGCCTCCGGCCGCATCGAGGACGGCGGCCATCTGGTCGGCGGCCAGCACTTGCGGGAGATGGCGCTGAGCCTTCGGCGTGCCGAGCATCGGCCCGGGATCGGTGACAATCCAGCCGCGAGAACGAGCAAAAGCCGTGAACGTCCTGGCCGACGCGGCCCTGCGGGCCAGCGAGCTGCGTGCCTGTCCGGCCGCATGCTGGGCGGCGAGCCAGCCCCTGATAACCGCGATGTCCAGTCCGGCCAGTTCGGTGATCCCGTCCTGGCTCGCGCAGCCGAGCAGCGACCTGATGTCGCCCAGGTACGCCCGCACGGTGTGCGCCGAGAGACCGCGCTCCGCCGTGAGGTGCCGCTGGAACTCGGCCAGCGGCTGGGCGAGGCGGTCCGGCAGCGACTGCTCCATCGCCTTAGTGTCCGCCATCTGCCCGGCGGACACCGTGCAGGACGCGCGATAACGGCTATCTGGTCGCCCGGTAGGCGCCGACGATGGTTGCGTCGGTGACGACCGGGGGCTCGACGCAGCGGCTGGCGATATCACGCTGGAACTCGGCGAACGCGCTGACCTTCTGCAGCGGATTGATGTCCCCTTCGATGGTCGCGACGTGCACGAAGGTCACGCCATCCGCCAGCCGGAACGTCGCGTACCGCAGGCCGCCGGGATCGTCGCGCGCCAGCTCGGCGAACACCTGTTCCGCCAGCCGCTGGTTCTCCTCCGCGGCATCGGCCCGCGTCTTGTAGCGCACGATGACTGACTGACTCATGATGGTCTCCGTTAGGTAGTGGCCGGCGCTGGCCGGCCGGTTGTCCGAGAAGGTGGAGATTGCTTCCTCGTGAACACCGGCGCTGCCGTGTTCGCGAGATCAGCTGTACATACCGGCGCGCGCTGGAAACTCATCGGCCGGGCGCGGTGAGTTCTGATCGGCTAGCCGGTATACACGGATGACGGCATACGTATGGCGGATTCAGCCAGCATCAGCGGGAGCGCGATGACAGCGACGGCTACGGAACTCGCGGACGGCGAGGAATTCGCGCGTCTCACCGACGGGTTCCGGCGCGAACTGCTGGCGCACTGCTACCGGATGCTGGGCTCGGTGCACGACGCCGAGGACCTGCTGCAGGAGACGTTCCTGCGCGCGTGGCGTGCTCACGGCGAGTTCGATGCGCGGCGGGCCTCGCTGCGCACCTGGCTGTACCGGATCGCGACTAACGCGTGCCTGACCGCGCTGGAAGGGCGCAGCCGCCGGCCGCTGCCCGCCGGGCTGGCCGCGCCGAGCGCCGACCCGGAAGCGGCCCTGGAGCTACGGCGTGAGGTCACCTGGCTGCAGCCGATACCCGACGCGCTGACCGGCTTCCAGCCCGGCGACCCGGCGGCCGTCGTGGCGTCAAGGGAAACCATCCGGCTGGCGTTCATCGCCGCCCTGCAGTACCTGCCGGCCCGGCAGCGCGCGGTGCTGATCCTGCGTGACGTGCTGGCATGGCGGGCAGCCGAGGTCGCGGAATTGCTCGGCACCACGACGGCCGCGGTCAACAGCCTGCTGCAGCGCGCGCGGGCGCAGCTTGAGCAGGTGGCGCCCGCCGAGCAGGAACTGGCCGAGCCCGCTGATGCGGACCAGCGCGCCCTGATCGACCAGTACGTCGCCGCCCTGGCCACCGCCGACGTGACCGCCTTCATGCAGTTGCTGCGCGCGGACGCCGAACTGGAGATGCCGCCGTACCTGACCTGGTTCGCGGGCCGCGAAGCGGTCGCCCGCTTCCTGGCGGCCAGGACCGGGTCCGCCCGCGATGCCTGGCGGATGGTCCTGACCGGCGCCAACGGCCAGCCGGCGATCGCGACCTACCTGCGCGATCGGGACGGCATTCATCGCGCGCACTCCATTCAGGTGCTGACCATCGCCGGTGCGGGCATCGCCCGGATCGTGTCGTTCCTGGACCCGGGCCTGTTCGCGGCGTTCGGGCTGCCGCAGGAACAACCAGCGACCGCTGTCACGGCACCGCATCGCCCGTGACCGGCGGCCATGACCCGCACGCTGGCCATGCCGGGATTCGATGAAACGACGCCCGCATGTGTCAGGTGTCTGTCCTGGCTCGCCAGCCCTTCTCTGAGCGCTGCACGAATCCTGCTGCCGCGAGCGATCCCAGGCACCGGATGGCCGTGTCCAGGTCGACGCCCGCCGACACCGCGATCGCCGCGGGCCCGCTGCCGCCGCGGGCCGGGACGGCCTCAAGGACGGCACGGCTAACCGGGTCCAGGTCATCGCGCGGCACCGCCGGGCCGCGGCGCGCCCCGCCGAGCTCCTGGCCAGCCGGCGAGACGTGCTCTAGCACATCCCGGGCGCCGGTCACCAGGACGGCGCCCCACTCCCTGATGAGCTCATGGCAGCCGGCCGACAAGGCCGAGGTCACCGGCCCGGGCACCGCCATCAGCGGCCGGCACAGGTCCCGCGCGCGGGATGCGGTGCTGAACGTGCCGCTGCGCAGGGCCGCCTCGATCACCACGGTGCCGCGGCTCAGCGCGGCAATCACCCTGTTCCTGATCAGGAACCCGGGCCTGGTCGGCCTGCGGTCCGGCGGCATCTCGCTGACCAGCACTCCTTGCGCGGCGATGGCCTCGAACAGCTCGAAGTGCCCTTTCGGGTAGCCGTAGCTAAGCCCGCTGGCCAGCACGGCGACGGTGACGCCATCGGCGGCCAGGGCACCGCGGTGCGCATGACTGTCGATCCCGAAGGCGCCGCCGGAGACGGTCGCCCAGCCCCGCTCGGCCAGCCCGGCGGCCATCTCGGTGCCGACATGCGAGCCGTACCCGGTCGCGGCGCGAGCGCCCACTACGGAGACGGAGCGCAGGCATGCGAACCGCAGGTCGGCGCGGCCCCGCAGCCATAGCGCGACCGGGCTGGCATCGCCGAGCGCATCAAGCTGCGTTGGCCATTCGGGGTCCCCCGGGCAGATCAGCCGGAGGCCGTCCGCACGCCACTCGGCGAGCCGGTCCGCCGTCGGGGCCTGGTCCATCCGCGCACCCCACCGTTGCAGCGCCCGGTCCAGTCCCCTGATACCGTCACGCCCCGGCCCAGCCAGCGGGTGCCGTCCGGCGGCTAGCGCCGCGACTATCTCGGCGGGCCGGCAGCGCCGCAGCAGCGCGCCGAGCGCGAGGTCACCGGGATCGGCCAGCTGGCTGAGCACCGCTCTGGCCAGCCGCTCGTCGCCGGCCGGCCCGGTCATGACGCGGCCCCCAGCCACAACCCGAGCGCATAGCTGACCTCCGCGAGGGCGGGCCTGGCCACGTTAGCCAGGTCGGCAACGGTCCAGGACAGCCGGATGACGCGATCGACGCCGCGGGCGCTGATCTCACCGAGGTCCATCGCCCGCTCCAGCGGGGCGAGCGCGCCTGGTGCGGGCGAGTAGCTGCGTCGCAGCTCGCTGCCCGGGATCTCGGCGTTCAGCCGCCAGCGGGTGCCGCGCAGCCGGAACGCGGCCCGCGCCCTGGCCAGCTCCACCCGCTTGGCCACTACCGAGCTCGACTCGGTGAACTGCCGGTCGCTGAGCAGCTCGGCCCGGCTGACCGGCAGGAACTCCACCTTTACGTCCACCCGGTCAAGCAGCGGCCCGGACAGCCGGGCCAGGTACCTGCGGCGGGCGGCCGGCGGGCAGGTGCAGGCCGACCGCGCCGCCGCCGACCGGGCCTCGCGGCCGGCCGCTACCGAGCCCGACAGCCGGGCGCACGGGCACGGGTTGGCCGCGAGCAGCAGCGTGAACCTGGCCGGGAACCGCGCCGTCAGCCCCGATCTGGCCACCACGACCTCACCGGACTCCAGCGGCTGGCGGAGCGCATCAAGGACGTCCCTGGAGAACTCCGGCGCCTCGTCCAGGAACAGGCACCCGTGATGCGCCAGCGACGCGGCGCCGGGCCGGATGACCCCGCTGCCGCCGCCGACGATCGCGGCCTTCGTCGCGGTGTGATGCGGGGCGCAGAACGGCGGGCGGCTCATCAGCGGACTCCCCGGCGGCAGCGTCCCGGCGACCGAGTGAATGGCCGTGACCTCGAGGGCGGCGGCAGCCTCCAGCCGCGGCAGTACCGTGGGCAGCCGCTCGGCCAGCATGGTCTTGCCGACTCCGGGCGGTCCGAGCAGCAGCAGGTGATGACCGCCCGCCGCGCAGATCTCCGCGGCTCGCCGGGCAGTCGGCTGTCCCACCAGGTCGGCCAGGTCGCGGCCGGGAACGTCCGCAGGCGCGGCGCTGTCCCCGCTGCCGTCCGGCGGCAGCGTGCCACCCGGCCATACCGCCGCCCCGGCAGTGCCGGCCGCCGGGCAGCCAGCGCGCAGCCAGCCGAGCAGCGATCCCAGGGTGGCGGCGCCGAGGACCTTGACGCCGGGGACGAGAGCCGCCTCCGGCGCGTTGTCAGCAGGCACCACGACGGTGCCGAACCCGGCCGTCATGGCGGCGGCAACCGCGGGCAGGACGCCACGAACCGGGCGGAGCCGGCCGTCAAGCCCCAGTTCCCCGATGAACATCAGGTCCGCGAGGCTCGCCGCGGGAATGACGCCGGCCGCGCCGAGAATTGCCGCGGCGATGCCGATGTCGAAGCTGCTGCCGCGCTTGGGCAGGCTGGCGGGCGACAGGCCCACCGTGATCCGGCGCTGCGGCCACGACTCCCTGCTGTTCACGATCGCCGCCCGGATCCGGTCCCTGGCCTCCCGTAGCGCGGTATCGGGCAGGCCCACCAGGAGCAGCCCGACCAGGCCGTTCTCGATATCGGCCTCGATCTCGACCGGGTGGCCCTGAACGCCCACCAGCGCGATCGAATGGGTGCGGGCGAGCGGCACCTAGCCCACCCCCCGGATGTGCTCCACCGTGAACCCGTCCGGCTCGGTCCGCAGGACGCCCACCACGTCGATGCGTATCTCGTCGAACAGCACGCCGTGCGCGACCAGCCAGCGGACGGCGAGCCGCCGTAACCTGCTCCGTTTCTGCCGGGTAATGGCCTCCAGGGGGGTGCCGTACCGGACGCTCGAGCGGGTCTTCACCTCGCAGACGACGAGCGCCCTGCGCTCGGCGGCCACGATGTCGATCTCGCCTTCGGCGCACCGCCAGTTCCGGTCGAGTATGCGCATCCCGGCGCGCTGCAGGTACTCGACGGCCAGCTGCTCGCCCCGCCTGCCCAGGACATCCTTGGGATTCAAGCCACACCACCTCCGGCTCCGACGGTGCCGGATTCGGGAGGCCCGGGCTGATGCCGGGAAACCGCTGTGGATGAAACGGCGGGAACGCGGTTCTGTGGATGGCGGGACGCCGGACTGTCAGACCCGCCGATCTAAAATGCGCGGCCGCGGCACGCACCGGGCACGCCGCGTCAGGAGAAGCCCTGCTCCTTCTCGTCGGGCAGCTGGAGGTCGCTCTTGGCGAGTTCCTCGATGTTGACGTCCTTGAAGGTAACGACCCGTACGTTCTTCACGAATCGCGCGGGCCGGTACATGTCCCACACCCAGGCATCAGCCATGGCGACCTCGAAGTACACCTCGCCGTTGTCGGCCGTCCGGACGTTAAGCTCCACCTGGTTGGTGAGGTAGAAACGGCGCTCGGTCTCGACCACGTGGCTGAACAGCCCCACGACATCGCGGTACTCGCGGTAGAGCTGGAGCTCCATCTCGGTCTCGTACTTCTCGAGATCCTCCGCGCTCATGCTCTCCCCTCCTGACCGGCACGTCCCCGGGGGGCATGACCGGCGATGAGGTCCACCATAGGGCCATTCTCCACGATCAGCCGCCCGGTCCCCAGCCGCACTGCCGGACCGGACGACGCTACCTGCCGGGCCGCCCCGCTACCGCCCATTCCCAGCTGTCCGCCTGCTCCCGGCCCGGCGCCTCGGGCCCGATCTGAGTCCCGTCCCGGGCGGCCGGCCGGCGGCGATGGTGCCGGCCACGTTGGCAAAGGAGAAGCGATGCTCCGGGCACGGACCGTGCGCGGCGAGCGCGGTCATGTGCGCGCGGGTCGAATAGCCCTTGTGCGCGGCGAAGCCGTACGCGGGGTAATGCGCGTCCATGGCCGTCATAATCCGGTCCCTGGTCACCTTGGCCACCACGGATGCCGCAGCGACGCAGGCCGCCACCTCGTCCCCCTGCCACATGGCGAGGGCCGGCATGGCCAGGCCGCGGACCGGGAATCCGTCGGTCAGCGCGTATCCCGGCCGGCAGGCAAGCCCGGCCAGCGCGCGCCGCATCCCGGTCAGGTTGCAGACGTGCAGGCCCAGCCGGTCGATGTCAGTGGACGGGATCACCACCGCGTGCCAGGTGACGGCCGATCCCGTCACCTGCAGGTAGGCGACCTCGCGGGCAGCAGGCGACAGTGCCTTGGAGTCCGCGAGCTCGGTCAGCCCGGCGAGCCTGCCCTGGTCGAGGATCACCGCGGCAACTACCAGCGGTCCGGCGCAGGCGCCGCGGCCCGCCTCGTCAACTCCCGCGACCGGCGACAGCCCGGCCCGCGCCAGGACGCGCTCGTAGGCGATCAGCCCTGCGGTGCGCCGGGGGGTGAGGCCGGGATGCCGCCACTGTGACGCGTGCATGACCTCACCGCGGCGGCCGGCGGCACCGGCGCCCGCGCACCAGCCGCCGCCCCCGCCGCTGAATCCAGGTCACCGGGACTGCCATGGCAAAGCCGAGCTCAAGCGGGAGAAACGGGGCAGCCGGGCGCACTCGCACCGTACGGCTGGCCAGCACGGCGCGGCTGGCCACGGCGTGACCGAGCGCGGCCGCAGTCCCGCTAGTGACGCCGGGCTGCCCGAAGGTGGCCGGGATCGGCAGGATGCGCCACCTGCTCGGCGGCCACACGATCATGAATGCCCGGCCCACTACCTGGCTCTCGGGAATCGTCCCGTTGCCAGGATCACCGCGGTGCAGGCGCGAGTCGTAGGACACGTAGCGGTAGTCGCCCATGACCCACAGCTGCCCGGGCGGCACGGTGATGCTGAAATGGATCAGCGATGGCTTGGTTCCCGGGTAGATGTATGACGTCTCATGCAGCGGCACCCCGTTGACAGTCACCAGCCCGCTGGCCGTGCAGCAGGCCACGTGGTCGCCTGGCACCCCGATGACGCGCTTGATGTAGTCCTGCTGGCCTGGCGCGGTGCCGAACAATCCGGCGATGGATCGGAACAGCGGAAGGACGGCGGCGTCGTAGAGCCGGACCACCGGGTCAGAGCTGGCCTTGGCCGCCGGGGGCACCGAGTTCCATGAGCCCACCCCGTTGAAGACCACGATGTCGCCGGGCTGGATGGGGCGGAAGTGATAGACGAGCTTATTCACCAGCACCTTGTCGCCGACGTTGAGCGTGTGCTCCATCGACGGCGAAGGTATGTAGAAAGCCTGGACGACAAAGCTCTTAATGACCAGCGCGATGACCAGCGCGATAACGACTAGTACCGGCAGCTCACGCCAGAACGACCGGTTCTTGGCCTTTCCCGGCGCGGAGCGCCCGGCGTCCTGGCTCCGCGCGTCCGGGCTCCCGGGGTCCTGGCTCCCGGTGTCCGGGGCACCGGTGTCCTGGCGCTGCGTATCAGGCTGCTCGGCGGCGGCCGCGCTGAGCACCGGCGCGGGCGTGCCCGCGGCACCGGGATCCTGGTCATCCGGAGGGGCGCCGCCACTGCCCTGCCCCGCGTCCGGGCCCGGCTCGGTCAAGGCCCGGTCATGGGTGCTCTGATCATCCGTCATCGGATCGGAGCCTCCGGGTCGGCTGGCATGGGCGACTTCTAGCGCGCCGACATGTCGCGACGTTCCTTGATCCTGGCCGCCTTGCCGCGCAGCGAGCGGAGGTAGTAGAGCTTCGCCCGGCGGACCCGTCCGCGGCTCACTAGCTCGATCTTGTCGAGCGACGGGCTGTGCACGGGAAAGGTCCGCTCGACCCCCACGCTGTAGCTGATCTTGCGGACCGTGAAGGTCTCCCGGGCGCCGGCGCCCTGACGGCGGATGACGATGCCCTGGAAAACCTGGATCCTGGACCGCGTGCCTTCCACGACCCGGACGTGCACCTTGAGGGTGTCGCCCGGACGGAACTCGGGGATGTCGGAACGGATCTGTGCCTGCTCTAGCTCGGCAATGGCGGTGTGCATCGCTGCGGTTCCTCAGTCATCATCACGCGCACGCCTGCAAGAGCGCGGCATCGGTCTCGTCGGCGGGGCGGCAGCCCCTTGGCACGTCCCTGCTGAGTCGGCCGGCACGGAACGGCGGCTTTCAGTGTGCCACATCTTTCCCGCTGACCGGAAAGCCAGCGCGGAAGCGCAGCTCACGGGGGGCACTATTCGCCGGGCGGGGTGCCATGGGCGGGGGAACCGGGGGCGGCGGGCTGGCCGTCGGCGAGCCCGGCCGCGAGATCGGGGCGGTTAGCCGCCGTAACGCGCAGGGCGCCGTCATGCCGCCAGCGCGCGATGGCGGCGTGATCCCCCGACAGCAGCACTGATGGCACCTCCCGCCCGCGCCAGACCCGCGGCCGGGTGTAGACCGGCCCCTCGATCAGTCCGGCCATCGGGCCCTCGCCGTCGCCGCCGAACGAATCGTCGGCGGCGGACTGGGCGTTGCCGAGGACGCCCGGCAGCAGCCGGCCGATCGCCTCGGTCATGACCAGCACCGCGGGCTCCCCGCCGGCCAGCACATAGTCGCCGATGCTCACCTCGTCTACGGGCATCCTGGAGCGGGCGTCCTCGACGACGCGAGCGTCGATTCCCTCGTACCGGCCGCAGGCGAAGACCAGCCGGGGCTCGCGCGCGTACCCGGCCGCCATCCGCTGCGTGAAGGGCCTGCCTGCCGGGCTGGGCACCACGAGCCTGGCCGGGCCGCCGGCCGGGACAACGGCGTCCAGTGCCTCGCCCCAGGGCTCCGGCTTCATCACCATGCCGGGGCCGCCGCCGTACGGCGTGTCGTCCACCGAATGATGGACGTCGAGAGCCCAGTTCCGCAGGTCGTGCACCTGGAAGACGATGTCCCCGCGCTGCGCCGCCTTGCCGATCAGCGAGACCCCAAGCGGGCCGAAGTACTCGGGAAAGATCGTGATGATGTCGATGCGCAACGCGGCATCTCCTCCGCGCTAGCTGGCCATGCCAGGGTCAAGGAGGCCGGGCGGGGGGTCGATGACCAGCCGCCCGGCGGTGATATCGACCTCGGGCACGATCGCTGCCACGAACGGGACGAGAGCGTCATCCCCCGACCCCGTCACGGACTCGATCACCAGCAGATCCTGGCCGTGGTGCAGTACATCCTTGACGGTACCCACGAGATCTCCCGCGGTCGTCAGGACCGCCAGGCCGATCAGGTCGTAGTCGTTGTACTCATCGGGATCCGCTGGCGCGCCCACCTCGGCTGAGTCCACCACGAGGTAGGTGCCGGTGAGGCTCTCCGCGTGGCTCCGGTCGGCCGAGCCGGCGAAGGTGACGAGCAGCCGCCCCGAGTGCCACCGGGCTGACACGACGGTCAGCGGGCCGCGGGCCGCGGGCTCGGTCGCGAGGACCGAGCCCGCGGCGAACCTGCGGTCCGGATCGTCGGTGCGGACCTGCACGGACACTTCACCGCGGACCCCGTGCGCCCTGCCCACCCGGCCGACGACTAGCTGCATGCCCGCTAGCGGATCTCGTCGACATCCAGCAGGTCGACCCGGACGTACAGGTTGCCTGCCAGCGAGCCGATGACCGTCCGCAGCGCCCTCGCGGTCCGCCCGCCCCGGCCGATGACCTTGCCCAGGTCCTCAGGGTGGACCCGGACCTCAAGAGCCCGGCCCCGGCGCAGGCCGCGGCTCTCGACGCGGACATCGTCCGGATATTCGACGATGCCCTTTACCAGGTGCTCCAGGGCCTCCTCGAGCACGTCAGCCTCCGCTCCCCGGCTCGCCAGCTGACTCGGCCGCCGCCGCAGCGTCGGCCTTGGCGGCGGGCTTCGCGCTGGCGGCGGGCTTCGCGGCGTCAGCCGCCGTGTCAGCTGCCTTCGCTGCGGGAGCGTCGTCCGCTGCCTTCGCCGCGGGCTTCGCATCGGCTGCCTTCGCGGCAGGCTTCGCATCGGCTGCCTTCGCCGCAGGAGCCTCGTCCGCAGCCTTGGCCGCGGGCTTCGCATCGGCTGCCTTCGCCGCAGGAGCCTCGTCCGCTGCCTTCGCCGCGGGCTTCGCATCGGCTGCCTTCGCCGCAGGAGCCTCGTCCGCTGCCTTGGCCGCGGGCTTCGCATCGGCTGCCTTCGCCGCAGGAGCCTCCTCCGCTGCCTTCGCCGCGGGCTTCGCATCGGCTGCCTTCGCCGCAGGAGCCTCGTCCGCTGCCTTGGCCGCGGGCTTCGCCGCATCGGCTGCCTTCGCGGCAGGCTTCGTGTCGGCTGCCTTCGCCGCAGGAGCCTCGTCCGCTGCCTTGGCCGCGGGCTTCGCCGTGTCCGGCTGGTCGGCGGCCTTCGCCTGCTTGGCCGGCTTCTCGGACTTGGCCGACCCGGCCTGCTTGGCCGCGGGCTCTGCCTTGCCGGTGTCGGCCTTAGCCGCGTCGGTCTTGGCATCGGCCGGCTTCGCCTTGGCCCGCCCCTTGGGGCTGGCGGCACCGTCGCCGAGAGTCTCCTGCAGGGCGGCGGCGAAGATTTCCTTCCTGTCCTCCTTCGGGGCCGCCATCCTCAGCGTCCCCTCGGAGCCCGGCAGGCCCTTGAACTTCTGCCAGTCGCCGGTGATCTCCAGGATTTTCCTGACCGGGTCGGTGGGCTGCGCCCCGACGGACAGCCAGTGCTGTGCCCGCTCCGAGTTGACCTCGATGAAGGACGGCTCGGCCTTCGGGTGGTATTTGCCGATCTCCTCGATCGCCCGCCCGTCCCGCTTGGTGCGGGCGTCGGCGACGATGATCCTGTAATAGGGCGCCCTGATCTTGCCCAGGCGCTTCAACTTGATCTTTACGGCCACGGCTGTGGTCTTCTCCCAGCGGATTCGGGTACGGGTGGCTCTGTACCGGGTGGGGTCCGGCCGTGCCGCCCGGATGGGCGCGGCTCAGCGAGTCAGAGAGGGTCTCGCGGAGCGACAGTTGCGGTCACATTCTGCCAGACGCTTTCCGCGGAAGCGTAATTACCGTCCGCCAGCGGCGCCCCGGACGGTTACTTGCCCTTTCTCCCCTGCCGCCCGCGGCGGTTGGCCACCGGCCCGCGAAGACCAGGCGGCAGGTTCTGCGGCAGGCCGGCCGGACCGCCCGGCGACGGGCCGGCCGGCAGCCGGAATGTCCGGTTCCCGCCGGGCAGACTGCCGGGCAGCCCGCCCGGGAGACTGCCAGGCATCCCGCCCGGGAAGCCGCCGGGCCCGCCGGGCAGCGCGCCCGGGGATCCGCCGTCGGTCCCGGCGGGCTGCGCGCCGCCAGGCCGGGTGCCCGGCTTGCCGCCGGGGGCACCGCCGGGCCGGCCGCCCTTCTTCTTCTTCGCCTTCTGCTTGACGCCCTTCTGCCCGCCGCGCCGCATGCCGGGCATTCCCGGCATGCCGCCGCCGCTCATCATCTGGCGCATCATTTTCTGGCCCTCGAGGAAGCGCACGATGAGGTTGTTGACCTCGCCCACGGTGACTCCGGAGCCGGCTGCGACGCGCATCCGGCGGGACCCGTTGATGATCTTCGGATTGCGGCGCTCAGCTGGCGTCATCGAGTTCACGATCGCTGCCGCGCGGTCCAGGTCCTTGTCACTGATCTGGCTCAGCGCCTCGCGGTTCTGCGCCGCGCCGGGAAGCATGCCCAGCAGGTTCCCGATCGGCCCGAGCTTGCGCACCATGGCCAGCTGCTCGACAAAGTCCTCCAGGGTGAAGCCCTCGCCGGAGGCCAGCTTCCCGGCCATGGCGGTGGCCTGGTCCTCGTCGAACGTCCGCTCGGCCTGCTCGATCAGGGTGAGGACGTCCCCGAGGTCAAGAATCCGCGACGCCATCCGGTCGGGATGGAAGAGATCGAAATCCTCGAGTTTCTCGCCGGACGAGGCGAACATGACCGGGCGGCCGGTGAGCTGGGCGATCGACAGCGCCGCGCCGCCCCGCGCGTCGCCGTCCAGCTTGGTCAGCACGACGCCGTCATAGCCGACGCCGTCGAGGAACGCCTTAGCGGTGATCACGGCATCCTGGCCGATCATGGCGTCGACGACGAACAGGATCTCGTCCGGGTCGACCGCGTCCCTGATGCCGGCGGCCTGGCGCATCATCTCCTCGTCGATGCCCAGCCGGCCGGCCGTGTCGATGATCACGATGTTGTGCAGGCGGTGCCGTGCCTCCTCCAGCGACTGGCGCGCCACCTGGACCGGATCCCCGACGCCGTTGCCGGGCGAGGGCGCGAAAACCGGCACCGACGCCTGCCCGCCGAGCACCTGGAGCTGCTGGACGGCATTGGGCCGCTGCAGGTCAGCGGCGACGAGCAGCGGGGTGTTGCCCTGCTCGCGCAGCCAGAGCGCAAGCTTGGCCGCGAGAGTGGTCTTGCCGGAGCCCTGCAGGCCGGCCAGCATGATCACGGTCGGCGGCACCTTGGCGAAACGCAGCCGCCGTGTCTCGCCGCCGAGGATCGCGATGAGCTCCTCGTTAACAATCTTGATGACCTGCTGGGCCGGGTTCAGCGCCGCGGCGACCTCTTCGCCGGAGGCCCGCTCCTTGACCTGGGCGATGAAGGCCCGGACAACCGGCAGGGCGACATCTGCCTCCAGCAGCGCGATCCTGATTTCACGGCAGGTGGCGTCAATATCGGCGGCAGAAAGCCGCCCGTGCCCGCGCAGCGTGGAGAAGACCTTGGTGAGCCGGTCGGAAAGAGTCTCGAACACGTGTTGCTGCCGTCCTCGCGCAGGTGCCAGGGATCAGGGGCGTCGGGTACCGCACGGCACTGCTGGGACGTGCGCACGGGTCTCGCGCCTGGCCAGCCCGGCACACCTGACAGCCGCGCTCGCCACGTCCCAGGTTATCGCCTCAGCCGCCGAGGATGGCGTCGACGAAGGCCGCGGGCTCGAACGGCGCGAGGTCGTCCGGGCCTTCGCCGAGGCCGACGAGCTTCACGGGCACGCCGAGCTCGCGCTGCACGGCGATCACTATCCCGCCCTTGGCCGTGCCGTCCAGCTTGGTCAGCACGATCCCGGTGACGTTCACTGCCTCGCCGAAAACCCGGGCCTGGCGCAGGCCGTTCTGCCCGGTGGTCGCGTCGAGCACGAGCAGTACCTCGTCCACGTCCGCTTGCTTGGAGATCACTCGCTTGATCTTGCCGAGCTCATCCATCAGCCCGGTCTTGGTGTGCAGCCGGCCTGCCGTGTCCACGATGACGGTGTCCACGCCGAGGCCGATGCCCTCCTTGACCGCCTCGAAGGCGACGCTGGCGGGATCGGCGCCCTCCCGGTCGGAGCGGACGACCCGGGCACCGACCCGGTTGCCCCAGGTTTCCAGCTGGTCGGCGGCCGCGGCGCGGAACGTGTCAGCGGCACCGAGCAGCACGGTGCGGCCGTCGCCGACGAGCACCCGCGCGAGCTTGCCGCAGGTCGTCGTCTTGCCCGTGCCGTTGACGCCCACCACCAGCAGGACGGCCGGCCGGTTACCGTGCCGCGCGGTGCGCAGCGACCGGTCCTGGTCCGGGCCGATCGCGGTGATCAGCTGCGCCCGGAGCAGCGCCCTGGCCTCGGCCGGGCTGCGGCTGCCCGCGACCTTGACCTCGGTGCGGAGTTCCTCGACCAGCTGGCGGGCCGGGGTCACGCCCATGTCGGCCGTGATCAGCGTGTCCTCGATCTCGTCCCAGGTCTGGTCATCGAGGGCGTCACGGGAGAGCAGGGTGAGCAGGACCGAGCCGAACCCGGACTGGGATCTGGCCAGCCGCCCCCGGAGCCGGACCAGCCGGCCTGCCGACGGCGGCGGCAGTTCGGGCTGTGGCCTGGCCGCCCCGGGCACCGCGGTCGTGCCGGGCACCGGCCCGGCCATATCCGTTTCCGCTATGTCCTGGCCGGCCGCGCCGGGACGGTCCTGGATGGTGACGGGGCCGTCGCGGTCCGCCGGGCGCGCAGGCGGCAGCGCCCGGCGGCGGGTGCGGACGAGCAGGAGCCCGCCCGTGACGGCGAGGACGACGGCGAGGGCGATGACGATGATAAGGAATTCCATGACCGCCCCAGTCTGGCAGACGCGGCGGCCTGCCTGCCGTGACGCTCCGCCCGGCTGGCGCCGGCCGCCGGGCGATCAGGCCAGCCGGCTGCCCCGGGTCAGGCGCTCTCGCGTTCCCGCAGCCGCTGGCTGATCACCGTGGACACGCCGTCGCCGCGCATGCTGATCCCGTACAGCGAGTCGGCGACCTCCATGGTCCGCTTCTGGTGCGTGATGATGATCAGCTGCGAGCTTTCCCGCAGCTCCTCGAAGATCTGCAGCAGGCGCTGCAGGTTGGAGTCATCGAGCGCGGCCTCGACCTCGTCGAGCACGTAGAACGGCGACGGCCTGGCCTTGAAGATCGCGATCAGGAAGGCGATCGCGGTCAGCGCCCGCTCGCCGCCGGACAGCAGCGACAGTCGCTTCACCTTCTTGCCCGGCGGCCTGGCCTCGAAGTCGATCCCGGTGCTGAGCATGTCGTCGGGCTCGGTCAGCACCAGCCTGCCATCGCCGCCGGGGAACAGCGCGGTGAAGACATGCTCGAATTCCCGCGCGGTGTCCTCATAGGCGGCCGCGAACACCTGCAGCACCCGGTCATCGACTTCCTTGATGACGGTCAGCAGGTCACGGCGGGTTTTCTTGAGGTCCTCCAGCTGGGTGACGAGGAAAGCGTGCCGTTCCTGCTGCGCGGCGAACTCCTCCAGGGCGAGCGGGTTGACCTTGCCGAGCTGATCCAGCAGGCGCTGCGCCGCCTGGGCACGCTTCTCCTGGGCCGCGCGGTCGTACGGCAGCGGCGGCAGGCTCTCGTCGGCCTGCGGGACGAGGACCCCGGGACCGTACTCCGCGGTGAGCGCCTCGGCGTCCACCGCGAACTCGTCGGCGGCGCGGGCGGCGATCTGCTCCAGCTGCATCCGGCGGGACGCCCGGGCGATCTCCGCCCCGTGCGCGCTGTCCACTACCTTGTCGAACTCGCCGGACAACTCGCGGATCTGCGCCCGGACCGCCTTCAGCTGGTCATCGCGGCCGCTGCTGGCCAGCTCGGCGGCCCGCCGGTCAGCGTCCGCCACCGACAGCGACTGCCCGATCCTGGCTACTGCGTAACTCGCGCCCGCGGCCACGGCGCTGGCCAGCGCGGCCTCGCTCTCGCGGCGGATGCGCCTGGCCTCGGCCCGCTGCCTGGCCTGGCGTTCCGCGGTGGCCGCCGCGGCCAGCGAGTCTGCGCGCCCGGTGATGGCCCGGAGCCGTTCCTCGACGGTCCGGACGTCCAGCCGGGCGTCCATCTCGGCGTTCCGCGCGGCTACCGCAAGCTCGGCGAGCCGGTCCCGCTCGGCGCGTGCCTCGCCGGCGGTCAGCACGGGAGCGGACTCGGCCGCCTTCGCAGCGTCCGCGTCCGCCTCGGCAGCGGACAGGCGGATCTCCAGCTCGGCCAGCCTGGCCTGGTCGTTCTCCCTGGCGCGCTCGGCGGTGGCGATCCCCGCGGCCAGCCTGCCTGCCTCGTCGCCGGCCGCCCGGGCGGCACCGGCCAGCGTGCCGAGCCGGCCGGAGATCTCCGCCGCCTCGGCATCCGTCTCCTGCAGCCTGGCCAGTGCCTCGGCGGCGACCTGGCGGGCTCGGTCCTCCTCGTCGGCCGCGTCAGCGAGGTCCCGCTCGGCGCGCTGGCAGCTGCTTTCCGCCTCCCGCAGCGCTTCGGCTGCGTCCTGCGCGGCCGCCCGCATGCCGATCAGGCTCGGTGCTCCGGCCGAGCCCCCGCGTGCCCAGTGCGCGCCGATCAGGTCGCCGTCCAGCGTCACCACCTGCAGCTGCGGGTGTGACCGCAGCAGGTCGAGGCCCTCGGCCAGGTCGGTAGCCACGGCGACGCCGGCCAGCAGTTCCTCGACCGCCAGCGCGAACTCGCCGGGGGCCTTCACCAGGTCAACCGCCCGCCGGACACCGGGCGGCATTTCCGCGGCCGCCCGGCCGGCCCTGGCCGCGTTCCCGCCGTGCGGCTGCCCGGCGGCGATCACCAGGTCGGCCCGGCCGGCGTCCTCGGTTTTCAGCGCGGCGAGGATCGCCGCCGCCTCGTCGATGCCGGACACCGCGACGGCCGCCGCCGAGGCACCGAGAGCGGCGGCGATCGCGTCAGCGCCGCCGTCTTCCACGGTCAGCAGCGCGGCGAACGCGCCGACAACCCCGCCGAACCTGCCGCTTCCGGCCAGCAGCACCCCGGATGCATCCGCACCGCGCCTGACCGCCTCCTCCAGCGCCTCGGTGCGCGCACCCAGGGCGGCCCGCCGGTCACTGGCGGCGTGCTCGGCCGCGCGGCGGGCGGTGACGTTCGCGGCCGCCCCGGCGAGCGCGGACTTGGCCTGCTCGTGCGCCGCCATCAGGTCCGACCTGCCCTCGTCGCGGCCGGAGACGAGATCCTGGACCTGCCCGTACTGCTGCTGGGCGTGCTCGGCGCGGGCCCGGGCCTGCGCGAGGGCCGCCGCCAGGCGGCCTGCCTCCTCGTCGGCTGCCGTGGCGGTGGCGCGCGCGGCCTCGACCTGGCCGCGCAGCCGGGCGAGCCGTTCGGCGCGGGCAACGGCGGACCTGGCGTCCTCGGCCAGCCGCCGGTCGGTCTCGATCAGGCCCGCCTCGGCGCCGGTCCGCTCGTTGACCGCAGCGGCCAGCAGCCCGCGGGCGGCCGCCAGCCGCTCGCCGAGGGCTGCTTCCTGCTCGCGCAGGCCCGCGGCCTCGCGGTCGAGTTCGTCTGGATCCCGGCCTGGCCGCTGCGGCTCCGGCGGGGCGCTCAGGTGCCGGTGCCGTTCGGTCGCCAGGCCGAGCACCCCGCGCAGCCGCTCGGTCAGCCCGGAGAGCGCGAACCATGCCTGCTGCGCCGCGGCCAGGCGCGGCGCATGCTGCTGCGCGGCCAGGTCTAGCTCCGCCTCCCGCTCGCGGGCGGCGGCCAGGCTCCGCTCAAGGGCTGCCCGGCGGGCCATTGCGGCCGCCTCGTCGGACTGGTCGCGGTCAAGTTCGGCTGCCACCGTCACGTAGTCGTCGGCGAGCAGCCGCAGCCGCGCATCGCGGAAGTCAGCCTGGATGACCGCCGCCCGGCGGGCGATCTCGGCCTGGCGGCCGAGCGGCTTGAGCCGCCGGCCGAGTTCGCCGGTGAGGTCGACCAGCCTGGTGAGGTTGACCTGCATGGCCTCCAGCTTGCGGAGCGCCTTTTCCTTGCGCTTGCGGTGCTTCAGCACGCCCGCGGCCTCTTCGATCAGCGCACGGCGGGCCTCGGGGCCGGCGTTCAGCACCTCATCCAGCTGGCCCTGGCCGACGATGACATGCATCTCCCGGCCCAGGCCGGTGTCGGAGAGCAGTTCCTGCACGTCGAGCAGCCTGCAGTGGTCACCGTTGATCGCGTACTCGCTCTGGCCCGACCTGAACAGCAGCCGGCTGATCGTGACCTCGGCATAGTCGATCGGCAGGGCGCCGTCACTATTGTCGATGGTGAGGGTGACCTCGGCGCGGCCGAGGGCCGGCCGGCTGGCCGTGCCGGCGAAGACGACGTCCTCCATCTTGCCGCCGCGCAGCGTCTTGACCCCCTGCTCCCCCATAACCCAGGAGAAGGCGTCAACGATGTTGGACTTGCCCGACCCGTTCGGGCCGACGACGCAGGTGATGCCGGGCTCGAAGCGCAGCGACGTGGCCGATGCGAACGACTTGAACCCACGCATGGTGAGGGTTTTCAGGTACACCCGCGGGTTTTCCCTCCTCGGCCGCCGCCCTGCCGGTGCGGTGACCACGGGCGGCGTGTTGTCCCCCGCCAGGGCCGTGGCCGCGCCGCGCGGTGCCGCCGCGCCGTGCCGCTCGTCCCCGCCAGGGCTGTCCGGGACCGGCCAGCCTTCCCGCACCCTACCCCGAGCGGCGCTCCGGCCCGGGGATACGCGGCCGCTAGCGACTACCACCGGAGCGGTTATGTCATGATGTATGGCCGTTCGCGTAGTTTTGGCAGCCACGGCGAAGCCGCCCGGGCCAATGCGGCCGCCCTCGGCAGACGCGGCTGCCCGGAAAGAATGCCCTCAAGGCTTGGCCGGCGCCGTAGATGCGGCTGCCCGGGAAAGGCGAAATTGCCAGGGAAACACAAATAACCCGGTGAGTATGCCGGGATGGGCCGGTGGCCTGAATACTGCGGCGGGGATACCTGTCTCAGGCATCCCCGCCGCAGTTCGTGGCCGGCGGGCGCTCGCTAGGCGAGCGCGGGTTCGCGGACCGGGATCAGCAGGTCATGCCCCACCTCGGCAGCGAGTGCGTCGTTCTCTTCCTGGAGCCTGACAAGCGCGGTCTCCAGGTCACGCACGCGCTGCTGAAGGCGGCGCATCTCCGCGACCATGCGGGGATCCGGCCCGCCGACGTGGCCGAGTATTGCCTTCGCCATTGTAAAAGGTCCTCCACACTGAGTGACCAGAGTGGGCGCGCACGCTATATCGCGTATAGACGCGCAGCAGTGCGCGCAAGTAACGTTTTCTATGGTCCCACCGCTTGTGTATCCGGTCAAGTTGACCGAACGCGCAGGTCACGCCAGCCAGGTTACCGCTCCGCGAAGCCGGCCATGCCGCCACGCGGATCGTCCCAGCGCTGGGTCACCCCGGTCACGCGGCCTGGCGTGCCCGGGCCCGCCAGCAGGGCCAGCAGTTCCCGGCAGCGCGCCACCGGGCCCTCGGCGATGACCTTCACCCTGCCGTCCTGGAGATTCTCCGCCGACCCGGCCAGGCCAAGCTCCAGCGCCCGGGCGCGTACCCACCACCGGAAGCCGACGCCCTGCACGCGCCCGGCGATCCAGGCGGTGAGCCGGGCAGCCGCGTCGCCGGGCGGCTCGCTGCCGGGGCGGGCCAGCTCCCCGCCGGCCATCTCACCGGCGAGCCTCTCCCCGCCGGCCATCTCCCCGCTGGTCACCCCGCGGCCGGCCATCTCACCGGCGGCTATCTCACCGGCGGCCATCTCACTGCGGCCGGCCATGTCAGCATCGCTGGTCATGTCACCACCGGGCCCGCCGCGGCCGGGGCTGGCACTTCGGGCAGCTGTACGACGACCGGTTCATGAACGGATCGCGCCGTACCGGGGTGCCGCACCGGGGGCACGGCTGGCCGGCCCGGGCGTACACGGCGAGCGACCGCTCGAAGTAGCCGCTCTGCCCGTTCACGTTCACGTACAGGCTGTCGAAGGAGGTGCCGCCGACGTTAAGTGCCTCGGTGAAGACCTGCTCGACGGCCTCGAACAGGCGGCTGATCTCGGCCCGCGTCAGTGTCTCGGACGGGCGCGCCCAGTGCAGCCGCGCGCGCCAGAGTGCCTCGTCCGCGTAGATGTTGCCGATGCCGCTGACCAGCGACTGGTCAAGCAGCGCGCGCTTGATCCCGGTCCGGCGGGCGCGGATCCTCGCGGTGAGCGCCGTCAGGTCGAAACCCGGCTCGAGCGGGTCCGGCGCGATGTGCGCGATGGCCGGAGGAAGGACCGCTCCGCCGACCGCGATGGCCAGGTGACCGAAGGTCCGCTGGTCGGTGAATCGCAGGTCAGGGCCACCGTCGCGGAAGGTGAACCGGGCACGGTCGTGCGCCGACAGCGGCCTGGCCGGGTCCCCGATGAGCAGCTGGCCGCTCATCCCGAGATGGGCGAGCACCGCATCGTCGCCGGCCGGCAGCCAGAGGTACTTCCCGCGCCTGCGCGCGCCGGTGACGGCCCGCCCGCGGAGGGCGGCAGCGAAGTCATCGGGTCCGGCCAGGTGACGCCGCACGGCGCGCGGATGGAACACCTGCACCGAGTCGATGGTGCGGCCCGCCACGTGGCGCTGCAGGCCGCGCCGGACGGTCTCGACCTCGGGGAGCTCGGGCACCGGCTAGTCCAGCGGACGGGCGCCGTCGCCGCCGCCCTGCGCGCCCGGGATGAAGGTCTCCTCGCTGATCAGGTTCCAGGCCGCTTCCGCAGCCTGCTGCTCGGCTTCCTTCTTGGAGCGCCCTTCACCCGTTCCGTAGCTGTGGCCGCCGACCCAGACCGATGCCCGGAAGGATTTCTGGTGATCCGGGCCGCTCTCCTCCACGTGGTACTCGGGAACGCCGAGTACTTCGGCCGCGGTGAGCTCCTGCAGCGACGTCTTCCAGTCGAGGCCGGCGCCGAGCCGGGCCGAGCGGGCGATCACCGGGTCGAAGAGCCGGTGCACCAGGGCGTCCGCCTCGGCCAGGCCGCAGTCCAGGTAGACGGCGCCGATCACGGCCTCGAGGGTGTCGGCGAGGATCGAGGACTTATCCCGGCCGCCGGTGCCCTCCTCGCCCTTGCCGAGGTACACGTAATCGCCCAGCCGCAGGCCGCGGGCCACCCCCGCGAGCGCCCGCATGTTGACCACCGCCGCGCGCAGCTTCGCGAGCTGGCCCTCGGCGAGATCCGGGAAATCGCAGAAGAGGGTGCCGGTGACGATGAGGCCGAGCACCGAGTCGCCGAGGAACTCCAGCCGCTCGTTGGTCGGCAGGCCGCCGTTCTCGTAGGCGAAGGACCGGTGCGTCAGGGCGCGCTCGAGCATCTTCTCGCCCAGCTGCACATTCAGGGCGGTCAGCAACTCCGCGCCGTTAGATTCCGCAGCCTGGCCATCACGTGACGCGCCACTCACGCTGTCCTCCTTCCCCGCAGCGGGCGGCCCTAAGAGCCCGGCGGCCGCTGCCTGCTCAGGAAGGGTTGATCACCTGGCGCCGGTTGTACGTGCCGCAGGTCGGGCACGCCGTGTGCGGCAGCTTGGGATCGCGGCACTGCGGGCAGCTCACGAGCGCTGGCGCCGTGGTCTTCCACTGGGAGCGGCGCGACCGGGTATTGCTGCGGGACATCCTCCGCTTGGGGACAGCCACCTCAGCACTCCTTCCTTATCCCGGGTACGGGTATCCCGCCCGGCGTTGGTATGTCCTGTTCCGCGCCATCGACGGCGTGGCCGTGCCCGGCACCTGCATCCGCCAGCCTGACGCCGCACTGCACGCACAGCCCCGGGCAGTCGGCCGAGCACAGTGGCGCGATCGGCAGCTCAAGCACCAGCGCGTCCCGCAAGGCAGGCTCAAGATCGAGCAAGTCGCCGTCCAGCAGGTAGCCGTCAGGGCCACCGCCGCCGTCGGCGTCACTGCCCGTCAGGCCCCCGTCGGCCGCCTCGTAGGAGTAGAGCTCCTGCAGCCTGACCTCCGTCGCGGATGTGAACGGGTCCAGGCAGCGAGCGCACTCACCGGTGAGCGGAGCCCGGACTGTCGCGGTGACCAGCGTGCCCTCCGAGACCCCCTCAAGCTGCACGTGCAACTGCAGGTCAGCGCCCTCCGGGATGCTGACGAGCTCAACCCCCAGGTAAGCCGGAGCCGGGACGGTGCGGTCCTCGACGCGCGCCGAGCCCGTGCTGAGCGCGCGCGTGTCGAAGACAAGCGGTCCCCGGGGATCGAGGCGCTTCACGTATTTCCTGCTGGCATTTGGCATGGCAAATAAAGGCATGATCAATCTGGTGTCGGGCGCCCAGCCTACCGGGCTGTCTGCGGAAACCCAACTTGTCCGGGGAGCCACGATACCTGCTGCCTGACCTGCGGGCGGTCAGCTGCCCGGGCCGCGGCGCGGCCGCGGCCAGATCAACGGCCGGACGTGGGCACGGCGTCAGGCCCGGGGGGCGCGGGCGAGAAGGCGGCTGAGCACCGGAGCAGGAACGAGCCCGCTCACGTCACCGCCGTACTTGGCGATTTCCCTGACCAGGCTGGAGCGCAGGAACGAGTACAGCGGGTTGGTCGTCATGAAGAGCGTCTCGATGCCTGCCAGGCTGTAGTTCATCTGCGCCATGGTCATCTCGTACTCGAAGTCGCTGACCGCGCGGAGGCCCTTCACGATCGCCGAGATGTCGTGTGCCCGGCAGAAGTCCACCAGCAGGCCGTCGAACGTGTCCACCCGGACGTTCGGGTATCCGGCCAGGACCTCGCCCAGCATCTCCATCCGCTCGCCGACCGTGAACAGCCCGTGCTTGGCGAGGTTGGCCCCCACCGCGACGACAACCTCGTCGTGCAGCGGGGCGGCCCGGCTGATGATGTCGAGGTGCCCGTTAGTCACCGGGTCGAAGGAGCCAGGGCAGACGACGCGACGCACCACCAGGTTTACCGCCCTTCGTCACGGTCACTCGGCCGGCGGGCTGGCCGGCACCGCGGCCGCCCCGCCGGCCGGCACCGCGCCTGCGGCGCGACCGTACCAGAGAGTCGCCTCGCCATATCTTCTGGCCCGGTCCGCCGCGTACCCGGCGGGCCATTGCTGCGGGCCCGACCTGGTCGCGCGCTCCACCGCGACGACGGCGGCGGGCGCCAGCCAGCCGCCGGCCAGCAGCGCGCTGAGCACGGCAGACACCTCCGCGTCGGCGGTCGCGTAGGGCGGGTCGGCGAAGACGACGTCGCGCGGCGGGCCGGTGCCAGGGCCGCGGGCCAGCGCGCGTTCCACCCGGCCGGCCAGCACCCGGGCGCCGGCCAGGCCCAGCGCGGCGATGTTGCCGCGGATCACCCGGGCCGCCACCGCGTCCGCCTCGATCAGCAGCACGTCCGCCGCGCCGCGGGACAGCGCCTCCAGGCCGACCGCGCCCGACCCGGCGTACAGGTCGAGGACCGCGGTGCCCTGCAGGGTGCCGAGGATGGCCGTGATGGTGGCGAACAGGCCCTCGCGGGCCCGGTCGCTGGTGGGCCTGGTGCCCTGGCCGGGCGGGACGGCCAGCCGCCTGCCGCCCGCGGTGCCGGCGATGATGCGCGTCATCTGGCTGCCCGCCTCAGGCCTTCTCCAGGAACTCCGCCTGCTGCAATTCGAGCAGCGCGGCGACCGCGGCGGCCAGCGCGGGCTGGCCGGCCAGGGCCGGGTCGGCGTCCACCAGGTCGGTGGCCTCGCGGCGGGCGCGGCCGATCAGGTCCTCGTCGGCCAGCAGCGTGAGCAGCTTCAGGCTCGACCGGCGGCCCGCCTGCGCCGCGCCGAGCACGTCGCCTTCCCTGCGCTGCTCAAGATCGAGCCTGGACAGCTTGAACCCGTCCAGCGTCGCGGCCACCGCGTCCAGCCGCTGCCGGGACGGGCTGCCCGCCTCGGCCTCGGTGACCAGCAGGCACAGCCCCTCGTGGCTGCCCCGCCCTACTCGCCCGCGCAGCTGGTGCAGCTGGGAAACCCCGAACCGGTCCGCGTCCATGATCACCATAGTGGTCGCATTCGGCACGTCGACGCCCACCTCGACGACGGTGGTGGTCACCAGCACGTCGACCGAGCCGGCCGCGAAGGCCAGCATCACGCGTTCCTTCTCGTCCGGCGGGAGGCGGCCGTGCAGCACTGCCACCCGCACCCCGGCCAGCGGGCCTTTCTCCAGCTCGGCGGCGAGGTCGAGGACCGCGATCGGCGGGCGCCTGACCTCTTCGGCGGTGTCGCCGGGGTCGTCTCCGGCATCATCGCCAGCGCCGGCGGCACTCTCGGCCGGCTGGCTCCGCCCGGCGGCGGCCTCGTCAGCCGGCCCGTCACCGGCCGGCCCGTCGCCGCCAATCCGCGGGCAGACTACGTAAATCTGCCGTCCCTTGGCCACTTCCTCGGTGACTCGCTGCCAGGTCCGCTCCATATACCTGGGCCGCTCGGCGGCCGGCACGACATGCGTGCTGATCGCCTCGCGGCCGGCCGGCAGCTCGGTCAGCGTGGAGACCTCCAGGTCGCCGAATACCGTCATCGCGACGGTACGGGGTATCGGGGTCGCGGTCATGACCAGCACGTGCGGGCGGCCCTCGCCGGCCTTGTCGCGCAGGGCGTCCCGCTGCTCGACGCCGAACCGGTGCTGCTCGTCGACCACCACCAGGCCGAGGTCGGCGAACTGCACTTTCTCCTCCAGCAGCGCATGGGTGCCGATCACGATCCCGGCGCTGCCGGACGCGGCGTCCAGCATCGCCTTGCGGCGGGCCGCGGCGCCCAGCGAGCCGGTCAGCAGCGCCAGCCTGGTCGCCCGTTCCGCGCCGCCCAGCTGGCCCGCCTGGGCGAGCGGGCCGAGCAGCGCGCTGATCGAGCGGTAATGCTGCTGCGCGAGCACCTCGGTGGGGGCGAGCAGCGCGGCCTGTCCGCCGCCGTCGACAACCTGGAGCATGGCGCGGACCGCGATCACCGTCTTGCCCGACCCGACCTCGCCCTGCAGCAGCCGGTGCATCGGGTGATCGCGGGCAAGCTCGTCCGCGATGGTCGCGCCAGCCAGCTGCTGGCCGACGGTGAGCTCGAACGGCAGCGCGGCGTCGAACTCCGCGAGCAGGCCGGCCTGCGGGGCGCGCGGCGTCGCCGACAGCGCGAAGGCCGCCCGGCGACGCTGGGCCAGGATCACCTGCAGCACGAACGCCTCGTCCCACTTCAGCCGGTGCCGCGCCCGGTCCGCGTCGCGGCGGTCCGCCGGGCGGTGGATGCCGCGCAGTGCATCGGCCAGGCCGCTGAGCTGGTAGCGGTCCCGGACTGCGCGCGGCAGCAGGTCGTCATCGACGTCCACCAGGTCGAGCGCCAGCCGGATCGAGTCGGCGATCTGCCAGGAGGTGATGCCCTTGACGGCCGGGTAGACCGGGATGATCTCGGCCGCGAAGTCAGCCGCCCTGACCAGGGCCTCGCCGGGCCCGAGCATCTCGTAGTCGGGATGCGAGAGCTGGCGCTTGCCGCGGAATGTGGAGACCTGGCCGGCGAAGAGCCCGCGCGCGCCGGGCTTGAGCACTTTCTCACGCCATTCCTGCCGGCCGTGGCCGAAGAACGTGAGGGTCAGCCGGCCGCGGCCGTCGGTGATGACCGCCTCGAAGATGGTGCCGGGCCGGTTGCGCATCCCCCGTACCATCACGGACGCGACCTCGGCCTGCACGGTGACGTTCTCGCCGTCGGCCAGCGAGGCGAGGTCGGTCAGCTCGCCACGGTTCTCGTACCGGCGGGGATAGTGCTGGAGCAGCTCGCCCACGGTCCGCAGGTCGAGCGCGGCGGCGAGCCGCTTGGCTGCCTTGGCGCCGACCACCGGGCCGAGCGGGTCCTGCAGGCTCGCCATCGCCGTTTACTCCACTCCGATCAGGAGCGGCAGCCGCGCCGGGCCGCCGCCGTAACAGACCGTCTCGGTGCCCGGGCTGGTTTCCCGCAGGTGCCCGGCGACCAGCTCCGCCAGGCCAGCGTGCTGGCCGCCGGCCTCGCACTCGCCCTCGATCAGGGTCACCAGCTCGCCGCCGGCCGCCAGCAGCAGGTCGGCCAGCGCCATCGCCACCTCATCCGGCCGGTCCCCGGTCATCGCCACCTCATCCCCGGCGAACCCGAGCACGCGCCCGCGGCCGCCGGCCTCCACCCTGCCATGCCGCGTGGCCGCCGCGGCGGCCGTCATCGCGGCCACGTCCGCGGCGAAGCCGCGCAGCGGGTCGTGCACCGCGAGCGCGGCCAGGCCCTGCACCGCGGCCCGCACCGGGATCACCGATACCTCGATGCCCTCATCGGCGAGCCTGGCCGCCGTGGCCGCGGCCACGGCAGCCACCTGCGGGCCGTCCGGGATGACCACGACCTGCGCCCCGGCCTGGCGGATCGCGGCGAAGAGCGCGGGCGGCGTGGGCCGGTCACCGCCGTCATACCGGACCACCAGCGCCCCGGCGTCCCGGAGCAGGGTCGCGAGACCGCCGCCCTCGGCGATCGCGACCACCCGGCGGCCGGCCTGCGGCGCTGCCCCGAGGAAGGTCACGGTGATCCGCCGCGGGCGCCCGGCCCGCAGTCCCTCCTCGATCGCGGCACCGGCGTCGGCGACATGCACGTGCACGTTCCAGAGCTCGCCGCCGCCGACGATCACCAGCGAGTCGCCCAGGCCATCGAGCCGTTCGCGCAGCCCGGCGACCGCCTCGGCCGGCGCGTCCAGCAGGTAGGTGACCTCATATCCGCCGGAGCCGACGGCGAGCGCGGCGGCAGGCCCGGCGGCGCCATGCAGCGCAGCCGCGGGCACCGCGTAAACACCGGGAACGCTGCCCGTTACCGCGGCTGCCAGCGCGTCGAGCAGGACGCAGAGCCCGGCAGCTCCCGCGTCCACCACGCCGCTGGCGGCTAGCACCGGCAGCTGTCCCTGGGTCCTGGCCAGCGCCTCGCGAGCGGCCGCGGCCGCGGCGGTCACCGCCGCGGTCAGGGTCTCACGCCGCCCGGCCGCCGCCAGCGCGGCAGCATCGGCGACCGTCAGGATCGTCCCCTCGGCCGGCCGGCGCACCGCGGCGCGGGCCAGTCGCGGCCGCATGCGCCAGCGCGCGGGCCAGCACCGCGCCGTCACACCGCGGCGCCGGCGCGCAGACCTCAGCCAGCCCGCGCAGCAGCTGGCTGACGATCACGCCGGAATTGCCGCACGCGCCGAGCAGCGCGCCGGAGGCCGCGGCCCGCCAGACTTCTCCGGGCCCGGACCCGGCCGGCACCGCCTCGGCGGCGTCAGCCGCGGACAGCAGGGTGAGCTGCAGGTTGGTCCCGGTGTCCGCATCGGGCACCGGGAAGACGTTCAGCGCGTCGATCGCCGCCCTGGTCTGTGTCAGCGCATCGGCAGCCAGGCGGCACCAGCGCCGGACGGCATCACCGTCCATCGTTTCCAGCGCCGCCATAGAGGCAGGATAGGACCCCGCACCGTCAGCCGCGGGCAGCGGAAATCCCGTGACCGCCGCTGGTCCGCGGGGGAGCTTCCGGCCCGGCTCGCGCTACCTCCGCCGGTCGGATATCCTTCGACGACCGTTCCGGCAGCGTCCGGGACGACGACCCATCTGGCCAGCACCCAAAATGGAGCGATCCCGTGGCTTCCGTCTGCGACGTATGCGGCAAGAGGCCGGGTTTCGGCAACAACGTTTCGTACTCGCACCGCCGCACCCCGCGCCGCTGGAACCCGAATATTCAGCGCGTGCGCGCCAAGGTCGGCCGGACGCCCCGGCGGCTGAACGTGTGTACGTCCTGCATCAAGGCAGGCAAGGTCACCCGCTGACCGGCTGGCGTATCCGCCAGGCGTGATCAACCGGGCCGATTCCCGCGCCAAGCGGGAATCCGGCGCCGATCGCCCCGGTCACGTAATCCCTGGCCGCTGCTACCGCGGCTGGTACGCCCATGCCCTGGGCGAGGAACGAAGCGATCGCGGATGCCAGCGTGCAGCCGGTCCCGTGGGTATGCCGGGCTGGCGATGCGCTGGCCGGGAAAACGGATCATCTCCGAGCCGTCGAACAGCAGGTCCACCGGGTTGCCCGGCAGGTGCCCGCCCTTGACGAGGATCCAGCGTGGCCCGAGCGAGCTGAGGGCCACGGCTGCCTTGCGCATGCCCGCCTCGTCCGAGATCGGGCTGCCGGTCAGCAGTTCTGCCTCCAGCAGGTTGGGCGTCAGCACCGTCGCCAGTGGCAGCAACTGCGCCCGCACCGCCTCCAGGGTGCCGGCTGACAGCAGGCTGTCTCCGTGCTTCGACACCGCGACCGGATCCACCACGACCGGGGCGGGCAGGCCGGCCAGCATGGCGGACACGGTCTGCACGATCGCGGCCGAGGCGAGCATCCCGGTCTTCACCGCATGCACCGCGATATCGCTGAGTACCGAGGTGAGCTGGGCCCGGACTGCGGCCGGCGGCACTTCCCAGTAACCCTGGACGCCGACTGAATTCTGCGCCGTGACCGCGCAGACCACGCTCATCCCGTGCACGCCGAGCGCGAGCATCGTCTTCAGGTCAGCCTGGATGCCGGCCCCGCCGGCCGAGTCGGAGCCGGCAATCGCGAGTACGCAGGGCGGAGTCGGCGGCATAACCCCAGCGTAGGTTCCGGCTCAGCCGAAACTGCACGGGGCTCCGTCGAACCTGCAGGCCGTCGGCTGCCCCGGCGTCCCGTTGGCGACGATCATGATTCTCACGATGTTGCCCGGCGGGCCGCCCCATGGCCACGGGACGGCGGACGCGATACCGCCGTCGCCGCGGGCATTCCACTTCGCTCCGGCGACGGAATCGATGTGCGCGCCCGGGTACTTGAACGCCAGCCGCCAGTCACTGAGCGTCGCCGGGCTCACTATCGTGATCAGCCCGGTAAAGCCCGACGGCCAGCGCTGCAGGGTCTGGTACTGCACGTCGGCCGGCGCACCGGCCGGGTGCGGTTCCCGGCTCCGCGCATGCGCCGGGGCCGCGGGCTTCTTCGCCATCGCGGGCGCCGCCTGCGGCGCGGCGGACCGGCCGGGGTGCTTCAGCTCAATGCCCGGATCCTTGGCCGCCAGGCCGCCGTGCTGATGGCGCGGCGAGACCCGGTCACAGGACGGCGCCTGGCAGGTCACGGCCGGATTTGTCTGGCTGTAGGTCAGGGCCGCGCGCGGCACGTTCAGCGCGAGCACGGCGGCAACGACAACGCCCACCCCGGCCGCCAGCCAGGGCGTCATGAGCATGCTGCGTACCGGGCGGGCGGGCGGCGCCGGGCGGAACGACCGGCCCGGACGCCCCGGCTGAGCCAGGCGTCCTGGCCGGGCCGCTCTGTCAGGGCCGGCCGGCCGCGCCGGGACGGCACCGTGCCGCGGGATGCGCGCGGGCTTGCCACGGCGCGGTGGCTGGATGGTCAGCACCGCGCGGATGGCAGTCGAGGGCCTCGGCACGTACCAGGGCCTGGCCTCGCCTTTGCGGTGTCGTGGCATCGGTGGGTTCTACCAAGCAACTTTCCTGCGAGCCTGCGAGCTAGGGCTGAGAAGGTCGTCGATCTGGTCCCGGACGCCGCCGGAAGTAGTAGTCGATCAGATGCCGGAAGTAATTGCTGCCTGTTCAGCGGAAATGATCCCATCCGCCGCGCCCGGCCCAGCTCCGCCCGTTCACGTGCACGCCGGCCCCGGCGCTCACCGAGCCGATGACCGACCAGCGTTCCGGCAGTTCCGTGCCCGCCGCGAAGGTCGCGGCCAGGGCGTGATCCTCGCCGCCGGCCAGTACCCAGCCGAGCCAGTCCGCGTCGCCCAGGGCCGCTGCCGCCGCCCGGAGCTGCGGATCATCGGCAAACCGCGCGGTCTCGATATCGATGCGGACTCCGCTCGCCGCGGCCACGTGGCCGAGATCCTGCACCAGCCCGTCACTGATGTCGATCATCGAGGTGGCGCCGATCACCGCCGCCTGCGGCCCGGCGCCGTACGGCGGCCGCGGCCGCCGGTGCGCCGCGACGGGACCGGCCGGCCGGTTCAGGCCAGCCTCCAGCAGGGCCAGTCCCGCTGCCGATCGGCCGAGCCTGCCCGCGACCGCCAGCAGGTCCCCCGGCCGGGCCCCGCCCCTGGTGACCGGGTCGCGGCCGGCCAGGTCACCCAGTGCCGTGATCGCGATCATGATGGTGTCGGCACTGCTGACGTCCCCGCCGGCCACCGACGCGCCAGCTCGCGCGGACTCCTGTGCCAGGCCGCGGACCAGGTCCCGCGCCCAGGCCGCCGGCAGGTCGCCCGGTGCCGCGAAGCCGACGAGCAGCGCGGTCGGGACGGCGCCCATGGCCGCTATGTCCGCCAGGTTCTGCGCTGCCGCCTTGCGGCCGACGTCGAGCGCCGTTGACCAGTCGCGGCGGAAATGCCGTCCCTCGACCAGCAGATCCATGGTCGCCACCACCCGGGCATCGGGCGCGCGGAGCACGGCCGCATCGTCGCCGATACCCACGATCTGCCCGCTGCCCGCGGGCAGCAGGGCCTTCATCGCCGCGATGAGACCGAATTCGCCCAGATCCGCGACCGTGATGAGAGCCTCCCGCCAGGCCGCTTACCGGCCCCCCTTGCCCCCGGGGCCGCCCGGTACCTAAGGTAGCGTGGCGATCACAGTGGTGCCCCGGGAGGACCGCATGGTGCAGGCGTACATCCTCGTTCAGACAGAGGTCGGCAAGGCTGCCGATGTTGCCGTGAACATCGGCCATATCATCGGCGTCACCCAGGCCGACGATGTCACCGGGCCCTACGACGTGATCGTCCGGGCACAGGCCGACAACGTCGATGATCTCGGCAGGCTCGTGGTCGCGCAGATCCAGGCGGTGGAGGGTATCACTAGGACCCTGACCTGCCCGATCGTGCACATCTGACGGCTGGCCCGCTGGCCGTGACGGCTGGCCCGCTGGCCGGTATCACCAGGCGATGAGCAACCCGCTGGCGGGCTGCATACCGCCCGCGGGCAGCCTGACCTTCAGGATCACCACCCGCCCGGTGGAAATGCTCACCCTGGCGATGCGCAGCATCGGGGCTACCCCAGGGTTCCGCGAGAAGTCGATCGAGTACGGCACGAGCAGCTGCCGTCCCAGCCCGTCGAGCGCCATCGGGCAGTACTCCGCGGCCACCAGCGGCTTGCCCGGGACCGTCAGCCTGGCCAGCGCGCTGCGCCGCCGCCCGGTACTGCTGCGGTCAGCAGCCACCCGCACGGCGTGCCTCGCCTGGCGGAGAATCGTGCATGTGTAGAGAGTCCTGCCGCCCGGGGACAGCACCGCCGAGGCCAGCAGGGGCCGGAAAGGCGGGTAAGGGCCGGCCCGCTCAATGCGGCTGCGCTGGGCGATCGTGCCGGGCGGCGCGCTAACGGGCAGTACCCGGACTCCCTTCGAGGTAATCGTCGAGTTCGCTGACAGCCCGAACGCCGGGAAGGCGAGCAGGCGGCCGTTGGCCGATAGCGACAATTCGCCAGCCAGGCCGACACTCCCGGGGCTTATCCCGCCCAGTTCTACGTTGCCCCAGCGGGTGGTCCGCCCGCTGCGCACATGAACGACCCCGATGTAGCCCGGGTCGCCCTTTGAGCAGCCACTGATCGCGTAGCCGAGCACATCTCCGTTCCCGCTGACGGCCAGTGAGTACAACGTGCCGGGCAGTACGGGCACGGGCAGCGGCGACAGCTGGCCCGGCTGCCCGCGGCCGTTCAGCCGCACCCGGTAGAACCGGGTGGCACACGAGTGCCCGGCCTCTTCCGCGACCACGAAGGTACGCCCGTCCGACAGCGCGGCCAGGCCGTCCGCCAGCACGCTGCGGTCCTGCGCCACGAGCCGGCCGGTGGCCGATGCACGCACCTGGAGCTGGCTTTGGCCGCCCAGTTCCCCCAGTACGAGGTCGGCGAAGAACCTGGGCGCACCGGCCGGCGGCGCTGAAGCCGGCCCCGGCGTCTGCACGGGCGCCGGCTCAGCCGCCGCGGCAGACGCAGCCGCCGCGGCAGACGCAGCTGCCGACGCCGACGCCGAAGTCACGTCCGCGCCGTGCCCGGCGCCGGCCCCGTGCTGCGACGGGAGCCCGCCGCAGGCCGCGAGGGCCAGCGCAGCCGCGCCGGTGGCTACGGTGCGGGTCAGGCGGTGCCCGGCCGGCCCGGCCCGTCCGGCTGACCGCCAGGCGGCGGCCGGGTAAAGGCGGCTCAACATCACATGCTCCGTATGCCTCTGGGTCCCCGGCTGCCGCACGGTTGCCGCAACCCTCGCCTTTTGGACGCCGGAACCGCCGCTGTGGTTGCGGATTGCTGCCATCCGGCTAGACCAGTTCCGCGGCCAGTGCCGAGGTCCGCGGGCCGAGCCGCAGTCCCGCGGCGCTGCGCAGGTCAGCGGGCGTATCGACGTCCCGCCGCAGCCCTGGCACATCAGCCAGATCGAGCTCCGCCGCGCCGCCGGCCCGGTGCCGGTCCCGCGACCCCGGGCCGAACCGCGGGCAGAACTGCGCCGCCGGTCCCGCCGTGTACAGCGTCGTCCCGGAGCCCGCGGCGTCGGGCACGAATGCCTCCGGCCATCTGCTCGCGGCGGCCAGCGCCCGGCCGATCTCCGCCGGGCCGAGCGCGGGCAGGTCAGCGGCGAGTGCCGCCCGGCCCCGGCCCGGCCAGCGGGCGTCGGCATAAGCCGCGCCGAAGACAAGCGCCGGATTGAGCCCCGCGGCCGGCTGGTCGGGCACGATGACAGCGCCCAGGCGGCCGAGCGCGGCCCCGGCCACGTCATCGTCGGTCACCACGATCACCGCGGCGATCACCGGGCAGGCGACCGCCGCGGCGACGGTGTCCGCCGCCATGGCCAGGGCCAGCTCGGCCCGGCGCGGACCGGCCAGGCCGCTGAGCCGGGACTTCGCCAGGGCAAGTTCCTTGACGGGGATCACCAGCGACCAGCTGAGCGGGGTTGGCTGCGGCATGGTCTGATCCTGCCTGGCCGCAGATCGGGGCCCGACACTGATCCCGCCCGGCGCTGGTCCCGCCTCGACACAATGCCTGGCGAACCGGGACACTGATCAGATGAGCGAGCGCGTTGCCGGAAGTTACTCCCGTGCCTGGCGGGGAGTCTCGAAGATCATCTTGCGGCCGCTGATCCCGTCACTGATGAAGTTCGACTGGCACGGCCAGGAGAATTTCCCGGCCGACGGCGGCATGATCCTGGCCGCGAACCACCTGTCCTATGCGGACGTGCTCGCCCTGTCCCTGCTCAGCGACCGGGCCGGCCGCTATCCGGTGTTCCTGGCTAAATCGACGCTCTTCGACGCCAAGGTGCTCGGGCCGCTGATGCGCTGGCTCGGCCAGCTGCCGGTATACCGCGGCCAGGCCGACGCCGCGCTTGTGCTCAGGGACGCCGAGCAGGGCCTGCGGAACGGCGCGTGCATCATCTTCTACCCGGAGGCGACCGTCACGCGGGACCCGGACGGGTGGCCGATGGTGGCCAAGACCGGGGCGGCGAGACTGGCCCTGTCCACCGGCGCGCCGGTGATCCCGGTCGCGCACTGGGGCGCGCAGGACGTCCTGCCGTACGGCAGCTTCAAGCCGCACGTGCTGCCACGCCGGACCGTGCACATGCTGGCCGGCCCGCCGGTCGACCTGTCCGCCTTCGCGGGCCAGCCGCTGACCAGCCAGACGCTGCGGGCGGCCACCGCGGTCATCATGGCCGACATCACCCGCCTGCTCGGCGAGCTGCGCGGCGCGGAGCCGCCTGCTGAGCCGTACCACCCCGCGATCGCCCGCCGTAAGGCGCGGCAGGAACTGCAGGAGCTGGCGAAGGCGCAGGCATCCAGGGAACCTCCCGCCGGGGATGACGGGCAAAAAGCAGCAATAACGGATGACCCGGACGACTCGCACCCCGCCGGGGCAACGCCGTCGTGAGAGCTGCCGTCATGGGCGCCGGATCGTGGGGCACGACCTTCGCCCAGGTGCTTTGCGACGCCGGTACCCCGTCAGTGCTGTGGGCCCGCAGGCCGGAGCTTGCCGCGGCGATCGGCGCGACCCGCGAGAACGCCGACTACCTGCCGGGAATCACCCTTACCGGCGAACTGCAGGTGACCGCGGATCCGGCCAAGGCACTGGACGGCGCCGACCTGATCGTGCTCGCGGTCCCCGCGCAGTCGCTCCGGCAGAACCTGGCCGGGTGGGCGACGCTGCTGCCGCCCGGGGCGCTGCTGGTCAGCCTGATGAAGGGCATCGAGCTCGGCAGCTGCCACCGGATGAGCGAGGTCATCAGCCAGGTAACGGGCCGGCCCGCGAGTCAGATCGCGGTCGTCTCCGGGCCGAACCTGGCCCGCGAGATTGCCCTGCGCCAGTACTCGGCAACGGTCGTGGCCTGCACCGATGAGGCAGCCGCCGAGCAACTGCAGCAGGCCTGCCACACCGGCTACTTCCGGCCGTACACCAACCCTGACGTCACCGGCTGCGAGCTCGGCGGCGCGGTCAAGAACGTCATCGCGATCGCCGTCGGCATCTCCGTCGGCATGGGCCTCGGCGACAACACCAGGGCCATGCTGATCACCCGCGGCCTGGCCGAGACAGCCAGGCTCGGCGCCGCGCTCGGCGCGGACCAGCACACCTTCGCCGGGCTGGCCGGGATGGGCGATCTGGTCGCCACGTGCAGCTCGCCGCTCTCCCGCAACCGCACGTTCGGCGAGAACCTGGGCCGGGGGATGCCCGTCGCCGACGTCATCGCGGCCACGCGGCAGGTTGCCGAGGGGGTGAAATCGTCGCAGTCCGTGCTGGAGCTGGCGGGCCGGCATGGCGTGGAGATGCCGATCACCGAGGTCATGGTGGCGGTCATCAGGGACGGGCTGGAGATCGGCGAGGCGGTGGTCCAGCTGGCCAGCCGCACCGCGAAGCCGGAACGCTATGGCGTCTGAGGCCTCGCCTGGCGGGGGCACGACAGGAGGAAGCGTGAGCGTGCAGCGGAAGATCCGGGTGGCAGTCGTGTTCGGGGGGAAAGGCCCCGAGCACGCGGTGTCCTGCATGGGCGGCGGCAACATGCTCGGCGCCATCGACCGGGACCGCTACGAGGTCATTCCGGTCGGCATCACCCGGGAGGGCAACTGGGTGCTGACCGCGGACGAGCCGGGCCGGCTAGCCATCTCCGGCGGCGAGCTGCCGTCCGTGGAGGCGGTTGCCGGGCCGGGCGGGCAGATCGTGCCGTGGGCCGATCAGTCGGCCGGGGCGCTGGCCGCGTCAGCGCCCGGGCAGATCCCGCACCTGCTCGGCGAGGTCGACGTGGTGCTGCCGGTCCTGCACGGGCCGTTCGGCGAGGACGGCACGATGCAGGGCCTGCTGGAGATGGCCGGCATCCGCTACGTGGGAGCCGGCGTGCTGGCCAGCGCGGTCAGCATGGACAAGGAATACATGAAGATGATCTTCAAGGCCCGCGGCCTGCCGGTGGGCCCGCATGTGGTTGTCCGCGAGCGGGACTGGCCGGGCGGCACCGGCCGCGAGGCTCTCGGCGCGGGCAGCGGCGCCGGTGACGCTGACGGCGCTGACAGCGCGGCGCCGGGCGCGGGCGGCGAGCCGGCCCACCCGGAGCGCAAGCGGGTGCTCGACGCGATCGCCGAGCTCGGCTGGCCGCTATTCGTGAAGCCGGCCAGAGGCGGCTCCAGTATCGGCACGTCGAAGGCCGCGGACATGGCCGGGCTGCATACCGCCATCGAGACGGCCAGGCGGTACGACCCGAAGGTGCTGGTCGAGGCGGCCATCGATGGCGTGGAGATCGAGTGCTCGGTGCTGGAGGGCATCGCTGGCGCGCCGCCGGACACCAGCATCCCCGGCCAGCTGCTCATCGACGGCGGCGAGGAATTCTGGGACTTCGAGGCAAAGTACCTGGACCAGGCCAGCGGGATGGCGATCCCCGCGCCCATCCCCGCCGATGCCAGCGAGGAGATCCGGCGGCTCGCGGCGGAGGCGTTCGACGCGGTGTCCTGCGAGGGACTCGCCAGGGTGGACTTTTTCTACACGACCGACGGGCAGATCGTGATCAACGAGATCAACACGATTCCCGGCCTGTCCCCCGCGTCCTACTTCCAGAAAATGTGGGAGGCCAGCGGCCTGCCGTTTAGCCAGCTCATCGACCGGCTGCTGCAGACGGCGCTGGCCAAGCGTCCCGGGCTGCGCTGATCAGGCGAGGCTCCGGGGGCAGTCGCCAAGCCGGGCGGGCCTGATCAGGCGATGCAGCGCCGTTGCACAACACCAGAACCGGAATCGCCGGCGTGCCGGGAGCGGATTCAGTGGTTTCCCGAAGTGCGGCACGTCTTTCGCTGAGAGTGCTTTGTCAGGAAATGTGATCGGGCCGGGCAGTGGTCCCGTGCAGCGCGGTGAGCCGGTCCAATTCCGCGGTAAGTGAGGCGAGCCGCTGCTCACAGCGAGCCGGGTCGGCGCTAGCCGCCTTCATCGCGTCACACACGGCGACAAGCCTGCGTTGCAGATGTATTCGCACATCAGAAGCTATATCGAGGCAAGAGATGCGATGCTGGCAGGCCCGTATCCGGTCCGCAAGCCGGCCCGGCCGCCTCTCCTCGGACAGGTCCTCGCGATCCCCGCCGCGCCCGGCGATCTTGTCGCCATCGCGGGCCGCCTCCTCAGCATCCGCCCGCCGGGCCGGAAGCGGCCACCAGGCGCCACTGACGATCTCGAATACAGCAGAAAATTTACCTGCGGCCGTCATCTCGCGCTGGCCGAAATCGATAGTAAGCGGCGTCGCGGGGTTGGCATCAACCATGTCCTGCAATTCACTGATTTTACTGACCGGAAGGTATAGAAGACGCACGCCGGACTTTGTCAATCCGCGGCAGAAAATCTCGTCAAACCCGGCCGAGACCACCATCAGGAATCCCCGGCCGGCCAGGGCAGATCCAGCGCGCTCAGCGGCAGCGTTCTGGGTGACAGCCTGGCCAGCGGAGGCGTGGCCGGTGACGGCTTGCTCGGTGGCGGCTTGCTCGGTGACGGCTTGTCCACGCGCTGGGCATGCCGCGAAATCGGCACTGGCGATGAGGATCGTCGCGCCCGCGTACCCGGCCCGGCCGAGCACCCGGCCGGGATCCGCCTGCCAGTTCGCGAGCAAGTCCGGGTCGCCCCCGGCACGCCGCAGCACTGCGCCGCGGCCGGTATGGGTAGCCAACGTCTCCATGCCGGCCGCCCGCCTCCCCTCGACGCGCTCGCCGTCCTTGATGCGCTCGCCGTTCTTGATGCGCTCGCCGTTCTTGATGCGCTCGCCGTTCTTGATGCGCTCGCCGTCCTTGATGCGCTCGCCGTCCCTTGGTGCGCTCGCCTGATGCGCCCGCCTCCGCTACGACGGTATCCCGCGCCGCCCGGATGGCCGCAGACGCCCGGAGTCAGCAGGTCGTGACCTCGGGCCGCCCGGTAAGGTCCATACTGTGGACTGTGCCCGGCTCGCCCGGCCGCATCCCTGACCTGCCCCTATCCTGACGTGTCCAGGTCCTTAAGTCTGAGGTCGCGCCTATGAAGGTAGCTGTCATCAAGGAGGCCGCCCCCGGTGAGCGGCGGGTCGCGCTGGTACCCGAGGCGGTGGCCAAGCTGCGCGCCGCCGGAATCGAGGTACTCGTAGAGTCCGGCGCCGGCGACGGCGCGTGGTTCGCGGACGGCGCCTATGCGGAAGCGGGCGCGAGCATCGTCTCCGGCGCTGAGGCCGCCGCCGAGGCGGATGCCATCCTCATGGTGGGACGGCCGGATGAGCAGTTGATCTCCAGGCTGCGGCCCGGTCAGGCGGTGTTCGGGATGCTGGCGCCGCTCGCCGATCCGGCGCTGGTCGCCCGGCTGGCCGCGGCCGGCCTGACCGCGATCAGCCTCGACCTGATCCCGCGGACGCTATCGCGCACTCAGACGATGGACGCATTGTCGTCTCAGGCCAATATCGCCGGCTATAAGGCGGCAGTCCTGGCCGCGGCCACGTTCGGCCGGTTCTTCCCGCTGCTGATCACGGCGGCCGGCACCGCGCGGCCGACCAAGATGCTGGTGCTCGGGACCGGGGTCGCCGGACTGCAGGCGATCGGGACGGCCCGCCGGCTCGGTGCCGTGGTTACCGCCTACGACGTGCGGCCGGGGACGAGGACCGAGGTGGAATCGCTCGGCGCGACCTTCCTTGAGCTGGCAGCCGTCGGGCCGGCCGCCGGGGACGGCGGGTACGCCCGGGCGCTGACCGAGGACGAGCTGCAGGCCCAGCAGGACGAGCTGACCGCGCACATCGCCCGGCATGACGTGGTGATCACGACCGCGCAGGTGCCCGGGCGGCGGCCGCCGGTGCTGGTCACCGCCGACGCGCTCAAGTCGATGGCGGCCGGCTCCGTGGTGGTGGACATGGGCGCCAGCGACCTGGGCGGCAACGTCGAGGGCTCACGGCCAGGCGAGACGGTGATCACGGAGAATGGGATCACGGTGGTCGGCGCCGGCAGCCTGCCGTCCACCATGCCGGCCGCTGCCTCGACCATGTACGCGCGCAACATCAGCGCCCTGCTGCTGTACATGGTGCAGGACGGCGCCCTGGCCATCGACCTGTCCGACGAGATCCACGCGGGCGTTGTGGTCAGCCAAGATGGCCGCGTTATTCATCCTGCCCTGACCACGCCCGCCGAGCCCGATTCCGCTGGAGGTACCGCCCGTGTCGACGGCGCTGCTGACTGACCTGGTCATCTTCGTGCTCAGCCTGTGGGTGGGTTTCGAAGTGATCAGCAAGGTCCCGGCCACCCTGCACACGCCGCTGATGTCGGCGGCCAACTCGATCCACGGGATCGTGCTGGTCGGCGCCATGCTGATCGCCGTTACCGCGCATAACCCGATCGGGTACGTGATCGCGTTCGTCGCCGCCGCGTTCGCCGCGATGAACGTGGTCGGCGGGTACGTGGTCACCGGCCGGATGCTCAAGATGTTCCGCCGTCGGCCGGGAGCCGCAGTAGCCGAGGACGGCAAGCAGTCATGAGCGCCTTCAACACGACCATCCAGCTCATCTACGTCGCCGCGGCATCCTGCTTCGTGCTCGGCCTGCACCTGATGAACAACCCGGCCACCGCGCGCCGCGGCAACCAGGTGTCCACGGTCGGCATGACGGCCGCCGTCGCGGCCACGCTTGCCCTCATCATCCATACCGGCGCGATCACCGTGACCGGATGGATCGTGATGGCGGCCGGCGCGCTGGTCGGAGGGGCCGTCGGCCTGTACTCCGCGCGCACCGTCCAGATGACCGCGATGCCGCAGCTGGTCAGCGTCTTCAACGCGGTCGGCGGCGGCGCGGCGGCACTGGTCGGCATCCACGATTACATGACGCTGGCCGATGCGGGCCGGGGGGTGCCCGGCTCGATCACGGTCACGACCCTGCTGGACGTCATGATCGGGGCGGTAACCTTCTCCGGCTCGATCATCGCGGCGGGCAAGCTGCAAGGTCTGATCACCTCGGCGCCCGTCACATTCCCCGGCTCCCGTGCCATCAACCTGCTGCTCGCGGCGGTCACGCTGGCCGCCTCCGGGTACCTGCTCACCACCCCGAGCCTGCCCGTCCTGGGGATCGTCATCGTGGCGGCACTCGCGTTCGGGGTGTCGATGGTGATGCCGATCGGCGGCGCTGACATGCCGGTCGTCATCTCGCTGCTGAACGCATTCACCGGCACCGCCGTCGCGATGGCCGGCTTCGTGATCGGGAACTGGGCGCTGATCATCGCCGGCGCGCTGGTCGGCGCGTCCGGCGGGATCCTGACCAAGCTGATGGCCGACGCCATGAACCGCTCGATCGGCAACATCATCGTCGGCGGTTTCGGCACCGGCGACTCGGCCGTTGCGGCGCTGCCTGGCGCCGGCGCGGGAGTGCGCGCCATCGAGGCGGACGACGCGGCGATCCAGCTCGCCTACGCGTCCAAGGTCATTATCGTGCCCGGCTACGGCCTAGCCGCCGCCCAGGCGCAGCATGCCGTCGCCGAACTCGCCGACCTGCTGGAGTCACGCGGCGTCGAGGTCAGCTACGCGATCCACCCGGTGGCCGGCCGGATGCCGGGGCACATGAACGTGCTGCTGGCCGAGGCCAACGTTCCGTACCCGCAGCTCAAGGAAATGGAAGAGATCAACCCCGAGTTCAGCCGCACCGACGTGGCGCTGGTGATCGGTGCCAACGACGTCACCAACCCGGCTGCCCGGCGCGCGGGGACGGCCATCTCGGGCATGCCGATCCTGGACGTGGACCAGGCAAAGAGCATCATCGTGATCAAGCGGTCGATGGGCCATGGTTACGCCGGCATTGACAACGAGCTCTATGCCAACCCGAAGACCAGCATGTACTTCGCCGATGCCAAGAAGGCGCTGGCCGGGCTGACCGGAGCAGTCAAGACCCTCGTCGGCTGAGCCGCCACGAGCCTGACCGCAGGACAGCGCGCCGGCAGTGAACGGTGCCGCCGGATGGCCTAAGGCTGGCTGACGGACGCCAGGCTGACCCGGGCTGACCCGGGCCGCCCGCACAGGACGGCTGGTACTGAGTGCTTCCTACCTGCCGGAACTTCCGTAATACCTGCCCGGAGCCGCCGCAAAGGCTGCCCGGGCGCGGCTGCTGGGATTCGCTTGGCGGCTACTAGGGTGCATCGGTACATTACTCAAGTAATGAACCAAGGAACCGCGGAAGGAACCGAGCTGTTGCCGGAGATGGCTGGCCTCGAAGAAGGGGCTCCCCTGTTCGTCCAGATCGCCGAGCGGCTCGCCGAGGACATCGCGGACGGTGCCCTGGCCGAGGGCGAGCGAGTGCCCTCGACAATGAGCTGGCCGCCTTCTACCGGATCAACCCGGCCACTGCGGCAAAGGGGATCAGCATGCTGACCGACGAAGGACTGCTGGAAAAGCGCCGCGGCATCGGGATGTTCGTCGCGGCCGGCGCCCGGGTGCGGCTGCTGGCCGAGCGCCGCAAGCGGTTCGCCGAACGCTACGTGGAACCGCTGGTCGCCGAGGCCAGCCGGCTCGGGATCGGCGCCGATGAGCTGATCGCGGCTGATGCCGCGAATCCAGCCACACGCAGAGAGGTATCAAGGATATGACGCCAGCGATCTCGGTGACCGGGCTGACCCGGCACTACCGCGGCCAGCTCGCCCTGGACAACGTCAGCTTCGACATTGAGCCCGGGTCGATCACCGGGCTGCTCGGCCGCAACGGCGCGGGCAAGACCACGCTCATGCGCATCCTGGCCGGGCACGAGTTCGCCTCGGCCGGCACAGTGACCATCCTGCGGTGCCAGCCCGGTCAAGGACGAGACGCTGCTGCACCGGATGGTGTTCGTCCGCGAGGACCAGCTCTACCCGGCAAACGGAGGCCGGCTTTCAAGGTCCGGCACGCGCTGCGGGCAGCTTCCTGGTTCTACCCGGACTGGGACGCCAGCCTGGCCGAGGCGCTACTCGCCGAGTTCAACCTGCCGACCGACCGGGCGGTCAGAGGGCTTTCCCGCGGGATGCGCTCGGCGCTAGGCATCGTGATCGGCCTGGCCGCCCGGGCCGAGGTGACCCTGTTCGACGAGCCGTACGCCGGCCTGGACCCGGTGGCCCGCCAGCTGTTCTACGACCGGCTGCTCGCCGACTACGCCGCCCATCCCCGCACGATCGTGCTGTCCACCCACCTGATCGACGAGTCCGCCGGGCTGCTGGAACGGGTAGTGGTGATCGACCGCGGCCGGGTCATGCTCGATGCCGCCGCCGACGACGGTGCGCGGCAGCGCGACAAGCGTCAGCGGTCCCGCGATCGCGGTGGCGGAGTTCACCGCCGGGCGGACGGTCTGGGACCGGCGGCGGATCGCCGGGCAGGAATCAGCGGTGGTGGCCGGCCCGCTGGACGACACCGACCTCGCCCGGGCCCGCGCGCTGCGCCTGCACCTGGAACCCCTGACGCTTGCAGCAGGCAGTCGTGCACGCAGTCGGCCAGCCCGGGACACTCGCGCAGGAAGGACAAGCGCATGAACTACCGCACATGGGTCAAGGTGGCCCGCGTCCACCTGGTCGACCGCTTCAGCTACACGGCGACTGCCCTGGACCATCCTGGCCCTGGACTTCGTGGTGGGGCTGGTCGTCGCCACCCTCGATAGGGGGCGGCCCGCACACGCAGGTCCCGACCGGCGCGCTGGCGGCGATCTACCTGATCTTCCTCGTCGTGGGCGCGCTGAGCATCTTCCGGTCGCTGCCGTTCGCGCTCGCGCTCGGCGTGAGCCGGCGCTCTTACTACGCCGGGACGGCGCTGCTGGCGGTCGCCTCGCCGCAGTCTACGGGCTGGCGCTGGCCGTGCTGCAGGTCATCGAGCAGGCCACCGGCGGCTGGGGGGTCGGCCTGCACTTCTTCCGGGTGGCCTACATCCTGCCCGGGCCGTGGTACCTCACCTGGCTGACCTCGTTCGTCGGGCCTGGCCCTGATGTTCGTCTACGGCATGTGGATCGGCCTGGTCTACCGGCGCTGGAACCTGCTCGGCCTGCTCGCCTTCAGCGCCGCCCAGGTCATCGCCGCACTCGCCCTGGTGGTCATCGGCACCGACGCCCGCGCCTGGCCGGCCATCGGCCGCTTCTTCACCACCATCAGTGCGGCCGGGCTGACCGGCCTGCTCGCCGCGGTCGCGGTGATGCTGCTGGCCGGCGGCTACGCCACCATCCGCCGGGTCACCGTCTGACCGGACCAGCCGAATCTGACCGGACCAGCCGAACCGGACCCGGACCATCCGAACCGGACCCGCACCATCCGAACCGGATCCGCACCGGCCGCCCGGCCACGCACCGCCCGGCAAGTTTTCCCAGACGCAGGAGATGAATCAGATGAGGTGTTTAGTTCAGCGACCCGTAGTGACCGGCCTGACCCTGCTGGCCGCCGCGGCCCTGGCCGTCAGCGGCTGCAGTAAGAGCAGCAGCAACCACCCGGCGGCGGGTTGCCTCTCCGGGCACGCGGCGGCGGGCACGGCAGGCAGCGCGCCGGGCGGATCCGCCAACCCGGGGTAGCGGCGCGCAGGAAGCTGGCGAGAGGCACTGGCCAACCGGACTTCGCCAGCCTGTTCTGCATCGACGTGGCGAGCTGGGGGTGGTGTGGGTTGCGTGCCGGCCGAGTCGACGGGCGCAATCCATGCCGCTGGCTTCTCGGATGAAATCGCGACCACGCCGGTCGTGGTGAACGGCGTGGTCTACACCCAGGATCTGGAGTCCAACGTGATGGCGATCCGGCTCGCCACCGGCAAGGTGCTCTGGACGCACAACTACAACTCACTCAACGGCGGCCCGGACGGCGTGAACGTGGTCGGCGGGACCGTGTACGCGGCGACGAACAGCGCCGCGATCGCCCTGTCGGCGGCTACCGGCAAGCAATTGTGGAGCCGTACCCTGATCACCTACGACCTGAGGGCATCGCATGGCGCCCGGCTACGATCACGGCACCGTGTACGTCTCGACCGTGCCAGTCAGCCCGAGCAAGGGCCAGTACGGGGGCGGCGCCGGGTCGACCTTGTGGGCGCTGAACGCTCGCACCGGCGCGCCGGAGTGGTCCTGGGACGAGGTGCAGAACCTGTGGGGCAAGCCAGCCATCAACTCCGGCGGCGGCCTGTGGGACCCGCCGTCGTTCGACAGCCAGGGCAATATCTACCTCGGCACCGCGAACCCAGGGCCGATCGGCCAGGTTGGCTGGCCAAAGGGCTTCCCGTGGGGGACCAGCCGGCGAGGCCCGGACCTGTACACCGACTCGGTGGTCAAGCTGAGCCCCCACGGCAAGCTGCTGTGGTATTACCAGCTCACCCCGCACGAGCTGTTCGACTGGGACATGCAGAACTCCCCCGTCCGCACCACCGCGCACGGCCAGCCCGTCGTCATCGACGGCGGCAAGGCCGGCATCCTGATCGAACTGAACGCGGAAACCGGCAAGCTGCTGTGGAAGCGCCCCGTCGGCGTGCACAGCGGGCCCGCCAACGCCGGACAGCTCACCGAGCACGCCACCCCCGCCACGGCCAGCTCACTGCTGCCGGCCAAATTCACCCTCGAGCCCGGTGTGCTCGGCGGCGTCGAGTCCCCGCTGGCGACCAACGGCACCACCGTTTTCGGCGCGATCAACAACCTCGGCGTGCCGATGACCGTCAAGGGCGTCGCGGAGAGCTCCAAGGCGTACCAGGCTTCCATTCCCAAGGCGACTGGCGAGATGGTCGCGGTCAACCAGGACACCGGGAAGATCGAGTGGGATGACAAGCTCCCGTCGGCGCCCTACGGCGCCGCCACGGTGACGAACAACGTGGTGTTCACCACCACTTACAGCGGTCACCTGTACGCGTTCAACGCCGCCACCGGCGCCATCCTGCTGAACACGCCGCTGTCCGCAGGCTCGAACTCGCCCGTCACCGTCGACGGCGGCAACGTCATCACCGGAGCAGCCGTGCCACGATCGGGCCAGGCACTGATCATTGCCTACAAGCTCGGCGCCCACGGCAAGCTCCCCCACACCGTGCACTGACCCGGGAACCTTGCCCCGGGTCGCCTAAGGTCGTCAACGATCACCTGGCTCAGGACGCAGGCTGCGGATTCGCCGTCGAGAGTGCCATCCTCGCGGTAGTCGCTGGTGATGTCGGTGGCCACGCTCTCCGGGCGGAAGTCCGGATCCAGCCGGATCAGGTCCCACTCGTTGATCCAGGCCCGCACGTACTGGCGCATCCTGGTGGCGCCGAGCCGCTCCAGGCCCGCCACGTCCGGCGGCAACCAGCCGAACGCGTCGGCATGCAACTGCTTGAGCGCGGCGTAGGCGCGGTTCAGCTCGTCGTCATCGGGTGGCTCAAGCAGGACCATGTCGTGTTCGATGCGGCGCATCCCGGCCTCGGCCAGCGCAGCCGTCTCGTCCCAGTCGGATGACTGCTTCGCCCGCAATTTCACCGGGATCTGCGTGGCGTCGTCCTTGCCGGTCAGCACCGCGGCCTCGAAGTCATCGGTCATCGCGAGCACCGCGGCGAGCGGCGCCGCCGGGTCGGCGGCATCACCGTCAAGCCACCGGGCCAGTTCGGCGTAGGAACGACCGCGCTGAAGGACCGAGTAACGGCCGATGAGTTCCACCTCGTCGAAGAGGATCACCCAGCCCGCATGCCCGGCGGCCCGCAGCAACCGGGCGACGAACCGGAACCGCTGGCGCGCCAGTTCCCTGGCCGTGATCGGGGTGAAACTGTAGAGTCCGGCCGCGCCGACGGACTTGAGCGCCCGGCGCAGGTCAGGCATCCGCAGCGGCTCGCCACCCCAGAAGCGCACCAGGGCATCGATGGTCTCGTCGCTGCCAGGCACCTCGCCGCCGCGCAGCCGCTCGTGGCACAGCAGCGTCGCCGCGAAGCGCTCGTCCAGGCCGCTAGCCGGAGAGTTAACCCAGCGGCTCAGCTCCGAGTACCGCGGCGTGTCCTGGTCGAGTGCGGCGGCGGAGTCGGCGAGCACCCCGTGCCCGCGCAGCGGGTCCAGAGCGCCGGCAATCGCCGCCCTGAATGTCTTCAGCGGGTCGTGCAGCGGCGTCTCCTTGCTGATCACGACGGTGCTCACGACATATTCTGACGCCATGGCCAGATGGCTGAGATGAGTGAGCAGGTGACTCTTCCCGGTGCCGAAGCCGCCGCCGAGCAGCAGGCCGGACGGCTGCGCCGGGTGCCTGCCGGGCTCGCGCACCCGCTCAAGCAGCGCGGTGAACTGATCCTCAGCGGCCGGCTGGCCGGAGCCAAGCACGGCGACGGCGTCCCAGCTGGGCACGCCGGACCGCAGCGCCTCCACGGCCCGGCGGCGGGCAACAAGCTGCTCGGGCATCGTGACGGTCATGACACGGCCTCCAGCCGGACCTCGAGCCGGACTAGCGCGGCATACGGATTAGCGCGGCGCCGATCCCTGACCTCGTCGGCGACCCTGAGCTGCAGCGCGGTGTAGGCGGGCAGGCCGCGCGCCTCGTCGGTCATAAGCTGCGGCGGAAACACCGCGATCACCAGGACGCCGCGCAGCTCGTCAGTCGCGTCGATGAACTGCCGCAGCACCTCGTAGGCATCCAGCGCGGCGGCTTTCGAGTAATAGAAGCCGGACCTCACATCGGCAGGCGGCCGTCGGCCTTCGGCGATCCTGCCGTAGTCAAGGTGCACGACCAGCCCGCCATGGCCGGCCGCCAGCAGCAGTGCGGCCGTCGAGGTGATCATCTCCCGCGCGTTGTGCCTGCCGATCCGGGCGTAGATAAGGGCTGACCGCAGCGCGACGACCGAACGCAGCTCGCCGCGCAGCCAGCCGAGCACTGCGTCATGCTCGGCCACATCCACGTCGCCGGAGCCCAGCTGGGCCTGCGCGAGTCGCAAGATCGCCCGGCCCATCTCGGCGGCAAGCGCCGGATTGCCCAGTAGGCCGCGCTCCAGCAGCCGCCGCACGCTGCGGTAAAGCTCGCGGACATCGACGTCGTGGTGGCGGGCAACCTCGGCGATGGTCAGACCGACGCCATCGGGAACGGGAAAGGCCGCCTCCCGGTAGGCGGCGCGCACCCGGTCAGCGGCCAGCCCCTCCCAGTCGACGGCGCGGGACACGGCGAAGTAGATCTGGTCCACCATGTGCACCCGAGTCAACTCAGCGGACAGGCTGACATACAGGCCGCGGCGCTGCGCCACGGCAGCGGCCAGCGCCGAGTCGAGCCGGTCAGCCGCGCCGCCGTCGCCCACCACGGCTACCTTGACCGCAGCGCCGCCGGACGGAAGATAGTCAGCCAGGTACTCGGTGGCGAGGAAGCTGGCGTAGTCGTCCGCCTTCAGGGTGCCACCGCCGAGCACGCCGCTCGGCGCGATGGCCTGGCCCGGGGCGTTCATTTCGCCGCTCGCGGCGTGAAGGACACGCCCCAGTACCGCTGCTGCTGGCCGGTGCGGGCGACAGTAGTGAGCACCCCGCCGGTACGGGTGCCGCTGCTCGCATGCCAGCGGAGCGCCCGGCCCTCCTTGGTCCGCCGGACGCCGCTCTGGTCAAGCAGGTACAGGTCACGGGCGAACTCCGGACGGGTGTAGTCCTTGGCCTGCCCGGGCAGCAGGGTAAGTGCCGACCAGATGTCCGTCAGGCGGGCGACTGCGTCCGGGCTCTTGGCCGCCCGGGCTATCACCAGCTCGTAGCCCCCGGCAAGGCTCTCCAGGAACTGCTCGGCACGGAACCGGGGCGGCCGTTGCTGTGCCGCCGCCAGCAGGCCGACGACGACCGACGGCCGCAGCCGCCGCTCACGCCGCCGGTCGACCTCGATCAGCGAGTCACCCGGCACGACTCGTACCAGCGACGGATAACAGAGCAGCCGCTCGTCTTCCTCGAACATGGCCACCCCGTGCTCGGCAGCCGTGGCTAGCAGCTCCTTGGCGTAATCGCCGGAGGCCAGGTAGGCGGTCTCGTCGATGTCGAACGAGGCTCGCGCCTCGGCTACCGCCGCCGACAGCTCAGCGGCCATGCCCGCTGCCGTGTCCAGCGCACGCCGCAGCTCGCGCACCTGGCCGCCCGCCGCGGCCGCCCTGGCCTTGCGCAGCTCCCTGGTCAGGCCGCCCGCTGACTTGAGCGCTGTCTCCGCCCCGCCCTGCGTCACATCCAGCGCTGACTCGAACCTGGTTTCTGACTCCACCGTCGGACTCCTCCCGATGCCGTTCACGGCAGGACGCTAGCGCGGGGTACCGACGTTGTCGAAGCGGCGCCGGGGCCGGCCCGCCCCGGCAGCGGGCTGGCGAGGCGGGCGGGACCTGCCGAAACCTGGCTACTGCCCGGCGGCGAACTCCCGGAAGGCGGCAAACGCGCGGGGGGCCCAGACGGTGCCGGGGCCGCCGTTCATCAGGATCGCGACGCCCAGCGCCTCGGCGACCTCCTGCTCGCTCGCAGCGAGCCGCGCCGCGCCGCGGGCGTGCGCCGCGATGCAGCCATCGCATTCCCTGGTGACCGCGATGGCCAGCGCGATCAGCTCCTTCATCCGGGCGGGCAGCTCGCCGCCTTCGCCCATCGCGGCGGCCGCCATCTTGACGTAGCCGGAGTAGACGCCGGGGATCTTCTCGCGCAGCTGACGGCCGGCGCCCGCCAGGTCATCAAGTAGTTCGTGCGCGTCGGACATCGGAGCCTCCCGGCTATCGTCGGTTTCCTGGGATATCTCAGCATGCGGCCGGGCGGCCGGAGGGAGATTCGCGATGAGCGCTAGGGGGAGATCGGCCGGATGAGCACTGTCGACGCGGAAGTTGAGATCGCCGGCCACCCCGTTGCGGCTGATGTCGCACTGACCAGCGCCCGGGAGGCGCAAGTCGGCGACATGACCGTGCGGCGGCTGCTCCCGCTCCGGCAGCGCCGGAGCGTCGGCGCGTGGTGCTTCGCCGATCATTACGGGCCGATGTCGGTGGACGGCGTGGCCGGGATGCGGGTGCCGCCGCACCCGCACATCGGGCTGCAGACCGTCACCTGGCTGCTCTCCGGCAATGTGCTGCACCGGGACAGCCTGGGCAGCGAGCAGATGATCCGGCCGGGCCAGCTGAACCTGATGACGGCCGGGCGCGGCATCGCGCATGCCGAGGAGTCTCCCGCCGAGCACGATCCTGAGCTGCACGGTGTCCAGCTCTGGGTGGCGCTGCCGGACGCGCAGCGTCAGGTGGAGCCGGCGTTCGAGCATCACGCGCAGCTGCCCGTCATCGGCGTCGGCGGACTCGAAGTCACCGTCTTCCTCGGCTCGCTGCCGGGCGCCGCGTCGCCGGCCACGGTGTTCTCCGAGATCGTCGGCGCGCAGCTCGTGGCCCGCGGGGATGCCGCCGGGCGAGGCGCGACCGGACGGATCCCGCTCGCGCCGCCGCACGAGCACGTGCTGTTCGCCTCCGCCGGGTCGGCTGACGTGGAGGGAACCGTGCTGCGCACCGGGCAGCTGCTCTACCTGGGCACCGGCCGGGAGCAGGTGGCAGTGACCGCTGCCGCCGGAAGCACGATCTTCCTGCTCGGCGGGGTGCCGCTGGGCGAGCAGCTGCTGATGTGGTGGAACTTCGTGGCCCGGAGCCCGGAAGAGATCACGGCAGCGGCTGACGAGTGGGCCGGCGGCAGGTTCGGCACGGTGAACGGGTACCAGGGCGAGCCGCTGGCTGCCCCGCCGCTGGACGCCGCGCGGCTGCGGCTGCGGCGGTAGCCATGCCGCGCCGGGGCCGCGGGCGGCTGTGACGTTCGCCACTTAGTGGTTTGCCCGGAAGCGGCCGGGTACCCAGGGCAGGAGGACATGGGGGAATCAGCACTGGATATCTCTAGCGCCTGGACAATAACCGATAAAGACGGTAGTTATAGTAGTAATTTGCCTGGCCCAGGATTCGCCGCCACTGAGGAGCATGCGATGGCCCTGCCGGACTTCTTCATTGCGGGCGCGCCGAAGGCGGGCACCACGGCACTGCACGCGGCGCTGGCCCGGCATCAGGCGCTGTACATGTCAGCGGTCAAGGAACCCAAGTTCTTCCTGACCGACGGGCCGCCGCCGGCCCGGGGCGGCCCCGGCGACGTGCATACCTACCGGGAGCACGTGTGGCGGCGGGAAGACTACGAGGCCCTCTTCGACCCCGCTCCGGCTGGCGTCCTGCGCGGCGAGTCCACCCCGTTCTACCTGTACAACTGGGCCGCGCAGCGGCGCATCCGCGCGCTGATCCCGGACGCCAAGATCATCGTGATCCTGCGCGACCCGGTGGAGCGGGCGCACTCGAACTGGACCCACCTGTGGTCGGCGGGACTTGATCCCGTCGGTGACGTGGTGCGGGCATGCGCGGAGGAGGACCGCCGGATCGAGGCCGGCTGGGCGGATTTCTGGCACTACACGGCGCTCGGCCGGTACGGCGAGCAGCTCGAGCACCTTTACACCGTGTTCCCCAGGGAGCAGGTCATGGTCTTCCGCTACCGCGCCCTGGTCGAGAATCCGGCCGGCGTGCTGGACCGCATCTGCGCGTTCCTCGGCGTGCCGACGGGCGTGCTCACCGAGGTGCCGCGGGAGAACGTCACCGCGCACCCGCACCTGACCCTGCGCCACCGCGCGCTGTCCCAGGCGCTGCGGGTCGGCACCACGGCCAGCGCGATCCTGCCCGGCCGGACGCAGGCGACGATGACCAGCCTGCTCGAGCGCCGGCTGCAGCAGGACGCCCCGCCGCGGCGGCCGCTCACCTGGGAGCAGCGCCAGGCCCTCATCCCCCGGTTCGAGACCGATATCCAGCTGCTTGAGTACATCACCGGCGAGGACTTCGGCGACTGGCTCCAGCCACGCGGCGACTCCGGCGGCCTCGTCGGCTCCCGGCCATCCGGGCAGCGCCAGGCCCGCAACGGCCAGCCACGGGCGTTCTGAGCCGGATCCGGGCGCCCAGGCATCTTTCGCGCTAGGGAGCATGACTTCCTAGGCTGGCGGCATGTCCGAGCTCGGGTGGCTGCGCCGTCAGGCGGTCGGCTGGTCGCTGCCCCGCCGGGGTGGCGCACTGGCCCCGACGCTGGCGGATCTGGAGTTCGTGCAGGCCGACCCGATCCGGGCGCCGGCCCGGGCGCAGGACCTGGTCCTGCGGCAGCGGGTGGCCGGCTACCGGGCCGGCGATCTCGACCGGCACTACCCGTCCCTCGACATCGACGAGGACGTGCTCTATGCGTACGGCTTCGTCGCCCGCCGCCTGCGCCCGTTCCTGTACCCGCGCCGCGACCGGCACAGTGCCGACGGGCGGTACGTGCCCGCCGGGCGGGCAGCCGACCTGCTGGCGTTCGTCCGTGAGCGCGGGGTTGCGCACCCGCGCGACGCGGCGGCCCACTTCGGGCACGAACAGGTCACCAACGGCTGGGGCAGCACCTCGTCGGCCACCACCATGGAGCTGGAGCGGCTGCGCCACCACGGCCTGCTGCGGGTGGCTGACCGCATCGGCGGGGTCCGTCGGTACCAGGCGGCCGAGCCGCTGGGCGACCCGCTGGACCCGGCCGATCGGCTCCGTGCGCTGGTGCTGCGGGTGGCGCGCACGCTTGCCCCGGTGTCGGAGGCCACGCTGAGCATGGCGGTGGGCCGCCTGGTCCAGTGGGCGGCCGTGCCCGGCGGACGGCCGGGCGGGCGGCCGGTGATCAGGGACCTGCTGACGCGGGGCGAGCTGGCGGCCGTCGACGTCGGCGGCACCCGCTATGTGTGGCCGGCCGACCTGGTGCCGGTCGTCGACGACGCCCCGCGCCGGGTGCGGTTCCTGGCGCCGTTCGACCCGGTGGTGTGGGACCGGCGGCGGTTCGGGCAGCTCTGGGGCTGGGAGTACCGGTTCGAGGCGTACACGCCGGCCGAGCGGAGGGTGCTGGGGTACTACGCGATGCCGCTGCTGTGGCGCGACCGGGTGATCGGCTGGGCCACCTGTGCGGGCGGCGCCGTCCAGGTGGGCTACGTCGGTTCCGCGCCGCCGGGCCGGTCCTACGCGGCCGCGCTGGAAGCGGAGATCGCGCGGCTGAAGAGATTCCTCAGTCAGGCGTGATTCGCGCTTTCACTCTTCGGCACGGGAGATAGTTGGAGTGCTAGCGGGGAGTAGTTGGAGTGCTAGCGGAGCTTGTGCAGCTCGGTCCGGATCTCGTGCGCTCCGTCGGCTCGCGTTAGCTCGTAGTACCAGCGCTCATGCCCGTCGCCGAGGTCGAGGACATCGAGGTAGCGAAGGCCGCCGGGCCAGTGCGGTGACTGCGCGACCGGAACGGAACTGACGGCGGTCAGGGCGGCCGGCTTGGTGCCGGTTGCGACGCCGGTGCGCTCCTCGTAGTTCTCCGCCGCGGTGGCCCGCCCGTCGTAGTAGGCAACGATCGCGCCGCTGTCGAGCCGGACGGCGCTGACGCGTACCCCGCGCGCGTCCCATTCGCCCGGCCGCGGGCTCAGCGCGGTGCCCTGCCACGCCCACTCCAGGCCGTCAGCACTAGTCGCGTACTCGGTGACCATCCGGTCGGTGTGGTCCGGGTCATCCAGCGGGTGTACCGAGGCCCAGAGATGCCACGTGCCGTCGTGGTGCAGGATCACCGGGTCCTTGACCGCCGTACTGGCATCGCCGGGCAGGACCATCCGGCGCTGGCTGGCCTCGAAGGCAGCCGGGTTGTCGGCCTCAAGTACCTCGATGCGCCAGTGCTTGGTGCCGGTCGTCGCGCAGCTCAGGTACAGCCGCCAGGTTCCGTCCGGAGTCTGCACCAGCGCCGGCCGCTCTAGCGACTCGGTATCCATCTCCTGCTTGCCGATGGTGAGCAGGGTCTCGAAGTGCACGCCGTCGGCCGAGCGGGCCACTGCTACCGCGTATCCGCGTCCCTGGCCTACCGGACGGCGCAGGCGGTAGGCGAGGTAGATGTCCCCGTTGCTGCGGGCCGCGCTCGGCGCTCCCGCCCAGGTCCCGGGCTCCATCCCAGGCGGCGGCACCGCGAGGGCAGAGCGGTCCGGCTGGGGCATCAGGGTGGCCACCTCGGGCCAGGTTTCAGAGATCACATCGAAACAATAGGTCACCCGCGTACCGCGCCGCTGGCCAGTGCACCCGCCGGTACTGCCCGCCGGTCAGCTTGCAACTGCCGCAGGTCTGCGGCTCTGCTGCGCGACTAGCCCTGGTCAGCGTCCGGACACGCCAGGCGGATACAGAGCTGGCTGCCGCAGGACACGAAGCCGAGGCTGGCCGCGGCCCGGATCGACGCGGGCACCCGGGCCCGCCACTGCGGCAGCAGGCCGCGAGCCAGCGCATCCGTCGTAGCCGCCGCGCCGGCCAGCTTCGCCAGCCCGCGGCCGCGGCACGCCGTATCGGTCAGCACGGACAGGTGGGCCACTTTTCCTGGCCAGGTCAGGTACCCGGCTGCTGCCACCGCGCGGTCACCGTCCAGCACGACGTGGACGGCCGAGTCCATCCGCGCCAGGTCGGTTTCCGCAGCGTCCTCGGCGCTAACGGACAACAGCAGCCGTTGCACGCGCTGATCGGTGACCGGCATCTGCTGGGTAGCCGGCCTGGGGCTGGCGCCCGGCCCGGCGAAGCGCGCCGGGTCCGTGAAGGCGAGGTTCGCCGGCCCGAGGACCGCCGCGGCGCGCCCCGCGGGCACGACAACCGACGGGTCGGTCAGCCGGGCCACGGGCACGCCCCGCAGCGCCCCGCGCAGCTCGCGCTCAGCCTGGGCCGCTGGCGCGGTGACGATCGCGGCGTCGCCGAGTACCACGATGCCCGCCCAGCCAGGCGGGCAGAGACCCGATCCCGCGTTCACCCCCAGGTGCACCTGGCCAGGCCGGAAGCCGTCGCCGAGCCCGGCATAGCCGGCCCAGGCGATCCTCGCCCGGCGAAGCAGTTCGTCCATCCCGCGCGCACCTCAGCGCAGGTGCAGCACGTTGCCGGTGATGAGCCCGGCCGCGTCGCTGACCAGGAACGCGATAACCTCGGCGACCTCCTCAGGCCGCGCGATGTGCACGAGCCTGGTGCTGGCAGCCACGGCTGCCCTGACCTCATCGTTGACCCAGCCGGTGTCGGTGACCGGCGGTTCCACCGCGTTCGCCGTGATGCCGAGTGACGCCAGCTCCGCGGCCGCCGACAATGTGTAGTCCACCAGCGCGGCCTTCGCCGCCCCGTAGGAGACCTCCTCGGGGAAGCCCCTGCCGTCACCGGAGGTCAGTGACACGATCCGGCCCCAGTCCGCGCCCCGTGCCGCATGACGGCGGGCGAACTCGGCGATCAGCAGCGCGCCGGCCCGGGCATCGACGGCGAATTGCCGGTCAAAGGTCTCGGCGCTGACCGGCCGCAGCGACCGGCCGAACCGGTCGGCAGTATCCGGCTTGAACGTATCGGCGAGCCAGCCCGAGGCATTGTGCACGAGGATGCCGACGGGGCCGAGTGCTCGTTCGGCCTGATCGAAGATCGTCGACGCGGCGGCAGGATCGGCCAGGTCTGCCTCGAACGCGCGCACGGCGCCGCCTGCCGCCCTGATCCGGCTGACCACCCCGGAGCCGTCGGCAGCGCGCTGCTCATGGTAGGCCGCCGGGGTCCCCGGGTCCTGAGCGTCGTCGAGCCGCAGGTAGGTCGCAAGGACCGCGACCCCGCTGCGGGCTAGCACCGCCGCCGTGGCCGCGCCGATGCCATGGTTGGCACCGGTCACGATGGCGACGCGCGGCGGCATGCTCACGGTCCCGGACGATACCGGCCCGGCTCGCGGCCGGGAACTGGTTTCCGCGCTGCGCTAAGGCATGCCGGGAGCCGCCGGGACCTGCTCGAGGATGATCCCGAAATGATCGCGGTACGCGGCGAGGACGGCCGCGTCTGTCGGCAGTTCGCGCTCGGCCCGGTTCCCGTTCGTGGTCATGATCAGCGTGCGGCCGCTGATGGAAACCCTGCCGTCGGTAGTCACCCGGGAGCAGACCGTGCTGCGGGTGAAATGGGAATCGGGCCAGGTCTGCTGCCACCAGCACGTCGGGCCGAAGTCGGCCAGTGACCGTTCGCGCCGCTCGATCCGGTATTGCGGCTGACCGTCCTTGCCGACATCGACGTCCCCGTCAGCGGTGTCAGCCAGCCGGAAGCTGCCGCCAGGATCGTCCTGCGGTCCCCGCTCGGCGAATCGCAGCGGATAGTGGCTGTGGCTGCCGAAGCCCACGTCGGCCAGCCAGGGGCCGTCGCCGTCGGCGGTGTGCACGAGCAGCGCCAGATGATCGAACGGGGGGCCGAACCGGCCCTGCGCCGAACACCCGCGCCGCGAGCAGCCTGACATCGAAACCCAGTGCCCCGAGCAGCAGCGCGAAGGCCCCGTTGAGCTCGTAGCAGAAGCCGCCCCGGCGCCGCGTCACGATCTTGCCGAAAAGGTCGCGGTCGTCCAGGGAAACGGGCTCGCCCAGGTGGATGCTCAGGTTCTCGAATGGCACTGCCAGCAGGTGCGCGCGGTGCAGCGCGTGCAGCGCGGCCGCGCTGGCGATGTCCGGTCGCCCGGCGCCGATGCGGTCAAGGTAGGCCGTGAGCTCGTTCTCGTTCATCACCGTAAGCCTGCACCTTCAAGCAGGCTTCAGGTCAACCCGGGGCTACCGGCGGGCTGGCGGTGGCGTGCGGCGATTCAGACCAGGAGCCTGTAGCCGACGACCAGGGCGACGCCCGCGCCCACCAGCCACATCGCGGCCCACACCACCCTGGGGACATGGGTCGCACTGGCCAGGGCCCTCGCATCGCCAGCACCCGGGCCATGCTCAAGTACCACCCGGAAGCCGGACAGCAGCAGGAACCAGGTGATGACGTAGGCGACGACTGTCTCTGTTCCGATGGCCGCATAGCGGGCCACCAGATAGATCAAGAGGCCGGTGATCATGATGGCGCAGCCAGCGAAGAGATTGCGGGCTGTAATCAGCAGCAGGGCGAGCAGGAGCAAGGCCAGCCACAGCACGGCGACGGTATGCCCGATGGAGATCAGCTTGGCTGCGCCGAGGCCGAAGGCGCTGGGGCCAAGGTATCCGGCGAAGAGGAAAAGGAGGTTATCGCCGCTGCCCGGGAATCGCACTAGCGTCAGGCCCCTGCCGTCCGGCTGCATCGTTACGCTCTGAACGGTGCCGCCCATACCCGAGCCCACGAGCGCATGAGTCCCCTCGTGAGCGATGGTGTTGACGTGCTGCACCACAAGCCAGGTAGGCAGTACGACCAGCATCAGCACCAGCACGCCGACAAACGTGGCGGCGGTGGCGGTGAGCGGCGTCTGGGTCTGGCCGATCCGGTCCACCATGGTGGCGAATGACGATGACGGCATCCGCGTCCCCCTTTTGGCCAGGTGGGCTGCAGCCACGCCAGCGGGCTACCTCCACTGTAATCGCGTTCGCCGGCCGTCCCCAGACTTCGCCGGGGACGGCCGGGGCGGAAGCTTACGGAGCGGGTAGCGTTCAGGTCTGAGCATATTTTTATCCCTAAGGAGAACTACATGCCCACTCGCACTGCCCGCACCGCATGGAACGGCACGCTGCAGGAGGGATCCGGGCAGGTCGAGCTGAGCAGCTCGAAGGTCGGCACCTACGAGGTGTCCTTCCCCCGGCGCGCCGCCGACGAGGCTGGCGGCTATACCAGCCCGGAGGAGCTCATCGCGGCCGCGCATTCGGCCTGCTACGCCATGGCGCTGTCGGCGGAGATCGGCGCGGCCGGCGGCACGCCGCAGTCCCTGGAGGTGCAGGCCGACGTGTCCCTCGGCCCTGACCCGGCCGGCGGTTTCCGGCTCACCGGCATCAAGCTCACCGTCCGCGGCGAGGTCGATGGCCTGGACGCCGGCGGCTTCGCGAGCGCCGCCCAGGCGGCCAAGGAAGGCTGCCCGGTGAGCAAGGCCCTGACCGGAGTCGACATCACGCTGGACGCGGCGCTCGAGGCCTGAGCCGCCATCCCGGCCGCCGGCGACGGCCAGGCCAGCCGGTCGCCGCGCTGGCCATCCCGTCGCTGGCGCTGGCGAGCACGCGTCCGGCAGCCGCAGGTGCCGCTTTCCTACCCGAAAATCCCCGCCGAGCCGTATGATTCGCTGTGAGCTTGAGCAGGGGATGGGGTATGGCGAGGCTAACTGCTGAGCCGGTGGCGGTGGGCTCATCGCCGGGCGCAGCCGGTGGCACCGCATCGGCGCATGCCGACCGGATCCGTCAGCTCGCCCGCGCCTACTGGGTGGACATCTCCCTGGTGGCCTTCATCGGGCTGAACCTCCTCGCCATGCGCCTGCTGCCGGGCTGGGGGGCCATCCCGTTCCTTACCATCTGGGTCAGCCTGACGGCAATCTACGGCTTCCGCCTCTGGCGGCTGGAATCCACGGTCCTGGTGGTCGTGGTCGTGACACTGGCCACCGGCGGCCTGATCGGGTGGCAGGTGGTCAGGGGCGAGCAGGACGGGGATTACCTCGCCGAAGTTCCCTTGATCGCCATGATGTTCGTGGTGATGGTCTGGCACGCCCGCCGGCGGGTCGCGGCCACGGACGAAATGAAGCGCGTCTCCGAGCACAACCTGCTGCTGCTGGATCAGCAGCGCCAGTTCCTGCAGGACGTCTCCCACGAGCTGGGAACCCCTATCACCATTGCCCTCGGCCACGCCGAGCTGATCGAGCACGCGGCCACCGATCAGGCGATCGCGAAGGACGCCCGGGTGGCCGTCGATGAGCTGCTCCGGATGCGCAGGCTGGCCAACCGGCTGCTGCTGCTGGCCGCTACCGATGGCCCTGACTTCCTGCGGCTGGCTCCCGTGGACGTCGCGGAACTCGTCGTGGAGACGCTGCAGCGGTGGAGCCAGACACCCCGGCGGTGGTCGCTTGGCACCCTGCCGGAGGCAAGCGTGCAGGGGGACGAGGACCGGCTGACCCTGGCGCTGGATGCACTCATCGAGAACGCCATTGACCACACCGGCGTAGACGACCTTATCGAGCTGAGCGCACGATGCGAGGGCGAGAAGATCATCCTCGCCGTGGCGGACTCAGGCTCGGGCATCCCGGCTGCCGATGTCGGGCGGATCTTCGGCCGCTTCGCCCGGATCGACGCGGGCCGCAACCGGGAGACCGGCGGGTTCGGCCTCGGCCTGGCGGTAGTGAAGGCGATCGCTGAGGCCCACCATGGCTCCGTGCAGGTCCGGAGCACGGTGGGCAAGGGCTCGGTATTCGAGCTGTCGCTGCCCGCATCAAGAGCCGGGCTCGGATCACGGCCGCCGTTGGATCCGCGGGCTGCGGCGAGGTAGCGCCGCTGGCAATGCGTTGCCAGCGGCGATGGGCTGATCCAGCTATGGCGGACCGAGGCGCTGCCAGCGGCCCGAAGGCGCAGGTCGCAGGCACCGCAGGGGCCCGACACGGCGGCCGTGGCCCCCCCGGCCACGGCCGCCGATTTCCGTCCGGCTATCCCCCGTAGCCACAGACGGGCGCCGGGGATCCGGTACTGATCGATCCCGGACTCAACTTAGGCACTCATATGCCGCCATGTCTGCCCGGTGACCGTCCGACCCTGTCCGGGCATTTCCGGGGGCAGCCGGGCAGCCGCCGCAGGTTCGTATCAATTCGGATCACCTTGTGAACTAATGGAGACCCGGGGGAGTCATGAAGATACCGGGCCGAGCAGCGCCGAGCGCGCCTGCGGCGGAGGGCCTGGCTCAGGGGCGGCCATAGCGGGCCGGGGCAGTCGATCCAAGGGGGGATCAGTGGCCGGCAGGCTGCTTGACGAGAGCGCGGATCCCGATCCGCGAAATATTGCGACGCAGCAGGATTTTGGCCGTGAACTCAGCCTGGCCAGGCAGCGTGCCGGGCTGACCGTCCGGGAGGTGGCACGGGCGGCCGGGTTACCGGCCAGCACGGCTGGTGACTACTTTTCCGGGCGCCACCTGCCGCCGGCGAGCGAGCCAGGGCTGCTGCCGGAGATCCTCCGTGCCTGCGGGGAATCCGATCCCGCCAGGGTCAGGGAGTGGACGAGCGCACTGGCCCGCGCCCGCCGGGCACCGGGCAGGCGGGCGTCGGGGGCCAGGCCTCCCTACCGGGGGCTGGCGAGCTTCGAGCAAGAGGACGCTTCGGTGTTCTTCGGCCGGGCGGAAACCACCGAGCGGCTCGTCGCGCTGGCCACCGGAGCGGCCGCCGTACCGCTGACGGTGGTCGGGCCGTCCGGCTCGGGTAAGTCCTCGTTGCTGCGCGCTGGCCTGATCCCGCGCTTGCTCGCCGGTCCGGTAGCCGGCAGCCAGCGCGCGGCCGGGTGCGCCCCCGGTGAAGCGGGCCGGTCGGTTGCCCTGTTCACCCCCGGAGTCAGTCCCCTCGCCGAGTTAGCTAAGCAGTTAAGCCTGCTCGCCGCAGCCGGGCCGGGGACCGGCGCCGGGCCGAGCGCACCGCAAACCGCCGGCCACATCGAGGCGGCACTACGCGGTGACCCGGCCAGCGCCGCCCGGCTGGCCCCGCGTGGCATGGCCAGCGGGCCGTTCATCGTGGTGGACCAATTCGAGGAGATCTTCACCGGCTGCCGCGACGAGGAACAGCGGCAGGTCTTCATCAGCGCGCTCTGCGCGCTGTCCGGCCCCGCTGTCGTTGTGCTCGCTCTGCGCGCTGATTTCTACGATCGCGCGCTGCGCTACCCCGAGCTCGCCGCCGCGCTGCAAGAACGCCAGGTCGTGCTCGGCCCGATGTCGCAAGCGCAGGTACGTTCCGCGATTGCCGGCAGGCCCGGCTGGCCCGGCTCGACGTGGAGGACGGCCTTGTCGAAGTGCTGCTGCGGGAACTCGCTCCGCGGACGGCCAGCGGCGGCCAGCCGGATGCGGCCTACGAGGCAGGAGCCCTGCCACTGCTCTCGCACGCTCTTCTCGCCACCTGGGAGCACAGCCGCGGCGGCAAGCTGACGGTGGCTGACTATCAGGCAAGCGGCGGTATCAGGGATGCCATCGCCCGGACTGCCGAGGAGGTCTATGCCGGCCTCTCCGATGATCAGAAGGAAATGACGCGACGGCTCTTCCTCCGCCTGGTGCACGTCGCGGACGACGCGCCGGAGACCCGCAGCCGGGCAGCGCTCAGCGACCTGCCGGGGCAGCAGGATGCTGCCGCTGCTGACCTGCTCGGCAGGTTCGTTGACGCGCGCCTGATCACGATGGGGGCGGACACCGCCCAGATCACGCACGACGCGCTCCTGACGGCGTGGCCGCGGCTGCGGGCATGGATCGACACCGACCACGAGAACCTGCGGATCCGCCGGCGTGTCAGCGAGTCAGCACGAGCCTGGGCAGAGGCCGGCCGGGACAACGCGGCCCTGCTGCGGGGCAGCCAGCTGGCTGTCGCCCGCGACTGGACAGCCGACCAGGAGCACCGCGACAACCTGAGCCGGCTGGCACGCGAGTTCGTGCATGCCTCCGTCGCCCAGCAGGACATCGGCCGGCAGGCAGAACGCAGCCGTACCCGGCGGCTGCACCGCCTGGTAGCGGCGCTCACGGCGCTGGTGCTCGTCACCATCGGACTGGCCGGATACGCGTTCCAGCAGCGGCAGGCGGCCAACACCGCTCGCGACAGCGCCACCGCGGCACGAGACAACGCTGATTCGCGCGAGGTGGCCATCGAGGCGGCCCAGGTGCGGGGGCAGAGCGTTTCGCTGGCCGCCCAGCTGAGCCTGGCCGCCTACCGGATCGCCGGTACCTCCGTCGCCAGATCCAGCCTGCTCGAGTCATCGGGCGCTCCGGCAGCCGCGCGGCTAGCCGACTCCGCCGGCCGCTGCAGTCCGTCAGCCTCAGCCCGGACCGCAAAGTGCTTGCGGTCGCGGCCGCCGACGGGACGCTGCGGCTGTGGAACGTCGCCAGGACCGGGCATCCTGTGCCGATCGGCTCACCGCTGGTACCGAAGAGCGCCAGCCCGCTCTACGCGGTGGCGTTCAGCCCGGACGGCCGGATCCTGGCCGCCGCGGGCCACGCGAAAATCGTCTCGCTCTGGAACGTGAGCAACCCGGATAAGCCCGTTCATCTCGGTATCCCACTGACCGGGCCGCAGAACACCGTGTACTCGCTCGCATTCAGCCACGACGGGCGCATGCTGGCAGCGGGCAGCGCCGATGACACGGTGCGGCTGTGGAGCATGGCGGAGCCGGGGCGGCCCAGGCCGCTGGCGACGCTGACCGGTTTCGCCGGCTACGTCGAATCCGTGGCCTTCAGCCCGGACAGCCGGACGCTCGCGGCGGGCAGCGCGGACAAGACGGTGCGGCTGTGGGATGTCGCCGACCCGGCTCATCCCGCGCTACTCGGCAAGTCGCTGCGCGGTCCGGCCGCGCTGGTTAGCTCGGTGGCGTTCAGCCCGGACGGGCGGCTGCTCGCCGCCGGAAGCGAGGACGACAAGGTCTGGCTGTGGAACATCGCCAGGCCGCGCCGGGCGGTGCTGGCCAAGCCGCCGCTGACCGGGGCGACCAACTGGGTGAACGCGGTGGCTTTCAGCCCGGACGGAACTTCCCTGGCCGCCGGGAGCAGCGACGACGACGTCTTGGTGTGGAACCTGTCGACCCGTGCGCTGACCGCCACGCTCCCCCACCCGCAGCCGATCACCTCGCTGGCCTGGGCTGGTGATGGACACCTGATCAGCGGTGACGCGGACGGGGTCGGCCGGATCTGGGCGCTGCCGTCTCCGGTGCTGCGGGCCGACGGCGCGGTGAACAGCGTGGCGTTCAGCCCTGACGGCGGAATGCTGGCCGTGGGCGCCGCGGACCTGGAGCTGTGGAATCCCGTCACCCGGCAGCGGAGCGCGGCCGGGCCGGTGCCGGTGCCCGGGCCGGCGGACAGCAGGTTTGTCAACGCGGTGGCGTTCGCGCATGGCGGCAGGCTGGTGGCCATGGCTATGGCGATGGGCTGATCCAGCTATGGCGGACGACCGGAGGCCTCATCCCGCTCGGCAGGCCGGTCCGCGCGTCCGCCCCGAAACCGGCGTCCGGCAGGGATCTCGTGGAGTCTGTCGCGTTCAGCCCAGCCGGGACGATGCTCGCGACCGGCGGTGACGACGGGACCGTGCGACTGTGGTCAGTCAGCAACCCGGCCCGTCCGCGGATGCTGGCCGCGAAGAACGACGCCGGCAAGAACTACGTGTTCTGCGTGGCGTTCAGCCCGCACGGCCGCACGCTCGCCGCGGCCAGTTCGGACGGCATCACCCGGCTGTGGAACATCAGCAACCCAGCCCGTCCGGCATTGCTCGGCAAGCTGGCCGGGCCGCCAGTTACGCGTACTCGGCGGCCTTCAGCCCGGACGGCCGCACGCTTGCCGTCGGCAGTGCCGACAAGACCGTGCGGCTGTGGAACGTCAGTGACCCGGCCCGGCCGCGGTCGCTCGGCAAGCCGCTCACCGGTCCGGCCGGCTACGTCTACTCACTCGCGTTCAGCCCCGACGGCAAGACGCTCGCGGCGGGGGTAACGGACGGCACCGCCTGGCTGTGGAACGTCGCCGTCCCGGCCCGGCCGGCCCTGCTCGCCACTCTCACCGGGCCTGCCCAGCAAGTGTTCTCGGTGGCCTTCGGCCGTGGCGGCCGCGCGCTGGCCGCTGGCAGCGCCGACGGCACGGTCCGGCTCTGGGACACCCAGCCGCAAGCAGCGGCGGCCGCTGTCTGCGCGACCAGCGGGCAGCAGCTCAGCAGGGCAGAATGGGCGGCTTACATCCCCGGGCGCCGCTACCAGCCGACCTGCCCCACGGGCTAATGGCCAGCGAGTGGACTGGCCGCAATGGTGACCGATGTCTTGTGCAAAGTAGTTTGGAATGCAAAGCTAGTGGCATGCCAGACGAATCCGCTCGCGCCCCGGACACGCCGCAGCAACTTCTTTCGGGTACCCGGGAGCTGGCCCGGCGGGTGCGGTAGGGCGCAGCGTGGTGGGTGGTTCCCGCTGGTGCTGCTGGGCTTGGTGGCGGCGGGCGCGGCGCCGTTTTACCGGGTTGGGCCGCATCCGGATGCCGTGTGCACGGCGGTGGCGGGCGGCGGCGGGGGCGGGGTCCCGGCCGGGCCGGGGGCGGGCGGCGGGGGTGGTGAAGTGCTTTGTCGTGTTCGGCTGGCCGGCTTTCTTCTACTGGGTGGCCGCGGGGGCCGGGGCGTATGTGGTGATCGCGGGTTTCTACGTGGTCCGGGCGCGGCGGCGGGGGGTGGGCGCGCGGGCCGGGCCGTATGTCGTGGCCGGGCTGGCCGGGGTGGCGCTGGTCGCGGTGCTGTGGCTGGCGCAGCGGTCCCTGGGCGGCGGGTCCCGGTATCCGTCCGCTTTGGTGGTGCACGGGCTGAACCCGCTGCTGGGCATCGGGCTGGCGCTGTTCGTGCTGGCCCGGGCGGAGCGCAGCCGGGCGCTGCTGGTGTTCGCGGCGGCGAATCTCGCGGCGCTGCTGGCGGGCTCCTATAACGTCGGCGGGCTGCTGCGGGAGCACGGCTGGGCCGTGCCGGTGGCGTGGACGTTCGTGCCGCGGCTGTGGGCCGCCGCCGCCGTGCTGCTGCTGGCGGGTGCCGCCTTCGCCGCCGCCGGGCGGGGCCGGGGATGACGCATCCGGCGAACGGGCTGGACGACGTCGTTCACCAGCGGGTCCGGCTCGGCATCCTGGCCATCGCCCGCGAGGCCCGGCGGGTCGAGTTCGGGTTCCTGCGCGCCAGCCTGGAACTGACCGCGGGCAACCTTTCCCAGCACCTCGCGGTCCTGGAGAAAGCCGGCCTGGTCAGGATCGAGAAAGGCTACGCCGGCAAACGCGGCCGCACCTGGATCCACCTCACCGCCGCCGGGAAACACGCCCTGCACCACGAAATCACCCAGCTCAAGCACCTCATCAACCAAATCGAACACACCACCGCCGCCAGCCCGGCCGGCAGCGACGCCCGGCCGCAGCCGCAGTCCGCTACAGCGCCCGCTACGGGCACCAGCGCCGATCACTAAGACACCGGCCTAGCGGAGTGGCAGCCAGCGCCCGCGGGCCCGGCGCGGTATTTTCCCGGGGATCGGCGAGGAGGGCGCGGTGCGGAGCAGGCAATACGGTCCCGATGTACTCGCGGCCGGGCGCCGGCGTCCCGGCCAAGGCCCGCTTCCGCGGGTCGTGGCTGAACACGGGCTGGTCGTCGAAGACGCCGCCGGCGAGTTCTGCGGTGCCGTGGTCCGGTGCGAGAAGGACGCTGTCACGCTGGAGGACGCCCGCGGCAGGCAGCGGGTGTTCCCGCTCAGCGCGGATGCTTTCCTGCTGGAAGGCAAGCGGGTCATGCTGGTCCGGCCGGTCCAGGCCGCCGCGCAGGACGCGGCTGGCCGTGCCGCCGCCCGGACGGCGTCCGGATCGGTAGCCGCCCCGCAGCAGCGGGCCAGGGTCGCGCGGGCAAGCCGGATCTATGTCGAGGGCCGTCAGGATGCCGAGCTCGTGGAGAAGATCTGGGGCGACGACCTGCGCGATGTCGGCGTCGTCATCGAGTACCTCGGCGGCATCGATGACCTGCCCGCGATCGTCGCTGACTTCTCCCCCGGGCCGGTCCGCCGGCTCGGCGTCCTTGTCGATCACCTCGTGGACGGCTCAAAGGAAAGCAGGATCACCGCCAGGGCTCGTTCACCGCATGTCCTGATCACCGGGCACCCTTTCATTGACGTCTGGGCGGCGGTCAAGCCGACCGTGGTGGGCATCCCCGGCTGGCCGGCCGTGCCCCGCGGCCAGCCGTGGAAGGAAGGCGTACTGCGCGCCATCGGGTGGCCGGAGAACACCGCGGCGGCATGGCAGCGGATCCTGGGCTCGGTGAGCTGTTTCGCGGATCTGGAGCCTGCGTTCCTCGGCCGGGTCGAGGAACTGATCGACTTCGTCACCGCGCCTGGCAGCGAGTAGCGGCGCCGGACGGAGGGTCGGCGATGCGCAGCCGCTGACACGGGGCTTCACGCCCGCCGAGCGCTCCGAGGTCACGCGGCGCGCCACACCGCAGGATGTTAGTTACGCCCAGGCAGCACGCGATTCAATGCCAGACTAGGCGAGCAAAGTCAGCTGTGAGGTGCGCTGGGGGGCAAAGATGACGATGCGTCTGCTGGGCCGGGCCACACTGAGTGTCGGCGTGCTGGGGGCAGTGCTGCTGACGGGGACCACGGCGACCGCCACCGCGAGCATCTCCAGCCATGCCGCGCCGCGGGTGTCAGCGGCCGGATCGTGCTCCAGCGCACCCGTCCCGAGCGGGCACTACCTGGGGCTGGTCGCCCGCGCCCTGCCGCCGCGCACGAAATACCTCCACCGGTTCGCGAAGGCTACCGGGGTCAGGCCGAACCTGATCACCTACTACCAGCACTTCGGGCGGCCATTCTCCGCCTCAGACGCCTGCATGGTCACCGGCCAGCACGCGCTGCCGTTCATCCAGATCGAGCCGTTCGCGCCGTACACGGTGAGCGGGATCGCGGACGGCGACTGGGATTCCTACCTGAAGGCCTACGCCAGGGCAGTCAAGAAATTTGGCGCCAGGATCGCGCTGGGATTCGGCCACGAGATGAACGGCGACTGGGAACCGTGGGGCTTCGGGCACGTATCGCCGTCGGTGTTCATCGCCGCCTGGCGGCACATCCATCACGTGTTCGCCGTGGCCGGCGCGACGAATGTCACCTGGGTCTGGACAATCAACCGGGCCGAGCACCCGCCGGAGCTGTGGTGGCCGGGCAGCAAGTACGTGACCTGGGTCGGTATCTCCGGCTACTTCCGGCATTCCTTTGACCGCTGGGCCATCGTCTTCAACAGCACGCTGGCCAGCATCGCGGAATTCAGCACTGCCCCGATCCTGATCGCGGAGACGGCCGTCGGCCCATTTCGGGATCGCCCCCGGATGATCCGCAACCTCTTCGCCGGCCTGACCAGGCACGCCCAGTTGCTCGGCTTCACCTATTTCGATCTCAACAAGTCCAGCAAAACCGAGGACTGGCGGCTGGACGGTCACAAGGGAGCGATCGCCGCGTACAAGAAGGCGGCACCGGCGTATCTCAGGCTGCCGCGCTAGCCGCCGGAAGCGGGGATCGGGGCCGGGAGCCGGGGATTCGCGGCAGCAGGCCCGGAGCTCCCGGCGCCTATCGCGCGGCCGGGGCACTGGCTTCCGGCTCCCTGGCTCCTGTGGATAACCATTATCAGTTCGGATTTTGCACGCTATAGCGACTAATATTCGAACTGATAACCGATGCGGGCCAGGGGCTGGGACCGCCGGGGGGCGGGATGCGGGCCAGGGGGCCGGTGCGGCTGGCCGGCTATCGGGCATCCTCGACGCCCGGGGCAGCGGGCGGGCGCATGTGCAGCGGCGGCATTTTGTCCAGGCTGTCGATGGTGAGCTGCTGCGCATCCGCCAGCACGGCGTCTTGCTGCTGCTGCGCTTTCTCGGCAGTTTGCTTTGCCAGTTCTGATGCCAGGCCGCCCAGCTGCCGCACGCCGGTGTCGTCGACGAGCACGTGGCTCGTCGCAAGGATCGCAATACCCTCCACTCGCCGCTTGACCTGCCCGGGCGGCGAAAGAGCTGCCCCTACCTTCGTTGCCTCAAATGGATTAGCCGAATGCGTGGTCAGCCTGTTGCGTTCCTCGATTACCCATTTATGATATTTCAGCACCTCGCCCTGCAGCGGCAGGGATTGCACGTCTTCGGCCCCCAGCCCGAACCGCTTGCCCTTGGCAAAGCAGCGGCCGTAGGCAACCAGCGCCGCCGACCAGAGTGCCTGCGGCACGACCGCATTCCGGTCCTCCTCAGGTACGGCCAGCTCGGTAAGCAGCCGCTTGCAGCATTCCATGACAAATTGCAGATCACCGATTATCGACGCCTGGTCGGCGAGGACCTGCGCTGAGGGCACGTCAAGGGCAACCGTCAGCATCTGGGCCTCCGGCGATACCGCGTTCGTCCCGGCCATACTTCCCCGTTCCGGTGCGCTGACTGGGTGGGCTACCTGGGTGGGCTACCTGAGCTGAGATTCTGACACGGGAACGGCCCGCGCCCGGTCTCACATAGTGACAAGTCCCCGGCAGCCAGCCTCAGCGCCCGCGGTGCCATAGCCGCCCCGGCCACGCCCGCCGGACCGGTCCCGGTGTGACCAGCTATGGCTCATCCGCGTGCTGGCCACTCGTCCTCGAGCATCGCGTACACGACCTCATCGCTCCACTCGCCCTGAAGGATCCGTCTGCGCGAAATGCGCCTCACGGCGCATGCCGAGGCGGTCAAGGACCGCGCGGATGCCGCATTCCGCGCGTCGGTACGGCCGACGATCCGATGCAGCCCGAATTCATCGAAGCCCAGCCGCAGCATCACCCTGGCCGCCTCGGTGGCATAGCCCCGGCCGCCGTAACCCGGATGGAATACAAGCCAATCTCGCCCTGCCGGTGCTCCTGCTCCGCACGAACAGCACGACCTCACCGATCACCGTGCCGGTCTCCGGCAGCACGACTGCCAGGCGAGGCTGCCGCCCTCGCCGTCAGGTATCGTCGCCAGGATCCTCTCCGCCAGCACCTCCCGCACCTGTCGCGATCGCGGGCACCGACAAGCAGGTAACGCGCCACCTCGGGCCGGGACTGGATGTCGTACACATCGTCGAGATCACCGATGGCGTACGGCCGGAGTAGGAGCCGCGCCGTCCTGAGCGGATAGTCGTGCTGCGCCATTACCCGACCGTATGGCCCCGGCCACAAGCCGCGAAGGCGGGGACCGGCGCGGCTACGCTATCCCTGGCGGCGTGATCCACTACATACGTAGCCTTCTGTCCTACCGTTCAAGAGGGGGCCATGACAGTCATCACCATGATCGTTTCGAACAGCTGCTGGCTGGGCCGCGGCCAGCGAGGCCTCGTGACCACCGCCGGGCCCGGCCGCTGCTCGTCGTCAGCGCGCACGCCGCTGACTTCGTGTGGCGGGCCGCGGGCTACATCGCCGTCGTCACGGCGGCCGGGGGCACTGCCCACGTTCTCTGCCTTTCCTTCGGGGAACGCGGCGAATCGCCGGGAGCGTGGAAACAGCCGGGGATGACCCTGGAGCGGGTCAAGGAGATCAGGCAGGCCGAGGCGCAGGAGGCAGCCGACGCGCTCGGTGCCACCGTGAGATTCCTGGACAAGGGCGATTACCCCCTGCCGGGGGGCGGGGAGATCGCGCTGGAACTGGCCGAGCTGATGCGTGAGCTGCAGCCGGAGGTCATCCTCACCCACGCGCAGTCCGATCCCTACAACTACGACCACCCGGTGGCGGCCGATCTCACGCTGCGGGCCCGGGTGCTCGCGCAGGCCCTGGGGCGCGAGTCGCAGTACCCGCCGCTGGGCGCGCCGCCGGCGTTCCGGTTCGAGCCGCATCAGCCGGAGATGTGCGGGTTCATGCCGGACGTGCTGGTCGATATCACCGCAGTGTTCGACCGCAAGCTGGCGGCCATGGCGGCGATGCGGTCCCAGGAGCATCTCGTGAGCTACTACCGCGGCCTCGCCGAGCGGCGCGGCGTGCAGGCGGTGCGCAACGGCGGATCTCGCGCGATCCGTTACGCCGAGGCGTACCAGCGGGTCTTCCCGCAGGTCAGCGGAGTGCTGGCGTGAGGCCCGTAGTGATTGTCGATCCGCCGCGCGCGGATCCGGGGGTGGTCGCCGAACTCGGCGCGCTCGGCGTGGCCACCGTGCACGAGGCGGCAGGCCGGACCGGGTTGCTCGGCTCGCGGCTGCGGCCCGTCTGGCCGGGTGCCCGGATGGCGGGAACTGCCGTGACCGTGCTGTGCTGGCCGGGCGACAATCTCATGATCCACGTAGCCGTGGAGCAGGCCAGCCCGGGCGACGTGCTGGTCATCACCACGACGTCCCCGTCCGATGACGGCTTCGTGGGCGAGCTGATCACGACGGCGCTGGCGGCCCGGGAGGTGCGGGGCCTGGTCACCACCACCGGGGTCCGGGATGTCGCCGCGATTACCCGGGCGCGGTTTCCGGTGTGGTCGCAGTCGGTCAGCGCCCAGGGCACGGTGAAGGCGACAGCAGGGTCGGTGAACGTGCCGGTCTGCATCGCCGGAACGGTGGTGGCGCCCGGCGATGCGGTGATCGCCGACGAGGACGGCGTGGTCTGCATCCCCCGCGCCGATGCCGCGACGGTGGCGGCGAGCGGGAAGCGCCGGGCGGAACGGGAGGACGCGGCGCGGGCGGCCTTCGCGCGGGGCGAGCTCAGCCTGGACCGCTACGGCCTCCGGGCGGAGCTTGAGCGCCTCGGCGTCGCCTATATCCGGGCGAATCCCGACGGCCGCTAGCCATGACCCGCGAGCGGCAGGCGCCTGCGCCGGAGCTAGCCGATTGCCGCCGTGTGTCCGCTGAGCTCGCGGATCAGCCTCGACTTCGACCGCGCGCCGACGATCTCCGCGACCAGCTCACCGGCCACGTACAGCTGCAGCGTGGGCATGGCCAGCACCGCCCGCTGCGACGCGGTGACCGGATTGTCGTCGGCATTCAGCGACACCACGCGCAGCCGCCCTGCGTGCTCCACGGCGATCTGCTCCAGGACCGGCGCCATCATCCGGCACGGCCCGCACCAGGGCGCCCAGAACTCCACCAGCACGGGTTCCGCCGCGCCGAGCACCACGTCAGCGAAGTCCGCATCAGTCACCGCGGCGACCGTGCGCGCGGGACTGCCGATTCCAGCAGGCATGCTCGTTCTCCCTTCGGTAGGAACAATCCGGGTCATCGCAGTGGCAGCGAACCGGGCCGGGAGAACTCGCACTGAGGATCACCCGCGGCCTGCGCCCGGGCCGCCAGTGCGTGCGCCAGCTGCGCCTGCAGCTCCCCGCGCACTAGCGATAGCCGGGCCAGGTAGCCGTCGATGTCGGCGAGCTTGCGCCGGTACACGGCGATGGAGTCCGGGCAGCTGCCGCTGACGGAGTTGCCTGCCCGCAGGCACTCCACGAACGGCCGGGTCTCCTCCAGGCTGAACCCGAGACCGGCCAGCGCACGGATCTCGTCCACTGCCCGCAGCTCCGCGGCGGAGTAGTCCCGGTAGCCGTTCGCCGCCCGCCGGGCCGTCACCAGGCCCAGTGCCTCATAGTGGCGCAGTGTCCGGGTACTCACCCCGGCGCGTCGCGCCAGCTCGCCGATCCGCATCGCTGTCTCCCCTCGATCCCGACGCTAGACCTTGACGCCGGCGTCAACGCAAGCGCCGCGGGGGCGATTCCGTCGCTGACCGCGCGAGGCTAGCCCGCGAGCAGCCGCTGCACCCTGGACAGCAGATCCCGGAGATTGGCCTCGGCGGTGGCCGCGCGCGCCGCGTCCGGAGTCAGCCAGCGCAGCGGCGCATCCGGGGTCTCCGGGCGCGCCGAGGCCGGAGTCCGGGTCGCCAGCACGAACCGCACGTCGGCGTGCTCGTGCGCCGGCTCACCGCGGCCGGCCGGCACGGGAACGATCACTACCTGCCGGATCTGCGCGTCCGGCCACGGCACCAGGTCGGCCAGCCCGGTCTCCTCGGCGGCTTCCCGCAGCGCGATGCCCAGCGGGTCGCTTTCACCCGGATCAGCGTGCCCGCCGACCTGAAGCCATGCCTGCTGCCGCTGATGCCAGCGCAGCAGCATCCGGCCGCTGGCCGGGTGCACGATCAGCGCCGACGCGGTGACATGCAGGGGAAGCGAGCGCAGCCACGGGTCCTGCGCGGTCGCCGCGAGGGCGCGTACCCGGGCGACGTCGGCCGCCTCGGCCTGACCCTGCGGGCGGTAGCCGTCCAGCAGGCCGGGCAGCGGGTGGGGCACAGCAGACATGACCGGCGTGACGCTCCAGGTGCGCAGGGCGGGCTCAGCAGCGAGCGGGCGCGAAGGTCAAGGTTAGCGGCCCCGGCAGCGGCTGTCCCCGGGTCAGACGGACGCCAGCAGATAGTCCCCGCTGCCGGCATGGTTATGGCTGCCGCCCGCCGGGCACGGGCCGGGCGTTGAGCTGCCGCCCCACGCCAGCCCCTGGCACTTATTGCACCACCGCCAGTCGGACTGCCGGCCGGGGCGGCTGAGGCGTTGAAGGCGATGACGTAGTTGCCGCTGCCGGAATGGTCGTGGCTCGCCCCGGCCGGGCAGGTCCGCAGGATGTCGCCGGCAAACGCCATGCCCTGGCACTTACGGCACCAGGCCCAGTTGACCTGGTCGCCGTAGTAGTTCAGATCGACGATGCCGGCGGTCGAGGAACTCTCTCGATGACCGTGTGCTGCCCGCAGTCGGTGACCGCGTTGTTCACGCCCCAGGTCATGGCCGGGTGGGTTGCTCCGGTGGAGATGGCGATATCCCCATCTCGGTGAGCGCGGCGTCAGGATAGTCCGAGGCCTTGGTGATGCCGTAGCACTCGAGCGTCTCGATAAGCCAGGTGAGTTGCTCGATATTGCTGACCGGCAGGCTCGCGTTGGCGATCCCCTGGAAACTGCAGTCGTAACTGAACTGGCTTCCGGACTGGCCGGTCAGCGTCATGACGCCGACGAGCGTGTCGCCGGGGTTCACCTGCACAAGGCTGGAATGCAGGGCGATGCCGCCCTGCCCGTCGACATACCAGCTCGCGACCGCCCAGTAGTTGCCGCCGCCAGCCGCGGACTCGCCCCACTGCAGGACGGGCTGGTAGATCATCGTCGAGTTCTGGATGCCGGAAAACAGGAAGATCACCTGTCCCGACTGGTGGCCGGCGGGTCAGGGACCACCCAGGTGGTGGCGAAGGACGACACCGGCGTGCCGGTCGCGTTCGTCCACGACGCGTAGGTGATCCAGCCGCTGCCGAACGCCGGCACGACTTCCGGGGACAGGTAGGCCACGTTGCCGGGATGCAGCGGCACGCCGTCGTGCGCTGCTGCACTATGCCGAAGTCGGTCAGCGTCTCGCCAGCGCCGCCGAGCTTGCGCAGGCGGCCACCGGTGCCGTCAAGCACGGTGCCGCTTTCGACCAGATGGACCTGGGACCTGGATCGAGGTCCCCCGGGCGTTAGTACCAGGTCGTCAGGCATGCTCGCACTTCCTTCACTCTGCTCGATGGCTGTGGTCGGGACCACCGTGAGGGTGCCCTCCGCCGTCTGGACGACGGTCTCGCCGGGACGGACCATGCGCACGGATGTCCTGGGCCTGGGCCCGCCGGGGGTGATCACCGGAGGATCGCCGCCCGCGGCCGCCGCCGGGGCGCGGCCGGGTGGGCACTCTGCACGGGTCACCGCGCCTCCTGGTTCGTCCGCCGTCAACCAATGCAGAGGAACCGGCCGCTGCCCTGATACATGAGGGCGCGGTCGAGACCGGCGTCCATCCCGTCATGGCGGCAGGCCGGCCCGGAGCGGCCCCGGCCCGCCTGGCGGGCGGCGGAGGCTGACGAGGCGGAGGCTGACGAGGAAACGCCGTCCTGGCTCCCTGCTAGCGTGGCGAATCGTGTTGCTGGAATCCGCCCGCCTTATCCTGCGCCGCTTCCGCCCCGGTGATGCAGCGGCGCTGTCGGCCTACCGGTCCGATCCGTCCGTCGCCCGGTATCAGGGCTGGATGCCGCCGGTCCCGCCGGATGCGGCCGCCAGGCTGGTAGCTGAATTCGCGACGGGCGATCCCTGGCAGCCGGGCTGGTTCCAGTACGCCATCGAGCACCGGGCGCAGCAGTGCCTCATCGGCGACATCGGGATCCGGCTGCACGCCAACATGATGCAGGCCGACCTGGGCTTTACCCTGGCCGCCGAATGGCAGGGACACGGCTACGCCACCGAGGCGGTGCGCACGGTAATTGACTACCTGTTCGGCAAGGGCCTGCACCGGATCTCGGCCGAGTGCGACGCGAGGAACGAGCGGTCCGCGCGGCTGCTGGAACGGGCGGGCTTCCGGCGGGAGGGGTACCGGCCCGCGTACACCTGGCTCAAGGGCGAGTGGACCGACGACATCCTGTACGGGCTGCTCGCCGCCCAGTGGCGCAGGTAACCGTCGCGCCTGAGTGCTGCTGTCGCCTGCCCGAAGACGAATGGCGGATGGCCAGGGCTCGGATTAGATCTTGATGACCCGGACATCAGGCATGGCGTCGTAGTCGGAGTCCTGCGTCACGACCGGGACGCCGTGCGCGATCGCGGTAGCGGCTATCCAGCTGTCGTTCACCGGCGCCCTGCGCCCTGCCGAGCGGAGCCGGGCCACCAGCAATGCCCATGCCTCAGACACTGTCTCGTCTACGGCGAGCGCCTCGAACCGCTGCGCGAGCTGATAAGTCGATAGCCGCCGGGAAGCAGCTTCTGGATTCTTGGCCTGCAGCACGCCCAGCCGCAGTTCCCCGAGCGTGACCGCAGAGACGCCCCATTCGTAGCCGGCGAACCGGCCGGCGTCGAAACGTGCTGCCTCCAAGCCGACGAAAACGGAGGTGTCGGCCAGTGCCCGCTGGGATGTCACCACGGGAGATCGTCCGTCGTATCGGTCAAGGTCGCCCGCAACTCCTCGGACTGGCCCGTGGTGTCCGGCCCTAGGCGCACGAGCTCATGGCCGATCTCGGCTGCGGGCAGCCACCGCATCCGCCGCGACAGCGGGATGATCTTCGCCACCGGGCGGTTGTCCCTGAGGACCTCGATCTCCTCCCCCGCCTCTACGCGCCGCAGCACCTCCGCGGTGTGGTTGCGGAGATCGCGTGCCGGGATAGCAGTCATACTACGAGTGTAGCTGTCCAGCTACGTTCGTAGCAAACCGTCAAAACTGCCGTACACCTGATCCGGCTGCAGGGCCGGCGACCAATGCCTGGTCACCGCCCGGCCGATTGGCGGCGCCATGACGAGCCAGTGGTAAACGACCAAGGACCCGACCGCCGCGAAGATCAGCTGCTTACCCGTTGGCCGATAGGGCTCGGCCGGTTCTCGATCGGGCCGTGCGGCCCTCATGTGGGAGCTCAGCCGGGTTCCGCTTCGCGGGAGCTTGATATTGGCTAGTTTAACCTGATTACTGGGTGGATAATATCCCATACATCGTGGGGGTGGTCCTATGTCCGATACTGCCTCAGGCGGCTCGTTTGAGGTCGCGGTCGAACCTCACAATGACGAGTACGACAACGACGACGCCCGGTGGCGGGACCAAGTCGTCACCCTATACGAGGAACTGGATGCACAGGTTGACGTAGTTCAGCGCGAGCACCCGGTCGAGGGCGCCAAGGGCACTGTGGACCAGCTCATTATCGCTCTTGGTAGCGCCGGGGCGTTTCAGGCTGTAGTGGACTGTTTCCGTGCCTGGCTGGGGCGCGACCGGGACCGGCGCATCGACGTCCGGTGGGACGAAAACGGAGTGGAACGCTCGGTCACGCTGACCGGGGAAGCCGTGGACGTGGAAACGATCCGGGAGATAGCCAAGGCGGCAGTTGAGCGCGTGGGAGGGTCGCCGTGGCCGGCCGGTACCGGGCCCTCCTGATCGGCAACTCGACCTACCCGGCTGACATGCACAATCTGCAGCCGCTTAAGGGGCCGGTCAAGGACATCGCCGCGCTCCACCACGCGCTCGTCGATCGGGAAGCCGGGCTGTTCGCCAATCGCGACGTAACCTTGCTGGCCGAGGTGGACTCCGCCAGGGCCATCCGCGCCTTGGGCAAGTTCTTCAGGGAGGCAGCCCGCGAAGATGTCCTACTGGTCTATTTCAGTGGGCACGGCAAGCTCGACAAAGGCTCCCGGCTGTATCTGTGTATGCAAGACACCGACTCGACCGATCTGCTCTCGACGGCGGTGAGCAGCGTACGGATTAACGAGTTCGTCGACGCCTCACGCGCCCACAACGTGGTCATCGTGCTCGACTGCTGCCACGCCGGCGCCTTCCGCGGCGGCGAGATGGGCGACGCGGTGGCCGGGCCGGGCCGGTACGTCCTCACCAGCTGCCGGGGAACCCAGCTGGCTAACGACGCGACGGTGGACAACGAGACCAGCTTGTTCACTCAGCACCTAGTCGACGGCCTGGTTGAGGCCGCTACGGACCAGGACGGGGACGGATACGTCACCTTCTCCGATCTGTATGCCTATGTGGACCGGCGGCTGCGCGAGGCCGACAAGCAAATACCCCAGCGGCGGGTGGACGGCGATGGTGACCTGCGTATGGCCAGGCGCCCCCAGTCGGCACCCGCGGAAGTCGCTCCTACCGGCGAGGCAGCGCCCGTGCTCGAGGTGCAACGCCCTGGCCAGCTAAAAGTGCCCCCGGCCGGCGGCCCGCCGCCAGTAGGCCCCGCTGTGGCTGGCGATGGCACGGTCGACGCCGCTCCCACCACGGACGGCCCGCAGTCCACCAGAACACGGCGGAAGGTGCTAGTCGCGGCTGCGGTAGCTCTGGCCATAGCCTTGGTCGGAGTGGTAATAGCCTTCTATTTTCCTTTTGGCTCACGCACTGGATGGCCTTACGACACAGGATCCGCTATCTATGCCCAGCCCGTTATAGTCAACGGTGTGGTTTACGTGGGCAGCACTGATGGCCGCGTCTACGCTCTGAATGCTGGCACGGACGCTGTCCGCTGGCAGTTCCCCAAAACCGGCAAACCGGCCATCGGCGCTGTCTACGCTAGTCCGGGAGTAGCAGGCAATATGATCTACGTCGGCAGCGACGATGGCCGTATCTATGCCCTGAAAGACACCACTGGCGTACCGGCTTGGTCCAAGCCCTGCAACAAACTGGGGGATCGGGTCCGTTCTAGCCCTGTATTTGTGGACGGCATCGTTTATGCCACTAGCGGCAGCGGCTATGTCTGCGCCTTGAGGGCCGCCAGTGGCGCCCGCTACTGGAACCCTGTCTGGATCGGGCCCGGCGCCCCCGGCTCAAGCCCAACAGTGGCCTCCGACACACCAGGAACGAGCCTGAACCGTGTCGGCATCTACGTCGGCAGTGGCGACGGCCACGTTTACGCCCTGAATGCCAGCTCCGGCGCGATCAGCTGGCAGTTCCCGCCCAAGGGCCAGCCCGGCATCGGCATCATCGACTCTCAACCCGCATTGTCTCCCGACGGCTCGGCCCTGTATGCCGCCAGCAGCGGCGCAGACGGCCATCTGTATGCGTTGGCCGCTGGTACGGGCAGGATCTTGTGGGAATATCCTGCGAAAAACAAGCCTGGCATTGGGGCAGTCGACTCTCAGCCGGCGGTGACCGCCGATGGCTCCGCAATCTACTTTGCCAGCGGGTTTGACGTTTATGCGCTAGACGCCTCCACCGGCACCCCTATGCCAACCTGGAATCCCGATCCCGCGCATCTCCCAAACACCATCAACCTCGCCGGTCCCCAATTGGGCACGGACGCCATCTATGTAGGCAGCGGCAAACTTGTCGAATGCCTGAACCTTACCAGCGGCGCCCGCTGCTGGAAGCTGCCATTTACCGCCGACGACCGGGTCGTGTCCACCCCCGCTGTCGACGGCAGCAACGGGAATATTTACTTTGGCACCCTCGACGGCAAGGTATACGCCTTGACGGTGTTCGGATGGCCAGTAAATTCCCATTAGCCCTGATCATTCACGCAGGCCGGTCGTCGGCTAGCGCATGCCGCTGATCGGCTTTGGGTCCTGATTTTAGGTTTCGGTATGACGGTGGTCCGGCTGGCGGGCCGGGTGCCGGGAGTTCCACCGCCCCGGGAGTTTGTCCAGGCGTGGTCGCGTTCCTCCGCCACCGCGGTGCCTGAGACCGGGCGAGTCGGCCGGATGCGGCGGCGTGGGCGGCGCAGCCGTGATCGCCACCATGGTCACCCCGGCCCCGACTCCGCCCAGCAGACGTACCGATTGGCCCCATCCGATGACGCCGGATTAGCCCCATCCGATGACGCCGACTGCCGTCAGCTGACGGCGAAACTCGATGACAAGCCAGTGACAAATGATCAAGGGCCTGACCGCCGAGACCGGCGGTCAGGCCCTTGACCTGCTGCTACTTCAGTAGCCCCGACCGGATTTGAACCGGCGCCACCGCCTTGAGAGGGCGGCGTCCTAGGCCGCTAGACGACGGGGCCAGGTGCTGCACGACGATCAGCGACCGCTGCGCTGACCAAGGCTAGCGTACCGGCCGGAGCGCGCCAAACGACCGCCAGGGCCACCGAAATGTTGCCGGCCAATCCGCATGCTCGGCAAAAAACGCGGTAACTAGCCCGCCATGGCGACCTTCATCATCATCCTGATCGTTATCGGACTCATCGCCGGCGCCATTGCCCGGCTACTTGTCCCTGGCCGAGACAACATCGGAATCCTGGGCACCATCCTGCTGGGCATCGTGGGATCTTTCCTCGGCGGGTTCATCGAGAACCTGTTCCAGTTCCACCGCCTGGCGGTCCATCACTGGCACACGACCGGCATCATCGGCTCGGTCATCGGGGCGATCGTGCTGCTGCTCCTGCTGCGCGTGACCGGACTCGAAGGGGGCCGCCGGCGCCGCCGCGCCTGACCGGCATCCCGTCCCGCACCGGCCGGATGCGCCAGCTAGCATCGCGCTGTGCCATCTGCCCCTGACCTGCCCGCTGCCGCTGACATGCCCTCTCGCACCGACATAACGGTCCCGCTGCCGGGCGGCCAGCTCATGGTCCGGGACGCCGGGCCGCCGGACGGCCTGCCCGTGCTGGTGTACATGGGCAGCCCGGGCTCCCGGCACCTCTCCCCGGCCGCGGTCCGGCTGGCCGGCCGCAAGGGCCTGCGGCTGATCGGCGTCGACCCGCCCGGGTATGGCGGATCGACAGCTCAGCCAGGCCGGCGGGTCGCCGACAGCGCGGCGGACACCAAGGCGATCGCGGACGCGCTCGGAATCACCAGGCTGGCGGTATGGGGCGTCTCCGGCGGCGGCCCCGTTGCCCTGGCGTGCGCGGCGCTGCTGCCTGGCCTGGTCTTCGCCGCGTGCGTGTTCGCGTCGCTGGGCCCCTACGGCGAGCCCGGCCTGGACTTCCTCGACTTCCTGAGCGAGGCCGGCCGTGACGAGGCGCGGCTGTTCTTCGCGGACCGCCCGCTGGCCCGGGAGCGTTTCCGGGCGGACGCGGCCGAGCAGTCCGGGCAGATGTCCGTGGCCGCGGGCTGGCTTGAGCACTGGGGCGACCAGGCGGAGGCCGACGCCGCGCACAGCCGGGAGGTGGCCGAGTGGCTGGCCCTGTGCTGGCGGGACGGCATGCGTGACGGGGATCAGGGCTGGTGGGATGACTGGGCGTCCTATCTGCAGCCGTGGGGCTTCGACCTCAGCGCGATCAGGGTGCCGGTGCAGCTGTGGCACGGGCTGGGCGACGCGTCCATCCCGGCCGCGCACGCGAAGTGGCTGGCCGACCGGATCCCTGGAGTCGACGCCCATTTTCCCGCGGGCGACGACCATGGCACCATCGAGGCCAACCACGCATCCCAGGCCTACGACTGGCTGATCGCGGTGGGTCAGGAGACCTTCTCAGCGGGCAGCGGGAAATCACCAGAGACCGATTGAAAGCCGCCGTGAACGCCACCGCAACCAGGTAGCCGAGCCAGGATCGACCGGGTGGCCGAGCCGGGATAACGAGCACGATGGGTCAGCGCTCGCTGCCGCCTACCAGCTCAAGGATCCGGGTCCGCGGCACGCCTGCCAGCGCGGGCGCCGCGGCCGGCGAGGACCAGACCCGCTGCTCCAGGAAGGCGGCAAACGCCTCCGCCCGGGCGACCGCGTCGAACTCCAGGTCGAGCATCAGGTGCTTCGGGTCGTCGGCGGGCAGCCGGATGGCGAAGCCGCGCACGCCTGCTTTCGCGCGGGCCTCGGCGAAGCCGTCGAACGTCGTCTTCCAGAGGTCGTAATCACTGATCGCATGCTCGATCCGGAGCGTGGTCATGGCTGCCCTTTCCGCTTTCTCACTGCCGGCCGCAGTTCTTGCTGCCGGTTGTCACGCTAGGTCGCCCCGCCAGCGGCGCGGTATCCCAGATTCCTGGGGGCAGCCTGCCGGTTCACGCCGTGAGACCGGCGGCCACCGGCTGGGCACATACGCTCACTGGGTGACCGGCAACTGGGCGCGAACACGAGCCCGCGAGCGCATCGAGGCCATCGGCGCGGCACCACCCGGCACCGCTGCCGGGGACGCGGCACCGTCCGGCGCGGCCGGGCCCGACGCCATGAGCCTGCGCAGGCAAGTGCTCGACATCCTGCGCGAGGTGATCGATTTCGATGCCTACGTCTGGCTCCTCACCGATCCAGTCACCGCGGTCGGCTCCGCGCCCCTCGCCGACGTGCCCTGCCTGCCCGAACTGCCGGCCCTCATCAAGGCGAAGTACGCCACGCCGGTCAACCGGTGGACCGCGCTGCAGCAGCACCCTTCGGCCACCGGGCGGCTGCACGACGCGACCGGCGGTGACCTGTCCCGCAGCCTGGTCTGGCGGGAGGTGATGAGCCGGTACGGCATCGGCGATGTGGCCTCGGCGGTCTTCGCCGACCAGTTCGGCTGCTGGGCATTCCTCGACCTGTGGCGCGACGACGCCCGCGGGCCTTTCAGCAGTGCCGACGCCGCGTTCCTGGCCAGCGTCGCCCCCGATCTGACGACCATGCTGCGCCATTGCCAGGCGCGGACCTTCTCGACTCCGGCCACGGCCCGGAGAGCCGGCCTCGGGCCGGTCGTGCTGACACTCGACTCCGAACTCCGGATCACCAGCCGGACGGCAGCATCGCAAGGCTGGCTGGACGTTCTGCTGCCGCCCCAGCCTGACGAGCGCGCCATCCCGGCGAGCGTCTACAACGTCGCCGCACAGCTTCTCGCCGCGGAGGACGGCCTTGACGACCACCCGGCGTCCGCGCGCGTGCATCTCTCCGACGGGCTCTGGCTCACCTTGCGCGCGGCCCGGCTCGCGTCCGACGAAACAGCCCCGGGCCAGCGGCCAGGCCCGCGGACCAGCAGCGCGGCAAGCATCGTCGTCACGATCGAGGAGGCCTCCGCCGCCGAGCGCCTTGACCTGTTCTGCCGCGCCTTCGGCCTGACCACCCGGGAGCAGGAACTTCTCGGCCTGCTCGCCACCGGGAGCGATACGCGGGCCATGGCACGCCAGATGTCGTTGTCCGAGCACACGATCCAGGACCATCTCAAATCGATCTTCACGAAGACCGGTGCCCGGGACCGCGTAACGGTCCTGTCGAGAGCTCTCGGCATCAGAGCAGATCCGAAGAGATGAGCCGGAAAATCCTCCGGCTCCGGGAATTGCATCTACCGCTGGGCTGGGGTACCAGGACTCGAACCTAGACTAACGGGGCCAGAACCCGTCGGGCTGCCAATTACCCCATACCCCACCGGACCGGGCAGCCAATGCCCGCTCGCGCCTGTGCAGCATAGCCGAAGCAGCGCCCGGCGGCGAACGAGAACCCTGCCCCTGCCGTACTGGCCCGCCGGGGCACTGCGGCAGGAGGCATGATCGGACCATGGCAGCGAGCAACCCAGCATTGACCTGGCGGCTGGCCACCGGGGTGCCGGAGACTCCCGACGTCTACGAGGAGGACGACGAGGACGAGGACTACGCCGACGACCTGCCACCGCACTGGCGGGACAGCCGGATCCGGCATGATCAGCTGCGGAGCCGCCAGCCCGGGAGGATACGCACATGCCGTGGTTTGACCTGCCGCTAGAAGATCTTCGGGATTACCGCACCGCCGCCGCGGAGCCCGCCGGCCTGGACGGCTGGTGGTCAGCGCGGCTGGCCGAGGCGCGCGCCGCCGCCAGCCCGGCCACGCTGACGAGATACCGGCCCGATGTCTACGGCCCGATGGCCGTCTACGACGTGGAGTTCTCCGGCGCGGGCGGTGACCGCATCCGCGGCTGGTACCTGCGGCCGCCTGGGGCCGGCGACGAGCCGCTGCCCGCCGTCGTGCGGTATATCGGCTACGGCGGCGGCCGCGGGCTGCCGGCCGACCACGCGCTGCTGCCGGCGGCCGGGTTCGCCGTGTTCGTGATGGACACCCGCGGCCAGGGCGGCCGGTGGACCGTCGGCGCGACCGGTGACATCGGGCCGGGCGCGGAGTACTCCGCGGTCATGACCAGGGGCATTGCCCGCCCGGAGAGCTATTACTACACCAGGCTTTACGCCGACGCCGTGCTGGCCGCCGAGACCGTGGCCGGCCTGGCCGGAGTCGACGAAACCCGTGTCGCGGTCAGCGGCGGCAGCCAGGGCGGCGCGCTGGCGCTGGCTACTGCGGCACTGCTCGGCAGCGCCGTTGCCGTCTGCCACGCGGACATCCCGTTCCTGTGCGACATCGGCCGCGCCGTCACGCTGACCGGCAAGATGCCGTACGCGGAGATAGCCGAATTCCTGGCCCAGCACGTCGACCTGGTGCCGGTCGCGCTGGACACGCTGCGCTATATCGACTGCGCGCTGCTCGCCCGCAGGATCACCGCCGACTGCCTGCTCAGCGTCGGCCTGATGGACGAGACCTGCCCGCCGTCGACCGTGTTCGCCGCCTACAACGAGATCACCGCGCCGAAGGACATCGCGGTTTCCCCGTTCGGGGTGCACGCGGTGCCGTCGGCCCACACCGAGCGCCAGCTCGGCCACCTGCGCGGCCGCCTCGGCGCCTGACCGCGTTCCGCCATCGGCCGGCCGAGGCGTCAGGAGGCTGCCGCAGCCAGGCCGATCGCGTGCTCCAGCCGGGCGAGCGTGCGCTCGCGGCCGAGCAGTTCGATGGATTCATACAGCGGCGGGGAGATCCGCCGTCCGGTGACCGCGACCCGCACCGGGGCGAACGCAGGCCGCGGCTTCAGTCCGAGTTCGTCAAGCAGCGCATGCTTGAGCGCGGCCTCGATCGCCTCCGCGGTCCAGGGCTCGGCATCGGCGAGTGCCGCCTCGGCGGCCTTGAGCACGCGCCCGGAGTCGGCGGTCAGCGCCTTCGCCGCGTCGTCGGGATCGACCGTGAAGTCGTCGTCGCTCACCAGCAGGAACCCCAGCAGCGCCGCGGCCTCGGTGAGCCGCGAGATCCGGGTCTGGATCAGCGGCGCCGCGGCCGCCACCAGCCGTTCCTGCGCCGCGGCCGGCGGGTCGGCCACCAGCCCGGCGCGCTGCAGGAACGGCGTGATCCGCGCGACGAAGTCGGCCGGGTCCAGCGCCCTGATCTTGTCGCCGTTCATCGACTCGAGCTTGCGCAGGTCGAACTGGGCCGCGTTCTTGTTGACCTTGGCCAGGTCGAACTCGGCCGCCATCTCGGCCAGCGTGAAGGACTCCCGGTCCTCCCCCGGCGACCAGCCGAGCAGCGCGAGGTAATTGCACATCGCCTCGGGCAGGAATCCCTCATCGCGGTACCAGTTAACCGACGCGACGCCGTTGCGCTTGCCCAGCTTCTGGCCGTCCTGGCCGAGCACGTACGGCAGGTGCGCGAACAGCGGGAAGTCCGCCTCGGCCACGCCCATCGCGCGGTACACGGCGAGCTGGCGGGGGGTGGAGGAGAGCAGGTCCTCGCCCCGCACCACGTGGGTGATCTTCATGAGCACGTCGTCAACCGCGACGGCGAGCGTGTACAGCGGGCTGCCGTCGGCCCGGGTGAGGACGAAGTCGGGGACAGCCGCATGATCGATGCTGATCTCCCCCCGGACCAGGTCGGTGAACGTGGTCGATCCGTCCGGCATCCGCAGCCGGAGCACCGGCTGCCTGCCCTCGGCCTGGTAGGCGGCCACCTGCCCGGGCGACAAGTCGCGGCAGTGCCCGTCGTAGCCGCTCGGGCCGCCGGCCGCGCGGGCCGCGGCCCGCCGCTGGGCAAGCTCGTCAGGCGTGCAGTAACAGTGGTAGGCGTGCCCGTCGGCGAGGAACACCGCGGCCCAGTCCGCGTAAATGCCCAGCCGCTGGCTCTGCTGGTACGGCCCGTACTCGCCGCCGGCCTCGGGCCCCTCGTCCCAGTCGAGGCCGAGCCAGCGCAGCGTGCCCAGCGCGGAGGCGACATACTCGTCGGTCACCCTGGCCTGGTCGGTGTCCTCGATCCGCAGCACGAACGTCCCGCCGGTGTGGCGGGCGAAGGCCCAGTCGTAGAGAGCGGTCCTGATGTTGCCGACGTGCAGGTCGCCGCTGGGTGACGGCGCGAAGCGCACCCTGACGCGGGAGTTCTCAATCACGGTCAACCACCCTGTTGCTGAGTGTTCCGATGCCCTGGATCGTGACGGCTACGTTGTCGCCGTGGGCGAGCGGGCCCACGCCGGCCGGGGTGCCGGTGAGCAGCACGTCGCCGGGCAGCAGCGTCATCACAGCCGTCACGTAGCAGATCAGCTCGGTCACATCATGCAGCAGCTGCGACGTCCGCGCCTGCTGCCTGACCTCGCCGTTGACCGTCGTGGTCAGTTCCAGGTCGGCGGGATCCAGGTCGGTCTCGATCCACGGGCCGAGCGGGCAGAACGTGTCGAAGCCCTTGGCCCGGGCCCACTGGCCGTCCCTGGCCTGGAGGTCACGCGCGGTGACGTCGTTGGCGCAGGTGTAGCCGAAGATGACCTCCGGCACCCGCTCGGCGGGCACGTCCCGGCAGAGCCTGCCGATCACGACGGCGAGCTCGCCCTCGAAGTCGACGCGCTCCGACAGCTTGACCGGACGGGCCACCGGATCGCCGGGCCCGGTCACCGCGGTGGACGGCTTGAGGAAGATGACCGGCTCGGCCGGGGGCTCCGTGCCCATCTCACGGGCGTGGTCGGCGTAGTTCTTGCCGATGGCGATCACCTTGGTCGGCAGCACCGGCGCGAGCAGCCGGACCTCCGGCAGCGGATAGCGCGCGCCGGTGAACCGCACGTCGGCGGATCCCACCCCGAACGGGTGCCCGTGCAGTTCGGCTACCAGCAGCCGCTCAGCGTCCTGGCCTGGCGCGGAGCCTTCGGCCCCATCCGGTGATACGTCCTGGACGACGCCGTAAGCGACGTCGTCGTCCCGGCTGAATCTCGCGATGCGCACGTCTGTCTCCACTATCCGGCAAGATCATCTGGCGGCCATGGCCTGCCCTGAGCCTACTGAGCGGCCGGCCGCGGGAATGAATTGGCCGCTAGCCGGCGTAGCTGACTGACGCAGCGAGGTTCCTGCCGCCGCAGCCGTGGCGGCCGGGCAGCCCGATCCCGTCTGCCGCCTCGGTGTCCTTCGTGCACACGTTCCAGCTCCAGTCATAGGCGCGCGCGCCGACCTGGAACGAGTAGGTGACGGTCAGCCGGAACTCGGTGGCGGAGATGCGCCGTGACCTGGAGACCCGGGAGTGGCCGGCGCCCAGCCGCAGCCGCTTCGGCGCCGGGGGCACTTTGTCCGGTGCCAGGGCAACGGCGAAGTACGAGTACCAGCGCTTCGAGAGCTCGGTCATTAATGCCGACGCCGGGACGGGGACACTGATCCGGAATGCCTCCTGGCAGACCGGGCGGCTGCACCGCCGGGCCTTTCCGTTTGCCCCGCTCAGGACGACGTAGACCGTGCTGACCGCCGAGCTTGCGAGCGGGGACCTCGCGGTGCTGCTCCGCAGCAGCACGACTTTGTAGCGGGTGGCGACGCTCGGCGTCACCTGGAATGCGTAAGCTGCCGTGCCGCCGCTCGGATGCAGGCTCACCGAGCCGACCGGAACCGGGGCGCTCCTGAACGGAAACTGCTGCGCATACAGCTGGGCGATCTCACCGGGCCGCACGCCGTTGATCTCACCGCGGACCTGGGCAATCGCGTTCCTGCCGCCGCGGTACACCACCCAGACGTCGCCGGTCACCGGCCGGAGACTGGAACTGGCGGTGATCGGGAAGCTCGCGAGCCGGTGACCGTGCGGACTCACCGAATCCGGGGAACCCGTCAGCAGCGCCACCACAATGACGACCACCACGGCGAGGATGCCGGCTCCCGCGAGTACGGCCGGGGAGATACGACGGCGCTGCGGGGACTTGACCAGCCAGTCCGGCCGACCTGGCGGAGTCCCGCCGTCGCTGCCCTCCGGGCCGGCCATGCTGCCCTCCGGACCGGCTGTGCTGCCCTCCGGGCCGGCCGCGCTGGCCGGCGAGGCGGGGATACTCGCCTCCCCGGTCTGCGCGTCTGCTCCGCCTGCCGCGAGGCCAGCAACTGCCGCGGCCGCCGTAGCCGCGACGGCGGCGGGAGCGTCAGCGGCGGGAGCGTCTGGGGCGGGGGCGTCAGCGGCCGGCGCATCGTCCGCGCTGGCTTGCCGGGCGAGCTGAGTGAGCGGGTGATGCGCCGGCACGATCCCGGGACCGGAATCGTAGGGCTGAAGCCCGAACGCGGCGCGCAGCGCGTCAGCGAACTCGCGGCAGCTCGGATACCGGTCCCCCGGCGCCTTGGCCAGCGCCCGGGCGAAGACCTGGTCCGCGGCCGGCGGCAGGTCAGGCCGCCGGGATGTCAGCAGCGGCGGCGGCTCGGAAAGCTGGGCGTACATGACCGCCATGGCCTCATCACGCCGGAACGGCGGCTCGCCGGTGAGCAGCTCGAATGCCGCGCACGCCAGTGCGTACTCATCGGCGCGACCGTCCACCGCCTTGCCCTCGATCTGCTCGGGGGCGATGTACTCCAGCGTGCCCAGGAACTGCCCCGTTCCGGTCAGCGACGACGCCGCGCCCTTACTCAGGCCGAAGTCCGACAGGTACACATGGTCCGGCCGTCCGGGCTGCGCGTCCACCAGCACGTTCGCCGGCTTCACATCGCGATGCACCAGCCCGGCCACGTGTGCCGCGTCCAGCGCCGACGCCACCGGGGAGACGATCGCGGCGGCGCGGGCCGCCGACAGCGGGCCCTCGCGGTCCATCAGGGTCCGCATGTCGCCGCCGCCCACGTAGCGCATCGCGATGAACAGCACCCCGGCCGCCTCGCCGGCCTCGAATACCGGGATGATGTGCGGGTCATCGACCGCCGCGGCCGCCCGTGACTCGCGGATGAACCGCTGCCGGAAGGCATCGTCGGCGGCCAGCGCCGGCGCCAGGATCTTCAGGGCCACCTGCCGGTCAAGCCGCTCGTCATGCGCCCGGAACACCACGGCCATGCCGCCCTGGCCGATCTGCCCCTCCAGCCGGTACCCGGCGACCCGGGAGCCCGCGGCGAAGCCGGCCGCGACGTCAGCTACGGAGTCACCGGCTACCCCGTGCGCCTCACCGCTCACCACGCCTCCCCATCAGTGAGCCATCCGATCCCCCGTCTTCCCCTCGACGGCGGGTGCGGGCCCAGGACTATGCCGGGCCAGGTTCGTCAGTTGCGAGGGCGATCTTAGTATCCGGCCTAGCCGGACATGCCGCAATATTTGCGGCGTCAGCTGCCTGCCCGCGACAGCACGCGGGCGTCCGGGGGCGATCCGGCGGTGCCGTGGCCTGGCTTGGCCGCGCTCCGGGACCGGTGCAAGGTGACGACGACCGAGCCGATGACGAGAGCGGCGCCCAGGCACTCGGGCCAGCTGACGTGCTCGCCGAGGATCAGGATCCCGGCCAGCACCGCGACGACGGGATTGACGTAGGCGTACGTGGAGACGGTGGTCACCGGGAGCCGGGCCAGCGCGTAGCCGTAGGCGGTGAAGGCGAGGATCGAGCCGGGACCGATGAGGTAGGCCAGCGCGATCCAGGACGTGACCGGAACCGAGGACCATCCGATACCGGAGAGTTCCCCGCTGGCGGCCGCCACCGCCAGCAGCACCACGCCGCCGGCCAGCATCTCGATGGCCGCGGCCAGCAGCGCGTGGCCGGGCACCGGCAGCCGGTGGCTCAGCACCGACCCGAGCCCCCAGGCAGCCGCCGCGCCGAGCGCGATGAGCACGTCCGGGCCGTGCCCCGCCGTCATGTGGTTGCCCACCAGGATCGCCACGCCGGCCAGGCCGACGGCCAGGCCCGCCGCTGATCGCCAGGTCACGCGCTCGTGCTGAACGAGCCGTGCGAAGACGATCATCCAGAGCGGGACCGTCGCGACGAGAACCGCGGCGAAGCCTGACGGCAGCGAGGTCTCCGCGAAGGTAACGCCGCCATTGCCGGCGAAGAGCAGCAGGATGCCGACCACCGCCGCGGCGGCCCATGCCCCGGCACCGGGCCGTTGCCGGACCGCGCCCGGGCCGCGGTCCCTGGCCGCGGCCCGCACGGCGATCGGGTACAGCAGCGCGCCGGCGATGACGTAGCGGATGCCCGCGAACAACAGCGGCGGCAGGTGGCCAACCCCGACGCGGATCGCGAGATAAGTCGTTCCCCATACGACGTAGACGACGCCGAGCGCGATCCAGCTCAGCACCGGGCGGCGGGCATCCACTGCGGTTTCTGCGGTCATGCCATCATCATCGGCTGCCTGCCTCGGGCGTGACGAGTGGCAGAATCGACAACTTAGGTTAGAATCCTGCCATGCACCGGATAGCGATTCCCGTCACCGCCGGCCTGCCGGTGTTCGAGATGGCCGTCGCCTGCGAGGTCTTCGGCCCCCGGCAGGATTTCGACGTGCCCTGGTGGTACGAGGTGCGGTTGTGCGGCGCTGGCGACGGGCCGGTCCGCACCGCCGAAGGGCTGCTCTTCGACGGCACCCTGGGCCTGCGTGAGCTGGCCGAAGCGGACACGGTGATCATCCCCGCCTGCGCGGACACCCAGGACGACCCGCCTCCGGCGCTACTCGCGGCCCTGCGCACGGCCTACGATCGCGGCGCCCGGATCGCCTCCATCTGCACCGGCGCCTTCACCCTGGCGGCGGCCGGGCTGCTGGACGGGCGCCCGGCGACAACTCACTGGATGCACGCCGCCGAACTGGCCCGGCGGTGGCCGGCCGTGCGGACCACGCCCGGCGTGCTCTACACCGACGACGGCAGAATCCTCACCTCGGCCGGCTCCGCGGCTGGCCTGGACCTGTGCCTGCATATCGTTCGGCAGGACCACGGCACCCGGGTCGCGAACGCCCTGGCCCGGCGCCTCGTCATCCCGCCGCACCGGGAAGGCGGGCAGGCTCAGTACATCGAGCAGCCGGTGCCCGCCGACGGCTCGCCGAGCCTCGGCCCGGCCCTGGACTGGGCCAGAGCCCACCTCGAGCTGCCGCTGACGGTGCAGGACCTCGCCAGGAAGGCCCTGATGAGCCCCCGGACCTTTGCCCGGCGATTCCGCGAGACGACCGGGACCACGCCGCTGCAATGGCTGTGCGCCGAGCGAGTCCGCCGGGCGCAGGATCTGCTGGAGAACACCGACGACACCATCGACCGGATCGCGGATGCGTGCGGCCTGGGATCCGCCCAGCGGCTGCGCACGCATTTCACCCGGGTCAACGACGTAACCCCGCACGAGTTCCGCCGGACGTTCCGGGCCTACTGCAGGTAGCCCTCCACCTCGGGCACCGGGCGCACGCCAGCGTCGTCCGGGCTCTCGCCGAAATCGCGCCGGGCGCGGCGCTGCCGCAGCAGATCCCAGCACTGGTCGAGAGCTTCCTCGGCGGCCCGGAGCTTGACCCGTTCCTCCTCGCTGGACAGTTCTCCGGCCGACAGCCTGGCCCGGAGCTCGTGCTCGGTCTGGATCAGCTCGTCGATGTGCCCGAGGATCTGCTTGTCATCCAACGGTTTTCGGTCCCTTCGCGATCTCTTGCCGTGCGCGGCATCTCCGTCCTGACCTTAACTAACGCGCCGCTCCCGGGGCCAGCGGGCGCGAACCCGGACGCGGCCTGGCTGGCCGCCGGCCGGGGTGGCCCGCACGCGATGCTGCGCCGGGCGAGACGTACGGTGTACGTTAGCCGCATGCAGCTGACCCGCGAGCGGATCATCACCGCCGCCGTGGAGCTGATCGAGCGGGAAGGCGTCGACGCGGTCTCGATGCGCCGGATCGCCACCGAGCTCGGCTCCGGGGTCATGTCGCTGTATAACCACGTGCCGAGCAAGGCGGCGCTGCTCGACGGCGTGGCCGAGCGGGTGATCGCCAGCATCGACGTGACCAGCGAGCCCGGTGCCAGCTGGGCGGACGAGGTGCGCGCCCAGGCGCGCGCATTCCGCCAGATCGCCCGTGCCTACCCGCGCTGCACGATGGTCGCGGTCAGCAGGCCGACGATGTCCACCAGCGAGCCGCCGCCGGTCGAGCATGCGCTGGCCACCCTGCGTAGTGCGGGCTTCGTCGAGGAAGATGCGCTGAGGATAGTACGAGCATTCGTCGCCTATGTCGTGGGCTCGCTGCTGCGCGAGGTGGGGGTGTCCCCCTCGGTAGCGCGGCAGCAGCAGCCGGACCAGCCGCCGCACCCGAACATCGATCATGACGCCGACTTCGAGTTCGGCCTCGACCTGCTCGTCCGCTCGGTCACTGACCTGCGGCCGGCCATCCGGCATTGACCGGGCGGCCGCCCCGGGGGCGCTGACCTCGGCGGCCGGCCGGGCATTGACATGCGTACACCGTACGTGCTTGAGTCGCAGGCATACGTACGGCGTACGTCGGAGGCCGGATGCCCACCCATGACCTGTACACCGCAGCACCCGCCGAGGCCGGCTGGCGGGTGCCGATGGCCGGGGCAGCCCGGTTCAACTGGGAGTACGACGACGGCAGGGACCGGCTGCTCGCGCTCTACGCGAAGGGCAAGGACAAGCAGTGGGACGCGGTGAAGCGGATCGACTGGGGCCTTGAGGTCGACCCCTACGACGTGCTCGGCGTGCCGGACGAGTCCCTCGCGATCTACGGCACCAGGTTCTGGGACCGGTTCGGGCCGGACAACGTCAGGGAACTGCGGTTGCACTCGGCCTCCTGGCAGTTCTCCCAGTTCCTGCACGGCGAGCAGGGCGCGATGATCTGCGCGGCCAGGATCGTCGAGTCCGTGCCGGACATCGACGCCAAGTTCTACGCGGCCACCCAGACGATGGACGAGGCCAGGCACGCGGAGCTGTACGCCCGGTTCCTGCACGAGAAAGTCGGGCTGCTTTACCCGATCAACTCCCAGCTGCAGGCGCTGCTGAACGACACGCTGAGCGATTCCCGCTGGGACATGCCCTACCTCGGCATGCAGGTGCTGATCGAGGGCCTCGCGCTGGCTGCCTTCGGCTTGCTGCGGGACATGACGAGCAAGCCGCTGCCCAGGCAGATCCTCGCCTACGTGATGCAGGACGAGGCCAGGCACGTGGCCTTCGGCCGGATGGCGCTGCGTGACTACTACAAGCAGCTGACCGGGGCGGAACTGCGCGAGCGCGAGGAATTCGTCATCGAGGGCTGTTACCTGATGAAGGACCGGCTGCGCGGCGATGAGATCTATGAGAACTTCGGCCTGAACGCCGACGAGGTCCGCGAGATCACCGGCCATTCGGAGTACAACGCCGGATTCCAGTCGCTGCTGTTCAGCCGGCTGGTCCCGTGCGTCAAGGACATCGGGCTGTGGAGTGACCGGCTCCGGGCGGCGTACGCGGACATGGGCGTGCTCGACTATGCGCGCGCTGACCTCGAGTCGCTGATGCGCAACGACGAGGACATCGCGGAGAAACTCGACGCGCAGCGCTTCGCCGCGGAGGAGGCCGGGCGGGCGGCCGAGGTCGCTGACGTTATCGCCGACGGCGCGGGCGGCTAGACCGGCTCGGCCCAGTTGGCAGGCCGCGCCGGCGCGCTGGCAGCCGGGCCGCCTGGGCTGCGTGCGCCGCCGCCGAGCACCCGCGCTGATGCGGCGACCAGCAGAGACAGCACCACGGGGATGCCGAGGGCAAGCGGCAGCCCGACCAGGCTGGCGCAGCCGCCGATCACCACCGGTCCGCCGAGCAGGCCGAGGTACCCGAGACCGGCCACCCGGGCCAGCCCGGCGCCACGGCGGGCAGGATCAGCGTTCCCCGCGGCCGAGAACAATTGCGGGATCGTACAGGACAGGCCAGCGCCGAACAGGGCGAAGCCAGCGACCCCGGCGGCCGGGGTGGCGATGATCAGCCCGGCGGCCAGGCCGCCGGCCGCGAGCAGGCCGGAGCACCGGATCAGCCCGGCCGCCCCGAACCTGGCCGCCAGCCGGTCACCGAGCAGCCGCCCGAGCGCCATCGTGATCGAGAACGCGGCGAACCCGGTGGCCGCGAACCCGGCCGACGTGCCCAGGTTGTCCCGCAGGTAGACCGCGCTCCAGCTGCCGGCGGCCCCCTCGCCCATCATGCAGCACAGCGCGAGCAGGCCGAGCACCAGCAGATACCGGCCGGCCTTGGGCCGCGCGGGCCGGATCTCTGCTGCCGGGGCGGGCGGGGCGGGCGGCCCGGCCGGAACGCGCAGCAGCCAGTGGCCAAAGATCGCCGCCACGGCCGCCATCGGCAGCCCGACCGCGAGGAAGGTGCCCAGCGGGCTGATCCCGGCCGAGGCGAAGAGCCCGCCGAGCACCGCACCGGCCAGCCCGCCGAAGCTGTAACACGCGTGGAACGACGTCATCAGCGGGCGCCCGCTCCGCCGCTCGACCTCGCCAGCCTGCGCGTTCATCGCCACGTCCAGCGATCCGGCCGCCATGCCGAACGCCAGCAGCGCGACCATCAGCGTCGCCATATTCCCGGCCAGGCCGAGCGCGATCGGCAGCAGGGCCACGGCAACGCCAGATATCCGGGTCAGCCGGGAACTCCCGAACGCATCGACCAGCCGGCCGGCCAGCAGCACCACGAGCACCAGGCCGGCCTGCGCCGCGAGCAGCGAGACGCCCAGTAGTCCGTCACTCAGGTGCAGGGCATGCTTGACGGCGGGGATCCTGGCCACCCATACGCCCTCGGCCATGCCGAGAACGACAAAAAACACCACCACCGACACCCGGCCGCTCCGCAGCCAGGCGGACAAGGCAGCACCGCCCCTCGTAATCCAGGACCCTATGCACCGGACAATACAAGATGACCGCACGGCGATGTTCCGGGCAAGTAACTCTATAGACGTACATATCGCATGAATGGAGGATTGCGGCGTGCCAGCGACATATTCCGCCCTGACGCACCTGGAGTGCTCCCGGTGCGGGCGCAGTTACGACGCCAGCCAGATCCAGGGCACCTGCGCATGCGGGTCGCCGCTCGCTGCCCGGTACGACCTGAAGCGGGCCGCGGCATGGACCAGCCCGGCGCAGATCGCCGCCCGGCCGCCCAGCCTGTGGCGCTATCACGAGCTCCTGCCGGCCTCGTCGCCCGCTGCCGTGGTGAGCCTGGGTGAGGGCATGACCCCGCTGCTGGCGATGCCGCGGCTCGGCGCCGCGCTCGGCCTGCCCGGGCTGCTCATGAAGGACGAGAGCCCGCTGCCGACCGGGACGTTCAAGGCGCGCGGCGCAGCCGTCGGCGTCTCCCGCGCGGCCGAGCTTGGCGCTGCTGGCGTGGCGATGCCGACCAACGGCAACGCCGGGGCCGCATGGGCCAGCTACGCCGCCCGGGCCGGCCTGCCCTGCCTGGTGGCGATGCCGGCCGGCGCGCCGGCCATCACCCGGTCCGAGTGCGCCGCCGCCGGGACCGAGACCTACCTGGTCGATGGCCTCATCAACGACGCGGGACGGCTGATCGCGGCGGCCACCGCGGAGCGGCCCGGTTACCAGGACGTCTCCACCCTCAGGGAGCCGTACCGGCTGGAGGGCAAGAAGACGATCGGGCTGGAAATCGCCGAGCAGCTCGGCTGGCGGGTGCCGGACGTCATCGTCTGCCCGACCGGCGGCGGGGTGGGCCTGATAGGCATCCGCAAGGCACTGGCAGAGCTGACCGAGCTTGGCTGGATCGGGTCCACCCCGCCGCGGCTGGTCGCGGTGCAGGCAGCCGGCTGCGCCCCGGTCGTGCGGGCCTTTGAGCAGGGAGAACGCGAGACCATGCCGTGGCATGAAGCCCGGACGGCCGCGTTCGGCCTGACTGTCCCCAGCCCTCTCGGCGGCTTCCTCGTCCTTGACGCCCTGCGCGCGACGGAAGGGACGGCTGTCGCCGTCACCGACGCCGACCTGCTGGCCAGCCAGCGGCAGGCCGCGCTGCTGGAAGGGACCTGGATCTGCCCGGAGGGAGCGGCCTGCTTCGCTGCCGTCGGGCGGCTGCGCGAGGCCGGCTGGCTGGCGGAGGGCGATGAGGTCGTGGTGGTCAACACGGGCTGCGGGCTCAAGTATCCCGAGACGATCCCGGCCACGCCGCCACTGCTCGCCAGCGGCGATCGCATTCCGGCGCCGCGAGTCCGCACATGAGCACGTGAGCGGGCACGTTAGCCCGGACTAGGACGTGACCCGACGGAGCTGGTCACCAGACCTTCAGCCGCGGCTTAACCGTATCTTCATGTTCCGCGGTGTAAACCTGTAGAGCGTCCAGGGCTGCTGAGGCCGCAGGAGGCCGGGATCATGCGCGTCCTGTGAACGGAATTACTGCTGAACGCTTCTGGGGCCAGTGAGGAGGCAACCGCCGTGCCGCGATCAGCGACGTCAGGGCCGGAGACCGACGGGGCAGCAGCCGCGCAGGATACCGGCCATCGCCATCGCCGGATTCGGACGGCGCCGGCGCCGGCGGCCGGGCGCGGGCGGGTACGGCTGCGCGACCGGCGCGGTGCGCGGATCGCGCTCGCCGTGGCGGTCGTGTTCTTCTCCTGGGTCGCGTGGTCGATGGGTCATGCGCTGACCGCGCCCGGCGGCGGGACACTGTCCGACCGCACGGCGGAATGGGCGCGCGATCACTACCTCGGACCGCTGGTGACATTCGGCGAATGGATTACCTACCAAGCGCCGAAGGTCGGCGGCAAGCCATCATTCGCCCTGACTGCGCCCGGCCAGGCCGCGGCCGGGCAGACCGCGGCCGGGCAGGCGAAATTCAAGGGCAGCTCGCCGACACAGCTCAGTCCCGAGATCCCGGCCCGGCTCGTCTCTCCGGCTGGGAAGCCGCTGCCCGGTGAGGGTGTCTGGCGGGTCCTGCGCAAGGTCCACGGCGTACCTGCCATGTTCTCGACATTCCTGCGCCCGGACAGGGTGCATACCTCTTACGTCGCGGGCATCGTGTCCATGGACCAGCGGCTGATGCGCTTCCAGCTGCATCCAGGCGCAGAGGATCCGGGGCCCGGCAACTGGAAAGTGCCGCCAACGATCCCGCCGCGATCCCGTCGAGGGCTGCTGGCGACATTCAACGGCGGCTTCAAGATCGCCACTGCGGGCGGCGGCTTCTACCTCCATGGCGTTACCAAGGGAACGTTGCAGCGTGGCGCCGCGTCATCGTCTACTTCCGGGACGGGCGGGTCGCCGATCGGAGTCTGGGGGCGCGACGTGCGAATGACCAAGGACGTCGTGGGAGTGCGGCAGAATCTGCGCCTGATCGTGGACCACGGAAAGGTTCCTGCTTCCGTGAACAACAATGTCCTGAGCAGCTGGGGCGCCACGCTCGGCGGCGGGTACTACGTCTGGCGCTCGGGACTCGGGATCACGGCAACCGGGCGGGTCATCTTACGTCTACGGCCCGGCGCTTGAACGTCACGCGATCTCGCCGGCCTGCTCCAGCGGGCCGGCGCGGTCCGAGGCCATGCAGCTCGATATCAACCCGGCATGGATGTCCTTCATGTACTACAAGTCGTCGGGGCATCCGGCAGATCCGACCCCGTTCAACCTGCTGCCTGACCAAGTGCAGCCGCCCAGCCGTTTCTACTCGATCGCAAGCCGCGACTTCACGGCCGTCTACGCACGGTGAAGGCCAGCCTGCCAGCCGCAACCGCGGCGCCCGCCCCACCGACCGCTGCCGGTACCCGCGCGCTGGTGCGCTGGCTAGTCGCCGTCGTGCAGACGTCCCGGCCGCGTCAGTGGCCGAAGAACCTGCTGGTATTCGCGGCGCCGCTAGCCGGCGCGTCGCTGGGGAGAGACGATGGCCTCGGTTACGCCCTCGTCGCCTTCGCCGCATTCGTCGCCGCCTCCAGCGCGGTGTACTTCGTCAACGACGTGCTCGACGCGGAGCGGGATCGAAGTCATCCGTACAAGCGACATCGCGCGGTGGCCGCTGGCACGCTCCCCAAGTCACACGCGCTGGTTATAGCCGCGATGTGCGCTGCCCTGGCCGTGGCCGCGGGGTTCTGGATCGGTGAGCCTGGGCTGACCGCTGCCATCGGCGGCTACCTCGTCCTGTCATTTGCGTACACGCTCGGGCTGAAACACGTCCCCTACCTTGAGCTGCTGCTCGTCGCCTCGGGCTTCGTGCTGCGGGCGCTGGGCGGCGCGGCTGCAACGGGCGTCCCGCCATCGGGCTGGTTCCTGATGGTGTGCAGCCTGGGCGCGCTGATGGTGGCGGTCGCCAAGCGATCCATGGAGCTGGCCATGCTGGGCGCGGACGCGGCCAGGCACCGGCCGTCGATGCGCTGGTACACCGCCACCTCGCTGCGGCTGACCCAGCGACTGCTGTCCGCTGCCATGATCGCGGCCTACCTGCTGTGGGCAGTCAGCGAGCCCACCGGCTGGGCCCGGGGCTGGCACCTGGCGAGCACGCTGCCACTCGCCGCGGCGCTGGTGCGGTTCGGCCGGCTCAGCAAGGGCGTGGCGAGCAAGCCGGTCGAGGACCTGATCGCGCGGGATCCGGTGATGGTCTGCTGCGAGCTCCTGTGGCTGCTGATGTTCGCGACCGGGCTGGGCGCCGGGGCGATAGCCTCCGGGCTGTAGCTACCAGGGCTGGCTCAGTCAGCTATCAGGACTGCCTCAGTCCTGGCGATGTCGGCCGGGCGTAGCGGAAGGAGTCACCCATCATGCTGGATTCCCTTGGCCAGCCGAGCCGCGTGCTGCTGCTGGGCGGGACCAGCGAGATCGGCACCCAGATCCTGCTCGCGCTGGGCGCGCGCGCGGAGACCGAGGTGCTGCTGGCCGGCCGGGACGAGCAGCGGCTGGCGGCGGCGGGCAAGCGCGCTGCCCTACGACGTGCGGACCGTGGCCTATGACGCGGCCGCGCTGGACACCCACGAGGCGGTGATCGGGCAGATCTTCGCCGCGGCCGACGTGGACATCGTTATCTCGGCGGCGGGCATCCTGGTGCCGCAGGACGTACTCGATCATGATCCGCGGCAGGCCGGGCTGCTCATCGATACCAACTTCACCGGGCATGTCACTACCCTGCTCGCGGTGGCGGCGCGGATGCGAGCGCAGGGTCATGGCGTGATCATCGTGCTTTCCTCCGTCGCGGCCGTCCGGCCGCGCAAGGCCAACCTCGTCTACGGCGCGGCCAAGGCCGGGCTGGACGCCTTCGCCCGCGGGCTGGCCGACTCGCTGCGGGGCACCGGCGTGCGGGTGCTGCTGGTGCGGCCGGGGTTCGTTACCGGCCGGATGACGGCGGGCATGCCGGCCGCGCCGCTCGCTACTACTCCGGAAGCGGTGGGAGCGGCCACCGCGGCTGCGCTGGCGACGAACACCGGCACTGTCTGGGTGCCCCCGTCCCTTGCTGTGCTGGCGGGCGTCATGCGACTGGTGCCCCGGCCGATCTGGCGCAGGATGCCGCGCTGAGCAGGCACGGCGGATCCCCTTCGGCCGCCCGGGCGCGGGCGGCCAGCCACGAGCGGGTCTGCGCCGTGCCCGGGCCGGGGACGTGCGAGGGCCCGGCGGACTCACCAGGCTTAGATGATCTTGTGAATCCAGCCATGCGGATCGGGCACAGCGCCGAACTGGATTCCCAGCAACTGCTCCTTCAGCCGCGAGGTCACCGGCCCGGGCGCGGCGCCGCCAACCGTCCACGATGCGGTGGCCCCCTTGATCGTCGCCACCGGGGTGATAACGGCCGCCGTCCCGCACGCGAAGACCTCGGTGATCTCGCCTGACTCGCATCCTGCGCGCCATTGCTGCACCGAGATCATGCCTTCCTCGGCCGGTATGCCGAGCTCCGGCCCCAGGGTGAGCAGCGTGTCCCTGGTGATTCCCGGCAGCAGCGTGCCGGTCAGCGCCGGGGTCATGATCCGGGCGCGGCGACCCGAGCCGTAGACGAAGAACAGGTTCATCCCGCCCATCTCCTCGACCCACTGGTGCTCGAGGGCGTCGAGCCAGACCACCTGGTCACAGCCATGGGCCAGCGCCTCCTGCTGCCCGGCGAACCCCGCGGCGTAGTTGCCGCCGCACTTAGCCTCGCCGGTACCGCCCGGCGCGGCGCGCGTGTAGTTCTCCGCCAGCCAGACCGAGACGGGCCCGGCGGAGAAGTACGGGCCGGCCGGGGAGGCGATCACGACGCACAGGTACGACGGGGATGGCCTGCTCACGCCAAGGCCGGGATAGGTCGCGATCATGAACGGCCGCAGGTAGAGGCTGTGGCCCTCGGCGGTGGGGACCCAGTCACGATCCTCGGTCACCAGCAGGTCCAGGGCGCGCACGAAGGCGGCCTCCGGCAGCTGCGGCATGGCCATCCGGATCGCGGAGCGGTTGAACCTGGCCGCGTTCGCCTGCGGCCGGAAGGCCACGATCGGCCCGCTGTGCTGGCGGTACGCCTTCAGCCCCTCGAAGATCTCCTGCGCGTAGTGAAACACCGCGGTGGCAGGCGGCAGCGAGATCGGGCCGTACGGTTCCAGCTGGCCGTCGTGCCAGCCACGCTCCTCCGTCCACCGGATCGTGATCATGTGATCGGTGAAGGCCTGGCCGAACCCGGGAGATGCCAGGATCCGGGCGCGCTGCGGGCCGGGCAGCGGGCTGCCTGACGGGTGCCGGGCGAACGAGATTCCGGTGACTGCGCTGCCGGTGCCCGCGCTGCCGGCGCCGGTGCCCGCGCTGTCGGTAGTGGCCATGCTCTCGCTGGTGGCTGCGCTGGCGGTGGTCGCTGCGCCGTCGGTGGCTGCGCTGGCGGTCATGGTGGTCCTTCCTCGCTACGGGCATAGCGCCGTTGCCAGGCCCGCTGCGGCCACGTCATGAGCCGTGCCCGCATTTACTATCTTGCGGGATTCCGGCGCCATAGCCCAACGCGACGAGCAGCGGCGCTATCCGGCCACCCGCTCGGCTATGTCGTCGCCGATCTCCGGCGTCGACCGCGCGGCCCAGGCGCCCTGCCGTTCCACCAGGTCGTCGGCGACCGCCTGCTCGATCCTGGTCTTCTCGGCCGCTAGCCCGAGGTGGTCACAGAGCATCGCCGCCGACATGATCGCGGCGGTGGGGTCGGCCTTCTGCTTGCCGGCCAGATCCGGCGCGCTGCCGTGGACCGGCTCGAACGTGCTGGGCGCGGTGCGCTCGGGGTTGATGCTGGCGCTCGCGGCGAGCCCGATGCCGCCGGCCACCGCCGCGCCGAGCGCGGTGAGAATATCGCCGAACAGGTTGTCGGTGACGATCACGTCGAACTGCTGGGGGGCTGTCACGAAGTACATCGATGCCGCGTCCATATGGCAGTACTCAGCGGCCACCTCGGGATACTCGGCGGCCAGGCTGTCCAGCGGTCCGCCGCCACAGGTCACCGGCGTAGGCCAGCACGTTCGTCTTGTGCACGAGGGTCAGCTTCTTGCGCCGCTCCGCGGCCCGCTGCAGCGCGTACCTGGTCACCCGCCCGACGCCGAAGGCGGTATTGATGCTTTCCTGGGTGGCCACCTCGCCGGGGGTGCCTTTCCGCATGATGCCGCCGGCCTCGATGTACGGACCCTCGGTGGCCTCCCGCACGACCAGCATGTCGATCGGGTCGGCCCGCAGGCCGGACAGCGGGGATGCCACGCCGGGATAGCGCCGGACCGGCCGCAGGTTGACGTACTGGTCGAACTCGAAGCGCAGCCGCAGCAGCAGGCCGCGCTCGAGAACGCCGCTCGGGACGGTCGGATCGCCGACGGCGCCGAGCAGGATCGCGTCGTGCCCGGCGAGCTCGCTGAGCACCGTGTCCGGCAGAATCTCCCCGGTGCGGTGCCAGCGCTGCGCGCCGAGGTCGTAGCTCGTGGTGTCGATCGTGACATCGGTCGCCGCGGCCCGGAGGACCTTGATCGCCTCAGCGACCACCTCGGGACCGATTCCGTCACCGCCGATCACGGCGATCCTGATGGTGCGTGCCGCCATGCCGCGTACCTTACTCGTCGAGATCGACGACCCGGCCGACTACGGCACCGATCGCCCCGGTGATCTCAGTCAGGACTTCCGGCGGCAGCCGCGAGTCGACCGTCAGGACGATCAGCGCGTGGCCGCCCCTGGTGTCCCGGCACACTTGCATTCCGGCGATATTGATCAGCTGGTCACCGAGGATCTGGCCGACTATGCCGACCACTCCCGGCCGGTCGGTGTAGGTGAGGAACACCATGTGCTCGGCCGGGGCTATCTCCATGTCGAAGCCATTGACCTCGACAAGCTTCTCCAGCTGCCGCCGGCCGGTCAGCGTCCCGCCGACCGAAACCACCTGGCCGTCGGGCAGCGTGCCGCGCAGGGTCAGCACGTTGCGCCAGGCGGGGCTCTCCTCATCGGCGGTCAGGCTGACCTCGACGCCGCGTTCCTCGGCCAGCAGCGGCGCGTTGACGTAGGTCACCGTGTCCTCGACAACGTTGCTGAAGACACCCTTCAGCGCGGCTAGCTGCAGCACGCTGACATCCAGGGCGGCGATCTCGCCGCGCACCTCAAGCTCGATCCTTGCGGCGATCCCGCCGGCCAGCGCGGTGAAGATCCTGCCCAGCTTCTCGGCCAGCGGCAGCCCTGGCTTGATCAGCTCGTCCACCACGCCGCCCTGCACGTTGACCGCGTCCGGCACGAACTCGCCGGCCAGCGCCAGCCGCACCGACCTGGCGACCTGGGTGCCCGCCTTCTCCTGCGCCTCGTGGGTGCTAGCGCCGAGGTGCGGGGTGGCGACGACGTTGCCGAGCCCGAACAGCGGGCTGTCCGTGCACGGCTCGCTGGCATAGACGTCCAGGCCGGCGCCGGCTACCCGGCCGTCCTTGAGCGCGCTGGCGAGCGCGTCCTCGGCCACGATGCCGCCCCGCGCGGCATTGATGATCCGCACCTCGGGCTTGACGATCCGCAGCTCCCGGTCGCCGATGAGCCCGATGGTCTCGGCGTTCTTCGGCAGGTGCACGCTAATGAAGTCGGCGGTGGCCAGCAGCTCGTCCAGGCTCACCAGGCGGACGCCGAGCTGCGCTGCCCTGGCCGCCGCCACGTAGGGGTCATAGGCGATGATCCGCATGCCGAACGCGGCCAGGCGCTGGGCGACGAGCACGCCGATCCGGCCAAGGCCGAGAATGCCGGCCACCTTGTCCTGCAGCTCCACGCCGGTATACGCCGCGCGCTTCCACTGGCCGGCCTTCAGCGAGGCCGCGGCCTGCGGCACGTTCCGCGCGACCGAGAGCAGCAGGGCGACGGCATGCTCGGCGGCGCTGACGATGTTGGAGGTTGGCGCGTTCACCACCATGACGCCGGCCTTGGTCGCAGCCACCACGTCGACGTTGTCGAGGCCCACGCCAGCCCGGGCCACCACCCGCAGGCACGGTGCGTGCGCGAGCGCCTCAGCGTCGATCCTTGTCGCGCTGCGGATAATCACGGCGTCGGCATCGGCGAGCGCGGGAAGCAGCATGCTGCGATCCGCCCCGTCGGCATACCTGACGTCAAATCCCGACTCAAGCTGGGCAATCCCGGCCGGGGAGAGTTCCTCGGCGACCAAGACGATGGGCAAGGACACGGCGCTCCCGGCACGGCGGCGGTCAGTCTGGCAGTCAGACGGGCGGACAGTCAGTCGGGCAATGAGGTCGGTCAGTCAGTCTGACGGGCGAAGCGGTCGAAGCGGTCAGTCTGGCCAAGCGGGTCAGTCTGGCGAGAGGGTCCTCGGCAGTTCACTCGAGCGGTCAGCCCAGCCGCCGTGACCAACAGGCTCAGTCTACCGAAGCTTGTGAAATCCTTCACGAACTGATCCGCATCTGCCCTGGCCTGCCACGACATTCCGGCCGGCTGGTTGCGCTGCCGGAAGCGCGAGTGGCTGCGCTGCCGAAGCACGACTGGCCAGGGCTGCCGGAAACGCGACTGGCCAGGCTGCCGGGAACGCGACTGGCTAGGCTGCCGGAAAACGCGACTGGCCCTGCTCCCCCGGCGAAGACCCGCCAGGCATACAAGGATCACCAGCCGCACCTGAATCACCGGCCAGGTCAGCCCCACCAGCCAGGCCGGCCCCACCAGGCCAGGTCAGGCGCAGCGGTCAGGTCGGCTGCACCCGCCGCTGCCGGATCGCGGTGAGCGCCGGAGGGGACCATCTCATTCCTGGCGCGCGCCGCTACCTCAACTGCCGTCATCGGCCGGGCGATCAGGTATCCCTGGCCCAGGCCGCAGCCCATCTCGCGCAGCAAGTCCAGCTGTTCCGGCTGCTCGATGCCCTCCGCCACGATCTCGATGCCCAGGTCATGCCCGACCCGGACGATCGTGCGGGTGAGCATGGCCAGGGTCGGGTCCTGGCCAAGGCCGGCCACGAAGGACGGGTCGACCTTGATGATGTCCACCGGAAGCTGCCGGAGGTAGGCCAGCGACGCGTGGCCGGTGCCGAAATCATCGATGGCGAGCCGGACGCCGCAGCGCCGGAGTTCGGCCAGCCCGTCGACCATCTGCCCAGCGCCCTCGGTCAGCACGCGCTCGGTGACCTCGAGGGTGAGCGCGGCGGGTGTCAGCCCGGTGTCCTCCAGCGCGGCAAGCACCGACTCGGTGAACCGGGCGGCGCTCACCTGCCGCAACGAGAAGTTGACTGATACGCCGATGGCCCAGCCGGACCGGTGCCAGGCCGCCGCCTGCTCGCACGCCTCGCGCAGTACCCAGTCACCGAGCTGCACCATCAGGCCGGAGTCCTCGGCCACGCCCAGGAATTCGGCCGGCGCAATCTCCTCGCCGGCCCGCGACCAGCGGGCCAGCGCTTCCACGCTGATGATCGCCGAGGTCGCGAGGTCCACCACGGGCTGATAGTCGAGCCTTAGTTCCCGCTCCGTGATAGCCCGGCGCAGGTCGCTGGCCAGCTCCAGCCTGCGGACAACATCGGCATGCATGTGCGCGGCAAAGACCTCCACCCGCCCGCCGCCGGACTCCTTGGCCCTGGACATGGCCACATCCGCATTGCGCAGCAGGTAGCCGGGATCTTCGCCATCGGCGAGGGCCACGCCGACGCTGGCGGTCAGCGACACATCCCGGTCCGCGACCCGGAACGCCGTGGCGGCGATGGCCCCGGCCAGCCGTTCGGCGATATCGACGATCTCCCGGGCGCTGTCGGCGTCTTCGACGAGCACCGCGAATTCGTCGCCGCCCCACCGGGCCACGGTGTCGTGCGGCGGCACCGAGCCGCGGAGCCTGCGCGCGGCCTGCGCGAGCAGCAGGTCGCCGGCACCGTGCCCGATCGAGTCGTTCACGCCGGTAAAGCCGTCCAGGTCAAGGAAAATGGCTCCGGCCGCCCCGGCCAGACCGGCCGCCCCGGGCTGCCCCGCCGCCTCGGTCAGCCCCGCCGCCCCGGCCAGCTCGCCTGCCCTGGGCCGCTCGGTCGCCGGAACCGGCTCGCCGACAGCAACCAGCCGGCCCGCCCGGCGCTCGCCGGGGGCCGACGTCCCGGCACCGAGTACGTCCTTCGTCCGCTGCTCGAGATACGCGCGGTTCGGCAGCCCGGTCAGCCCGTCGTGGAAAGTCAGGTGCGTCACCTGGCGGCGCAACGCGACCTGATCGCTAATGTCCCTGGCGGTGACCAGCAGCTGATCGGGCTCACCCGCGTCCCCGTAACGCGACACCGTCGACTCGACGTGCCGCCAGGTGCCGTCGGATGACCGCACCCGGCAGGGAAACCGGCTCGCGGCCGGCGCACTGCGGGCCGTCGCGCGGACGGACCTTATCCCGCCGGGCAAGTCCTCGGGATGGATCAGGTCGGCGAGCGCCATCCCGGCCAGCTCTTTCCGGCGAGTAGCCGTACTCGGCGACCGCCGGGCTGGCATACCTGATCCTGCCGTCGAGACCGCAGACCAGCACGACATCGGTGATGCGCTCGGCCAGCTCGCGGAACTGGCGGCCCGATTCCTGCCGGGTAACAGCCACCGCCTTGTCCCGGACCAGCAGGCCCGCGGTCCGGACGGCCAGCGCGAGCACCGCGATGGACGCGGTGAGCACGACGGCAGGCTCGGCGGCCGACCTGCCAGCCAGCGCCCACAAGATAGTCACCAGGGCCGCGGCCGCCGCCGCGAGCGCGGCGACCAGTGCCGTCCTGGCGCCCGGCTCCCGGGCCTGACGATGGCGCTCGAGCAGGCTTACGCCAGGCACCGACCGGTGCGCGGGAAGCCGCATCCGGCCAGAGTTGATCAGCGGCGTCGCCGCCAGCAGGCAGAATGCGGCGAGCAGGGCGAATTGAGCCCACGCCCCGGGGACCACGGCGTCGACCCTGGCTCCGACGGCAAGCGCGTCGCTCACGGCCACGGCGAACAGCGCAACGAACGGCGTTAGCCCCCGCCTGCCCGCGATCGCCACGTACGGCAGGATCACGCCGAGGACGGCCAGGTCAGCCAGCGGGTGCAGCAAGGCCAGGGTGAACGTGCCCGCCCCGTCCCCGGATTTCCGGTAGATAGATCCGAACAGCGCCACCCAGCCGATGATGAAGAGCGCGGCAGCCAGCACGTAGCCATCCGCCAGCCGCATGGCGGCATCGCGCGGCCGGACGGCGGCCGTATCCGTGCCCGCGGCGGCCATGGCCACCAGGCCAGCCACCATCGCGGGCAGGGCGAAGAGCGAGAGGAGATCACCGAAGGTCAGCGGTACGGCCGTCCCGCCGGGCGGCCCGATCAGGGCCAGCTGGGCGACGAAGCCCGCTCCCAGGGCCACGGTAGCCACCGCCAGCCAGCGATAGGCGCGCCGAACGGGACCCTCGTGGCGGGCCGAGCTCCGCCAGAGAATCGCTGCCGCCGCGACAGCGACGACGGCCCCGGCCGCGGTTTCTGCCGCCGTGGCCGGGCTCATCGGGCGTTGCCAGCTGGAGCAGAGCCCACTGAGCCTCCTTCTTGGCTGCGTCCCACCGCTAATAAACGAGCCCGGCTGGCCGGTGTGCCTGCCGGGTTCGCGTCCTGCCGCCTCATTGCGGCGCTACGCGATGTCTGCGCCTCGGCCCGCGGACTGCTGGGGCAAACGATTTCCTATGACCGGAATGTCCGCAGCGGAGTCGTGGGCATACTGGACGCAGTTGCGCAATAAGCGATGTGGCCTAACTCTATGTGCCCGAGGTCACGCTTCGATTGAGGAAGGGCCTACACCGGGAGACAACTTCCTGAATGCTCCCTGCGGACTGCGGCACGCGCCCGGCCGGTAACCCGCCGCGAGCACATACGAGCGGCGCTCCCGGCCCGCTTCGCCGTTATAGCATGAAAGGCTGGGCCGTCATGGCTGCTGACTTACCTGGCCGGGTGCGTACGGGCGGAGCGAGGTGATCCGATGGCCGAGTGGCTGGTCCTTCCGGACGGCAAGATCCGCCGTGTCGTGACGGTCGGCACCGAACTGCGGACCTACCCCACCCGGCTGGACAAGATCTATGCTCCGGCGCTGTGCGAGGTCTGCGGCAGGACTGCCTGCGGCGGCGGCCGGACGTGCGGTTCCGCCGAGTGCGTCGAGCGTTTGTGGTCACTCCCCCGGCTGTCCTCGCCCGTCGGCCGTACCCCGGCCGCGTGATCTTCGGCCGCAGCCGGCGCCGAAGCCCAGCGCTATCCGGAGATCATTCAGTACTCGCCGGTGATCACGTTGAGGAGCGGCTCACCGTCACGGAACCGCTGCGCCTGAGCCCGGACGAACTCCAGGCCCGGCCGGCCCGAGGCGGGGGTCGAGCCGGCCACGTGCGGCGTGATGAAGACGTTCGGCATGGCCCAGAGTGGGTGCTCCGGGCTGAGCGGCTCGGGATCGGTGACGTCAAGCACGGCCTTCAGCCGGCCGGTCCGCAGCTCGTCGCACAGGTCGGCGGTGACCACCAGCGAGCCCCTGGCCGCGTTAACGAACAAGGCGCCGTCCTTCATCCCGGCCAGGAAGGCGGCATCCACCATCCCGATGGTCTCCGACGTGACCGGGGCAAGCAGGACCACGACATCGGCCTCCGGCAGCAGTCCCGGCAGGTCGCTGATCGGGTGCACGCCGTCACGCGCGCTGCGCGCCACCCTGCGCACCTCGACATCGAAGCCGGTCAGCCGGCGCTCGACCGCCGCGCCGATGGAGCCGTAGCCGACGATCAGCACGATCTTCCCGGCCAGGCAGCCGGTGAACCTGAAGCTCCACCGGGCGGCGGCCTGCTCGGCGGCAAAGTACGGGAACCGGCGGATCGAGGCCAGCATCGCCGCGACCACCCATTCGGCCGTGCCCGCGTCATGCACGCCCCGCGCGTTGCACAGCAGCACGCCGTCCGGGATTTGCGGGCGGAGCTTGTCGATCCCGGCCGTCAGCGTCTGCACCACCCGCAGCCGCGGCATCCGGCGCATGGCGGTCACCGACGGCGATCGCGGGAAGAACGGCGGGACGTAGAACTCCACCTCGGCGGCGGTGGCGGGCAGGCCGTCATCGCCCGGCAGGTCGCCGTTTTCGGCCACGCTTTCATCCAGGTTGACCACCTCGACGGTCACGCCGGGCAGGCCGTCCAGCGCGCCAGCCACCTGCTCGGTTGGCACCCACATCCGCACGAGGCCACCTCACTTGTTCGCGGCTAACCGCGTTTCCAGCGCAAACGCGGCGGAGGCAACGACCGTACCGCGCCAGCGCGAGTGATCCGCCAGCCAATCCCCGGCTAGCGCCTCGGCCGATCTACGGGGCGGCACCCAGCCCGGCGCCGCTGTCACCGGAGGCTAGCTGACGCCGATCCGCGGGAACAGCGATCGCGGCTCGGGCAGCCGGCCAGCCGAGTCGTCGCATGCATCCGCCACCCTGGCGGCCAGGCCGGGGATGAACGGCGCCAGCTCGGCGGCCAGCGTCCGGCAAGCCGCGATGAGCACGCCGAGCGCGGCGTCCAGCTGTAGTCCCGCGCTGGCATCGCCGGCCCGCTCAGCGCTGGCGAGCCGCCAGGGCTCGGCCAATTCGACGTAGCGGTTCGCCTCGTCGACGACGTCCCAGATAGCGGTGACCGCCGCCCGGATGTCGTAGTCGGCGAGCGCCGCGGTGACCCGGTCCGGCGCGAGCTGGCACGCGGCGAGCAACGGGCCGGCGCCGGTGACGGCGGGCGCGGGCGCGGGCAGCGGACGCAGTTGCCCTTGCCGGTAGCGGTGCGCCATCGAGATCGTCCGGCTGACCAGATTGCCCAGGCCGTTGGCGAGGTCATCGTTGGCCCGGGCGATCAGCCGGGCGGCGGTGAAGTCGGCGTCACCGACCCGGGGAACCTCGCGCAGCAGCCACCAGCGGACCGCATCGGTGCCGAACTGGCTGACCAGTGCGGCCGGATCGGCGGCCGGCGTGGCCGCGGACTTGCTGATCTTGCGCCCGTCGATGGTCAGGTAGTCGTGCACCAGGATGTCGGTGGGCAGCGGCAGCCCGGCGGACAGCAGGATGGCCGGCCAGTACACGGCATGGAACCGCAGGACGCCCTTCCCGACCAGGTGGATCCGGCCGGCCTGGCCCCACCAGTGCTGATACTGCTCGCGGTCAGTGCCATAGCCGAGCGCGGTGACGTAGTTCCCGAGCGCGTCCCACCAGACGTAGATGACCTGGCCGGGGTCATCGGGGACCGGGATGCCCCAGCCGCGGGCGCGGGCCGTTGACCGGGAGGCGCTGAAGTCCTCCAGGCCGCCGGCGATGAAGCTGAGCACCTCGTTCCTGCGGCCGGCGGGCTCGATCCGGAGCCGGCCGTCGCTGATCAGGTCATGCAGTTGCCGTTCATAGCGGGACAGCCGGAAGAACCAGTTCTCCTCGGTGATCTCCTGCGGGGGGGTGCCGTGCTCCGGGCACAGCCCGGCGGCCAGTTCGGCCGGCTTGTAGAACTGCTCGCAGCCCACGCAGTACAGGCCCGAGTAGTTCTGCTGGTAAAAATCACCGCTGGCTGCGCAGGCCCGCCATAGTCGCTCCACGCCCGGCCGGTGCCGCGGATCGCTGCTGGTGCGGATGAAATCGTCGAACGACAGTGAAAGCGGCTCGCGCAGCCGCGCGAAGGCCGTCGCGTTCCGGTCGACAAGCTCGGCGGTGCTGACGCCCTCGGCGGCGGCGGCCAGCACGTTCTTCAGCGAGTTGTCGTCCGTGCCGGTCTGGAACCTGACCTCATCGCCGGCCAGCCGGTGATGGCGGGCCAGCACGTCGGCCTGCACAAGCTCGAGCGCGTGACCGAGATGCGCGGGCGCATTGACGTAGGGAATCGTGGTGCTGATGTAAACGCGTTCGTTGCTCACCGGAAACCTCCTGGGGGCAGGGGCTCCGACGGCAAAGAAAATCGAGGCCCCGATACGGGACCTCGGCCGGACGTCGTCCTGGCAGCTCGCAATGGCCCCGCTAGCGGGGCATCATCTCCGGGCGCAGCCATGACGTCACGAGCACAAGTATAGCCGCGCCTCCAGCGGAGCGGTATCTCATGAGGACGGGCCGAGGCGCGCCAGGATGAGCTCGCGGACCCGGGCGGCGTCGGCCTGCCCTTTGGTCGCCTTCATCACGGCCCCGACGAGGAATCCGGCCGCTGCCGTCTTGCCGGCCCGGATCTTCGCGGCCACGTCCGGGTTCGCCGCGATCGCGGCGTCGACGGCGGCCAGCAGCGTGGTGTCGTCGCTGACCACGGCGAGGCCGCGGGCGGCCACGATCTCGTCCGGGCTGCCCTGGCCGGCCAGCACGCCGTCCAGCACCTGCCTGGCCAGCCCGTCGTTCAGGTCGCCGGACGCGACCAGCGCGGCGATCCTGGCCACCTGGGCCGGCGTCACCGGCAGGGCGTCCAGTTCCGTGCCGGAGTCGTTGGCGTGCCTGGACAGCTCGCCGAGCCACCACTTGCGCGCGTCGGCGGGCGCCGCGCCGGCCGCAACGGTGTCCGCCACCAGGTCCAGCGCCCCGGCATTGCCGAGCGCGGTCATGTCGAGGTCGGACAGCGCCCATTCGGCCTGCAGGCGGGCCCGGCGGGCCGAGGGCAGCTCGGGCAGCGTCGCCCGCAGTTCCGCCACCCACTGCGCCGATGGCGCGATCGGCACCAGGTCCGGCTCGGGGAAGTACCGGTAGTCCTGCGCCTCTTCCTTGCTCCGGCCCGGGGTGGTGAGCCCGCTCTCCTCGTGGAAGTGCCTGGTCTCCTGGACGACCCGGCCGCCGGCATCGAGGACCGCTGCCTGCCGCTCGATCTCGGACCGGACGGCCCGCTCGATCGAGCGGAGCGAGTTGACGTTCTTGGTTTCGGTCCGGGTGCCCCACTGCGCCGCGCCGCGCGGCGCCAGCGAGGTGTTCACATCGCAGCGCAGCGAGCCTTCTTCCATCCGGACATCGGATACCCGCAGCGCCCGCAGTACCTCCCGCAGTTCCGTGACGTAGGCACGGGCCACCACCGGGGCCAGCGCGCCGGTGCCGGGCACCGGCTTGGTGACGACCTCCACCAGCGGGATCCCCGCCCGGTTGTAGTCGACGAGCGAGTACTCCGCGCCATGTATCCGGCCGGTCGCGCCGCCGACGTGCAGGGACTTGCCGGTGTCCTCTTCCAGGTGAACCCGCTCGATGCCGATCCTGAAGTCCGCGCCGTCGACGGTGATATCCAGCCAGCCGTCGGTGCACAGCGGCTCGTCGTACTGCGAGATCTGGTAGTCCTTCGGCATGTCCGGGTAGAAATAGTTCTTCCTGGCAAACCGGCACCAGGAGGCAATAGAGCAGTTAAGCGCCAGCCCGATCCTGATCGCGAAATCAATGGCCGCCCGGTTGGCCACCGGCATCGACCCGGGCAGGCCGAGGCAGACCGGGCAGACGGTGGCATTGGGCTCCGCGCCGAATCCGGCCGGGCAGCCGCAGAACATCTTGGTGACGGTGCCCAGCTCGACGTGCGTCTCCAGCCCGATGACCGGCTCGTACCGGGCGATGGCCTCGTCGTAGGGGACTGCGGTGATCGCTGCGGTCATGGCCGGCCCTCCCGGTCGGCACGGGCTTCGCCGAGCCCGTTCGCCTGGTCAAGCAGCGGGTGCCCACGGCGCTGGCTCAGCGCCGCCTCCACCGCCGCGGCCACCCGGTACATCCGGTCGTCGGCCAGGACCGGCGCCATGACCTGCAGGCCGACCGGCAGGCCATCCTCGGGCGCGAGACCGCATGGCACCGAGATCGCCGCGTTGCCCGCCAGGTTGGACGGGATCGTGCAGAGGTCCGCGAGGTACATCGCCATCGGGTCGTCGGCCCGTTCGCCAATCGGGAATGCGGTGGTCGGCGTCGCTGGCGAGATCAGCACGTCAACCTGCTCGAATGCGGCATCGAAGTCCCTGGAGATCAGCGTCCGGACCTGCTGCGCCTTGCCGTAGTAGGCGTCGTAGTACCCGCTGGACAGCGCGTACGTGCCCAGCATGATCCGGCGCTTGACCTCGGCACCGAACCCGGCCGCGCGGGTCAGCGACATGACCTCCTCGGCGCTGCGGGTGCCGTCGTCGCCGGTCCGCAGGCCGTACCGCATCGCGTCGAAGCGGGCCAGGTTCGACGAGCACTCGCTCGGCGCGATCAGGTAGTAGGCAGGCAGGGCATACCCGAAGTGCGGGCAGGAGACCTCGGTGATCTTGGCGCCCAGCGACTCAAGCAGTTCCACCGCCGCGGTGAACCTGGTGATGACGCCTCTCTGGTAGCCCTCGCCGCCGAACTCGGTTACCACGCCGATGCGCAGCCCGCTGACGTCGGCCTGCCGGGCAGCGGCGACCACGGGCGGCACCGGCGCGTCGACCGAGGTCGAATCGCAGGGATCGTGCCCGGACATGACTTCGTGCAGCAGCGCGGCGTCGAGCACGGTGCGGGCCAGCGGCCCTGGCGTGTCCAGCGAGGAGGCGAATGCCACCACGCCGTACCGGGAGGAGCCGCCGTAGGTCGGCTTGACGCCGACGATCCCGCAGACCGCGCCGGGCTGGCGGATCGAACCGCCGGTGTCGGTGCCGATGCCCAGCGGCGCCTCGAAGGCGGCAACCGCCGCGGACGAGCCGCCGGACGAGCCGCCGGGCACCCGGCTGAGGTCCCAGGGGTTGCGCGACGGGCCGAACGCCGAGTTCTCGGTCGACGAGCCCATCGCGAACTCGTCCATGTTGGTCTTGCCGAGAATGATCACCCCGGCGCGCCTGAGCCGCCTGGTGATGGTCGCGTCGTAGGGCGGCTGCCAGCCCGCCAGGATGCGCGATCCGCAGGTCGTGGGCATGTCCTTCGTGGTGAACACGTCTTTCAGCGCGAGCGGCACCCCGGCCAGCGGGCCAAGGGGCTGGCCCGCGGCGCGCTGGTCGTCGACCGCCCGGGCCGCCTGCAGCGCACCGTCCGCCGCTACGTGCAGGAAGGCGTGCACGCGCGCTTCCACGGCCTCGATCCGGTCCAGGTGCGCCCTGGTTACCTCGACGGCCGACACGTCACCGGCCGCCACCAGCGCCGCGATACCGGCAGCCGTCATCCTGGTCAGGTCGCTGCTCATGATTAATCCTCCGCCAGGATGCGCGGGACGCGGAACCTGCCCTGCTCGGCTGCGGGCGCCTGACCGAGGACGACTTCCGCGCCCAGCGGCGGCACGATCACGTCCTCGCGGAACACATTCGTGACGGGCACCGCATGCGACGTCGGCGGGATCCCGTCCGCGGCGACTTCCTGCACTCTGGCCACCGCCGCGATGATCACATCGAGCTGGCCGGCGAATCGATCGAGCTCGTCCTCGCTGAGCGCCAGCCGCGACAGCATGGCCAGGTGGGCGACCTCCTCGCGGGTAATAGGCATGGAGGCCATCCTATGGGCCGGGCCGGCCGGGGGCCGACTGCATTTCGGGCCAGGCCAGCTCAGCCGACCCGGTTAGCCTGCCTCGCCAGCCGGATCTGCCACCACCGCGGCCGCGCGCGCGGCGTCCGGTCCCTGCTCCAGCAGCACGACGAGGCCGGCATCGTCCAGGATGGGCACGCCGAGCGAGACGGCCTTGTCGTACTTGGAGCCCGGACTGTCCCCGGCGATGACGAAGTCGGTTTTCTTCGAGACCGAGCCGGCTACCTTCCCGCCGAGGCCCTGCACTTGCTCGGCGGCCTCGGTGCGGCTGAACCCGGTCAGGGTGCCGGTGATGACCACGGTCACCCCGGTCAGCGGCCGGGCAACGCGGGAGCCGCCGGCGTAATCGGGATCGGTGAGCACGACGCCCGCGGCGCGCCATTTCGCCACGATCTCCTGGTGCCAGTCCACCGCGAACCAGTCGATTACCGAGGCCGCGATCGTGGGGCCGACGTCATCGGCCGCGGTCAGCTGCTCGGCGGTCGCCGCGGCGATAGCCTCGACGGAGCCGAACTCGAGGGCGAGCGCGCGGGCCGCGGTCGGCCCGACGTGCCGGATGGACAGCGCGACCAGGATCCGCCAGAGCGGGCGGCGGCGTGCCTCCTCCAGGTTCCGCACCAGCTTGACCGCGTTCGCGCTCAGCGTGCCTTGCTTGACCACGAAGAACGGGCAGCCGGCCAGCGACTCCTCGGTCAGCCCGAAGATGTCGCCCTCGTTGGCGACCAGGCCCGAGTCCAGCAGCGCGACCACGGCCTCGTACCCCAGCACCTCGATGTCGAGGGCGCCGCGGCCGGCCAGGGTGAACAGCCGCTCGCGCAACTGCGCCGGGCAGGACCTGGCGTTCGGGCAGCGCCAGTCGACCTCGTCAGCATCGCGGGCCAGCGTGGTCCCGCAGGACGGGCACGCGGTCGGGAACTCGAACGCCCGCTCGGTCCCGGTCCGCAGGTCGGCGACCGGCCCGACCACCTCGGGTATCACGTCGCCTGCCTTGCGCAGCACCACCATGTCGCCGATCAGCACGCCCTTGCGCGCCACCTCGTCGGCGTTGTGCAGGGTCGCCCTGTCCACGGTCGAGCCGCTGACCTTGACCGGCTCCATCACCGCGAACGGGGTCACCCGGCCGGTGCGGCCGACGTTGACCCTGATGTCGAGCAGCCGGGTGGTGACCTCCTCCGGCGGGTACTTGTAGGCGATCGCCCAGCGCGGCGCCCGGCTGGTCGCGCCGAGCGCGCGCTGCACCGCCAGCCGGTCGAGCTTGACGACGACCCCGTCGATCTCGTACGGCGGATCGTGCCGGTGCTCCCGGTAGTACTCGATGTACCCGCGGACCCCGTCCAGGTCGTCGACCACCCGGACGAGATCATTGACCGGCAGGCCCCAGCCGCGCAGCAGCTCGTACCAGCCGGACTGGGTGTCCGGGGCGGCGGACGGAACGCCGGCCGCGTCCGGGGCCGGCATCCCGCTGCCGCCGGTGTCCTCGCCGGGCACGGCGAGCCCGTGCACGATCAGGCCGAGCGCCCGGGTCGCGCTCACCCGGGGGTCCTTCTGCCGCAGTGACCCGGCGGCCGAGTTGCGCGGGTTGGCGAACGGCGCCTTGCCTGCCTCGGTCAGCCGCTCGTTCAGCTCGTGGAACGCAGTGACCGGCAGGAATACCTCGCCCCTGACCTCCAGGGTTTCCGGCCAGCCGGTGCCGGCCAGCCGGGCCGGAACCGTCGCGATCGTCTTGACATTCGGCGTCACGTCCTCGCCGGTGACCCCGTCGCCCCTGGTCGCCGCCCGGACCAGCCGCCCGGACCGGTACACCAGGGCGATCGCCAGGCCGTCGATCTTCAGCTCGCACAGGTAGGGGCCGACGGTTTCCAGCGACGCGGCGGCGCCCAGCCGGTCGGCCCGGGCCGACCAGGCATCGAACTCCTCGGCGGAGAACGAGTTATCCAGGCTGAGCAGCCGCTCCAGGTGCTGCACCGGGGTGAAGTCGGTGGAGATCGCGCCGCCGACCTTCTGGGTCGGCGACTCCGGGGTGCGCAGCTCCGGGTACCGCTCCTCCAGCTCCCGCAGCTCGCGCATCATGGTGTCGTACTCGGCGTCCGAGACCAGCGGCGAGTCGAGCACGTGGTAGCGATAGTTGTGCTCGGTAAGCTCCTCCGCCAGCTCGGCATGGCGGTGCCGGGCGGCCGGATCGGCAGTAGCAGGCTCAGTCACTGGTGGCCCTCCTCGACCAGCTCAGGCATGATCATCGCGGCTTCCCGGCAGCGGGCGAGCGCGGCCCGCGCGCCGGCCGGCGATGCATCGGCCAGCCCGCATGCCGGGGTGATCACCACGCGGTCGGCCAGCTTCGCGGCCGGCAGCCCCATCCGGTGCCAGAGCGCGATTACGGCCGCGGCCGTATCGCGCGGGGAAGCCGAGCTGCGCCGGTCGCCCCGTTCTAGCTCTGTGCTCCTGACGGCGCCGGCCAGGATCCCCAGTCCGGCCTCGGCCGTCTCGGCCAGCCCGTCCTCCTCGTCCCGCCGCAGCAGGCTCAGGTCGAAACCGATTGCCCCCGCACCGCAGTCCCGGAGGATTTGAAACGGAATATCCTCCGCGCAGCAATGCACGATGGCGAATGCCTTCGCCGCGGTCAGGACGGTGCGCAGGGCGAGTGTCGCGTCGGCGGCATCGATCGCGGCGACCATGTTCAGCCCGCTGGCCGACGGCACGCGGCCGGCCAGCGCCGCGGGCAGCGCGGGCTCGTCGAGCTGCAACAGCACCGCCGCGCCGGGCACTCGCTTCCTGACCTCGGCAACATGCGCCGCCACGCCCTCGGCTAGCGACTGCGCCAGGTCGGCCACGGCGCCCCGGTCGGCCAGCGCCGGGTTCTGGCTGCGGGACAGCTCGATCGTGGCGGCCAGCGTCCACGGCCCGCACACCTGAATCTTCAGCGCGGTGTCGCAGCCACTGGCGGCCTGCTCCAGCGCGTCCAGGTCGCGCTGCAGCAGCCCGATGGCATGCCGCATCTCGCGTCCTGGCCGGCCGGCGAAGCGCCAGCCGCGGGTGGTCGTCTCCACGGCCAGGCCGGTGAGCAGTGCGGCGGTGCGCCCGGTCAGGTCCGCGCCGGGACCCCGGCCGGGCAGCTCGGGCAGATGCGGGAAGCCGGGCAGCTCTCCGAGCACGACGGCGACGGCCTCGGCCGGGTCAGTGCCCGGCATCGAACCGACGCCGGTGGCGCTGCCGGGCGGCCAGGGAAAGGGCGGCATTTCTTGGCTCACCCAGCCGAGCCTAGCTACCGCACCGCCCGGCGGCCCGGATCAGGCCCTTGACCCGGCCGGCCGGTCTGCGGGCGCGGTCCGGCTGACGCCGGTCCGGCCAGCGCCGGCCTGACTGGTGCGGGCTGGCCCGGTGCCAGCTCGGCCGGTGCCGGTGCCGGTGATCGTGGCCGAGCCGAGCACGGTGCCGCCGTCGTAGAGGACCGCCGCCTGGCCGCTGGCGATGCCGCGGGCTGGCTCGGCCAGCCTGATCCGCAGGCCCGTACCCTCCGGGGTGACAGTCGCCGGGCAGGCGGCGCCGTGCGCGCGGAGCTGGACCAGGCAGTCGATCGGCGCGGCCGGCGGCAGGCAGCCGGTCCAGACCGGGCGCTGCGCCTCGATCTCCAGCACGTCGAGGGACTCGGCCGGGCCGACGGTCACAGTGCCGGACGCGGGGGAGATGTCAAGCACGTACCGCGGCCTTCCGTCCGGCGCCGGGTAGCCGATACGCAGCCCCCGGCGCTGGCCGATGGTGAAACCGTACGCGCCATCGTGGCTGCCGACCACGGCTCCGGCCTCGTCGAGGATCCGGCCGGGGGCCTCGCCCAGCCGGTCCCGCAGGAACTTCCTGGTGTCGCCGTCGGCGATGAAGCACACATCGTGGCTGTCCGGCTTGTCCGCCACGGCCAGCCCCCTGGCCGCGGCTTCCCGGCGGACCTCGTCCTTGGTGGAGCCGCCGAGCGGGAACATGGCGCGCTTGAGCTGATCGCCGGTCAGCACCGCGAGCACGTACGACTGATCCTTGGCCTCGTCGACGCTGCGGGTGAGCCGCGGAGCGCCGCCGGCCGTCCGGGCCGGTGCCAGCGTGGCGTGGTGGCCGGTGCAGACCACGTCGAAGCCGAGCGCCACCGCCCGGTCCAGCACCGCGGCGAACTTGATCTTCTCGTTGCAGCGCAGGCACGGGTTCGGGGTGTTGCCTCTGGCGTACTCGTCCACGAAATCGCGTACCACGTCGTCGTGGAACCGCTGGGCCATGTCCCAGACGTAGAACGGGATCCCGATCACGTCCGCCGCCCGCCTGGCGTCCCTGGCGTCCTCCACCGTGCAGCAGCCGCGCGCACCCGTGCGGTAGGACTGCGGGTTCACCGACAGCGCGAGATGGACGCCGGTCACCTCGTGGCCTGCCTCAGCGGCCCTGGCGGCGGCCACCGCTGAGTCAACGCCGCCGGACATGGCGGCGAGCACGCGCAGTCGATCCATCGCCTACGAGAGTATTCCGCGGCAGCAGTGCTCCAGGCACTCGCCGTCGGCCTAAGCGAGCGTCTCGTCGCCGCCGGGTCAGGCCGTGGGCCGCCGGGTCAGGCGGCGCGGGCGGGTGGTCCGTGGCTGTGCAGGGTCCGCTGCCCGTCGGGGCTGACGGCGGTGATGGTGGCGTCGGGGTGCAGGGTGAGCTGCCAGCCCCAGCGGTGCACGGCGATGAGGTGGTGGAACGCGCAGAGCAGCAGGAGGTTCGTGAGGCTGGTGGGGCCGCCGCGGCTGCGGGGGCGGAGGTGGTGGACCTGGCAGGCGGCGGGCCGCTGCCGGCAGCCGGGGAACGCGCAGTGCCGGTCCCGGGCGATCACCGCCCGGCGCAGGTGCCCCGGGATCTGCTCCGTGGCCTTGCCCACGTCCAGCGGCAGGCTGGCGGTGCCCGCGGGGCCGGGCAGCAGGCCGGTGCGCAGGAACGCGGCCAGCCCCGCCGGGCCGGACAGCACGTCCGCGGCATGCCGCAGGATCAGCCGGCGGACCCGGGTGGCCCGTCGGCGACCCCGGCCCGGACAGTGGCTGCCCCAACGGCGGCTGGCCGGAGCCGGGCTGGCCGCGCAGCGCGGCGGCGAGCCGGTCCAAGGCGGCGGGATCCACGTGCCCGGAGACGACCGGCACGATGCTGGCGTCACAGTCGCTGCCCGGTCCGGCGGCGGGGCCGCGGGCCGCCCACGCCGCCTCCGCATCACTCGCGCCGTCGAGGCCGCGGAGCTGGTCCAGGGTCATGTGCAGCTGGATCTGGGTGGGCTGCCCGGCCCGGTCCGGCAGGCACCCGGCACCGATCAGCCGGCGGCAGGCCTCCTCCAGCGCGTCGTGGTCCCGCTGGCCCTTACTCCGGGTGTCCTCCGGGCCTGCTTTCCTGCCTAGCGCCTCCAGCACGGCCCGCAGCGCGGCGGTGCACTGCGGCGTCAGGTCACCCTCCACCCGCCCCGCGTCGTGCAACGTCAGGTCCAGCCGCAGCCACCGGTCCGCGAACCCGCCATCATCATCAGGATCGGGGCCGGCGCAGCGGCGCTGCATCTCCCCGGCCAGCCCGGCCAGATCCGCCAGATCCGCGCCGCCCGCCGCCGCGGCCAGCAGGATCGCGTCCGCGTCGGCCTGCTTGCCGGCGGGGAGCTGGCCGGTCCAGGCGCAGATCTCCCGCGCCCACGACGCCGAGATGTCCCCCGCGGCCAGCGCCTCGCCGATGGCGGGGTGCGCGGCGAGGCGCCGCGCCCACGCCACCGCCCCGGCGGCCGCGCCGCGGGTGACGCGGGTCTGCCAGCGCAGCCACGCCCGCGCCGAGCCCTGACCGTCATCCTCATGCCCGCGGCCGGCCATGAACGCCGCCAGCGTCCCCGCCCGCGCCGCCGTATGCCAGCGACTCGATCCGCTCCAGGCCCCGCAGGCACTCCGCCTGCGCCGCGGCCGGCACCGACGCCATGTCCGCGTTCGCGAGGAACGCCAGCCCGGCCTGCGCCATCGCCACCGCATCAGCCGCCGACACCGGCACCGCCGTGCACGGCATGGCCGGAGGGGCCGGGCATGCGGGCGGCTGACCGGGCAGGCACATGCCGGCACCTCCCTTACTCGAATCTATGTTCCCAAACTACCGGCAGCCACCGACAAAACAGCGAACCGGAGCGCGCATCGCGCGAACCGGTTCGCTTCGTATGCCTGCCGTTGGCGTCATGAGGAAAGTGCCTGACCAGGCAGCGTCTCTGCGGATCCGGGCTCTGCGGATCCGGGTTGTGCGGGTCCCTGGCTGTGCAGGTCCCGGGCTGTGCGGATCCGGCGCTACAGGCGTCAGCGTCGGATGCCGGGCGGCGTGGCGGTATCGGAGTTCACGATGCCGCTGACTACGTTGATGCGTACTGCATCACCGTGCCGGCCGGCAGGTGATTGTTCCCGCTCTGCTCGGGCGCGACCGCGACCATCTTCCACTCAAGTTCAGCCGACGTGGCCGGATCGAAGATCAGCTCATTCCTGCTCCGCCTGGGTAACAAGGCCGACGGCAATGCCGTGGCGGCCCAGTCCGTCCGTTGCCGGGCCCAGGTCCTCGATGCCGGGCAGTTTCTCGATCAGCCGGTAGAGCGCTGCGCGGAGCGCGGGCCGGGTGCCGGCGTCCAGGAAGTAGCTTGCATAGACGAACGTGGCACTGGCGCGGGCGTGGCCCCCTTCGAGATGCTGCACGATCGCCCGCTCGAGGTCCGCGGGCCTGGCGGGCAGGCCGGAGGCGGCGTAGTTACCGAACCACCACGGCAGCTTGCCCTTGGGGTAGGTCACTCGGAGCGGCTTGCATCCACCGTCTGGGAAGGTGATGACCTGTCGGCCGGACGCATCGCGTGCCATCCATACCTGCATGATCGTCCGGCCGCTGCAGCCGGTCTGCGGGACGGTGCCTATTCCTTTTTGACTGATCTCCTTCACGTACAGATATTGCCCGGGCAGCGGCAGGTGCCCGGCGGCCTTTCCGCTGGCGGCAGTGAGCGCGGCGGCGGCCAGCACGGCGGAAGCCGGCTTGGCACTGCCTGGGGCCGGCGGCGCGGGTGAACCGGGCAGGACGGCTATGGTGACGGCCGCAGCGATAGCCAGGCTGGACACGGCCACCCCGGCCACGGCCAGGCCCTTAGCGTGGCCGCGTGCCTCGCGGCGGGAGTGGCCTTGCTGCGCGGTAATCCGGCGGTATAGCCGGATCCCTTCAGCGGAGTCGGGTCCGGCGAGCGGGACGTGGCGGGCCGGGTCTGCCTCGGTGATCAGGGTATCGAGATCCATGGTCAGCTCCTGTTCGTCTCAGCCGCTGCGGGCACCGGGCTGGCGGCATGGCCCGCTTGATCGGTGCTGGTGAGCGCATCCCGGAGGCGCGCCTTCGCGCGGTGCACCCGGATGGCTACCGCGTTGACCGAGCAGCCGAGCACCTCGGCGGCCTCGGCATGCGAGAGCTCATCCCAGAGCACCAAGGTGAGCGCTTCTCGTTCGGCTGGCCTGAGGCGGGCGATCGCCGCGGCCAGCCGGTCACGCACGGTGCCATCCCGCCCGGCGCCGTCCGCGACGGCCCCGTCTGCCATGGCCCCGTCTGCCATGGCCCCGTCTGCCATGGCGCCGTGGACGAGAGCCTGGTCGAGGCCATGGGCGGATCCCAGGTCGGGCGCGCCGGGATTCCGGTCGGCGCGGTGGCAGGCCTGGAGCCTGGCGGTCAGCTGGCGGAACCGCCGGGCGCTGCGGATCTTCCCGGCGACGACGCGCCTGGCCACCCCGTAGAGCCACAGCCGGTCAGCCGGGGGATCCGGAATCCTGGCGAGCCTGCGCCACGCGATGGTGAAGACCTCGGCGGCCACGTCGGCCACGTCATCTCCAGGCCCGATCCGGCGCACCGCATAGGCCTGGATGCTCCGGTAGTGCTCCTCGTACAGCAAGCGGAAACGGCGCTCTCGCTGGTCGGGATCGTCCTCGATGTCCGGCACCGGCGCTCCTCACCCATGGCCATCCCTTCGACCATTACATGGCCGGCACCGCCGGGAACCTTTCGCTCTCTTTCCTTGACCGCGGAAGATCCGCCTGCTGGGACCGGCCAGATCCTCCGGCTTGAGGAATCACAGGGCGGGCCGGGCAGCGCTGGCGGGGTCAGCGTGCGGCGGCGCGGCGGGCGCGTTCCACGGCCTCGCCGATCACCGCGCCCAGGGCGTCCACATCCTGCTGCGACGAGGTATGACCGAGTGAGAACCGGAGCGAGCCGCGGGCGCGCGCGTCGTCCGCGCCCATCGCGAGCAGCACATGGCTGGGCTGCGCCACGCCCGCAGTGCAGGCCGAGCCGGTCGAGCAGGCAATGCCCTTCGCGTCGAGCAGCATGAGCAGGGCGTCGCCCTCACAGCCGGGAAACGAGAAATGGGCGTTGCCGGGCAGCCTGCCCGGTCCGGGCGGCGCGCCGTTGAGCGCCGCGTCGGGCACCGCGGCCAGTACCCGGGCGATCAGGTCGTCCCTGAGCGCGGCCAGCCTTTTCGCCTCGTCGTCCCTGCGCATCCGCGAGATCTCCACCGCGGTCGCGAAGGCCCTGATCGCCGGGGCGTCGAGCGTGCCGGACCGCACGTCGCGTTCCTGGCCGCCGCCGTGCAGCACCGGCACCAGGTCCGCGCCCCGGCCGAGCAGCAGCGCCCCGGCGCCGACCGGGCCGCCGATCTTGTGCCCGGTAATGGTCAGCGCGGTCGCCCCGCTGCCGGCCAGGCTGACGGGCAGCTGGCCCGCCGCCTGGACGGCGTCGCTGTGCAGGGGGATCTGGTACTCACGGGCGACGGCCGCCAGCTCGGCGATCGGCTGCACGGTCCCGACCTCGTTGTTCGCCCACATCACGCTCACCAGCGCCACGCTGCCGGGGTCGCGCTCGATGAGCTCGCGCAGCACCGCCGGGCTGAGCGTCCCGGTGCCATCGACCGGCAGCCAGCACGGGTCGGCTCCCTCGTGATCGGCCAGCCAGCGCACCGAGTCGAGCACGGCGTGATGCTCCGCGGAGGTGGCCAGCACCCGCCGGAATTCCGGCCTGGCGTCACGCCGCGCCCAGAACAGTCCCTTGACGGCCAGGTTGTCCGCCTCGGTACCGCCGCTGGTGAAGACCACCTCACTCGGCCGCGCACCGTAGGCCTCGGCGATCTGCTCCCGCGACTCTTCCACCACCCGCCGCGCCCGCCGGCCCTGATTGTGCAGCGACGAAGGGTTGCCGAGCTGGGCCAGTTCCTCGGTCATCGCAGCGATGGCCTCAGGCAGCATCGGCGTGGTCGCCGCATGGTCGAGGTACACGGTGCTGTCCGTGGCTGACCTGCGATCGCTCGCGTTCTCGGGATATATCATGACGAGCTCAGCCTAGCCTTGCCGGCCCAGCGGAGCCTGCCGCTCAGCCGCCCGATCGCTGCTGTATGCCGTCGATCAGCTGCGGCACCACCGAGAACAGGTCACCGACCACGCCGAAATCGGCCAGCTCGAAGATGGGCGCCTCGGCGTCCTTGTTGATCACCATGATCGTCTTTGAGGTCTGCATCCCGGCCCGGTGCTGGATGGCACCCGAGATACCGACGGCCAGGTACAGCTGCGGCGAGACCATCTTGCCCGTCTGGCCGACCTGGAACTGGTGCGGGTACCAGCCAGCATCGGTAGCGGCCCTGGACGCGCCGACGGCGGCACCGAGCGCGTCGGCGAGCTTCTCGATGAGGGCAAAGTTCTCGGCGTTGCCCACGCCGCGGCCGCCGGAGACCACGATCGACGCCTCGGTCAGTTCTGGCCGCTCGCCGCCCTCCTGGACCACCCGCTCGGTGATGCGCGCGCCTTTGGCCGCGTCGGTGACGTCGGTGCTGGCCGGCACGATCTCGGCTGCTCCCGGAGCGGGCTCCGGCGTGGTGGCATTCGGCCGGACCGCGATGATCGGGATGCCGGCGGTGACCCTGGAATTGACCACGATCGCGCCGCCGAAGATCGACTGCTCCGCGACCAGGTCGTCGCCGATGTCCACCGCGTCGGTGATCAGCCCGGACCCGGTCTTGATCGCAAGCCTGGCAGCGATTTCCCTGCCATCCGGGGTGCTCGCTACCAGTACGGCGGCCGGCGAGCCGGACGCGACAAGGCTGGCGAGCAGCTCAGCCTTGGGGGCGACGACATAGTCGTCGAATTCCTGGCCGTCCGCGACGTAGACCTTGGCCGCGCCGAACTCGGCTAGGCGTTCCCGGGCCGCCTCGGCGCCCGGCCCGGCCCAGACCACGGCCGGCTCACCGAACCGGCGGGCCAGCGTCAGCAGCTCGGAGGTGACCTTCTTGACGGTCTCGCCGGAGTGCTCGGCGAGAACCAGGACTTCAGCCATGAGTGACAGCCTTCCGCTGGGGCCTGGTTCAGGCCGGCTCAGATGAACTTCTGCGCGGCGAGGAACTCGGCCGCCTTGACGCCGCCGTCGCCTTCGTCCTTAACGATCGTGCCTGCCTGCCGCGGCGGCCGCCTGGACCAGCTGACTACCTCGGTTGCGCTGGCGGCGAGGCCGACGCTGGCCGGGTCGATGCCCGCGTCCGCCAGGCTCAGCGTCTCGACCGGCTTCTTCTTGGCGGCCATGATCCCCTTGAATGACGGGTAACGCGGCTCGTTGATCTTCTCCACCACGCTCAGCACCGCGGGCAGGGTGGCCTCGACCTTGTCGTAGCCGTCGTCGGTCTGGCGGTGGATCGTAATCGCCTGGCCGTCGGTCTCCACCTTGCTGGCGAACGACAGCTGCGGTACCCCGAGGCGCTCGGACAGCATCGCCGCGAGCACGCCCATCCTGGCGTCGGTCGACTCTGATCCGAGGATGACCAGGTCGAACCCGATCGCGGCGAGCACCGCGGCGATCGCCTCCGAGGTGGCCAGGGCGTCCGACCCGGCGAGCCCGTCGTCCACCAGGTGCACGGCCTTGTCCGCGCCCATGGACAGTGCCTTGCGGATCGACTCGCTCGCCCGCGGCGGGCCCATGGACAGGATGGTCACCTCGCCGCCGTTGGCCTCCGCCAGGCGCAGCCCCTCCTCGATCGCGTACTCGTCGAGTTCGTTGATGAGCGCGTCCGATGCCTCGCGGTCCAGGGTGGAGTCAGCGTCCTTGAGCGTGCGCTCCGACCCCGTGTCGGGTACCTGCTTCACGCAGACGACGATATTCATGACCGGCGGCCGACCTCCCTCTGTCGAGCTGTGCGGCCCGGGATGGGCTACCCGGGACCCGGGGCTGGGCAGCGCGTCCCGGGCTGGTCTGCGCGCGGCCGGGCGGAACAGCCAGGCAGCGGCAGGTAAAGCCTGTCAAAAGAAGGCCATCGGCCTGCGCGCGGGGTACCCCCGGCCTGATGCGCGCCCTCATGTTACCCGCAGGTAGCCCGCGGCGCCGCGGTCAGCTACTGCGCTCGGCCGCATCCACCACGTTGGCCAGCAGCATTGCCCTGGTCATCGGGCCGACGCCGCCGGGCACCGGGGCGAGATCCCCTGCCACCTCGGCTACCTCCGGGGCGACGTCGCCGACCAGGCCGGCATCCGTCCGGGTGATGCCCACGTCGAGCACGGCGGCCCCGGGCCGGACCATGTCCGCTGTCAGCAGCCCGGGCTTCCCCGCGGCGACCACGACGATGTCGGCGGCCCTGGTGTGGGCGGCAAGGTCCCTGGTGCCCGTGTGGCATAGCGTCACGGTCGCGTTCTCGCTGCGGCGGGTCAGCAGCAGGCCGAGTGATCGCCCGACCGTGATCCCGCGGCCGATCACCGTCACTTCCGCCCCCGCGATCGGCACGTCGTAGCGGCGCAGCAGCCGCACGATCCCGTGCGGCGTGCACGGCAGCGGTCCCGGCTCGCCCAGCACCAGCCGACCGAGATTGACCGGGTGCAGGCCATCGGCGTCCTTCGCCGGGTCCATCCGCTCCAGGACCCGCTGCGGGTCGAGCCCCGGCGGCAGCGGCAGCTGGACGATGTAGCCCGTGCACGCGGGGTCGGCATTCAGCTCGTCGATCACGTCCTCGACCTGCTGCTGGCTGGCGTCGGCCGGCAGATCGCGGCGGATGCTGAGGATGCCGACCTGCGCGCAGTCCCGGTGCTTGGCGTTCACGTAGACGCGACTGCCAGGGTCGTCACCGACCAGCACGGTGCCGAGCCCGGGGGCGCGGCCGCGGCGCGCCAGCTCAGCGACCCTGCGGGTCAGGTCGTCCCGTATCGCGGCAGCGGTTGCCTTGCCGTCCAGGATGCGCGCGCTCATGGCGGCTCATTCTGCCGTAACGACATCACCCTGGCCGCCGCAGGCGGCACAACGGGCACGAGGCGAGTTGTCATCCCAGCCGACCTGGCGCGGTGGACCTGGCCGGATGGCGCGGTAGGACCGGACTCACTTATGCCGAAATATCTGGCGTCCCCGGCGACGCGGATCCTTCCCGGTACCTGAATTCCGCCCGCCAGCTTGACGCATTAGTTAAAACTTATGAGAATGCTCGGATGACGACACATCCGGGACGACCAAGGAAGGCCGGGACGCTCATCGGCGGCGAGCCCGGCCCCGCGGACCGGTTCGGCGCCCTGGCCGATCCGACCAGGCGGCACCTGCTTGAGCAGCTTGCCGCCCGTGACCTGGCCGTCTCCGACCTGGTGACCGGACTGGACATGAGCCAGGCCGCGGTGTCTCAGCACCTGCGGGTGCTCCGCGAAGCGGGCCTGGTCACGGCGCGCAAGGCCGGGCGGCACCGGTATTACCGGCTCCGGCCAGTGGCCTTGACCGACCTGCGGGACTGGCTCGAGGAGCTTGAGCGGTTCTGGCAGCAGCGGCTGGCGGCGCTCGGTGATTACCTGATGGAGGCCCCCTGATGAAGGCCGAAATCGACAATACGGTCAGCTACCCGCACCCGATCGAGCGCGTGTGGGCTGCGCTGACCTCAAGCGATGCGCTAGCGGCCTGGCTGATGCCGAACGACTTCGAGCCGGTCGCCGGGCACCGCTTCACCCTCCGGGCCAAGCCCGCCCCGGGATTCGACGGCATCGTGCAGTGCGAGGTGCTCGAACTCGATCCGCCGAACCGGATGGTGTGGTCCTGGGCCGGCGGACAGATCGACACCACGGTGACCTTCACCCTTGAAGCCACGCCGGGCGCGGGCACCCGGCTCCGGCTGCGGCAGGCCGGCTTCCACGGCCTGGCCGGGCAGCTCACCCGCAGGATCCTGGCCGGCGGCTACCCGGGGATCCTCGGCGGGCGGCTGCCTGCCTACCTGGACCAGGCCGCAGGCCGCCCCGCGGGAACCGCCGAGCAGGGCGCAAGCCGGGCCACGGCCGGGTGCGCCGAGGGCTGGCGCGCCTACCGCAACGTCTTCCGCCGTTGGCGGCAGCACCCGATGGGATAGGAAGGAACGTCATGGCAGTTACCAACCTCGAAGTCATCTCCGTGCCGGTCAGCGACCAGGACCGTGCCAAGGACTTCTACGTGAACCAGCTTGGATTCGCCGAGCAGATGGACGCTAGCGTCGGCGACTCGATGCGCTGGGTCATGCTGCGCCCGCCCGGCAGCGGCACCTCGATCACGCTGGTGACCTGGTTCGGCACGATGCCAGCCGGCTCGCTCAAGGGCTCGGTGCTCGGCTGTGACGACATCGAGCAGACCCTGGGCGAGCTGACCGCCCGGGGGGTCACCTTCAGCGAGGACGAGATCCAGGTAGCGCCGTGGGGCCGCTGGAAGACATTTGATGACCCTGACGGCAACGGCTGGGTGCTGCAGCAGAACAACCCTGAGTTCGGCGGCTGACGCGCGTCAGTGGCGGCTGGCGCGCGTCAGTGCAGGAAATGCCGTACGCCGGTGAAGTAGAGGCTGATCCCGGCGGCCTGGGCCGCTTCGATCACCAGGTTGTCGCGGACGGAGCCGCCTGGCTCGGCGACGGCCCGCACGCCCGCGTCCGCCAGCACGAGCAGGCCATCAGGGAACGGGAAGTACGCATCGCTGGCGGCGACCGAGCCGCGTGCCCGCTGGCCGGCCCGGGTGACGGCCAGCCGCGCGGCATCCACCCGGTTGACCTGGCCCATGCCGACGCCGACCGAGCCTCCGTCGGCGGCCAGCAGGATGGCATTTGACTTCACGCTCCGGCATGCCTTCCAGCCGAAGGCCAGGTCCCGCAGCAGCGCATGGCCGACGGCCGGCCCGGCGGCCAGCTGCCAGTTGGCCGGATCGTCGCCGGTCTCATCGGCCAGGTCCGCGGACTGCAGCAGCATGCCGCCGCTGACCGGCCGCCACTGTACGGCGGCTGAGCGGGGCGGCGGCGGGCAGGTCAGCAGCCGCTGATTCTTCTTCGCGGTCAGGATGTCCAGCGCCGCTGGCTCGAAGCCGGGAGCGATGACTACCTCGGTGAAGACCTCCGCAACCTGCCGCGCCATATCGGCGGTGACGACGCCGTTCGCCGCGATGACGCCGCCGAAGGCGGACGCCGGATCGCAGCTATGGGCCTTGCGGTGAGCTTCCGCGATATCGGCGCCGATCGCGATCCCGCAGGGGTTGGAATGCTTCATGATCGCCACGCATGGCTCGCCGAAGTCGAAGACCGCGTGCCGCGCCGCGTCGGCGTCCACGTAGTTGTTATAGGACATCGCCTTGCCGTGCAGCTGCCGGGCGCCGGCGATGCCGTCCGCGCTGGCGCCCGACGCGTACAGGGCAGCCCGCTGGTGCGGGTTCTCGCCGTACCTGAGCACTTCCTTGCGGGCCCACAGCGAGCCGATGACATCCGGCCAGCCGGTATCCAGCGCAACGGCGTCGGGCGCGTAGGCGGAGGCGAACCAGGAGGCGACCGCGACGTCGTAGGCGGCAGTGCGGGCGTATGCCTGCGCGGCGAGGCTGCGGCGCTGCTCCAGCGTGAATCCGCCGGCCTGCAGCGCGGTTGCTACCGCCGCGTACATCGACGGATCGGTCAGCACGGCGACCCTGGCGTGGTTCTTCGCCGCTGCCCGCACCATGGCAGGCCCCCCGATGTCGATCTGCTCGACGCAGTCCTCCGGAGACGAGCCGGCCGCAACGGTCTGCTCGAACGGGTAAAGGCCGGACACGAGCAGCTCGAACGGCTCGATGCCGAGCTCCGCCAGCTGCGCGAGGTGCTGCGGCTGGCCGGTATCGCCGAGCAGCCCGGCGTGCACGGCCGGGTGCAGCGTCTTGACCCGGCCGTCCAGGCACTCAGGGAAGCCGGTCACGTCCTCGACCTTCGTCACCGGCAGGCCCGCCGCCGCGATGGCCGCCGCGGTGCTGCCGGTCGAGACGATCTCCGCTCCGGCCCCGTGCAGTTCCGTCGCCAGGTCCACCAGCCCGGTCTTGTCGTAGACGCTGATCAGCGCCCGCTTAATCGCTACCTTGGTCAACGGCCGAACCTCAACTTCCTGCCCTGGACGGTCCACCCCTCGCGGGCCATCCGGCCCACGGTGTCAACAAGCAGCGCGCGTTCGGCCTGCTTGATCCGCTCGTGCAAGGACGCCTCGTCGTCATCCCCCCGGACCGGCACGGCCGCCTGCGCGATCACCGGGCCGCTGTCCACCCCCGCGTCCACCAGGAAGACCGTGCACCCCGTCACCTGCACGCCGTACTCCAGCGCGTCGCGCACGCCGTGCATGCCGGGGAACGACGGTAGCAACGAGGGGTGCGTGTTGATGAAGCGCCCGCCGAACCTGGCCAGGAAAGCCGAGCCCGCCAGCTTCATGAAGCCCGCGGACACCACCAGGTCCGGCTCGAAGGCCGCGCACGACTTCGTCAGCGCCTGGTCCCAGTCAGCGCGAGCGGCATGGTCGGCGACCCGGTGCACGAAGGTCGGCACCCCGGCCCGCTCGGCCCTGTCCAGGCCGGCAATGCCGCTGCGGTCGGCGCCGACAGCGACCACCTGTGCGCCGTAGGCGTCATCGGCGCACGCGCTGAGCAGCGCCTGCAAGTTGGTCCCCGTGCCTGATACGAGCACGACCAGGCGCACTGTCATGCCGTCACCCTACGTCGGGCGCCGGGCTGTGATCAGGAGCGCAGCCCGGGCGGTACCCGGGTGCCCCGGACGGCAGCAGCCTGAACTGTGCGCCGCTGCGGCAGGAGGTGATGGAATAGCAGCGCTACCATGCAGCACGCGAAGAGCAGCACGCCGGGAAAGGAACAGGCACTGCCAGCTGACAAGGGCACGCCTCCGCTGAGCTTCCCCGGGCAATCTGCCGGGGAGGGCCCCGCGCCATGGCCGGACGGTCAGCCGCCTGGCGGCCAGCCGACCGGCGGCCAGCCCCAGAGTGATCAGCCCCAGACCGGCCAGCCGACCGGCGATCAGCCCCAGAGCGGTCAGCCCCAGGGCGGTCAGCTACCCGGTAGCCGGCCACCTGAGGACCCGCCGGGTGCCCGGCCAGCCGGCGGATCGCCACCCGGCGGATCGCCACCCGGCGGACCGCCAGCCGGCGGACCGCCAGCTCGTGGTCCCCGCCAGGTCCGCCAGCCTGGCCGGCCCGTTGCTCCCGGAGCGCAGCAGCGCGCGCTCGTGGGCATGATCCTCGGCCTGCTCGCGATATTCGGCCTCTTCAGCGTTTCCGACCTGATCGGGCTCGGCGACTTGCGTCGCAGCATCCTCCTGGTGGTCTTCTCGTTCCTGATCGGCGCGGTCGCGCTCTGGCTCGGGGTATCAGCGGTGGTGCGGTCGCGGCGCACCGCTACCGGACGGCCGCGCGGATCCGTCTCGGCGATCATCCTCGGCAGCATCGGCATCCTGTTCAGCGGCTTGCTGCTGATCACTTTCGCCGTGCTGTGGAAGCCGTTCTCCGCCTACTCCCAGTGCATGCGGGGTGCCAATACGCTGGCCGCGCAGCATACCTGCCAGGACCAGCTCAGGCAGTCGGTGCATACGGAGACCAGCAAGCTCCGCACATCTCGCTAAGGCAGCGCAGAGCACATCTCGCTACGGCAGCGCAGACGGCCCGTGATCGGATACCGGGGCGCCGCGCCCGGCGCCGCTCTCCCCTTCACCGGCCCACGGATCCAGGTAGATCGTGTGCCCGCCGTCGTCTCCGGCTGCCATCAGCGGCCCGGCGGGCGAGAGCCGGCCCGGCAACGTGGGTGCGTCGGCCTGGGCTGCGGCGCGGCTGCCTGCCAGCCGCCGCAGCGATAGCCAGTTCGCTACCCCGGCGGTCACCGCGGCGGCGACGCCGACCTCCAGGATGGACACGGCGGCGACTTGCCAGCCGGACGGGCCTACCACCGAGAGCCGCCCGTCGCCGAGCGGGCCGCCCGCGAACGCGGCGAGGGCTCCGGTAACGCAGCCGGCCAGCGCGCCGGAGGCGAACCCCCACAGCGGGGCGGCCTCCACCGCGACCGTCGGCGCGGCGCGTGCCATCAGGAACCCGCCGAACGCCCCGGCCAGATACGGCAGGGCGAGCACCGCAACGGACAGCCAGGCCGGCAGCGCGCTGTGCACGCCCGCGGGCAGCGCGGCCAGCATCGGGAAGGCCGGCAGCGACCCCAGGGCTGAGCCCGTCGGGGCCACGACCGTTCCGGCCCCGAACGCGAACCCGGGACCCAGCGTGAACGAGACCGCCCAGATGATCGCGTTCGGAATGTAGGCGAGCTGCGCGAGCAGCAGCAGGATCGCGCCGACGAGACCGGGGGCAAGCGCCCCGTTGACAGACCTGAACTCGCTGAGGTGAGCGGCCAGCGAGGCGCCGGCCAGCACGCAGCCGGCCACCGCCAGGATGGCCAGCGCCCCGGTGCTGCCGAGGATTACCGACCGGAAGCGCACCGAAAGCAGGCCGGCCAGCTGCCGCCATGGCGCGAGGGCGCGGGCGCCGCCGAGCCCTCCGGCGGTGAACGCCAGCAGGAACCCGGCGATCACCGCTTGCGGCACAGACGGCGTGACGAGCGGCGACGCGCTGGCGAGGGCAAGCGCGCCCGACACCAGCGCATACGGAATGGCCAGCGCGACCGCGGCGTAGCCGACGTGCCGGAGCCTGGCCACGCCCCCGCTGCGGACCACCCACCGTCCGGCCCGCCAGAGCAGCGCGCCGGGCAGCAGCACCAGGCCGAGCGGCAGCATGCCGATCCGGCCCGCCCCGTGCAGGGTGAATCCGACATGGTGGCCTACCAGCCAGAGCGCGGCCGCCGTGCGGAGTACGCCGGTCAGTCCGATCCCGGCATGCGGTGCCGCGATCCAGCCGACGAGTACCAGCAGGATCAGCGCCGCCAGCCCAGTGCCCGCGGCCGCGGCCGCGGCGATGGCACCGGTAACTACCAGCGGGCGGCCCGAACCGGACGGCCGCGCGAGCGGGCTTTCCCCGGTCGCGCCGTCCTGGCCGGCGTCGTCCCGCTGCGCGCCGAGGGCTGACGTCGTCACAATGCTCAAGCCTGGCAAGGGCAGGGCAGCACGGAGCGGAGGCGCGCCGGGACGGCGGTACCGGAAGGAGCTAGATGTCCGGTAAAGCAGGATAAATCACGATAGAACTGACCGGCTGAAGACGCGCGGTGCGCCAGGATGCCCGGTGGCCCGGGACCGGGTGCGCCAGGATGCCCGGTGGCCCGGGGCCCTCAGCGGCCTTGCAGGATCTCCCGGACCAGGCGGGCAGCCCCGCTCGGGGTCCTGCCGACCTTGACCCCTACCTTCTCCAGCGCTTCCTTCTTGGCCTGGGCGGTGCCTGCCGATCCGGAGATGATGGCGCCCGCATGACCCATCGTCTTGCCCTCTGGCGCGGTGAAGCCCGCCACGTAGGCAACCACCGGCTTGGACACATTGCGCTCGATGAAGGCCGCGGCGCGCTCCTCGGCGTCGCCGCCGATCTCCCCGATCATCACGATCGCATCGGTCTGCGGGTCAGCTTCGAAGGCGCGCAGGCAGTCGATATGGGTGGTGCCGATCACCGGGTCACCGCCGATCCCGACGGCGGTCGAGAAGCCGATGTCACGCAACTCGTACATCATCTGGTAGGTCAGCGTGCCGGACTTGGAGACCAGCCCGATCCGCCCCTCGGTGGTGATGTCGGCCGGGATGATGCCCGCGTTGGACTTTCCCGGCGAGGCGATGCCCGGGCAGTTCGGACCGACGATCCTGGTGGAGTTACCGGCCGCGCTGGCGTGCGCCCAGAGCACCGCCGTGTCGTGCACGGGAACGCCCTCGGTGATCACGATGACGAGCGGCATTCCGGCATCGACCGCCTCGATCACCGCGTCTTTCGTGCCCGCAGGCGGGACGAACACCACCGAGACATCGGCCCCGGTCTCGGTCATGGCGTCCGCCACCGTGCCGAAGACCGGCACCTCGCTGCCGCCCAGGTCGATGGTCTGGCCCGCCTTGCGCGGGTTGGTCCCGCCGACCACCTTCGTGCCAGCCGCGAGCATCCTGGCGCCGTGCCTGCGGCCCTCGGATCCGGTGACGCCCTGGACGATGACCCGGCTCTGCTCGGTCAGGAAGATCGCCATCTCATGCTCCAGTCGCGGCCGCTGAGGCCAGTTCGGCGGCACGCCGCGCCGCGTCGTCCATGGTGCCCACCTGCTCGACGACGCCGATGCCCGCCTCGTCCAGGATTCGCCTGCCCTCGGCGGCATTGTTGCCGTCCAGTCGCACCACGATCGGGTGGCTGACCTGCTCGCCCCGCGCGCCGAGCATGCCGATCGCGGCCACGATCCCGTTGGCGACCGCGTCACAGGAGGTAATCCCGCCGAACACATTGACCAGGACGCTGCGCACGGACGGGTCGGACAGCACGATCTCCAGGCCATCCGCCATCACTTCGGCCGAGGCGCCGCCGCCGATGTCGAGGAAGTTGGCCGGCCGGACTCCGCCGAATGCCTCGCCCGCATAGGCGACGACGTCCAGCGTGGACATGACCAGCCCGGCGCCGTTGCCGATGATGCCTACCTGGCCGTCAAGCTTGACGTAGTTCAGGTGCTTGGCCTTGGCGCGGGATTCAATCGGGTCGGCCCCCTCGGCATCGGCGAACCTGGCGTGCTGCTGCCGGAAACCGGCATTGTCATCCAGGCTGACCTTGCCGTCGACGGCGAGCACCTGGCCCTGGTCGGTCAGCGCCATCGGGTTGACCTCGACCAGCGTGGCATCCTCGTCGGCGAACACGGACCAGAGCCGCTCGGCGAGGACGGCTGCCTGCTCGGCTGCCTCCGGCGGCAGGCCGCCGGCCCGGACGATCTCGGCTGCCTTCGCGGCATCCACCCCGGACAGCGGGTCAACCGGAATCCTGGCCACCGCTTCGGGGTTGGTGTGCGCGACTTCCTCGATCTCCACGCCGCCCTGCACTGAGCAGATCGCGACGAACGTGCGCGCGGAACGGTCCAGCAGGTAGGAGAGGTAATACTCCTGCGCGATGTCGCTGGCCTGGGCGATCAGGACCTTGTGGACCGTGTGGCCCTTAATGTCCATGCCGAGGATCTGCCGTGCCTTCTGCTCGGCCTCGGCCGGTCCGTCGGCCAGCTTGACGCCGCCCGCCTTGCCCCGGCCGCCGGCCTTCACCTGCGCCTTGACCACTACCAGGGGCGTGCCCTCGGCCGCGAAGCCCGCCGCGATCTCGCGGGCCTCCTCAGCCGAGGCCGCGACCCGGCCCCGCTGCACGGGTACGCCGTACTCGTCGAAGAGTTCCTTCGCCTGATACTCGAACAGGTCCACTCGGGTCCGTCCTTGTCCGCTGCCCGGCCCGCGCCCGGCCTGACCGGCGCGCTGCGCGTGCGTCTGCTCTGGTCTGCGCAGGAAGCCTAGTGGGATCTGGCCCGCGGAGCCGAACCGGGTCACGGGGGCGGCCCGGGCCCGGGCCGGGCTCAGCTGACCGGGGCAGCCAGACCGGGGACAGGCGGAGCAGGGCTAGCCGACCGGCTCGACGCTGCCGAATTGCGACCGGACCCAGTCGACGATCTCCGAGGTCGATGCGCCGGGAGTGAAGATCCTGGCCACGCCCAGCCGCTCAAGCTCGGCGATGTCGGCGTCCGGGATGATGCCGCCGCCGAACACCGTGATATCGGCGGCGTCACGTTCCCGCAGCAGCTCAAGTACCCGGCTGAACTGGGTCATGTGCGCGCCGGACAGGATCGACAGGCCGATCGCGTCGGCGTCCTCCTGCAGCGCGGCGGACACGATCTGCTCCGGGGTCTGGTGCAGCCCGGTGTAGATGACCTCTACCCCGGCGTCGCGCAGCGCCCTGGCGACCACCTTGGCGCCGCGGTCGTGGCCGTCCAGGCCAGGCTTCGCGATGACGACCCGGATGCTCATGGATTCCTCCTACCCGCAGCGTAGTCCCGGCACCGGCCGGGGTGGCTCAGAGCTTCTCGATCGGGGCGTAACGCAGGACCAGGTGCTTGATGCCGTAATCCCCGCCGAAATCGATCTTGGCCTCGGGATCGTCACCGCGCCCTTCGACCGACAGCACCCGGCCGAGGCCGTAGGAGTCATGATTCACGTGGTCGCCCGGCGCGAGCGAGGGAATCGGCCGGGTGCCGGCCGCGTTCATTCCTGGCCGCCGCGCCAGCCGCTCCGAGGCCGGCGGGGCGGCGGCGCTCTCGTCCCGCCGCCATTCCACTAGCCGGGCCGGCACCTCGGACAGGAACCTGGACTGCTTGTGATACGCCGGGCGGCCCCACCAGGCCCTCGTCATGGCCCGGGTGAGATACAGCCGCTGCTCGGCCCGGGTGATCCCGACGTACGCGAGCCGCCGCTCCTCCTGGAGTTCGCGGTCATCGCCGATCGAGCGCTCGTGCGGGAAGACGTTCTCCTCCAGCCCGGTGAGGAAGACCACCGGGAACTCGAGCCCCTTGGCGGTGTGCAGGGTCATCAGCGTCACCAGGCCGCCGTGGTCCTCGCCGTCCGGGATCTGGTCGGCATCGGCGACCAGGGATACCTGCTCCAGGAAGTCGAGCAGGGTCCCGTCCGGGTGCTGGCTGTCGTACTCCCTGGCCACCGAGACGAGCTCGGTCAGGTTCTCGATCCGGCTGGCGTCCTGCAGGTCGCTGGAGTCCTGCAGCTCGGCCAGGTAGCCGGACCGGTCCAGCACCGCCTCGGCCAGGTCCCCGACCGGGCTGCCGGCCGCCACGGCCTCGCGCAGGCCGCCGATGAGATCGTTGAATGCCTCGATCGACCGGGCCGACCGGGCGGCCAGGCCGGGCACGTCCTGCGGCTTGCCGAGCGCCGCGGCGAACGTGATCCGGTCGCGGTGCGCCAGCGCGGCGACGCACTCCTCGGCCCGCTCGCCGATCCCCCGGCGGGGCGTGTTGAGCACCCGGCGCAGCGACACCTCGTCGGCCGGGTTGGCGATCAGCCGCAGGTAGCCGAGCAGGTCGCGGACCTCCCTGCGCTCGTAGAACCGGACCCCGCCGACCACCTTGTACGGCATCCCGGCCCGGATGAACACTTCCTCGAAGACCCTGGACTGCGCGTTGGTCCGGTAGAACACCGCGACCTGCCCCGGGGTCGCGTTGCCCTCGTCGGAGAGCCGGTCCACCTCCTCGGCGACGAACGCCGCCTCGTCGTGCTCGTTGTCCGCGACGTAACCGATGATCGGCGGCCCGTCGCCCTGGTCGGACCAGAGGTTCTTGGGTATCCGGCTGGCGTTGCGGGAGACCACGGCGTTGGCGGCGGCCAGGATGTTCTGGGTGGAGCGGTAGTTCTGCTCCAGCAGGATCACCCGGGCGCCGGCGAAATCACGCTCGAACTGCTCGATGTTCCTGATCGTCGCGCCGCGGAAGGCGTAGATGGACTGGTCGGCGTCGCCGACCACACACAGCTCTGCCGGGCCGACGGGCGCAGCGGGCTCGTTCTGGCCCGAAGGCACGATGCCCTGTCCGGCAAGCTCTCTGACCAGGACATACTGCGCATGATTGGTGTCCTGGTACTCGTCGACGAGGATGTGCCTGAACCTGCTCCGGTACGCGCTGGCGACCTCGGGGAACGCCTGCAGCAGGTTGACCGTGACCATGATCAGGTCGTCAAAGTCCATCGCGCCGGCCGCGACGAGCCTGCGCTGGTACTCGGCGTAGGCCTCGGCGGTCGCCTTCTCCCGGTACCCGCTGGCGCGGGCGGCGGCGGTCTCGTAGTCGACCAGGTCGTTCTTGAGGTTGGAGACCTGCGCGATCATCGCCTTCGGCGGGTGGTACTTGGCATCAAGCTCAAGCTCGCGGCAGACCAGCGCCATCAGCCGCCGCGAGTCGGCCTGGTCGTAGATCGAGAACGCCGGCGGGTAGCCGAACCGCCGCGCTTCCCGGCGCAGGATCCGGACGCAGGCCGAGTGGAACGTCAGCAGCCACATGGACCGAGCCCGCGACCCGGTGAGCGCCGCGGCCCTGGCCGCCATCTCCCCCGCCGCCTTGTTGGTGAACGTGATCGCCAGGATCTCGGCGGGCGAAACGCCCCGCTCGGCCAGCAGGTAGGCGATCCGGTAGGTCAGCACGCGGGTCTTGCCCGAGCCGGCCCCGGCCACGATGAGCAGCGGGCTGCCCTCGTGCACGACGGCAGCGCGCTGCTGCGGGTTCAGCCCGTCCAGGAGGGTGTCAACGGCCGTCGCGGTCACCTGCCCAGCGTAGGCGCTGGCACCGACGCCGGGGCACAGGAGCGAGCTGCGGGGCGGCTACTCGTCCGGCACGAGCGTCGGCGTGGCCCTGGTCAGGGTTTCCTTCCTGAAGTACGCCGGGTTGATGGCCTTGCAGTAGAGGTAGCCGATCACCCCGACGATCGCGCAGACAATGGCTATCACGAACGCGCCGCCGATCTGCCAGTGGATGAAGGGCACCGTCCACATGGTGTAGTCGTTCGCGGTGGCGACGTCATAGTCAAGCCACAGGCTCCAGCCGCCGAGGAAGAACAGGATCGCGCCGCCAGTGACCGGCAGGATGCCCTGCATCCACAGGTTCCGCGCGCTGCTGGTGAGGTTCCGCCGGTAGTACCAGGCGCAGGTGAAGCCGGTCAGCCCGTAGTAGAACGCGATGTACAGGCCGATCGCGATCACCGCGTCGCCGATGATCCCGATGCCGTTGGACATGTAGTTGAAGGCGACGTAGACCGCGATCGAGATGGCGCCCATCACGATCGTGGACACGGTCGGCGTGAGGTACTTCCGGTGCATCTTCGCGAACTGCGGCGGTATCGCCTTGTACACAGCCATCGACAGCGTGGTCCGAGCGGTCGGCAGGATCGTCGTCTGGGTCGACGCGGCCGCCGAGGACAGCACCATCAGCAGCAGCAGGTGGGTCAGGAACGAGCCGAAGGCGGACGTGCCGAAGACCAGGCTGCCCTGGACTGACAGCACGTCGCCGGCGTTCGCCACGTTGCCCAGGCCGTTGCCGGTGGTCTTGATCCCGGCGAACGACTGCATGGACAGGATCACTATCGCGTAGGTGACGAGCAGGATCACGGTAGACAGGATCGCCGCGCGGCCTGGGGTCTTGTTCTTGTCCTTGGTCTCCTCGTTGATCGCGACCGCGGTGTCCCAGCCCCAGTAGATGAACACCATCAGGATGAGGCCGCTGGCGAAGGCGCTGAAATTGGCGATGTGGAACGGGTTGAACCAGGAGAGGCTCGGGGTGAGATGGCCGGGCGGCGCGCTGCCATTCCCGACCTTCACCAGCGCAGTGATCGACAGCACGAGCAGCATCACCAGCTCGATGCCGAGCAGCGCCTTCTGGAAGTTCGCCGATACCTCGATGCCGCGGTAGCAGATGTACGTCATCACGACGATCCAGAGCACGCCGACCAGTAGCACCCAGCCGCTGGTCGGGTTCGAGCCGATGCCCTTGGCGTTGAACAGCAGGAAGCCGTACTGGCCGGCCACCTGGGCCAGGCTGGCCATCACCAGCACATCGGCCACGATGATGGCCCAGCCGCCCGCCCAGCCGGTCTTCGGCCCGAACGCGCGGGTTCCCCAGGTGAAGGTGGTGCCGCAGTCCGGGTCGGCCTTGTTCAGCTCGCTGTAGCCGATCGAGCAGAGCAGCATCGGCACGAACGCGAGCACGGCCACGGCGGGCGCCTGCAGGACGACGGCGCCGACCACGAACACCAGCGTCGCGGCGATGCTGTAAGCAGGCGCGACCGACGCGGTCGCGATGATGGTGGTGGAGACCAGGCCGAGAGCTCCTGCTTTGAGGCCCTTGTCCACCTGCTGTTCCATTGGCGCACTGGCGTCCTCAGTGGCGGTGGCCATGCTCACCCCTCCTGGCAGTGGCCCGACGCGAGCCGGGGCCGGGATGCGGGTGCGGCGAGGCAGCCGGACCCAATGCGACGATTCGGGCACCAGGGCACAACTTCGTCGGCATCCCAGTGCGACGGTTCTAGCACGGATTATTCTCCCGGGGAACGATTTCAGTTGTAACAGCTGTGTATCGCCACTGGTCCCGTGGGTCCAGCTGATTCTGGAGCGCTGCGGGGCGCAGGGCTAGGATCGCCGGTATGCGCATCCTTCTGGTCGGGGCCGGCGGGGTTGGCACCGCATTCGCCCGGATCGCCGCCCGCCGCAAGTTCGCTGAGCTCGTCATCGCCGACTTCGACCTCGGCCGGGCGCAGCGCGCAGCCGGCGACACGTCGTCGATCGCCGTCGCACTCGACGCGCGTGACGAGCAGCAGGTGGCCGCGCTCCTGACCGAGCACTCGTGTGACGTCCTCATGAACGCGACCGATCCCCGTTTCGTGATGCCGCTCTACCGCGCCGCGCTCCAGGCGGGAACCCACTACCTGGATATGGCGATGTCGCTCTCCCATCCGCACCAGGATGCGCCCTACAGCGAGACCGGTGTCAAGCTCGGCGATGAGCAATTCGCGCTGGCCGCCCAGTGGGAGGAGCGCGGCAAGCTCGCGCTCGTGGGCATCGGCGTCGAGCCCGGGCTGTCGGACGTCTTCGCCCGGCACGCCGCCGACGCGCTGTTCAGCGATATCGACGAGGCCGGCGTCAGGGACGGCTCGAACCTGGTCGTCGCCGGATACGACTTCGCCCCCACCTTCTCTATCTGGGCGACCATCGAGGAATGCCTGAACCCGCCGGTGATCTGGGAGCGCGACCGCGGCTGGTTCACCACGGAGCCGTTCAGCGAGCCCGAGGTCTTCAGCTTCCCGGCCGGCATCGGGCCGGTCGAGTGCGTGAACGTCGAGCATGAGGAAGTGCTGCTGATCCCGCGCTGGGTGCAGGCGCGGCGGGTCACCTTTAAGTACGGCCTCGGCGCCGAGTTCATCGGCGTGCTGCGGACGCTGCACAAGCTCGGCCTCGACTCGACCGACCCGGTCCGGGCCGGCGGCGTCAGCGTGTCACCGCGCGAGGTGGTCGCCGCCTGCCTGCCCGATCCGGCCACGCTCGGCGCCAAGATGAGCGGCCTGACCTGCGCGGGCCTCTGGGTCACCGGCATCGGCAAGGACGGCGTGCCGCGCGAGGTTTACCTGCACCACGTGGTGGACAATGCCTGGTCGATGGCCGAGTACGGCTCCCAGGCGGTGGTCTGGCAGACGGCGGTCAACCCGGTCGTCGCGCTGGAGCTGATCGACTCGGGCGCCTGGTCCGGCGCCGGGGTGCTCGGCCCCGAGGCGCTGCCCGCGCAGCCCTTCCTCGACTTGCTGACCGACTATGGTTCGCCGTGGGCGTGCGAGGAGCGCACGCCCGCGGCAAGCTAGCCCCCGCGGGGCAAGGAAAATCCATAAAGATCCGGAACGGAGGCCTCGTGGTGGAAGAACTGCAGAACTTTATCGGCGGCCAGTGGACGGACACGGCGTTCGACGAGCGAGCCGAGCTGATCAACCCGAGTACGGGCGAGGCTTTCGCCACCGCCCCCATCTCCCGGGACACCGAGGTGGAGGCGGCCTTCTCCTCGGCCGCCGAGGCGTTCGACGGCTGGCGGGACGCCACCCCCGGTGAGCGCAGCCTCGCCCTGCTGCGGATCGCGGACGCGATCGAGGCCAGGACCGATGAGTTCGTCCGGGCCGAGTCGCAGAACACCGGCAAGCCGCTGGCGCTGACGGCGTCCGAGGAAATCCCGCCGATGGTGGACCAGATCAGGTTCTTCGCCGGCGCCGCGCGGATGCTGGACGGCCGCGCGGCCGGCGAGTACATGTCCGGGTTCACCTCCTTCATCCGGCGCGAGCCGGTCGGGGTCTGCGCCGCGGTTACCCCGTGGAACTACCCGATGATGATGGCCGTCTGGAAGTGGGCGCCGGCCCTGGCGGCCGGCAACACGATGGTGCTCAAGCCGTCGGACACCACGCCGGTCTCCACGCTGCTGATGGCCGAGACGATGGCCGAGTTCCTGCCGCCGGGCGTATTCAACGTGATCTGCGGCGACCGGGACACCGGCCGGGCGCTGGTCTCGCACCCGGTGCCGCAGATGGTGTCGATCACCGGCAGCGTGCGGGCAGGCAAGGAGGTCGCCGCGGCGGCCGCCGCCGGGCTGAAGCGGGTGCACCTGGAACTCGGCGGCAAGGCCCCGGTCATCGTGTTCGACGACGCGGACCCGGAGAAGGCAGCCGAGGCGATCGCGATCGCCGGGTACTTCAACGCGGGCCAGGACTGCACCGCCGCCACCCGGGTGCTGGCCGGCCCGCGGGTGCACGACGACTTCGTCGCCGCGCTGGCCGAGCAGGCCAAGGGCCAGACGGTGGGCGGCCCGGACGTGCTGGACGCCGACTTCGGCCCGCTGAACAACGCCAGCCAGCTGGACCGGGTCGCCGGGATCGTCGGCCGGCTGCCGGACCATGCCACGGTCGTCACCGGCGGTAAGCAGACCGGGTCGCGCGGCTTCTTCTTCGAGGCCAGCGTGGTCGACGGGCTGCACCAGGACGATGAGATCGTGCAGAACGAGGTGTTCGGCCCGGTCATCACCGTGCAGCAGTTCAGCGACGAGGACGAGGCGCTGCGGTGGGCCAACGGGACGGATTACGGTCTCGCCTCGTCGGTCTGGACCACCGACCACGGCCGGGCGATGCGGATGTCCCGGCGGCTCGACTTCGGCTGCGTGTGGATCAACACGCACATCCCGCTGGTCGCCGAGATGCCGCACGGCGGCTTCAAGCAGTCCGGCTACGGCAAGGACCTGTCGATGTACGGGTTCGAGGACTACACCCGCATCAAGCACGTGATGTCCTCGCTGGACTAGGCGGCGGGCTCGCTGGACTGGGCGGCAGCGGCCGCGCTGGACTGAGGTGGCGGCGGGCTCGCTGGTGAATAGCAGATATTAATGCGGTAAAGAAAGGCGTTTTAGGCTTCGCGCGGTAGCCGTGACTGCCCATGATGTGGTGTCGGCGTCACGAAACCGAGGAGAACCGGCCTTGTCGGCGATCGGGGAAGATCAGGACACCGGGACTGGCGAGGTCGTAGCAGAGCCCGGATCAGAGCCCGGCGTAGATTCCGGGGGCAGGCCAGCAGGCCTGCGCGGGAGCCTGCTGGCGCTGCGACAGCAGGCGCCGGGTCCCGTCGCCGAGCGCGTGCGGGGCCGCCTGGCCGGGTTCCCTGCGCTGGTGCGCCGTCACCAGCTGCTCGCCGTCGCGCTGGGGCTCGCGGTCGTGCCCAGGGCGATCGTGATGGCGGGCTTCATGCCGGCCGCCCTGTTCAAGCTCGACAGCTACGACTACCTGTGGAATGCCACCCACCTGGCGCCGAACTCGGTCAACCCCAGCGGGTACTCGGTCTTCCTCTGGCTGCTCTGGCCGTTCCACTCGCTGTTCCTGATCGTCGCGCTGCAGCACCTCATGGGCCTGGGCATCGCCGTCATGATCTACGCGGTGCTGCGGCGCCGCGGCGTCTCCGGCTGGCTGTCGGTGCTGGCCACCACCCCGGTACTGTTCGACCCGGCCCAGCTGCTGATCGAGCAGTACGTCATGGCCGACATCCTGGCGATGTTCCTCATGGTCGCGGCATTCACCGTGCTGCTGGTCAGGAAGTCGCCGTCGGTGTGGCGATCGGCGGCCGCGGCCGCGCTGATGGGCGCTTCGGCCATCGTCCGTCCCAGCACGCTGCCGCTGGTCGTCGCGTTCGCCGTGTACCTGCTGGTCATCAGGTCCGGCTGGCGCACGGCGCTGGCGGCCCTCGCGGCCGGCCTGCTGCCGGTCGCCGGATACGTAGCCTGGTTCGCCGCCGCCACCGGCAGCGTCGGCCTGACCAGGAGCGACGGGCTGTTCTTGTGGTCGCGGACCATGTCGTTCGCCAACTGCGCCGTCATCAAGCCGCCGCGAGGCCTGCGGGCGCTCTGCCCGGGCAGGCAACCATCCACGTGGGCCGTGCCACCGGGGGGTGCCCGGCTGCCGCCGAGGGTGTACCTCTGGGACCACCGGGCATGGCTCTGGCAGGGCAGCGCGGCCGGGATCGTGCCGGACACGGCCGGGTTCACGGCCGCTAACAACGCCCGCGCGAGGGATTTCGCCATCCGCGCGATCGAGGCCCAGCCGCTCGCCTATGCCAAGGTCGTCGGGGTCGGGCTGCTTCAGCCGTTTATCCACTCCGACCAGCTGCACTTTCCCGGCACCCAGCCCGAGCCGGTCTATCTCACCGCGGCCAACAGCCGCTACATGCTGGCCGCGGTCAAGGGCTATCTCGGCACGACCGCGGGCATCGGGCCCTACCTGGGCGTGCGCACCGGCACCCGCCTGCAGCAGCCGTACGCGGAGCTGGTCGTCCGGTACCAGGATCGCATCCACCTGCCAGGCCCGCTGTTCGGCCTCATCGCAGCGACCGGGCTGGGCGGCATCCTGATCCCGCGCAGGCGCACCGCCGCGGGCGTCCTCCTCTGGGTCTCCGCTGCGGTGATCATGATCCTGCCGGTGGCTGAGCACGAGTACACCTACCGGTACGTCATTCCCGCTGTCCCGCTCGCCTGCCTGTGCGCTGCGCTCGCGCTGCGGAACAGGGACAGGGACGCGCTGGCGTAGGCACGCGCAGCCCAGCCCGGCCCCCGGCCAGCCCCGCCCGGCCGGCCCGCGCTCGCGGCTGCCCGTAGGATCATGAGCGTGCTTGACGACTCTGAGATCGGCCGCATCCTGGTCATCGCCGCCCACCCAGACGACGTGGACTTCAGTGCCGCTGGCACGATCGCGCGCTGGACCGACGCGGGGATCAACGTCATCTACTGCATCGTCACCGACGGCGACGCGGGCGGTAGTGACCCGAGCATCTCCCGCGCCGACATGGCGACGCTGCGGCGCGTCGAGCAGACGGCCGCCGCCAAGCAGGTGGGCGTGCACGACCTGCGATTCCTCGGATATCCCGATGGGCGGGTGGAAGCCACGCTGGAGCTGCGCAGGGACCTGGCCAGGGTGATCAGGCAGGTCCGCCCGGACCGGGTGGTCTGCCCGTCTGCCGAGCGGAACTATGCGCGCACCGGCGCCAGCCACCCCGATCACCGCGCGGTCGGTTCCGCGGCGCTCGATGCCGTCTACCCCGATGCGCGCAATCAGTTCGCCTTCCCCGAGCTGCTCGCCGAGGAAGATCTGGCCGCCTGGACGGTGCGCGAGGTGTGGATCGCCGGCAGCCCGTCACCGAGCCAGTACGTGGACGTGACAGAGACGTTCGGCCGCAAGGTGGCTGCGCTGCGGGCGCACGCCAGCCAGACCGGTCAGATGGAGGGCCTGGAGGAGTTCCTGCGTGGCTGGCTGAGCCGCGCGGCCGAGCAGGGCGGCCTGCCGGCAGGCCGCCTGGCCGAGGTATTCCAGGTGCTCGACACGGGCTGAGTAAGCCGTCCGTCCGGATGCTCACGAGATCCCTGGACGGCCTCGCGAGGCGGCTCGCGGGAGTCGCCCCGGCGATCAAGGCCAGCCGGGGTACTGGTGCGCCGCACTCCGGGACCCTAGGTTTGCATCAGGCGCACATGGTGTTCCCGAAGGAGGAGACCACGCATGGCAGAGATAATCGTCACCGTCGACGGGGTGAGCTACGCAGATCACGTAGAGCCCCGGATGCTGCTCGTTCACTATCTAAGGGAAGTTGTCGGCAAGACTGGTACGCCCATCGGATGCGATACGTCCAACTGCGGTGCATGCACCGTGCTGATGGACGGGGAGTCGGTCAAGAGCTGCTCCGTGCTCGCCGTCCAGGCCGACGGCGCGCAGATCACCACCATCGAGGGCATGGCGAACGGCGAATGGCATCCGCTGCAGCGCGCTTTCCATGAGGAGCACGCGCTGCAGTGCGGCTACTGCACGCCCGGCATGATCATCGCCGCGGCTGACCTGCTCAGGGAGAATCCGCATCCGAGCGAGCAGGAGGTGCGCGACGGGCTGGAGGGCAACCTCTGCCGCTGCACGGGCTACGAGAACATTGTCCGCGCCGTCCGGCGCGCTGCCGAGGCGGGAGTCAGCGAATGACCGCGCAGACCGAGGCGCCAGGCGCCGAGCTGGGCCGGGGCCGCCTCCGCAAGGAAGACGACCGACTGGTCACCGGCCAGACCAACTGGACCGACAACATCAGCATGCCCGGCATGCTGCACATCGCGTTCCTGCGCAGCCCGTTCGCGCACGCGCGGATCACCTCGGTGGACGTCAGCGCCGCCCGCAGCGCGCCCGGCGTCATCGCCGCCTACTCCGGCGCGGATTTCGCTGACGAGCAGGGCAGCCTGCCGTGCGCATGGCCGGTCACGCCCGACATCGTGATGCCGGCTCACCCGCCGATGGCGACCGAGGAGGTTCGCTATGTCGGCGAGGCGGTGGCCTGCGTGGTGGCCAGGGACCGGTACGAGGCCGCCGACGCGCTGGCATCTATCGACATCAATTACGAGCCCTTGGAGCCGGTGCTGGACATCCGCACTGCACTGGACGACGGCTCGCCGAAGGTGCACGAGGCCGGTAACAAGAGCTACGAGTGGGTCTTCGCCAACGGCGACATCGACGCGGCCTTCTCCGGCGCGCCGGTGGTGCTGGAACGCAACTACCGCCAGCAGCGGCTGATCCCGAGCGCGATCGAGCCGCGCGCGGTGGTCTGCTCCTGCGTCGGCGGCGAGTTCACGCTCTGGTCGTCGACCCAGATCCCGCACGTACTGCGGGTCATGCTCGCCCTGGTCACCGGCATCCCGGAGCAGAACCTCCGGGTGATAGCGCCGGACGTGGGCGGCGGCTTCGGCTCGAAGCTACAGGTCACGGCGGAGGAAGTGCTCGCGTTGCTGATCGCCCGCAGGCTGCACCGGCCGGTCAAGTGGACCGAGTCGCGCAGCGAGGGCAACATGACCGTGCACCACGGCCGGGACCAGTGGCAGCGGATCAGGATCGCCGCCGACAGCGACGGCAACGTGCGTGGCCTGTCCGTGGACCTGCTTGCCGACATGGGCGCCTACCTCATGCTGGTGGCACCCGGCGTCCCGCTGCTCGGCGCCTTCATGTACCCGTCCATCTACAAGATGGACGCCTACTCGTTCCGCTGCACGGGCATCTTCACCACCAAGATGCCGACCGACGCTTACCGTGGCGCGGGCAGGCCGGAGGCCACCTTCGCGATCGAGCGGATCATGGACGAGCTGGCAGCCGAGCTTGACATCGAGCCGCTGGAGTTGCGCGCGCGGAACTGGATCAAGCATGAGGAGTTCCCGTACACCACGATCTGCGGCCTGACCTACGACTCGGGCAACTACGAGGCGGCCACCGCGAAGGCGAAGGAACTCTTCGGTTACGACGAGCTCCGCGCGGAGCAGCAGCGCGCGGCGGGACAGCGGCGACGCGGTGCAGCTCGGTATCGGCATCTCCACCTTCACCGAGATGTGCGGGCTCGCGCCGTCTCGTATCGTCGGCTCGCTCGCATACGGCGCCGGCGGCTGGGAGCATGCGTCTATCAGGATGCTGCCGACCGGCGCGGTCGAGGTCGTCACCGGCTCGAGCGCGCACGGCCAGGGTCACGAGACCGCGTGGAGCCAGATCGTCGCCGACCAGCTCGGCGTGCCGTTCGAGGATATCCGGGTGCTGCACGGTGACACCCAGGTCTCGCCGAAGGGCATGGATACCTACGGGTCCAGGTCACTGGCCGTCGGCGGGATGGCCCTGGTCTCGGCCTGTGACAAGGTCATCGAGAAGGCCAAGGCCATCGCGTCCAGGATGCTCGAGGCACCGCCGGAACAGGTCACGTTCGAGGGCGGCGTGTTCTCCGCGGGCAGCGGCGCAACCAAGACCATCCAGGAGATTGCGCTGGCCACCTTCCTTGCGCACGACCTGCCGGACGGCATGGAGCCGACCATCGACGCCGAGGCCACCTACGACCCGGACAACTTCTCGTTCCCGCACGGCACGCACCTGTGCGCCACCGAGGTCGACACCGAGACCGGCTTCGTCAAGATCCGCTCCTATGTCGCGGTGGACGACATCGGCAAGGTGGTCAACCCGATGATCGTGGACGGCCAGGTGCACGGCGGTCTGGCCCAGGGCATCGCGCAGGCGCTGTACGAGGAGGCCGTCTACGACGACGCGGGCAACCTGCTGACCACCACGCTCGCCGACTACCTGGTGCCGTCGGCGGCTGACCTGCCGTCTTACGTCACGGCCCGGACCGAGAGCCCGGCCGCCAACCGGCTGGGCGTCAAGGGAGTCGGCGAGGCGGGCACGATCGCGTCCACCCCGGCGGTGGTGAACTCGATCGTGGACGCGCTGCGGCCGATGGGAATCAGGGACATCACCATGCCGTGCACGCCGGAGCGTGTCTGGCGCGCGATCCAGGCCGCCCGCGGCGGCCAGACCGGAGGGGCAGCATGATCCCGGCAATGTTCGACTACGTCCGGCCAGCGACGCTGGACGAGGCGGTCAGGGCGCTGACTGATGGCGGCGATGACGCGAAGGTCATCGCCGGCGGGCAGAGCCTGCTGCCGCTGCTGCGGCTCAGGCTCGCCTACCCGGACCTGCTCGTCGACGTCGGCGGCATCGCCGAGCTGCGCGGGGTCAGCGACCAGGGTGATGCGCTGCGGATCGGCGCCCGCAGCACGCTTTACGACATCGTCGGCGACCCGCTCATCGCGGCGCACTGCGGGCTGCTCGCGCAGGCGGCGGGCATGGTCGCCGATCCCGCCGTGCGGCATCGCGGCACGCTGGGCGGCTCGCTCGCGCACGGCGACCCGGCCGGTGACCTGCCTGCGGTGGTGCTGGCGCTCGACGCCACGCTCACCGCCCGCGGGCCGGGCGGCGAGCGGGAGATCAGCGCGGCCGATTTCTTCGTCGACTACCTGACCACCGCACTGGAGCCCGGGGAGATCCTGACCGCGATCACCGTCGCCAAGCTCGGCGACGGCTGGGGCTACCGGTACGAGAAATTCCACCGGACGGCGCAGGCGTGGGCGACGGTCGGCGTGGCCGCGCTGGCCCGGCGCGCGAACGGCACGGTCGCCGAGGCTAGGATCGGGCTGACCAATATGGGCTCGGTCCCAGTCAGGGCCGCGGCGGCGGAATCGGCCGCGGCCGGTGCGCCTGCCAGCCGTGACGCGCTGCGCTCCGCTGCCGCTCACGCGGACGACGGAACGGAGCCGCCCGGCGACCTGCATGGTGCGCCCGATTACCGGCGTCACCTGGCGCGGGTGCTGACAGGAAGGGCGCTCGCAGCGGCGGCAGGAGTCTGACAGATGGAACTAGAGCACTCATTCACCGTCCCGGTCCCCCTGGACAGGGCGTGGGATGTGCTGCTGGACGTGGAGAGGGTGGCGCCCTGCATGCCGGGCGCCTCCCTCGACTCCGTGAACGGCGACGAGATCAAGGGCCGGATCAAGGTGAAGGTCGGCCCGATCTCGATGACGTACGCGGGCACGGCGCGATTCACCGAGCGGGATGCCGCCACCAGGGTGATGAAGCTGGAGGCCGCCGGGAAGGAAACCCGCGGGGCCGGCACGGCGTCGGCTACCGTGCGCTCGGAACTGCACGGCGAGGGTGGCGAGACGCACGTCATCGTGCATACCTCGCTGAACGTCACCGGCAGGCCCGCGCAATTCGGCCGGGGCGTGATGTCCGAGGTGAGCGGCAAGCTGATCGGCATCTTCGCGGCTAACCTGGCGAGCATGCTGACAGCCGACAACGCCGTGCAGAGCCCGGCTCCGGCCGCCGCCGGCGACCTGGCGGAAGCAGCCCCGGCGGCCAGCCCGGACGGGGACCTGGCGCTGCCGGTCGAGGAACTGCATCTCGCCCTCCGGTCGTATAACAGCCTGCGCCGCGACGGGATTCACACGGTCGGGGAACTGGCCGCCCGCACGGAGCAGCAGCTGCTCGCCATCGACCACATCGGCCCGGCTTCCGTCGAGGAGATCAGGCAGAAACTCGCCGGGCGGGGACTGTCGCTGAGCGCTGGCGCGGGCAGCACCGCCGGCGGCGCCGCCAGCGGCACGGCGGCGAGCGGCACCGTTACCGCGGGTGCCCCGGCCGGGCCCGCGGGCAGCCTCTCCGCGGGCGCCCAGCCTGCGGACGCCGGCGGTCCGGGCAGCAGCGCCAATGGTGATACGGCGGGGAGCAGGTCAGCCGCCAACGGCGACTCCGGGCAGCCGGCCGCCGCGCCCGGCCCGCGTCCGGCCCCGGCCGCCGCGCGGCCACCGGACGAGGACGCCATCGACTTGCTGAGCGTGGCCGGCCTGCCCGTGCTCAAGCGCGCGATCCCGGTCCTGGGCGGTCTCCTCGGCGCGGTCGCGATCGCGATCGCGCTGCGGATCCGCCTCCGGCGGCGCCGGGCCGCCCGCTAGCGCGTCGCCCCGCCAGTCACCGGATTCGCCGTGTCGGGCTGCTGGGCGCCCGCTGCCCGGGCAGCGGGGGGATGCGGAGATCGAATGGCGACTTAATATCCGTTTTATACCTCGATGATCCGGTTATCGGGCGGGAATCTGCCCTCGGGTTACGCTGAAATCGTGACGACGATCCGCACTGACCGTGCCCATGCCGAGGAACTGGACGCCGCGGATCCGCTGGCCGGATTCCGCGACCGGTTCGTGCGCGACGACAAGTCGCTGATCTACCTGGACGGGAACTCGCTCGGCCCGCTGCCGATCGCGACCGAGGCCCGCATCGCCGAGGTCGTCCGGCAGGAATGGGGCGGCGGGCTGGTCCGGTCCTGGGCCAGCTGGATCGAGCTGCCCCGCCGGGCCGGGGACCTGATCGGCGAGCACCTGGTCGGGGCCGCGCCGGGGCAGGTCGCCGTCTGCGACTCGACTACCGTCAACCTGTACAAGCTGGCGGCCGCGGCGCTGGCCGCGCGGCCGGGCCGCAACGTCATCGTGACCGATGACGACAACTTCCCCACCGACCGGTACGTGCTGGCCGGGCTGGCGGCGCAGCACGGCTGCGAGCTGCGGATGATCGCGACCGACAGGAACGACGGGGTCAGCGAGGACGCGGTGCGGGCGGCGACGGACGAGCGGACCGCGGTGGTGAGCCTCTCCCATGTCGCCTACCGCAGCGGCGCGCTGGCGGACATGGCCGCGATCACCGCGATCGCGCATGAGGCCGGCGCGCTGATGCTGTGGGACCTGTGCCACTCCGTCGGCGCGGTGCCGGTGGAACTCGACGCATCCGGCGCCGACCTGGCCATCGGCTGCACCTACAAGTACGTCAACGCCGGCCCGGGCGCGCCGGCCTTCCTGTACGTCCGCGGCGGGCTGCAGGACGCCATGAGCCAGCCGGTGCAGGGCTGGTTCGGCCAGCGCGATCAGTTCGCGATGGGACCCGGCTACGATCCGGCCCCCGGCATCGAGAAGTTCCTGACCGGGACGCCGCAGATCATCGGCACGGCGGCGGTCGAGGAGGGCGCCCGGCTGCTCGGCGAGGCCGGGATCGGGCGCCTGCGGGCCAAGGGGATCGCGCTGACGGAACTGCTGATCGGCCTGGCCGACGAGTGGCTCGCGCCGCACGGCTTCACCGTCGCCTCACCGCGGCCAAGCGCGCGCCGCGGCGCGCATGTCACGCTGCATCATCGCGACGCGTGGCAGCTCAGCCAGGCGCTGATCAAGGCCGGCGTCGTCGGCGACTACCGGACGCCGGACCGGCTCCGGCTTGGCCCCGCCCCGATCATCACCCGGTTCACCGACGTGTGGGACGCGCTCGATGCGCTCCGGCGGATCGCCGGTGACCGGTCGTACGCCGGCCTGGCCGCCGAGCGGGGCCGGGTGACCTGATGAGCTGCCGCGCGATCCCGGTCGCCGCGGCACTGCTTTCCGCCCGCCCGCCGGTCATTCCCACTCGATGGTGCCGGGCGGCTTGCTGGTGACGTCGAGCACGACCCTGTTGACCTCGGGTACCTCGTTGGTGATCCTGGTCGATATCGTCGCCAGCACCGCATCGGGCAGCCGCGCCCAGTCGGCGGTCATGGCGTCCTCGCTGGTCACCGGCCGGAGCACGACCGGGTAGCCGTAGCTGCGCCCGTCGCCCTTGACCCCGACCGACCGCACGCCGGCCAGCAGCACCACCGGGCACTGCCAGATCACCCGGTCCAGGCCGGCCCGGGACAGCTCCGCGCGGGCGATATCGTCCGCTTCCCTGACGATCCGCAGGTGCTCCCTGGTCACCTCGCCGACGATCCGGACGGCCAGCCCGGGCCCGGGGAAGGGCTGGCGCCAGACAATCTCCGGCGGCAGGCCCAGCTCAAGGCCGGCCTGGCGCACCTCATCCTTGAACAGCGCCCGCAACGGCTCGACCAGCTCGAACGCCAGGTCGTCCGGCAGGCCGCCCACGTTGTGATGCGACTTGATGCTGGCCGTGCCGCTGCCGCCGCCGGACTCCACCACATCGGGATACAGGGTGCCCTGGACCAGGAAGCCGACGGCCGAGCCCTGACTGCCCGCGTCCTCCTTGATCTGGCTGGCGGCCTGCTCGAACGCGCGGATGAACTCCCGTCCGATGATCTTCCGCTTGTCCTCCGGGTCGGTCACCCCGGCCAGCGCCCGGACGAACTGGCCGGCCGCGTCCACGACCTTGAGGTCAACGCCGGTGGCCGCGACGAAGTCTTTCTCCACCTGGTCGGCCTCGCCCTTGCGCAGCAGCCCGTGATCGACGAAGACGCAGGTCAGCCGGGAGCCGATGGCCCGCTGGACGAGCGCCGCCGCGACCGCCGAGTCGACTCCGCCGGACAGGCCGCAGATCGCGCGGCCGTCGCCGACCTGCTGCCTGATCAGGGCGACCTGCTCGGCCACGATGCTGCTCGCGGTCCAGGTCGGGCGGCAGCCCGCGGCCGCGAGGAACTGGCGCAGGATCTGCATGCCGTGCTCGGTGTGCAGGACCTCGGGGTGGAATTGCACGCCGTACAGGGACCGGCCAGCGTCCTCGGCGGCCGCCACCGGCGTCGCCCCGGTCCGCGCGGTGACGGCGAACCCCGGCGGCGCCGCCGCGCAGGTATCGCCGTGCGACATCCACACCTGCTGGCGGGCCGGCAGGCCGTCCAGCAGCACCCCCGGCGGACGGCCCGGAGCCGGTGCACAGCTCGGTGGCGCCGTACTCACCGCCGCCGGTGCGCTCCACCCGGCCGCCGAGCCCGGCCATCATCAGCTGGAAGCCGTAGCAGATCCCCAGCACCGGAACGCCGGCCTCGAGCAGGCCGGCCGGGGCGGGCGGCGCGCCGGGCGCGTACACCGACGCCGGGCCGCCGGACAGGATGATCGCCGCGGGCTTGGCGGCCAGCATGTCGGCGGCGGGCATGGTGGCCGGGACGATCCGGGAGTACACCTGGCACTCGCGGACCCGGCGCGCGATGAGCTGCGCGTACTGGGCCCCGAAGTCAACGACGAGGACGGTATCGCCGCGGCTGCCCGCGGCGACCTGGGCACCCGTATCTGGCTGAGCGCCCGTATCTGCCTGGACGCCCGTACCTGCCTGAGCGCCCGTATCTGCCTGGGCGCCTGTGCCGCCAGAGATCACCAGTGCCGCCTTCCCGGAAATCAGCCGCCCGCCGCCCCGCAGGGCGCGGCCGGAGCGGGCCGGCTCGCCGGCCCGGCCGGGGAGCCAGTCTAGTTGGCCGGGCCCGGTCGCTGATCTGCGTCGATGACAGGCGGCGGCTGGCTGACCCGGACCCGGGAAATCCGCCGGCCGTCCATCTCGGTGACCACCAGCTTGCGGCCGGCCGCCTCGACGGCCTCGCCGTCGCCGGGCAGGTGGCCGAGCACGGCGAGGACATAGCCGGCCACGGTCTCGTAAGGGCCGTCCGGCAGCTCGATGCCGGTCTGCTCGGCGAACTCGTCCAGGTTCAGCAGGCCGTCCACCTCCAGTTCGCCGCCGGTGAGCTGCCGCGGCTGGCCCTCGTCGACGTCGTACTCGTCGGTGATGTCGCCGATCAGCTCCTCGACCAGGTCCTCCAGGGTCACGATGCCGGCCGTGCCGCCGTACTCGTCCACCACGATCGCCAGGTGCGCGTGGTCCTTTCGCATCTCCGACAGGGCGGACAGCACCGTCTTGGTGGTCGGCAGCAGCTTGACCGTCCGCCGGACCTCGCCGACCAGGCTCGAGCCGCTGGCCGCGGGGTCGAGCAGGTCACGGGCGTGCACGAAGCCGATCACGTCGTCGTAGGAATCCTGGTAGACGGGGAAGCGGGAGTAGGGCGCGCCCACCGCGATCTTCGCCGCGTCCTGCAGGGGCAGGCCGGCCGGCAGGAACTCCACCTCGGTCCTGGGCACCAGAACCTCGCGGATCTGCCGTTTCCCCGCATCGAAGACCTCGCTCACGATCTGCCGCTCGTCCGGGCTCAGGGACTGGTTCCCGGCCAGCAGGTCGCGCAGTTCCTGCTCCGTCATCACCCCGCGGCCCGCGCCCGGGTCACCGCCGAACGCCTTGACGACCAGGTTGGTCGACTTCGACAGCAGCCAGACCAGCGGACGGGCCAGCGTCGACATCCGGTCCAGCAGCGGGGCGGCGGCGAGTGACACCCGCTCGGCCCGCTGCAGGGCCAGCCGCTTGGGCGCGAGTTCCCCGAGGACCAGCGTGAAGAAGGACAGCACCAAGGTCACCACCGCGACCGAGACGACCGACGCGGCCCCGTCCGACATGTGGTGCTTGAGCGCGGACATCAGCCGGCTGGCGAGGGTCGCGGCACCGAAGGCGCCGGACAGCAGGGTCGCCAGGGTCACGCCGATCTGCACGGTGGACAGGAACCGGTTGGGGTCATGCGCGAGCCGCGCGGCCCGCTCGCCCCGCTTGCCCCGCCGGGCCAGCGCGCGCACCTGGCCTTCCCGCAGCGAGACGAGCGCCATCTCGGCCGCGGCGAAGAAGCCGCCGATCAGCACAATGACCAGGACAATGAGAAGGTCCCAGCCGACGTCATTCACTTCTTGATCCCTGACCTCGGCAATCGGCACGGCCGCGTGGTGTCCGGACAGTCTAGACCGGGCGCGACCGTGCCGCGTGCGTACCAGGCCGCGCTGCGCGGCCGCGGCCGCCGTGCGATCCTGTGAGGGACAGGACGGCCGCATCGGATCAGGCCCGCGAGAAGGGGATAACGGATGCCCGCTGAGGTACACCAGGACGCTGCGGCGATGGCCGGCGAGCTAGCCGAGCTGCGGCACGCGATCCACCGTGAGCCTGAGATCGGCCTCGACCTGCCCATGACTCAGGCCAAGGTGCTCTCAGCGCTCGGCGGGCTGCCGCTGGAGATCACCCGGGGACAGCAGCTCAGCTCGGTGACGGCAGTGCTGCGCGGCGGCCTGCCGGGTGCCACCGTGCTGCTGCGCGGTGACATGGATGCGCTGCCGGTGACCGAGCGCACCGGGCTGCCCTATTCCTCGCAGATCGACGGGGTGATGCACGCCTGCGGCCATGACCTGCATACCGCGATGCTGGCGGGCGCGGCGCGGCTGCTGTCGGCGCGGCAGCAGCAGATCGCCGGAAACGTGATCTTCATGTTCCAGCCGGGGGAGGAAGGCTACGCCGGGGCCCGGCAGATGATCTCCGAGGGCCTGCTCGACGCGGCCGGCGACCGGCCGGTCGCCGCCTACGCCCTGCATGTTGCCTCCTCCACGCTGCCACGCGGAGTCTGCAGCACCAAGCCAGGCACGATGATGGCCGCGGCCGACGTGCTGGAGGTGACCGTGCACGGTCAGGGCGGGCACGCGTCGCAGCCGCATCGGGCCGCCGACCCGATCCCCGTGGCCTGCGAGATCGTGACGGCCCTGCAGGCGATGGTGACCAGGCGCTTCGATGTCTTCGACCCCGTTGTGCTGACGGTCGGCAGCTTCCACGCTGGCACTACCGACAACGTGATCCCGGATGAGGCGAAGTTCCTCGGCTCGCTGCGGACGTTCTCGGCGGAAACCCGGACGCGGGCGATGGATTATGCCGTCCGGCTGGCCACGGAGATTGCCGCCGCGCACGGCCTTACCGCCACCGCCGGGTTCGCCGCCGGGTACCCGGTGACGGTCAACAACGGCGACGAGGTGTCCTTCGCGCAGGCCGCGGTGACGGACCTGCTCGGCAGCGAGCGCTGCCTGACCCAGCCCTTCCCGCTGACCGGGTCGGAGGACTTCTCGTTCGTGCTGGAGCAGGTGCCGGGCGCGTTCGTGATGCTGGGCGCCTGCCCGCAGGGGTCCGACCCCGCGACCGCCGCGTTCAACCACTCGGCGGAAGCGGCCTTCGACGACGCGGTGCTGGCCGACGGCACCGCGCTGCTGGCGGAGCTGGCGCTGCGGCGGCTGGCGGCGGCCTGACCGGCCGCCGTCCGCCAGCCCGACTGCCGCTGCCAGCCCGACTGCCGCCGCCAGCCAGCCCGGCGCGCGTCAGAGGCTGGCGACGTCGGCCTGCTTGGCCCGGACGGCATCCGCGGCTTCCCTGAGTGCGCCCAGCTCGGCGTCCGTCAGGTCCCTTTCCACCACTGCGCGCACCCCGGACGCGCCGATCTCGGCCTCGACGCCCAGGTAGACCCCGGAGATGCCGTACTGGCCGTCCACCCAGGCGCAGACCGGGAGCACGGCCCCGGAGTCCTGCGCCACGGCCCGGGCCATCCAGGCGGCCGCGGCGGACGGGGCGTAGTAAGCGGATCCGGTCTTGAGCAGGGCGACGATTTCCGCGCCGCCGGCCCGGGTCCGCTCGACCAGGGCGGCAACATCGTCGGCGGAGAGCAGATCGGCCAGCGGCTTGCCGTTGACCGTGCACGCGGAGGGCACCGGCACCATGGTGTCGCCGTGCGAGCCGAGGGTCAGCGTGCGGACCGCGGCGACGGGCACGTGCAGGCGCTCGGCGACGAAGTAGCTGAACCTGGCGGTGTCCAGCATGCCCGCCTGGCCGATTACCCGGTGCGGCGGGAAGCCGGAGACCTTGGCCGCCAGCGCGGTCATCTCATCGAGCGGGTTGGAGACCACGATCAGCACCGCGTCCGGCGCGTGCTTGACGACCTGCTCGGCCACGCTCCTGACGATCTTCGCGTTGACCCCGATCAGGTCCATCCGGCTCATGCCGGGCTTGCGCGGCAGGCCGGCCGTGATGACCACGACGCCGGAACCCGCGATCGCCTCGTACCCCTCCCCGGCCGCCCCCGTCGTCTGGCCGGTGACCTTGGTCTCGAAGCCCTGGATGGGCCGTGACTGGTTCATGTCGAGCGCCAGCCCCTCGGGCTTGCCAGCCACGATGTCGGTGAGCACGACCTCGTCGAAAATGTCGTACTCAGCGAGCCGCTGCGCGGTGGTCGAGCCGTAGAATCCGGCTCCGACGACGGTTACCTTTCCTGTGCGGGCCATCTGACGTGATCTCCTTTGCTTGCTTCGGTCGCTGGCGGCGATTGCTCGTCAGGCCCCGGCCATGGCGGACCGCAGGTTCTCATCCAGCGCGGCGAGGAATTCCTGCGTCGTCAGGAACGGGGTACCCTCGCCGACGAGCACTGCGAGGTCCTTGGTCATCTTGCCGCTCAGCACGGTCTCGACGCACACTCGCTCCAGCGTGTCGGCGAACGCCGAAACCTCGGGGGTCCCGTCGAGCATGCCGCGGTGGGCGAGGCCGCGAGTCCAGGCGAAGATCGAGGCAATCGGGTTCGTTGATGTCGGCTTGCCCTGCTCATGCTGCCGGTAGTGCCGGGTCACGGTGCCGTGCGCGGCTTCCGCCTCGACGGTGCCGCCGTCCGGGGTCATCAGCACGCTGGACATCAGGCCGAGCGAGCCGAACCCCTGCGCCACCACGTCGGACTGGACGTCCCCGTCGTAGTTCTTGCACGCCCACACGATGCCGCCATCGCCCTTGATCACCTGGGCGACCATGTCATCGATCAGCCGGTGCTCGTAAGTGATCCCGGCGGCCTCGAACTCGGCCTTGAACTCGGACTCGAAAACCTCGGCGAAGATGTCCTTGAACCGGCCGTCGTAAGCCTTCAGGATCGTGTTCTTGGTGGACAGGTACAGCGGGTAGCCCTGAGTCAGGGCATAGCGCATCGTGGCCCGGGCGAAGTCGCGGATCGAGTCGTCGTAGTTGTACATGCCCATCACCACGCCGCCGCCGGTGAACTGCGCGACCTCCATCTCGACCGGGTCGCCGTGGCCTTCGGGCCGGAAGGTGAGCGTCACCGAGCCGGGACCGGGGACCACATAGTCCGTGGCGCGGTACTGGTCGCCGTGCGCGTGCCGGCCGATGATGATCGGCTTGGTCCAGCCGGGCACGAAGCGGGGGATGCTGGAGATGACAATCGGCTCGCGGAAGACCACGCCGCCGAGGATGTTACGGATCGTCCCGTTCGGTGAGCGCCACATCTTCTTCAGCCCGAACTCGGCGACGCGGTCCTCGTCCGGCGTGATGGTGGCGCACTTGACGCCCACGCCGTGCTCCTTGATGGCGTTCGCCGCATCGATGGTCACCTGGTCGTCGGTGGCATCCCGGTGCTGGATCGACAAGTCGTAGTACTTCAGCTCGATATCCAGGTAAGGCAGGATCAGCTGATCCTTGATGAACTGCCAGATGATCCGCGTCATCTCGTCGCCGTCGAGTTCGACGACGGGATTCGTTACCTTGATCTTGGACATGCTTTCGCTTTCCCTTCCTCGCGCCGCGTCGTTGCCGTAGCGGAATTCACCGGGCCCGCGGCCGCCGGCACCGCGCCAGGCTCAGGTCAATGCTGGGCCGGGAACACCAGCCCAGCGACCAGCAGCCCGACCCCGAGGACGGAGAACGCCGCTACGTCCACCAGCCGCCGCCGGGAAACGAGCATTCCCGCGCGTTCCTCCGGCAGGACCAGCCTGGCGGCGGCCGCGGCAAGCAGGAGGCCAGCCACCGCCAGCGTGCCGCCCTTAACATTCTGCGGGCCCCGCCACATGTAGGACAAACTCAGGGCCACTCCGCAGAGCACCACAAGGTAGGCCGCGCCCCACCGCTGGCGTCCGGACAGGCCGGCCCGGTGCCGCCGGGGCCGGGAAGAATGGGACCGGCGGCCGGCCGCACTGGCTGCCGGGGCTGTGGCTGGCCCGCCTGCCGGGGCCGGGGCCGGCCCAACGGCGGCGGCCGGAGCTGGGCCGCCTGCAGCGGCTGGGGCTGGGCCGCCTGTCGCGGCTGGCGCTGGGCCGCCTGCAGTGGCTGGGGCTGGGCCGCCTGTCGCGGCTGGCGCGGCCGCAGCTGGCGCAGCCGTGGCGCGCGGCGGCGGCCGGGACTGGCGCGGCTGGCGCGGCGGGGGGCGGGGCGGCGGCCGCGTCATCAGCCTGCGCGGCGGCGTAGCCGGCTGCGGGCGCGGCGCGCCCGGTATCCGGCCGCGGCATCGGCTCGGCCGGGCGCGGCCGTGACTCCGCCAGCGCGCCCTGGCCGGTCAGCCGGACGGATCCGGCCGCATGCCTCACCGCTGGTCCAGCGGCGTCCAGGTGAGGCCGCGTTCGCCGATGTACTCGCTGTCGGGCCGGATCAGCCGGTTGTCCGCGTGCTGCTCCATCACGTGCGAGGTCCATCCGGCCATCCGGCTCACCGAGAAGACCGAAGTGAACAGGTCTGTGGGGATGCGCAGGTAGTGGTACACAGTGGCAGCGTAGAAGTCCACGTTCGGGTAGAGGCCCTTCTCCGCGAAGACGACCTCTTCCATCTTTCTTGACATGCGGAAATAGGTGTCGTCGCCAGACGCCTCGGCAAGCTCCGCCGACATCCGGCGCAGGTGCGCGGCCCGCGGGTCCTCCGTCTTGTACACCCGGTGGCCGAAGCCCATGATCTTCTCGCCTTGCCGCAGCCGCGCCGCGGCCTGCGCCCCGGCCGCACCGACCGGATCGCCGCCGCCGCTGGTCCTGACCGCCTCCAGGCCCCGCATCACCTGCTCGTTGGCGCCGCCGTGCAGCGGCCCCTTGAGCGTGCCGAGCGCGGCGACGACCGCCGAGTGCATATCGGAGAGCGTTGCCGCGCAGACCCGGGCCGCGAAGGTCGAAGCGTTCATGGTGTGGTCAGCGTGCAGCACCAGGCAGGTGTCGAGGACCTGCGTTTCCCGCTCGGACGGCATGGTCCCGGTGATCTGGAGCAGGAAATTGGCCGCCACGCCGAGCTCGGGATCAGACGGCGCGCTTTCCCGGCCGCGGCGCGCCGCTTCGTAGGCGGCCACCAGGACGGGCTGCTGCGCGGTGAGCCTCGCGGCCTTGCGCCTGTTGGGCCCGGGGTCGTTGGAATCCTTGTCCGGGTCGTCTGCACTGGCCAGCGAGACGAGCGAGCGCATGGCCTCCATCGGCTCCTGGCTGCGGGCGATTTCAGGGAGGCTCGTGGTCACCAGCTTGCCCAGCGCACGGCCGGCCACGATCTCGCCGCGATAGCCGGCCAGCTCGCCGCGGCTGGGCGGTGATCCGCGCTGCAGCAGGTAAGCGGTCTCCTCGAAGGTCGCTGACCCGGCGAGCTGATTGATGTCATAACCGCGGTAAGAAAGGCGGCCCGCCCGGCCGTCGATGTCGCTTAGCGCAGTGGAGGCGGCGACGACGTCCGCCAGCCCCTTGGACGGCTTTTCCGCCATTGCGTTCCTCCTGGACGGCTCGCTCGGAAGTGTACTTCCGGGGCGGCCGCGCTGCCGCCCGGGCCGCCCGGCGCGCCGTCGTGTCGCGCTGATCGGATTCTGGCCGGGCGCGAGCCCGCGTTCCCCGAAACGATCGCGTCAACGGGGTAGGAATCGTGCCAGGAGGGTAGCTGGAACGTGAGACAACGGTGACTACTTCGACAGGAAGGAGGAACGGGTCATGGTGGACCCATTCATCCGAATCGAGGAAAGCGGCGCGGTCATACCGCTGCTGGCGAACGTCACCACGATCGGGCGTGGCCGTGCTGTTGATGTCCGCCTCAGCGACCCGAGCGTCTCGAGGCTGCACGCTGAGATCGTCCGCCGCGGCCCGTACGCCTACGTAACCGACCTCGGGTTATCAAGGAACGGCACGAGGGTCAACGGGCGTCTCGTTGCCCGGCGGGTGCTCAATGACGGGGACGTGCTGACGTTCGGGTCAGCCCGCTGCCGGGTCGGCGGGATCGCGTGCGAGGACTTCACCGCCGAGGTGGAACTACGCAGATCGGCCGCGCCCGAGCTCACCCGCCGTGAGCTCGACGTGCTGACCTCACTGTGCCGCCCGGCGCTGTCCGACGAGGCATTCGTCGCGCCGGCCACGGCCCGTGAGATCGCATCGGATCTCGTGGTGACAGAGGCCGCGGTCAAGCAGCATCTGCTGCGGCTTTACCAGAAATTCCGCATTCCTGAGGGCACGAACCGGCGGGTCCGGCTGGCCAATGAGGTGGTCGCCCTGGGGCTGGTCCGGCCGCTGCCGCCGATCGCCCGGCCCGAGCCGTCCGGCGTGCCGCAGCCGGCCCCGGCGGGCTTGCCGGCCAATGCGACGATCGGCGCCGAGGTGCACGACCGGGCCAGCTGAGCCCGCCCGCTGAGCCTGCCCGGCTGACCTGGCCCGGCGGCCCGCCCGGCTGGCCTGGGCCCGGCTGACCTGGCCGGCTGAGCCTGGCCCGGCTGAGCCCGGGCAGGCTGAGGCCGGGCAGGCGTCAGCCGACGACCCGGCCGGCCAGCCGGATGACCGCGGTCCTCGCGTGCTGGACCGCGATGCGCAGCGCGTGCAAGTTGCCGCCCGGCGCGCCGAGGTGGTGCACCGGCCAGTAGACGGGCAGCTGGGAAACGGCCGCCGCTATCGCGGCCAGGGCCAGCGCCGAGACCCCGATGAGCGCGACGGCGGCCGCGGCGCGCGAGCCGCCCACCGCGTCAAAGAGCTTGCCGAGCTGCCGCCGGGATCCTCCGGAGCCCGGACCCAGGCCGTAGCAGGCGATGATGGCCCCGGCCGCGTAGGCGCCGGCCCTCGGGAAGGGGTGCACCGGCACGGCCACGATGGTCACGGCCGCCGCGACCCCGCCGGCCACGATTGCTACCGGTGCGAGCAGCACGCTGGCCAGGACCGACCAGGCCAGCATCGCGGGATAGGTGGCCGCCGTCACGGCCGGATCGAACGCCCGCGCGCCGCGGGCAGCGCGCCGTCGCGCCAGCCGGCGCTGGCTGAGATCGGCCGCCCGCAGCGACACCAGCACGGCGAGCACCGTGAGTGCTCCCGCGACGGGCAGGATCACGCTGGCACCTACGCCCACCGCGACCGCGGCGACGACGAACAGGGAGCGCGAGCGGCGCCGCGGGGGCCCGCCGTCCGCGGCACCGGCCGGGCCGGGCCGGGCGGCTCCCCCGGCCGCCAGGCCGTTGCCGGCCGGCGGCACCGCGGCCGGGCCTGCTGCGGGCGGGGCGTACTGAACTCCGGGCAGCAGGTCGCCCACATAAGGGCCTGCCGGGTTGCTCACGGCCAGCGGCTGCGTCACGTACGGCCGGGCGGTACCCGCTCCCGGCGGAGCGGCTCCCGGCAGCGCAGCTCCCGGCACCGCAGCTCCCGGCAGCGCAGTTCCCGGCAGCGCCGTGGCCGGAGCGGGGGCAGCCAGCTGGCGCGCCGCGCCGGGCAGCCCGCCCGGCGCGGTGGCCAGCACCGGGCCCAGCCCGGTGGCTGGCACCGGGCCCGGCGCGGTCACCAGCCCGCGGCCAGGTTCCAGCGCGGCGGGAGTAAGCGCGCTGGTCCACCCGGCCAGCTCCGTGGCGGCGGGCCTGCGGGCCGGATCGCGGGCCAGGGCCGCCGCCACCAGGGGGAGCAGCGGCTGCGGGCAGCCCTCGAGATCCGGCTGGCCGTGCACGATCCGGTAGAAGATCGTCTCAAACGAGCCGGTGCCGAACGGCGGGCGGCCGGTAGCCGCGAAGGCCACCGTGGCGCCCCAGGAATGCACGTCCGACGCCTGGCCGCTCTGCTTTCCCTCGATGACCTCGGGCGCGAGGTAGCCGGGGGTGCCCATGAACATTCCGGTCTGGGTGATCCGGGTCGAGTCCGGCGAGTGCGCGATGCCGAAATCGATCACGATGGGCTGCCCGTCGGAGAGCATGATGTTGCCCGGCTTCAGGTCCCGGTGCACCACGCCGGCCGAGTGCACGGCGGTGAGCGCGGCGGCCACCCCGCGTGCCACCGCCGCCAGCTCGGCACCGCGCAGCGGCCCGTCGGCGGTGACGACCTGGTCGAGCGTCCGGCCCCGCACGTACCTGGTGACGATGTAGGGCGGATCACAGGTCACGTCCGCGTCGATGACCTCCGCGACGAACGGGCTGCGCACGCGGCGCATCGTCTCGACCTCGCGGGCCAGCCGACGGCGGCCATCCGGGTCCCCGGCCACGGCCGGCCGGAGCACCTTGACGGCGACCGGGCGCCGCTCCGAATCCGTGGCCAGGTAGACAACACCCATCCCGCCCTCACCGATGCGCTCAAGCACGCGGTAGGGCCCGAACTTGTCCGGCATCCGGTCCTGCACAGTCATGACCGCACCAGCCTACGGATTCGCGGCGCCTTCCGCTGTCAAGGCCGCGCCAGCAAGGACGGTTGCTGATCCCGCCGTGAGGCCTTCGCGGCGATGCGCAGTATCCGGCGCGGGACGATCCTGGCCAGGCCGGTGACTACCTTGTACTGCGCTCCCGCCGTCGCGGCCGGCCGTCCGGCCGCGACGGCATCGAGGCCGGCCCTGGCCACCCGGTCCGCGTCGAGCCAGGCAAAGGACGGCGCGGCCGCGGCATCATGGCCCTCGTCATGAAACTGGGTCCTGGTCAGGCCCGGGCACAGGGCGGTGACGTGGACGCCGTGGCCGGACACCTCAGCGGACAGGCTCTCGCTGAAGGAGGTCACGAACGCCTTGGTCGCCGCGTAGACGGCCCCGCCCGGCGAGATGAGGACGCCGGCCACCGAGGAGACGTTGAGTATGCCGCCGTGACCGCGCCTCAGCATGCCGGGCAGGACGGCGTGCGCTAGCCGCGCCAGCGCGAGCACGTTGAGCCTGATCTGCGCCTCCGCGCCGTCGGCCGGCACGTCGGCGAACGGCCCGGGCAGGCTGAAGCCCGCGTTGTTGACAAGCAGCTCAACCGGCCTGCTGGCATCGGACAGGCGGTTCTCGGCCGCCAGCAGGCCGGCCGGGGTGGTCAGGTCGGCGGCGAGTACCTCGACGTGCACCTGGTGCGCAGCGCGCAGGCTCGCGGCAAGGTCCTCCAGCCGCCCGGCCCGGCGGGCGACGACGATGAGGTCGCAGCCGTCCGCCGCGAGCAGCCTGGCCATGCACTCCCCGATGCCGCTGGATGCCCCGGTGACGAGCGCGCTGCGGTATTGCTGGTGCATCAGTCGCCGGCCACCAGCTTGCGCAGCGCCGCTGCGGTCTCGGCGTTCTGCTCCGCGTGCGCGACGAGCGCCCTGGCCAGTTCCTCGGCCCAGGTGCCCACGGGAACGGGCTGCCGGGAAAGCACGACGCCGCGGACCTCCCGGCAGATCTCGGCCGCCGGGGCGCCGCGCTCGACGCTGAGCGTCATGATGCGCTCGCCCAGCCGGACGGTGACCTTGGAGACCTGGCCCGGCCGGCCCCGCATCCGGTCGGAGACTGTCCGCTCCCTGTCGATCGTGACCCACCCGGCCGGCAGCGCATCGCCCAGCGACTCGGTGAGGACGCGGGCGTAGATGGCCACGTCGGCACTGTCCGCCCGCAGCGCCGCGGTGACCATGTCGAGCGAGAGGCCGTCACCGGGATCAGTCACTGCGGCACCATCCTTAGCTGGCGATAGCGCGGCGCGGGAAGGAGCTGGGACGGGAAGGCCGCGCGCCCGTCCGGGACGGCAGCGCTCACCGCCCGGCGAACCTGGCCTTCCCTGGCCCATTCTCGACGAAACTGCGCATCCCTGTCCGCTGGTCCTCGGTGGCGAACAGCCCGGCGAAGTTCAGCCGCTCGATCTCGAGCCCGGAATCAAGATCTACGTCCAGCCCCTCGTCGATGGCCTGCTTCGCGGCGCGCAGCGCGACGGCGGGGCCGCCGGCATAGCGGTCCACCATGTCCCGCGCCGCCTGGTACACCTCCGCGTCCGGGACGACCTTGTCCACGAGGCCGATGGCGAGCGCCTCCGGCGCCGCCACGAACCGCCCGGTGTAGACGATGTCCTTGGCCCGGGCGGGCCCGACCAGCCGCGGCAGCCGCTGGGTGCCGCCGGCCCCCGGGATGACGCCCAGCAGGATCTCGGGCTGGCCGACCCGGGCGCTCTGGCCGGCCACCCGGAAGTCGGCGCACAGCGCGAGCTCGAGGCCGCCGCCGAGCGCATATCCGGTAATGGCCGCCACGACCGGCTTGGGGATCTTCGCGACCGCGGTGAACGCGTCCTGCAGCCGCCGGGTGTCGGCGGCCATCTGGGCGTAGCTCGCCTCGGCCATCTCCTTGATGTCAGCGCCTGCCGCGAACACCTTCGCGCCGCCGTAGATGATGACGGCGCGGACGTCATGATCGGCGGTGACCTGCGCGGCCGCCGCCGCGATCTCATCCTGGACCTGTGCGTTCAGCGCGTTCATCGGCGGGCGGTCCAGCCGGATCACGGCCACCGCCTGATCAATGTCAAGCCGGACGAACTCACCCATGCCGCACCTCCATGCCGAGCCATGATCCCATGCAGGCATTCTGCCCGCTCGCGGCCCGGCCCGGTGCCACCCGCGGGTCGGGCACCGGCTTGCGCCCGCCGCCACGAGGCCCCCGGGCAGCCACGGCACGGAGCGAAGCAGCCACGGCACGGAGCGAATGAGCTGATCCCGGCCTGTCCCGGCCGGCGCAGCCGTGCACCGTCTGGCGCCCCGCCTGATCCGGCCGGGGGCAGGCGCGCCTGCCGGTTACTCGCCGGATGCGCGGGGCAGTGAAACCGGCTGCCAGCCGTTCAGGAAACTGCGAACTTCGGTCTCGCTGTAGCGGCGGTGACCACCCGGGGTGCGGATCGACGAAAGCTTGCCAGCGCGTGCCCACCGCGTCACGGTCTTCGGGTCCACTCGGAGCATGGCTGCGACCTCGGCCGGAGTGAGCAGGCGGTTCTCCGGCTGGATCTTGGTTCTCACGGGCTGGTCCTCTCACGCTTTGGAGGTAGCTAGCCAGTAACAGGAAGTAACTGCACAATAACGTTACTTACCGAGATGGCTCTATCACAAAATGTCATGCCCCCCGGCTTTGCAGGGCGTTCTGCCGGGCACGTGGATAAATTTCCGGTACCCGCCCGCCCGCTTGTCCTCGTAAGAAGGACGTCACGCTGCCCTCGCCGGTTTACTCCCGTGCCGTGCCGAACTCAGCACGTTATGCCGCATGCCTTGCCACCAGCGCTTTAGCGGAGATCTCCGTTGGTCATCCCGGCCGGGGCGTCGGGGACGGCAAGCAGGCCGAGCTCGGCCGGGGTGGCCAGCAGCGGGTGCTGCGGCAGGACCCGGACGGTATAGCCGAACGGGCCGGGACCGCCGAGTTCCACCTGCCCGGCGTACCTGGCGACCGGATTGCCGCCAGGCAGCCCCTCCAGCGCAAGCTCGGCGCAGGCCGGATTGGTGATCTCGTCGTCATCCCCCGCCCGGCCGTAGACGACCTGCACGGTGACGTCCTGCGGGGACAACTCGCCGAGCGCGACCGTGGCCCGCACCGCCAGCAGCGCACCAGGCCGCTGCTCGCCCTCTTCGGCCTCGACGTGGTCGATCCGGACCGCTGGCCAGGCGCTGGTTACCCGTTCCTGCCAGGCGGCGAGCTGGCGGGCGCCGGTGAAATCGGCAGCCGCGGAATCGGCGGAATCGGCACCGGCGGAAACGGCACCGGCGGAATCGGCACCCGGGGCGCCGCCGGCCAGCGCCCGGGACGCACGGGCGGCCGGCAGGTACAGTCCGGTGACGTAGTCGCGCACCATCCGGGTCGCCTCGGCCTTCGGGCCCAGCGTCCGCAGGGTGTGCGCCACCATCTCCAGCCAGCGGCGCGGCGGCTGGCCGGCCGCGGACTCGTAGAACAGCGGCGCGACCGACTGGCCGATCAGGTCGTACAGGGCGGCGGCCTCAACCTCATCGCGGCGGGCGGAATCGGCGACGCCATCGGCAGAGGGGATGGCCCAGCCGTTGGCACCGTCGTACCACTCGTCCCACCAGCCGTCCCGCACCGAGAGGTTCAGCCCGCCGTTCAGCGCCGATTTCATGCCCGAGGTGCCGCAGGCCTCCAGCGGCCGCAGCGGGTTATTCAGCCAGACGTCGCAGCCCTGGACGAGGGCCCGGCCGAGCGCCATGTCGTAGTCCGGCAGGAAGACGATGCGGTGCCGCACCCGCGGATCATCGGTGAATCGCACCATCTGCTGGATGAGGAGCTTGCCGCCGTCATCGGCCGGGTGCGCCTTGCCGGCGATCACTATCTGGACCGGCCGCTCCGGGTCGAGCAGCAGCGCGGTGAGCCTGTCCGGATCGTTCAGCATCAGCGTCAGCCGCTTGTAGGACGGCACCCGCCGGGCGAACCCTATGGTCAGTACGTTCTCATCGAGCGCATCATCGATCCAGGTCAGCTCCGCGTCGGAGGCGCCGCGCTGCTGCCAGGACGCGCGCAGCCGGCGCCGGGCCTCCGCGACAAGCCGCGCGCGGAGCAGCCGGCGGATCGCCCAGATCCGCTCCGGGCCAGCCGCCGCGATCAGTCCCCAGGGCGGGCCGTCCGCCGCCAGGCCGCCTTCCGGCAGGCCGCCCTCCGCCGCGCCCGGCCCGGGCGGCTGCTGGCCGGCTGCCAGTTCCAGGATCTCGGCAGCCACCCAGGCCGGCGCGTGCACCCCGTTCGTCACCGAGCCGATGGGCACTTCCGCGGGGTCGAAGCCCGGCCACAGGCCGGTGAACATCTGCCTGCTCACCTTGCCGTGCAGCCTGCTCACCCCGTTGGCGCGCTGAGCCAGGCGTAGCCCCATCACCGCCATGTTGAACACGCCGGGGTCGCCGCCGGGGAAGGTCTCGGCGCCCAGCGCCAGGACCCGTTTGGATGGCAGCGCGGGATCCTCCGCCGTGCCGCCGAACTGCTTCTCGATCAGCTCCGTGGGGAACCGGTCGATCCCGGCCGACACCGGGGTGTGGGTGGTGAACACCGTGCCCGCCCGGCAGGCGACGAGCGCCTCGGAGAAGCTGAGCCCCTGGCTGACGTACTCGCGGATGCGCTCTAGGCCGAGGAAGCCGGCGTGGCCCTCGTTGGTGTGGAAGACCTCCGGCCGCGGGTGCCCGGTGATCGCGCAGAACTGCCTGACCGCCCGCACGCCGCCGATTCCCAGCAGCAGCTCCTGGCGGAGCCGGTGATCGCTGCCCCCGCCGTACAGCCGGTCGGTGACCTCGCGCAGGGCCGGGTCGTTGCCCTCCACATAGGAATCGAGCAGTAGCAGCGGCACCCGGCCGACCTGGGCCAGCCAGATCTGCGCGGCAAGCACCGCCCCGTCCGGCAGGGCCACCGTCACCTGGACCGGGACGCCCTGGTCATCGCGCAGCAAGGCGAGCGGCTGGCCGTTCGGATCGCCCGCCGGATAACGCTCGGCCTGCCAGCCGGGCGCGGACAGCGACTGGGTGAAATAACCATGCCGGTACAGCAGGCCGACTCCGATCAGCGGCACGCCGAGGTCGCTGCTCGCCTTGAGGTGATCCCCGGCCAGTATGCCCAGGCCGCCCGAGTACTGCGGGAGCGCGGCGGTGATGCCGTACTCCGGCGAGAAGTAAGCCACCGCGGCCGGCGCCTCAGCCGGCTCTTGGCTGGCCTGATACCACCGCGGGCCGGACAGGTAGTCGCGCAGCTCGTCCGTGGCGTCGCCGAGCCGGCGCAGGAACCGCCGGTCGGCGGCGAGCCCCGCGAGGCGCTCCTGCGGTGCCTCAGCCAGCAGCGCCGCCGGGTCCTGCCCGGTCCGCTGCCAGCCATCCGGGTCAATCGCGGCAAAAAGCCCAAGCGTGTCGGAATGCCATGACCAGCGCAGATTCAGCATCAGCTCGCGCAACGGCGCGAGTGCCTCTGGCAGGACCGGATGGATGGTGAACCGCCGGATCGCTCTCACGCAGAGCGACCCTAATGCGTGCCGGGGGGTGACCGTAACCGGGACGCAGGCACCGGCCAGGCAATGAGCAGTAACCGGCACACATGGACCCGGGCGGCGATGGGTAGCGTGGCAGGGTGATAGGCCGCATTCCGATCCTCGACGTGCAGCCGGCCGTGGACTGCGGGCTGCGCCCGGCCAGGGCCGTCAGCGGGGAAACTTTCGAAGTCAGCGCCACCGTGTTCCGCGAGGGACACGAGATGCTCGGCGCCGGCGTCGTGCTGCGCCGCCCGGACGGCCACCAGGAGCCGCTGACCGCCCTGCGCGAGCTAGCCGAGGGCACCGACCGCTATGGCGCCGACGTCACGGTCACCTCGGCGGGGCTGTGGCATTTCCGGGTGGAGGCATGGGGGGATCCGCTGGCCGGCTGGCGCCACGACGCGGCCATCAAGGTGCCGCTCGGCCTGGACGCCGAGCTCATGCTGGCCGCAGGCGCGCTGCTGTTCGAGCGAGCGGCGCGGAACATCAGGCCATCCGGCGATCCAGACCCGGCTGCCGCGCGGCCGGGTCTGGGAGCTCCCGCGGCCAGGCAGGCGCGGGCCGTGCTCGCATCGGTGGCCGCGCTGCTTCGCGACCGCGGCGTCCCGGCCACCGCCCGGCTCGCCGCGGCCGTCACCGGGGAGGTCACCGCGATCCTCGCCGCCCGCCCGCTGCGCGACCTGCTCACCCGGTCCCGCTGGTGTCCCGTCATGGTGGACAGGGAGCGCGCGCTCTACGGTTCCTGGTACGAGTTCTTCCCTCGCTCCGAAGGCGCCGTGGCCGGCCCGGACGGCCGGACCAGATCGGGAACGCTGCGCACCGCGGCCTGCCGCCTGGAAGCGGTCGCGGCCATGGGCTTCGATGTGGTCTACCTCCCGCCAGTCCACCCGATCGGCACGACCGCGCGGAAGGGCGCCAACAACACGCTGGACGCAGGCCCGGGCGACCCGGGCTCGCCCTGGGCCATCGGCTCGGCTGACGGCGGGCACGACGCAATCCACCCGGAGCTCGGCACGCTGGACGACTTCGACGCCTTCGTGGCGCGGGCGGCTGATCTCGGCCTGGAGGTCGCGCTTGACTTCGCGCTGCAGGCATCGCCCGATCATCCGTGGGTGCGCTCGCATCCTGAGTGGTTCACCACCCGGGCTGACGGCTCGATCGCCTACGCGGAGAACCCGCCCAAGCGCTATCAGGACATCTACCCGCTGAACTTCGACAACGACCCGGACGGCATCTATGCCGAGGCGCTCAGGATCCTCCGGCACTGGATGGGCCACGGGATCAGGATCTTCCGGGTGGACAATCCGCACACCAAGCCGCTGCGGTTCTGGGAGCGGCTGCTCGCCGAGATCGCACGCACCGATCCCGACGTGCTGTTCCTGGCCGAGGCGTTCACCCGCCCGGCCATGATGCACACGCTGGCCAAGATCGGCTTCCATCAGTCGTACACCTACTTCACCTGGCGCAACACCGTGCCCGAGATCGCCGGTTACCTGCGCGAGCTGGCGGGCCCGGCGGCCGCCTACATGCGGCCGAATTTCTTCGTCAACACGCCGGACATCCTCTGCGAGTACCTGCAGTTCGCCGGCCCGGCCGCCTTCCGGGTGCGTGCCGTGCTGGCCGCCATGCTCGCCCCGTCCTGGGGCGTCTACTCGGGCTACGAACTCTGCGAGAATCTGCCCGCCGCGCCCGGCGTCAGCGAGGAATACTCCGATTCGGAGAAATATCAGTACCGGCCGCGTAACTGGGACGAACCGCAGGTAACGGCCGCAAGCATCGCGCCTTTCCTCACCCGGCTCAACCTGATCAGGAAATCCCATCCCGCCTTGCGCCGGCTTCGCGACCTCCGCTTCCACGCTGCCGACCAGCCGGAGCTACTCTGTTTCTCCAAGAGCTCCGGCGCCGCGGCGGGGGGGCCGCCAGGCCGGGATATCGTCATCGTCGTCGTTAACACCAACTGGCGCGAGCCCCGTGAGGCAACCATCTGGCTCGATATGCCAGCACTCGGGATGCGCTGGGACGGAGAGTTCGTCGTCACCGACGAGCTCTCCGGCGAGTCATACCGATGGCGGCAGGCAAATTACGTGCGGCTTGACCCGGCGGTGGCGCCGGCCCACATTTTCACCGTGAGCACCTAGCAGACCGGGCAAGACCCAGCAGACCCGCAGGAGAACGCAGTGCCAACAGAGCCGGTGCCGGCCAGCGGCCCAGTCCTGCCGGTGCCCGCACCGCGGGCAGGATTTTCCGCAGCGGTGAACGAGCCAGTACCCGACTCGTTCTCGTTCGACACGCCGCGGGACCCGGAATGGTACAAGCGCGCGGTGTTCTATGAGGTGCTGGTACGCGGCTATCACGATTCGAATGGCGATGGCACCGGGGACATCCGCGGGCTGACCGCCAAGCTCGATTACCTGCAATGGCTGGGTATTGATTGCCTGTGGCTGCTGCCCATCTACGCATCACCGCTCCGCGATGGTGGTTACGACATTGCGGACTTCACCTCGATATTGCCGGACTTCGGCAACATCGGCGATTTCGTGGAACTGGTGGAGGCCGCGCACGAGCGCGGGATCCGGGTCATCGCCGACCTGGTCATGAATCACACCAGCGACGCGCATCCCTGGTTCCAGGCGTCCCGCAGCGAGCCGGACGGCCCGTACGGCGATTTCTACGTCTGGTCCGACACCGACGAGCCCTACCGCGACGCGCGCATCATCTTCGTCGACACCGAGCAGTCGAACTGGACCTACGACCAGGTGCGCGGCCAGTACTACTGGCACCGGTTCTTCGCCCACCAGCCCGACCTGAACTACGACAACCCGCGCGTCCAGGACTCCATGCTCGAGGTGCTGCGGTTCTGGCTCGACCTCGGCATCGACGGATTCCGGCTGGATGCCGTGCCCTACCTGTACGAGCGGGAGGGCACCAACTGCGAGAACCTCAAGGAAACGCACGAGTACATGCGCCGCATCCGGTCCGAGGTGGACCGGCTGTACCCGGACCGCGTGCTCCTCGCCGAGGCGAACCAGTGGCCGGCCGACGTGGTCGAGTATTTCGGCGACCCGGCGGTCGGCGGCGACGAGTGCCACATGGCCTTCCACTTCCCGCTCATGCCGCGCATCTACATGGCGGTACGACGCGAGCAGCGTTACCCGATCTCGGAGATCCTGGCCCAGACCCCGCCGATCCCGGCCGGCTGCCAGTGGGGCATCTTCCTGCGCAATCACGACGAGCTCACGCTGGAGATGGTCGCCGACGACGAGCGCGACTACATGTACTCGGAGTACGCCAAGGACCCCCGGATGAAGGCGAACATCGGGATCAGGCGCAGGCTGGCGCCGCTGCTCGAGAACGACCGCAACCAGCTGCAGCTCTTCACCGCGCTGCTGCTGTCGCTGCCCGGCTCCCCGGTGCTGTATTACGGCGACGAGATCGGGATGGGCGACAACATCTGGCTCGGTGACAGGGACGGCGTCCGCACCCCGATGCAGTGGACGCCGGACCGCAACGCCGGATTCTCCGGCTGCGACCCGGCCCGCCTGTACCTGCCGCTGATCATGGACCCGAACTACGGCTATCAGGCACTCAACGTGGAGGCGCAGCAGAATAACTCCGGCTCGCTGCTGCACTGGACCAAGCGCATGATCGAGATCAGGAAACGGCATCCCGTCTTCGGGCTCGGCCGGTTCGAGGAACTGAACTCGTCCAATCCGAGCGTGCTGGCGTTCGTCCGCGAGCTCAGCGAGCCAGGCGCCGGCACGGAAGGTGCCGACCAGATCCTCTGCGTGAATAACCTGTCCAGGTTCCCGCAGCCAGTGGAACTTGACCTGCGCAGGTTCAAGGGCGTCACCCCGGTCGAGTGCATGGGCGGCGTGCCGTTCCCGCCCATCGGCGAATTCAGCTACCTGCTGACGCTGCCAGGACACGGCTTCTACTGGTTCCAGCTCCCGCCGCTGCCGCCAGCGATTGAACCGGCGGACGGATAGGGGCGTGGAAGAGGTCATGGAGAACAGTCCCGGGCCGGGGAACTCACGGCTCCAGCTCACCCTGCGGCTCACCGGCGCGGCGCTGCTGGCCGCGACCGGCGCGATCCACCTGGACCTGTACCTCACCGGGTACCGGCACATCCCGACCATCGGCTGGCTCTTCCTGCTTCAGGTCATCGCCGCGTTCGTGCTCGCCATCGCCGTGCTGCTGATCCGCAGCCCGCTGGCCGCCGCGGCCGGGGCCGGCTTCGTCGTCACGACCCTGGCCGGCTATCTCCTCGCGCTGTGGGTCAGCCTGTTCGGCTTCCAGGAGGTCCGCACCACCGCCGGCATCGTGGCCGGCCTGATCGAGGTCGCCGCGTTCGTCGTGCTGGCCGCGCTCGCGCTGGTGACCTGGCCGCAGGCCGGCCTGCCGCAGGTACTCAGGGATGCCAGCCCGGCCACGGCCGGCCGGGCCGTGGCCGGACTGGCCGCCGTCGCCCTCGTGCTGCTCGGCGTCTCCGTGGCCAATGCCGGCGGCAGCGGCGGGGCGCCGGCGACCAGCCAGGGCGCGCCAGGCTCAGGCACGGTGCTCGTCGTCACCATCAAGAACTTCCTGTTCTCCCCGGCCAACCCGCATGTCAGCCCGGGCGAGCGGATCGAGGTGAAGAACGAGGACGCGGTCGCGCATACCCTGTCGGCCGGGCCGGCGGCCAAGTTCACCAAGTTCTTCAACACCGGGCTTATCCAGCCGGGGCAAGCCAGGTTCATCGTCGCGCCGAAGCAGCCCGGCGGCTACCCGTTCTTCTGCCAGGTCCACCACTTCATGACCGGGATGATGGTGGTCGGGCATTCCTCGGCGGCCGCGGCGGCCCTCGCGTCCTTCCGGGCCGCGCTGCGCGCGCACCCGCCGTCCTACTGCGGCAGGCAGCACGCCGCCGCGGCGGTGGCCGCCCGCCGGGGGCCAGCCGGGCGGCTGGCCGGCGGGGACTGAAGCCGGGGCTGAGAGCCGGGCGTCCCTCCCCCCGGTAGCCCGGCTCTCAGTCCCACTAGCACCCCCTGCCGCTCGCCCCGCGGCCCGCCCTTACGGTGGTAGCACGCCGACGGGAAGGGACGCATTGCCCGCAATCATGACATTGGAGCACTCGCTCGAGACCTGGCTGCCTGCCCAGCGCTGGTACCCGGGCGTAGCTGCGGGCGACATCACCGTCGCCGCCGACACGCTGCTCTCCGGCGGCGATCCCGAGCTCCGGCACCTGATCATCACGGCATCGGGCGGCGGAACCACGGCCAGCTACCAGGTGCTGGCCGGGGTCCGCGCGGACGTGCCGCCAGCGCTGAGCCACGCGATCATCGGGCCGGACGGGCACGGCAGGACGGCTTACGATGCCCTGCATGACCCCGAACTGACCCGCGTGCTGCTGCGCGGCATCTCCGGCCAGCGGACCGCCGGGCCGCTCGCCTTCAGCAGGGAGCCGGCCGCGCCGATCGAGGACGCCGCGGACAGCTTCGTGCTCTCCGCCGAGCAGAGCAACACCAGCCTGGTCTTCGGCGAAGCGACCATCCTGAAGGTGTTCCGCCGGGTGTTCGCCGGCCAGAACCCGGACCTTGAGGTCACCCGCGCGCTGGCCCGCCTCGGCTCGCAGCACGTGGCCAGGCCGTACGGCTGGATCGAGGCCAGGCTGGACGACGCCGAGCCTGCGCTGCTCGCCATCTTGTCGCAGTACCTGCGCGGCGCCTGCGACGGCTGGTCGCTCGCCGAGACGAGCCTGCGCGACCTGTACGCCGACGAGGGCCATGCGGCCGACGCCGGCGGCGACTTCGCCGGCGAGGCGCACCGGCTCGGCGCGGCCACCGCCAGCGTGCACGCCGACCTGGCCACCGCCTTCGGCACCAGCATGCTCGGGCGCCACGACGTGGCCGAACTCGCGGCGCAGATGCTCAGCAGGCTTGACGAGGCCAGCGCCGAGGTACCGGATCTCGCCCGGTGCGCCGGGCCGGCCGCGGCCGCGTACGCCGCGCTGGCCGGACTCGGGGATACCCTGCCGGTCCAGCGCGTGCACGGCGACTACCACCTCGGCCAGGTGCTGCGGACCCAGGCCGGCTGGGTGCTGCTCGACTTCGAGGGCGAGCCCGCCGCGCCGCTGGCCCGCCGCCGGTCCCGCTCCCCCGCGCTGCGGGACGTGGCGGGCATGCTGCGATCATTCGACTACGCGGCACGCCACCAGCTGATCGGCCGCACCGGCGAGGCACGCCTGACCGCGGCGGCCGCGGAGTGGGTGGCCCGCAACCAGGCGGCGTTCTGCGCGGGATACGCGGAGGCCAGCGGAACCGACCCGCGCGCCCAGGCTGTGCTGCTGCGCGCGCTGACGATCGACAAGGCGGTCTACGAGGTGATCTATGAGGCCAGGCACCGGCCTACCTGGGTCTACATCCCGCTCGACGCGATCGCCGGGATGTGATCATGGCCAGCACGGATGACAGCGTGACCCAGCTCAGCCTCGGCGAGATCGACCGGGTCGTCGCGGGCATGCATCACGACCCGCACTCGATACTCGGCGCGCACCCGGTCAGCGGCGGGATTGCCGTCCGCGCGCTGCGGCCGCTCGCCACGTCGGTGACCGTCGTGCTTGCCGACGGCCGCCGGTTCCCGGCCGGGCACGTGCATCAGGGCGTCTTCGCCGCGATGCTGCCGCTGGCCGAGATCCCCGACTACCGGCTGGCCGTCACCTACCCCGGCGCCGAGAGCGACAGCCCGGCGACCGAGATCCTGATCGACGACCCCTACCGGCACCTGCCCACCCTCGGCGAGATGGACCTGCACCTGATCGGCGAGGGCAGGCACGAGGAGCTGTGGCGGGTGCTCGGCGCGCAGCTGCGGGAGTACCCGGGCGGCGGCGCCGCGCCCGCGCCGGAGGCACCGGCCAGGCCGGCTGGAGCGGCCGGCCAGGATCCGTTCAAGAAGGGCTTTGATCCGGTCAGCGGCACGGCCTTCGCTGTCTGGGCGCCGAACGCGCGCGGCGTGCGGGTGATCGGGGACTTCAATTTCTGGGACGGGCATGCGCACCCGATGCGCTCGCTCGGCGGCTCGGGCGTCTGGGAGATCTTCATCCCCGGCGCGGCCGAGGGCGCCAGGTACAAATTCGACATCTGCGGGCCGGACGGGTCGTGGCGCCGCAAGGCAGACCCGATGGCGGCGCTCGCCGAGAAGTCGCCGGGCACCGCGTCCGTCATCACCGCCTCGCGCTACGAGTGGGGCGATGCCGGCTGGCTGGCCGAGCGGGCCGGCCGGGACGTGCTGCGCCGCCCGATGAGCGTGTACGAGGTGCACCTCGGCTCATGGCGGCCCGGGCTCAGCTACGGCGAGCTCGCCGACCAGCTCACCAGGTACGTCACCGAGCTCGGCTTCACCCACGTGGAGTTCCTGCCGGTGGCCGAGCACCCGTACGGCGGCTCCTGGGGATACCAGGTGACGTCGTACTACGCGCCGACATCCCGGTTCGGCACGCCGGATGAGTTCCGCCTGCTGGTGGACCGGCTGCACCAGGCCGGCATCGGCGTCCTGATCGACTGGGTGCCCGCGCACTTCCCGCGCGACACCTGGGCGCTGGCCCGGTTCGACGGCACGCCGCTGTACGAGAACGCCGACCCGCAGCGCGGCGAGCACCCGGACTGGGGCACGCTGATCTTCGACTACGGCCGCCCCGAGGTACGCAACTTCCTGGTCGCCAACGCCATCTACTGGCTGGAGGAGTTCCACGCCGACGGCCTGCGGGTGGACGGCGTCGCCTCCATGCTTTACCTGGACTACTCGCGGAAGGACGGCGAGTGGACGCCGAACGCGGCCGGCGGCCGGGAGAACCTGGACGCCGTCGCCCTGCTCCGCGAGGTGAACGCGACCTGCTACCGGCGGGTGCCCGGCATCGTGACGATCGCCGAGGAGTCCACCGCGTGGCCGGGGGTCACCCGCCCGGTGCACCTGGGCGGGCTGGGATTCGGCCTGAAATGGAACCTCGGCTGGATGCACGACACGCTGGCCTACCTGGCGCATGACCCGGTGTTCCGGCACTACCACCACAACGAGCTGACGTTCTCGATGATGTACGCCTTCACCGAGAACTTCGTCCTGCCGCTGTCGCACGACGAGGTGGTGCACGGCAAGGGCTCCCTGTTCGGCAAGATGCCGGGCGACAGCTGGCAGCGGTTCGCCGGGCTGCGGGCGCTGCTTGCCTACATGTGGGCGCACCCGGGCAAGCAGCTGCTCTTCATGGGCTCGGAGTTCGGGCAGATGTCGGAGTGGTCGCAGGAAGCGGGCCTGGACTGGCGGGCGCTCGGCGGGACACGGCAGGCCGGCCTGCAGCGACTGGTCATGGACTTGAACGGGGCCTACCGCGCCAGCCCCGCGATGTGGGCGGACGACTTCTCGCCGGATGGCTTCGAATGGATCGACGCGAACGACTCGGCTGGCAACGTGGTGTCGTTCCTGCGATACGCCGATCCCGGTGCCGACGGGGCCGTCCTGGACGCTGCCGGGGGGGCTGGCCGAGGCAGCGCCGGTAGTGGCGGTGCTGGTGGCGGCGGTGCCAGTGGCGGTGCAGGCAGCGCTGGCGGCGTGATCGCCTGCGTGGCGAACTTCGCCGGGGAGCCGCACCTCTCCTACCGGCTCGGGCTGCCGTCCGCCGGGCGGTGGCGCGAGGTGATCAACACCGACGCCGGCGTCTACGGCGGCAGCGGGGTCGGCAACATGGGAATCATCGAGGCCGTCGCCGAGCCGTTTCACGGGCTGGCGGCGTCCGCCGTCATTGCCGTTCCGCCGCTTGGCGTGCTCTGGCTGGCCCCCGAGGACCCTGGTTCCATGATCACGGAGGATCCGCACGCCGTGGACGTGTCCGATCCTCCGTGATCATGAAAGCGCGCCGCGCGTCAGGTGACCGGGACGATGCTGGCGTCGGTGAGTTGCCCGCTGTCGATGCTGAGGATGCCGATGGTGCCGTGCGGCTGGCGGCGGCGGTCCGTCGGCGAGCCGGGGTTGAAGATCCGGATACCGTCAGCTGACTGATCAAGCGGTATGTGCGAGTGCCCGAATATCACCAGGTCAGCGGCCGGGAACCGGCGGCGCATCCGGGCGGTGCGGCGGGCGGCCTGGCCGCTGTCGTGGATCATCGCCACCCGCAGGCCGCCGAGGTCGAACTCGAGGTCCGGCTGAGCGCCCCAGGCGGCCACGCTGGGCCCGTCGTTGTTGCCGAGTACCGCCCGCACCGGCGCGTAGGCCGCCAGCTCGTCCAGCACCCAGGCCTCGCAGACGTCCCCGGCGTGCAGGATGAGATCGGCGCCCCGCAACTGCCCGGCGACCCGCGGCGGGCATGACCGCCAGCGCCTCGGCGCGTGCGTGTCCGACAGCACCACGACCTTCACCCGGCCATCATCCCTGCTGCCATGACCGCGGTGCCATGATCGCGGGTGCCCGGGCGGCCCGCGGCCTGTCGGGCCACCCCGCGCCCTGGGCAACCCGATGGATCCGGGAACCAGCGGGTTGGGTGCCGTTGAAAGCCGGATCCATCGGGTTTGCCTAGCTTCTGGCCGGCCCCTGCATTAGCGTCGAGCCTGCAGTCGCTGCGGCTGGGGAAAGCGAGGAAGCTGGTGGGTCCGATGAGCAGTTACCTGGATTACTCCGGCCGGGACGACGTGCTGAGCGGCGGCGCCCGGCTGATCCCGGTCAGCACCCCGGCAGGCAGTTACCGCGTCTGGGTGAAGCGGACCGGCAACAATCCCGATCTCAAAGTGCTGCTGCTGCACGGCGGGCCCGGCGCAACCCATGAGTACCTGGAGGCCTGCGACAGCTACCTGCCGGCCGCCGGCGTGGAGTACTACTACTACGACCAGCTCGGCTCGGGTCGCAGTGACCAGCCCGCCGAGCCGTCGCTGTGGGACCTTGACCGCTTCGTGGACGAAGTCGAGCAGGTCCGCCGGGCACTCGGGCTGGACTCCGGCAATTTCGTCCTCTACGGCCAGTCGTGGGGCGGCATCCTCGCCACCGAGTACGCCCTGCGCTACCAGCAGCACCTGCGCGGCCTTGTCATCTCCAACATGATGTTCAGCGTGCCGGCCTACAACGCCTACGCCGAGCAGGTGCTGATGCCGCAGATGGATCAGGCGGCACTGGCCGAGATCAAGTCGCTTGAGGCAACGGGCGAGACGGAAAACCCGCGGTACATGGAGCTGCTGCTCGAGCAGCACTACATCCATCACGTGCTGCGGATGCCCGTGGCGGACTGGCCAGATCCGGTACAGCGCGGGTTCGACCACATCAACCCGGCGATTTACGTGTCGATGCAGGGCCCGAGCGAACTCGGCATCAGCGCCGATGCCAGCCTCGCGCACTGGGACCGGACCGCTGACCTCGCGTCGATCGAGGTACCGGCGCTGGTCATCGGCGCCCGCCACGACACCATGGATCCCGTCCACCTGGAAGTCATGGCCAGCCGACTGCCGTCCGGGCAGTACCTGCACTGCCCGGACGGCAGTCACCTGGCCATGTACGACGACCAGGAAAGGTATTTCGCCGGCCTCATCGACTTCCTGCGCGGCCTGCCTGCCCGGTAGCCGGTTGCCGGGACCGGCGCCGGTTACGGGCGCCAGACATCCAGGGCGACCGCATAGGTCCGTTCGGAGAAATGACCGTACGGGGAAACCGCCCGGAGAAGGTTCCGCAGGTCCCGCTCGAACTCGGGCAGGCGATCGCCGAACAGGTGCGGCGCGGCGCTGGAGAGCGAGAAAATGGAGGCAACCACCTCATCCTCGGTTCGCTCCGCGACCGTGCCGCCGCCGGTCTCGACCAGGGCCGACCGGGTGAAGCCCGCGTCGCGCATCACGATGTCCTCGCCGTACGGGGGCCCCGACGGCAGTATGCCCTGCCCGGCCCGGCGGTCCGGGCCGAGATACCGGGCGACAAGCCGGGCCATGGCCTCCCGCGGCGGCCGCGGGCAGGGCAGGCCGTCGGTGCTGGCCATGCCCTCGTGCGTGGTCGCGTGGATGAGGACGCACGCGCCGCCCGGCTCGATCATCTGGCGGACGGCGCCGGCCACCCGGAGGCGGTCCATCCAGTGGAACGACTGCGCGAAGGTGACCAGCCGGAAGTGGCCAAGGCCGGCCGGGAGTTCCTCAGCGCGCATCTGCCGCCAGCTGATGGCACCCCGCCCGGCCCGCTGCGCCTCCTCGCGTGCTTGCGCGATCATGCCGCGGTCAGCGTCGATGGCCACCACGTGCTCGAACAGCGGGGCCAGCAGCAGGGTCAGGGATCCAGGGCCGCAGCCGGCATCGAGCAGCCGCCCCGACCCGTCGAGGCCGAGCTCGGCCGCGAGCGTGTCAGCCACCGCAGCCGGGTACGGCATCCGCCCCACCGGATAAAATGCGGCGCTGCCCGCATAGAGGGTCTCGTCCCATTGCCATTCATCCGGCACGCGGGAGATGCTACGGCACGAGCGGACCGCGCAGCGACGAGTGCACTGGGCATAACAGGTACAAATACATCGAAAACGAGCAAGATACGACCGTGCCAGGCACCACTGCGATGCCGGACAAGATGTCGGACAAAAGGAGCACCTATGGACGAGGAACTCCTCGCGCAGGAGCCCGAGCACGAGGCCGTGCCGCCGGACGCGGCGCGGCAGGTCACCGAGAAGGCGGCCGCGGCTGTCGTTCCCGGCCGGATGCCGGCGCTCTACCTGGGTCACGGCGCGCCGCCGCTGGTCGATGATCCGCTCTGGGTGGTCCAGCTTGAGGGGTGGGCCCGGGGACTGCCCCGGCCCCGGGCAATTCTGATGGTGTCCGCGCACTGGGAATCCGCGCCGCTGACCATCGGGGCGACCCGGGACGGCGTGCCGCTCATCTACGACTTCGGCGGCTTCCCCGAGCGCTATTACCGGGCAACGTACCCGGCGCCGGGCAGCCCGGACCTGGCGGCCAGGGTCCGCGCCCTGCTGTCAGGCAGCGAGCCCATCTCGGACCAGCCGGACCGCGGTCTCGACCACGGCGCGTACGTGCCGCTGACGGTGATGTACCCGGAGGCGGACATCCCGGTGCTGCAGATCTCGATGCCGACCCTGGACCCGGCCCGGCTGCTGGCCATCGGCGAGAAGCTGCGGCCGCTGCGGGACGAGGGGGTGCTGATCATCGGCAGCGGCTTCCTCACCCACGGGCTGCCGTTCCTGCGCGACTTCCGCTTCGACGCACCGCCGCCAGGCTGGTCGACTGAATTCGATCACTGGGCGGGAGAGGCGCTGGACTCGGGCGACGTTGACGCGCTGGCCGCGTTCCGCAGCGCGCCAGGCGCGCGTTACGCGCACCCCAGCACGGAGCATTTCGCCCCGCTCTTCGTGACGCTGGGCGCGGCCGGCCGCCCGGCCCCGCCGGTCACCACCATTACCGGCTACTGGCTCGGCCTCGCCAAGCGGTCCATCCAGGTGGCATGACTCCCGCGGCGGCTAGGGCGTCCAGCGGACGTGCAGCGCGGGCGGCTTGCGGAAGACCAGCCCGCGGGGAGCGCTCGGCCGCGCCTGGTCCAGCCGCAGGCCTGGCAGCTGATCGGTGACCGCATCGATCGCGGCACGCGTCTCGACGCGGGCCAGCTGCGCGCCCGGGCAGAAATGCGGGCCGCGGGCGAAGCCGAGGTTCTGCCGGGCATTCGCCCGCCGGATGCCGAACCGGTCGGGATCGGGGAAAACCGCCGGGTCGCGGTTCGCGCCTGCGATCGACACGATGACCAGATCGCCGCGGCGAATCCAGGCGGCCGCGAGCAGCACATCGGCCGTGGCGTAGCGATCGACCACCGCCGCTGACGGCTCCAGCCGCAGTGACTCCTCGACCGCGCCGGGCAGCAGGCTCCGCTCGGTGACCACCAGGCTGAGCTGCTCCGGATGGCTGAGCAGATGCAGGATCGCATTGCAGATCATGCCCTCGGTGGTTTCGATCCCGCCGAACATGAGGACCGCCGCGTTCGACACCACCTCGTCCGTACTTAGCCCGCCGGTACCCAGCCTGCCGGTACTCAGCCTGCCGGCTCCGGCCGCGGCGGCGAGCAGCGAGGACGCGCCAGGCCGGCCGATCGCCGCCTCGATGCTGGCCCGCAGCGCGCCGAACGCCTGGCGGCCGGCCGAAGATGAATCGCTGACGACGGCTGCGTCACCCCGGCCGGAGTCCGCCGACAGCGCTGTCACGGCGCTGACGATGGCGTCGTACCAGGACAGGATGACGCCAGGGTCGGTTTCGGTGAGACCGAGGACCTCGGCGACGACGGCGACCGCCAGCGGGCCGGCCAGGCTGCGGCGCAGCTCCGCCCGGCCGTCCGGCCGGATCCCGGCGACCAGGCGGCCCGCCGTCGCCACGGCGAAGGACTCCAGCGAAGCGCTGGCGTCCGCGCCGCGGAACGCCTGGGTAAACGGATCGCGGTGGCGCCGGTGCGCGGCGCCGTCGAGCGACAGCATCGACGGGCCGACCACCCGGGCGGTCGAGAACCGCGGATCGTCGACGGTGAACGTCTTGCTGTCGCGCATCACCCGCAACGCGAGATCGTGGCGGGTCACCAGCCAGCCGCCCAGGGCCGGCAGCCAGGAGACCGGCTCGCGCTCCCGCAGCCGCCGCAGCAGCACATGCGGGTCGCCGTCCAGGTCGGCGACAGTCACCGCCGCCCCCAGCGGGAACCGGCCGCGGTGGTTCCCGGCCCTAGCATCGCTGATGTCGGCCGCGCCAGGCACGTCGCCGACGCTACCCGAGGTCTGGCCGTCCGGGCGGCCCAGGGTCAGCCGCGCAAGGTTTCCTGGTGGAAAGGCTGGTGCGGCTCTAAGCTGCTTGCCTTGATGAAATCAGCTAGCCGCATTCCGGCCGGAAGCGGAGTGCAGCACGATAACGCGGCGGCAGTGGCGTAAGCATGGCGAGGTCCTAGTGGATGCACGCGACCAGGCTGACTTTGCCGTCGACTACGTCAGCCTGCCCGCGCGCATCCGGGAAAGGATCACCGGGGCACCGCGCGGGATGCTACGGCGCCTGCGGCGGCTACTCCCGCATCGGGCGCCACATCCGCTCATCGTCCGCACTGGCGGAACTGATCCGGCATCGCTGACCCAGGAACATGACGCGGTTTCGGCAGAACCAGACGACATCACTGCGCCGGACGGGCTGCCGCCTGTCCCGCCCAGGCCGGCGGGCGGCGCGCGCCGGGTCCGCTGGCCTATCGCCCTTGCCCTGGTATGGGCGGTACTCGCCGCCACTGACCTTGTCTTCTTCCACTCCGGCATTACCTCGACGCGGGCATCGGCAGCTAAGCCGGCCGCGACACGCGGCGTGACTGCGCACAGGCACGCCGGGGCCAGCGCGCCGCCGCATCCGGCGCCGACGGCAACCCACGCATCCGCGCGCCCGACCGCCCCGGCGCAGGCGCTTGTTCCGGTCGGCGCCTCAGCCGTGGGCCGGCCGGCTCCGGCCCAGGCAACAATCCCCAGCTCGCGCCCAGGGCAATCGACGCAAGCACCGCCACGGCCTGGCTGACCGACTGGTATCGCACAGCGCGGTTCGGCGCCCTGCAATCTGGCACGGGACTGCTTATTGACATGGGCCACCGGGTAAGAATCACCAGCGTCCGGATCATCCTCGGCAGCACCCGCGGCGCCGATCTCCGGCTGCTGACCGGGAACACGCCCGCCCAGGCGGCGATGCGGCACCAGGCCAGCGCTAAGGATGCGGGCGGCACCCTGCAGCTGAACCTGGCCAGACCTCAGCGAGCGCGTTACATGCTGATCTGGTTTACCTTGCTGCCGCCGGACTCAGCCGGTACCTTCCAGGCCAGCGTCTACAACGTCAGGCTTGAAGGCACGCCATGACAGCCTCCGCAGCATCCGGCGGCCGGGCGCATTAGTCACCGCGCCGTGCCGACGCCCGTTCCGCCCGCGGCCTGCTGCGGCGCCGACGGCCAGCCCCGGCCAGGCAGCGAGATTCCGGTCAGGCACGGCGGTGGCTCACGATCCGGGGATTCGCGAAATCGCGGTTGTCGATGACGATGTCCGCCAGGGACTGCGGGCGGACCTCAGCCAGGTAGATCAGCTCGGCGGCGTGGTAGCGGTCGCGGTGCACCCGGGCGGCTTCCGCGGCGCCCTCCATGGCCGTGTCGCGCGAGATGCCGCGGCGCAGCGACAGCGCGGGATCCACGTCGAGCCAGATCCGGTAGTCCCAGAGGTCGTTGTACTCCGGCCGGAACGCGAATACCGAGTCGACGACCAGCACCGCGCCATCCGGGGCGAGGACCACCTTGTCACGGTGGTCCTCGCCGGTCAGCGGATCGCGCCCGCAGAGCACTACCGCGCCGGAACCACCCGGGCCCCGCCGGCCCGAGCAGCAGGTCCCTGGCCGAGCGGAAGTCGTAAGCGTTGCGGTAGTAGCCTTCGCCGCTGACCCGGTCATAGCCAAGATCCCGGGCTTCCCGCCACGAGTTCTTGAAGTCATCGAATGAGGCGCGCAGGGTGGCACGGCCCAGGCCCCGCAACGCGGCGGCGAGCTCGTGCCCGAAGCTTGTCTTGCCCGCGGCGGTCATGCCGTCGACCGCGACCCGGAGCCGGCCCGGGCTCAGCTGCGCTACGTTGCCGGCGACGTCATCGATGAGCTTCGTCCGGGCCGCCGAGGCCGGCCGCGGGACAGGCTGCCGCCAGGTGGACACCGACTCGAATGCCTGCACGCCCCGACTATACGAACAGCCTGGGTCAGAGCATGCCGAGCAGCCAGCGCGGCCCGGTCACGGCCGCGCCCGCGGCGACGCACCGGCCGCGCAATTCCCGGTCGGCCGTCACGACCAGGCGCCGGCCGGGAAGCTGCGCGGCCAGGTCAGCGATCAGGTCGTCGCCCGAGCCGCCGGCCGCAACCACCCGGACCCGGCTGGTATCCGGCAGGTCGCCGTGCGCGGCCCGGGCCGCGCCCTCCAGGACCAGCACCAGGGACGGGAACCAGCACTCCAGCGGCGGCGCCGCCATGTCGGCGGGCAGCGCGGGCACGCCGCGCGCGGCCAGTGCGGTCAGCTCACCGTGCAGCCGGACGGCGGCGGCGGCCCGGTCGCGCCACCAGCCGTCGGCCCGCGAGCCCATCACGTTCGCCACGTCCACGATGATCGTCAGCGGGGCAAGCGCCGCTCGCAGCGATGGCCACTGCCCGGCGAACCCCGGATGGGTGTCCAGCCGCCCGACATCGCCCTCGCTGATCCAGCGGACCTCGCTGGTCTCCTCGCTCGCGTTGCGCACCGGGAACTGGTCCCGGGCCGCGGCGATCACGGTCTGGTACGACCAGCCGCCGTGGTCGTCGCGCAGGATGGCGCCCACGGTGACCTGGCCGGCCGGGACGCCGCATTCCTCCGCGGCCTCCCGCAGCGCCGCGCTGACGGCCGACTCGTGACTGTCCATCGCGCCGCCGGGCGGTCCCCAGGTGCCCGGATGGTTAACCCACGAACTCCGGCGCTGCAGCAGCACGGCGGCATCGCCGGCCGCCGCCGGCACGTACGCGAGCAGCCCGGCAGCGCCGAACCGGCCCCAGTGCCGGTGACCCTGGGCGCACCTGATCCAGCCGTTACCATCCCGATCGGCCATGGCCGCTGACGATAGCCGAGGCGAGCCGGTGTCACGCCGGCGGCGGCAGACGGCAGGCCGCGCCCGGCCGCCGTCCGGGCCCGGCGCATAGGGTGAGCCTATGGTCGAGTCGATGATTGCGGATAAGGTCACGAAGCTGCGCCAGCGCCGGACGGCGCCGCTGATCCTGGAACTCGATCTCACCGGCGGCCTGGCCGAGGACCGGCCGGCCGACCCGGTGTCGGCCGTGCTCGCGCGTCACCGGCAGGTACTCGCCGATGTGCTCGACGGACTCCGCCGCGCCCGCGATGACCACCGGGTCAGGGCGCTCATCGCCAAGGTCGGCGGGCAGAACATCGGCCTGGCCATGGTCCAGGAACTGCGCGCGGCGGTCGAGGAGTTCCGCGCGGCCGGCAAGCCCACCATCGCCTGGGCGGAGACCTTCGGCGAGTTCTCGGCCGGCAACGTGCCGTACTACCTGGCCACCGCCTTCGACACCATCTACCTGCAGCCATCCGGTGACCTCGGGCTCACCGGGATCGCGGTCGAGCGCAGGTTCTACCGCGGCACGCTGGACCGGCTCGGGGTGGAATTCCAGGTCGGCAAGCGGCACGAGTACAAGAACGCGGCTGACCAGTTCACCGAGCGCGGCTTTACCGGGCCCGCCAGGGAAGCCACCGAGCGGATGACGACGTCGGTCATCGAGCAGCTCACCGGCGCGATCGCCAGCCGCCGCGGCATCGACCCCGGGGAGGCACGCGCGCTGGTCGACCGCGGGCCGTTCCTGGCCGCCCAGGCGCTGGAGGCCGGCCTGGTAGACGTGCTCGGCTACCGGGACGAGGCGTACGCCAGGGTCAGGAAGCAGGCCGGGCCGGACGCCGTGCTGCAGTACGTCAGCCGCTATCAGCGCTCACGCGCGCTCGCGGAGCGCGCCCGCAAGCTGCCGGAGCGGGTGCTCAGGCGGCCGGCGTCCCGGCCGGAGTCCGTCGCGCTCATCTACGCGACCGGCCCGATCAGGCGCGGCCGCAGCGGGCGCGGGCCGCTGTCGGGCGGCGCGATGGGCTCGGACACGATCGCCGCGGCGCTGCGGTCGGCGGTCGCCGACGACGGCGTCCGCGCGATCGTGCTCCGGGTGAACAGCCCGGGCGGCTCGTACGTGGCCTCCGACACGATCTGGCGCGAGGTCGTCCGCGCCCGGGCGGCCGGCAAGCCGGTGGTGGTGTCGATGGGCGACGTGGCTGCCTCCGGCGGCTACTACATCTCGATGGCCGCGGACGCGATCGTCGCGCAGCCGGGCACGGTGACCGGCTCGATCGGCGTGCTGTCCGGCAAGCCGGTGCTCGGCGAGCTGCTCGGCCGGGCAGGCGTGACGACGGACTCGGTCTCCGAGGGCGCCCATTCGGCGATGTTCACCACCAGCCGCCCGTTCAGCGAGGATGAGTGGTCACTGGTCAACGCCTGGCTCGATCACATCTACGCCGACTTCACCGGCAAGGTGGCGGCCGGCCGCGGGATGTCCGCCGACCGGGTGCACGAGCTGGCCCGGGGCCGGGTGTGGACCGGCGCGGACGCGCTGGCGAACGGGCTGGTCGACGAGCTCGGCGGGCTGGACCGGGCCGCCGCGCTGGCCCGCGGCCGGGCCGGCCTGCCGCCCGGCGCGCCGCTGCACGCCTTCCCGCGGGTGCGGCCGCTTGACCGGCTCCGCCCGCCCGGCTCCAGTGACGGCCGGGCCGCCGCGGCCACGCCGCTGGCGGCCGGCCTGCTGGCGGAGAGCTGGGGGCCGGTCTGGCGGATCGCGGCCACCGCCGGGCTCTCGCCGCTAGGACCGCTGACACTGCCCGGAGGCTGGACTTTCGAGTGATGAACGGATGACTGCCGGTTACTCACCAGGCGGCATCGGCGAGGTGCTCACGGCGTTCGCGTCCGGCGTCACCCTGGTCACCGTGGCCGACGGGCGGGACGACGTCGGGACCACCGTCAGCGCGTTCTGCCCGGTGTCGGCAGAGCCGCCGCTCGTGCTCGTTTCACTGCTGGCTGATTCCTATCCGGCCGAGCTGCTCGGCCGGATAGACCAGTTCGCGGTGACTCTGCTGGCGGCCGGGCAGCGGATGCTGGCCGGCCGGTTCGCGGTGGCCGGCCGTCCCGGCGCCCGGCTGCTGCTTGACGGCGTGCCGCACCGGCGCGGTGAGCTGTCCGGCGCGCTGATCGCCGACGACGGGCTGGCCGCGATCGAGTGCGAGGCCAGCCAGCGGATCCCGGCCGGGGATCACCTGCTGGTCATCGCCGAGATCACCGGTGTCCCGTACGTCGCGGCCGGCGGGCAGCCGCTGATCAGGTTCCGCCGCGGCTACCCGGCGGTCAGCCGCTGAGGTAGGCGAGCACGGCGAGCACCCGGCGGTTGTCGTCGTCCGACGGCGCCAGGCCGAGCTTGCTGAAGATGCTGGTGCTGTGCTTGCTCACCGCCTTCTCCGAGACGAACAGGCGCTGCGCGATCGCGCTGTTCGAGCGTCCCTCCGCCATCAGGGCGAGGACCTCGCGCTCCCGCGCCGACAAGGTCGCGACCGGCTCGTCGCGGGCGAGCCGCCCGAGCAGCTTGGAGATCACCTCCGGGTCCAGCACGGTGCCGCCGCCGGCCACCGTGCGCAGCGCCTCGACGAACGCCTCGTCGCTGAACACCCGGTCCTTCAGCAGATAGCCGACCCCGCCGGCCTGATCGGCCAGCAGCTCGCGGGCGTAGAGCTGCTCCACGTACTGGGACAGCACGAGGACCGGCAGCCCGGGCACCTGCCGCCTGGCCTCCAGCGCGGTGCGCAGGCCCTCGTCGGTGAACGACGGCGGCAGCCGGACGTCCACGATCGCGACGTCGGGACGGTGCTCAAGCAGTGCCCGCAGCAGGCCAGGCCCGTCGCCGACGGCGGCGGCGACCTCGAAATCATGCGCCTGCAGCAGCCGGACCAGCCCGTCTCTCAGGAGGAAGAGATCTTCGGCGATGACAACGCGCACGGCACCTCGATGACAACCATGGTCGGCCCCCCGGGCGGGCTGCTCACCGCGAGGATGCCGTCGAATGTACCCAGTCGCCGCTCCAGGCCGCGCAACCCGGAGCCGCGGGCCGGGTCCGCGCCGCCGGCCCCGTCGTCGGTGACCTCGATCCGGAGCATGCCGCGGGCGTGCTGCATGCGGATCTGCACGTGCCGCGCACCCGAGTGCTTGACGGCGTTGGTCAGGGCCTCGGCCACGGCGAAGTAGCAGGCCGACTCGACCGGCGCGTCGAGCCGTCCGGGCACGTCGATGTCCGTCTCGGTGTGCAGCGGGGTGTCCAGCGCCAGCGCCCGGACGGCGTCGCCGAGGCCGCGGTCGGCCAGCACCGGCGGATGGATGCCGCGAACCAGGTCACGCAGCTCGGTCAGTGCCTTCGACGACGTCGCGATGGCCTCGCCGACCAGCGACTGCGCCGCCTGCGGGCTGCCCGGGATGAGCCGCTGCGCCGCGCGCAGGCTCATGCCGAGCGCGACCAGCCGGGCCTGCGCCCCGTCATGCAAGTCCCGCTCCACCCGCCGGAGCTCGGCGGCCGCCGTGTCCACCGCGTCGGCCCGGGTCTGGGTGAGCTGCTCCACCCGGCCCGCCAGCTCGGCATCCGGCGCCGGCGCTGGCCAGAGCAGGGCCCGGGTACGTGAGTCGAGCGCACGCGGCACCAGCCACAGGCCGAAGGCCAGGAGCAACAGCCCTTGGACGCTGGCTAGCGCGGCTAGCGGCCGGTTAGTGACATAGACGGCGCCGTACAGCATGTCCCGATAACGCGGGCCCTCAATGATCGGCCATCGCACCGCCAGGACGATCCCGTAAATCCCGGCCACGACCAGCCCGGCGACCGCGAGGTCCGCGGCCACGGCCGGAATCAGGATCACCAGCAGCAGCGCGATGAGCGCCGCGATCGCCAGGTCACTCAGATCACTCCACTCGCTCGCGCCGAACAGCCAGTTCGGGCCGAGCAGCTCCAGCGCAAGACCGGCCACCGGAAGCAGCGCCAGGTGCCACCGCGGGTGCGCCGCGCCGCCCGCTGCGCCGGCGGGCGCCCCGAGCAGTGCCCTGGCCAGCCGCGACTGCCGGTCGGCGGTGCGCGCGAATAGCCACACGCCGGCCGTCAGGAAGGCGATTGCCTCCGGCAGGACCAGGTGCGTGCGCCACGAGCCTGCGCCGGCCGCCACGACGCCATACAGGATCGGAGCATTGGACCCGTACTCGTAGCGGAGCGCGAGCACGAACCCGTAGAGCCCCAGCGCCAGCAGCGCAAAAGGCAGCACCTTCGCGGCCCGGGCGGGCATGAAGACGATCCCGAGCCCGGCCAGCAGCAGCGCGATGAACGACCGGCAGGTGATTACCGCCCAGCAGGCCGAATCCCGTCAGCGCGAGAGGAAACGCCAGGATCCCCCAGCCGAGCCCGCGAATGCGACCCGGCAGGGTATCCGCGGTCGCGCCGCGTGCTCGTTGCCGCCGCAGGGCGACCGCGATGCATCCGGCGATGTAGGCCGTAATGAGGATCGTCAGCTCCGGCATGCCCGGCTCCTTCGGCGTCGCTGCCCGCGTGCGCTGGCCGCTGGTCTCCATCGTGGCGGGCGGACGCGCCGGCCGCTATGGGCCGGCCCCCACTCGCGGGGTAGGCCTGCGCCTACTCTGCGCCCGTCGCCGGGCCCGCGCCAGCCGGCTGCCCGGCCCGCCAGGCCGCCGCGATCAGCGGCACGCCGGGCCGGTAAGCCAGGTAGGCGTGCGACGGTGCGTCGAGCATGATCAGGTCGGCGCGCGCGCCGACGCCGAGGTGGCCGACGTCGGTCCGGCGCAGCGCGCGGGCACCGCCCGCCGTCGCGGCCCACACCGCCTCCTCGGTCGTCATCCGCATCTCACGCACCGCGAGCGCGATGCACAGCGGCATGCTGGAGGTGAAGCAGGAACCCGGGTTGCAGTCGGTGGCAATGGCCACCGTGGCGCCCGCGCCGAGCAGCCGCCGGGCGTCCGGATACGGCTGCCGGGTGGAGAACTCCACCCCGGGCAGCAGCGTGGCGACCGTTGCCGATGACGCCAGCGCGTCGATGTCGGCGTCGTCGAGGTACGTGCAGTGATCGGCGGCGGCGGCACCGGACTCCACCGCGACCTGCACCCCCGGCCCCGGGCCGAGCTGGTTGGCGTGCACCCGGGGCTGCAGGCCGGCCGCGGTCCCGGCGGCGAGCACGGCGGCCGCCTGGTCCCGGCCGAACGCGCCCCGCTCGCAGAACACATCCACCCAGCGGGCGTGCGGCGCGCACGCGTCCAGCATCGCGCCGCAGACCAGGCGTACGTAGCCGTCCGGATCGCGATCGAACTCCGGCGGGACCACGTGCGCGCCCAGGTAGGTCACCTCCGGGGTGACCTCCGCCGCGAGGGCCACGCTGCGGGCCTCGTCGCGGACGGTGAGGCCGTAGCCGGACTTGCACTCGAAGGTGGTCGTGCCCTGGCCGAGCAGCTCCGCGGCCAGTCTCCGCAGGTTCGCCCTCAGCTGGTCGTCGGTGGCGGCCCTGGTCGCGGCGACGGTCGAGCGGATGCCGCCTGCCTGATAGGGCCGGCCCGCCATCCGGGCCGCGAACTCGGCGCCGCGCTCGCCGGCGAACACCAGGTGCGCATGCGAGTCGACGAACCCCGGCAGCACCGCCCGGCCGGCCGCGTCGATGATCTCGTCGGCGGCGGGCGCCCGCGCGGCGGGCCCGGTCCAGGCGACCCGCCCGGCCTCGATCACCAGCGCCGCGGCGGCCAGGGACGCGAACGGCCCTGGCCCCCGCGCCTCATGGCCCGGGGGCTCAGGAGCTGGCGACCCGCCCGGCGGTGCGTTCGTGACCAGCTCGCCGATGTTGGTGATCAGGAGGCTCACGTGCGCATGCTGCCACACCCGGTCACGCTGGCGCGCCAGCGGGGAAGCCGAGGCCGGCCGCGGCCTTGGCCAGCTCCTGGTCGTAGGTGATGAATTCCGTCAGCTCTGGCCGGAAGGGATCAGCGCTGGCTAGATGGATCGCATCAAGGGATCCCAGCCTGGGCACGCGATAGGCCATCGCCCGGGCTATCACGGTGCCCGTGAGGTCGATGACGTATACGCCCTTGAGCGCCTGACCGACGAAGTAAGGCACGCGCTGGTGATCGATTCCTGCCCGAAGCAGGGTGCGGGTGATTTCAAGCTGAGACAGCTCGCTGGTCAGCAGCTCCGTCTCGGACGGCAGCTCCAGGCGCCAGGAACGCAGGGCGTCGGTCTCCTGCTCGGACCTGATGAACTTGATGAGGGCGCAGGCGTCGAGGTAGATCAACGGTTACGCTCTGCGTCCCGGTCAGCGATGAGCAGCTCGGCCAGGCTGCCGACGTCGGGACCAAGCTCGATGATGACGTCCGGTATCCCCACGTCCGCCGGCGCCTGGCTTCTCCAGCGGAAATCATCCGCTGGAGAGTACCGGGATGCTCGGTCTCCGGGATCATGCGGAGCACTGGCTTGCCGCGATCAGTGACAATGAGCGAGGCTCCGGCGCGCACCCGCGCCACCGCCTTGGAGGGGTTCTGATTGAGCTCCCGCAGGCCGATAGTTTCCATTACCCCGATGTACCTACTTAATGTAGTTACAACAAGAGGCTCCGCTCCGGGTCCCGCGGCCAGCGCCGCACCCCGTCACGATAGGCACGGATGGCGGCGCCGCACGGGGGCGCGCCGGGCAGTCAGTCCAGCACGGCGCGGATGGCGGCGGACAGCGCGGCCGGGACGTCCTCGATGAGCTGGTGCCGCCCGTCGCGTACGACGTCCCTGCCGCCGGTCACGACGTTGCGCACGTCGGCGGTGGTCGCCGCGAAGATCACTGACTCCAGCGCGGTGTCCGGCCCCGCCCCGGCCAGCCGGGGGCTGTCCAGGGTGACGGTCACCAGGTCGGCGAGCGCGCCCGGCGCGATCACGCCCGCGTCCGGCCAGCCGAGGCAGGCGTGACCGTCCGCGGTGGCGGCCACGGCGAGCTCGGCGGCGGTGAAATGGCCGCGCTGCCGGGTGGCCAGCCGCTCGCCGAGCTCGACCCGCCTGGCCTCCTCGAACAGGTCGACCACGGCCTGGCTGTCAGTGCCGAGAGTGAGCCGGCTGCCCGCGGACGCCAGCGCCCGCGCCGGCCCGATCCCGTCCGCCAGGTCAGCCTCCGTGGTCGGGCAGAAGCAGGCGAAGGTGCGGCTCCCGCCGAGCAGCCCGGTGTCCCGGCCCGCCAGGTGGGTCGCGTGCACCACGGTGGCGCGGGGCCCGAGCGCGCCGGCCTCATGCAGTACCTCGGCAGGTGTCGCCCGGTAGGCCGCCTGGCAGGCGAGGTTCTCGGCGGTCTGCTCGGACAGGTGCGCATGCAGCGGCGCGCCGCGGTGCCGGGCCCAGGCGATCACCGGGGGCAGCTGGCCGGGCGGCACCGCCCGCACGGAATGGATCGCGGCACCGGCCCTGGCCTGCGGGCCGAGCATGCCGCGGGAGTCGGCGCCGAGCGCCTCAGCCCTGGCCGCCCAGTGCTCGCCGTCACCGTCGCCGAACCGGAGCTGCGGGCCCGCCAGCGGCACCGGCGTGCCGTCCGGCGCCAGGCCGCCGGACAGGTAGCAGGTGTCCAGCAGGGTGATCCGGAGCCCCGCATCGGCGGCCGCCGCGATCATGACCTTGCCCAGCTCGTTCGGGTCCGCGTACGGGACGCCGCCCGGGCCGTGGTGCAGATAGTGGAACTCGCCCACGCAGGTGATGCCGGCCAGCGCCATCTCGGCGTAGACGGCCCGGGCCAGGGCCAGGTAACTGGCCGGATCCAGGCGGGCCGCCAGCTCATACATCCGCTCCCGCCAGGTCCAGAACGTGCCCTGGCCCGCCTGGGTGATGCCGCGCAGGCCGCGGTGGAAGGCGTGCGAGTGCGCGTTGGCCAGGCCGGGCAGGGTGAGGCCGGGCAGCCGGGTCGCGCCGGGGGCATGGCCCGGCGCGGCCCCGGGGGTGACGGCGGTGAACCGGTCGCCAGCCGCCTCGATCAGCACGTCCGGCAGGACGCCCAGGCCGGGCAGCCAGGCAAGCTCGGCGCGCCACCGCCTGACCGGCCCGGCCGGCCTATCCGGCCCGGCCGATCTGGCCGGCCTGGCTGGCCTGGCTGGCCCGGCCGGCCTGGCTGGGCCCGCTGGCGCCATCGGCCCGGTTGCCCCGGCTGGCTGCGTCGGCCCGGTCACTGGCCGGCCAGTTCCTCAAGCACGGCGGCGAGAGCCACCACCCCGGCCTCGCAGTCCGCAGGCTCGGCCCGCTCGGCAGGCGAGTGGGAGACGCCGGACGGGTTGCGGACGAAGAGCATGGCGGTAGGCAGCCGGGCCGCGAGTATCCCGGCGTCATGGCCCGCCCCGGTCGGCAGCACCGGCGCCGCGATGCCCCGTGCCTGCAGTGTCGCGGCCAGCCGGTCGCGCAGGCCGGCGTCGAACGCCACCGGCGGGGTGAGCGACTCGGCGCGCACGCTGACCTCGACCCCGTGCTCCGCCGCCGCGGTGCGGGCGGCCGAGCTGACCTGGTCCAGCACGCGCTGCAGCGTCGCCTCGTCCGGTGCGCGGGCGTCCAGCCAGGCACGGACGGCCGAGCAGATCCCGTTAGCGCCGCCGGGCTCGGCGGTGACCTTCCCGAACGTGGCCAGCGCGCCGTGCCGGGCCGCGGCCTGCCGGGCCGCCAGCACCGCCGCCGCGTACGGCAGCATGGGATCGCGCCGGTCGGCGATCCTGGTCGTGCCCGCGTGGTCGGCCCGGCCGAGGAAATCAAGCCGCCAGCGGCCGTGCGGCCAGATGCCCTCGGCGATGCCGACCGCCGCGCCGAGGCCGGCCAGCGCGCTGCCCTGCTCGACGTGCAACTCGACGAACGCGCTGAGGCCGGCCAGCAGTTCCTCGTCGGGGCCGATGCGGCCGGGGTCGACACCGGCGGCTGTCATCGCCTGGGCCAGGCTCACCCCGCTGCCGTCGCGCAGCTCGCGGGCCGCCTCCGGCGCGATCGCGCCGGTGAGCAGCCGGGTGCCGAGGCAGGCCAGGCCGAACCTGGCGCCTTCCTCCTCGCAGAACGCGGCGACCGCTATCGGCCGGGCGGGCACGAAGCCGGCCGCCCGCAGCAGGTCGATCGCGGCGAAGGCGGACACCACGCCGAGCGGGCCGTCATACGCACCGCCGTCCGGCACCGAATCCAGGTGGCTGCCGGTGACGATCGCGCCCCGCGGCGATTCCGGGTGATCCCACCACGCCCACAGGTTGCCGTTGCCATCACCGTGCGCCCGCAGGCCTCGTTCCTGCGCTTTTTCCCTGAACCAGGCACGGCAGGCTGCGTCCGCTTCCGTCCAGGAGTACCGCCGGTACCCGCCGGTGGCCGGGTGCCGGCCGACCGGGAGCAGCGAATCCCAGAGCGCCGCGAAGGCCACCGGGCCTCCCTTCACGATCGTCGCGCCGATGCCGGCCGCGGCGTCACTGCGCCGCGGGCCGCGACTCGGTCATCGGGACCCGCACGCCGCGCGCCACCGCCACCCTGCTGGCCTCGTCGTATCCGGCATCGACGTGCCTGATCACGCCCATGCCCGGGTCATTAGTCAGCACCCGTTCCAGCTTCTGCGCGGCGAGCGCGGTGCCATCCGCCACGCACACCTGGCCGGCGTGGATCGACCGGCCGATGCCGACCCCGCCGCCATGATGGATGCTCACCCAGGACGCCCCCGATGAGGCGGCGACCAGGGCGTTGAGCAGCGGCCAGTCGGCGATCGCATCCGAGCCGTCGGCCATCGCCTCGGTCTCCCGGTAGGGCGAGGCGACCGAGCCGCAGTCGAGGTGATCACGGCCGATGACGATCGGCGCCTGTACCTCGCCGCGCTCGACCAGCTCATTGAAGCGGACGCCGGCCAGCTGCCGCTCGCCGTAGCCGAGCCAGCAGATCCTGGCCGGCAGCCCCTGGAACTGGACCTTCTGCTGGGCCATCCTGATCCACCGGGCCAGCGCCTCGTTGGCGGGGAAGAGATCGAGTATCGCCTTGTCGGTGGCGGCGATGTCGGCCGCGTCGCCGGACAGCGCCGCCCACCGGAACGGGCCCCTGCCCTCGCAGAACAGCGGCCTGATATAGGCGGGCACGAAGCCGGGGAAGGCGAATGCCCGCTGGTACCCGGCCAGCTCGGCCTCGCCCCTGATCGAGTTGCCGTAGTCGAACACCTCGGCGCCGCGGTCCAGGAAGCCGACCATCGCCTCGACGTGCGCGGCCATCGACTCCCTGGCCCGCCGGGTGAACCCGGCCGGGTCCTCGGCGCGCAGGGCGCCCATGTCCTCGAAGGCAACCCCGCTGGGCAGGTAGGACAGCGGGTCATGGGCCGACGTCTGGTCGGTGACGATGTCGATGGGCGCGTTCATGGCCAGCAGTTGCGGCACCAGGTCGGCGGCGTTGCCGAGCAGCCCGATGGAGAGCGGCTCGGCGGCATCCCTGGCCACGGTAGCGCGGCGCACCGCGTCGGCGACGCCGTCGGCGGCCACGTCCAGGTAGCCGTGCTCAATCCGGCGGGCAATCCTGGAGGGGTCGCAGTCGATGCAGAGCGCCACGCCGCCGTTCATGGTGACGGCCAGCGGCTGCGCGCCGCCCATCCCGCCCAGGCCCGCGGTCAGCGTGACCGTCCCGGCCAGCGAGCCGCCGAACCGGTTGGCCGCGATGGCCGCGAACGTCTCGTAGGTGCCCTGCAAGATGCCCTGGGTGCCGATGTAGATCCAGGAGCCCGCGGTCATCTGGCCGAACATGGTCAGCCCGAGTGACTCGAGCCGCCGGAACTCCTCCCAGTTGGCCCACTGCGGAACGAGGTTGGAATTGGCGATCAGCACCCGCGGCGCCCACTCGTGGGTGCGGAACACGCCGACCGGCTTGCCCGACTGGACCAGCAGCGTCTCGTCGTCCGCCAGGTCCTGCAGGGAGCGGACGATCCCGTCGAAGGCGTCCCAGCTGCGGGCCGCCCGGCCGGAGCCGCCGTAGACGATGAGCTGGTCGGGATGCTCGGCGACCTCGGGGTCGAGGTTATTCATCAGCATCCGCATCGCGGCCTCCTGCGGCCAGCCCTGGCAGGACAGCTGAGTACCGCGGGGGGCGCGGACCGGGCGCGGGCCGGATGGCGGCATTGGGTGCGGGCTGGGCGGGGGCGAGGTGGTCAACGCTGGCTCCTCGTCAGGTCTGCTGGACACGCGGCGAACTCGCCGCTGCCTTCGCCTCATCATCCCCAGTCGAACCGTGGGTCAGGCAGCGGGGCGGCAAGTTAGCGGTGCTTACGGTCAGGTTAGCGCTTGACGAGTTGATGCCAGCCAGGGCTGACGGCCGACTGGACCGGTCAATAGCCTGCCACCCTGGGGAACTGCCGCATCAGTGCCGCGAGCTGGCTTGGCGGGCAGGCGGTTCGGGCGGGAGCAGGGCGGCGATCATCGCCTCGGCGATGAAGGCGCCGTATCGCTCGGATGGCCAGCCGCGGCCCAGGACGAGCAATTCGTAGAGCTCAGGGGAGCTGTAGGTCCACATCACCTCGCCGGCGTGCTCGACGGTGATGCCATCCCGGAGGTACCCGGCCTCGGCCAGATTGCGCGCATTGCCGGTCATCCGGCGCAGGCGGCTGGCGTCCAGCTCAGCCCGCAGCCCGGCCACCTCCGGATCGGCGGTCTCGGCGGCGCGCAGCAGCAGCAGGATCGGTGATATCCGCGGGGCCACTTCGGCGGTGAGCATCCCCCAGCCACGGATGATCTCGCGTGGATCCGGCTCGGTCAGCTGCAGCTCGTCAGAACGCGTCTCGGCCGGGATCGGTCCCGGGCCGGCCAGCGCCCGCTCGCAGACAGCGCGCACCAGGCCGGGCTTGCCGCCGAAGGCCTTGTAGATGGTCTCGACGGAGACTCGCGCCTCGGCCGCGACTGACGCGATCGTCGTCGCGGCGAAGCCGTCCCGCAGGAACAGCCGCCGCGCGGCGTCGGTCACCGCGGCACGGGTCTGCTGAGCCTGCTCGGCCCGCCGCGGCGACTGGTAACGGCGCTTGGCAGTTGACAGGGAATTATTTCCATTCCATAGTGATGTAACGATTACAGTCAATTGTAACAGAGTGGTGGTGGGCGGCGTGGATGATGTCATGACTGGTGACGGGCCGGCGGCGATGGTCGAGCGGCTGCGGCAGGCGACCAACGACCGCGACCTGGCGGCGCTGGTGGCCTGCTTCGCGCCCGGCTACCGCAATGAGACCCCGGCGCACCCGCAGCGCGGGTTCACCGGCCGGGAACAGGTGCGCAGGAACTGGGAGCAGATCTTCGCCGCGATCCCCGACCTCACCGCCGAGGTGCTGCGATGCACCGTGGACGGGCACACGGCCTGGACCGAGTGGGAGCATCGCGGGACCCGGCCGGACGGGTCCGCGCATCTCATGCGCGGGGTCGTGATCTTCGGCGTTACTGACGGCCTGGCCAGCTGGGCCCGGTTCTACCTCGAGCCGGTCTCCCGCGACGGCGACGACGCCGACGCAGCGGTGCGCCGGCACGTCGCGGCGGGCGGGACACCGTGATCCTGCTGGCCGGCGGTACCGGCCGGCTCGGAACTGTGCTGGCAACCCGGCTGACCGAACGAGGACTGCCGGTCCGGATCCTGACCCGCGATCCGGCCCGGGCCGCCCACCTCACCGGGCTGGGCGTGCAGGTAGTGACCGGCGACGTGCGCGACTGCGGCAGCCTGCCCGCAGCCGTCCGCGGCACCGAGGTGGTGGTATCCGCGGTCCAGGGCTTCGCCGGGCCCGGGCGCGTGTCGCCGGCCTCGGTTGACTACCAGGGCAACGTCAACCTCATCGACGCGTCGCGGGATGCGGGCGCCGCCCTCGTGCTGATGTCGGTCGTCGGCGCCGCGGCCGACAGCCCCATGGAGCTGTTCCGGATGAAATACGCCGCCGAGCAGTACCTGCAGGCCAGCGGGGCAGGATGGACCATCGTGCGCGCTACCGCGTTCGTCGAGCTGTGGATCGACGTGCTCAAGAAGACCGCGGCTCGATCCGGCCGGCCCGTCGTCTTCGGCCGCGGCAACAACCCGATCAATTTCGTCTCTGTCAGCGACGTCGCCGCTCTCACCGAGCGCGCCGTCACTGACCCCGCCGCCCGCGGCCGCGTCTTCGAGATCGGCGGCCCGGCCAACCTCACCTTCAGCCAGCTCGCCGCCACGGTCCAGCAAGCGGCCGGCCGGACCAGCGCGCCGCGGCACGTGCCGCCGGCCCTGTTGCGGCTGATGGCCGGCACCGTCGGGCGGGTCAAGCCCGAGATCGGCCGCCAGGCGCGCGCCGCGCTCGTCATGGACAGCGCCGACCTCGCCTACGACGTGACCGCCGTCGGCCAGTCCGCGGGGTAACCCGGCGTCAGATCGTGCCTGGCGCCGGCCTCACGCCACGGGATGCCCGGCCCGCCCGGGCGGGAATATGCCGTTGGCGCTGCCGTGACTTGGGAGCCCGCAGGTCGGCGCGGGTCTGGTCGGTGCGGGGGCCGGGGGGAACCGGGCCATGGCCAGTGCCGCCGCGCCGCTCGGTTTCCAGGGCGTGGCCGCCCGGCGGAGGCGGCAGCTGCCTTCGGGATCGTCGCTGCTCCAGCGAGGTGACCGCCGCGCTCCCCAAGATGCCGATTGCCGTGCATACGGCGGTAAAGGCCAGGAGAAGGGGCAGGGGAGCCCAGGCCTCATAGGAAGGATTGGCGCCCGGGATGCCGCGGTAGTGGCCGTCGGCCGAAACGAGGAGAATCAAGACCCACGTGGCGGCGGCCGCGATGATGAGGCAGACACCCGACTTGGCGGCCGCCCTGGCCAGCGGCCGGCGGCGGACCGGGGCGGGCGGGCGGGCCGGCCTGGCTGCGGGCGGGCGGGGCGGCCTGGCTGCGGCCGGGCGGGGCGGGATGTCGGCGGTGAGCGCGGCCAGGTCGGCGTAGGTCCGCGCGGTCAGCGCCTGGCCCGCCCGCGTGCCGAGTTCGTCCTTGGTCAGCTGGCCGTGCACGAACGCGGTTTTCAGCGTGTCGATCACCTGTTCGCGGTCGGCGTGGCCCGCCCTGAGCCGGCCGCGGCCCGCCGCTGCCGGGTCTTGCGGTCCTGTCATCACCGGCACCTCCCCGCTCGCACAATGCGGGTCAAGCGTAGCGCGGCGCCAAACACGGCATCTCCTCCGCCGCCAAACACGGCATCGGCTTCTTCGACGCCCTCGTCATGCTCACCAAAGGCGAACCCCGGATGCCTGCTAGCACCTGATCAAACCACCACGATTTCAGCCATCTGACCAGTTACTCCGCGGGCTAGGCTGCGCAGGTGCCAGTGAGCGATGTGACGGACGGCTTCCGGCTGGCCTATGACCGGGCCGGGGCCGGCCCGCCGGCCGTGCTCCTGCATGGCTGGCCCGGGGACCGGCGGGACTACCGCCAGGTAGCTCCCCGGCTTACCGGGCTCGATGTCGTCGTTCCCGACCTGCGCGGGTTCGGTGAATCAGACAAGCAGCTGGCTGACCCGGCCGCCGCCTACTCGGCCGCCGCCCAGGCCCGCAGCGTCATCGCCCTCATCGAGGAACTTGGCCTGCGGGACGTTGTTATCGCGGGCTATGACATCGGCAGCCGGATCGCGCAGACGGTGGCGGCAGCCCGGCCCGGCCTGGTCCGTGGCCTGGTCGTCGCCCCGCCGCTGCCCGGCATCGGCGCCCGGATCCTCGGTGCCGATGCGCAGCGCGAGTTCTGGTATCAGTCCTTTCACCAGCTCGCCCTGGCCGCAGAGCTCATCGACGGCAGGCCCGGCCCGGTGCGCGCGTACTTGGCGTATTTCTGGTCACACTGGTCGGGGCCCTCGTTCCGGCTTGCCGACGCGGACCTTGACCACCTGGTCGAGAGCTATGGCCGGCCGGGCGCGTTCACCGCCTCGATTGGCTGGTACCGGGCGGGGGCCGGGTCGGTTGCCCGTTCGCTCGCGGAGCAGGCGCCGCCGCCGGCCGGCTGCACGTGCCGGTCACGGTGCTCTGGCCCGGGCACGACCCGCTGTTCCCGGTCGCGTGGTCGGACCGGCTTGATGACTTCTTCGACGATGCGGCGCTGCGGCTGCTGCCGTCGGCTGGTCATTTCTCGCCGCTGGAGGCACCGGACGAGTTCGCGGCGGAGATCCTGGCGGCGGCGGGCCTGGCCGGCCACGGCAGGCAGTGAGGCACCCTGCGCATCGGCCTGATCGCCGCCTGCGCCATCGTCCCTGGTGGCCCGGGCGGCACCCCTGGTGGCCCCGGCGGCGCCCTGGTGGCCCCGGCGGCGCCCTGGTGGCCCCAGCGGCGAGATCAGCGCAGCGCCCACCGGGCGACGGCAACCTCGTCGATCTCCGCGCCCAGGCCCGGTGCCGCGGGCACGGTGAGGTACCCGTCCGCATCGATGAGCACCGGGCGGGCCAGGAAGAAGTCGCGCCGCTGCTCGGTCCAGCCGGGCGGGTCGTAAGGGAACTCCAGGTACGGCCCGCCGCCGACGCCTGCCGCCACGTGCAGGTTGGCCAGCAGGCCGAGCCCGTTGGTCCAGGTGTGCGGGGTGAACCAGCGATTGCGGGCCTGGGCGATCTCGGCCACGGTCCGCGCGCGGAGCATGCCCACCGACAGCACCACGTCGGGCTGGACCACGTCGAGCGCACCGGCCGCGAGCGCGTCCAGCAGTTCTGCCTGGGTGCGCGCCATCTCGCCGCCCGCGACCCGGATGCCGGTCTGCTCCCGGAGCACCCGCATGCCGTCAAGGTCAGCGCCCGGCAGCGGCTCCTCCAGCCACAGCACGCCGAGGTCGTGCAGCTCGGCGGCGATCCTGCGGACCGCCGCGAGATCGAGCGGCGCGGAGATGTCGCCGGCCATCCGCCACCACTGGTTGAGATCGACCATGATCACGAGATCGTCACCGGCAGCCTCCCGGGTGGCGCGCACCGCGGCCAGCCCGGCCGCGGTGTCCGCCCGGCCGATGCGGATCTTCACCGCGCGGAAACCGGCCGACTTCGCCGCCAGCGCCGCTTCCGCCCGCTCCCCCGGGCGGCCGGCCTCGCCGAACGACGCGTACGCGGGAATGCGCTGGAGCGCCCCGCCGAACAGCGCGGACACCGGCTGCCCCGATGCCTTGCCGATGATGTCCCACAGCGCCGCTTCCAGCGGCCAGTACCGGCCCGCCTGGAAGTTGATGGTCTCGATCACCTTGACGTGACCGGCGATCTGGCGGGGATCCCGGCCGACGAACAGGTCCTGGTAGGGGGCAAAGCCGTCCATAGTGTCGCCCGAGCCGTAACCGGTGATGCCCTCGTCGGTCTCGACCCGGACCAGGGTGGCATCGAAGTGGCGGCGCGGCACCGGATCCCAGGCCGCCAGGAACGGAGGGCTCAGCGGCAGCCGCATCCGGTCCAGCCGGATGGCGGTGATCTTCACCGCGTTCCCGGCGGAACGGCCTGACCCGCGCAGTAGCAGTGGATCAGCGCCACTGGCCCGTCAGCCCGCATGATCACGAGACTAGCCGCAGCGGGCGAACAGTCCCAGGGCCAGCCGGGCAGCCAATCCCGGCAACAGCCGGACACGCCGCCTGACCGGCCCGGGCAACCAGGAGGGTAGCTTTGCCGGCGTCAACCGGGGAACACTTCTGTTGTGAATTCGCATCGTTGACCGCATGGGACGCGGGTTCGGGGGAAACTAGGTGTCCGCAGGCAGTTTTTCCGATCGTTATGGCGGAAATTGTCAAGGGAGGGCCGCGTGACGACCTACCTTCTCCGCCGCCTCGGTCTGGCCGTGATCACACTCTGGCTGCTCAGCATTCTTGTCTTCTTCGCCGGGCAGGTGCTGCCCGGCGATCCTGGCCGCGCGATCCTCGGCCAGCTGGCCTCCCCCAGTTCCGTACGAGTCCTCGACCACCAGCTCGGCGTGGACCGGCCCCTCCTCACGCAGTACGTCAGCTGGATTGGCGGGCTGCTGCACGGCAGCCTGGGCACGTCTTACACGTTCCGGACGGCAGTCGGGCCGTTCATCTTTGCCGCGCTTGTCAACTCGGCCAAACTTGGCGCGCTGGCCTTCATCATTGTCGTGCCGCTTGGCATCATCGGCGGAGTCTTCGCAGCGCTCAAGTTCGGCCAGGTTCCCGACCGGGTCATCTCGGTCACCGGTCTCTCCTTCGCGACGGTGCCCGAGTTCGTATCGGGAATCGTGCTCATCGTGATCTTCGGCGTCGAGCTGAAGTGGTTCCCGGTCTCGGCTTCGGCTGGTCCTGGCGCGTCTCCGGCGGAGCAGCTCTATCACCTGATCCTGCCCGCGATCCCGCTCGTGCTCGTGCTTTTCGGCTACATCGCCCGGATGGCCAGGGCCGGCACCATCGAATCGCTCGAATCTGACTACACGCGGACAGCGACCCTGAAAGGCCTGAAGCGTTCGGTGGTGATCCGGCGGCATGTACTGCGGAACTCGCTGCTCCCGACGATCACCGTCATCGCCACCCAGACCGGATACCTGATCGGCGGCCTGGTAGTCGTGGAGACGCTGTTCAACTACCAGGGAATCGGGAAGCTGATCTTCACGGCAGCCCAGAACAAGGACTTCCCCATGCTGGAGGCCGGCGTGCTTACCATCGGCGTGGTGTACATGGTGGCCACGCTGATCGCGGATGTGCTCTACACGCTGCTCAATCCGCGGCTGCGCCTCGGGGGCGCTGAATGATCAGCTCCGGCCCCGCGGGGCCGCCGCTCGCCGCGGTGGCCGTCGTGCACGCGCCCCGGCGGGCCCAGCCCACGGCATGGCGGCTGCTGCTGCGTAAGCCGACGTTCCTGGCCGGCACGGTGATCTTGCTGTTCTGGATCGTCTGCGCCCTGTTCGGCACCGCGATCGCCCCGCACAGCCCCTATGTACAGCAACTGCTGGCCACGAACAACGCCCCGTCGTCGATGCACTGGTTCGGGACCGATCAGCTCGGCCGCGATGTCCTGTCGAGGGTCATTGTCGGCGCCAGAGACATCCTGTTCATCACCCTGCTCGCCACGTTGCTCGGCACCGTGCTCGGCGCGGCGCTCGGCCTGACCATGGGATACCTGGGCGGGGTGATCGACACCGTGGTCGGGCGCGTCGTGGAGGCCGTGCTGGCGCTGCCGGTGGTAATCGTCGCCTTCTTGTTCCTGGTCGCGCTCGGGCCGTCCACGACGACGCTCATCGTCGTCATCGGGTTCGTTTTCACGCCGCTGATCGCGCGGACCGTTCGTTCCGCCGTCCTGGTCGAGAGCCAGCTTGACTATCTGTCATCCGCCCGCTTGCTGGGCGAGAAGGCGCCGCACATCATGTTCGTCGAGATCCTGCCGAACGTCGTCCCGGCCATCCTGGTCGAGTTCACGGTGCGGCTCGGATACGCCATCTTCGCCGTCGCCACGCTGTCGTTCCTCGGCTTCGGGGTCCAGCCGCCGACGCCCGACTGGGGGTCAGATATCGCTGCCAATTACGGGGTGCTGCCCGCGGGCTACTGGTGGCCGACGCTATTCCCGGCGCTCGCCATCGCCTCGCTGGTGATCGGGGTCAACCTGGTCACGGACTCCATCGAGCAGGTGCTGGCCTCGTGACCGCCGCCGATATCACGGCCGCGACCGGCGCGGTCGGCCCGACAGGGCCCGCGCTGGCGGTCGAGCACATGGATGTCACCTACCGGGTACGCGGCCAGGACCGCCGGGCGCTGCGGGACGTCTCATTCCAGATCGGGCGCAATGAGTCCTACGGGCTGGTCGGCGAGTCCGGCTCCGGCAAGTCCACCGTGGCGCTGGCGCTGACCAGGTACCTGCCCCGCAACGGCCGGGTGAGCTCGGGCTCGATCAGCATCAACGGAATCGATCCGCTGGCCCTGGGCGAGGCCTCGCTGCGCGAGCTGCGGGCGCGCACCGTGTCGATGGTCTACCAGGAGCCGGGCCGGGCGCTGAACCCGTCGATCAAGGTCGGCCGGCAGATCGCCGAGGTCTACGAGATCGCCGGCCTGGACCGGAAAGCGGCCCTGGAGCGCTCCGAGGCCATGCTCCGCAAGGTGCAGATCTCCGACCCGCGCCGGGTCATGGAGAGGTACCCGCACCAGCTTTCCGGCGGGATGGCGCAGCGGGCCGTCATCGCCATGGCGCTTGCCGCCGAGCCATCGCTGCTCATCCTCGACGAGCCGACGACCGCGCTGGACGCGACCGTCGAGGCAGAGGTACTCGACCTGGTGGCGGCGCTGCGCGAGGAGTTCGACACCTCGGTGCTGTTCATCAGCCACAACCTGGCCGTGATCGCCAAGATGTGCGACCGGGTCGGCGTCCTGTACGCCGGGGAACTCGTCGAGGAGGGCGTCGCCAGCGAGGTGTTTGACCAGCCGCGGCACCCCTACACCGTCGGCCTGCTGCGCTGCATCCCGCGGCGCGGCCAGCGTAAGGACCATGGGCGGCTGGACACGATCCCGGGTTTCCTGCCGCCCCCCGGGCATTCGCTGACCGGGTGCATCTTCGCCCCGCGCTGCCCGATCGCCGAGGAACAATGCCGGACCGCACCACCGCCGGCCTTCGCCATCAGCTCGACCCGCAGCTCGCGCTGCTACCGGCATGATCAGACGCCGGACCTGCCCCGGAATACTCCGGTCGACGTGGAGCTGGCCGCCCACCGCGACGCCGCCACGGCGATCGTGACGGTGCGGGGACTGTCGAAGACCTTCGACTCGCGCGGCGAGGCCGTCAAGGCCCTGGTCGGCGTGGACCTCAGCCTTGAGCGAGGCGAGACGCTCGGCCTGGTCGGCGAGTCGGGCAGCGGCAAGACGACCCTGGCGCGAGCGCTGCTCGGCCTCATCACCCCGGACCAGGGCTCCGTCGTCGAACTCGACGACCGGCCGCTGGCGGGCGAGGCGCGCCGCCGGCCGCGCGAGCAGCTGAAGGCACTGCAGATCGTGTTCCAGAACCCGGACTCGGCGCTCAACCGCCGCCACACGGTCCGGCGCCTGATCAGCCGGCCCATCACCAGGCTGGCCGGCCTGTCCGGCGCGCGCCTCCGCGAGCGGCTGGCCGACCTGGTCCAGTCGGTGCGGATGGAGGAGCGCCAGCTGACACTCCGCCCGAGCCAGCTGTCCGGCGGCCTCAAGCAGCGGGTGGCGATCGCGCGCGCCTTCGCGGGCGGCCCGCGCATCGTCGTCTGCGACGAGCCCACGTCGGCCCTTGACGTGTCGGTGCAGGCGGCAGTACTCAACCTGCTGGTCGACCTGCAGGCCAAGGAGCAGGTGACTTACCTGTTCATCTCGCACGACCTCGGCCTGGTGCGGTACCTGTCGGACCGCATCGCCGTGCTTTACCTCGGCCGCGTGATGGAGCTCGGCCCGGCGGAAACCGTCTTTGCCGGGCCGCATCACCCGTACACCGAGGCGCTGCTATCGGCGGTGCCCAGCCTGGACGGGCTGCGCACCGAGCGGATCCGGCTATCCGGCGAGATCCCGTCCGCGGCCGACCCGCCGACTGGCTGCGTGTTCCACACGCGATGCCCCCGGCGGCTGTCAAGTGGCGTGTGCGAGTCGACCGAGCCGCCGCTGCTTGAGGTCGGCCCGGGCCACCTGATGAGCTGCCATATCCCCATAGCTGAGCTGCAGAGCCTGCAACGCACCGGGCTGGCGCCGTGACAAGGGCCGGCCAAGGGCGTAGCTTTTTTGATTCGCGCCGTACCGCGCATGCGGGTCCGGTAGAGGTTCCTAGGGAGGACCCAAGTGAAAAGTAACAATGGTCGCCTCGGCCATCTGCGCGACAGCCAGGGCGAGATCGAGAACCACGTTATCGATGAATTCGTCGCCGGACGGATGACCCGCCGGGACTTCATCAGGCGCGGCACGGTCGTCGGAATATCGCTCCCGGTGCTCGGCGCCATTCTCTCCGCCTGCGGGAGCTCAGGCAGCCCGTCGACGACCACACCGTCGAGCCCGGCGCCGGCCGGCAAAGGCGGCGCCACCATCAAGGTGGGCATCATCGTGCCGGCCGCGGCGATCAACCCGCTGACGATCGCCGACCAGGGCGGCATCGACATGATGGGCCAGGCCGGCGAGTATCTCGTGTTCTCTGACCAGCACCTGACGCTGAAGCCGCAGCTCGCCACCAGCTGGTCGCCCAACTCCGCGGCCGACGTGTGGACCTTCAAGATCCGCCAGGGCGTCACGTTCCACGACGGCAGCCCGCTCACCGCCGACGACGTCGTGTATACCTACAAGCTTCATTCGAACCCCAAGAACGGCGGGAACGCGCTGTCCGTTTTCGGCGGCGTGCTGCTGCCCGCGGGGGTCAAGAAGGTCGACGACTTCACCGTCGCCTTCCATCTCGCGAGCCCGAACGGCAACTTCCCGTACCTGGTCTCGTCCGACAACTACAACGTGATCATCCTGCCGAATAACTACAGCCCGGCGAAGTGGCAGAGCTCGTTCATCGGCACCGGCCCGTTCGTGATGAAGAGCTACACGCCTAAGGTGGGCGCCTCCTTCACCCGCTACGAGCAGTACTGGGGCACCAAGGCGCTGCCCGCGGCCACCGAGTTCACCTTCTACGACAACCAGACACCGCAGGTGCTCGCCCTGAGCGCCGGGACGCTCGATGTCGTCGGCCAGTTCTCCGTCACCGGCGGCGAGCAGCTGCTGGCCCCGGGCGCGCCCTACAACATCGTCCGGCTCAGGTCCGCCGCGCACCGCGAGCTCTCGATGCGCACCGACAAGGCGCCGTTCACCGACGCGAGGGTACGACGCGCGATCGCGCTGACGCTCGACCGGCCAGCGATCATCAGCGCGCTGTTCCACGGTTTCGCCGACCTCGGCAATGACAGCCCGTTCGCCCCGGTCTACCCCTCGACGAACACCAGCATCGCGCAGCGCGCGAAGAACATCGCCGAGGCGAAATCCCTGCTGGCGGCCGCGGGGCACGCCTCCGGGTTCAGCACCCAGCTCATCGGCAACAACACGCTCGAGATCCCGCAGTACGGCCAGATCGTGGCGCAGTCGGCCAAGAGCATCGGCGTGAACATCAGCACGAAGTTCGAGGATTCCGGGACCTACTACGGCAAGGCGACGTTCGGGAACTCCGACTGGCTCGACGCCACGATGAGCCTGGTCGACTACGGGCACCGCAGCGTGCCGAACGTGATCCTGACCGCGCCACTGCAGACGATCAACGCGAAGACGGGCACTGGCTCGTGGAACGCGGCGCGCTTCAACAACGCGCAATACGACGCGCTGGTCAAGAACTACATCGCCGCCATTGACCTGAGCACGCAGCGCAGCATCGCGGGCCAGATCGAGACCCTGCTGCTCAACGAGACGCCGATCATTTTCGGGTACTTCTACAACTTCCTGGCCGCTTCGGCGAAGAACGTGCACGGTATCTACCCGACCGCCATCGGGCACATCTTCGTTAATAACGTGACGAAGAGCTGACCCGCCTCGTGCCGCGAGCCGTGCCAGCCGGGCAGCCGGCTGGCACGCGCCCGTGACTCCCACGCCGGGGCCGGCCGCTTGTGGATCCGGTTCCTGTCCGGCCCGGACATCGACGCGCTCGGCCTGGCGAATGCCGACATCATCGCCGCGGTCGAAGCGGCGGTGCGGGCGCACGGGGAGGGGCGCGTGGTCTTCGAGCCGCGCGTGCACCTGGTGCCGGACAATGACGGCGCGGGTCACTTCAACATCCTGCGCGGCCACCTGTCCGCGGCGGGCACCGGCGGCCGCGGCCACTGGCCCGCGGCTGGAGTGAGCGGCATCAAGGTCGTCGGTGACTTCGTCGACAACTACGCCCGCGGCCTGCCCAGCGAGCTCGGGCTGCTGACCCTCTACGACCCGGCTACCGGCATCCCGCTGTCCATCATGGACGCGACCATGATCACCGCCTGCCGGACCGGCGCCATGACCGCGGTCGGCGCCAGGTACCTGGCCAGGCCGGACGCACGGATACTCGGTCATGTCGGCGCCCGCGGCACCGCATTCTGGAACGTGGTGCTGCTGGATGAGATGTTCGACCTGCGGGAAATCCGGATTACCAGCCGCCGGCCGCAGTCCCGGGAGGCATTCGCCGCCGAGCTGGCTGCCGTCACCGACACGCCGGTCCGGGTCACGGCGACCGCGGACGAGACATTCGCCGGCGCCGACATCCTGGTCGAGGCGTCCAGGCTGACCGAGCCAGCGCCGCTGCTGCGCACCAGCGCGGTCAAGCCGGGCGCGTTCGTCGTTCCCTACGGCACGGTCAGCGCCGTCGAGCTTGACCTGCTCGACGTGATGGACAAGGTCGTGGTCGACGACTGGCGGGAGGCGCAGTCCGGGCGCTTCGGTGCGCTGCGCCGCCAGGTCGATTCCGGCCGGCTGTCGGAAACGACACTGCACGCCGAACTCGGCCAGATCGTGACCGGCCAGCGCCCGGGCCGCGAACGGCCGGACGAGCGGATCCTGCTGTGGCATCGCGGGCTGTCCATCCTGGACGTCGCCGTAGGCCAGCTGATCCTGGGCCTGGCCGAGGCGGCCGATGCCGGCACCATGATCCGTTACCGCTAAGGATGGAGGTTTTCGCGGTCACCGCCGCCGCCGACCTGAATCCTCAGCTGATCTGCGCGGTCGCGGATGCGCGGCCCGGCCGGGCGGTGCGGATCGGCCGCGGGCTACTCGGCGACGTGCAGCAGCGCTGCGAGCAGGCGCGCGCGGAACTGCGCCGCGGCCACCCGGTCTACGGCGTGAACACCGGCATGGGCGCGCTGTCCGGCGTGCTCCTCACGCCGGCCCAGCAGCTCGAGCATCAGCGCAACCTGATGCTCGCCCGGGCGACCGGCGGCCCGCCCTGGCTGGATGCCGCGGACGTGCGGGCGATCATCGCGGTCCGGCTGCGCACGTTCCTGTCCGGCGACGCCGGCGTCTCCGGGCAGCTCTGCCAGCGGCTGGCGGACTTCCTGGCCGAGGGCATCATCCCGGCCGTGCCGCGCACCGGCGTGGGCAGCGCCGGCGAGATCATGCCACTGGCCCATGCGTTCGGGCCGCTGGCCGGGATCGGGCACGTGCTCGGGACCGCCGGCCAGCTCGCCAGGCCGGCCAGGCGCTGCGCGACCACGGGCTCGGCGAGTTCACCCTCGGCCCCAAGGAGGGGATCGCGCTGCTCGCGGGCGTACCGGGCGCGACGGCGATGTCCGTGCGCCGGGTGGCCGCGGCGAGAACCCTGACCGCCATGATGGAAGCAGCGGCCGGGCTGTCGATCGTCGCGGCCGGGGCACCAGGCGATCCCTACACCGCGGCCTGCGCGCGCGGCGACGACATCCTGGCCGGCGTGCTTGGCCGGCTCAGGGACGCCACCGGCGGCGGCCCCGCGCCCAGGATGCTGCAGGCCCCGGTCTCGTTCCGGGTAGCCGGCCCCGTCCTCACCCAGGCGCTGCGGGCCACCGGCGCGCTCACCGCCGCGATCGGGCGGGCGCTCGACGGGGTCACCGACTCGCCCGCGTTCCTGGACGGGCGGTTCACCGGCACGGCCGGCTTCCACGGGATAGACCTGGCCGCGCACTGCGACCAGGTCACGGCGGCGCTCGCGCATGCCGCCGAGGTATCCGCCGCGCGCATCCACCGCCTGCTGGACTCCCGCGTCACCGGCCTGCCGGCCCAGCTCACCGCATTTCCTGGCCCGGATACCGGGCTAGTCGCCGTGCACAAGCGCGCGGCCGGCGAAGTCCACGCGATGCGGCGGCTGGCCATGGCGACGCCGGTCGGCACCATCGAGACCTCCGGCGGCCAGGAGGACGTGCAGTCGTTCGGCTGGGAAGCGGCCGAGGTGCTGCGCGCGGCCATCCGGCATGCGCGCACGGTCACGGCCTGCGAGCTGCTCACCGCCCGGCAGGCCATCAGGCTCGCTGACCGGCCCCGGCCGGCCGGCTGCCGGCGGGTGCTCGGCTGGCTGGACGGCCTGATCGAGCCGATCCTGGCCGACCGCCCGTTCGGCGCGGACATCGAGCGGATCACCGCGGCGCCCTGGCCGCCAGCGCCCTGGTAAATCCGCGGGCAACAGCGCAGCCGGCCAGGGACGCAGCCAGCTGGCCGGGGCGGGCCGGGGGAATGCAGCCAGCTGGCCGGGGTCGGCCAGGGGGAATAATGGCGGGTGACGGCTCGTTGCGGAGTCGTTTCCGCGCACGGCGCGTTCCGCTCCCGCCTCAGCAACCGGGGGACTAACACTTCAGATCCGAGGCATAGCGCAATGAGCACAGCAGGCGGGCCGCACGGCGAGCTGGCGGACCAGCCGCCCGGCCAGGCGGCCGGCCACGCCGCGAATCCTGCTGAGCGCCAGGCGGCTGCTCCGGCGCCGCCGGAGCAGCCTGACGACGGGCACGGCCACGGGCACCGGGACGTGTCGGGCGGCTGGCTCCGCCCGGCGGTCTTCGGCGCGATGGACGGGCTCGTCACCAACGCGTCACTGATCGCCGGGGTCGGCGGCGGCGGCGGGTCACCGCGCACGCTGATCCTCACCGGCCTGGCGGGACTCGCGGCCGGCGCGTTCTCGATGGCCACCGGCGAGTACGTGTCCGTGTCGTCGCAGAACGAGCTTGTCGACGCCGAAGTCAGCAAGGAGCGGCTCGAGCTGGAGCACCATCCCGACGCCGAGCGGCGCGAGCTGGCCGCGGTGTTCCGGCGGCGCGGCGTGGATGCCGACCTGGCCGACCAGGTAGCGCGGCAGGTTTCCGCACATCCGGAGCAAGCGCTGGTCGTGCACGTCCGCGAGGAACTCGGGGTTGATTACCAGGATCTGCCGTCGCCGGTGACCGCTGCGGCCGCTTCGCTGGTGACATTCGCGGTCGGGGCGCTGATCCCGCTGCTGCCCTACCTGGCCGGATTCGACTCACTCGCCGCGGCGCTGATCCTCGCCGCCATCGCCGCCTTTGTCGGCGGCGGCGTGGTATCCCGGATCACTGACCGGCCGTTCCTGCGCGGGGCGGTGCGCCAGCTGGCGCTGGCTTCCGTGGCGGCCGGGCTGACGTTCGCGATCGGGACGCTGGTGCACTCTGTCGCGCCCTGATTCCCGGCTGCGTGGTACGCGAGCGGCGGGCGGCCGGCCTGGCGGCTACCAGGAGTCGGGGCCGAACGAGTCGCCAGCCTGGCCGCCGTCGGCCGAGAGCAGCGCGAGGTCGGCCTCGACCATCATGGCCACCAGTTCCTCGAAGCCGACCTTCGGCTCCCAGCCGAGCTGATCCCGCGCCTTGGACGAGTCCGCGCACAGATGATCAATCTCGGCAGGCCGGATGAACGCCGCGTCGCACACCACATGATCGCGCCAGTCCAGCCCCGCGACCTTGAAGGCCAGTTCCACCAGCTCATCCACCCCGTGGGTGACGCCGGTCCCCACCACGTAGTCAGCCGGCTCAGGCTGGGCGAGCATCAGCTGCATGCAGCGCACGTAGTCACCGGCGAATCCCCAGTCCCGCCGGGCGGCCATGTTCCCCAGCCGCAGCTGGCGCTCAAAGCCCAGCTTGATCTTGGCGACGCCGAGCGACACCTTGCGGGTGACGAACTCGGCGCCGCGGCGCGGCGACTCGTGGTTGAACAAGATCCCGGACACCGCGAACATGCCGTAGGACTCGCGGTAGTTCTGGGTGATGAAATGCCCGTACGCCTTGGCCACGCCGTACGGGCTCCGCGGGTGGAACGAGGTCAGCTCGCTTTGCGGCGATTCCCGTACCTTGCCGAACATCTCCGACGACGACGCCTGGTAGAACCGGATCTGGCCACGCGCCGGGCTCCGCGAGGCGCTGATCCCGCTGCAGACCCGGATCGCCTCGAGCACGCGCAGCACGCCGAGCCCGGTGACCTCGCCGGTAAGTTCTGCCTGCTGCCAGGACATCGGCACATAGGAGATCGCGGCCAGGTTGTAGATCTCGTCGGGCTGGACGCGCTCGACAGCGGAGATGAGGCTGCCCTGGTCGAGCAGGTCGCCGCGGACCAGCCGGACGTCCCCGACCAGCTGCCGGATCCCGCGCACCCGCGGGTTCGCCTGGCCCCGGATCAGGCCCCAGACCTCGTACCCCCGGGCATGCAGGTGCTCGGCCAGATAGGACCCGTCCTGCCCGGTGATCCCGGTGATCAGTGCGCGCTTTGTCAGCAGAATCTCCGTTCTTTCCCGGCCGCGCCAGCCTCTTTCCGTGCCTGGCCGGCCGCTGCGGGCCAACCAGGCTACGTCGCCGCAGCTTACCGACATGATGACCACCCGGGCATAGCGCCGGCCGCCGGGCAGCGCGCGCGGCCCGGCGGGCTGCTGGCCGGCCGCCGGGGCCGCCGGACGGCCGGGTACTCCCTGGTAATGTTCGCTGCCTGGGGGTCACGCGGGCTCGCATCGGCATCAGCGGCGGCCAGCGGCGGATGAGGAGGAGCAACCTGCGTGAGCACCACGGACCGCGGTCTCCGCGTCGCCATGCTCTCCTACCGGAGCAAGCCGCACTGCGGCGGCCAGGGCATCTACCTGCGCCATGTCTCCCGGGAGGTCGCCGCGCTCGGTCACCACGTGGAGGTTTTCTCCGGCCAGCCGTACCCGGAGCTTGAGCCCGGGCCAGTGCTGCGCACCCTGCCGAGCCTCGACCTGTACCGGGAGCCCGACCCGTTCCGCACGCCGCACCTGAGCGAGTACCGCGACTGGATCGACGCCCTCGAGGTGGCCACGATGTGGACGGCGGCCTTTCCCGAGCCGCTGACGTTCAGCCTCCGGGCGTTGCGCGCGCTGCGGCAGCGGCCGGGCGACTTCGATGTCGTGCACGACAACCAGGTGCTCGCCTACGGCATGCTCGGCATCGCCCGGCTCGGCCTGCCGCTGGTGACGAGCATCCACCATCCGATCAGCGTGGACCGGCGGATCGAGCTGGCGGCTGCCACCGGCTTGGCCCGGCTGTCCAAGCGCCGGTGGTACGGCTTCGTGCGGATGCAGGGCCGGGTCGCGCGCCGGGTCGGGCCGGTGCTCACCGGCTCGCAGTCCTCCCGCGACGACATCTGCCGCGACTTCCGGGTGCCGCCGGAGAACGTGCACGTTATCCCGCTCGGCGTCGATACCCGGCTGTTCCATCCGCGGCCCGGGCCGCGGGCGGACGGCCGGATCCTCGCCGTCGCCAGCGCGGACTCCCCGATCAAGGGAGTCGCCACCTTGCTTCGCGCGGTGGCGAAGCTTGCCACCGAACGGGACGTCCACCTCGTTGTCGTGGGCAAGCCGGTTACCGGCGGCCCGACCGAGCGGCTCGTCGCCGAGCTCGCGCTCGGCGACCGGGTGCGCTTCGTCACCGGCATCGGCGACCTTGAGCTCGCCGAGCTCGCGGCGAGCGCGGAGATCGCCGTCGTGCCGTCGCTGTACGAGGGGTTCTCGCTCCCGGCGGTCGAGCACATGGCGTCCGGTACCCCGCTGGTGGCCAGCCGCACCGGCGCCCTGCCCGAGGTCACCGGCGACGCCGCCGTGCTGGTGACCCCCGGCGACGCCGAGGAACTGGCCGCCGCGCTGCGCCGCCTGCATGACTCGGCGGGCGAGCGCGCGCGGCTCGGCGACGCCGCGTGGCACCGGGCGCAGGAGCGCTTCGCCTGGCCGGCCGTCGCCCGCGCGATCGTGGCCCAGTACCACCGCGCGATCGAAGGAGCGGCGCCCTGCTGACCGTCGATTTCGCCCGCTTCCCGGTCCGGCCCGGCGACCGGGTACTCGATCTTGGCTGCGGAGCGGGCCGGCACGCGTTCGAGGCGCTGCGGCGCGGCGCGCACGTGGTGGCGCTGGACTCCGACGAGGGTGAGCTGCGGCAGGTGTCCGCAATGTTCGCCGCGATGGCGGCGGCCGGCGAGGTACCCGGCGGCGGGTCGGCCCGCGCGGTGACCGGGGACGCGATCGCGATGCCGTTCCCCGATGACAGCTTCGACGCGGTGATAGCCGCCGAGGTGCTGGAGCATATCCCGGCCGACCAGGCCGCGATGGGCGAGATCGCCCGGGTGCTGCGGCCCGGCGGGCTGGCCGCCGTGACCGTGCCGAGCTGGCTGCCGGAACGGATCTGCTGGCGGCTGTCCGATGACTACCACAACGTGCCCGGCGGTCACCTGCGGATCTTTACCCGGCCCGAGCTGGAGGCCAAGCTTTCCGGGTCCGGGCTGCGGGTCGGCGGCCATCATCATGCGCACGCGCTGCACTCGCCGTACTGGTGGCTGAAATGCGCCGTCGGGGTCAGCAAGGATGATCATCCGCTGGCCCGCGCCTACCACCGCGTGCTGGTCTGGGACATCATGAAAAAGCCCGCGCTGACCAGGCTCGCCGACCGCGCGCTCAACCCGCTCATCGGCAAGAGCCTGGTCGTCTACGCGGCGAAGCCGGCCCGGGTGCCGGGCCCGGGCCCGGCACCCGGGCCGGAACGCGCCAGGACAGGGCGCATGCCCCGGCGTGACAGCGTGGCGGCGGCAGCGCCTGCCCGGGTGCCGGCCGGCTCGGTTCTGCCGTCGGTTCCCGGGGTGCTCACGGCCGAGCAGGTCCTTGCCACCGGCCGCAGCATCGAAGCGAGCCAGCAGCAGGACGGCGCCATCGGCTGGCCTGACGGCCATGTCGACGCCTGGAACCATGTCGAGTGCGCGATGGCGCTGAGCGCCTGCGGGCTCACCGGCGCCGCGCGGCGGGCCTACGGCTGGCTGCGCGCCGCGCAGCGCCCGGATGGATCATGGCCGAAGGCGACGGTGGCAGGCACGGTCACCGATCCCGCGGCGGAGAGCAACCAGGTTGCCTACCCCGCGGTCGGCGTCTGGCATGAGCTGCGCGTCACCGGCGACGAGGCGTTCGCCGCCGCGATGTGGCCCACGGTACGCCGCGGCACCGAGTACGTGCTCGGCCTGCAGACCGCGCGCGGCGAGCTCGCCTGGGAGCGGACGGCAGCAGGGAGCGCTGCTCGTTATGCCCTGCTGGCAGGCTGCTCCAGCGCGCACCAGGGCCTGCGGTGCGCGATCGCCCTGGCGGAGTACCTGGGCGAGCCGCAGCCCGGCTGGGAACTCGCCGCCGACCGGCTCGGGCACGTGGTCGCCTGCCATCCCGAGGCGTTCGCCGACAAGAGCAGGTTCTCGATGGACTGGTACTACCCGGTTCTCGGCGGCCCGGTGCGCGGCCCCGCCGGGCTGCAGCGACTGGCAGCGGACTGGGATATTTTCGTGGTTCCCGGCCTCGGCGCCCGGTGCGTCAGCGACCAGCCGTGGGTGACCGGCGCGGAGACCTGCGAGCTCGTGCTCGCGCTGGACGCCGTGGGTGACCGCGCCCGCGCGGCGGAGCTGTTCGGGGACATCCAGCACCTGCGGGATCCGCGGGGGGCGTACTGGACCGGCTGGCAGTTCGCCAACCAGGCGCATTTCCCCGCCGAGCAGAGCAGCTGGACCGCGGCCGCGATCATCCTGGCCGCCGATGCGCTGTCCGGGGCGACCGGCGGATCGGCAATATTCAGGGAGCCGGCGGCCGGCGGACGCCAGGCGGCCAGCCCGGTGGATGGCGCCGCGTGCGGCTGCGGGTCAGCCGATGCCGGGCCCGGTCCGCTCCAGCACCCTTAGCGAGCCCTCCCGCCGCACCTCGGCGAACCCGCCGGACTGCAGCGCGCGGAGGTAGACCCGGTACGGCGGCTGGCCGCCGTCCGCCGGGTCGGGGAAGACATCGTGAATGGCCAGCGCGCCGCCCGGCGCCACCCACGGTGCCCAGCCCTCGTAGTCGGCCTGGGCGGCCGCATCGGTGTGGCCGCCGTCGATGAACAGCATGCCCAGCGGCGCCCCCCACAGCCTGGCCACGTCCGCGGACCTGCCGACCACGGCGATGACGTGCTCCTCCAGGCCGGTGGCCGCGAGGGCCGACCTGAAGTGCGGCAGCGTGTCGAGCCGCCCGGTGGCCGGATCGACCAGGGCCGGGTCGTGGTACTCCCAGCCCGGCTGGTTCTCCTCCGAGCCGTGATGGTGGTCCACCGTCACGACCAGCTGGCCGGCCTGCCGGGCCGCCGCCGCCAGGTAGATCGTGGACTTCCCGCAGTAGGTCCCGATCTCGGCGACCGGGCCGATGCTGGCGTAGGCGGCGGCGGTCTCGAACAGCGCCAGGCCCTCGGCCGGCGGCATGAACCCGGTGGCCGCCTCGGCCGCCTGCCGGATGCCCGCGGGCAGCGCGTGCTGCATGACGGACAGTCTGGCCGGCCGCCCTTGCCCGGGCGAGCCGGGTCATGCTCTACTCCGGAGTGCGGCGCGCACGGCCGGCGCTGGCGCAGACTAGCCGCCCGGCGGCGGCCCGGCTGCTGCCCGGCGGGCCGCGGCCGCGGCGGGCGCCGCCTGACGCCGAGGGAGACCGGACGATGAGGGTGCGGGTGGACCGCGACGCCTGCGAGGCCAACGCCGTCTGCGCCGGCCTGGTGCCCGAGGTCTTCGAGGTCGACGACGACGATAACCTGCACATCCAGCCGGGCGAGGTGCCCGCGGAGCTGATGACCGCGGTGCGGCTGGCGGTGCGCTCGTGCCCAAAGGATGCCCTCCGGCTGGCGGAATGACCGGCTGGCGGAAAACCGGCCGGACTGGCCGGGCGGCCGGTGACCGCAGGCCGGGCGTGACCGGAGTTCAGGACGGGCAAGGCTGAGAGCAAGGAGAGTCAGGACGGTGCGAGCCGCAGTCGTGCACGGAACAGGACCCGAGGCGGTCACCGAACTGCGAGATGACGTCGCCACGGTCGGCCCGGGTCCCGGCGAGGTAAAGGTCAGGCTCCGGGCTACCGGCGTCTGCCACTCGGACCTGTCCGTGCTGTCCGGGATCATCCCTTCCGGCATGCCGGCCGTGCTCGGGCACGAAGGAGCCGGCCAGGTGACCGAGGTCGGCGACCAGGTGACCTCGGTCGCGCCCGGCCAGCATGTCGTCGTCTCCTGGACGCCCGCCTGCGGTAGCTGCGCGGAGTGCGTCCGCGGCCAGCCTTTCCTCTGCCTCACCTACGTGATCGAGGGCTTCCGCACGCCGCGTTTTACGCTCGGCGACGGCACCCCGGCGTTCGGCATGGCCGGCTGCGGCACCTGGGCGGAGGAAATGGTGGTGCCCTGGCAGGCGGTGATACCGGTCGACGACGACGTGCCGTTCACCGTCGCGGCGCTGCTCGGCTGCGGCATCCCGACCGGCGTCGGCGCGGTGATCAATACCGCCCGGGTGACGCCGGGATCCTCGGTGGCCGTGGTCGGCTGCGGCGGGGTCGGGCTGGCCGCCATCCAGGGCGCCAGGATCGCGGGCGCGGCCACCATCCTGGCCATCGACCCGGTGGCTAGCAAGCACGCCAAGGCGCTGGAGCTCGGCGCGACGCACGCCGCCGCCCCGGATGACGCCGAGCAGGCCAGGAAGGACCTGACCGGCGGGAAGGGCTTCGACTACGCCTTCGAGGTAGTCGGCAGGTCAGCCACCATCCGGGCGGCCTGGCGGCTGGCCCGGCGAGGCGGCGACGTCATCGTGGTAGGCGCCGGCGCCAGGGATGACAGCGTCCCGTTCAGCGCGTGGGAGCTGCTCTTCGACGGCAAGAACCTGCTCAGCTCGCTGTACGGCGGCTGCGACCTGCGGCGCGACATACCCAGGTTCGTCAGCCTGTGGCGGGCCGGCCGCCTCGACATCGAGGGCCTGATTAGCCGCCAGATCAGCTTCGACGAGCTGAACGACGCCGTCCGCGCGCTGCGCCGCGGCGACGTGATCAGGCAGGTCGTGACCTTCGACTGAGACCGCGGCCGAAGCTACCGGCCGCCCGCCGCCTGATCTACGCTTCGGCTATGCGAGTCGCGCTCTGCCAGCTGCCGGTCAGCTCCGAACCGGCGGTCAACCTCGGCCGCGTCCAGGCCGCCGTCGCCGACGCCGCCAGCCAGGGCGCCGGGCTGGCGGTGTTCCCGGAGGCGACGCTAGCCAGGTTCGGCAGCGACCTGCGAGCGGCGGCGGAGCCCCTCGACGGCCCGTTCTGCCGTGGTCTTTCGATGGCCGCGCGGGACGCAGGCGTTGCCGTGGTGGCCGGCACCTTCGAGCCGGCGCCCGGCGGGCGCGTGTATAACACTGTCGTCGCCTATGACGACGCCGGCGGCCTGGCCGCGTCTTACCGCAAGATCCACCTTTACGATGCGCTCGGCCAGCGGGAGTCCGAGCTGGTCGCGGCCGGTCATGAACCCGTGCTCTGCCACCTCGGCGGCCTCTCGGTCGGCATCATGACCTGCTACGACGTGCGGTTCCCCGAACTCGCCCGGGCGCTCGCGGCGGGCGGCGCTGAGCTGATCGTGGTGCCGGCCGCGTGGGCTGCCGGGCTGTTCAAGGAGGAGCACTGGGTCACCCTGATCCGCGCCCGGGCGATCGAGAACACCGTGTGGGTGGCGGCGGCGGGCCAGGTACCCGACCCCGCCGAGCCGGCCGCCGGCGTACCGACCGGGATCGGCCGCAGCATGCTCGTCGATCCCATGGGCGCGGTCCGGATTGACCTCGGGCCAGGCCGGGGCATCGCCGTCGGCGATGTCGACCCGGGGGTGACCGCACAGGTCAGGGCCGTGCTGCCCAGCCTGGAGCACCGGCGGGAGGACGTATTCGGCGAAGTCCTGAAATTTTAGCCAGAACGGATCACCCACCGCGGGTGCCAGGAGGCAGCCCGGTGTGACGTGGCGCTGACCACGGCCAGGGCCGGCTACCCGCTGTCCGGCTGCCCGCCGCCAGGCTGCCCGCCGCCCGTGGCGCCGCCGCCCGCGGCGCCACCGTTCGCCGTGCCGCCGGCCGCCGCGCCGCCGTTCGCCGTGCCACCGTTCGCCGTGCCGCCGGCCGCCGCGCCGCCGTTCGCCGTGCCACCGGCCGCCGCGCCACCGTTCGCCGTGCCACCGGCCGCCGCGCCGCCGTTCGCCGCGCCGGCACCGGCCGCGCGGTGCCTGCGCACCGCCCAGGTGCCAACGGCGGCGAGGGCAAGCGCCGCGATCACGACGGCGAGGCCGGTGCCGACCCGCTTCTCGACGGCGACGTAGGCGGACCCGGCCAGGTACCCGAGCAGGCAGTACCCGACGCCCCAGATGATCCCGCCGGCCGCGTTGAAGAAGAAGAAGGTGCGGTACGGCACCTGCGCCGCGCCCGCGGCGGCCGGGACGAGTGCGCGCAGGATGGCGACGAAGCGGCCGATCAGGACACCGAGGCCGCCTCTGGCCTGCAGCGTTGACCTGGCGCGCGCCACCCCGCCGGGGATCCGGCCGAGCACGCGGGCGGCGAACAGGCGGTCGCCCATCCGCCTGCCTATCTCATATCCCACTACCGGGCCGACGATCGCGCCTATCACCACCACCGTCACCAGCGGCACGATCGAGACCTGCCCGCGGCTCGCCAGCACCCCGCCGAGGACCGCCGCCGCCTCGCCGGGCAGCACGAAGCCGAGGAAGATGGCGGTCTCGCCGAAGACAAGCGCCGCAATCACGAGATAGGCGAGCCAGCCGTTGAGATGGGCCAGCCCGGCAGCTATCGAGCTCAACCGGCCCTCCCTACGTCATCTTCTCGTCATCTTCCGTGGTTCTTCCGGTATTTGCCGTGGTCGCGACCCTATGTCCGCACTTGCCCGGGCTTGCCGTGGTCTAGTAGGAACCATCCGCCGTCCAGCGCGGACCCCGGGAAGGGAGCGGTGATGCCAGCCACGCCCCCGTCATTCTCGGCGATCAGCCCGGTGGGCGGCTACGTGCGGCAGCAGAACGCGTTTACCGGGCAGATTACAAGGGACGGATCGAGCGGATACCCGGCAGAGCCGGGACGGTACCTGCTGTATGCCTCGCTTGCCTGCCCGTGGTCGCAGCGCGCGCTCATCGTGCGCAGGCTGCTCGGCCTGGAGCAGGTTATCGGCCTGTCCCTGACCGATCCGATCAGGGATGAGCGCGGCTGGCGATTCCCGGCCAGCCAGGACGGCCGGGACCCGCTCACCGGGGCACGGTTCCTGTCGGAGCTCTACCAGGCCACCGATCCCCTGTACACGGGCTGGTGCACGGTGCCGTGCTTGTGGGACGTCAAGGCCCAGCGGATCGTCACCAACGACATACCGCAGATCACCGTCACCCTCGAGACGGAATTCAGCGACTTCCACCGGCCGGGGGCACCGCAGCTCTATCCGCCCGAGCAGCGCCGCGAGATCGACGCGGTCAGCACGCTGGTCTTCCACGCTGTCAACAACGGCGTATACAAGGCGGGCATGGCCATGACGCAGGCGGCCTACGAAGAGGCGTTTGACGTGCTGTTCGCCACCCTGGAATCCCTTGAGGAGCGGCTGTCCCGGCGCCGGTTCCTGCTCGGCAGCCAGCTCTGCGAGGCTGACGTGCGGCTGTACCCGACGCTGGCCAGGTTCGACGCCGTCTATTACATCCATTTCAAGTGCAACCTGCGCCGGCTGGTCGACTACCGGCATCTCTGGGGTTACGCGCGGGACCTGTTCCAGCGAACCGGATTCGGCGACACCACGGACTTCGGCCAGATCAAGCGGCACTACTACCAGTCACAAGACTGGATCAATCCGTCCAGGATCGTGCCGAAGGGCCCGTTCGTCAACTGGCTCGAACCGCATGGCCGGGACCAGCTGCCCGGCTAATCCGGCTGGCCCCAGCGCTGCTCCGGCAGGCCGCCGCCCGCTGCCCTTGACACCGCCGCTGGCCGCCATGGCAGGTAGCCTGGTGCGCGGAACTGACAGCAATTACCAGCTTCGGAAGAGGGCGATGTCCGCCGTGCCACCGGAGTCTCCGCGGGTTCCCGCGGATCTCACTGAGCAAGCAGATGGCCGCTCCAGCTCGACGGCGCCAGCCGGGCCGCCGGGGGAAAGCGACGCCGCGACCGCGGTTCCGGCCGGCCATCACTCGGCGGGCACCGATTTCGGGCCCAATCAATGGCTAGTGGATGAGCTTTACCAGCGCTACCAGGCCGACCCCGGCTCGGTCGACCAGGCGTGGTGGAACTTCTTCGCCGATTACCAGCCGCAGCCGCCGGAGGCGAACGCCGCCGCCCGGACGGCCGCAGCCGCGGCGCCGCAGCGCGGGCCGGCGGACGGCCAGGCAGCCGGGCCTGCCACCGCCAGCGCGCAGGCGGCGCCAGGGCCGGCGGACCGCCGGCGGGCCGGGCAGTCCCGCGGCGCCAGCAGCAGCCACGCCGGCCAGGCCAGCAGCGGGCGCGGGCGCCAGCCCAGCTTCCGTTGCGCCAGCATCCGTTGCGCCAGCGGCGCCGGGCCGCCACCGGGCCGGCCGCGCCCGCGCCGCCGGCCGGGGCCGGTGCGGTCCGGCTGCGCGGCGCAGCCGCCAGGACGGCGCAGAACATGACCGCGAGCCTGGCCGTGCCCACCGCGACGAGCGTGCGCGCCATCCCGGCCAAGCTGCTGGTCGACAACCGGATCGTGATCAACAATCACCTCAGCCGGGGCCGCGGCGGCAAGGTCTCGTTTACCCACCTGATCGGCTTCGCCGTGGTCAGGGCGCTGGCCGCCGCGCCGGAGATGAACAACTCCTACGCCGAGGCCGAAGGCAAGCCGGTGCTGGTCGAGCCTGAGCATGTCAATATCGGCCTGGCCATCGACGTGCGCAAGGACGACGGATCGCGGCAGCTGCTGGTGCCGAGCATCAAGTCAGCCGAAAGCATGGACTTCCGCCAGTTCTGGATGGCGTACGAGGACGTGGTACGCAAGGCACGGACCGGCAAGCTGACTGTCGAGGACTTCGCCGGCACCACGATCAGCCTGACGAACCCCGGCACTATCGGCACCGAGCACTCCGTGCCCAGGCTGCTGGCCGGCCAGGGCTGCATCGTCGGCGTCGGAGCGATGGAGTACCCGGCCGCCTACCAGGGCGCGTCGCAGGAGACCATGGCCAGGCTGGCCATCAGCAAGACGGTCACGCTGACGTCCACGTACGACCACCGGATCATCCAGGGCGCGCAGTCCGGCGACTTCCTGCGCCTGATCCACCGCCTGCTGCTCGGCGAGGACGGCTTCTACGACGAGGTATTCAAGGCGCTGCGGATACCTTACGAGCCGGTCCGGTGGGTCAGGGACATCCCGGCCGGGCACGAGGATGACCTCAGCAAGGCCGCTCGGGTGCATGAGCTCATCCACGCCTACCGGGTGCGCGGTCATCTCATGGCGGACACCGACCCGCTGGAGTACAAGCAGCGCAAGCACCCTGACCTTGACATCAACGAGCACGGCCTGACGCTCTGGGATCTCGAGCGGGAGTTCGCCACCGGCGGTTTCGGCGGGGCGCCGCGGATGCGGCTGCGGGAGATACTCGGCGTGCTGCGCGATTCGTACTGCCGCACTGTCGGCATCGAGTACATGCACATGCAGAACCCGGAGGAACGCGCCTGGCTGCAGGCGCGCATTGAGCGGCCGCACGGCCGGGCCGAGCATGACGATCAGATCCGCATCCTGTCCAGGCTCAACGTCGCCGAGGCGTTCGAGATGTTCCTGCAGACCAAGTTCGTCGGCCAGCGCAGGTTCTCGCTGGAGGGCGCCGAGTCGCTCATCCCGCTGCTCGACGCGGTGCTCACCGCGGCCGCCCGCGCGCAGATGGACGAGGCCGTGCTCGGCATGGCGCACCGCGGCAGGCTGAACGTTCTCGCCAATATCGTCGGCAAGTCATACGCGCAGATATTCCAGGAGTTCGAGGGGAACCTGGATCCGAGCACCACGCACGGATCCGGTGACGTGAAGTACCACCTGGGCGCGGAGGGCATGTACGCGGGCGACGGCGCCAGCATCAAGACGTCGCTGGTGGCCAACCCGAGTCACCTGGAGGCAGTCGACCCGGTCGCCGAGGGCGTCGTCCGGGCGAAGCAGGACGTCATCGACATGGGCGAGCCCGGGTTCACCGTGCTCGCCGTGCTCATCCACGGCGACGCCGCCTTCGCCGGCCAGGGCGTGGTCGCCGAGACACTCGAGTTGTCGCAGCTGCGCGGCTACCGGACCGGCGGCACGGTGCACATCGTGGTGAACAACCAGGTCGGCTTCACCACGACGCCCGAGTATTCAAGGTCGAGCGTGTACTCGACGGACGTCGCGCGGATGATCCAGGCACCGATCTTCCACGTCAACGGCGACGATCCGGAGGCGGTGGTCCGGGTCGGCAGGCTCGCGTTCGCCTACCGGCAGGCGTTCAAGAAGGACGTCGTCATCGACATGATCTGCTACCGGCGGCGCGGGCACAACGAGGCGGACAACCCGTCCTTCACCCAGCCGCTGATGTACGACCTGATCGACGCGAAGAGGTCGACGCGAAAGCTCTACACCGAGTCACTGATCGGGCGCGGCGACATCACGATGGAGGAGGCCGAGCAGGCGCTCCGCGACTACCAGCTTGAGCTCGAGCGCGCGTTCACCGAGACCAGGGACGCGGCCAGCGCGCCCGCCGAGCCTGGCGCCGTGGTCAGGCCGCAGCCGGAGGCCCAGCAGCCCGCCGGTCATGAGCAGACTCCCACGGCGATCACCGACGAGGCCATCAAGCTCATCATCGACACCCAGCTGAACATGCCCGCGGGCTTCACCCGCACCCGCGGCTGATGCCCTTGCTGCAGCGCCGGGCGACGATGGTCGAGCAGGATGCCATCGACTGGGCTACCGGTGAGCTGCTCGCGTTCGGATCCGTCCTGATGGACGGCTACACGGTACGGCTGGTCGGTCAGGACACCCGCCGCGGCACATTCGGCCAGCGCCATGCCGTCATCGTGGACAGGCACACCGGGGAGGAGTACACGCCGCTGCGGAAATTCAACAGCGCGACGGTCAGGTTCCTCGCCTACGACTCGCTGCTGTCGGAGTTCGCCGCGGTGGGCTTCGAGTACGGCTATTCCGTCGCCAGGCCCGGCGCGCTGGTGTGCTGGGAAGCGCAGTTCGGTGACTTCATCAACGGCGCGCAGACAATCGTGGACGAGTTCATCAGCTCCGGCGAGCAGAAGTGGGGCCAGCGTTCCGGCGTGGTGCTGCTGCTGCCGCACGGCTACGAGGGCCAGGGACCGGACCACTCGTCCGCGCGGATCGAGCGCTTCCTCGGGCTCTGCGCCCAGGACAACATGACCGTGGCGATGCCGAGCACGCCCGCCAACTATTTCCATCTGCTCCGCTGGCAGGCCATGTCGTCACGGGTCAAGCCGCTGATCGCCTTTACCCCTAAGTCAATGCTGCGGCTGAAGACGGCAACCTCGCCGGTGGCGGCATTCACCACCGGCTCCTTCCGCCCGGTGCTCGGCGAGCGGCCCGGCAGCGACGATGCCGCGGTGCGGACGGTGCTGCTCTGCGCGGGCAAGATCTACTACGACCTCGAAGCGAAACGGCAGGCCGCCGGCCTGACCGGGACCGCGATCGTGCGAGTGGAGCGGCTGTACCCGCTGCCGGCCGACGAGCTGCTGGCCGAGCTGTCCCGCTACCCGGGGGCCGATGAGGTCCGCTGGGTCCAGGAGGAGCCTGCCAACATGGGCAGCTGGCCGTACATGGCCCTGCACCTGCCAGAGCTGCTGCGCCGGCCAATCCGGCTTGCGTCGCTGCCGGCCAGCTCGGCCCCGGCCGGCGGCTCCGCCAAGGCGCACGCGACCGAGCACGCTGAGCTCATCGACGCGGCACTGCGCCGGGACCGCTAGCCGATGTACTTCACTGACCGCGGCATCGAGGAACTGGCCGACCGGCGCGGAGATGACGAGGTTACGCTGGGCTGGCTGGCCGAGCGGTTGCGTGAGTACGTCGATATCAGTCCCGAGTCCGAGGTGCCGGTCGACCGGCTGGCCAGCTGGCTGGCCCGGCTGGACGAAGACGAGGAGTAGTACCGGTTATCCAGGTCAGGGCTGGACGAGGACGAGGAGTAATACCGGTTATCCCGGGTCAGGGAGGGTAGCCGGTCACCCCGGAGCAGGAGCACTGCCGGCCGGAGCGCTACCGGCCCATCAGCTCGCGATACATCTTGACTTTGGATCGACACGATATATCGTCTGTATCGTTAGCATTCACGGACCGGATCCCGTCCCCCGGGGAGGGCCGGCCGGGCCAGGAGGGAAGGAAGCACGATGCCGCGCTGGCTCATCGACGCCCCTAAGACTCTCGAGTTCGACGGCGTGGCGGCACTGCGGGTACGGGTCATCTCCGGCACCGTGGCGGTCCTCGCCTCCGACAGCGCGCCCGCCGTCGATGTCGCCAGCCTGACTGGCCAGCCCCTGCTGGTCAGCCACGAGGCCGGCATCCTGACGATTACCTACGAGGACCTCTCCTGGGATGGCCTGCTTGGATGGCTCCGCCCGCAACGGCATTCGGCAGAGGTGACCGTCACCGTGCCGCGCGGCTGCCCGACGCAACTCGGCGTCGTCAACGCCAGCGCTATCGTCTCCGGCGTATCCGCGAACATTTCCGTCAAGAGCGTCTCCGGAGACATCACACTGGATGGCGTGACCGGCAAGGTGGACGCGAAGACCGTATCCGGCGACCTGGAGGCGCGGGGGCTGGATGGCGGGGTCACGTTCAACTCCGTTTCCGGGGACCTGACGCTGGCCGGAGGCTCGGTGCAGGAGCTTGACGCGAAGACGGTCAGCGGCAAGGTCACCGCTGACGTCGATCTCCGGGTCGATGGCGGCCTGCGGGTCACTACGGTCTCCGGCGAGGTAGCGGTCCGGCTGCCGGCCGGCACCAGTGCTGAGGTCGACTTCCGGTCCACCTCAGGCCGGGTGCGGACCAGTTTTGACGGCCTGCAGTGCAACCGCAGCCCGGGCTCGAATACCGTGGCCGGGACGCTCGGCGCGGGCGCCGGCAAGCTGACGGTCACCACCCTGTCGGCCCCGGTCACCTTGCTCCAGCGGGGCCAGCCGCCCTGCCCCCAGGAAACGGCGGGTGACGCCTGATGAGCCCGGTCTTCCGGCACGGCAGGCTCCGGCTTTACCTGCTCAAGTTGCTCGACGAAGCACCCCGGCATGGCTACGAGGTCATCCGGCTGCTGCAGGACCGGTTCATGGGCGTCTACGCCCCGTCCCCCGGCACCATCTACCCCCGGCTGGCCAGGCTTGAAGAGGAGGGCCTGGTCACGCACGACGAGGCAGACGGCAAGAAGGTGTACCGGATCACCGACAAGGGACGCGAGGAGATCCAGAACAGACTCGAGGACCTGGCGGACCTCGAGGAGGAGATCACCGAGTCGGTCAGGGACATCGCCCGCGAGGTCACCGAGGACGTCCGTGACACCGTGCGGAACCTGCGCGAGGAGCTGACCTGGGCATCGCGAGAGGTCCGGGACGGCAAGGAACGCGCCCGCGACACCGCGAGGGAGAAGGCCAGGCGGGCCCGCGAGGAGGTGCGCGACAGCGCGCGGCAAGCACGCGACGAGTTGCACGGCGCGGCCCGCGGCGGCGAGACCGGCAGCACGGCCGGGGGCGGCGGTAAGACGGGCAGCGGTAAGGCGGGCAGCGGAGGTAGGGCAGGCGACGGCAAGGCAGGCGGCGGACCGGGCAGCACGGAGGCCGGCCGTAAGGAGGCCGGCCACGGCCAGGGACGGGCCGCCGGCGGCCGGCCTAAGGAACGAGTCGGCGGCGGCCAGGACCGGGGCGACTGGCCTGGCTGGCCGGAATGGCCCGGCTGGACCGGCTGGACCGGCCGGCCTGGCTGGCGCGGCTGGCCTGACCAGCCGGGATCGCCGCGGCGCCCGGGACGGCCGGCTGCCCGCGGCCGGCCGGACGCGGGCATGGCGAGGGACCTGGAGCGGATGGCGCTTGGCTTCGCCAGGGACCTGCTGTCAGCCGCCTGGCGCACTGAAGCCGTCGGCAGCGATGCGCTCACCGACCTGCGCGCCATCCTGGAGGACACCCTGACCAGGATCAAGGACGAGATCTTCGGCGGCGACCGATCCCGCCCCGCCGGGGGCTCCGGCGATGAAGGCGGCACCGGCAAAGGCGAGGCCTAGACCGGCAAAGGCGAGGCTTAGAGGGTGAAGACGACCTTCCCGAAGAGCTCACCGGAGATCATCGCGGCGAAGCCGTCGGCGGCGCTCGCCAGCGGCAGGGTGCGGTCGATCCTGGGGCGGACGCCGGTCTGCTCGCAGAACTTCAGCAGCCGCCCGAGCTGATCCCGCGTCCCCATCGTGGATCCGACGACGGACAGCTGCAGGAAGAAGACGCGGGACAGGTCGGCAGGCGGCATGGACCCGCTGGTCGCTCCCGAGATGACGATGGTCCCGCCCGGCTTGAGCGCGCGCAGCGAGTGCGCCCAGGTGGCCTCGCCTACCGTCTCCAGCACGGCATCCACGCGCTCGGGCAGCCGGGTACCCGAGGGGAACGCCTGATCCGCGCCGAGCTCGACGGCGCGCTCCCGCTTGGCCGCACTGCGGCTGGTCGCCCACACCCGGTAGCCGGCGGCCCGGCCGAGCAGGATCAGCGCCGTCGCGACGCCGCCGCCGGCGCCCTGGACGAGAACCGTCGCGCCCGGCTGGAGCCCGGTCTTGCCGAACAGCATGCGGTAGGCGGTCAGGTACGCGGTCGGCAGGCACGCTGCCTCGGCGAAGGACAAGCAGGACGGCTTGGGCAGCAGATTCCGTCGCGGCACGGCGACCCGCTCGGCGAACGTCCCGTCATACCGCTCCGACAGCAGCGAGCGGGACGGGTCAAGGGTCTCGTCGCCGCCCCCGGCCTCCGGGTCGCCGACGACCGCGTAGATGACTACCTCGTTGCCGTCCTCATCGACTCCGGCCGCATCGCAGCCCAGCACGATGGGGAGCCGGTCGGCGGAGATGCCGACGCCGCGCAGAGTCCAGACATCATGGTGGTTAAGTGAGGTGGCCTTCACCGAGACGGTTGTCCAGCCTTGCGGCGGCGACGGATCGGCGTGCTCGCCGAGGACTAGGCCGGTCAGCGGATTGTCGGCATCGACACGTGCGGCGGTGACAGCGAACATGCGTGGACCTTAGCCGAGTGAGGCAGGAGACTGCGAGCAGGAGACTGCGAGTGGGCCTGATACTGCGAGTGGGCCTGGAGACGCTGCGTGAGACCAGGGCTGCGGAACGCAAGACCGCCCGCAGAATGGTGTGCGATACTTCGGTGCGGGCAATGGCCCGGGACCCCCGCAGGTGAAGGATCTCAGTGGATCTCACCGCCTACGCTGAGCTAGCGGTGCGCCTCGTCAACTCTGCTGACAATGGCGAAGGGCGCGCAGACGGGCTCCGCAACGCTGACGCGTTCCGCGCACTGGTAGCGGACCGCGGTCATCTCCATGGGCGGGTCACGCATAACGACGTGGCTGCCCTCCGGCAGCTCCGCGACGAGCTGACTGCCATCTTCATGGCCTCGGCGGAAGGCGACGAGCAGGCGGCAGTCGAGCGGCTGAATGCGCTGCTCATCCGCCACCCCGTGCAGCCGGTGATCTCCGGCCATGACAACCAGCCCTGGCACCTGCACCTGAGCGACGGCAGTTCGGTTGCCGACCGGTACGCCGCCGGCGCCGTTATCGGCCTCGCGACGATCGTCACCCAGCTCGGCGCGGACAGGCTGGGCGTCTGCACGCTGGCTTCCTGTCACGGCGTCTTCATCGATGCCAGCGCCAACCGGTCCCGGCGCTATTGCTCAGATCACTGCGCCGGCCGGGCGAATGTCACTGCCTTCCGCGCCCGGCGGGAGAGCGGGACTCCCGACCCCGCCTCAACCGCCGCAGGCTAACTGGTCTCGCCATAAGTTCGTCGGGTACCTGGCCACGACAGTCATCTTGCCCGACGGCTTCGCGGTCACCGGCGTGTCGTGCCGCGGATCCAGTGCTCCCGGGTAGTCCAAGGGACCCGGCCGCTACTGGCCCGGCACGGGCTCGCCGCCGGGTAGCCAGCAGCCGGCCTCTACACGCTGGCTGATCTTCCGCCTACGCTGCCCGCCAGGGAAATGGGCCAGACGGAGTCGAAATCAGCGTGTTGATCATCTGTGATTCCTTAAAGTCTTTCATCTGATCGGCAATGACGAGAAGATGGGGACCTGGATTCGTGGCTGTCCGCAAGTGGCGGCCCCGGCAGAAGGAGCAGGCAATGCCCGGAATCGTTGTGGGCGTCGATGGCTCAGAACACTCCCAGCCAGCACTCGAGTGGGCGATGAAAGAGGCAGCACTTAAGCAGGCGCCGCTCACGGTCCTGGCCGTTCACCAGGTGGCCGGGAGCTACTGGACCCGCAGTCCGATCATTTTTCCCGCGGACAAGCTCGATCAGGAGAAGTCCCGCCAGGCGGCCGAGGAAGCAGTGAGCCAGGCGGCCGGCCGCCTCGGCGTCACGGCGTCCTCGGTGACCGTGCAGGCGGCGAGCGGCCTGCCGGCCCAGTTGCTCATTGACGCGTCCGGGGACGCGGACCTGGTCGTCGTCGGCAGGCGTGGCGGCGGCGGATTCGCCGGGCTGATGATGGGCTCGGTGAGCTCGCAGGTCTCGCATCACGCGGCCTGCCCGGTTGTCGTCGTCCCTGGCTAGGAGCGCGCTGAACAAAGGGTGATCTGGGGCGGGAGAGGTCGGCAAGGCGGTTTTGCGGTGGTGAGCCTGGCCATACTGGGTTCGCAGGGTGGCTAGTCTTCCCGCTTTGCAGCTGCCTCGTGGGCGGGCTGGCGTGGCTGCGGGCCGATTGGCACGGCCGGGTCGTGGTCAGGCCAGTACCCAGATGCCGTTTCGGCGGATAATGCCCCGGCCGATGAGGTTGCGCAGGTTCAAGGCGGCGGTCCGGCGTTTGAGCCAGGCGTTGTTCCTGGCGGCGCCGCGGTAGCGGAGCTTGAGACGCCGGCCGCCGCGGCTGGCGATCTGGGAGATGACGCGTTCGATGTTGGGCCGGTGCTTGCGGTAGTCCTCGCGCCGGGCCGGGGTGGCGGCTCAGCCGCGGCGGGCGGCGCGTAGCTGTGCGTCGGGCTGGTGCAGGAATGCCAGTCCAGGCGCACGAACGGGTCGCATTCGGCACGGGTGGCCTGCAGGAGCCTGGTGAACGCGCCGTCGTCGAGGAAGCGGCAGCGGCTAGATCTGAGCCGCCCAGGTCACCGTCAATCATCGATCAGGCGCGGTCCTCTATCACGAGCCGATCTCACCGGGTAACGGCCTTGGACCGGCCAAGTCACTGACATGACAGTCACCTGCGTTACCGAAATGAAGCCGCGCGGCTTCTTCTCATCCCCCATAACGATCATTAGCATGAGGCTACTCACGGGGCGCATGGCCCACGTATGCGGACCGGAAAGAAGGTTCGATCATGGCATCTGAGTCTGTAGCAACCGCCACCAGACCGGCAGACGTCGGCCTCAAGCGAGAGATGGGGCTCATCGGCGCCACCTGGGCGTCGGAGACGTCGATCATCGGCTCGGGCTGGCTGTTCGCCCCGCTGACCGCCGCGCTGCTGGTAGGCGGGGCCGCGGTGCTGGACTGGGTCATCGCCGGAATTGTGGTTATCGTGCTGGCCCTCTGCCACGCCGAGCTCGGCGCGATGTACCCGGTCTCCGGCGGAACGGCCAGGTTCCCGCACTTCGCGTTCGGCAGCGTCGCCGGCATCGGGTTCGGCTTCTTCTCGTACGTGCAGGCGGTCACGATCGCGCCGATCGAGTGCTACGCGTTTATCCAGTACGCCTCCTACTACTGGCCCAGCCTCTTCAACGCGAACACGGATAAGATCACCGGGGCCGGCCTGGCGGTGACCGTCGTGCTGATGGCGATCTTCACCGCGGTCAACTTCCTGGCCATGCGCATATTCGCCAACGTCAACAGCACCATCACGTGGTGGAAGGTCGCGGTCCCGGTCCTCACCATCATCGTGCTGCTGTTCAAGTTCCACCCCGGCAACTTCACCTCCGGGGGTGAAGGCTTCATGCCGGGCGGGATCCATGGCCTGTTCGCGGCGCTCCCGCTGGCCGGCATCATCTTCGCCTACTCCGGCTTCGAGCAGGCCGACCAGCTAGCCGGCGAGATCAAGAACCCGGGGCGCAACCTGCCGCGGGCGATCATCATCTCGGTCCTGATCGGCACCGTCATCTACACCATGCTGCAGGTCGCGTTCATCGGCGCGATGCCCGTGGCCGAGATACCGCACGGGCTCACGCACATCACCAACCCCGAGATCATCGCCGGGCCGTTCGCCGGTGTCGCGGCCCTGGCCGGGATCGCCTGGCTGGCGACGATCCTGCGGATCGACGCGTTCATCTCCCCGTCCGGCACCGGCCTCATCTACATGACCGGAACCTCGCGGGTCAGCTACGGCCTGGCCAGAAACCGGTACGCCCCGCAGTTCTTCGGCCGGACCAACGCCACCGGCGTTCCGTGGGTCGGGCTGATCTTCGCGTTCCTGTTCGGGCTGCTCTTCCTGCTGCCGTTCCCGAGCTGGCGCTCGCTGGTAGGCATTATCACCGGTGCGAGCGTACTGATGTACGCGGGCGCGCCACTCTCCCTAGGCGCCTTCCGCTCGCAGGTGCCGGATGCGAACCGGCCGTACCGCATGCCGGCCGCCGCGGTGCTCGCCCCGGCCGCGTTCGTCATCGCCGACCTGCTCATCTACTGGTCGGGCTTCGAGGTGGTCTGGAAGCTCGGCATCGTGCTGGTGATCGGGTACGTGCTGATCGGCATCTCGATGGCGTTCGACAAGGACCGGCCGCCGCTGGACTGGAAGTCGGCGGTGTGGCTGCCCGTGTGGCTGCTCGGCTTGGGCGTCATCTCCTGGCAGGGCCAGTTCCCCCTGCCCTCCGTGCCGAAGGCGTTGCCGCCGACCAACACCTTCAACATCCCGTTCTGGTGGGACATAGTGATCGTCGCCGCGTTCAGCCTGATCATCTACTACTGGGCCATGGCCACCAAGCTGTCCAGGGAGGACATGATGAAGCTGGTCGAGGCACAGGCAGAAGAGCCTGAGCCGGCCAGCGACTTCTGACCCAGGCCGGTCCCTGGCGGCATGTCGCCGATCAGGACCGACCCGGCCGTGCGGCCCAAGCGGATGCCCCATCCCGGAACCGGGATGGGGCATCCGGGCACTTACCGGCTGGTCCGCCGGAAGCGGTTACCACCTGAGCTGCGGTGATAGCGCAGCAGCACCCGGCCTTCAATCAGAGCAGGGTCAACTGCACCGAACTGGCGGCTGTCCACCGCGCCGGCATCAGGGTTGTCCGACTCCAGCCACCAGCCATGTGCGTCGCGCCGCGCAGCGCGCTTGACGAGCAGCAGATCCGGCTTGCTCGGGTGCCTGGCTATCACCGCCTGTCCGGGGCGGATCCGCAGCGGTCGGCCCGGACGGACGCAGCGGCGGACGAGCAGCCAGTCGCCTGGTCGCAGGGTGGGTTCCATCGACCGCTCAGCCACCGCGACCCGCCATAACGGCCAGCGCATCCGACCCTCCCTGATTGCGATCGCGCCTACCGGGTACTGTCGGGATCCGGTACCCATGATCCGACATCCGACATGAGAGAAGGAGATCAATGAGGCTGCTCGCACGTCTCCTCGAGCCGCGGGCCACCGCGCACGCGCACTGCGACCTTCCCTGCGGCATCTACGACCCGGCACAGGCCCGGATCGAGGCCGAGTCAGTCCGCGCGATCTGCGAAAAATACCAGCAGAACGAGGACCCTGCCTTCCGCACCCGCGCGCTGCAGATCAAGGAGGAGCGGTCCGACCTCGTCAAGCACCACTTGTGGGTGCTGTGGACCGACTACTTCAAGCCGCCGCATTTCGAGAAGTACCCGAACCTGAACGGGCTTTTCAACGAGGCAACCAAGCTGGCGGGCGCGGGCGGCACCAAGGGCAGTACCGACGTGGCCACCGCCGACAAACTGCTCGCCAAGATCGACGACATCGGAAAGATCTTCTGGGAGACCAAGCAGGGCTAGGCCCCTGGCGGCCCGATATCCTGCTGGCCAAGTCAAGGGCCGCGCGGTCGGTGACCGTGCGGCCCTTCACTGCATGCGGCCGTTGGCGCGCGCGGCGCGTCAGCGCAGCGGCGCGCTGACGGTAAGTTGCAGGCAGGGAACCGGTGGCCTTCGCCGGCAAATGCTGGCCGGCCTCGTGGAAGGGCAGACGTGACCGAAGAGACGACCGCAGCGGCGACAAGGCGGGCCGCCAGCGCCGGAGCGCGTGACGAAGGCTCCGCTGATGGCGCGAGCGGCAGCAGCGGCACGAGCCAGGCCGGCCCCGCCGCGGCGGCCCCCGGGCGGCGAGCCGGCCGACGCCCGCGAAGCGCGCGACCAGGTAACTGTCAGCATGCCGGCCGAGGGTGCCTACCTGTCCGTACTGCGCACGGCGACGGCAGGCCTGGCAGCGCGCCTGGACTTCACCCTGGACGAGATCGAGGATCTGCGTATCGCGGTGGACGAGGCCTGCGCCATGCTGCTCGGCCAGGTCGTGCCGGGTACCGGCCTCGACTGCACCTTCACCCTGGGCCGCGACCTGATGACGATCTCGGTGTCGGTGCTGAGCCAGACGGCCAGGCCGCCCGCCAGCGACACCTTCGCCTGGACCGTGCTATCCGCCCTGGCCGGAAGCGTCGAGGCGCGGGTCGGCCCGGGTAACCGGCTCACCATCGTGCTGCAGAAGAGCCGCCAGCCATCGGGGTCGGTGTGACGGGGGAGATCGAGGTTCGGTTGACCGAGGATTTCGAGATCCCGGTAGCCGGGCCTGCCGGGGAACGCGGCGACGGCGGCGCAGGCGCGTCGCCGGCCGCTGGGGGCCTCGGGTTCCGGGAGGTGGCCGACATCGATGCCACCGACACCGACGCTGAGGTAAGCGACATCGGCGAGCTGCCCGACAGGCACGACACGCCGGTCGCAGCGAGGGCTCATGCGGTTCGCGAGCGGGGCTATGCCAGGGACCTGTTCACGCAGCTGGCGGCGCTTCCTGAGGGTGATGGCGAGCGGCTGCGGATCCGCGGCGAGCTGGTCGAGATTCACCTGCCGCTGGTCGAGTACCTGGCCAGGAGATTCCGCAACCGGGGCGAATGGCTCGACGATCTGACCCAGGTCGCCACGATCGGCCTGATCAAGTCGATTGACCGGTTTGACCTGGATCGCGGGGTGGAGTTCTCCACATACGCGACGCCGACCATTGTCGGCGAGATCAAGCGGCATTTCCGGGACAAGGGATGGGCGGTCCGGGTGCCGCGGCGGCTGCAGGAACTCAAGCTGGCGCTGACGAAGGCCATCGGGGACCTGGCACAGCGGCAGGGCCGCGCGCCGACCGTCGCGGAGCTCGCCGCTCACCTGCAGATGAGCGAGGAGGAAGTGCTCGAGGGCCTGGAGTCCGCGAACGCCTACTCGACAGTGTCACTCGACGCGCCCGACTCCGGTGATGAGGACGCGCCCGCGGTGGCCGAATCGCTCGGCATGCTGGACGAGGCCCTGGAGGGCGTCGAGTACCGCGAATCACTCAAGCCGCTGCTTGAGCGGCTGCCGCCGCGGGAGAAGAGGATCCTGCTGCTCCGTTTCTTCGGCAACATGACGCAGTCGCAGATCGCGACCGAACTCGGCATCTCGCAGATGCATGTCTCCCGGCTGCTGGCCAGGACCCTGACGCAGCTGCGTGAAGGGCTGACCACCGAGGACTAGCGAGCTGAGCCTGGCGGTCCGCCCGGCGGCACCGTGCTTCCGTCAGGCGCCGCGGACCCGCCGTCGGCCGGCCCGCTGCCCACCGGGGGCCCGGTGGACAGCGCGCGCAGGCTCGGCGGGACAAGCAAGGCGACGAACCCGGCAGCCATCGCCACGAGCGCCGGCACCCCCCAGGCGTACCGGTGCCCCTCGATCAGGTAGATCCCGACGATCCCGGTGAAGAGCTGGGTGAGCAACGCCGGCGTCCTGCTCCATCGCCTGGCCCGGGCGAGCCCCACGGCCACCCAGCCCAGCGCCACGGCCGTGCCGAATCCGATCAGGGCCAGCGCTATGCCGCTGTCCGTCTGGTACGAGCGCCCGGCGGCGGCGTCCATAGCGGCCAGCACCGATGCGGCGCAGACCATGGCCGCCTCGGCCGCCTGCACGACAGCAGCGGCGCGCACCGTCGGCGGACTTTGCGGCATTTCCGTACTCCTCACGATGATCGCTACCCTGAGCGCGTGCGCGCGCTCCTGATCGTCAATCCACGTGCCACGTCAACGACCCGGCTGGGCAGGGATGTCATCACCCGGGCGCTGGCGTCCGCCGTTGAACTGACGGTCGTGGAAACACGGTACCGGGGCCACGCGGCCGCTCTGGCGGCTACTGCCGTCCGGGCCGGTGACGGCCTGGTGCTCACGCTCGGCGGCGACGGCACTGTCAACGAGGCGGTCAACGGCATAGTCGGCGCCAGCGCGGCCGGCCGCGGCAGCCGGCCGGCGGCCAGCGGGCCCGCGCTGGCTCCGCTGCCCGGCGGCAGTGCCAACGTTTTCACCCGCGCCCTCGGGCTTCCCGCTGACCCGGTCGAGGCAGCAGGGCGGATCCTGGCCGGCCTGGCAGCGGGCCGGGACCGCAGCATCAGCCTCGGCCTGGCCGGAACCAGGTACTTCACCTTCAACGCCGGCCTCGGGCTGGACGCCGAGGTAGTGCGCCTGGTCGAGGGCCTGCGCGCGCAAGGCCGCCGGGCGACGCCCGTGCTGTACATGCGGATGGCCCTGCGCCAGTACTACCGGGTCACCGACCGGCACCACCCCGCGCTGACGATCGAGCGTGCGGGCAAGCCGGCGGTCGGCCCGGTCTTCATGGGAATAGTCGCCAACACCACGCCGTGGACCTACGTAGGGCGCAGGCCCGTCCAGACCAACCCGGAAGCCGGATTCGACTCCGGGCTCGACGTCTTCGCGCTCCGCAGGCTCCGCACGATCGGCACCTTCCGGGCACTGCGCCAGATGCTGTCCGCCGGTGACCGCCCGCCGCACGGGCGGCACATCGTCCGCCTGCACGACGAGGCCGCGCTGACGATCCGGGCCAGCCGGCCGATCGCGTTCCAGGTCGATGGCGAATACGTCGGCGAGCGCGAGTGCGTTACCTTCCGGTCCGTTCCGCACGCGCTACGGGTGGTCGCCTGACCGGACTGGTCAGCGGAGCAAGGCAGCTGGCATTTCCCCGGATAGCAGCTGGCATATTCCAGCTGAAGGCGCCGCGCTGAGCAGTCCGGAAGATTCCGGCCGGCCGCCGGCGCACCGCCCGTGCTGCCACTCAGGCCGTCATTGTGATTCATCTGACACCGAAATCCGCCCGAACCTTTGCCGAAGACCCTTGCGATTGATCGGTGAGCTTGAGAGGCTGGGAACGCTCCCGGGGGCGGCACGCCAGCCACGTGCCCCAGCCTCTCCGGGCCGTGACTTAACGTCGTGGACCGGGTGGCCTCGCCTCGGGAACGACTGGAGCGCAAGCTCCGTTGACTCTTTAATATTTCGAGTTCGGGAAATCGTTACAATCCCGGCGCATGGCCTAGCTCGTGAAATCATTCACAAGCACGACTGAGGTGACGGGCCACCGGCACGGCTCCGCCCTCGCAGAGGAGTGGACCTCATGGACTGGCGTCACCACGCCGCCTGCCAGGACGAGGACCCGGAGCTGTTCTTCCCGATCGGAAACACGGGGCCTGCTCTGGTCCAGATCGAGGAGGCCAAGGTCGTCTGCCAGCGCTGCCCTGTGCTCGAACCGTGCCTGCAATGGGCGCTGGAGAGCGGCCAGGACGCCGGCGTCTGGGGCGGCCTGAGCGAGGACGAGCGCCGGGAACTGAAGCGGACCACCCGGGTCTGGGCCCGCGCCCACGCCTGAGCGACGGCACCGGGAGCCGGTCCAGTGTCAGCGGCCAGGGGGAACCAGCCGCGGCCCTGCTGAGCGCAGCGCCAGGAACCGCTGAGCCCCGGCGCAGGCTACCCCGGCGAATGGCGCAGGCTCCCCGGCGAATGCTGACCGCCTGGAGGCATTTCCACGGGCAGATCGACCAGAACCGCGGTGCCGCCTGCGGCACGCGGGGTGATCTGCAGCCGGCCGCCAAGCTCGGCCACCACCAGCGTGCGGACGATCTGCAGGCCGAGGCTGGTGGATTTATCAAGATCGAATCCCGCGGGCAGCCCGGCGCCGTTGTCCGTCACCGTCACGATGAGCTGTTGCGGGCGCCGCTCGGCATGCACGGTGAGCGACCCGGCTGACGTCCCGCCGGCTGGCTGGGACAGGCCATGCTGCAGCGCGTTCTGCAGAAGCTCGGCCAGCACGAGCGCAAGAGGGGTCGCAACGGACCCGGGCAGCGGCCCGAACCTGCCGGACAGTACCGGGGTGACCGGTGCCTCGGCCGCTGAGACCTCGCCGGCCATCATGGTGACGCGCCCGGCGATGTCATCGAAGTCCACTGCCTCCTCGGACGTCTGGGACAGCGTCTCGTGCACGATGGCGATCGAGCCGACCCGGCGAACCGCCTCCTGCAGCGCGGCCCGCGCGTCCGGCGCCTGCAGCCTCCTGGCCTGCAGCCGCAGCAGCGCGGCCACCGTCTGCAGGTTGTTCTTGACCCGGTGGTGAATCTCCCTGATCGTGGCGTCCTTGGTGATCAGCTCGCGCTCGCGATGCCGCAATTCCGTGACGTCCCTGACCAGGATCAGGGCGCCGGCCCTGGATCCGGCCACCACCAGCGGGATGCTGCGCAGCTGCACGACCGAGCCGTTTCCCTCGACCTCGGATTCCCTGGCCACCCGGCCGCTGGCGGTCAGCATCAAGGAGTCGTCGCGGGGCACGTTGCGGGCGCACAGCCGCGCCGTCACCCGGCCGAGTTCCGCGCCCACCAGGTCAGCGGTCAGGCCGAGCCTGCGGTAGGCGGATAGCGCGTTCGGGCTGGCATAGCTGACCTTTCCTGCCCGGCCGACGCGCAGCAGGCCATCCCCGACCCTCGGCGACCTGACCAGCGCAGGCGCCTCGCCCGCGCACGGGAACATCCCCGCGGCCACCATCTGGGCGAGGTCATCCGCCGCCCGCAGGTAGGTGAGTTCCATCCTGCTCGGCGTCCGCGCCGAACTGAGATTGGTGGACCGCTCGATGACGGCGATCACCAGGCCGTCGTTCAGGACCGGAATGGTCTCATGCCGCACCGGCACGCCGTCTATCCATTCCGGGTCGCCCTCGCGGCATATTCTCCGTTCCCGGCGGGCCACATCCAGGAATGGCCGCTTCCCGGCGGGCAGAACGGATCCGACAACGTCATCGGGAAAGGCCGTCGGCCCGGTCGTCGGGCGCATCTGCGCCAGCGCCACCCAGCCGGGCCGGCCCCGCAGCGGCGCCCACAGGACCAGGTCCGCGAACGACAGGTCGGCCAGCAGCTGCCAGTCGGACACAAGCGCGTGCAGCCAGTCAAGGCCGGACTCGGTGAAGTCCGCATGCCGGCGGGCAAGGTCGGTCAGGGTCGGCACTCCGCCATCATCGCACCAGGCCCAGCTCCGGGCATGCCGCCAGCTTGCTCGTTCTTGCCCCTGGTGGTTTTCCTGGCCTTGCCGGCATGGCCGGTTTCGGCGGGCCCGCCTGGTGGAGGATCATGTCCGGGTAACCCCGCCGGCGGGAAGGAACTGACCGTGGCAGCCTCCCTGGCCATGCCAGCCGACGGCGACCGCCTGCGCGGCGCCCCGGCCGCGCGGCTGCCCAAGTACTACCGCGTCAAGCGGCACCTGCTCGAGCTCACCGGGGCGCTGCCGGCCGGCGCCGCCGTGCCGCCGGAGCGTGAGCTGGCCCAGCGTTATGGCACGTCCCGCACCACCGTCCGGCAGGCCCTCGCCGAGCTGGTCGTGGAGGGCAAGCTGCTCCGCCTGCAGGGCAAGGGGACGTTCGTGGCCACCCCCAAGGTTGCCCAGGTGCTGGAACTGACCAGCTACACCGAGGACATGCGGGCGCACGGCCTGCGGCCCAGGACCGTGATCCTGGACACCGGGTACATGGCGGCCGGGGAGGAGCTTGCGGGTTTCCTCGGCATCCGGGCCGGCGGCCGTGCGCTGCGCGCGCACCGGCTGCGGCTGGCCGACGGCGAGCCGATGTCCATCGATGTCTCGTACCTGCCCGCGCGCCGCTTCCCCGGGCTGCGCAAGAACCTGAAGAAGAACTCCTCCCTGTATGAGACCCTCGCCACCGCCTACGGCGTCGAGCTGGCCGAGGCCGAGGAAACCATCGAGACGGTGCTGGCTGGCCCGGAGGACGCCCGGCTGCTCGGCGTGGATGTCGGGCTGCCGCTGCTGCTGGTCAGCAGGCACAGCTTCGATCCGGCCGGATCGCCGGTCGAGTGGGCCCAGTCCTGGTACCGGGGCGACCGGTACAAGATCGTCACCAGGCTGCGCCGGCCGGGGCCGTGAGCACCGGCGGCCGCCTGCCGCCCGGCTGATAACGTCGCGCGCATGAGCGAGGCGGAACGGGAGCACCAGCGCGAAGCGGGGCTGGCACCGGCCGGCGGCGCTGGCCAGGCTCCGGCGGGCGGCACCGGCCAGGATCAGGCGGGCGGCACCGGCCAGGCTCCCGTGCACGGGGGTGCGCAGGCGGTGGCCGCCGCACGCCGAGGTGGCGCAACGGCCATGTTCACGCTGTCCGGCGGTCATGTCTTCCCGCTTTACGACGGCGCGGTCAGGGCAGATCCGCCGATGCGCATCGTCGACGTCCGGCACGAGCAGACGGCGGTCTTCGCGGCAGAGGCGACCGCCCGGCTCGGCCGGGTGCCGGGGCTCGCCGTCCTCACCGCCGGCCCGGGGGTCACCAACGGCGTCAGCGCGGTCACGACGGCGCACTTCAACGGATCCCCGGTGGTGGTGCTCGGCGGCCGCGCGCCCGACTACCGGTGGGGCTCGGGGAGCCTGCAGGAGATCGATCACCCGCAGCTGCTGGCGCCGGTCACCAAGCGGGCCTGGACCGAGCACGAGGCCGGCCGGGTGGGCAGGTCGGTCGGCGAGGCATTCAGGCTGGCCGCCGCCCGGCATCGCGGCCCGGTTTTTCTCGACATCACGCTGGAAGCGCTCTTCGGCGCGGCAAGCGGAGCTGGCCGCGCCGAGCCGGGCGGGGCCGGGGCAGGCCCGGCTGCCGGGCCGGGCGGGACTGGCCTGACGACGCTCGCTGCGGATGGCGGGGCGGCCGGCGGGACTGCGGCCGACGGAGCTGCCGGAGGGGCGGCGGGCGGCGGGACGGCCGGCGGACAGGGGGACGGGCCCGATCCCGACTCGATCAGCGCCATCGCCCGGCTCCTGGCGGCCGCGAGCCGGCCAGTGCTCGTCCTCGGGTCGGACGTCTGGCTGGACCGCGCGGACCAGGCAGCGCGGCTGGCCGCCGAGGAACTCCGGCTGCCGGTGATTGCCAACGGCCAGGGCCGCGGCGTGCTGCCGGCCGGCCACGAACTGCTCGTCACCCGGGCCCGCTCGGTGGCGTTCAGCCAGGCTGACCTGGTCATTGTGGTGGGCACGCCGCTCGACTTCCGGCTTGGCTACGGCGAGTTCGGCGGCCGGGACGGAGCGCCGCGCGCCCAGGTCGTGCACGTGGCCGACGCCGCTGACCAGATCGCGGCGCACTGCCCGCTGGCGGCCTCGGCATCCGGCAGCCTGGCCGCGTTCTTCACCGGGCTGGCCACGGCAGCCGGCCCGGCGGCCCGCGGCCGGGGCAGTTCCTGGCTGCCGCTGCTGCAGGCCGCGCGTGACCAGGCCATGGCCGCGGACGGGCCGCTGCTGTCCAGCGACGCCGACCCGGTCCACCCGATGCGGATCTACGGCGAGCTGGCGAAGATCCTCGACGACGACGCCGTGGTGATCGGTGACGGCGGGGACTTCGTCTCTTATGCAGGCAAGTACATCGAGCCGAAGCGCCCGGGCGGCTGGCTGGACCCGGGGCCGTACGGATGCCTGGGGACCGGCCTGGGATACGCGATCGCGGCCCGGATCGCCCGCCCGTCCTCGCAGGTCGTGCTGCTGCTCGGGGACGGCGCGGCCGGGTTCTCCCTGATGGACGCCGACACCCTGGTCCGGCACCGGCTGCCGGTCGTGATGATCTGCGGCAACAACGGCATCTGGGGCCTGGAGAAGCACCCGATGCAGGCACTCTACGGCTACGACGTGGCGGCCGACCTGCAGCCGCAGTGCAGGTATGACCAGGTGGTCACCGCGCTGGGCGGAGCCGGGGAGCTTGTCACCAGCCCGGCCGCGATCGGCCCGGCGCTGCGCCGCGCGTTCGGCTCAGGCGTCCCCTATCTCGTCAACGTCAGCACCGACCCCCGGGTCGCCTACCCGCGGTCCACCACCGGCATCTGACAGCGATCGATTATCAGTTCGGATTTTGCACGCCGGGACGTGCATAATCCGAACTGATGATGGTTATCCACAGGGTGCAGGACCGGCGGCGCGGGCCAGGAACCGCTCCCGGGTGACCACTACGCGCTCGATGGTGCCCGCGCCCACAACGTCCTCATCGGCGCCGGGGGGTTCGGCCGGGGCGCTGGAGTGCGCGCGGGCGATGAAGCTGAACACCAGCCGGGGGCCGTCCACCTCGGTCAGTTCCGCCTCGATGACCAGGCTGGACCCCACCGGGCTGGCCCGCCGGTGCTCCATCGTCACGGACGTGCCGACCGTCGTCTCGCCGCTGGGCAGCTGCGGCGCCACGGCCGCGACCGTGGCCGCCTCAGCCAGCGCAAGCAGCCGCGGGGTGCCGAGCACGGGCACGTCCCCGCTGCCCAGCGCCGCTGCCGTGTCGGACTCGCCCACCACGACGCGGACCGAGGCGCGCAGGCCGGCGGCCAGGGGGGTGCTTGCCATCGGAGTCACTCGATGACGGCGATCAGGTCGCCTTCCTGGATGACGTCGCCTTCGGCCACCGCCAGCTTCGTCAGGGTGCCGTCGCTTTCCGCGAGGACCGGGATCTCCATCTTCATCGACTCAAGGATGACCAGGGTGTCGCCGTCCTGCACCTGCGCCCCCGGGGTGGCCACGACCTTCCACACGTTCGCGACCATCTCCGCACGGATCTCGCTCACGTGCACCTCCTTGGGTCAGTCATCGCCGGGCAGGCCACGCAAGCCGGGGCCTCGCGCACCATCATTGTCGCTGCCGGCCCGGCGCGGGCCGCAGCCGGGCAATCACGGACGTGTCGTAGGCGCCGCTGGCGAACTCGACGCTGGCCAGCAGCTCGGCGAGGAACGGAAGGTTCGTCTTGGGCCCGGTGATCACGAACGCCGGGACCGCGTCGGCGGCCAGCGCGAGCGCCTCTTCGCGGCTCGCGGCGTGCACGCACAGCTTGGCCAGCAGCGGGTCGTAGAACGTGGTCACCTCGTTCCCGGCCGCGTAGCCCGCGTCCACCCGGATGCCCGGCCCGGCGGGCTCGGCCCACTCGGTGATCACCCCCGGGCTCGGCAGGAACCGGCGCGGGTCCTCGGCGTACACCCGCAGCTCGATCGCATGCCCCCGGGCCGTGACGGCGAGCGGGTCGAAGCTCACCGGCTGCCCGGCGGCGATCAGCAGCTGCTGCTCCACCAGGTCGATCCCGGTGACCAGCTCGGTGACCGGATGCTCGACCTGGAGCCGCGTGTTCATCTCCAGGAACACGAAGTCATGCGCCGCGGTGTCCACCAGGCACTCGACGGTCCCGGCACCGCGGTAGCCGACCGCGCGGCCGGCCAGCACCGCCGCGGCCAGCATCCGGTCCCGCAGCCCCGGGGTGATGCCGGGCGACGGCGCCTCCTCGGCGACCTTCTGATGCCGCCGCTGCGCCGAGCAGTCCCGCTCGCCGAGAGCGACCACGCGCCCGTCATTGAGCCCGAGAATCTGCACCTCGACGTGCCGGGCGCGGGTGATGTAGCGCTCCAGCAGGATGGCGGGGCTGCCGAAGAACCGCTCGGCCCGGGACCGGGCTGTCTCGAAGCTGGAACGCAGCTCGGTGGCGTCAGCCGCAGCGCTCATCCCGATGCCGCCGCCGCCGGCCGCGGCCTTGACCATCACGGGGTAGCCGATCCGGCCGGCCTCGGCGAGCGCCGCGGCCACGTCGGTGACCGGTTCCCTGCTGCCCGCGGCAACCGGAACTCCGGCCTGCTCCATCAGGTTCCGGGCGCTGATCTTGTCGCCCATCTGCCCGATCGCGGACGGCGGCGGCCCGATCCAGGTCAGCCCCTCGGCGATGACCCTGGCCGCGAAGGCCGGGTTCTCCGCCAGGAAGCCGTAGCCGGGGTGGATCGCGCTGGCGCCGGTGCGGCGGGCGGCGCCGATCACGGCCTCGATGTCGAGGTAGCTGCGGGCGGGCGGCGGCGGGCCGAGCAGCACCGCCTCGTCGGCTTCCTGCACGAACGGCAGCCCGGCGTCGGCTTCGGAGTAGACCGCGATCGCCCGGATCCCCATCGCGCGCACGGTCCTGATCACCCGCCGCGCGATCTCGCCGCGGTTGGCGACGAGAACCGATTCGAACATCCGGGCAGCCTACAGGCGGCTGGACCGCCGCCTGCCCGCGACCTCGCTCAGCGCCTCGACCACACCGGCGACGCTGGCCGACGCCCCGGCCCGCTGCAGCATCGTAGCCCGCAGCAGTAAAGTCTAGTTATTTAATCGGAATACTTGACTTTAGGTACCGGGGCGGGCAGATTCGCGTGGAGGGATGCCGGGCGGCCCGGGTGGCGCGATGCCGTCAGACCGAGCGGTCCGCGCGGATCACGAGAGGTGCAATCACATGACACAGCCGCGGGAGTACCTGACCGGCCCCAGCGGGCGGCTGGGCGGCACAGTGGAGTCGCTTCGCGGTTACGAGGGGGCTGGCCGGTGACCCGGGTACTCATTATCGTGCAGAACCTTCCGGTGCCGTTCGACCGGCGGGTGTGGCTGGAATGCCAGGCGCTGGTCTCGGACGGTCATCAGGTCGCCGTGGTGTGCCCTAAGGGCGAGGATGATCCGGCCTATCAGGTCATCGACGGGGTGGAGCTGCATAAGTACCGGCCTTACGCGCCCGGCGGCAGCAAGGTCGGCTATATCGCGGAGTACGTGTACTCCTTCGTCGCGACGGCCTGGCTGACGCGCAGGGCACGGCGGTCGGGCCGGTTCGGGGTGCTGCAGGCCTGCAATCCTCCGGACATCTTCTGGCCGATCGCCCTGGTCCTGCGCGCCATCGACGGCACCCGGTTCGTGTTCGACCACCACGACCTGTCGCCGGAGCTGTACCAGTCCCGTTTCCCGGACGGCCCGAAGCTGCCCTACCAGGCACTACGGGCACTGGAGCGCCGCAGTCACCGGACCGCGAACCACGTGATCTCCACTAACGACTCCTACCGGGACGTCGCCGTGACGCGAAGCGGCAAGCCGGCCACCGACGTCACGGTCGTCCGCAGTGGACCGGACCCGCAAGTGCTGCGGCGCGGGCCCGCGCACCCCAAGCTGCGCCGGGGCCGCGCGTTCCTGGCCGCCTACCTCGGCGTGATGGGACCGCAGGACGGCGTCGACGTCGTCGTGCGGGCTGCCGACATCGTGGTGAACAAGCTCGGGCGCGACGATATCGCCTTCACGCTGATCGGGTCCGGAGACTGCTTCGGCGACCTGGTGGCATTGCGGGATGAGCTTGGCCTGGCCGGCCATGTGGAGTTCACCGGGCGGGCGCCGGATGAGCTCGTCGGTCACATCCTCTCCACCGCAGACGTGGGCCTGTCGCCGGACCCCAGGAATCCGCTCAACGACCTCTCCACGATGAACAAGTCGATGGAGTACATGGCCTTCGAGCTTCCCGCGGTTGCGTTCGACCTGCGCGAGACCCGCGTGTCGGCTGGCGATGCCGCGGTGTACGTGGAATCCGGCGACGTGCATGACTATGCCATGGCCATCGTGGAACTCATGGACGACGAGCCCAGGCGCTCCCGGCTGGGCAGGCTGGGGCGCGCCCGCGTTGAGCAGAAACTGGCCTGGAGCCACCAGCAGGGCGCCTATCTCAGCGTCTACCGGCGCCTGACCGGTGACAGCCGGATCCTCGACCCGGCCAGAGGCTGAAGCGCGCGCGGGCTACTCCGCGCGGAACTCCGTGACCTCAAGCTCTATCTGGACCGCCTGAATCCTGCTCAGCACCTTGGTCCGCAGGTCATCGGGTACTGGATCGGAGCCGCAGTGCTTGTGCACGAGGCGCTTCACTGCCTCTTCGAGCCCGTACTCGCGCAGGCACGGGCCGCATTCGTCGAGATGAACCCGGATCTCCGCGAACCCGGTCTGCTCGATCTCCCCGTCCAGGTAGCTGTAAACGCGCGCAAGCACCTCGCTACAGGGCATCTCGTGAGGCTTGCCGCAGCTCATCTCGCGTCCTTCCCGGGTTCGGAACCCGACGATGACGCCTCGCCGTCGCTGGCGGCTGCCGCCTTGACCAGTCCGCGGTCGGCCGCATAGTCCTGGAGCATCTCCCGGAGCTGCCGGCGGCCACGGTGCAGGCGTGACATGACGGTGCCGATCGGAGTGCCCATGATGTCGGCGATCTCCTTGTAGGCGAAGCCTTCGACATCAGCCAGGTAGACCGCGATCATGAACTCTTCCGGCAGCGCCTGCAGCGCTCGTTTCACGTCGGAGTCGGGAAGCCGCTCCAGCGCCTCGGCCTCGGCTGATTTCAGCCCGGCGGAGGTATGCGACGCGGCCCTGGCGAGCTGCCAGTCCTCAACCTCCTCGGTGCCTGCACGCTGCGGCTCGCGCTGCTTCTTGCGATAGGAGTTAATGAAGGTATTTGTCAGGATCCGGAACAGCCATGCCTTCAGGTTGGTGCCCGGCTGGAACTGGTGGAACGAGGCGTACGCCTTGGCGAACGTCTCCTGCACCAGGTCCTCGGCATCCGCCGCATTGCGCGTCATCCGCATCCCCGCGGAGTACAGCTGATCCAGGTAGGGCAAGACATCACGCTCGAAGCGCTCACCGCGCTCCTGGAGTGTCTCGGGAACCGGACCCACCTCCTCCGCGATTCTCGTCTCCGGCCGGCTGGGCTGCCAGCCGTATGAGCCGGAGGATATCTTGCCAGGCCCGGCGGGCGCGCGGGCAGCCACCGGCGCGAAGGCGGCTCGTGGTTGACATCCGGCTAGGGACATGCGGTATGCAACGCAGCACGGATGCGCTTCATTCCGGCACCGGCATCAGCGCCGGAGCCGGTCCCGCTTGGACTGGCAGGCCACGCAGCGCGCCGCGTCGGGCCTGGCCTCAAGCCGCCCGGCCGGCACCGCGGCACCGCAATCGGCGCACACCCCGTAGGTTCCCTGCTCGATGCGACGCAGCCCGCCGAGCACGGCGGAGCGCTGCTGCCGCGCGGCAGCCAGCATCGCCGCCGTCCGCTGCGTCTCGGTGAGGTTGGCGCCCGCATCGGCCGGATCCTGCGGATACTCCGCCCCGAGCTCCACTTGCGGGCTCGATCGCTCCAGCACCGAAATGGAATGGTCAAGCTCGTCGCGAATTTCTTCCAGGCGCTTGCGCGCGGCGTCGGCATCCATCCGGTCCTCACCTCTTCTCCGCGCAGGGCTGGCAGCACGCTTTTCCTGGATGCGCGCTGCCCGGCCCGGTTCAGTGGGCTCAGAACAACGTGTCGGGATCGTTTCCCGGGACTCCCGGGGACGCACCGCTCCGTAATCTCGGCGAACGGGCAGGCGGCTCCCCGGGCCGCCCCGCGGAATCCGGGCCGGCGGGTTTCGGCTCAGCGGGCTCGGGCTCGGCGGGCTCAATCAGAGCGGGACCGTTGTTGCGCACCGAATTGACCTCAGTCGACACCGGGCGGGTGATCAGTCCGCTGGCGCCGGCCGGCGCCATCAGGCCGAGCAGGTCAGCGGTATCGCTGTTGCCGGGATCGAGCCAGTCCGCCCACAACTCCGGCCGGATCACCATCGGCATCCGGTCATGAATCCGGCCGATCTCGTCCGGCGCGCTGGTCGTGATGATGGTGGACGTCCACAGCCAGGCGTCCGGGTGATCGTCCGGAAACTCCCGGTTCCGCCAGAGCTCGTACAGGCCGGCAAGGGCGAGCGAGCTGCCGTCCGCCGGGTAGAAGTAGTACGGCTGCTTCGCGGCCTTCGCGTCGTCACCCGGCCGGTGCCACTCGTAGTAGCCGTCGGCGGGCAGCAGGCACCGGCGGCGCGCGAACGCCCGGCGGAAGGACGGCTTGACGCTGACCGTCTCGGCCCGCGCGTTGATCATCCGGCTGCCGATGGACGGATCCTTGGCCCAGAACGGGACCAGCCCCCAGCGGACGACCCGCAGTTCCCTCGCCTCTGCCGGGGCCGGCGCCTCGTCCGGGACCGGCTCATCGGTGTCCTGCCGCTCGCGGGGGCGGCGGGTGAGCACCGCATAGACGCCCTTGGTCGGCGCGACGTTGTAGTCGGGCTCCAGCGGCTCGGAAACCCGGTCGCGCTCGACCTCGAACTCCTCGAGGAGTTCGATGCGCGTGCGCGCAGACGCGTACCGACCACACATGTCCTCACCTTGACAGACGTCGAAGCTCCCGACCGGAAGCACAGATTGTCGCGATTCATAGCCAAGATGCGGGTTTCCAAACCTTGCCGGGACCACCAGTCCCTGCGCGGAAGCTGCCGCCAGTACGCTCGCACCATGAACCACGGTGCTGAGCAACGCGGCGCGGCTGGCCCTGACTGGCAGGCACCCGCCGCGGCCGGCCCCGTGCAGGCGCTGGTCCGGCTCCCTGGCTCGAAATCAATGACCAACCGTGCGCTGGTGCTCGCCGCGCTGGCGGACGGGCCGACCACGATCAGGAACCCGCTGACCGCCCGGGACACCGCGCTGATGGCGGACGCGCTGCGCGCACTCGGCACGGTGATCGGGACCGAGCATGGCGACCAGGCCGCTGACCCGCGGGAAGCTGACCCGCGGGAAACGGTGCCCGGCTGGCTGGTGACGCCGGGCCGCGGGCGGGCCGGCGGCCCGGCCAGCGCGGACGGCGGCACGCCGGGCACCGGCCACGCCGTCACGGACGCCGGCCACCCGGGCATTCCGGCGGGCAGTGCGACCGTGGACGTGGGCAACGCGGGCACCGTGCTGCGGTTCGTCCCGCCGGTCGCCGCATTGTGCACTGCCGACGTGGACTTCCGCGGTGACCCCCGGGCGTCCGTGCGGCCGGTCCAGCCGTTGCTGGCCGGGCTGCGCGAGCTCGGCGCGACGATCGACGACGGCGGCCGCGGCGCGCTGCCGTTCGTCGTGCACGGCCGCGGCGCCATCCGCGGCGGCACCGTCACCCTGGATGCCTCCGCGTCCTCTCAGCTCGTGTCCGGGCTGCTGCTCGCGGCGCCGCGCTACGACAAGGGCGCCGAGTTGCGGCACGAGGGGGCCAGGGTGCCGTCGGCGCCGCATCTGGCGATGACCGTGCAGATGCTCCGCGACGCGGGGGCCGAGGTGGAGACGGGGAGCCGGGGTCGCGGCGGGACCGGCGGCGGCCGATCCGTTCCTGATATGTGGCGAGTTCACCCGGGGGTGCTCGCGCCCGGGGCCATCACGGTGCAGCCGGACCTGTCCAACGCCGGGCCGTTCCTCGCCGCCGCGCTGGTGACGGCGGGCACGGTGACGGTAGCTGGCTGGCCGCGGCGGACCTCGCAGCCGGCCGCGCAGATCCTGGACGTGCTGACTCAGATGGGCGCCACGTGCACGCAGACATCCGGCGGCATGCGGGTGACCGGCACGGGCGAGATCCGCGGTATCACGGCGGATCTGGCGGACGTCAGTGAGCTCACCCCGGTGCTGACCGCGCTGGCCGCGCTGGCCAGCGGGCCGTCGGTGTTCACCGGCATCGGTCACCAGCGCGCCCAGGAATGCGACCGGCTGGCCGCGCTGGCCGGGGAGATCGGCGCCCTCGGCGGGGACGTCGCCGAGCTGCCGGACGGCCTGGCCATCCGGCCCAGGCCGCTGCGCGCGGGCGGCACGGTCTTCGCCAGCCACGACGACCACCGGCTGGTGATGGCCGCGGCCGTGCTCGCGCTCGCCGTGCCGGGCCTGCGGGTGCGCGGCGCCGCAACCGTCGGCAAGACGTTCCCCGGATTCACCGGCGCCTGGGCCGCGATGCTGGAGCGCGCGTCCTGAGCAGGCGAATCGGTTACGCCGGCCTGGACGAGGACGATGTGCGCGTCCGGCCGGGCAAGGGCTCGCGGCCGCGGACCCGCCGGCGGCCCGCCCATGAGGACGCCGCGGAGGGATTCGTCGCCGCCGTCGACCGCGGCAGGTACCGCTGCTTCGTCGGCGATCTGGCCGTCACCGCGATGGGCGCACGCGAGCTCGGGCACCGCCGGGTAGTGGTCGGGGACATGGTCCGGCTCGCCGGTGACATCTCCGGCGCGCCCGGCGCGCTCGCGCGCATCGTCAAGGTGCTGCCGCGCACGTCGGCCCTCCGGCGGTCGCCTGACGACACGGACCCGATCGAGCGGGTAATCGTGGCGAACGCCGACCAGCTGGTGATCGTCTGCGCGCTGGCCGACCCGCCGCCCCGGACCAGGCTGATCGACCGTTTCCTGGTGGCCGCCTATGACGCGGGCCTCGATCCGCTGCTCTGCCTGACCAAGTCCGACCTGGCGCCGCCTGATGCGATCCTGGCCGGCTACGCGCCGCTCGGCCTGCGGCACGTGGTCACCGGCCGCGGGGCGGACGCGGAGGTGGTGCCGGGCGAGCTGCGCGCCGAGCTGACCGGCCGGGTCAGCGTGCTCGTCGGCCACTCCGGCGTCGGCAAGTCAACCCTGGTCAATGCGCTGATCCCGGCGGCCGAGCGGGCGGTGGGGACGGTCAGCCCGGTGACCGGGCGCGGCCGCCATACCTCGTCGTCGGCAGTGGCATTCCGGCTGCCAGGCGGCGGCTGGATCATCGACACCCCCGGGCTGCGCGGCTTCGGGCTGGGGCATATCTCGCCGGACAACGTCGTGCGCGCGTTTCCCGACCTGGCCGAGGGCATCGAGCGGTGCCCGCGCGGCTGCAACCACCTGCAGGCTGACTGCGCCCTGGACGCGTGGGTGGCCGAGCAGGACGACGGCGGCGCGCTGCGCGGCAGGCTTGACTCGCTGCGCAGGCTGCTGCGCAGCCGGGAGGGCGGCGATCCGGGCGCCGGCAGCGACCCGGGCGGGGATGACGATCAAGGCAGGGATGACGCCGGACCGGGCTAATTGCCGCGCGAACCGAGCCGACAGTTGCGCCGCGCGGGCTCACGGCCGCGCGGCCCCGGCTGACAGCTGTGCGGCCCGGTGCGATCGGGCTGGCTGGTGACGACGGCCGACGCCCTGGTGCTGATCGGCGCAGGCGCGCTGGCTGGCGTGGTCAGCACGGTGGCCGGCCTGGCCTCGCTGGTTTCCTACCCGGTGCTGCTCGCGCTCGGGCTGTCACCACTGTCCGCGAACGTGACCAACACGGTGGCGCTGACGTTCACCGGCGCCGGCGCGGCTGCCGGATCCCGGCCCGAACTGGCGGGCCAGGGCGGCCGGGTGCTGCGCCTTGGCGCCGTCACGATGCTGGGCGGGGCGGCCGGCGCGGCGGTGCTGCTGCTGACGCCGCCGGGCGCGTTCGAGTACGTCGCGCCCGCCCTGATCGGCGGCTCGTCCCTGGCGCTGCTCCTGCAGCCAGTGATCAGGCGGCCGGCGGCGCTGACGGGCAGCGCGCCGGCGGGCAGCGAGCAGCCGGCCGCCGGGCTAGCCCGTGGCCAGGGCAGTTGGCCGCTGCGGGTTGCGATGTTCGGCGTCGCGGCCTACATCGGGTATTTCGGCGCGGCCGGCGGGATCCTGATGCTCGCCGTGCTCGCCGCCATGCTGACGGACTCGCTGGCCAGGATAAACGCGCTGAAGAACGTAATCTCCGGGCTGGCGAACGCCGTCGCCGCGGTCGGCTTCGCCGTGTTCGGCCCGGTGCAGTGGGCATACGTGGTGCCGCTGGCGGCAGGCTTCCTGATCGGCGGCTGGACGGGCCCGGCCATCGTGCGCAGGCTGCCGGGGCCAGTGCTACGCACGATCGTCGGCGTGGCGGGCCTGGCCGTGGCGGTCAAGCTTGGCATCGCCGCCTACCGGTGATGCGTCACCACGCATACGCCTCCGGGCGGCCTCGCCAGCCGCAGCCAGCGGTGCCACTCGAGACGGCGCCGTCGCCGCCCGCGGTCGATTCGGTCGCTGGATGTGGTCGACTGGCATGGTGCTGACTGCCTGCGCCGTACTTGCCGCGCTGATCTTGTGCATTGCGGCCGCTTTCGCCCGGCCGGCCTGGCCGCGGGCTGCCGGGGTCATCCTGCTGTCCGTCCTGTGGCCTTTGGTCAACAAGCCACTCGAAGGACCAACATTGTGGACACAGTCCGACGACCATGGATTGACCGTCGGCGACCTGCTCGCCCCGGCTTGCCTGATCCTCGGGCTATGGCTGCTCCGCCGTGCCTTGAGTGGCCGTAGCCGGCTAGCCGAAGCACCCCGCCAGCCGTAGCGCCGCTGGCGAGTGCCCGGCAGCCAGAAAGGCGGTACCGTTTCGCGGCATGGCGGGCTATGACGATGATCTGCGTTTCGCGCACGTGCTTGCCGACGCGGCGGACGACATCACCGCGCGGCGGTTCCGTGCCGCCGACCTCCGGGTCGAGACCAAGCCTGACCTGACGCCGGTGACGGACGCCGACCACGCCACCGAGGAGTCGCTGCGGAACGTGCTGCGCCGGGCCCGGCCGCGGGACGCGATGCTCGGCGAGGAGGCCGGCCGGAGCGGCTCTGGCGCGCGGTGCTGGGTGATCGACCCGATCGACGCCACCAAGAACTACGTCCGCGGCGTGCCGGTCTGGGCGACGCTCATCGGGCTGATGGACGGCGATGAGGTCGTCGTCGGGGTTGTCTCGGCGCCCGCGCTCAGCCGCCGCTGGTGGGCGGCCCGCGGCGGCGGCGCATGGACCGGCCGGGGGCTGACCAAGGCGACCCGCTGCCGGGTGTCCGAGGTCGCGGCGCTGCAGGACGCCTCGCTTTCGTACTCCGACGTGTCCAGCTGGGAGCAGGGCGGCCGGATGGACGGATTCCTGGACCTGGCCCGATCGGTCTGGCGGACCCGCGCCTACGGGGATTTCTGGTCGCACGTCCTGGTAGCCGAAGGCGCGGTGGATATTTCCGCCGAGCCCGTGGTCTCGCTCTGGGATCTCGCCGCGCTGCAAGTGATCGTCGAGGAGGCCGGAGGAATTTTTACCGACCTGTCCGGCAAGGCGACGCCGGACGGCGGCAGCGCCGTGTGCACCAACGGGCTGCTGCATGGCCAGGTGCTAGACCGGCTGGCGTCCAGGTCCTGACCGGGGGGCCGGGCCGGCCGGTAGCAGGCGGCGGCCGGTAGCAGGCGGCGGCCGGGCGGCAGTGAGCGGCGGCCGGCCGGGGCATCCGCGAGGGGCAGCCGCGACGCGGCAGCCGCGACCCGCGATGGTCGGCGGAGCCGGAGGGTTGCCCTCGGCGGCACTATCGCGGATGCTGGTTGCAGCGGCATTCACAAGTTCACAAGCTCGGGCCCGGGCCGCGGACGCTTTCCGCCATGCGGCGGGCTGGCTGACCCGCAGCCGGGAAGTCCGATGCTGGCACGCGAAGGGAGCGATCGATCATGAAAGTACGGGACGGTATGACCACGGTGGTCCTGACCGTAGGCCCCGCGCATACGCTGCGCGAAGCCTGCCGGCTGATGTCGGCACGCCGGGTCGGCGCAGCCGTCGTGATCGATCCTGAGCACTCCGGCGTCGGCATCCTGACTGAGCGCGACATCCTCGACTCGGTCGGCGCCGGCCAGGATCCCGACACTGAGATTGTCGCCCGGCACCGGACCGATGACCTGGTGGTTGCCGCGCCTGACTGGACGCTCGAGCAGGCCGCGCACGCCATGGTGCGGGGAAATTTCCGGCACCTGGTCGTCATCGAGAACGGGGAGGTAGCCGGCCTGCTCTCGATGCGCGACATCGTCCGGTCCTGGACGCCGTCCGAGGTCCCCGCGTTGACGGCCTCGGCGTGAGCCTGCCTGCCACATCCGCCGCACTCGCCACGCTCGCAACAATTCACCGTATGACGAATTTCAGCGGTTACGATATCTCCGGCAGAAACCGGCGAAATCCGAACCACTGATACCGGCACGGGCCGGCAACTTATACCGGCACGGGCTGGCAGTCGTGATGCCGGGCCGGCGATCCTTGCTACGCCGGCCGGGGTGGGCCAGAGTGGGGCGGCATGCGGCTTCGCGGCACGGTGGCGCTCGTCACCGGAGGATCGTCCGGCATCGGCGCGGCGACTGCCCGTGCGCTGGCCGCAGCCGGCGCGCGGCCACTGATCGCGGGCCGGGATCCCGGCCGCCTCCAGGCCATAGCACGGGAAACCGGCGGGGTCGCGCTCGCTGCTGACCTTGCGGCCGCCGACGGCCCGGCTGCACTGGCCGAGGCGGCCACGCGGGCGGCTGGCCCTGGCGGTATCGACGTGCTGGTCAATAACGCCGGGATCGGCTGGGCCGGGCCGACCGAGCAGATGACGGCGGAGCAGGCCGCCGCACTCATCGCGGTGGACCTCACCGCGCCGATCCAGCTGACCAGGCTGCTCGTGCCCGGCATGATCGCGCGCGGGCACGGTCACGTCGTCTTCGTCTCCTCCATCGCCGGCGCGACCGGCGTCCCCGGCGAGGCCGTGTATTCCGCGGCCAAGGCGGGAGTCGGCTGCTTCGCCGAGAGCTTGGCCGCCGAACTGGCCGGCCGGGGCATTGGAATCTCGGTTATCGTGCCCGGGGTCATCGACACCCCGTTCTTCGAGCGCCGCGGCCGCCCCTACGAAAGGAAGAGGCCCGCTCCCCTGCCTGCCGTGCAGGTTGCACGCGCGCTGGTCCGCGCCATCGAGCGGGAGCAGAGCCTGGTCTTCGTGCCCCGCTGGATGCGGCTGCCTGCCTGGCTGCATGGCGCGCTGCCCGGCACCTACCGCCGGCTGGCGAGCAGGTTCGGCTAAGGCGGGCGGGCCGGCTAGCACGTACCGCCCGCGCACGGCCATGCCGGGACTTAGTCCTGGCGCGCTGGATGCTGGCGGGGATCTCGTCGGTGTCCTGGGTCGATGCAAACGGCGTCGGCTCGCTGACCGCTAGCCAGGGCAAGCCACCGCCTGGCGGCCGGCAGGTCCAGAATGAGCGCGAGCCCGCAGACCGTTCCGATACCGACGGCGGCGCCGGCCACGGTATCGGTGAAGTAGTGCCATTGCAGGCCGATGACGGCCATAGCGACGACGCCTCCCAGCACGCACGCTGCTGCCGGGATCAGTACGCGCAGCATCCCTGCCCTGGCCGGCTGCGGCGGGATGAGAAGCAGCACCGTAACCACCGCGGCAAGCGTGAACATGGCTGTGGTATGCCCGCTCGGATAGGTAAGGACGCCCAGGTAGGTGCGGTGGACCAGGGGCTTGAGCAGGCCATCATCCAGCCCGACGGCCGCCGGAAGAGCTGCCGCGGCAAGCACGGCGCCGTTAAGCCGGCCGGTGAGCAGGCAGGTGACCACAATGGCTGCGCTCAGCACACAAGCTGGAATCAGCGAACCCGGAGCGGCAAGCCATGGCAGGAGACCCCGATGGCCGCCGAACCAGGTAATGATCGGCGAGTCGACGGCGTGATCGAGCCAGTCCGCCCTGGCCTGGTGTGCGAATAGCACGCCGAGCAGGGCCACGAGGATCGCGCAGCAGGCCAGCAGCGCGCCAGCCCAGGGACGGGCGGAGGCAGCCAGCAGGGGGCGGCCGGGCCGTAGACGCAGGCCGTCCATGGCGCTCCTGTCGGATGCTTGCAGCGAGCGCGGGGCCCGCACCCGGCTGCCCAGCCTACGCGTCCTGATCCCGAGGAAAAGCCGCGGCCGCATACTCTCGACGTTCCGGCAGCCTCGAACTTCAGGTCGCAGCCGCCTCGTAGCGGTCGACGAGTTCCCTGGCGAGCGCCAGTGATGAGGTGGCTGCCGGCGAAGGGGCATTCCTGACGTGCGTTGCGCCGGGCGTCTGCGAGATCGCGAAGTCATCGAGCAGTTGCCCGTCGCGGCCTACCGCCTGTGCCCGGACGCCGCTTGTCGCGCGGGGGTCAATTTTCATCGACTCGATGACCGGCACGTACTGCGAGCAGGCCCGGACGAATGCCTTGCGGCTGGATGCCATTCTCAGCTCGCTGATCCCGGTGCGCCAGAAATTCTTGGCGACGATCCAGGTGCCAGGCCAGCTCAGCGTGCTGGCCATGTCCTGCGGCCGCAGCGACCAGGGGTTATATGCATCGCGAGCTCCCACCAGCATGGCGGTCGGCCCCAGCATGACGTGCCCGTCGATGTGCCTGGTCACATGGACCCCCAGGAACGGCAGCTCCGGGTCGGGAACCGGATAGACCATGCCGCGCACCACGGGCGGCTGGCCGGCCGCCAGGCGAAGATAGGCGCCCCGGAAGGGCACAATGCGCGGATTCTTAGGAGCTCCGGCGGAGACGGCCAGGCGATCCGACCACAGCCCCGCGCACACGATGGACCAGGCCGCGCGGTACGTGCCCTCGGTGTGCGCGATGACGCTCTGCCCGTGCTCGCGGCGCACTGCGCTGATCGGGCAGCCGAGCGCGAAGGTTACGCCCTTGCCGCGCAGCTCTTGCTCCATCGCGCGGGCCACCGCGCCGAAGTCGACAATTCCGGTGGCCGGCGAGTGCAGGGCGGCGCGTCCTCGGCACTGAGGCTCGATATCGGTAATCTCGCCGGCCGCTACCCGGCGCAGCCCTGGGACACCGTTGGCGTGGCCGCGCGCCTCAAGTTCCGCGAGTCGTGGCAGCTCATCGTCCCGCAAAGCGACGATCAGCTTCCCGCAGCGCTCGTACGGGATCGCGTTCGCGGCACAGTACTCATACATGAGCCGAGCACCCTCAACACACAGCCGGGCCTTGAGCGAGCCTGGCTTGTAGTACACGCCGCTATGAATCACGCCAGAGTTGTGGCCAGTCTGGTGATACGCCACGGTGGCCTGCTTATCGATGACGATCAGCCTCGCGTCAGGGTGACGGTGCATCACCTCACGTGCCACCGCGAGCCCGACGATCCCCGCGCCCACGACGGCGAGGTCGTATCGGTTCGGGTCCACGCCACGATCTTGGGCAGTGCAGGACGAATCCGCAAGTCACCGAAGTCACCCGCACCGCGGGCATCAGCGCTGCAGCAGGCCCTGGTGTCGATTTCGGCGCTGCTCAGCGGCGTGGCCCGGCGATGGCCCGGACCGGTGCCAGTTCGGCCAGAGGGTTAAATCCGCCGCTTGTGACATTTTCTTCCCCTGGGGCCGCGTGAACCAGTTGGCCGAGTTGGGCGTCCTGCTTATAGATATAGGCGCTGGTTCGCGCTCCATAGGGGGCTGCCGCGGGCGCTTTGGATCAGCCGACACGGCGCGTTGGAAATCTTTGGGGGACTGTAGCGTGACTAGCCTTGTCGCTGATGTCGGGTACCGTGCGGACGGCCACCCCGCATTGCATGCCGCCGGGCGCCAGGCTGCCCGGGTGAGCGGCTACCAGCGCCGAGCGGAAGCGGCGGGCTCGGGCTACGCGGCCGCTACGATATCGGAGCGTGACGCCGGTGCCTCGGACATCGCCCGGCTGGTGCGGCGCGCCGCTGAAGGCAACCGGTGGGCGTGGGAACGGCTAGTGGAGCAGTACGAGCGGCTCATCTGGGCGATGACGCGCGACTTCAAGTTGGTGGAGAGTGACGCCAACGACGTCGCGCAGATCACGTGGCTGCGCTTGCTTGAGCACATCAACCGCCTCGAACACCCGGCGCGGGTCGGATCCTGGCTGGCGACCACCGCGCGAAATGAGTGCCTGCGCAGCCTGGCGGCGCGAAAGAGGATCGTGCTCGTGGAGGACGATGTCACGCTGAAGGACGACGTGCCGTTGGAGCCGGCGATCGACGAGCGGCTGCTCGCCGAGGAGCGCGCCCAGGCCGTTCGCGAGGCCCTGTCCCGGCTGCCCTGGCGGTGGCAGCGGCTGCTTCAGATGCTGATGTCTGATCCGCCGGTATCTTACGCCGAGATATCCGACGAACTCGGGCTTCCGATCGGCAGCATCGGCCCCACCCGCGCGCGGTGCCTGGCGAGGCTACGCGTGCTGCTGCAGGCCTCCGAAGCTGCCGTTGCCTGAGCTGCCGGTGGCTGGGATGCCATTGGCAGAGTCGCCGAGCGTATCCGCGTCGACCCATCGGCCGCCAGCCGCCTCGACCTCGGGAAACGCAGCGCGGACCTCGGTCAGCAGGTCCGGCAGGAACAGCACTACGGCGGCCGGGCGGCGTTCGGCGAGCTGTGCCGGGCTGACAACAGGGACGTCCGTCCCCGGCATCCGCAGGCCCTGCTTGGCTGGCGAGGCGTCGGCAACCGCCGGCAACAGCGTGCGATCCACGCCCGCCCGGCGCAGCAAGGCCACTGCTCGCGATGCGGCGCCGTAGCCGAGCACGGTGATCCCGGCGGACCGCTGAGCGATGAGCCAGTCGCGGAGTCCGCTGGCACGCGCGTGCGCGCTGCGCTCCAGACCGCGGAGCACGGCGGGGTCGCGGACACCGACCCGCGCATCTTGCGCGAGCAGCGACCGCACCGCGCCGTCCAGCGTGGCTGGCAGGCGATCCCGCAGGGCTGACGGGTCAGAGTCCCGGCCGGCGGCCAGCAGCACAGTGCCGCCGTAGAGCTCGAAATGCCACGCCGTCCGCGGGCTGAAGCCGGTCGTGGCCAGCATGGCAGCCAGGGCGGTGGTCGAGTAGTAGGCATAATGCCCGTGCCGGAGCGCGTTCCACTGTCCGCAGCGGACGATCGTGTCCAGCGAGTGGTACTGCAACAGCAGCACGCCGCCGGCCGCCACCCTGGCCGCCCGCTCGGCGAGGGCCGCCGACTGGTCCGGGGCGTGCATCAGGCCGAAACAGTCGAGCACCACGTCGGCTGGCTCGCCGTCGCCTACCGGCGCGAGGCCGCGGCCGGCGAGCAGCCCAAGCCAGGAGCCGCCGTGCGGGCTGCCGTACTCGGCCACCCGCCGCCGGACGGCAGCAGCCCTGATGCGGCAACCCGCCGCACCGCATCGGCCGCCTGCTCGACGAGCGCGGCCGGCTCGGCGCCCCTCGGCTCCTCGGGCACTGTCGGGTCGGCAACCAGCTGAGCCAGGCCGCATGCGGCGCACAGCCACATCTGCAGCGGGTACTCGGGATCGGGGCCAGGGTCGTCGGACCGCGGGAAGTAGTCGCAGGCCGGCTGCTCGCCCAGGTCAAGCACCAGATCGCCGGCCCGACCACGGCATGCCCGGCAGGCAGGCTCATCCACGGCAATCTCCTTCTGCTCGTTGTATCACCGGCCCTCAGCCGGCGCTCATATTCTCATCAGCTCATGGTTCTGGCGAGTCAGCCTAGGGGGTCACGTCCTTGTCGCACCCGTGCCGTCTGTGCGGCAGCAGCCTGACGCACACGTTCGTCGATCTGGGAATGTCTCCGCTGTGCGAGAGCTACGTCGCCGCGGAGCAGCTTGACGAGGCCGAGGTCTTTTATCCGCTGCATGTCCGGCTGTGCGGCTCCTGCCTGCTGGTCCAGCTCCCCGCCTATGTGTCGGGTGAGCACATTTTTTCCGACTACGCGTACTTCTCCTCGTACTCCGACTCCTGGGTAGCGCACGCGAAGCGGTACGCGGAGGCGATGACCGGCCGGCTCGGCCTCACCGCTGGCAGCCAGGTCATTGAGGTGGCCAGCAACGACGGCTACTTGCTGCAGCACTTCGCGGCCGGGGGTATCCCGGTGCTTGGCGTTGAGCCCGCCGCCAACGTGGCCGAGGCTGCCCGGTCCCGCGGCATCCCCACCGAAGTCGAGTTCCTCGGACCGGAGACTGGCCAGCAGATCGCGCGACCGGCACGGGCGGGCAGACCTGGTCGCCGCGAACAACGTTTTCGCTCATGTGCCTGACATCCGCGGCTTCGCCGCTGGCCTGCGCGCGCTGGTCAAGGATTCGGGCTTGGTGACACTGGAATTCCCGCACCTTCTTCGCCTGATCGAGCGGCGGCAATACGACACGATCTACCACGAGCATTTCTCTTACCTATCGCTGCTGACTTCCTCGCACGCCCTGGCCACGGCCGGGTTGCGGGTGGTTGACGTGGACGAGCTCAGCACGCATGGCGGCTCACTCCGGGTATACGCCCAGCCCGAGGAGAGCGCCGGCGAGCCGACCGCGCGGGTCAAGGCAGTGCTCGACGAGGAAGAGTCCGCCGGGCTGCACACCGTGGCCGGGCACGAGGGCTTCGCCGGCGAGGTGCTGAAGATCAAGAGCGACCTGCTCGGATTCCTGCTCACCGCGGTGAGAGAAGGCCGGTCGGTGGCCGGCTACGGAGCCCCGGGCAAGGGGAACACCCTGCTGAACCACTGCGGCATACGAGCGGATCTGCTGGCGTACACCGTCGACCGGAGCCCGGTGAAGCAGGGCAAGTTCCTGCCCGGCACGCATATCCCGATCTACGCGCCCGAGCGCCTGGCCGAAACCAAGCCTGACTACGTACTCGTGCTGCCCTGGAACCTCAAGGAGGAGATCAGCCGGCAGCTCGAGTACGTCCGGTCGTGGGGCGGCCGGCTGGTTTTCCCGATCCCCGCCCTTGAGGTGAGCTGAATTGAGGTGTCAGTCGTGAAGGTCGTGCTGTTCTGCGGTGGCCTCGGGATGCGGATGCGCGATGGCGTCACCAGCGGCCCCAAGCCGATGGCGATGGTCGGGCACCGGCCGTTGCTCTGGCATGTGATGCGCTACTACGCCCATTTCGGGCACACCGATTTCGTGCTCTGCCTTGGTTACGGCGCCTCGGCGGTCAAGGATTTCTTCCTGAACTACGACGAGACTGGGTCGAACGACTTCGTGCTGGAGAACGGCGCCCGCGAGGTGAAGCTGTTCAGCACCGACATCTCCGACTGGCGGATCACGTTCGTCGATACCGGCCTGAACTCCCCGATCGGTGAGCGGCTGCGCAGAGTCCGCCGCTTCGTCGATGGCGAGGCGATGTTCATGGCCAACTACGCCGACGTCCTCACGAACGCCCAGTTGCCGGACATGATCGAGCGGTTCGAGGCCAGCGGCGCGGTGGCCAGCCTGCTCGCAGTGCCGCCCCAGTCCTCGCACCATGTTGTCGACATCGCCGATAACGGGATCATCACCCAGGTGACGCCGATGCGGGATCTGCGGCAATGGGAGAACGGCGGCTACTTCCTGCTCCGGCCGGAGATCTTCGATTATCTCAACGAAGGCGAAGACCTTGTCGAGGACGCCATCATGCGGCGGCTCGTGCCGGAGGGACGCGTCGTCGCCTATCCCTACAAGGGATACTGGTCACCGGCCGACACAGTGAAGGAACGCGCCCAGCTGGACGAGATGTATCACCGGGGACACTGCCCCTGGATGATCTGGAACGCAGAACGGTCTGGCCAGACCCCGCCGTCGCCCGTGTCAGCGCCACGGGATCAGTGATGCTGCCGTTGCTTCTGCAGGACCCCGCTGGCGCGCCCCTCTCGGTGCTCGCCATCGGCGCGCATCCTGATGACATCGAGATCGGGGCCGGCGGGACATTGCTCAGCCTCGCCACGAGCCGACCGGGGCTGCGGGCGCACTACCTGGTGCTGACCGGCAGCGCGGAGCGTCAGCTGGAGGCGCGCGCGGCCGCGGCCGCCTTCCTGCCGGGCGCGGATCTGACCATCGAGCTGCGCGATCTGCCCGAGGGCAGGTTTCCAGCGGCCTGGGGTGAGGTGAAGGAAGCACTTGAGCAAGTAGCTCAGTCCGTGTCGCCGGATCTCATCGTCGCGCCCTCGGCCGACGACATGCATCAGGATCACCGGACCATCGGCGAGATCGTGCCGACGGTATTCCGCGACCAGCTTTACCTCGCGTACGAGATCCCGAAATGGGACGGTGATCTCGGCCGTCCGTCGATGTACTTTCCGCTGTCGGCCGAGACGGCGCGGAGGAAGATAGAGCTGCTGCACAAGTGCTACCCGTCCCAGCACGGCCGCGACTGGTGGGACGACGAGGTCTTCCTGGGCCTGGCCCGGCTGCGCGGCATGGAATGCCGGGCGCCCTACGCCGAGGCGTTCACGTGCGCAAAATCGGTAATTCTGCCCGCTGCCAGTCAGGGAACCTGGCACAACCTCGGAAGTGAGAAAGCAACATGACCGTATTCGTCGATCCAGCTATGCCTGCCGACGCACTGCGGCAGACTCTTTATGACGGAAACCTGGTGGTACTGACCCGTCTCGGGGCAGTTGCCGATTTCGTGGAGTACACCAGGGATCAGCTCACCGAGCTCTTCAGGCCGTATGATCCGGAGCATGCGCACGAGCATTTTGACCCGGCGGAGATGGCCAAGATGCTGGGCTCCTGGAAGCCTAGCTTCATTCACTCCGACCTCTCAAAGAAGCTGGTCCGCGGCATCATCACCGAAGCCGGCCTGCCAGCCGAATATACGCACTACGATTTGCCGAAGCCGCGCACCTCCTTTCCGGTCGGGCACCTCACGACAGGCGTGGCCTTTGCCTTCCCGTGGCATCGCGATGTCTGGTACAGCGCGCCCGCCCAGCAGCTCAACTGGTGGCTTCCGATCTTCGCCGCCCGCGAGGACAATTCCATGAGCTTCGACCTGCCAAGCTTCGACCGGCAGGTACCGAATAGCTCGGGCAGCTTCGACTACTACGAGAACAATGCCAGGCGACTGACCACTGCGGCCTCGGTGACCAAGGAGCAACAGGCCCGCCCGGGGGCACTCGACCACAAGGCCGCGCACGACCTGGTGGTGCTCCCTCCCCCCGGAGCGGTGCTGCTCTTCTCCGGCGCCCAGCTGCATACCTCGATCCCGAATACGTCCGGACGGGCCCGCTACAGCGTCGATTTCCGCACCGTCGATGCCCGCGACCTGATGGCGGGCCGCGGGCGCGCCGCTAGTGGACGTCCATTGCACGGGAACGGCGATACGGGATTTCCATAACGTCGCGGACGGCAGCGCATTCGACGAGCAGACCGTCACCGAGCTGTTCGGGGCGCCGCCCGCCCGATGCGATGCTCGTGTTCAGCGCGACGGCAGGCAGAGCACACGACGGAATCCGTCTGAAGCCGGCTTCCGGTCGGCCTATGGCGCAAGAGGTACTGGTCGAGTGGGGAGGAGCGCATCTTGATGGACGAGCAAACTGTCCAGAGTTTCTGGCAGGACCACGCGTGCGGAGATGCCCAGGTCGGTGGACTTCATGAGCGCTACAAAGCGACTATGAAAAGTTCTTCACGGACTACGACCACTTTCGCTACCAGAACGAGCGCCATCTGCCAGCGTGCATCGATGCCCTAAACGTGGTCGGCAAGCGCGTGCTCGAGATCGGATTGGGCGAGGGGTCTGAGTCGGAGCGCCTGATACGCCAGGGCGCCCACTGGTCCGGAGTGGACTGACCGCCGAGTCCGTCGAGAGAGTCCGGACCCGGTTGGCGCTGAGGGAGCTACCCAACGAGGAACTGCGGCAGGGCAGCGTTCTCGAGTTGCCTTTCGCGGATGACACCTTTGACATGGTGTTCAGCCATGGCGTCCTGCATCATGTGCCCGACATCAAGCGGGCACAGAGCGAGATCCACAGAGTTCTCCGCCCCGGCGGGGAACTGGTCATCATGATGTACGCTCGATGGTCGTTGAACTACCTAGTGTCCATAGGCTTGATACGCCGCGCCGTTCTGCTCGCGGCCTTCCCGCTCGCCCGGGCCGGGATCCTGAAGTCCGACCCACGCAAGGAACGTTGGCCGGCCATGTCGACAACGCCAAGAGGATGGGGCTGTTCAACTACCTGCGTCTAGGCGAGTTCGTCCATCACAACACCGACGGCCCGGCCAACCCGTACGCATTGGTGTACGACCGCAGACGGATCGAGCGAGACTTTCCGTCCTTCCGGGTCACGCGCACCTACAAGCGCTTCATGCATGCGCCGCCCTTCCCGATACACCGACTACCTGGCGAAGCTCTCATGGGCTGGCATATGTGGGCGCATCTGGAACCGCTCGACTCCGATCAGTCTGTTACCTCGGCCTTGGACCGGGGCGCGGATGCGGCCCGCCGGGGTTAACGTTTGCGCCCTTGGGGCGGGGTCTTCGAACGCCGGGAAATGATCTTGCTGGTGACATTTTGCAGTCTACTCATCGCTCTACGTCGGTCCTGGCGTTCATTCCTGCCTGGTTTACATCTGAGCAGGCGTTCGTCGTATCACTGCCACCCGCTCGGCGTTCATATGCACACGGGCCGCGGTCTCCTACGCAAGTGAGCCAAGTGAGGTGGGCGATGAAGGGGGCATTGGCAGATCCCGGCTATGCCGGTAGCAGGACGGGAGCAGGCACGGCCGATGTTCACATGAACGCGCTGACCGGTGGCCAGCGCGGGATCGGTGCACAGAACTCGCGTCCGCGACCCGGAATCCTGCTCGATCGCGACGGCACGATCATCGTTGACCACGGATACGTCGGCTCGGTCGACCGCGTCGAGTTCATCGAGGGGTCGCCCGAGGCGATCGCCACGTTCAACCGGGCCAACATCCCAGTCGCGGTCGTGACAAACCAGGCCGGGGTCGCGCGGGGCCTGTACGGGATCGACGACGTCGCTCGGGTGCACCAGTACATCGCCGAGCGGCTGGCGCGAGTACGGGGCGCACATCGACCTGTTTCTGTTCTGCCCGTATCACCCCGCAGGGGTCGTCGAGGCCTTCGCCCGCACGAGCGAGGACCGCAAGCCGAGGCCGGGCATGGCGATAGGCCGCGGCAGCCGCGCTCAACCTTGACCTGACCGCGTCGTGGGTCGTGGGCGACCGGCCGGAGGATATCGGCCTCGCTGAGGCGGTCGGAGCGTCGGCGATCTACCTGGGGCCCGAAGACTGTGAGCGCCCGGGGGTCTGGTCATTCCCGGGCCTCGCTGCTGCCGCCCCCTTCATCCTGGAGCGCATCGCCGATATGAGTACAGTCCAGGATCTTCAGGTTCTCGCGCCAACGATCGCCGGCACGTCTGACGAAATTCCCGGCCGCGCCGTATTCAAGCGCCGCGTCGTATTTCGACGCCTATGCGGCAGAGACTGCCCGGGCCGCGCGTTCGATCGAACCCGCCGCGCTTGATCGCGCGGCGGCGATTCTGCTCGATGCCTACACGCGCGGTGCAGGGGTATTCTCCTGCGGCAACGGCGGCTCGGCGTCGATCGCGAACCACATGCAATGCGACCACGTGAAAGGCGTCCGGACGGCGACCGACCTGGCTCCGCGCGTCGTGAGCCTGACCGCCAATATCGAGCTGCTCACGGCGATCGCCAACGACCTAGGGTACGAAGACGTCTTCGCGTACCAGCTGCAGTCGCAATCCGGGCCCGGTGACGTCCTCATTGCCGTCTCGTCATCAGGTCGCTCGCCCAACATCGTGCGCGCGCTCACGTGGGCCCGCGATAACGGACTCCGCACGATCGCCCTTACCGGCTTCAGCGGCGGCGATGCCAGGAGGTGGCCGAGGTCGCCATTCATGTCGACTGCACGAACTATGGCATCATCGAGGATCTGCACCAGGCCATCATGCATGCCCTGGCCCAGTACATCCGGCAGTCGCGAATGACCGCGGACGCGATCTCGTCAACCGTGTTCTGAGTCATGACAGCCGCTCAAAGCTCAGGGATTGGCGCGAAGCAGCGCACCCGATGCTTGTGGAACGAATCCGGCAGGTAGCGCATGCGCGTCGCGATCAACCTCCTGACAGACGACCCCGACAACCCGTCAGGCGCGCACTGGTTCTGGACCCGGGTGATTCCCGAGATGGCGAAGCGGCTCGAATCTGGCGAGGAACTGCACCTGCTGGTGAGCCCGAAATCACGACATCTGCACCAGGGCTACGGCCCGAACGTCTTCTACATCACCTACCCGTGGTCGAACGAGCGGCGCAAGCTCCGCACGCTCTCGCGAGCACCTCTACTCGCCGCTGCGACTGCCGCTCAGCCGCATCGACGTCTTCAATACGCTGATGGCGCCGCTGGTGAACATCTCCTGGTCGCTCGTCATCCACATGAAGACGATGCATGCCTTCACCGCACCCGAGGCGATCGCGCCGCTGCCCCGTGCTGTACCGCCGGATGAACTATCCGCGCTCTGTGCGGGCCGCGGAGGCGATCATCATCAACTCCGAGAGCCTGCGCTCGGAGATCGAGCAGTACCTGAACGTCGATGCGCGCAAGCTCAGGCTGATCTACGAGGCGGTCGACCACGACCTCTTCCGGCCGGGCGATGCCGAGCGCGGCCCGCGCGCAGGTCGCAGGTCCTACGGCGTCACTAAGCCGTTCGTGCTGTTCGTCTCGTCGCTGTGGCCGTACAAGAACTGCGACGGGCTGCTGCGGGCGTGGGCGCTGGCCCGCGCTGAGCTGCCGGGACCGCCAGCTGGTCATCGTCGGCCCGGGACGGGACGAGAAGTACGTCGCTGCAGCTGCACTGCCCTCGCCGGCGAGCTCGGGATCGCCGGCGACGTGGTCTTCGTCGGCGGGGTCCCGCTGGAGGAGACCGTCCGCTTCTACCAGGCGGCCGACGTGTTCGTCTATCCGTCGCTGAACGAGACCTTCGGGCTCCCGATCCTCGAGGCCATGGCCTGCGGCTGCCCGGTGGTGACCTCGGACACCAGCGCCATGCCGGAGACCGCGGGCGGAGCGGCGGTCCTGTCCGACCCGAAGGACCCGGCGTCCATCGCCCGGGCCATCGTCGAGGCGGTCGGGCAGGCCGGGATCGGCTGCGCGACGCGGGGCTCCGGCGGGCCAGCCAGTTCACGTGGGCGGCGACGGCCGCGTCGACCCTGGACGTGTACCGCGAGGCTGCCGAGCAGCGGCGCAGGAGGCATCGAGCATGAGGATCCTCGTCACCGGTGGCGCGGGATTCATCGGATCGCACACCTGCGATCGGCTGCTGGCCCTCGGGCACGACGTCGTCGTGCTCGACGCGCTGACCCCGCCAGTGCACCGGGACGGCAGCCCGCGTACCTGCCGCCCGAGGTCGACTTCTACGAGGGCGACGTCCGCAACCGGGATCTCCTGGCGAACCTGCTCCGCCGCGTCGACGCCGTCTACCACTTCGCCGCCTACCAGGACTATCTGCCCGATTTCTCGCGATTCTCCGACGTGAACGTGGTCTCGACGGCGCTGATCTACGAGATCATCGTGGCCGAGCGCCTCGACCTCGCCCGCGTCGTCGTGGCGTCGTCGCAGGCCGCGATGGGCGAGGGGCTCTATCGGTGCCCGGCCGACGGCGAGCAGCTGCCGGGAATGCGCCCGGAGAGGCCTCGCGGCGGGTCGGTGGGACATCCCGTGCCCGGTAATGCGGCGGCCCGCTCGAAATGCAGCCGACGCCCGAGCGGGTCTCCAACCCGCAGAACGCGTACGGCATGTCGAAGCTCGCCGAGGAGATGGTCGCCATCAACCTCGGCCGCCGGTACGGCATCCCGACCGTCGCGCTCCGCTACAGCATCGTTCAGGGCCCGCGGCAGTCGGTGTACAACGCATATTCGGGCGCGTGCCGCATCTTCTGCCTGAGCTACCTGCTGGGCTCGCCGCCGACCCTGTACGAGGACGGCGCAGGCGATCCGTGACTACGTCAACATCGATGATGTGGTGGACGCCAACGTGCTCGTCTTGAGGATGAGCGCGCCGCCGGGCGGGTCTTCAACGTCGGCGGCGGGAAGGCCGGTCACCACCAGCGAGTTCGCCGACATCGTCATGCGGCAGTACGGCTCCGACCAGCCGGGCATGGTAACCGGCGAATACCGCTTCGGCGACACGCGCCACATCCTCTCGGACATCAGCGCGCTGCGCGGCGCTGGGCTGGGAGCCGCGGCACACGCCGGCCGACTCGGTCGCGGCGTATGCCGCGTGGCTCAAGGGGATGGACGGCCTGGACGGACGTGCTGGCCGAGGCCAACGCCCGGATGCGCGCGCTCGGGGTCGTCCGGAGGGCCGGGGCGTGAAGGCGTTCCTGCTCGCCGCGGGGCTCGGCAGCCGCCTGCGGCCGATCACCGACCACCACCCCGAAATGCATGTGGCCGATCGACGGCCGGCCGCTGCTCGACATCTGGCTCGATAAGCTTTGACCGGGCGGGCGTCGACGAGGTCCTGGTCAACCTCCACCACCTGCCCGACGTCGTGCGCCGCCATGTGGCCGCGCGGGCCGCGCCGCCCGACGTCCGCACGTTCTTCGAGCCGGAACTGCTCGGCAGCGCCGGGACGCTGGCCGCCAACCGGCACTGGGTCGACGGCGAGGAGATGTTCCTCGCCTGCAATGCCGACAACCTTACGGAGTTCGATCTGCGGTCCTGGTCGACGCCCATCGGGAGCGGCGGTGCTATCGCGACGCTGACGGCATTCCACTCCGAGCACCCCTCGGCTGGCGGAGTCCTGGGGCTCGGCGCTGACGGCTGCGTCATCGGCTTCGAGGAGAAGCCAGCGAGCCCGGTCTCCGACCTCGACGAACGCCGGCATGTACGCGTTCCGCCCCGAGCGTACTCGCTGAGATCGGCGGCGATGCCGCCCGGTGGACATTGGCTATCGACCTGCTGCCACGGCTAGTGGGCCGGGCCTGGGCCGTGCCGGTGGAGGGCTACTTCCGCGACATCGGCACGGCCGAGGCGTACCGGCGAGCGCAGGGAGGAGTGGCCCGCACGGGCCTCGCGATGATCATTACTCAAACTCCCCTGCGCATCGGGCTGCTTGGCGGCGGCACCGACCTGCCCGGCTATTACCGCGAGCACGGCGGACGCGTCCTCAACTGCGCGCATCGACAAGTACATCTACGTGATCGTGAAGCAGCGCTTCGACGACGACATTTACGTCAACTATTCCAGGAAGGAGATCGTCACGCGCGTCGAGGACCTCGAGCACGAGCTCGTCCGGGAGGCCATGCTGATGACCGGCGTGGCGAGTGGCGTCGAGATCACGACGCTGGCGGACATCCCGTCCGCGGGCTCCGGGCTCGGGTCCTCGTCGGCGGTTACGGTCGGCTTGCTGCACGCACTGTTCGCGTACCAGGGCCGGCAGGTGTCGGCCGCGGAGCTGGCCGAGCGCGCCTGCACGATCGAGATCGAACGCTGCGGTAAGCCCATCGGCAAGCAGGACCAGTACATCGCTGCGCTCGGCGGCATCCGCGACCTCCGCTTCGGGCCCGGCGAGGAGGTCGTGGCAGAGGAGCTGAGCCTGCCGGCCGCCGAGCGCCGGGCTCTGCAGGAGCAGATCATGCTGTTCTATACCGGCATCACCCGGAGCGCGGACTCGATCCTGGCCGAGCAGAGCGCGAACATCGCGGCGACTCGGCCCCAACTCGATCTCCTGCGCGATCTTGCCGGGTTTGCCGTCGAGCGGCTCCGCAACGGTGACGTCGACGCCATCGGCCCGGCGGTACGCGAGAGCTGGGAGGCCAAGCGGAAGCTGGCCTCGGGCGTGTCGAACGACCAGATCGATCTGGCGGTCAGCCGGGCGCTGGACGCCGGGGCATCGGGCGTCAAGCTGACCGGCGCAGGCGGAGGCGGCTTCCTGCTCGTCATCTGCCCGATGGAGCGGCAGCGCGCCGTGCGCGGAGAGCCTGGCCGGACATGCAGGAGCTGCCGGTGAAGCTGGACCGCCTCGGCTCGCGTGTCATGCTCAACGTCGTGCGCGACATCTGGGGCTGACCTCAGCAATGCCCCTTTCTCCTCCAGTCTCCGCACCTGCTGCAGGCAGCCGATGACGGACTCCCGGGTCGGCTAACGACTGGCGTCGAACGTACTGCCAGTGTCTTGGCCAAACGGTCCGGTGCAGGATCCGCTCTGTTGCTCGCCCAGCGAACCGCATTTGTCACCGTTGGAGACACTTCCAGTAGTGCGCCCAACTCACCGGGTTGTCATTGTTCCCCTGGTTCCACGCATAGAACGTCGACGGCCCGTTATAGGTATTATCAGGACAGGCATTATCCTGAAAAAATGTTAGCTCAGTAGCGACAACCCAGCCCGGCTCATTGTTGGGAGGAGACCCATATTCGCTAAACATACCGCTGGCGCCACAATCTGGCCATGCGGACGAGTTGCAGTCCTTAATAGCTGCCGGATTAAAATCTATAGTATTGGCAGTAATACGCACATTCTCGCTCCGCCACATGCAGCCATCCCACCAATCCTCCATCGGCGAGTTAGTCCTGTTCCCAACGTGGGTAGTCGCGTTAACCGATGCCGATCGAAGATTGGCGTGACACGACAGAGCGTGAATGGTCCCGAGGACCCACCCTTCACGAGCGTGCAAACGCCATCGATACCGGATGAACAATAGCGATTCGAGTTCTGCCAGAGAAAAATACTGCCGCCATTATTGACCAAGGTATTACGGCTAATGACAGAACAGTGCGGATACCAGCCCTGGCCGGAGCATGATGGCTCTGCGCAGGCCGGAATCCCGCCGAATGTCGTGTCGCTGCCGCTTTCACTGATGTATATAGCCGCTTGCGGAAACCCCGGATTATTCAGCCCGTCAGCCCAATCATTGTCCGCAATGTAGTTGCCAGTGATAGAAAAATTGTATGATATCTCCTCGATGATTGCTTCGCCTTCATTGGCCGTAATGGTGTTGCCAGGTCGGTCCGTATTTATGTACAACCAGCAGGCCGGGCGCCAGACTGTATGAATGTAGTTGCCAGCGATCGTCACGCCGTTTGTCTCCCAGAGCTTGAAGCCACCCTGATTGCCATCACCGACGACCTTGCCGCAATTTGAGTTCCGGTACTTCGAAGGCACCGGATCATGGTGCGACCAGCCGATAACTGAGTTGTTTAGCCGCCCGGACAAGTCACAGGTGTCGTTGTAACTAATCTCGTTTCCCCTGATAGCGACGTTATACGGGCCACGAGTAAGCGAATCCGCCCCGAAGCCATTTACGTCAGTAGACTGAAACCCGTACTGGCCGTTCTGAGTCATGCAGTTATCTTTGAGTATGTTCCCGGCTCCAGCCATTACCCCGGCGCCGGGAACGTTA